>JAHIQD010000002.1 GCA_018902795.1 Bacteroidota bacterium | reverse complement strand
TTTTTAACTGATTTTCTTCGGAAGAATTATCACCGCTTAAAATATGAATTTGATAATGATCAAGATTGGTAAACAGCGTGTTTAAATGGTCACGGTATTCATTCTTAAAAATATATTTTCCTAAAAACACCTCATTTTTGCTGATGTAAACTGCCGTTTCCAGGTTTTTGGATTCCTGACCGACCAGTTTTGCAGAGCCAATTTTATATAAATTTCCGCGAACTTCCGCTTCATAGCCTTTCCCCGGGATTTCTTTAAAGTTTTCAACAGGAAAATATTCATCCTGAATTTCTAAAAATTCATATATCGATTTTGACAGTGGATGGTTTGAGTTTTTAACAAGACTCTTAATGTTTTTTAAATCAAATTCCTGAATTTCAGAACCTTCAAAATTAATATTTGATTTTTTATGGTGGGTAATGGTTCCGGTTTTATCAAAAACCAAAGTGTTGATCTTCGATATTTTTTCAATAGTCAGCGTGTCTTTTACATAGAATTTATTTCTTCCCAAAATCCGCATCACATGTCCGAAAGTAAATGGAGCGGAAAGCGCCAAAGCACACGGGCAGGCAATAATAAGGATGGCAGCCACCACCTGGAACATTTTTTCAAAATCAATTCTTCCCCAATAAATTCCGGCTATCAGCGTGATTCCTAAAATAATGAAGGTGAAATATTTGGAGATTTCGTTGGTTAAAGTGTCCAGTCCGGTTTCGTATTTTTTAAAGGCTTCTTTGTTCCAAAGTTGGGTAAGATAACTTTGGTTGACGGTTTTTATCACTTCCAGTTCCAGTGCAGAACCGAGTTGTTTCCCTCCCGCAAAAATTTTATCGCCTGCTTTTTTAGGAATGGATGCGCTTTCACCAGTGATAAAACTGTTGTCGATGTTGCCTTCTCCATTAATCAAAATCCCGTCTACAGGAATGATTTCCTGGTTTCTCACCATAATTCGGTCCCCGATTTTCAAGTCTGAAAGAAGGATGTTTTCCTGTTTTCCGTTGAAATCAACTTTCGTTACCGCGATCGGATAAAAGGATTTGTAATCTCTGTCGTAGGCAAGGGCGCTGTAGGTCCTTTTCTGAAATACTTTTCCGAGCAACATAAAGAACAGAAGTCCACATAACGTATCAAAATAGCCTGCGCCATAATCCGTAAGAACTTCATAAATACTTCTTCCGTAAAGCATGATGATCCCCAAAACAATGGGCACATCGATGTTGACGATCTTGTTTTTTAAGCCGTACCAAGCAGATTTAAAATAATCGGAAGCGGAGTAAAAAACTACCGGGGTAGCCAAAAGGAACATGATAAACCGGAAAAGATCTTTGTAGGTCTCCATCCAGAAATCTGTCGTTCCGGACCACTGACTGGTATATTCAGGTAAACTGAAAAACATTCCGTTCCCGAACGCAAAACCGGCAATTGCTAATTTGATCAGCAGAGTTTTATCCAGAAATTCTTCTTTTTTGTCGGCTGTTTCCAAATTGACGACAGGTTTATAACCTAGATTGGTTAAGAATTTCGCAAGTTCACTTAATTTGAGTTCGGTATGATTAAATGAAATCTGTACGTTTTTCCTTGTGAAATTTACCTGAGAATAATTAATGTTTTTATTTAAAGTATGCAGACTCTCCAGCAGCCAGATGCATGAAGAACAGTGGATGACAGGGATTTTGAAAGTAACAAGACTTGTATTTCCCTCTGAAAAATCAGTTACAGTGCTGAAAATTTCCGGGGTATCGAGATAGTCGAACTGGGAGGTATTGTCATCACTCGGACGGATTCCGGAGCGTTTGTTAAGTTCATAGAAATTACCCAAGTCATTCATGCTCAGGATTTCGTATACGGATTTGCAGCCGTTGCAGCAAAAGATCTTCTCGTCAAACGGGATTCGCTCTTTTTCAATATTCTGGCCGCAATGGAAACAGTTTTCAGACACTTTTTTATAAATTTAACGTGCAAAATTATGACAAATAAATTTGTGCCTAGGGTTTAAATGTCCTATTTTTGCTGATAAATGTCATAAAAACATGTCGTTAGAAAAACAAACGCTAATTGAAGAGAGTCTGCAAAAAGTATTTAGTGATGATTCTTTCAGAGAAATGCTGTCCCCGGCAGATTATGCAGAATATTTGTCTGCAAAACAGGTTCTTAAATTTCATAAAGGAGAAACCATCTTCGATGATGGCGGAACACCAAACGGTGTTTATTTTTTAAGTAAAGGAACAGCAAAGCTCTCAAAACAAGGGGTGTACGGAAAGGAGCAGATTCTGCGTTTTATCAAAGAAGGAGATTTAATAGGTTACCGTTCTTTGCTTTGTGGCGAAGATTTTCAGGCAAAAGCCGAAGCGATGACAGATGTCGAGGCCCAATTTTTACCTTCGGGTATTTTTCTGCATCTTCTGGAAGTGGCGCCAAAACTTTCGTTCGTGATGCTGCAGAAAATTGCTTTCGAATTAGGTGAATCTTCAAACACCGTTACTTTCCTTGCTCAAAAAACAGTTCGTGAAAGACTGGCCGAAATTTTATTGTTACTGGAGCAAAAGTTGGGTACAGATCCTGAAGGATTTATTAAAATTTCGTTAACCAGAGAAGAGATCGCCAACATCATCGGAACTGCCACAGAAAGTGCCATCCGTCTGATATCTGAATTTAAACAGGATGGTCTTATCGAAGTGGAAGGAAGAAACCTTAAAATATTAAATCACGAAAAACTCATTAAATTGGGTCACGTTTCTCTCTAAATTAATAATTGACAGCTGATGATTATCCATAATCACCGGTCGTCAGCCTCAATCCTAGCTTATGTCTGTACATTCAGAAATAAAAAAGATCACTACCGAGACTTTGCGGAAAATGAAATTCGACAAAGAGAAAATCACGATGCTTACTGCATATGATTATACTACCGCTAAAATGGTGGATGCAGGTGGTGTAGATTCAATCCTTATCGGCGATTCAGCCGCAAATGTAATGGCCGGTTTCGAAACAACGCTTCCCATCACTTTGGATCAGATGATTTATCACACCCAATGTGTTGTACGTGGCGTAGAAAGAGCTTTGATTGTTGCAGATTTACCGTTCGGAACTTATCAGAGTAATTCTGAAAAAGCCCTGGAATCTGCAGTAAGAATGATGAAGGAAGGTGGCGCGCATGCCGTTAAAATTGAAGGCGGTGTAGAAATTGAAGATTCCATCAGAAAAATTGTAAATGCTGGAATTCCTGTGATGGGGCATTTGGGGTTAACTCCACAGTCCATTTATAAATTCGGAACCTATAAAGTGCGGGCAAAAGAAGATGCCGAAGCGGAAAAACTCCTTTCTGATGCCAAACTTCTGGAAGAACTCGGATGCTTTGCCTTAGTGCTTGAAAAAATTCCTGCCGAACTGGCGAAGAAAGTTTCTGAAAGCATTTCTATCCCAACGATTGGAATTGGTGCCGGACCCGATTGTGACGGCCAGGTTCTCGTTTACCACGATATGGTGGGAATGAACCAGGGCTTTTCACCGAAATTTTTAAGAAGATATCTTGATTTATATACCGAAATTACCGGAGCCGTTTCCCAATATGTGAAAGACGTAAAAACCGCTGATTTCCCTAACCAAACCGAAAGTTATTAATGAATACCAATACACAGACCATACAGGGAATTTTATCCATCGCAGCACTTATTTGCCTGGTTATAGGATTTTTCAATCTGTTCTCTCCCGAAATCAACGATTTGCTTTACAATAAACTGTTTTATGTTTTGATAGGAGCAAGTTTCTTTTTTCAGGCGCCAACTTTGACGAACAAAAACTTTCTGTATCCGATGTATGCTGCGGCTGCAATCTGCGTGATTGGTGCGTTTTTACCTGCAGATTCTAAATTTTCCGGACTGAAGACCATCGGTCTTTTTGCCGGCGTCATTCTTTCGATTTTCAACAGACCGAGACAGGTTCGAAAATAATCGAATTCAAAAATCAGTAATTCTCTGATTTCAGAAGACCTTCAAAATAATTGACGAGTAAAACCCTTTCTGCTTTGGTAAGGTTCGCTTCGGGATGTTGTGCAACATATCCCGGAAAAGGCATGGAATAATCTTTCACGGACTGTCCTGCGTTTTTAAGCATATTCTTCTTCAGGTCTTTATTGAATTTTCCCCATTCCGAGAAATTTAGATGCTCGCGTCCTTCGTTGATGTGATGTTTGATGGACCATGAAATTGGCGCTATGTAAGCATAATCAGGATAAACGGTTTCGTTGCTGTGACAGTCGTAGCAAGCTTTTTTCAGGACTTGCTGAACATTATTTGGCGTATTGAAAACCGTTACAAAATTCACCTTTTGATCCACCGTTTTATTCGTTCTGTTTACCGGAATAAACTGAATTAAAGCGATAACAGTTAAAGACCAGTAAATAATTTTTTTAAAGGTTTTCATTAAGGTTTTTTAGGCTGATTAGGAGCTATTACGGGAACTGTTGCTGATGTAGAAGGTTCCGCCACCGGTACAGCAGCATCAGCAGCCTGAAGATTCCATGTTTCACGGATTTCCCACAGCGGACGGATTTCCACAATTTTATCCAAAACAAAAACATCCTCAGCAAATTCTAAACTGGAGAAGTCGGCAGAATCCCAAATTCCGTTTTCATTATTATCTACCAGAATTCTGAGTTTGTATTTTCCGGGTTTCAGCGAATTGAAAGTCTGCTGGCTTTCTTTTCCGTATCTGGAATAAGAAACCGAACCGTTTTCCGATAGCAGCTGAAGCCAGAATTTTTCTGCAGGTGCATTCTGAATGGTCACTACAAGTGTTCCGTAGTTTTCAGTTTTATCGGCTTCAAAATCAAAACGGTATGATTTGATGATGGTGTCGTAAAATGAAGAAACAGTTTCTTTCGGAACGGTCAACGAATATTTTTTACCTTCTTTAAAACTGGATTTAATATGTATTTCGAAAGGGTTTTTTTCGGAAACTGACGCCGTGAATTCCTGTTTGATACTGTCAGAAACCAAAGACCATTTTTCAGGCTGAATTTTATCGATAAAATAATTGGAAGTGATGACGAAATCCTGATTCGGAGCCAGTAAATTTCCTTTTGCATTAGAAACCGTCATTTCATTTTTCGCATTGTAGCGGTAAAAAACTGAAACGGTATCCTGTTTTACGCCGTCATCATAACTGAATTTCAGGTTTTCGCTGTTGGCAATTCCTACGTTTTGTTTTTTGGCATCAAACCAGATATTGATAGAATCTGATTTTGGCAGCTGCGTTATTTTATAATCCTGAAGTTTTTCATTGAGTGAAAGCACTTTCACCTTGTCCGGATTGCCTTCGAAAGTCATTAAAATTCCTCCCGGATTTTCTTTCATTTCGACATATTTTCTGGCTTTTCTGGAAGGATAAAGATTGATCTTCAAACCTGAAATGCTTTTGTCGAGAACAACTTTATCTTTAAGAAAACCGATTTTTTCCTTTCCGGCATCGTAAACCGAATTCGAATTGGTGTCTTCAAATGCAACAATTCTGTAATTTCCGGGTGATAAATAATTCACTTCAAAGTAACCGTCGGGATCAGCTTTCGTGATATAATAAGGTTTCTGACGATAATCCATGGAATCTTTATCCTGATAAAGACCCACCACCAGATTGGTTTCTTCAGTTTTCTTATCCTGGTCGCCGATAAGGCTTTTCAGATCTCCGCTGATGTAAAGATCATCGATTTTATCGCCGGTGGAAAATGCAAAATTATAGTACCGGAGGGCATTTCCCTCGTTATTGTCTACAATTGCGTTCCCGAAATTGAAGTTGTAGGTGGTATTTGCCTGCAGGGTATCGTCCCATTTGATCAGCAGATATTTATTGGCCATTCCGGAAGGAAGCACCTTCGTCATTTTTTTGAGTGGCGGAGAAATAATTAAATTTTTATTGATGTCTTTCAATGTGATATATTCATCAAAATCAATCCGCAGTTCCTTGATATCTCTCGGGACATTCACCCGTGAAGTATCAATATTGGAGCTGATCACTTTTGGAGGAATAGTATCTTTAGAACCTCCTACAGGCGAACCAACTCTTGCGCAGGAAAGCAGAATTAAACTGAAGATGAACAGAAAAATCAATTTCTTCATTGAAATATTTTGAACAAAATTAAGAAAATTATTCACTGTATGACTCATTGTTGCCGTTTAGAGAATCTGTCCTGTTTGGATTTTTTGCTGTTTCAGTATCATGGATTACTTTCTGAATTTTATCTTTCTCGAAAGGGAAGTTTTCAAACAGACCGGAAAGCGCCAAAGCGGTATACACCCTGTTCGAATATTTGTTCCCAATCGCAATAATGGTAACGTTGGATTTCAGCAAATGCGCAAAAACCGAATTGGTCCCGTGCCACCAACCGTTATGGTAAGTGAGTTTTTCACCGTTATCGAAAACCTTCATACGGAACCCGATACCGTAGTTGTTGATACCCGGTCTTTCGTTGCTGTAAGGTTCGAAAATCTGTTTTTTCAGATCTTCATGAAGGAAGTTTTCCGCGAATATGGCCTTGGAGAAATTAAGCAGATCTTTCGGTGTCGTGAAGACGTTTTTGTCGCCGTAAATCAGATCCAGCCTGTCATAAGGATAAACCCGCGGGCCGCGCTGATAAAAAGATTTCGACGCTTTCTCCATGTCTTTTTCCTGAAGAATATACGTGTGTTTCATGTGCAGTGGCCGGAAAACAATCTGCTGCATCGCTTCGGGAAAAGGTGTTTTCGTTATCTTTTCTATAATTAAAGCCATCAGTGCATAATTCGTGTTGCAGTACATGAATCCGGTATCGGTGGCTTTGGCAAGATCCGGTTTGTAAAGGACCAGAAGATTAAGAACATCCTGATTGGTAAGATATTTTTTTGAAAGTTCTGCCGGCTGTGGCTGAATTTTATCAACGAAATGTTCATATTTGGGAAGACCGCTCCTTTGGGACAAAAGGGTAAAAACGGTCACTTTCGGATACGGGAAATTTGGAAAGAATTTGGTTAACGGATCATACATTTTCAGTTTGCCGGCTTCAATTAATTTCATCGCTGCCATTGCAGTAACCGATTTGGAAATGGATGCCACATGAAGTGCAACCGTGTCACTGATCGGAACCTGCTTGTTGTCCTGAGCAAAGCCTCTGTAACTTTCGTAAAGGATCTGGTCGCCTTTTGCCACAAGAAAACCTCCCCACAGATCACCTTTTTCCCATACTTTTTTGTAGTAACTGTCGATGACAGAAACGATGGAATCTTTATTTTTAAGTGTATTGTCTTTCCCTTTGAAAACATCGTCAAGTTTGATATTTCCGTAATTGGGCAGTGAAGTTTCGGGATGGTCGTCAGTCTTGTTATCTTTTTTGCAGGATGTAAAAGCTAGGCCAAAAAGTAGGAGGAAAAAAAGGTGGCGGAATAATTTCATTTAAAAGTTTTTATGCTAAAAAATCTCCGCAAGATAAGGGAATTTAGGGATAACCTTTTATGGCTCCAGTCATAAAGATTTGTTAAGATTTATGTGAAAGATGCAAGGATCTTATCTACAATCACTTGCGCCAGTTTTTCCTTGCTTTGGATAGTCCATCCTGCGATATGAGGTGTTACGATTGCTTTTTCCGACTGCAGAAGATATTCTAAATCTTCATTTTTTATGTCCAGATTTTCGAAAGAAGGTTTTTCAAATTCCAGTACATCGAGACAGGCGCCTTTAATTTTACCGGATTGTAACGCTTCAACTAAATCTTTCGTTTTTACGTTTTCGCCTCTCGCGGTATTGATGAAATAAAAATTTTTCTTCATCGCGGAGATAAATTCTGAATCAATCAAATACCGTGTTTCCGCTGTAATGGGAATATGTAAACTCAGGATATCGGCTTCGTTTTGTAAAGTTTCCAGCGATACCTGGGTTGCAAATTCATCAGAAAGGTTGGGAAGAATATCATGAAAAATCACTTTGACGCCGAAACCTGAAAGCCTCTTTGCAACTGCCTTCCCCATATTTCCGTAACCGATAATTCCGAAAGTTTTTCCCAGCAGTTCGTCACCGCGGTTTTCTTCGCGTTTCCAGATGCCATTTTTCACTTCATTCGACGCGATGAAAAGTCTGTTCATCAGAATTAAAAGCATCCCTAAAACGTGTTCTGCTACTGAATCGCGGTTTCCTTCCGGTGAACTGATTAATTTAATTCCGGATTTTGCAGCAAATTCAACGTCAATGTTTTCCATTCCGGCACCAACTCTGGCGATGAATTTCAGTTTTTTTGCGTGTCGGATGAAATTCTCATCAATCGGAATTCTGCTCCGGATGATAATGCCTTCGTATTGGTCTATTTTTCCCAAAATCTCCGTATAAGAAGAGGTAAAATCTTCATCAAATAAAAAACCTTTTGCAGAAAGCTGTTCTGTAATTAAAGGATGGTTTTTATCGAGCTGAAGAATTTTCATTTTTAAACGGAAAACAGTTTTTTCAGTTCTATGGAATCTGCGGCTTTCATTCTTCCTGAAAGGATCAGTGAAAGTTCTTTTCGTCTCAAAGCGGCATCAAATCTCAGTTTTTCCTCTTCTGTTTCAGGCTCCATTTTGGGGATCGGGATAGGACGGTTGAATTCGTCTACTGCAACAAAAGTGTAAATTCCTTCATTGGTGTGAATTTTCTTCTGATTAATAGGATCATCCAGCCAAACATCAACATAAATTTCCATCGATGTTGAAAATGCTCTGGAAACCTTGGATTCCAAAACCACAATTCCGCCTTCGGGAATGGGATGATTAAAAGACACGTGATTTACCGAAGCGGTTACTACACGTCTTTCGCAGTGTCTTGCTGCTGATATCGAAGCACAACGGTCCATTTTGGCGAGCAGTTCGCCGCCGAAAAGATTTCTTAAAGAGTTGGTTTCGTTCGGTAAAACGATATTCGTCATGATCGTTAATGATTCTGACGCTTTTTTGCTTTTTTCCATTGAGAATTTGAGTGATTTTTAGAGCTCCATTTTTTTACCGGAGCTGTTAGGGCCTTGGCAGCAGACTTTATCGAATCTGCTTTTACTGAATCCAAAATTGGATTTACAGCCGCGGCTGAATCAGTTTTCACTGAATCCTTTTTAATTTTCTGAACCGGTTTTTTTTCGAACCCATTTCCGAAAGATTTCTTGCCGAAAATGGTCTCAGGTTGGGTAATTCCAAAGTACGTGATGGCTGCAATTCCGGTTAATAAAGGAATGATCCAATAAACGGTTTTGCTGAAACGGTAAGCCTTTTCAGAATTGCCTGAAATTTTGGAATGCTTGATTTCCGAAAGATTAATTTCTTCAAGTCCGTAAAAATCGGGAGAAAGGTTTTCGGTCCGGTTTCCTGTAAAATGAATTTTGCTGTCATCGAGGAAAAAATCGCCGATGTTTTCTACTGAGACTTTTTCTTCTTTTTCAAGGTTCGAATTCCAGAAATTGACCTGTTTTTTTATTTCGATTTCGGCGTCTATAAGCGGAATATTTCTTTGTCCGGCAATAAATTCTGCGAAGTCATTGTTGTCATTTCCCTCAAAATCTGTTTTAAAAGCGACTTCTTTTCCTGGAGGCAAAATGCTTCCGCTCTCCTTATCCATCGCTGCATTGATGTTTTTCAGATAAAAAGTTCCGAAACCCGGAATGCTGACACTGCCGTGTTTATTCAGAAATTCAAGAAGGAGTGAGGAGAAATTCATATGGCGCAAATTTATGTTTTTTGTGCGATTTAATCAAAACTAAAAAAGACTGCCTAAAAAAACAGTCTTTTAAATGAAAATAAATTTGGCATATTACCTGAAATTTTATTGGAATTTTAAACTCATCCCAAACATAAAATTAATGCCGGCCTGAGAAAAATAAACCGGTCCGTCATAGACATAACCGTTGTTCACGTATTTTTTATCGAAAATATTATTGAGCAAAAGTTTAAAATCAACCTCGGTTCTTTTCAGATTTAAAGTATATTTTGCATTAAAATCGGTAAGAAAATAATCGGAGAGTTTTAAGCTTTCATTGTTCGTGTTGTCTAAAAACTGGCTTCCGACGTATTGGTTTTGAATTCCTAAACTGAATTTTTTCGTAGGATTAAAATTAAGTAAAACGTTTGCAATCACCTCCGGAGAAAATGAAATTGGGGTATTTCCAAGCATTTCAATTCCGGCAGAAGTTTCATTTTTGAAATCGCGGTTTTCGTTTTTACTTAAAGTTAAATTCCCTGATGCGTTCCACTTTTCCGAAAGTTTCGCAAACGCGCCAAGTTCAATTCCCATTCGGTAACTTTCCCCGGAATTCACGCGGATAAATTCGCCGATATTGTTAATCTGTCCGTTCAGAACCAGCTGGTTCACATAATTCATATAATAAAGATTTCCCGTGAAGGAAACGTTTCCAAAAATTTTCTCAATTCCGGCTTCGAAATCATATAATTTTTCAGCTTCGGTTTCCGGATTGGCAAAAAGATCGTCACGGTTAGGTTCCCGGTGCGCGACGGCTGCCGAAAGGAAAACTTTTCCTGATGGAATTTTATAATTGATTCCGGCTTTCGGATTGAAAAATGTCCATTTCTTATTTAAATTTGCGCCTTCATCATCACCTTGCTGCAGAATTTCGGTGTCATAATTAATTTTTCTGAGCTGAAGATCTCCAAAAAATTCAAATCTGTTTAAAGTAAAGATAGCTTTTGCAAAACCCGCGATTTCACTTTTCAGAGAATGGTTTCGGTAATATTCGTGCTCATTGATCTGAGGAAAGTAAACTCCGGTTACGTTCCCGAAATGTTTCCCGTCATACTGATTTCCGACGATCCCGAAATTCAGATCCAGATTTTCGAATTTACCGTACAGGGTAGAAACGGCACCATAAAAATCATTGTCGAGCCATTTTTTTCTAATAAAATCGGTTCTTTTTATTTCATTTCCGTTTTCGAAAACATTAGGAAGATTATATTTTGAAAATTTCGCGTCCTGTTTGTAATTTTCATAATAACCTTTTCCTTTGGTGTAATGAAAAGTGGTTTCTAAATTCCAGTGATCATTCAGGTTTTGTTCCCACAACAGCTGATAGTGATTTTGTCTGTAATTGTCGGTTTCGTTGTCATAAAAACCAACAATATTTTCCCAGTTTCCATCGTAGATAGCGCCGGAGTAATTGAATTTCGGATTGGTTTCCCAGGTTGTTTTATCAATTCCGTTCCAGGCCTGATAAGTTTTTTCTTTTCCGCCGAAAGCCATCAGCCGGATTTTGGTTTTGTTTTCTTCAAAAAGTGCAGTAAAATTGTAAGAATCCAAATCTGAAAAAGCCCGGTCAATATATCCGTCTGAATGAATTTTGGTGTAACGTCCCATCACGGAAAGCCTGTTGTCCCAGAATTTTCCTGAACCCATTTCTGCCGAATATTTATAGGTGTTGAATGAGCCGTAGCTGTTGTCAGATTTCAGATAGAATTTTTCCTCTGGATTTTTGGAAATCACATTGACGCTTGCTCCGAAAGCAGAAACGCCATTCGAGGAAGTTCCCACGCCGCGCTGAATGATAATTTGAGAAGCCGAACTTGCAAGATCCGGAACATCCACGAAGAAAGTTCCCTGAGATTCAGAATCATTATACGGAACGCCATTCATCATTACATTAATTCCGTTTCCACCCACTCCCCGGATTCTGAAACCGGTATAGCCAACGCCATTTCCCGCATCTGATGTGGAAATTACCGAAGTCTGATTCTTTAACAGAATGGGTAAATCCTGACCGAGGTTTTTGTTTCCCAGATCTTTTTCAACGCTGATGATTTCTTTGGAAACCGGTAATCTTTTGGTGAAATTCACACTTTCAATATTGTGAATTTTTAAACTGTCCTGCGAAGTTTGTGCAAGATAGAACGGGCCTGCGAACAGCCCTAAAATAACAAATCCTTTCATTCTTTTAATTTTTAAGATTAATTGAATAAAAGGGGACGAAAAAAAATTATACAATAAATAAGTCCGGAGACTTCTCCCTAAACAGCATTACCTGTTCCAGGTTCATTGGGTATAATCTCAGCTTTTCACAGCACCCCTTTAATTTCAGGCACGAAAGTACAAAATATTTACTTAATATGCTTTATTGTTGATGTCGATGTAATAATAGTTTTTTCCGTCTTTGGTCACTTCAAAAAGTCTTGCGAGTTTCCAGCTGAAATTTCTTTTGATGTCGCTGTATTCAAAAGGGATGATTACTTTATTATTGATATCGATGACGCCGAATCTGTTATTTTTAGAAGCGATAATCATGGGGTTTTTCAGATCATCACCTTCCATGATATGCAGATAGTCGTATTGCGGGTAAATGGTAAATTGGCGGTAGTCGCCGGGATTTTCGAATTTTGAATCTTCGATAATTCCGTAAGCGTTATTCAGGATATACCCGTGAAAGAGCTGGGATTTGAATGGGGAGGCACATTTTCCCAAATCGCTGTTTTCGAAGTGATAAACCCGTTTTCCGTTCATATCAATCCTGAAATCAACATTCTCAATGCGCACAGAGGCATACTGGCCGGAACCAAATTTCCTGACTTTTTCATTGTGCGAGTTCAGAAGGTTGCAGTCTTCCGTAAAGAATCCAACATTACTGTACTGGTGAGGAATGATTACTTTTCCTTTTTGACTGATAAATCCAAATTTACCCTCCATCTTTTGTGGAATTAAAGCAGGAATAGAATCATTGATTTTAAGGAGATCGGTATTGTGCTTTGCGTGAAGTTGTTTTTTTTTAGCCGGAATTTTAGTGGCTGTTTTTTGAGAAACCGGTTTTTTTTGAGCCAATGAAATAAGGGAGAGGCAGATTAAAATAAAACTTAAAACGTTCTTCATGACTTTCTTTTTGCAAACTTATGGCCAAAAATAGGGTTTTAAATGTTTCTGAAAACGGTGAATAGGATAAGAATAGCCAAAATGATAAGGATCGCTTTCTCTCCGAAGAGGAAATTTTTGGTTTTAGGATATCGGATCTTTATTTTATCAGAATTGAAGGCGATTCCGGTTAAGAGATAAGGAATAGAGACAACAAGCAGAGCATTATGCTCAAACGCTTTTTTGAAATTAAAATGCAGAAGCTCATGAACAGCGCGCTGTGAACCACAACCCGGACAACTCAATCCCGTAATGAATTTTACCGGGCATTTTGGGAAAAACTGACTGTTCTCAGGGTTGTAGCTGAAATAAATGAGTCCCAAAATAAGAATAATGGGAGCCGCGATCAGTAAAATTATTTTTTTTTTGATGGTGATTTATGTTTTCTATGGAATTGGCGATTGTTAATTCATTTGCCTCCGGCGAATCTATGGTTTCTTTAAGGCAAAACGAAAGCTTAGTTATTAGCAGAAGTGCTCTTTATTGATATGGTTTATTAATTTCATCAATTTTTGCTCGTAAATCTGAAATTGTGAATTTACCTGAATCACATTCAATTTCGGGAATGTTATTTTGCTTTAGAAAATCATTTAAATCTTTACAATCAGTCAACATATTAAATTCTTTATTTTCTAAGTCCAATACAATTCCTTTTGTACTGCCGTTAATAGAATATGTTACGGGATTTATTGCTCCTAATGCGAATTTAGAAAACATTCCTCTCATGTTTTCTTCAAAATAAATGAATCTTCCGTAATTTGTTACTTTGCAGAATCTTGAGTATGCATCTGGATCATAGCCTTTATCTTTTTTGTTAGTATATTTTCTATATGTTTGAAAATACATTTCTCCTTTATATGAAACGGCTAATGGAAGATTAATTTTTTTCTTATTTTTTTTGAAAAAGAAGAATGCTTTTTCAGGCAAATTAGTATCATCATATTTTTCATTTGTTTCAAAATAAATTTCATCTGTCGATGTTGGTTGTTTATTTAATACGTCTTCTAAAGTTTTGTAAATACCATCAGGAAAATCTCCTTTTTTAATGGACTGATATTGTATTTCTTGAGCAATGATAAAATTTGTAATGAGAAAAAAACATGTAATTATTTTAAATTTCATAGTATTTGATGAGATTAATTTATGACGCAATATTGTTCTAGGCATTTGTGCTAACTCTCAAATATAAGCATCTTATCGGAAATGCAAAAAAATTGCACAAAAAAACCATTAGACAGGGAAAGTGTGGCTAACTGCGATTTTATGTTTGTTTTTGTATTGCACAATTACAAATTATACTGCTTCCCATTGGCTTCAAGAGCTGCTCTTTTATGAATTTAAATATCTAAAAAAAAATGAAAGATTTTGATGGAGTTCTCCGATAATAGATACTCCTAAACTCCAGGGTAAATACAATGTCTTAATGTTATTTGGTTAAACTTCGGAAAAAATCAGGAATTTATATTTGTACAGTTATATCAGGATTTACTGAGTAATCTGTATAGTTATTTCAGGACGGATCATTCTGGGGATCTCCTCATATCTTCTCCTGGTCATCTCCGCATCACCTCCCAGTATCGTTCGCTATAGCTCCAATATACCTCTAATATACCTCCAATATAAGTCTAATAGAATATTGGAGAAATAATGCATTATAATGGATTTTAATTGGAGATCCGGCGAAGCTGTTATGATGATGGTCGTCAGTAAAAGAAACTTTGGTTGAAAGCTATAAGTTAACCTATTCCCGAGGATGCGGATGGTAAATTTAATGAAAAGTGACAGTTGGTGTGCTGCTGAAGGCAATATTATTTTTAGTATGTGAAGTTTGGACCTGTCAGCACAGCAGAAAATGAAAGAACTTTTTTCTTTTAAAAATTGTAGTCTTCGCGGAATGATGGAAAACAACGTTTTTAATTGCCCTCGGTTTGCAAAGTTTAATTTAAAGCTTTCACATCATTTTTTAAAAATAGTAAAAAATAGATTATCAGCATAATATTTATATTAAATCTAAATGAATTAAATCAATAATACGCGTAAAATTTTGTAATTTTGAACTCCTTAAAATTTCAATAAAAATATACAGATATGACATTTGACATTGATATGATCAGAAAAGTGTATGAGCGTTACCCTGAAAGAGTTGCGAAAGCACGTGAAGTGGTAGGTAAACCTCTTACATTATCAGAGAAAATCCTTTATACTCACCTTTGGGAAGGCAGCGCAACCCAAAGTTACGAACGCGGAAACTCTTATGTAGATTTCGCTCCGGACAGGGTAGCAATGCAGGACGCAACGGCACAGATGGCGCTTTTGCAGTTCATGCAGGCTGGTAAGGCCAAAGTTGCAGTTCCTTCTACCGCTCACGCCGATCACCTTATTCAGGCAAGAGTAGGCGCAGAGGCAGATTTGCAGGAAGGTATCAATAAAAACTCAGAAGTTTTCAATTTCTTAAGTTCAGTTTGTGATAAATACGGAATTGGTTTCTGGAAGCCGGGTGCAGGTATTATTCACCAGGTGGTTTTGGAAAATTATGCATTCCCTGGTGGAATGATGATCGGTACCGATTCTCACACAGTGAACGCAGGCGGTTTAGGAATGGTAGCGATTGGTGTTGGTGGAGCTGATGCAGTAGACGTAATGGCGGGAATGGCATGGGAACTTAAAATGCCAAAATTAATCGGTGTAAAATTAACCGGTAAACTGAACGGATGGACTTCAGCAAAGGATGTAATCTTAAAAGTTGCTGGTATTTTAACCGTAAAAGGAGGAACAGGATGCATCGTTGAGTATTTCGGCGAAGGTGCAAAAAATCTTTCTGCTACTGGAAAAGGAACAATTTGTAACATGGGTGCTGAAATTGGAGCTACTACTTCAACTTTCGGATACGATGATTCAATGAGAAGATATTTGGCAGCAACCGGAAGACAGGATGTTGTAGATGCTGCTGATCAAATTGCAGATCATTTAACAGGTGATGCAGAAGTATATGCAAACCCTGAATTGTATTTTGATCAGGTGATTGAAATTAATCTTGATGAATTGGCACCGCACTTAAACGGACCATTTACACCAGATTTGGCAACACCAGTTTCAGAGTTCAGAGCGAAAGCAGAAGCAAACGGCTGGCCGCTGGATGTAGAATGGGCTTTGATTGGGTCTTGTACGAATTCATCTTACGAAGATTTATCAAGAGCGGCTTCTATTGTTGAAGATGCTGTTGCAAAAGGAGTGAAGCCAAAAGCAATTCTTGGTATTAACCCGGGATCTGAGCAGGTTAAATTTACTGCTGAAAGAGACGGTTTCTTAGATTCTTTCAGAAAATTTGAGTCAGCCAGAATCTTTACCAATGCTTGCGGACCATGTATCGGTCAGTGGGACAGAGAAGGTTCTGAAAAAGGGGAGAAAAACTCAATTATTCACTCATTCAACAGAAACTTTGCGAAAAGAGCGGACGGAAATCCAAATACCCACGCTTTCGTAGCATCACCGGAAATGGTAGCTGCAGTGGCAATTTCAGGTAGATTAGATTTTAATCCAATTACTGATACTTTAACCAACCAAAGTGGAGAACAGATTAAACTGGACGAACCAAAAGGACTTGAACTTCCTGAAAAAGGTTTTGCTGTGGATGACAACGGTTATCAGGCGCCTTCAGCAGACGGTTCTTCTGTTCAGGTTAATGTGAGTCCAACTTCTGACAGACTTCAGTTATTGGATCCTTTCCAGCCTTGGGACGGAAAAAACATTACCGGTGCTAAGGTTTTAATCAAAGCATTTGGAAAATGCACCACTGACCATATTTCTATGGCAGGTCCTTGGTTGAAATACAGAGGACATTTAGATAATATTTCAAATAATATGTTGATTGGCGCAGTAAACGCTTACAACATGGAAACCAACAAAGTGAAGAACGAACTGACCGGAGAATACGGTGAAGTTCCTGCTGTGGCAAGAGCGTACAAAGCTGCAGGTGTTCCTACCATCGTTGTTGGTGACCAGAACTACGGTGAAGGTTCTTCCAGAGAACATGCTGCAATGGAACCAAGACATTTGGGAGTAAGAGCAGTTTTGGTAAAATCATTCGCACGTATCCACGAAACGAATCTTAAAAAACAGGGAATGCTAGGTTTAACCTTTGTAAATCCTGAAGAGTACGATAAAATCCGTGAAGATGATACCGTGAATTTCTTAGATTTAGATCAGTTCGCGCCGGCTCATCCTTTACAGCTTGAGTTTGTACATTCTGACGGAACTAAGGATTTAATTCTGGTAAATCACACGTATAACGAACAGCAGATCGGTTGGTTTAAAGCAGGTTCTGCTTTGAATCTTATCGCTGAAGAAGCAAAAAAGAATGCGTAATTCTTTTTGACAGATAAATGACCGCTCAAGCAAATTGAGCGGTTTTTTTTATGCGTGGCTGTAACAAATGTGATATTTCGCGGTCTAATTAATTAAACTATTTTTGCCCGCTGAAAATTAAACTATGAAAAAAACAATTACAGTGCTTTCCACTGTTGTCTTTCTTAATTCCTATGCACAGGAAAAACCTAAAAATGAAAGAGAATCCAATATTGAAGGAGTTACAGTTTTAAAAGCTAAAAAAGCAGTCGAGCAAAAAGCTGACCGCACGATTTTCGACTTTTCCGAGCAGCCCCAGCTGAACTCCGGAACACTGATGGAAGGCGTTAAGAAACTTCCCGGTTTAGTGGTGACCGATATCGCCGGAATGATGTATCAGGGAAAACCTCTTGCGGTTTTCATGGACGGAAGACCGATGAACATCACTTCTGCAGATTTGAACGGCTTTCTGGAAGGAATGCCTGCAAATTCAGTGGAGAGAATTGAAATTATCACCCAGCCGGGCGCAGAGTTTCCTGCAACATCCGGCGGAGCAATTTTAAACATAATTACTTCCAAGACTGCCAAGAATTATCTTACTGCAACCTATTCCGGAAATTACAGCTTTACCAATTATGACAAATGGAGAAGCCGCACCAACAATTCACTGAGTTTAAATTCAAAAAACAAATATTTCGGATGGCAGCTGAATGTCGGACAGAATTACCGCGAAAACCTGATGTCTGCTGCGATTGATGATCTTACCACAACACTGACAGATGGGCAGCGGCGCGGGTACTTTGCAAAGGCGGCGATGAATTTTGATCTCGGTACCGACCGTTTGTTGCTGAACTATGATATTTTCCATAATAATAACGATAATTACACTTTCAGTACAGGAAAATATTACGGCACACCTTTCCAGACCGAGGATGATGCAAATACCTTTAACATCCGCCACGAGGCAGTAGCAACATACCAGAAAAGATTTTCCGACAAAAATAAAAAACTGGATTTCAAGTACAGCTTAAGCAATTCGACTTCGGATTTTGAGCAGATCAACCGTATTCAGAATGCTGCTATTCTGCAGAATAATTCCGAAATGAATGTTTCAACTTTTAAAGTGGATTATTCACAGCCGATGAAAATTCTGGATGAAGGTAAAATCAGTTTTGGTGGAATGTTCGATTTGCAGAATTTCAATACAGAAAGCAAAGGAATTACCAATTTGGATTATCAGCGGCAAAATGCAGCGACTTATCTTGAACTTCAGGCAAAACTTAAAAAGTTTGATTTCACTTTGGGAACAAGAGCGGAGAATTATGATATTTCAGGAATTGCAAGATTTACTGATGACAACGGAAATTTGGTGGAAAAAGACTTAATTCCGTTCAATAAATTCAAATTCTTCCCGAATGCGAGCATGCAGTATAACTTTATGCCGAAAGTGTACCTGGCGCTTAATTATAACAGAAAAATCACGTTGCCAAGTATTTCTGCACTGAATCCTAACAACAATATTTACCAGAACGGAAACACCGTGACCACCGGTAATCCTAATCTTCAGCCGACTATTTTCGATAATTACGAGGTGAAGGTTTCAATGTTCGATTATGCATTTATCGGATACAGCGTGAGCAATGCGAAAAATCAGGTGATGCAGATCGTTACACGCGAAAAAGTCACAGATCCTGTAAGCGGTCTGGAGAATGATTTCATCAGAAACCGTCAGGAAAACATCCAGGAAATCACCATCCAGAATTTTAATATTGGATTGCCGATTCCCCTTATGATCTTTACAAAACCTTTAAAGGAAATCATGAGTTTCAATTTCAATCCTGATAAAATCAATTTCATTTACGTTTATGCCGCATATCAGAAGCATATTTTACCCAATATCGATACGAAAGGGTTTCTGATGCTGAATATCAACTCACAGTTTCTGCTGCCGAAAGACATAAAACTGGCAGTGAATTATTTTGTGATTCCGCCGAGAGGAAATTACTATTATTTTGAAGCGGTAAAACCTATCGGAAACAATGTGGATGTTACGCTTTCAAAGAAATTCATGAAAGACAGGCTGAGTGTTTCGGTATTCGCCAATGATATTCTGAACGGGCAGCAGATGTCTTTCCGTTCCATTGCAGCACAGCCAAATGTGATTCTGATGAATAAATTCGACAGCAGGAATTTCGGTTTCTCCGTTAATTATAAAATTCCGACCAGAAATAAACTGGCGAAGGAAGCACCCAACATGCTGAATCAGGAGAAAAAAGAAGATGGAGGAATTCTGAATCAGGGACAGTAAAAAATCCTTTAGGAAATAAAAGAAAAAAACCGTTCAGGAAACTGAGCGGTTTTTTTTATTTGTTTTTAAGGAAATTGGGAGGCGAAATCATTCTGCAACCTGCAGAAGCCGTAAAACGATCTTCACAAATGGTAGAAGAACGTGGAGAATTGGTAAAACAAGTTGCAGAAATAGCTCCACAACATGCGGGAATGGGAATACAACATGCAGATATGATAAAACAATATTGTTAATTCATTTCTGCTATTGATAATTCATTTATTTTGCTGATTACATAGTTTATTAATAATGTATTAAGAGTAAAAATGAATAATCTAAAAAACAGTCTAAAAATTGGTACTACTGTTCACAGGCTTTCCAAACCGCGTCGTTCTGCGGAACCGGTGCGACAACTTCTAAGTTTTCTTTGGTTACCGGATGAATAAAGGCTAATTTTCTGGCGTGAAGATAGATCCCGCCATCAGGATTTGAGCGGGCAGCACCGTATTTTAAATCGCCTTTTATCGGAACACCGATTTTAGAAAGTTGTGCACGGATCTGGTGATGACGGCCGGTTTCCAGATCGATTTCCAAAAGCTGAAAATTATCTAATGTTTTGATTATTTGATAATTAAGAATTGATTCTTTAGCGTTTTCTGTAGGTTTTATAAAAACAGTAGCCTTGTTGGTTTTTTCGTTTTTCTGAAGATAATGAACCAGTCTTTGGCTTTGCGGAATCATTTCTTTAGGCACCACCGCCCAATATGTTTTCTTGATTTCCCGGTTTTTAACCATTTGGGTTAATCTGGTTAAAGCTTTGGAAGTTTTTGCGTAAATCACCAATCCAGAAGTAGGTCTGTCGATTCTGTGAACCAATCCCAGAAAAACATTGCCCGGTTTTTTGTCTCTTTTTTTAATGAAATCTTTAATCAGATCAAGCAGGGAAGCATCACCGGTTTTGTCGCCCTGAACGAGCTGTCCGGCTTTTTTATTGATGATGAGAAGATGGTTGTCTTCAAAAACGATTTGATATGCGATGTCGTTATTTTGAGATTCGTGCATGAGTAGATTTTCGAACCCCAAAATTACGATAAAAAAGAGAATAAAATTTCAGGCGATTTTTCCTGGCAATCAATTCAAATATTATTGTTTCTTATATTTTTCGAAAAATATTCTTTGGGAATCAAAAGCGATATCTTCAAGTTTGATCTCTTCTTTTCTGAGCCAAACCGTTTCAGAAATTTCAGAAATTTCAAGATTTACATCAAATTTTTCTGCTACTTCATATTCGTAGAAAAGATCTAAAGTGTTATAAGTGATATTTTTATATTCATAAATATTGGGCAAGCTCGCCAAATATTTCAACCTGGAAATTTCAACCTCAATTTTCATTTCTTCGTAAAGTTCGCGGACACACGTTTCTTCCGCGCTTTCTTTTGGATCTACAAATCCGCCTGCTAAATCGAGTTTTCCTTTTTTAGGTTCCTGGTTTCTTCGGGTCAGCAGAATTTCGTTACCGCATTTCACCAAAACCGCAACCGCTCCCGCAACATTATGGTAAAGAACATAATCGCATTCCGAACAGCTCCATTTCTTTTCGCCGTCCCACTGCAAAGTCTGGTTACCGCATTTTGGGCAGAATTTGAGGTCGTTCATTTATACTTTGTTTCTCGGATGATAATTGAGAATCACATCCCGAAGTTCTTCATTTTTTAAATGCGTGTAAATTTCGGTCGTTGTGATGCTGGAATGTCCCAGCATTTCCTGAATGTAACGCAAATCGGCCCCATTCTGTAAAAGATGGGTGGCGAAAGAATGGCGGAAAGTGTGAGGGGAAATTTTCTTGTTGATTCCGGCTTTTTCAGTGAGTTCTTTAATGATGATGAAAACAATGACCCGCGACATGGCAGAACCGCGGCTGTTGAGGAACAGGATGTCTTCACATTTTTTATTGACTTTGTACTTGGATCTGATTTCGAGAATATAATCTTTAATCAGCTTTGCGGTATAGGTTGCCAACGGAACAAAACGGGATTTGTCGCCTTTTCCTTCTACCTTCAGGTAAGATTCCTTAAAATTGATGTTGGAAATTTTCAGATCAATTAATTCGGAAACACGCAGGCCGCAGCCGTAAAGGACTTCAATCATGCATTGGTTTCTTCTTCCCAAATCGGTGGAAAGATTGATCGCCTTGATAATTCTGTTGACATCTTCAAAACTCAAGGTGTCGGGAAGATAAAGTCCCAATTTAGGACCTTCAAGAAGGGTTGCGGGATTGTCGGCGCGGGCTTCGTCATCCAGCATATATTTAAAAAAAGCTTTGATGGACGAAATCCATCTTGCCTGTGAGCGTTCACTGAATTTTTTCTTGGAAAGCTGGAACAGGTATTCCTGTATATTTTCATACGTAATTTCGAAAGGTCCGGTATTATCAAGTTCAAATTCGCAGTAATCGCGGAGTTTTCTAATGTCTCTCAAATAAGCATCAAGCGTATTGTCGGAAAAATTTCTTTCAAATTTCAGGAAGTTTTCAAAGTCTTTTAATTTTTCATCCCAGGTCATCATCTGTTATTGTGTTTAATTTTTTTTAATCCAAACTCTCTTTAGAAATTTTTAAAACTTCAATGCCATGATTTTTTAAAAATTCAATCCCGGAATTGTCAGAATAATCGTCCATGAAAATGACTTTTTTTATTCCGGACTGTAAAACGAGTTTGCTGCATTCTTTGCACGGCGACAGCGTTAAATAGAGCGTTGCGTCTTTGGCAGACTGCGTGGAACCGGCTAATTTTAAAATCGCGTTGGCTTCAGCATGCAAAACGAACCAATGGGTTTGTCCGGCACCGTCCTCGCAGCAATTTTCAAATCCTGAAGGAGTTCCGTTGTAACCGTCAGAAATAATCATCCGGTCTTTTACAATCAGCGCGCCTACTTTTTTTCGTTTACAATAAGACAGTTTTGCCCATTCCATTGCCATTTTCAAATAGGCCTTATCGAATTTAGTTGGTTCCAAAAATATTTAATTTTCTAATTGTTTTTTTTCTTTTGTGTAGCGAAGTAAATTATTTTCAGTGTGTTAATTAAAAATATTTTACGGACAGCTTTCTTTTTAATCGACAGGCAGGGCTTTTCCTTTCTCGTCAAATTTTTTAATAAGTTTAAAAGGGACATCATTAAGATATTGGGTGATACTCCTTAGCGTGCCTTTCTCATCATAGGATTTCCATTCGCCGTTCCGCTTGCCGTTTTCGTAATTTCCGGAGGCTTTCAGATTTCCGTTTTCATGGAAGAACTGCCATTCACCTCTCTCCACCTCTTTTCCGCTGACGACTTGGGAAACGATATTGTCGGGAACGTATATTGTTCCTATGGAACGTTTTTTTCCATTCGGGTAAAACTGAGTTTCAGTGTATTGGGTTTCCGACTGCCAGTCCTGAATGATTTCCAATGTCCCATCGTCCTTATATAATTTCCATACGCCGGTTTTTATCCCGTTTTTCCATTTCCCCTGCGTGTCAGTTTTGCCGTTTTCATAATAGGTTTTAAAATCCCCGTCTTCGAGATCATGAGAAAACTTGCCTTCTTCCATGAGCTTGCCGCTTTCATAATACGATTTTGCTTCACCATCAAATTTTCCGTCCTTGTCAGTGTAAGTGGATATTTTTAATTTTCCGCTGTCATAGTATTCTTTATATTCTTTATTCTGGGCGAACGAAAATGTAAATTGTAGCAGACAGATGAGGGCGAATATGAATTTCATGTTTTTAATTGTTTAAAGTGCTTAAGTTTAGAATACAGGTTTTCTTTTTTCTAAAAATGCTGCTACCCCTTCTTTCTTATCTTCCATTTCGAATAACTCACCGAAAGATTTTATTTCGGTTTCGAAACCGTTTTCAGTATCTGACTGATTAACCGAGGCAATCGCTTTCGAAATCCCCAATGGTGAATTTTTCGATATCAACACTGCAAGTTCATTCGTTTTAGGTAAAAGTTCTTCTAAACTAAACACCTCGTTTACCAGCCCGATTTCTTTTGCTCTTTGTGCGTTAATCATTTTTGCTGAAAAAATGAGCTCATTGGCTAAGCCTTTTCCTACAAGCTTTGGGAGTCTTTGGGTCCCGCCATAGCCGGGAATCAATCCTAAAGTAACTTCCGGTAAGCCAAGTTTTGCGTTTTCAGAAGCATATCTGATATGGCATGCCATCGCAAGTTCTAAACCTCCGCCAAGAGCAAAACCATTTACAGCTGCAATGACAGGTTTGGAGAGGTTTTCGATTTTATTGAACAGAATATGCTGCCCGTTTCTAGATAATTCTTCTGCAGCGGAAGTGCCAAAATCCGAAAACTCTTTGATGTCGGCTCCTGCAACGAAAGATTTCTCCCCGCTTCCGGTTAGAATAACCACTCTGATATTCTTATCCGAATTTAAATTTCCGAAAGCATCACTTAACTCCTGAATGGTTTGTGAATTCAGTGCATTGAGACTTTCCGGCCGGTTGATCGTAACGGTTGCAATTTTTCCGTCGGTTTCCAGGATAATATTATTGTAAATCATATTGTTATTAAAAAACATTTTTTCTGCAAGTGCAAATTAGCATTTTTTTCTCGAAGTAAGAAACAGGTGAAATTCTGATGCTTTTTCCATACATTGAACTTGAATTAAACTCAGGATTCACTGGTTTTCGTATGATTCATCATATTCATGTCGATATTTACCTGCAGTCCCATGGCGATTTTCATTCCGAGTTCGATGTTGGCTCTGAAAAAATGGCAGAGTTGGCGGTTGATGATCTCGTCTCTTTTCGGTCCAGAAATTCCGTTCATTGAACCGATAATGTTGGATACTAAATTTGCGCGGGCTTCCTGATCCATTGCTTTAGTATACAGAAGTCCAGGCTGGGTATAATGATCATCGTCATTTTCGTTGCGTTTGAAATGCGCGACTCTCGTACTGTCTAAATCATATTCGTGATTTCTGTAAGCAGCGTCTGGTTTTATATCATCGAAACTGTTAGGAAAATAATTAGGCGAATCTTTATAGTTGCTTGAATCTGCCATAAAACCGTCTCTCTGGTAATTATTCACCGCAAAAGGGCAGCGGTTCACTTCCAGTTGGTTTGCATTTACGCCAACTCTGTAACGGTGTGCATCGGGATAGGAAAATAATCTTCCCTGCAGCATTTTATCTGGAGAAAAACTGATGCCGTTAATTAAGTTGCTTGGCGAAAAAGTCGACTGTTCCACGTGGGCGAAGAAATTATTGGGAATTTCGTTAAGTTCCATTTCACCCACTTCAATCAGTGGAAATTCGTTCTGAAACCAAACTTTTGTTACATCAAAAGGGTTCCAGCGGAATTCGTTGGCCTGCTCTTCGGTCATCACCTGAATGTACATTTTCCATTTCGGAAAATCACCGTTTTCAATGGCTGTTACCAGATCTTCCTGCGCAAAATCGGGATTTTCCCCTTTCATTTTTACGGCAGCGTCATTCGTGAAGTTTTTTATTTCCTGTTGGGTTTTGAAATGGAATTTAACCCAAACTCTTTCATGATCAGCATTAATCATTGAAAAAGTGTGTGATCCAAAACCGTGCATATGTCTGTAACCATAAGGGGTGCCGCGATCCGACATTAAAATTAAAACCTGATGAAGAGACTCAGGATTCAAACTCCAGAAATCCCACATCATCGTTGCACTTTTCAGATTGGTTTTTGGAACTCTTTTTTGGGTATGAATAAAATCGGGAAATTTTTTTGCGTCTTTGATGAAGAATACCGGTGTATTGTTTCCAACCAAATCCCAGTTTCCGTCTTCAGTATAAAATTTTAAGGCAAAACCTCTTGGATCTCTTTCGGTATCTGCGCTTCCTTTTTCGCCACCTACCGTTGAAAAACGGGCAAACATTTTACATTCATTGCCAACCTTGGAAAAGAGTTTGGCTTTCGTATATTTCGAGATATCGTGAGTAACGGTAAACTTGCCGTAAGCGCCGCTTCCTTTTGCGTGTACAATTCTTTCGGGGATTCTCTCCCGTACAAAATGGGCTAAATTTTCCTGTAAAATAAAATCCTGCATCAGAACCGGACCTCTTGCACCAACTGTTTGTGAATCTTCATGTTCGAAGTAAGGAGCCCCGGAACCGGAAGTAAGTTTTTTAGAATCCATTGATATATTTTTATGGAAACAAATTTAAGGATTTCAGGGTTGAATATGCCCCTAAATTTGATTAAAATCAAGAAAACGTAGTATCTTTGTAATAGATAAAAGTAATCAGATGAACATCCAGCAATTAGAATATCTTATCGCAGTTGATAAATACAAGCATTTCGGAAAAGCCGCTCAGGCGTGTTTTATAACCCAGCCTACGTTAAGTGCGATGATACAGAAGTTCGAGGAAGAGCTGGATGTGAAAGTTTTCGACAGAACGACGCACCCAATCCGCACAACTGATGTCGGAATTCAGATCATCGAAGAAGCAAAACGGGTCATCGATGCGGTGAATGAACTGAAAAACAAAGCGAGCCTTCTAAATAATGTTCTTGCCGGAAAACTCAATCTCGGGATCATTCCTACCGTTTCGAGTTTTATATTGCCTTCAGAAATTTTCGATTTTTTACAGGAAAATCCGAAAATTGAACTCAATGTGAAAGAAATGACCACCGACAGCATTATTAAATCCCTGAAATCCGGCGAACTGGATGCAGGAATTATTGCGACTCCTTATGATGCTGCCAATGAATTTTATCAGCAGTTTCTTTTCAATGAAGAACTGATGATTTATTCCTCAGAAGATATCAAGAAAGATTCTTTTGTGGTGCCTGAAGAAATCGACAGCAATAAAGTGTGGCTTTTGGAAGAGGGCAACTGCCTCAGAACCCAGTTTGAAAATATCTGTGCTTTAAAAGAGAATTCACTGAAACCGAAAAATCTTGATTTCCTGGCCTCCAATATCAATACTTTAATACAGATGGTGGATAAAGTGGGGGGAATTACTATTCTTCCTGAACTTGCAATTCCGCAATTGTCTGATATCCAGAAAAATAAAATTTCAAGATTTCGAAAGCCGTTTCCTACCAGAGAAATAAGTTTAATTTATTATAAACCGACGTACAAACAGAAAATTTTAGATGAAATGGCACTTTCTATTCAGAATTCTCTGAACGGTAAACTCAGTTATAATAAGAATCCTGAAGATTTTGTTAGCGTAAAACCGCAGTGATTTTTATTAGCCAAATAAATTTTGTGGTTCAACAAATACTCTTTAAATTTGCAGACGAAATAATTTCATGAGGAAAAATTTGAACTGATTGCAACCTCCATAAAAAATGCTAAAACAGAATTTCTATTTTAGTTTCTTTTGTAATCACTTCCTTTTTTCTTAATTTTTTAATTAAAAAAACAAAAGAAATATGTCATATTTATTCACGTCTGAATCCGTTTCAGAGGGGCATCCTGATAAAGTTGCCGATCAGATTTCCGATGCGCTTATCGATAATTTTTTGGCTTATGATCCTACGTCGAAAGTTGCATGCGAAACGCTGGTAACTACGGGGCAGGTTGTTTTGGCAGGAGAAGTAAAATCCAAAGCTTATCTTGATGTGCAGGATATCGCAAGAAAAGTAATCAACGAAATAGGTTACACCAAAGGCGAATATATGTTCAACGGAGATTCATGCGGTGTTATTTCTGCGATTCATGAGCAGTCGTCTGATATTAATCAGGGTGTAGACAGAGCTTCAGAAGACGGTGCAGATTTCGAAACGAAAGCAAATCTGCAGGGCGCAGGTGACCAGGGCATGATGTTCGGTTACGCAACCAACGAAACCGAAAATTATATGCCCCTCGCATTGGATCTTGCACACACCATTCTGAAAGAGCTTTCTGTACTGAGAAGAGAAAATGACGCAATTCAGTATCTTCGTCCGGATGCAAAATCTCAGGTAACGATTGAATATTCTGACGATCATAAACCCATCAGAATTGATTCTATCGTCGTTTCAACTCAGCATGATGATTTCGGAAGCGAAGAAGCAATGCTTGCAAAGATTAAAAAAGACATCATTGAAATCCTGATACCGAAAGTTAAAGCTGCTCAGAAATCAGAAATTCAGGCGCTTTTCAATGATCAGATCAAATACCATATCAACCCGACAGGAAAATTCGTAATTGGTGGCCCTCACGGTGACACCGGTTTGACGGGAAGAAAAATCATCGTGGATACTTACGGTGGGAAAGGTGCTCACGGCGGTGGTGCTTTTTCAGGAAAAGATCCTTCGAAAGTGGACAGAAGTGCAGCGTACGCAGTAAGACACATCGCTAAAAATCTTGTAGCAGCGGGTGTTGCAGATGAGGTTTTGGTACAGGTTTCTTACGCCATCGGTGTTGCAGAACCTTGCGGTTTGTATATCAATACGTACGGAACTTCAAAAGTGAAATTCCATGACGGGGAAATCGCTGAAAAGGTTCAGAAAATTTTTGATCTGAGACCGTATGCGATTGAACAGAATTTAAAATTAAGAAACCCGATTTATCAGGAAACAGCTTCTTACGGACACATGGGAAGAGATTACTATGTCGGTAATAAGACCTTTAACAAAGGAAAAAGCAATGAACTGACTGTTGAAAATTTAGAATTTTTCACTTGGGAAAAGCTTGACAAAGTTGAAGAAGTCAAAAAAGAATTTGGAATATAATTTAAAATAATTAAACTGCTTTATCAGAACGATAAGGCAGTTTTTAATTAACTTTACCCGGCGATAAATCTTATTTATGAAGAGAATTCTGGTTGTTTCAATTTTAATGATGATATTTTCATCAGGCTTAGCGAAAGCTCAAATGACGGTGCATAAGCTGATTCACGCGGGTTATGTGTATCAGAATCAAAGTTTTGGGGAAGTAGGCGGAAGGCTTCTTTTCTTAAACAATGACGATATGATTTACCGCTTGGGAGCATCCGCGCTGATGGGTGTTGCAAACAGTGAATTCGCCATTATGCCGAAAGTGCAGGGTGATATTCTGATTAATTTTGAAAGAAATGTAGATTTTTATCACGCCTATTATTTTCTCGCGGGTGCTGAAATGACCACCAAATATTTTGCTCCGAAAATTGGCGCTACCTTATTTGGAATCGTCGATGTAACAGGGGGTTATGCTATTCCCATTGATAAGAACGGAATTAACGGAAAAGAGCTAAAAGGCTTCAATTTTAATTTTACTCTCAATTTACCGCTCGTAATGTTGCATGATTTAACGAAAAAGTAAATTTTTCTTAAAGTTTTCAAAATTTTTAACAGAGTATTAACTTTTTTACTATTTTTACACTCTCAAACACAAACCAGATCCTATCGACAAAACTATACTTCTTACCATAAACTGAACCATACCAAAGCCTGATTTAGAATGTCAGGGTAAATGATTCGGGTTAAAAACAGAAGTGAGTTATGAATACAAAAACAGATAGCTGGTTAATCTCAGAATACCGGAAAGGTAACGAGAAAACCCTTGCTGTACTTATCAAGAGACACCAAAAAGATCTTTTTTCCTTTATATTTTATAAATTAATGGATGAAGATTTGGCCAACGATATTTTCCAGGATACTTTTATGAAAATCATTGTGACCCTTAAGGAAGGACGTTATAATGAAGAAGGAAAATTTATACTTTGGGCCAAAAGGATAGCACATAATTTAATTATCGACCATTTCCGCCTGAAGTCCAAGCACGTTAAAGTTTCGGAAACTTCCTACGACAACGATGAGTTTTCGATTTTTGATCTGATTGCAGGAAAAGAAGAAAATATCGAGGAACGGTTAATCAGTCAGCAGATTCAGACGGATCTGATGAAGATGCTGGTGTATCTTCCCGAAAACCAGCAGGAAGTTATCAGACTGCGGTTTTTTGACGGGCTGAGTTTCAAGGAAATTGCAGATCACACCGACACGAGTATCAATACTACGTTGGGAAGGGTACGGTATGCTCTGATTAATCTGAGAAAAATCATGGAAGATCACAATATTATTTTAACCCGCTAATACTATTTTAAAAAAAGTTTCGTTTTTAGGGAAATAACTTTTTCGCCTATGAAAAAAAATGACATTTTAAACGAAAAACTTTTGAAGCCAAAAAAACAAACAATCGATTTTCTATTAAGTTATTCCAAAAGCATAGCAGTTTTGAAAACCAAAAGTAAAAACCAAATTGTTTCCAAGAACTAATCTTAAATTACTTAAATTTGTGCCGTATGAAAATTCAGCACATTTTTTTTGACCTAGACAATACCCTGTGGGATCACCGCAGAAACGCTTATCTCACTTTAAAGGACATTTTTAAAAGACAAAACGTCCGCGACAGATACAACCTCGATTTTGAGGACTTCCACAAAGAATATTTCACGATTAACGAAAGACTTTGGGCGCAGATCCGCGATGGCGAAATAGATAAAGATTATCTTCGCGAACACCGTTTCTATGATTCTTTTATGTTTTTCGGCATTGATGATCCTGAACTTGCCCAGATCTTTGAACATAACTTTCTTGATGAAATTCTAAATTATAATGATCTGGTAGAAGGCGCTTTCGGACTGCTGGAATATCTGGCGGAAAAAAAATACCGGCTTCATATCCTTTCCAATGGTTTCAAGGAAGTTACTTACCAGAAATGTGAGCTTTCCGGGATTAAAAATTATTTTGAAACCATTACCAGCGCAGATGAAATAGATATCCGGAAACCACATCCTCAGGTTTACGAGTATGCCCTGAATAAAGCCGGTGCAAAAAAAGAGGAATCAGTAATGATCGGGGACGACTGGATTGCCGACGTGGAAGGCGGAAAATCTTTCGGGCTGAAAGTTATTTTCTTCGATGTTTTTAATGATAATTATGAAGCAGAAGACGTCGCCGTGGTAAAGAAACTGGAAGAAATAAAAAATTATTTATAAAAACAGAAACCTTTCAGTAATGAAAGGTTTTTGTTTAGGTTATATTTAAAGTCTCAATTTAATTTACATTCCTAAACTTTCTCGGACTCTTTTTAAAGTCTCTGCTGCAACTTTTCTGGTCTTTTCAGCGCCTTCCTGCAGCTTTTCTTCAAGTTCGTTCAAGTTGTTCATGTAATAACTGAAAAGATCTCTTTCTTTAGCGTATTTAGTTAAGATCAAATTCAGCAACTCAGTTTTTGCATGTCCGTAACCGAAATTTCCGGCAAGATATTTCTGTCTTAAAACTTCCGTTTCATCAGCCGTTGCAATCAGTTCATACAGTGCAAAAACTTTATCGGTTGATGGGTCTTTCGGTTCTTCCAGCGTTTTCGAATCGGTTTCAATTCCCATCACCTGCTTTTTAAGTTCTTTTTCCGGAAGAAAGATATTGATGATATTTCCTCTTGATTTCGACATTTTCTGTCCGTCCGTTCCGGGAACATATTTGGTGTCTTCCTGCAGTTCCGCCTGAGGAAGCACAAAAGTTTCTCCCATCTGATGGTTAAATCTTGCGCCCATGTCTCTCGCCATTTCCAGATGCTGCAACTGATCTTTTCCTACAGGAACCACTTCTGCGGCATACAACAGGATATCAGCAGCCATGAGAACGGGATACGTGAAAAGTCCGGCATTTACGTCATCCAAACGGTCGGCTTTATCTTTGAAAGAGTGGGCGAGCGTTAACCTCTGGTAAGGAAAAAAACAGGACAGATACCAGGAAAGTTCGCAAACCTCAGGAATATCGCTTTGTCTGTAGAAGAATGTTTTCTCAGTGTCGAGACCGCATGCAAGCCAGGCTGCTGCAATTTCGTAAGTGTTTTTTCTGAGTTCTTCGGCATTTTTAATCAGGGTTAACGAATGCATATTTGCAATAAACAGAAACGATTCGTTGTCTGATTTTTTTGACAGCTCGATAGCGGGAATGATAGCACCCAAAAGATTTCCAAGGTGCGGTGTTCCTGTTGCCTGTATTCCGGTGAGGATTCTTGACATAATATATTTAATTCAAGGTTCAAAAATTAAAATTTTCGAGAATATTTTTCTCAAAAAGCTGAGCAAAAATAAGGAAATAAAAAACTTCAGACAATTTGCTGAAGTTTCAATATTGATGCAGTGTAGATTTTCTAAAAATCAAATCCGTGCGGAAATGCTTTTTTTCTGAAAATCAGCAACAGTAAACCTCCAACAGTAATTGCAGAATCTGCAACATTAAAGATGTATTTGAAAAATTCAATGTGCTTACCGCCAATCAAAGGCCAGCTTTCCGGAACATTCCAGTCTACGAGAGGGAAGTGCAGCATGTCTACCACACAGCCTTTCATAAAGGAAGAGTAGCCATGTCCAAACTGAACGACCTTTGATATTCCACCATAATCAATCCACCGTCCTACACTGTCTTCGAAAACAGTTCCGCTGTCGAAGATCATTCCGTAAAACATTCCGTCAATAAGATTTCCGATAGCTCCGGCAAAAATAATGGACATCGGAATGATTAAATAATTGGATGCTCCTTCTTTCAGCCACTTTCTGAAGAGGTAAATCATTCCGCCGATTAAAAAAATCCGTACGATAACGAGAAAATATTTACCGATCAATCCGCCGAAATGAAAGCCATAAGCCATCCCCGGATTTTCCACAAAAGTCAGTTTGAACCCCGGAAGTACATCCATGCTTTCACCAAGCTGGAAATGGGTTTTGATGTAAAACTTGGAAACCTGATCAATTAAAAGAATAATAAAAGTGATTAATGCTATTTTCTTCATTATAGATCAGTCTTTGGTTTGTCTTTAAAGTTTCTGGCAGGTTTTGTTTCTTTTTTTGCAGAAGTTTTCGGTTCGAATTTCTGAGGTGCTTTTGCGTTTCTGGTGTGAAACTTTTCATATCTGATGCCCATGTCTTTCATCACACCTTTCAGTGCGTTGAGTTCCATTTGGTTTTTTGGATGAACAATTAATGATTCCATTTTTTAATTTTATTTTTTTGAAAGTTCTTCGAGGCGCTTACGGTCTTTTTCGGAGAGGTCTTGCACTCCGTTTTTGCCCATTTTTCCCAACAGCGTGTCAATTTCTTTTTCGCGGTTTCGGCGGTCAGCATTATATTGGTCATCAATGGTGTAATATTTTTCCTCAGTCCGAAGAAAAGGTTTTTTCAGCGAATTTCTGAAAAAAAAGATGATAACACCGATTGCCAAAATGATCAATACCGCTTCCAAAGCCACTGAATTTTTTTAAATTCAAATAGGTTTATAACGCGTCTTTTTTTACTGAACACATTATAAACCTAAATGGTAAAATTTTAAATTGAACTGCAGAAAATTACCGTTGCAGGTTCTTTGCCTCTATACTTAAAGTTGCATGCGGAACGGCTCTCAAACGGTCTTTCCCGATTAATTTTCCCGTCACTCTGCAGATTCCGTAGGTTTTGTTTTCAATACGGATTAACGCGTTTTTAAGGTCGCGGACAAACTTTTCCTGTCTTCCTGCTAAAATGGCGTTCTGCTCTTTGCTCAGAGTTTCTGCGCCTTCTTCAAATGCTTTAAAGGTCGGCGAAGTATCATCGGTACCGTTATTCTGGTCGTTGATGAAACTTTCTCTGATCAGCATTAAATCTCTTTCTGCTTTTTCTATTTTTGACTGAATCAGCTCTTTGAACTCTTTCAGATCTGCGTCGCTGTAACGTTGTCTTTCGTCTGCCATAATTAAATGTATTTTGTGGAGTTGTGGTAATGCAGCAATTAATGCGTTATTACATTATCACATTCTCATGTTTTATTTATATTTACTTTAAATTTCGCTTCATCAATTTCTATTTCGTCAAAAATCGATAGTGAATTTACAATTTCTATTCTATCTGACAATACTTCTTCCGAAATATATGCACTATTGTTAATAAGTTCTGTTTCAAAAGGAGAATTTGGTTCCAACTGTATTGAAATTCTGTCAGTTAAATCAAAATCCTTGTCTTTTCTCAGGTTTTGAATTCTGTTGATGAACTCTCTTGCGATTCCTTCTGCTTTCAGTTCGGCAGTTAGCGTCAAATCTAATGCCACAGTCATTTTTGCTTCGTTCGCAACCGTCCATCCCGGAATGTCCTTAGTGAAAATCTCAACATCAGCTGTTGTAATTTCATGGCCCTGAATTTCAATTCTCCCTTCTTTTTCAAGACTGGAAATCTGCTCAGTATTTAAATTCGAAATTTCCGCACCAACGGTTTTCATATCTTTTCCTAGTCGCGAACCTAAGGTTTTGAAATTCGGTTTGATCTGTTTTACAATTAAATGTGAAGCTTCGTCAGCGTTGATCAATACCAATTCTTTTACATTGACTTCCTGTTTAATTAATTCTGAAACCGCAAGGATCTGAGATTCAGTTTTAGCATCCAAAACAGGTATCATTACTTTCTGAAGCGGCTGACGGACTCTGATGTTTTCCTTCTTTCTCAAAGAGAATACCATCGAAGTAATCTGTTGTGCCAAATGAGTTTTCTCTATTAAATCCTGATCAATCAGACTTTCATCCGCCACTTGGAAATCAGTTAAATGAACTGATTCTGCTGGGTTTTTTCCGGTGATATTGTTCAAATCCTGATACAGCTGATCCATAAAGAACGGAGCAATTGGCGCAGAAATTTTCGCAATGGTTTCAAGACAGGTGTATAAAGTTTGGTAAGCTGAAATTTTATCATCAGTATATTCTCCTTTCCAGAAACGTCTTCTGCAAAGTCTTACATACCAGTTGCTTAAGTTGTCATTTACGAAATTGTTGATCGCTCTTGCCACTTTCGTGGGTTCGTAATCATTATAGAATTCGGTTACATCTTTAACCAGAAGATTTAACTCTGAAAGAATCCAGCGGTCGATTTCCGGACGGTTTTCAACTTCTTTTTCCGAATAATTAAATCCGTCAACATTTGCGTAAAGCGCAAAGAAAGAATAGGTGTTGTATAATGTTCCAAAGAATTTTCTCCTAACCTCATCAATTCCTTCCAGATCAAATTTCAGATTCTCCCAAGGATTTGCATTTGCGATCATGTACCATCGCGTCGCATCCGGGCCGTATTTTTTCAGTGTGGTGAACGGATCTACCGCATTTCCGAGACGTTTGGACATTTTCTGACCGTTTTTGTCCAGAACCAAACCGTTCGACATTACATTTTTATAAGCCACAGAATCGAAAACTGCTGTTCCGATCGCGTGAAGTGTATAAAACCATCCACGGGTCTGATCAACTCCTTCCGCGATAAAATCTGCCGGGAACGCTTTTCTTTCATCGATCAGTTCCTTGTTTTCGAACGGATAATGTAGCTGCGCATAAGGCATAGAACCGGAATCGAACCAAACATCGATCAGATCAGATTCGCGTTTCATAGCTTTTCCTGAATCTGAAACAAGGATAATCTCATCCACAATATTTTTATGCAAATCGATTTTCGCATAATTTTCTTTGGACATATTTCCGGTTTCAAAACCTTCGAAAGGATTTTTCGCCATCAAGCCGGCTGAAATCGATTTCTGAATTTCAGTCATCAGTTCTTCTACAGATCCGATGATTTTTTCTTCTTTTAAATCTTCTGTTCTCCAGATTGGCAAAGGGATTCCCCAATATCTAGAACGGGAAAGATTCCAGTCGTTTACATTTTCCAGCCAGTTGGCAAAACGTCCTTCTCCTGTAGATTTTGGTTTCCAGTTGATGGTTTCATTCAGCTCGACCAACCTGTTTTTTACGGCCGTCATTTTCACAAACCATGAATCCAAAGGATAATAAAGTACAGGTTTGTCGGTTCTCCAGCAGTGTGGATAACTGTGAACATATTTTTCGACTTTAAAGGCTTTGTTTTCCGTTTTTAAAAGGATCGCAAGTTCCACATCCCAGGATTTTTCGGGAGCGGTTCCTTCGTCGTAATACTCGTTTTTGATATATTTTCCGGCAAAAAGCTCGGGTGTGTTTCCTCCTGAAATGAATTTTCCCTGAAGGTCAACCAAAGGAACAAGATTGTCATTCTCGTCCTTGATCAGCATTGGTGAGATGCCGCTTTCTTTTGCAACACGGGCATCATCCGCACCGAAAGTCGGCGCAATGTGTACGATCCCGGTTCCGTCTTCGGTAGTAACAAAATCTCCGATAATGACGCGGAAAGCATTTTCTGCAGGTAAAAACCACGGAATTAACTGTTCGTATTCGGTTCCGGCTAAATCTGCTCCGGTGAATTCTGCTAAAATTTGGTATGGAATTGTTTTGTCCTCAGCTTTGTACTTAGCAAAATCCTCCGACGTTGCTTCAAAATATTTCTTACCGAAATTTTTCTGCAAAAGAACATTTGCAAGGATAATATTTATCGGCTCAAAAGTATATTGGTTAAAGGTTTTCACCAAGACATATTCAATGTCTCTGCCTACGGCCAAAGCAGTGTTTGAAGGCAAAGTCCAGGGCGTGGTCGTCCAGGCAAGAATGGAAATTGGAATTATACTTTCTGCTTTCTGCCCATTTTCTTTGTCAAATTCTGCCCAATGGTTAACTCCACCGCAAGTTTCGTTTTCTAAACTAATGGATTTGTTTAAATTCAGCTTTTCACTTAAAACATCTGACAGCTTTTTAACCTTAAACTGTGCGACGACCGTTGTGTCAGAAACATCACGGTAAGTTCCGGGCTGGTTAAGTTCGTGCGAACTCAGTCCGGTTCCTGCAGCAGGAGAATATGGCTGGATGGTGTAGCCTTTGTACAGTAGTTTTTTGTCGTAAAGCTGCTTCAGAAGCCACCAAACAGTTTCCATATATTTGGGCTCGTAGGTAATATATGGATCTTCCAAATCTACCCAATAGCCAATTTTTTCAGTCAAATCATTCCAAACATCGGTATAACGCATCACGGCGTTTCTACATGCCTGGTTATATTCTTCTACAGAAATTTTCTTCCCAATATCTTCTTTGGTGATTCCAAGTTCTTTTTCAACACCCAGTTCTATTGGCAAACCGTGGGTGTCCCAACCTGCTTTACGGAAAACCTGTTTTCCGTTTTGGGTTTGGTAACGGCAGAAAATGTCTTTCAGTGCCCGTGCCATAACGTGGTGAATTCCCGGCATTCCGTTCGCTGAAGGCGGTCCTTCATAAAAAACATATTCGGGTTTTCCTGCGCGGATTTCCACTGATTTTTTAAAAGTCTGATGCCCGTTCCAGAAATCTGAAACCTGCTCTGCAACAGCGGTTAAGTCGAGATTTTTATATTCGTTAAACTTCTTCATTTTCAGTCAGTTCAAAAGGAATTATCCTCATTAATTAAGTTTGCGAATATAGCAAATTTTAGTTAAATTTTAGTGTATTTATTTCGTAAATATCGGGGCTTAGGAATGGCGATCAGCACTTTGGTTCCCGTAGGGATATCGTTTTCGTGTAAATCAATATACTGAAGGTGATACTTTTTGTCATTAAAATAATTTTTGAGCATTTCCGATGCTATTTCCGTACCCAGAGATTTGGTTTTGTTTTTTATAACAGATTTTCTTTTTCCAGCCTCCATTCTTCCGATCCCGTTATCGGAAATAGAGATTTCAACTGCATGGTTTTTAACTGAAACAGCAATCGATATTTTTTTGTCTTCCACTGTAGCAACCCCGTGAAGGATCGCATTCTCGATGAAGGGTTGCAGCACCATCGGTGGCAGTTTTACGCTGTTCATGTCGATTTCAGGTGCGATGTCAATAGAGAAATCAATGTGATTATGAAAGCGCAGGTTTTCGATATCAACATAAAGCTGTATTGTTTGAAGTTCCTGCGAAAGCGTAAATTCTTTTTCTGTAGATGCTGAAAGAATGGTTCTGATAATTTTTGAAAATTTGGTCAGATAATCCACCGCGTTTTGGGTGTCATTTTCCAGGATGTAATATTTTATTGAATTTAAAGCATTGAAAATAAAATGCGGATTCATCTGGCTCTGAAGCACAGAGAGTTTAAGATCTGAGATTTCCTGCAGGTACTTTATTTTTTCATTTTCGATGATCAGTCTTTTTTCGTTTTCGCGGTTCATTTCATCTTTGAGCATCTCATTTTTCTGTAACTGGGAAATGAAATTCTGCTGAAATGCTACTTTCTCGTGGTAATTAATCCTCTGTTTATGGCCCAACGCAAAAGAAAAAGCAATGTTTTCGATAAAAAGTCCGAAGAAAAATATGAAATCGCCCATTTTTCTGCTCAGGTTGATCCACGGAAGCTGCCGCACCGTTTTGTCGCCTATTACGGAACATGCAAATAAAATGAGACCGCCAAAAACTACATAATATTTCAGATTGTTATTAACCTTTGAAAGTATGTAAAAAGAAATCACCGTTTGGATGGTTACTAAATAAATAAAAACATTTTTGAAGGAATTAAAAAGCAGGTCATAAGCATAGAATTGATGCAGTAAAAGGCTCACCAACGCTGTGGTAATCATAAAAAAAACCGGCAGAACGATAATCCTGTACCATTTAGCATTGATCTTTTTAATATTTAGAAACTCTGTAAAAAAGAAAAAATAAATACAGTTGAAAACAATGGTGAAGAAAACTTTAGTAAAGTAGTCGAAGCCGATATAATCTGAAACCGTCTTGATGAAGCCGCTTTCTGCTACCGGCATATAAGCGGCAAAAGAGAAAAAAGTATAGGAGCTGTAAAGCAGATAAGCCCGGTCTCTGTTCTGGAAAAACATCACAAGATGAAAGACCGACAGCAGTAATAACCCACCTAATACCACATATAATATACTATTGTAGGCGTCTCGCTCCACAATTGAGCTTAGGGAATCATACATGGACAGAATAGTTTTTATTCAAAAATAGGTATTTAAATCATACTTTTAATAATAAATGCGGTGTATTGTGAAGGTAAGCACTGCTTTATGCTTCTGATTTATTGCACATTGACTTTTAAGCCGGAAAATCATTTTAAACTTTGCGGACTAAAAAATCAGCGTTAAAATTTTCATTAAAAAAAAACTTCTACTTTTGCAAAAAATTTCTCGATGTCAAAAAATCTAGTAATCGTAGAGTCCCCGGCTAAAGCAAAAACCATTCAGAAGTACTTGGGAAAGGATTTCGAAGTGAAATCCAGTTTCGGACACATCCGTGATCTGCCCAAAAAAGGAATGGGGATTGATCTGGCCACTTTCACGCCCGATTATGAAGTTTCTGCCGATAAAAAGAAACTCGTAACCGAACTGAAAGCTGCTGTGAAAAAGGCCGACATGGTTTGGCTTGCTTCCGATGAGGACCGCGAAGGAGAAGCTATTGCATGGCATCTTGCACAGGAACTGAAACTGAATGACGACAATACAAAACGTATTGTTTTTCATGAAATTACCAAAAACGCGATCTTAAAAGCAGTTGAAAATCCACGGAAAATTGATCAGAATTTAGTGAACGCACAACAGGCGAGAAGAATTCTGGACCGTATCGTAGGTTTCGAAATGTCGCCGGTGCTTTGGAAAAAAGTGAAAACCGGTCTTTCTGCCGGACGTGTTCAGTCGGTTGCAGTTCGTTTGGTCGTGGAAAGAGAACTTGAAATAAGAGGTTTCCAGCCAAAATCGGCATTTAAAGTAGAAGGCGTATTCCTCAATAATAAAAACCAGGAAATTTCTGCAAAACTGAAAAAAGATTTTGTGAAAGAAACCGAAGCTGAAGATTTTCTTAAACAGTCTCAAAATACAGAATTTAAAGTTCTGAACGTTGAAACAAAACCCGGAACCCGTTCCGCATCCGCACCTTTCACCACCTCTACATTGCAGCAGGAAGCGAGTAACCGCCTCGGTTATGGTGTTACTGCAACAATGCGTGTCGCCCAAAGGCTGTATGAGGAAGGATTTATTACTTATATGAGAACCGATTCCGTGAATCTTTCTCAGGAAGCAATTAACGGAGCGAAATCCCAGATTATTTCTGAATTTGGCGAACAGTATTCAAACCCACGAAATTATACCACGAAATCTGCATCAGCACAGGAAGCTCACGAAGCAATCCGGCCGACCGATTTTTCTGTGAAAAAAATTGGAGATGATCAGCTTAATAAATTATACCAGTTAATCTACAAAAGAACTTTGGCGAGTCAGATGACTAATGCCAAAATAGAAAAAACAGTAATTGAAATTGGTAATCCGAAACTTTCCCAGCATTTTGAAGCTCAGGGCGAGGTAATTGTTTTTGATGGTTTCTTAAAAGTCTACGGCATCACAAAAACCGAAGATGATGATGAAGAAAACAACGAGAAATTATTACCTAAAGTGGCTGTTGGTGAAATTTTAGATTATAAAAAAATAGAAGCTACAGAAAAATTCACAAAACCTTCCGCAAGATATACAGAAGCCGGTTTAGTGAAAAAACTGGAGGAACTTGGTATTGGAAGACCGTCTACTTATGCGCCGACGATTCAGACCATTCAGAACCGTGAATACGTTGATAAAAGAGAAATTCTTCCACAGGAAAGAGAAATTCTTAAAATGACTTTGGGTAAAACCGAACTCAAAAAAGAAATTCTGACAGATAAATTCGGGGGTGATAAAAACAAATTTGTTCCTACAGATATTGGTGAAGTGGTTAATGACTTCCTGACCCAGAATTTCGCAGAAATTCTTGATTATGGATTTACCGCAAAAGTAGAGCAGGATTTTGATGATATTGCCAGCGGATCCGAAAAATGGAAGGAAGTTTTACAGGGTTTCTACAAAGATTTCCATCCTAAAATTCAGGATGTAGAAGAAAATGCAGACCGCGCGAATGGTGAAAGGATACTTGGAGTAGATCCCAAATCCGGCAAAAATGTCATCACGAGAATCGGAAGATTCGGTCCGATGGTTCAGATTGGGGAACAGGACGATGAGGAAAAACCAATTTTTGCAAGCTTAATGCCTTCACAGAATATTGCAACCATCACATTAGAAGATGCTTTGGAACTTTTCAAAGTACCTTTTGATCTGAATGATTTCGACGGAAAAACAGTAACAGTAGGTGTTGGAAGATTCGGTCCTTATGTGAAATGGGGAGAAGCATTCATCAGTATTCCACGGGGAGAAGAGCCGCTTTCTATAACACAGGAACGGGCTGAAGAGATTATCAACGAAAAGAAAATTGCCGATGCACCTATTGCAAGCTACAAAGGAGAGCCGGTGACAAAAGGAACGGGAAGATTTGGGCCTTTTATTAAATATCAGTCCCTTTTTATCAACGTACCAAAGCGGTATGATTTTGAAAATCTTTCCCAAAGCGACATCAATGATTTGATTGATGCAAAATTGGAGAAGGAGGCCAACCGTTACATCCAGCAATGGGAAAAAGAAAAAATTTCTATTGAAAATGGGCGTTGGGGACCTTTCGTTAAATTCGGTAAAGCGATGTTCAAAATTCCGAAAACTAAAAACGATGAAAAATTCACTGCAGAAGAGCTAGCGGAAGTTTCGCTGGATGAGGTGAAAAAGTGGATCACCGCGCAGGACAAAAATGCGTTTAAGGAAAAAGTAAAAAAAGCTTCCGCAAAGAAAGCTCCCGCAAAAAAAGCACCTGCAAAGAAAACAGCGGCTAAAAAACCTGCGGCTAAAAAATAAAAGTTAAATTTTAATATTTATACGAAACTTGTCATTTTCTAAATGGCAAGTTTTTTTTGTTTTAAGTGAAAATTCAGTAAACCGGATAATTTAATATGAGAATAGTACAGATTATGTTAAAACGTACTGTTTTCGCTGTATTGAGGTCTTCATATTAATAATTTTTATTAATTTATTTTTTGGAGGTATCTTCCGGATATCCTTTTATCATTCATTTTTAACTAATTAGAGCATTGTTTTGCATGATTTCGTCATTTTTAATCATTGAATAATTTTATTCGAATATTAACAATTTAAGTATTTTATGTTAAAATTATTATATATTTGCCACGCACAAATGACTGAACCAAAATGTTTTAAAAAAAAATTTACACAAACGATGTTAAAAAATTTGCACTCACCTGTAAATTATTTAACCAATGATAAAAATTAATTTTATACTGTTTTGTTGTTTAGCCGGTTTGGCAAATTCTCAGACTCAGAATTATTCCAAAGCTCCTAACAGCTATATTTATGATTTGGAACTTGCAAAGTCCCATAATTATGGCGGAATAGAAATCCCTGTAAAAAAGGCCTATGAAATGTGGGCCAATTATGAGTATTTAAAAACTAACGGTATTTCTACGCCGATTCCTGCCGGTATTCAAACAGCTTCTCTTTATTGGGAAGATGTTCCGGGACTTATAGAAAATGTAAGCATATTGTCATCCGCTGATCCTTCTGCCTCAAAATTGAAAGTTGAGGTCAATAAAGGTAGAGGCAAAGGAAACGCTGTTATTGCATTTAAAGTGAACGGCACGATCTACTGGAGCTGGCATGTTTGGGTAACCGATAATCCGGCTAACGGAGTAATTTATACCCAGGGCTATGAAACTGATATTGATGGAACACCTGTTAATATCGAGTACATGGACAGGAATTTGGGTGCTGTTTCCAATAGTTTTCTCGGAAACGGATGGCAGAAATCCGGAGGGCTGATGTATGAATGGGGCAGAAAGGATCCTTTCCCGCCATTGGTTTATAAAGATTCTCAGTTTTACGAAATTTCCGGGGAAGTAGGTGTTTTAAAACACAAGCAGATTGATCCGGTAAATACCATTCCGGTTCAGGTAAGACCTTTCGATGAAATTGAAAAAAACATACAGTACGCTGTAAATAATCCTATTAATTACATTATTAATACTGATGCTGCGGGAAACTGGTTTTCAAACAAAAAGTATAAAGTTCCGGGCGATGCTTTTAGTATGATAACCTGGAATTTATGGTCGGATAATGCAAAAGGAGGATACAGCCACGCAAACAGCAGTAATGCCGCTGTGAAAGCTGAAAGCAGATCATATGAATTGAAATCTGAAATGGATCCATGTCCAAACGGTTGGCGTGTACCTTCCTACTACTCACGAGAGGCGATGGATAATAATCTGTCAATGTTCGGAAAGAGAGATTATAAAAATGACGATGCCGTACTGGCTAACCGCCAGCTTTTTCCTGATGCCGTAAATCCTAATTTGCAGGGCATCAAAGTGTATCCGGGATTAGGGATGGATTTTACTAATGTAGAGGGGGGCTCAAGGAATCTGGGAATGTTAACCGTTTCAGGCGGTTATGTTTATTATCCAAATTCTGTTGCACCCAATGCGCCTGTGGGCGTAACCTTTCAGGATAACGGATCCAACGGCGGATTATGGAGTGCAACTTACGGAAGCGGTGACCCAAGAATATTCTCCATGATTTCTGATCCTTTCAGAACAAATACATCTGTCGGGCTTCATGCAATTTATAATAACCAGACCAATCCCACAAAAGCGGGTAATGCAGTGAAATGCATGAAAGATCCTAATATGGGTAAAATAGGAAATTTTGCCACAGAATATTTCATCAGTCAGAAAGAAGATTATCAGACAGGATTAAACAATCCTAATTCTTATATCGTTGTCAACAAAAGCGATTTGCAGATCCCTGTTAGCAAAGCTTTTGCCGTGCATAATCAGTTGCTTTCAGATCATGAAATGCCTGCATCGGATAACTTAGTGGTCAAAGTATTATGGAGCACTAATGCCAAGCTGATTACAAGCATCAATCTTAGTATAAATTTTGCCGATGTAAAAAGTTCAGTAATTAATCTTCAGCTGGATCCTGCAGAAACAGGAAATGCTGTAGTGTCTCTCCATAATGGGAGTAAAGATAGTCCCGCACTTTGGAGTTGGCATGTATGGGCAACCAAAGACGATCCGACAGTAAATGCGGTAACATATATTACCGAAGATCCGGTTTCAGTCAGCCATAATTTTATCAATCCTACATCGAGCAAAACACCACCGTTAAAAACGGTGTTTATGGATAGAAATTTAGGTGCAGAAAACAGTGATTTGAATTCAGGCTTAGCGAACGGGCTGCATTACCAATGGGGCAGAAAAGATCCGATTCCTTCATTTACCTCTCCCAATAACCAAACGGTATACGTTGACAGCGGTGCTTCCCAGAAAACCATTACCGGATTGAACTATGATACAGATTACACTGATAAGTACGAAGTTTATGCTTCCACCAATCCTGTAAGGCATAAAAAAGTAAGAGAAAATATTAAATATTCGGTGGAGAATCCGATGCGCTTTATGTACCATTCAGCCATGGGCGCGCTGTATGATGGCGGAAACCACTATGCAAACGATCTCAGCAAAATTCGCGACTGGGTTTCTGATCAGAGAGGAGAAGCGGAGAACCGCTGGGGACATGGCGATAAAAAATCTCCGTTCGATCCGTGTCCTGAAGGATGGAGAGTTCCCGATGTTTCCCTTGCCAATCTTTATACAGGATCCAAAGGAAATTCGCCTTGGTATAACAGCTCTCATGCAGATGCATACGGAAAGCCCGGGGTAATTCAGGATCAGTGGCATGATGCAGGTATTTTTTACGGCGCCACGGTAGACGGAAACGGGTGGAAATTTGAATCTCCGTCATTCTATATTGGCAATTTTCCTAAAGACGGTATCAGAGGCGAATTGGGAGCCAACAAAGTGACGATGGACAGATCAGGAGTTTGGACGGCATCTTTAGCCGATATGAATACCGGTTTTGCTTTGGCAATGCAGTTTCAGCAAAATAAAGTGCAGACCGGAACAGGAGTTTATCCGCAGGCCGGAATGAGTGTGCGATGCGCCAGAGATGAAAACAGGCTTTTGGGAATTCCGGTTGTTAGAAATAGTGGCACCCTTTCGACGGGTCAGGATTACAACAGCCCAAAACCTCAGAACAGAGATTTACAGGTGTATCCAAATCCTTTTAAAGATGAATTTTACATCAACAGTGTAAATGCAAAAGATTATGAGATCTACGATTTCAGCGGTAAACTTATTAACAAAGGAAAAGTAGAATACGGAAAAGTAACCTCGCCAAAAATGCAGAGCGGATATTACATTATAAAAATTATGATGGAAGACGGTTCAGCAGTCACTAAAAAACTGATTAAACAATAATTGATTTATTTAATTTTAGAGAAAAGCACAATCATTTGGTTGTGCTTTTTTTGTTACTTTTGTTATAAACCTCATTAAAATCTTTAAGCATTAAATTCAAATATAAAAATGAACATCGAAGACATCATTATTCCGGCCAGAGAAATTAAAACAGAAAACTGGCAGCTTGGCAATATTATTTCTCAGGAAATTAAGGAAAATGGGATCGTTCTCGTTTTCTGTTCAGATTATCGCGGCGTGAAAAATGGTGAAGCTGAAGTTCTTGATTTTAAAACCATAAGAAAGGAACTTTACCGCCTTTCCAAACTCGATTTTGAAATCCCAATTTGCGATTTGGGTGATTTAATTTCCGGGAGGTCACATCAGGACACGCACTATATTCTGCAGGAAATCCTTTCGATGTGTCATTACAAAAACGCAATCCCGGTTATTGTTGGCGGAAGTAATGATTTGGCTTTTTCTCTGTTTTCAGCATTAAATTTTCATCAGAAAAATATTAATTATACGCAGATTTCAAATGTTATCTCCCTTTCCAATGAAGGCGAAGAGATTTCCGAGAAGAATTTTCTGTCCAAAATTTTAAGTTCGAAAACCTTCACCATCAAAAACTATCATCATCTGGGTTATCAGAAACATCTGAATGAACTCGATTCTGTGAAACTGATGAAAGAAGTGGAATTCGAAGTGATAAGACTCGCAGAAATGATTAATTCTACAGAAAAAACAGAACCTTTTTTCCGGCGTGCAGATTTGGTAACGCTCAATTGCGATGCGGTGGAAAGTATGGGCGACGGTTTTTCGGTAAATCCGCAGGTAAATGGTTTGAACAGAAGGGAAATCTGTGCTTACATGAAAGAAATAGGATTAAGCGAAAACCTGAAATCGGTCGGAATTTTCAATTTCAATGCTCATTCTGAAGAGTTTTTGAACCATCAGTTATTGGCGCAAATGATTTGGCATTTAATCGAAGGAATGAATATTCAGAAATCGCATCCGGTAGAAAGACAGTACGAAACGTTCTGGGTGATGATCGACGATGAGCCGTTCGCATTTAAACGGGACAGTTTCTCGGGCTTGTGGTATTTCGGCGAAGATGAAAATGTCCAGAACCTTATCCCTTGCTCCAGACTGGAATATGAAGATGCGAAACGGGGAATGCTGGACAGGCGTTTTCTTAAAAGCTGAAATTAATTTAATATAATATTTTAAAATATTATATATTAGTTACTTATAAACACAGATGACAAAAAGACAACATTTAAGAAAAACGGTACACAGTATCAAATCTCAATTTGTTGGGAAGAGCTATGAGCAGAAATATTTCCTTGCTGCTTTTTATAACCATTACATTTTCAAGGCTTTAAAACTTCCCGGAATAATTAAATTTCCGAAAGCTCAGTTTAAATATCAGGATGTCGTACTTGAAACACGGCCTAATACGATCGATTTCTGGGCAACTTTGGAAAGTTATGAACCAGATCTCACTCTTTTTCTCACCGAATATGTGAATGGGGAACAGGGAACTTTCGTCGATGTTGGTGCTCATATTGGGCGTTTCAGTACATTGATGGCGAAGAAAAACTGGAACGTTATTTCCTTCGAACCTTTAAAAATCAATTTTAATGCGCTGGAAAATAACCTGAAACTGAATAATGTTGAAAAAAATGCAAAAATTTTCAATGTTGGCTTAGGAAACAGAACTGAAGACCAAATCATTTATTTCAATAAACTGGAGCTGGGTGAAGCTTCCGTAAGTCAAAAGGAAGGCAGCAGCAGAGATTCAGTTAAGATTCTCCGTTTTGATGACCTTTACAACGATTTGCAGATTAAAGATTTCTGCATCGTAAAAGTAGATGTTGAAGGTTTTGAAGAACAGGTTCTGGAAGGAATGCATGGATTTGTAAAAACCCATCAACCCCTTTTTGTAATTGAATTGTGGGCAGAAAAATCGCCCAAATTAGTAGAGTTTCTAAAAGCTCAGGGTTATAAGAGACTTCATATTTTTTGGTTCGTTGAAGAAAAACATTCGGCCTGCATGAGCAAAATGTACGAGCGCTACAACCGTTACCAGTTAACCTATGGGTATGATTAAATCTCTATCCAAGATTTTCTCAAATCCTTACTTGCTGATTATCATAACGGTAATCGTTAAAATACCGTTGTTTTTCACTAAACACATTCAGGAAGATTCCTTTATTACGTGGCGGGTCGCAAGAAATTTACTCGATTATGGTGTGATCGGTTTCAATGGCGGAGAAAGAATTTCTGCTTCAACCACGCATTTCTACGTTATAATTTCGGCCCTTTTTCAGTTGATTTTTGGTGATGGATTTATCCGTCCAATACTTATTTTCAGCTGTGTTGTTTTCGCAATAGGTTCGTGGTGGCTTGGGAAAATTCTGTTTCGGAAAGATGTTCTGAAACGCGGATTTTTCGTGATTTTTCTCAACATGACTCCGCCCGCGCTTGCAGCTTCATGTTTGGGAATGGAGTACGGAATTTTATTTTTTCTCTACAGCGCACTCATTTATTTCGGAATTTACAAAAGGAAAAACTGGGCGTACATTGTTTTTCCGGTTCTGCTGCTTTGGACAAGAATTGATGCTGTGATTTTTCTCGGGGTTTTCTTTTTGGCGGATTTAATAATCAGAAAGAAAATCAATTTTGTATTTATTTTTGGTGGAATTCTGGGAGTTGTAAGTGTGGTTTTATTTAATGAGTTTTATTTTGGCGAGTTGGTGAATCACACGATTACCGCTAAAAAAATCGCCTATAAAAATTTAACCCAGAACAACAGTATTGAATTTTTGCTTTATCAGTGGGCTTATTATGGCGGACTGATTAAAAAATATTCGCTTTTTACTTTTCTTGCTTTTATTGGATTCCTGATTTTTCTTGGATTTTGTGTTTCTAAAATCATTAAAGATGAAACGCGGATTTCCTCTAAAACAAAAACAATTCTGCTTTCAGTGCTCGCGTTTGCCCTATTAAAAATTACTGTTTTTGCTTATTTCAAAGCTTATTTCGATTGGTATTACTGGCTTCCGCGGGTTTTTCTTTTTGTGGGTGTTTTGTATTATTTACTTAATTATGTTCCCCTTAGAAATCGTATTTTAATTCCTGGAATTTTTATTGTGTTTTTCGGATTGTATGTTTTCCAGATACTGCAGTCGTACACCATCGGGTATATGGAAGAAACGCAGCGGATGCAGATTGCCAAAGATATTGAGCGGGGAAATACAGAACTCAGCCAATCAATTCTACTGGAACCTGCAGGAAAAATTCCTTTTTATACCGGGCTTTACACGTATGATGAGGTTGGTTTGGTGAACAAAAAAATAACGGATGAAATGCTGAAAGATGAAAAATTCTGGTGGATGAATTCGGTGAGGGATTATAAACCCGATTACATTTTAACCATCATTTATACACCAGGCGACGAAAGAAGTTATTATAAAATGAAACAGGAAGACAAAGCCTATTTCGATTCCGAATATGTATTTGTGAAAGGTTATCCGATTGCAGAAATACATCAGAATGCGCCGGAAATTCTCCGCCGGATTTACGGAATAAGACCAATTGGTAAAGATTATTATCTGTACAAAAAGGTAAAATAAAAAGCGGATGATAAATAAAGTTTCGGTAATTGTTCCGGTTTATAATGTTGAAAAATACCTGAAGAAATGTCTGAATTCTTTGGTAAATCAAACTTTGCAGGAAATAGAAATTTTAATTATCAATGATGGAAGCAGCGATGGATCACAACAAATTATTGAAGAGTTTCAGGAAAAATTCCCTTTAAAAATTAAATCTTTCATTAAAAAAAACGGGGGTTTAAGTGATGCAAGAAATTTTGGATTAGACCGCGCGACAGGAGAATTTATCGGTTTTGTGGACAGTGATGATGAGGTTTCCGAAACCATGTTTGAGGAAATGTATGCTCTGGCAAAAAAACATTCAGCGGAAATGATGATCTGCAATCTTCAGAAAGTGGATGAGTACGGACACGTCACTCAAAAACTCACCCAAATACCGAATATGCCTGAAAAAATCGTGCTCGATAAAAATCTTTCCGTGTTTTCTGATCTGAGTTATTTTGCCTGTAATAAAATTTTCAGGGCCGATCTATTTAATAATAAAAGATTTAAAAAAGGAATTCATTTTGAAGATATTCAGCTTATTCCGCAGCTTTTGTTAAATTGTAGTGTGATCGCTCAGACTCAGAAGTTCCATTATCATTATCTAGAACGCAGCGATTCCATCACGAAAACCCATACAGAGAAAGGTCTAGATATTCTTCAGGCTGTCGAAGATGTTGAAATTGCTTTTAATCAGTCACCTTTTTCCCGGCGGAAAGCAGAACTCAGGAATTTTCAGATTCTCGAAGGCGTTTATACCTTCCTCGCGTATCTGGCTTTTGTAAAAGACGATGAGGTGTATCGGAAACTGTCTCTCGCGCTCAAAAAATTTATGAAAGAAAAACATATTTCTGTTTCAGAAATCTTACAGTATCAGCGTTTTGGAAAAAATTATCTGCTATATTTGTCTTTGAAGAAAAAAATTTATTATTCGCTGTATTTCTTAGGGCAGGAAAAACTGCTTCGGAAATTGGTAAAAAACACAACTCCCTAAATGCCCATCCTGCACCCTGTTTTTATTGTAATTTTCCTGTTTCTTGCGGTGGCGAGTTATTGGGAAATTTTCAGGTTGGAAAAGAAGCAGAGCGTTTTCGTCTGGATCACCGGTATTTTGGTCGTTCTAGCCATAGGATTCAGGATTAATGTCGGCGCAGATTATCCGGTTTACAAAATGCTTTTCTCCGGGTTTGCCCTTTATACGACTTATGGCGACGTGGTGGATAAAGCGCTTTTCCGTCAGAATTCTGAAGAAATTGAATGGATCTTTGTGCTCATCAATAAACTGGTTTTTGATTTCGGTCTGCCGTTTTACATTGTGACTTTTGTGATGGCGATTATTACGGTGAGCCTGAAGTTTACAGCGATTTATAAGAATGCGGCATTCCCCACTTTGGCGCTGCTGTTTTATTTTATGCCGATTATGTTTTTCGAGGATTCCGGACAGATGAGGCAAGGGCTAGGAATTGCGGTTTGTGTTGCATCATTCAAATTTATCAAGGAAAGAAACCTGCCTATGTTTCTGCTTTGTATTTATATTGCTTTAGGATTTCATAAAACCTCCATTGTCTTTCTCCCCGCTTATTGGATTGTCAAAATCCCGATGAACAGCAAAAGAATCTTTTGGGTGCTTGTTATTGCTCTTCTTTCTTCCCCTTTGGAATTGTACAGATTTGGGGCAGGATTTTTCGGTTCTCTCGCCCCGCAGGATATTTCCGGAGCGTATACCGGTTACCTCGATGACAGATATTATGGAACGCAGGTAGAAACCGGATTAAATGACCTTGTGAAATTAATTTTTATTGTAATTTTAATTAAATATGACCGAAAAGGATGCGAGCGGGTTTGGTGGTATGAATACATGAGAAATCTTGCGGTTTTTGGGCTGGCGATGTTTTATTTTTTCCGGTCCAATGAGATTTTTGCGGTGCGGCTTCCGGGAGCATATATGTTTTTCCTGACGATGTTCTGCCTGAGTAATCTGGTTTACGCGGTGAAAGACCGAACGCGGCAGATTCTCTATGCAGGCTTTATGGCATATTTTATTGCAATGTTTTTCTACTTTGGAAGCGGAAACGGTCACCGTGGCGGATTCACTATAGACAGATATAATAACGCCCTTTGGTAATTATCATGAATGAAATTAAAGTATTACTCGCTCACACCGGGATTCCGATTTTTTACCTGAAACTGGTATTGGGAACTCTGTGTTCGTTCTTGCTTACTTTTTACTCTATTCCTACCATTGTTAAGATTTCAAAACGGAAAAACTTAATGGATGAGCCTGGAGCAAGAAGTTCTCACCTGAGAAAAATTCCCAATTTGGGCGGAATTGCCATGTTTTATTCTTTGGCCGTCTGTGCCTCTATTTTTGCCTTTGAACTTTTCGATCTTTACAAATTTCTGTTCGCTTCACTGGTTATTTTGCTTTACGTGGGAGTCATGGATGATATTGTGGTGATGCACGCCTACAAAAAACTTCTCGCTCAGGTTGTTGTTACTGCATTAATGGTGATCGGATCCGATGTGCGGATAAGAAGTTTTTTCGGTCTTTTCGGCATTTATGAACTTAATTATTATTTCAGCGTTGCGATAAGCCTCTTTACTTTTATTGTGCTGATCAATGCTTTCAATCTGATAGACGGGATTGATGGTTTAGCTGGCGGGTATTCCATTATCTGCAGTGCTTTTTTTGGGATCAGTTATTTTCGCCTCGGCGCGTACAACTACCCGTTGGTAGTGCTTTCGGGAGTAATTATTGGTGCGGTAATGGGATTTCTCTTCTATAATCTTTCCAACGACCGGAACAACAAAATTTTCATGGGCGATACAGGCTCTATGATTTTGGGTTTTTTACTCGCCTTTACGGCTATTTGCTTTATTGATATTTTTATTGACAAGAAACTTCCGGAAGTGCCGCGGTATTACCTGATGTCCGCTCCTGCAGTAGCAATGGCTATTCTTATTCTTCCCATCGTTGATACCCTTAATGTGTTTATGATAAGGATGTCAGCCGGAAAATCCCCTTTTGCTGCAGATAAAAATCACATTCATCATTCTCTTTTGAATTTAGGTTTAACGCACAGACGGTCAACTTTTTATATTGTTCTGTATTATCTTTTTATCGTGGCCGTGGCTTATTATTGCAGGCATCTCAACGTGAACCTTTTGCTAGCTTTAATTATACTGCTTGGATTTGCAGGAGCATATTTACCAAAGGTTATATTATTAATTAAAGAAAAAAGTAATTAATTATTTGTTATTTTTGTAAACAACATATTAGAATGATGAAAATTTATCAACGTGTTCTGTTTTTAGTTTTGCCTTATTTACTGGTTTCATGTATCAGTACAAAAGACGTAAGATATCTGCAGCCCAGTGAAAGTCTCGTGATCAATGAGGAAGGCCTGGTTCCCTATAACATCCCTGTTTACCGCGTAACTAAAAATGATATGCTGAACCTGAATATTGTTACCACTCCGAAAGGTGATGCGGCACAGTTTTATTCTGCTTTAAATGCACCCACTTCCGCTTCTTCAAATACGGCCTCTGCTTCGGTAAACTCAAATGTGGGAACGGGACAGGGCGGAAATTCAAATTTCTATTTTAACGGATTAAAAGTAGATTCCAAAGGTGATATCAATATTATGGGAATCGGTTTTGTAAAGGCAGAAGGCAGAACGGTTGAAGATATTACTCAGGAAATTCAGACCAAAGTGAACGAAAATTTTGTGGAAGGGAAGTCAGAAGTCCGCCTCAATACGGATGGAATTACTTATTATATTCTTGGAGACGTCGAAAGCACAGAAATGAGTGGTGAAAAGAAAGTGCATAAAAACACCTTAACCATCACCGAAGCACTCGCCATCAACGGAGGACTAAACAGAACGGTGGACCGCACCAATGTCATCATCCACAGAAAACTCCCCGAAGGAATAAAAATTGCCAAAATAGATCTTACCCGCGAAGACGCGATGAATTCTCCCTATTACTGGGTGCAGAATGGAGATGAGATCTTTCTCAATACCAGATCCAAAAACCTGAACGGGTTGGGCAAAGATCCTATACAGACCCTTACCACCGGAGTTTCGGTAATCACTACCGCGATGTCTATTTATCTAATCCTTACAAGACTTTAGCATGATTCCCGGTAAAGACAATCTAAAATCTGCCGCAGAAAGCACCGAAAAAATCGGGTCTTTCGCTTTTTTCGATTTCGAAAATTTTATCCGCAGAATAATCAGCAACTGGTATTGGTTTGCTTTGATGGCCGCATTAGGCTACGGAATTTCCTGGATGTACAGTAAATATTACGCACAGCGGATCTACGCTTCCAACCTTTCACTCAGTATTTCCAACAATACGGCAAGTTATTTCACGCCCAATCAATCCATCAATTTTATTTGGGGACAAAACGGTAATCAGGACGGGATTTATCTTAAGAAAATGCTCCTGTCACGCTCCCATAACGAATATTTGGTGAAGCAGCTCGATCTGTTTATTAATTATTCCACCAAAGGGCTCATCAAGCAGACTTATCTTGATAAATATGACTCTCCTGTTTTTCTGGAAATCGACAAATCTCATCCTCAACAGGTAAATTATGCCATCACACTTATTCCTAGAGGAGCCAGCCGTTACGAAGTGGTTTTGCCCAATGAAGGACAGACAACTTCCTTATATTCCTACGTTACTGAAGGTTTTACCAATATACGTCCTTACACCCGGCCTGCAAATAAGATCATTTCCGTTAACGAATGGTATGTTTCCCCGAATTTGAAATTCAGACTTGTAAAAAATCCGCAGCCGACTACAATAGAACTTGAAAATATTATTCTGACACTTTCCACCGTAAACCAAACAGTAAATAGTTTAGTTTCAACAATCGGAGTCGATTTTGATAAGGAAATCAATACGATTATGATTATCAGTAAAAGCGGCTATAATCTTAACGGAACTGTAAATTTTCTGAACACATCCGTGGATGAACTTCAGAAGAAAAGACTGATCGACAGGAACACCGTGGATAAAAACACAGAAAATTATCTGGTTGACAATCTGTCCAAAATCCGTAAAAAGTTAGATTCCAGCGCGGCGGTTCTTAATCATCTTAAGGTTTCGGAAGGTTTGTATGATATCAAAGACCGGGACGAAAAAGCTTTGGTAAGAATAAAAGATCTTGAAAGTAAAAAAGCAGATCTGATTACTAAAATCAATTCACTTAACAGTATAAAAAACACTTTGTCTTCTCAGAATCTGGACCGGATGATCAGCATGAATGCCGCCGGAATCGAAGACGGAAGTTTCAGTGCTACAGTGTCGGAACTTAGAGCGCTGTATCTTAAAAGACGGGAAATGGCTCTTATTTACACCCCAAATTCGGAGCCGATGCGGGAAATCAACCGGTTAATTAATGAAGCCAGAGGAAATTCAACCGGTTCTATACGAAATTACTACACAACTTATCTGAATGAGATCTCGAAAATCGACAGACTCATTGCAGGTGAAAGTGGTGATTTAGTTACTTATCCGGAAAAAGAAAGAAGATATCTGGATGCGGAACGCGGCTATAATATGATTGAAGCGACTTATAACAGTTTGCTTTCCAAACAGAATGAAACCCAAATTAGGGTTGCGACCAATAAATCAGACATTACGGTAATTGATCCTGCAAAAAATCTTGGTCAGGGACCTATTGCGCCGGATGTTCAGAAAACTAAATATTCCATTATCGGAGGTTTGCTTCTACTTCCCTTGCTGGTTTTGGGGATTTCGGAAGCGCTGGACAGCAGGATCCGGAATATTAAGGAATTGCTTCAGGCGACAAGAATTCCGCTTTTGGGTGTTATCGGAAAAAATTCTCATGACAATAATCTGACAGTCTTGGAGCAGCCACGATCTTCTGTTTCGGAAGCTTTCAGAGGCATTCGGGCCAATTTAAGATTTCTGCATAAGGAAGACGGTAAATCGAAAGTCATCCTTTTAACTTCTTCAGTGGGAGGTGAAGGAAAAACGTATATATCGATAAATATTGCATCTGTTCTTGGTTTAAGCGGAAAGAAAACGATATTGCTGGGAATGGATTTAAGAAAACCAAAAATTTTCGGTGACTTTAAAATTAACAATAAATACGGAATTTCTAACTATCTTACCGGCGAAGTGGAAATGGAGAAAATCATCAATCAAACGAAGATTCCTAACCTTCATGTTGCTACATCGGGGCCCATTCCGCCCAATCCTTCAGAACTTCTGATGAGTGACCGGAATATTAAATTTATTGAAGAACTGAAAAATCTGTACGATTTTATCATTATCGATTCGCCGCCTGTCGGTTTGGTGGCAGATCCCTTTGAACTGATGAAATATGCTGATGCGAGCATATATGTTGTTCGGCACGAGTATACAGAAAAGTATATGTTGAAAATGATTACGGAAAAATATCATAATCATGAAATTCAGAACCTCGGTTTGGTGTATAATGATTTCCAGCTGAAACAGGGTTACGGGTATGGATATGGTTATGGGTACGGATACGGGTACGGTTACGGATACTTTGATGAAGACAAAAATTATCAGGAACCTACCTTAATTAGAATCAGAAATAAAGTCAGAAAGATTTTCGGAAGAACTTAACTTTAAGACCCTCGCAGCTGAGGGTTTTATTTTAAGAAAATCATAAAATGATTTATTTGGCGTTTTTAATTAAAAATTATGCTTTATTGAGGTTATTTAACTTAAAATTAAGAATTTCCTTAATGTAAAAATGTTTTATATTTGCAAAATTATTTATGAAAATTGATGTTCAGTCATTCATGCAGAAAAAAATTGTTTATTGCTTCTTCGCTTTAATTTTTATGTCGGTTTCCTACAAGGGACAGCGTCACGAAATCGGGGTGCAGTTGGGAATGAGTAATTTGGTTGGGGATATAGGTAGAACCAACTATTTTTTACAAAAACCGGTCCTCAGTAATATTGGCGATTATGGTGTTCCGTTTTACGGCGGAATTTTATACCGGATGAATTTTAACCCTTATCAGACGGTAAGGTTAAACATTGGTTACAGCCATATCCAGTTTATTGACGCGGTAGCAAAAGAACAGTATAGAAGAAACAGGAAGCTGTGGGGAACCAATTCAATTATGGAAGCAGATTTGCTTTTCGAGTATAATTTTTTTCCGGTGAACAATGAACAGCAAAGCATGGCAAGTCCTTACGTTTTCGGTGGAGTAGGCGGAATGTTGATGAATGCGACGAAAGTGACTTTGGAAAATGATTTTAACAGGGATGCCGGTGGAAATGCAATAGCTCCGAAAAACAGTGCGGATTTTCAGACCAACCCTGCTTATCAGTCAGGACAGAAAATGACAATGTCGATTCCATTTGGAATTGGTTTGAAATATAAATTCAATTATAACTGGGCGCTGATGGGAGAGCTGATGTTCCGCCCTACCTTTTCAGATTCAGTTGATTACAGCGTAATTGATGATAAAGACGTAAAAATGACTTATAATAAAGACATTCTTGCACCGGGGACTACGAAATCGCTTCTGCAGGAAGGGCCTTATGCTCAGGTGGCAGAACAGAGAGCAGCAGAATTTCTGCAGAACAGGCAGATTGGAAATATTAATTCAAAAGATTGGGTGAATACCGTTTCAGTAGGACTTACCTATTCATTCGGCAGACCACCTTGTTATTGTGAACAGTAAAATGCAGTCGTTTAAAGATAAATTAAATAGGGAGCAGCTCCCGCAGCACGTTGCCATTATTATGGATGGGAACGGAAGATGGGCGAAATCCCGTGGTGAAAAACGTACTTTCGGTCACAAACACGCCATCAAAGCAGTACGTGATGTGGTAAATGCCTGTAATGAGATTGAGATTCCTTATCTTACCCTTTACACTTTTTCCTCAGAAAACTGGAAACGTCCGGAAGATGAAGTGGATACTTTAATGAGCCTGATTTCTGAAACTTTATTGCTTGAAGCAGAAGAAATTTTCACTAAAGGTTTAAGAATGCACGTCATTGGTGACATCGGAAAACTGCCTGCTTTGGTGCAGGAGCAGATGATGCATTTAGTGGATATTACCAAAGATAATAAAAGAGGGAATTTAATTTTGGCCTTGAGTTACGGGTCTCAGCATGAAATTCTCAGCGCTGTAAAGCAGATCAGTCATAAAGTAAAAACCGGTGAACTTACTGAAGATCAGATCACGGAAAAAGTATTTGAAAATCACTTATATACCAAAGATTTCCCACCTGTAGATTTACTCATCAGAACTAGCGGGGAAGTAAGAATAAGTAACTTTCTGCTTTGGCAGATTGCGTATGCAGAATTGCAGTTTTTGGATATTCTCTGGCCCGATTTCGGGAAAGAAGATTTCTTCAAATGCATTTATGATTACCAGAACAAAGAAAGAAGATTCGGCAAAACAAGCGAGCAGCTTGAAGAAAATATATAAAGAAAAGTTAGCAAGATAAAAAATGAAGTTTAAATTCTTACCCATCATCATGTTTGTAGCTTCGGCACATTTCTATGGTCAAATTACTCCGGAGAAGCCTACGCAGGACAACGCGGTGCATGCTCAAAACGAAGCAGGAACTTATATCCTAAAAGACATTGTTGTAGATGGTGTAAAAAAATATACTCCCGCACAGATTTTAAGATTCACAGGTCTTAATAAAAATGAAAGCGTGGAAATCCCGGGACAAAAAATCAGTAATGCCATTAAAAAACTTTGGGAAACACAGTCTTTCTCTGAAGTGGAGGTGTATATTGAAAGTATTGAAGGGGAACAGGTTGTGTTGAGGTTTAATTTACAGGACCTTAAAGATTTAGGTGAAGTGAAATTTACCGGAAAAGGAATCGGAAAATCCAAAAGCGAAAAACTCGCCAAAGACAACGGCCTGAAACCGGGAACAAAAATCACCCAGAATTTAGTTTCTACCCTTAAAACCAATATTCCGAAAGAATACATTAAGAAAGGTTTTGCAGACGCAAGAGTTACCATACAGGATAAAGTGAACGCTAAAGATCCTGAACTGGTAGACTGGACAATTAATGTGGAAAAAGGGAAAAAAGTAAAAATAAGCCACATCGAATTTGAAGGAAATACAAGTGTTTCCGACAGCAAACTTCGCAATAAAGCCTTTAAAGACACCAAACAGAAAAGATTTGGTATTAAAGGAATTTTGAAGCCTTCCAAATTCATTCAGGAGAAATATGACGAGGATAAAGTGAATCTTGTTAACTACTATAGATCGTTAGGCTTCCGTGATGCTCAGATCGTATCAGATTCTGTATGGAGAAATCCCAAAAATCAGTATGAGATCAACGTAAAACTTAATGAAGGTAAGAAATACTATATCGGTGACGTTAATTTCCTTGGAAACACAGCCTTTTCTACTGAATATCTTCAGAAAGTTCTGGGTTACAAAACCGGCGATATTTATGATGCAGTAGGTTTCAATAAGAAAGTTGGCGAAGATGGAGGTAAGGAAGACGATTCCGATATCAAGTCCATTTACATGAACAACGGTTATCTTTTCTCCAACGTTACCCCAATCGAAAAATCGGTGAAAGGAGACTCCATTAATCTTGAAATCAGAATTAATGAAGGCGAAAAAGCAACATGGAACCGCGTAACATGGAGTGGAAATACAACAACTCATGATCACGTAATTCTCCGTTCGTTAAGAACAAAACCTGGAAGCTTGTTTGCTAAAAGCGATATCAAGAGAACCTATTTCGATTTGGCCGGGATGCAGTTTTTCGATCCACAGCAGGTGGGACAAAATTTAACACCAAATCCTCAGGACAACACCGTAGATATCCACTGGACTTTGGTTGAGAAAGGATCTTCCCAGGTTCAGCTTCAGGCTGGTTACGGTGGCGGTTCATTCATCGGAACTTTAGGACTTACTTTCAATAATTTCTCATTAAGAAACTTTTTGAAGCTGAAAGATTTCAAACCGGTTCCTCAGGGTGACGGTCAGACGCTTTCTATCCAGGCGCAAGCTGGCCAGTACTTCCAGAATTACGGTATTTCATTTACAGAACCATGGTTGTTCGGTACAAGACCGACTGCTCTTTCTATAGGTGTAAATCAGTCATTGGTAAGATATTCCGATCAGTACGGAGCAACACAGAAACTTAATATTTTCTCCGCAAGTGCAGGTTTGAATAGATTATTGAGATGGCCTGATGATTATTTCTCACTCTATACCGGAATTCAGTATCAGAGTTATGATTTCAACAATTATCCTTTCCAGTTTGGAAATACAACAGAGTATAACGGCTCGGCGAAAAATTTCAGTTTCAATGTTGGATTAAGCAGAAACTCTGCAGGTTTAGATCCAATTTTCCCTACTCAGGGTTCCAATCTGGAAGCATCTGTGAAGTTTACTCCGCCATATTCTATGTTCAGCAACAAGGATTATACGAATATGTCTGCCATCGAAAAATACAAATGGCTGGAATTTTATAAAGTAAAATTAAAAGCGGATGTTTACAATACCGTGGTAGGAAAAATGGTACTGAGAAGTACCGCAGAAATGGGCTTCCTTAACGGTTACAATAAAGAGCTGGGAGCACCGCCGTTCGAAAGATTTTATGTAGGTGGAACAGGGCTTTTAGGCGGAAGATATGACGGACGGGAATTGGTTCCGTTAAGAGGTTATGAAAATTCATCTTCAACAGGAGGAGCATTAGAAGACATCACGCCTTATGGAGGAGCTACTATTTACAACAGATTTGCAATGGAGCTTAGATACCCGATTTCCATGAACCAAACGGCGAAAATTTATGCACTTTCTTTCCTGGAAGGAGGAAACGCATGGAATTCATTTGGAACTTATAATCCATTCCAGCTGAAACGTTCGGCAGGGGTAGGTGTTAGAGTTTATATGGGTGCATTCGGATTGATCGGATTTGATTTTGCTTACGGTTTTGATAAAACAATTATGGGTACAGAGCCTGCAGGATGGAAAACACACTTCCTGATGAACCAATCATTATAATAGGAATACAGATGAAACATATCAAATTATTTTCAGTGCTTTTCGTTATATTTTCAGGTGTACTCAGTGCACAGAAAATAGGAGTGGTGGATACCAATTATATTCTGAGTAAACTGCCGCAGTACAAAGATGCTGAAGACCGGCTGAACTCACAGATTGCTAATTGGCAGACTGAAATACAAACCCTGCAGTCTGAATTTGATAAAAAGAAGACACTTTTGGAGAATGAGAGAGTGCTTTTGGTAGGCGATCAGTTAAAACAGCGTCAGAAAGAAGTGGATGATCTGGATAAAAAGATTAAAAGCATGATCAACAACCGTTTTGGTACTTTGGGAGAAATCAACAACGCAAGATCCAATCTTACCAAACCTTTTCAGGATCAGATATGGAACGCAATCAAGACAGTTTCAGAGAAAAACAGCTTAGGCATCATTCTTGATAAAAGCAATAACATCAGTGTAATTTTCCTTGAAAAAAGATACGATTATACGGATAAAGTATTAGATTTGCTTTTGAAAAATTCAGGAGTGAAAAATGCGGAAACGCCCGTAAAAACAGGTGTAAGCAGTGCAGATGCGAAAAAAGAAAAATTAAAAATGATGACTGAAGGCCGTAAAGAAACGGTAGAGGAACAGTCGAGAAAGTCCAAATAAATTTTAAAACAACAATAAAATTATTCAACCCCAATTATGAAAAAATTAAGTGTATTATTTGCAGCAGTGATGATGTTGATGACAGCAGGTGCTGTAAGCGCGCAGAAAGTTGCATCTATGGATTATGAAGCAGTATTGTCTGCCATGCCTGAAACTAAGAAAATGACGACAGATTTAGATACTTTCAGCAAAACTAAAGGTGATGAACTGAACAAACAGGCAGAATCTTTCCAGAAAGAAGTTCAGCAGTATCAGGCTGAAGGTGCTAAACTTACTGAAGCACAGAGAACAGCTAAAGAAGGTGAATTGCAGAAAAAACAACAGAATTTGCAACAGCTTCAGCAAACTGCTCAAAACGATTTGGCACAAAGAAGAGATGCAGCAGTAAAACCAATCATTGAAAAATTAAACAACGCAGTAACCAAAGTTGCCAAAGCAAACGGTTTCGATTTCATTATTGATTCTACAGCGTTAATCTACAAAGGTGGTCCGGATGCGACTCCATTGGTAAAAAAAGAATTAGGTCTTTAAGATTTTATTTCTATAACCCAAACCATCCCGAAATCCGGGATGGTTTTTTAATTTTGTAACATGGAAAAAGAACTTTCAACTTCAGCAAGAATACGTTTCAGCGACTGCGACCCTATCGGTCATCTCAACAATGTGAAATACCTCGAATACATGCTCAATGCACGGGAAGATCACGTGGAAAGCGGTTACGGTTTCACTTATGAAGAATTCACCAGAAAAACCGGCTGTACATGGGTTACGGTACAGAACGAGATTGCTTATCTGAAAGAAGTGCGTTATAATTCGAAAGTACTTATTTCAAGTAAAACCATTGAACTGGGCGACAGGCTGTCAAAAGTGGAGATTTTAATGAAAAGTGAGGACGGAAAAACCATCCACAGTATCCTTTGGCTCACTGTGATTTATTTCAATATGAAAACCCGCAAATCAGAATCGCATCCGGAAGAGACAAAAGAACTCTTTCAGAAATTTTTGGTAAATTTAGAAGAGAAAGATTTCCAGAGCAGAGTCGCTTACTTTAGAAAACAGAATAAATCAGCAGCGAAATGATAAAAAAAATATTGGTCATCGGAGGAAACGGACAGCTAGGCAACTGTTTCAGAAAATTAGCTCCGGAATTTGAAAACCTTTTTGAATTTAATTTTACAGATTCCGAAACGCTTGATATCACCGATGCAGAAAAAGTTTCTGATTTCTTTTATGATTTTCAGCCACACTTCTGCATCAACGCTTCGGCTTATACCGCGGTAGATTTAGCAGAGACAGAATCCGAAAAAGCGTTTGCCGTCAACGCACAGGGTGTCGCTAATTTAGCTGAAGCCTGCGCGGAAAACAAAACGGTTTTAATTCATATTTCAACCGATTATGTTTTCGATGGAGACACCTATATTTCTTATTCCGAAGACAATTTCACCAACCCACAGGGAGTTTATGGAGCTTCAAAATTGAAAGGGGAAGAACTGGCGCTCAGTCTTAATCCAAAAACAGTGGTGATCAGAACTTCTTGGCTGTATTCAGAATTCAACAAAAACTTCGTGAAAACCATGTTGAATTTATTTTCCTCAAAAGATGAACTCGGAATTGTGTCCGATCAGTTTGGGCAGCCCACCAACGCAAATGATTTGGCAGAAGCGGTAATGAAAATTATCGGAACCGAACCGAAAACCTACGGCGTTTTCCATTTTTCAAATTATCCGGAAACAAGTTGGTATGGCTTTGCCGAAAAAATTGCAGAATTTTCAGATTCAAAAATAAAGCTCAACGCCATTACGACAGAGCAGTTTCCGACACCGGCAAAAAGACCGAAACGAAGCACAATGTCTTTGGATAAAATAGAAGAAACCTACGGAATAGAGCCTAAACACTGGGAAAATTCGCTTGAAGAATGCATAGAAATTTTAAAAAAACAATGAAAAAATCAATTTTCATATTGATGATATTTTTGGGTCAGATGAGTTTTGGCCAGAATGTCATCCTCAATAAAGTCGTAAAAACACATGCCAATTCCGACAGGATTTTGTATAAAATAAATCCTGAAACAGTGACCTCAGAATACCTTGCAGAAATTGAAGTGCAGGGATTTTCCGATGACGATGCAAAAATTTTCGGGATGATTTACAAAAAAGCCAAAGAAGTCGGAGCCAATGCATTTTCTTTCCAGCCTTTCGAAACCGTGGACGGAGGGGTGCAGAAATTTGATGGCCTGCATTATAAACTGAATCTGTATTATGTTTCGCCGGATGATTTCCTGAAAGAAAACAACACGGTTTATCTCATTGCATCGCCTTACAAAAAGCAGACAATCGCCCTGAATAAGGAAAATATCGTTTTCGAACCAAGAACTTACACCAAAAGAGAACTCGCGCCCGGAGAAGTTTATACTGTTTCCACAAGGAAACTGCTGGGTTCTTCCATTAAACTTTCAGCACAGGAAAACCAGCCTGTTCAGTATTTTCAGTTTTCGGCGTTTTCGGTCAATTCAAATCCATACGGAACGGCAGGAATCAATTTGAAATCCGGCGATATCACAAAGCTGGAGCGTTCTTACGCAGAGTTTCTCACCACGGTTTATCAGTATCAGAAATAATTCTTAGGAGCAACAGGGGTTTTAGCTTCTCCGAAATTCTGATCCCGCTTTCCGCTATATCTTTTACTGCACTTCGTTTCGTAAAAGGATGCCGCTGCAATCGGGGCTAAAAAGGTCAGAAAGTGTCTTTCGGAAGTTTACATCCCTATAATTTTCAAAAAAACCAATTTTCGTATCTTTGCAACATGATAAAAGTAGATGTTTTAGCAATCGGAGCCCATCCAGACGACGTAGAGTTGGGTTGTGGCGGAACTTTAGCCAAATTAATTTCTGAAGGAAAAAAGCTAGCTATTGTCGATCTCACGCAGGGCGAACTCGGAACCCGGGGAACCAATTTCACAAGAGCCGAAGAAGCCGCGGAAGCATCCAGAATTTTAGGAATTTCAGCACGGGAAAACCTGAAAATGAAAGACGGTTTCCTTCTCAATACCGAAGAATATCAAATGCAGGTCGTGAAAATGATCCGCAAGTATCAACCGGAAATTGTATTTTCAAACGCAATTGAAGACCGTCATCCTGATCATGCAAAAGCTTCTAAATTGGTTTCTGATGCATGCTTCCTTTCCGGATTGGTAAAAATAGAAACCGTATCCGAAGGTGAAAACCAAAAACCTTGGCGTCCGAAACATATTTTCAATTATATTCAGTGGAAAAACATTACCCCGGATTTCGTCGTAGATGTCTCTGATTTTATGGAGAAAAAGATAGAAGCCTGCCTCGCTTATAAAACCCAGTTTTACGACCCAAACTCCACAGAACCAATGACTCCAATTGCGACAAAAGATTTCCTGGAAAGCTTAACTTACCGCGCTCAGGATTTGGGAAGACTCTCCGGAGTAGATTACGCAGAAGGCTTTACGACAGAAAAATTGCTTGCTTTCAAAAATTTTGACGGAATAATTTTGTAATTTCTCGAAAAGCTTTATATTTGCAACCTCAAACGGTGATTGTAGCTCAGTTGGTTAGAGCGCCGGATTGTGGTTCCGGAGGTCGGGGGTTCGAGACCCCTCATTCACCCACTATAAAACGCATTGATTATCAATGCGTTTTTTTTTGTGATCATCGCAAAAAGTTTAAGAATAAAGCGAAACCGCTGTTTGAACTTTTATTAATGTTGTATCAGTTCCAACAAAAAAAGCATTCAAATTTTGAATGCTTTTATATTATTTAAACTTCGTCGTCTGATTCTATCGTAAATGTGCGGCTTTTGAAGTCTTTGTCATGTCTTTCAGAGATTACATCTTCCCCTTTTTGGTTGATGATAAAGTCTGTGGATTCTTTGAACATTTCTTCGAAACTCTTGAAATCTTCTTTATAAAGATAAATTTTATGCTTCTCAAAAGTAGCTTCTCCGTTTTCCCCAAAATTCTTTTTGCTTTCGGTAATGGTAAGATAATAATCTCCTGCTTTGGTCTCCCGCACATCAAAGAAATATGTTCTTCTGCCTGCTTTCAACACCTTTGTGAAAATTTCGTTTTCGTGGCGTTCCTTGTAATCACTCATTTGTATATATTTTTTGAAATCTTATTATAACAAATATAAAAGATTTCTTTTAATTGCAAAATATATTTTTAATTTTTTGATAAGATTATTGAATTATCATTAACTATTCTTCAATTTGATGCGGAAACGGTTTTCTATTTCGGTGAGATTCAGTATTTTATCGGCACGTTTTGCGCTGCTTTCCCGATGGGTAATAATGATGGAACTGCTCTTCTGAATCTCGTTTTCGATGTTCTGAAGGATGTTTTCTTCTGTTTCGGTATCCAATGCAGAAAGTGAATCGTCAAAGATGAGAATCTTAGGTTCCTTGATCAGCGCTCTGGCGATACATATTCTTTGTTTCTGGCCGCCGGAAAGCATTACACCTCTTTCGCCAACCATTGTTTTGTACCGGTCTTTAAACTTTACAATATTTTTGTGAACATCGGCCTTCTTCGCATATTCTTCCACCAGTTTTAAAGATGGCTTGTCAACAGCAAAGCCGATATTATTTTCAATTGTATCAGAAAACAGGAAACTTTCCTGAGGAATATAACCAATGAATTTCCGATAGTTTTCTAAATTGTGTTCTTTAAGATTTTTTCCGTCGATAAGTATTTCGCCTTCAGTGGGATCAATTAAACGGCAGAGTAAAAGGGCAATAGTTGATTTTCCGCTTCCGGTTTTTCCCATAATAGCGAGAGATTTCCCGGCTTCGATGGTAAAACTGAGATTGTCGAGAGCTTTAATTCCGGTATTCGGATATACGTAAGAAACGTTCCGGAACTCGATATCACCTTTAATGGGATAAATCTCATGATTGGTATTGATGATATCGGTTTTCATATCGAGAAACTCATTAATTCTCGCCATGGAAGCTTCTGCTCTCTGATTCACTGAAGTTACCCAGCCTACCATTGAAAAGGGCCAGATTAAAATGTTGATATAAAGAAAGAAATCGGCAATTTTCCCTACTGTAAGCTCGTTGTTCAGATATTTCTGTCCGCCGATTAAAAGAATTACAACATTCAGCAAACCAATGACAAAGAGAACGATGGTAAAAAAATAGGCTTCCGTTTTTGCCAGATCGAGGGCTTTATCCTGATAATCTTTAACTTTAATTCCGTAATTTTTTTCAATGTATTTTTCTTTTGCGAAAAACTTCACCACCCGAATTCCGGAGAAACTGTCCTGTACAAAAGTTGAAATGGCAGACTGGCTTTTCTGCATTATTTTCGATTTCTGATTGATGATGGAACTTACTTTGTAAATAACAAATGAAAGAATTGGAAGCGGTAAAAGAGACCAGATAGTCATTGAGGTATCTGTTTTCAACATATAAATGCTCGTGATAATCAAGAGGATTAGAAGATTCACGACATACATTACACCTGGTCCCAGATACATTCTTACGGCAACAACATCTTCGCTAAGGCGGTTCATGAGGTCACCAATGGTGGTTTTTTTGAAATCGGTTAAAGATAATTCCTGATAATGGTTGTAGATTTTATTTTTCAGTTCGTACTCTATTCTTCTGGAGGCAACAATAATGGTTTGCCGCATCATGAAAGTGAAAAACCCTGTCAGTAAAGAGGAAGCTACGATAATTCCGACATAAATGAGCACCTGTCTGTTAAAACCAAGATTGGTGGTTTTCGAGATTTCGTCCACCGATTTTCCTACAAACTGAACTTTGTAAATACTGAAAAAATTGCTGGCAATAATAAACAAGAATCCCCAAAACAACAGTATTCTGTGTTTCCAGAAATAAGGATTTAAGGTTTTAAGTGCGTTCATAATGAGCTTTCTACATTGGTTTTTCAGCCATGGTGACTTCAGATGCAAAAGTAATAAATTGAAAACGGATTTTAAGTATTTTATTAAGCCAGAAAGCGATATGCCCGGAAGAGTTTGTAAAAAATTGCTATCTTTGCACGCATAAAAAGCTCTTTGAAATGTTAGGAAGAAGACAAATCCGTGAAAAAGTTGTAGAATCAGTGTATTCTTATTATCAAAACCCTATAAAATTTGATATTTTAGAGAAAAATATGTTTTCTGAAATCGAGAAAATATATCATCTTTACATTTATCAGCTTAATTTTTTGGTCGCGCTGAAGCATTTAGCGGAAAAGCAAATTGAAATCGGGAAGAATAAATATATCAAAACTGATGACAACGTGAACCCTAACCAGAAATTCATCAACAACCAGGTGCTGAATAAGCTGGAGGAAAATGTAGAAAGACTTTCGTTCACCTCCAAACATCAGGAGTTGAAATGGGAACTTCATGATGATTTACTGGTAAAGACTTTCCAGCGAATGACTGCCGGAAAAAGATATCAGGATTTCATGAAAGAAGAAGGTTATTCTTTCGAAGAAGACCAGAAATTTATCGGGAAATTATTCCTGAGATATGTGGCGGAAAATGAAGATTTCCATGACCATCTGGAAGCAAAAGAAATGAGCTGGGCTGATGATTTTCACATTTCAAATTCAATGATTCAGAAAACCATCGGGTTTTTTAAAGAAGACGAACCAAGTCACACTTTAATTAAAATGATTAAAGATGAAGACGACAGAGAGTTTGCGCGCAGATTGCTGAAACAGACACTTAACCATTGGGAAGAGTCTGAAAAGAAACTTGAAGAAAGACTTGAAAACTGGGATCTGGAAAGAGTTTCTTTACTGGATAAAATTATTCTCATCACCGCAATCAGCGAACTCGATTATTTTCCGTTAACCCCTGCCAGAGTGGTGATTAATGAGTATATCGAAATTTCCAAAGTTTTTTCAACGGACCGTTCTAACATATTTATCAATGGGATTTTGGATAAATACACCAAAGATTTAAATAGAAATTAATAAAGAAAAAATTTATGAAAAATTTAGTAAAAATATTACCGCTTGTTGCTGCGTTAAGTTTAGTGGCATGTAAGAAGGATCAGAAAGCAGATCAGTTGGTTACCGAAGAACACACCACTGTTGAGGCTCCTGCAGTTGCTACTCCAGAAGAAATGGTAAAAGAAGCTCAGGCAAAACCTTTAACAACTATTGCACTTTCAGAATCTAATTTCGAATTCGGAAAACTGAAAAAAGGTGATCACGTGGAGCATGTGTACGAAGTAACGAATACAGGAACAAATCCTTTAATTATTTCTCAGGTAAAACCAGGTTGCGGATGTACAGTGCCGGATTATACAAAAGACCCGATTCTTCCGGGACAGAAAGGCAAAATTACTTTGAAATTCGATTCGTCCAATTTCGACGGATTGGTTAACAAACAGGCGGAAGTATATGCAAACGTTGAAAAAGCGCCTATTGTGATTACATTTTCTGCAGATATCCAACCTTAATTATTTAATTTAGAATAACTATGATAGCAATATTTTTACAGGCTGCAGGACCGGAAGGTTCGATGATGCCAACCATGATTATGATGGGCTTAATGTTCGTTGGATTTTATTTTCTGATGATCCGTCCTCAAATGAAAAAATCAAAACAGGAAAAAAGTTTTCAGGAAACACTGAAAGTCGGAAGCAGAGTAGTAACAACTTCCGGAATGCACGGAAGAATCGCTCAGATCCAGGAAGACGGCGTCGTGATTGAAACTCTTTCAGGAAAACTGAAGTTTGAAAAAGCAGCCATCTCAAGAGAGTTTACTCAACAGAGATTTCCCGATACAGCAGTAGAAGAAAAGAAATAATAATTCTTTATATAACAGAAAAGCAACCAAAACCGGTTGCTTTTTTTGTTTGTGTTTGGTTGCTCAGGTGAAGAGAATAATTAAAAAATAATAAGAGATTTAATAGAAGGTCCGGAAGAAGAATATAAAGATTTGTGTTTTTAGTTGGGGTCTTCTTCCGGATGACTTCCTCCAATTTTATTTAGCAAACCGAAATTACACCGTTATATAGAGATAACCTTACGGGAAACCGTAAAAACAACATTTTTTTTTAAAAATTCCGAAAAAAGGTATTAAAGAATGCCCAAATCTTTACAGATTGCAATAAGCTGCGCATTATTGTTCGCCTGAAAAGTATCTTTTAGATTGTTGATGTTTTTTTCAACATAACTTAGGCTGCAGGATTTCGAACCCATATCCTGGAGATACAAAGGGATATTCTTCTGGACGGTTCCTTTGGAAAGAAGCTGCAGAATGCTGAGTTCTGCAGCAGTAAGTTCGATCGTGTTTTTTCGCAGACTCAGTTTGTGTTCCGGGGAAATAAATTTTTTATTGTCGCTGACGGCAAGAATGGCTTTTTTCATCTGTTGCGCGTCTCCTCTGCCTTTCTGGACAAAACCATCAATGTGATATTGCTTAAAAAGAAGCTCTATTTTGGTCGCCTTTTTTTCAATGGAGAACACAATGGATTTGATGGAAGGTAAGATCTGCCGGACTTCGGATATCAGTTGCGCTCCGTTTTTTATTCTTTGTTCGCGGTGATCTTCATCGAAAGACAGATCTGTAATCAAAAGATCGAAAGGTTCACCTTCAGCAGCACTTTTTTTTGCCCTTTGCAGTGCATCATCGCAGTAATATACAAAATGCGTGTCGGTAATTTTCAGCTCTTCCAAGGTTTTCAATACGGATATTCCTGCGCTTTCATGATCTTCTGCGATAAGTACTTTCTTAAACATATTTATAATTTTTTTCCAAAGGAAACTCAATTTTTATTTTTGTTCCTTTCTGTGTTTCTCTGTCAAAAGTAATAATACCGTTGCAGGAAAAAATACGGTTTTCCGTATTCCTTAGACCATTTTTATATTGAAAATCATTTTTTGGAAGTCCAATTCCGTCGTCAAAGTATAAAATATTAAGGCAGTCAGCAGTTTTCTCGAATCTTACCGACACATTTTTTGCAGCGCTGTGTTTTTTCATATTGACGAGAAGCTCCTGCAGAATAAGATGAATTTCTATTTTTATTTTGGAATTTAGATTTTCCCAGAAGCTTTCCTCATTTCCGATGATGAAGATTTGGGTATGATCGGACGAGTAGGACTCAATAAGAGCCGCTGTTTTTTGGGCATCATTTTCCTCTGAGTCATTCCGCGCACCGTCATAGGAAATATCTCGGGATTTTTCGTAGATGTTTTCCAGCTTGTCGAGCAGGGTATCTTTGTCCAACTTTGGCTGATTTTCCACCTCAGTCATGATTTGATATACACCGTTTGCAACCACATCGTGTATTTTTTTAGAATACTTCAGTTCGGTCTTTTTTATTTTAAACAGGTTTTCCTGTTCCATTCTTTCTTTCCGTCTTTTATACCAGAAATGGGCGCTTATTATAATCCCTATCAAAACAGCTAAGGCAACATACTGTTTCAAAATATGATATTTCTGCTCGGAATTTTCCACCTGTGCTTTCAGAAAATCCGCCTTATTTTTTTCTGAATCATAACGGATGACAGCAAACTGATTTTTCGCTTCGTTTCTTGCTGTTTCCAGGCTGTCATTTAGCGCGTGGTATACTTTAAAATACTGTTTTGACGTGGCTCCGTCTTCGAGATTGATCAGTTTTTGCAAAGCTTCAAGACGGTCTGGCGGGCTTTTAGCTTTAAGCGCCACCTCATACATCTGCCGTGCATGTCTCAGTGCAAGCGCGGGATTTTTCTCACTGAAATAATCCGAAAGGTGTGAGTGACTGGCATTCTGACCTAAAAGGTGACCTTCTTTTTCCCTGATCTGCAGTGCAAGTAACATTTCAGGTTCTGCATTGTAATCTTTGTTTTTTTTCCATTGGGTAAAAGCCTTATTATCTAGTAACAAAGCATTTTTGCTGTTACGCTTTAATAGATCACGGAAAATTGAAATTGCAGAATCGTATTGCTTCTGTTTCGCATAAGCCATTGCAAGATTATTTCGGAAAATTTCTTTATCCTCTTTAATATTGGTGCTTTTTACTGCTTGTTTTAAATAAAAGATACTTTCTCTGAAGTTTTTCAGATTAAGCTCATTGGTACCCATCAGATTATAATTACTGGAAAGATAGGTAGTATCTTTAATCTTCTCAAATATTTTTACAGCCTGAACGGTATTTTCCTGGCTGCCCAGATAATCCCCGTAATCGGTCTGTATCGTTGCCATATTCATCAGACACTTGGCGATACCCAGACTGTCCTTAGCTTTCGCAAATTCAGTTTTGGCTTTATTAAGAAAAACAAAAGCGCTGTCTTTATTCTGATGATCCAGGTAGACCCACGCTTTTTCATAATAAACATTGGTTTTTGCAGGACAAGGAGATGTTTTATTCTCACTGCATGAAAGAAGAAGTATCAACAGAATAAGAAGGTTAAATTTCAAGGCGTTGTTTTTTCTCAAATATATAAATTTTTTCAGCTAAATATTAAAATCAGCAGACTCGCCACGAAAATCCTGAAAATGGTGACCAACGGATAAACCTGCGCATAACTCTGAATGGGAATATCAGAATCCAGGTAATTGGTGCTGAAAGACAAAGCGGCAGGATCGGTGTAACTTCCGCTCATTATTCCGGCCAACTGCAGATAATTGATTTTCATAAAAAACCTTCCCACAATCACCATCGTAATTAAAGGAATAAAGGTAATTGCCGAGCCGTATAGAAGCCAGTTCCAGCCGTTGTATTGGATAAAGTTTTCGTAAAATCCGTCTCCTGCATGAATTCCGACCGCTGCAAAAAACAGACAGATCCCGAAATCTTTCATAAAGTAAATCGCCCCATTATTAATGTAGGAATGAATAAAGGAAATTCCGCCGTACCTCGAAATCAATAATGCCACAATGAGCGGTCCGGCTGCAAATCCAAGTTTTATCGGAACCGGCAGACTTGGGATGACAATAGGAATCGAACCTAAAATCACTCCCAAAAGCAAACCTCCGAAAAGCGAAAGAAAATCGGGTTCCAGCAGTTTTTTCTCCGAATTCCCTATGATTTTCTCGGCTTCTTCAATAGCTTCTCTCGAGCCGATAACCCTTAATTTGTCTCCATAAAACAGTTCAAGTGACGGTCTTGGTAAAATTTCCCGTCCCGCACGGAAAACACGCGTAACTTTCAAATCATAAGTATTGTAAAGATCCAGCTGTGAAAGTTTTTTATGAATTGCGGAAGGCTTCGTAACGAAAATGTTTTTCTGGTGAATATAGGGATCTGATTCAATAAACAAATCGGTTGACGGCCTGCCGACTTGTGTGATAAACTCATCCAGGTCGTCTTCCAAACCTACAATCATCAAAACGTCTCTGTCCTGCAAACGGGTGTCGGAAGTGGGCGACTGCACCGCTTCACTACCACTGTGTTTCAGCCTGGAAACAACAATTTCGCGTCCAAAATCTTTGATGATCTGATGTAAAGTTTTATCAAAAAAATCAGGATTGGTGACCCTCATTTTTTTATGAACTAAAGGCAATTCCCGATTGATCTTTGACATCCTGAATTTTTTCATTTCTGTTTCAGGATCTATTTTTAACAACAGTTTGGACATGATAATCGTTCCAATAATACCAAAAACTCCAAGCGGATAAGTAATGGCGTAACCAATGGTCGGATCGTTGAAGCTCCTTTCAGGGAAGGAGTTTTTTATTTCTTCAATGGTGTTTTTTGCGGCACCTAATCCGGGGGTGTTGGTTACGGAACCGCTCATGATTCCTACTAAATCTTCAATTTTAAGACCGGTGAATTTAAAAAGAATAAAGGTGATGACCCCACCGAAAAGAACGGTAGAAACCGCCAGCAAATTAAATTTCAGCCCTTCATTTCTGAAGGATGAGAAGAAGGAAGGCCCAACCTGCAAACCGATCCCGTAAACAAACAGAATCAAACCGAAATCGCGGATGAAATCTAAAATTCCGGGCTGTATGCGGTATCCGAAATGTCCCATTAACAAACCGGTAAACATGACGGCCGAAACACCGAAAGTAATTTTTCCGAGTTTTAACCGTCCGAAGAAAATTCCGGTTCCGATCGCAAGCATTATTGCGACGATAGATTGTGTGACAGTAGGATTTTCTACGGGTAAAAGAAGGGTGTGTAACCAGTCGAACATGGATTGAATTTTATACAAAATTATCACTAAAAACACCGACAGCAGAAGAGAATGAGGTGAGGTTTGTCAGATTTCACATTTATTATTTTTGCTCAACTTTTAGCAGTTGAAATCCGATTCCGCAATTTAAGCAGTTTTTCTTTTCACAATAGTTTTTATGATGAAAAAGCATCGCCTGACTTTCCAAGGCGTTTTCAATTTTCACGCGCAGGGATTTCCAGCTGTCAATTACCGTGTTTTTTTCAGCCTGGATATTTCGGTAAAAATCTAAAATTTCATCATTGATATTTTCATCATAATTTTTGTTGTAGGCATATTTCAGGGGCAGAACGGCATTGATCAAAATCAAATCAATGAAATCCTCAGTTAAAAATTTCTTGCTTTCCACTGGCGATATTTTCCCAAAATTGAAACGGTTATCCCAGTATTCACTGGCCTTTACGTTTTTGAAAATAGCATCAATTTCATTATTGTTTTTAGCAGAAATTAATTTAGAGAACAGATTTTGGTTTAAATGATACAGCGAAGCCAGCTGTGAAAGGCGTATTGTAGGGAAGTTTGGCGGACGAAGCCTTGAAAATTTGGGAATACTGCGAAGCTCAGGAAGGCTATATTTCGATTTTAGAAAATCGAATTCCCGTTTCCAGATAACCATTTGTTCATCTTCAGGATTTTCAAGCCAACCGCTCATTCCGAAAAAGAGTGCTTCAAGCTGGGTTTGGTTCTGACGGATTTTATTTACGACAGAAAAATCCAGACTGTCCGCCATTTGCCTGAAAATCCCGGAGTTTACTTTCAACCCGAACGCGTACGCCAGATTCTGAAAAAGAACGGCTTCGTAATTGTTTTTATTGATTTTCAAAGATTCTTCAATCTCCACTGATTTTTCATCTAATTTTTTCAGTAAAGTTTCTTCGGGAAAAAGGAAGGGGATTTTCCTGTGATCAAATAAAGTTTCACACGGAATAAACTGATTTTCTTTCAGCAAAGATTCATATTTCCACAGCAGCGTTTCATCAATATAATCTTTCAGTTCGATGGTTGGAATGTTTTTGTTTCTGAGTTCTTCAATTTCCACATCATGAATGAAAACGGCGTGAAGAATTAAATTCTCAAATTCGGGATTCCCGGAATGTTGGTGAAAAATCCAGTCGGAAGACTTCACATGAAGTTCAATGTTTCCTGCTAAAACTAAATCTTTGGTTTTAATTTTTCCTAAAAGAAAATCCGGGCCGGAGTTGAAATTCCATTTTCCGAAATCGAGAATTTCCAAGTCATTACCTTCCACATCTTTGAAATCAAAATTCTTAAAAATCTTGAAATTCCAAAGATATTGAAGGAGTTTTTCATTCATTTTGTTCCACGCAATGACGCGATGTTTTTAACGCAACGGACGCAAGATTATAAATTATTTACAATTCTGTGTATTCCGTTCTTTATTAATTTTTCGTTAAAATTTATTAATAATGCAAGTTTCAAATTTGAAAGTTTAAGGTATGTGAGCGTTTGTGCATAGTGCACAGGATGAAGTTCTTCCACGCTTTTCAATTCGATGATTACCTTACCTTCAACCAGCAAATCAATCTTATAACCAACTTCCATCTTTACTGTTTTATAATGAAAAGGCATTGAGCATTGTCGTTTTACCTCTAATTCTCTTTGCCGGATTTCATACGCGAGAGCACTCTCATAAGCACTTTCAAGAAGTCCTGGACCTACTTCTCTGTGTAAATCCAAACATGCTCCTACTATTTCATATGCAATTTCGTTTTCCGTCATAAAAAGAAAATTAGATCTTAGCGCACATTGCGTAAATCATCGCGTCATTGCTCGAAAATTCTTCAATGTTCTCTCATACATCTCTTCATAGATGGGTAAGATATTTTTCAAATCAAATTTTATCGCCTGTTGTTTGGCATTGATCTTCATTTGTGCCAGCAATTTTTCATCGCTTAAAAGTTTGATGGTATAGTTGCTCATCGCTTCTACATTTCCAATTTCAGCTAAAAATCCGGTTTCTCCCTGAATGTTCACCTCCGGAATTCCGCCGGCGTTTGAACTGATGACCGGTGTATTTGCAGCCATTGCTTCCAACGCTGCCAGACCGAAACTTTCCTGCTCAGAAGGCAGTAGAAATACATCCGAAAGCTGCAGGATTCGATATAAATCATTCACTTTCCCCAGAAGGCGGATCTTTCCAATCAATTCCGGGTTTTCTTCCAGAAACTGAGTGATTTTTTCCATTTCGGGACCTTCGCCGATAATGATGAGTTTTGATTTTACCCTCGCGTTTACGTTTTTAAAAATCTGAAGAACTTCATGAACCCGCTTTACCGGACGTAGATTGGAAACGTGAATAAGAATTTTTTCGTCCTCGTTGGCGAACTGCGATCTGCTGCAGTCATGGCATTCATCAAATTCAGAATTATCGATAAAATTGGTAATGACCTGAATTTCCTTTTTAATATTAAAGAACTTCAGGGTATCGGCTTTTAAGCTTTCGGAAACCGAAGTCACTGTATCTGACTGATTGATGGAAAATTCCACTGCATGTTTGTAGCTTGGATGTTGCCCAACCAGAGTAATATCCGTTCCGTGAAGCGTTGTTACCAAAGGAATGTCTTTGCCTTCTTCCTTCAGCATCTGCTTTGCCATAAATGCAGCATAAGCATAAGGAATCGCATAATGTGCATGCAGAATGTCGAGCTTATATAAATTTACCACCCGGTAAATCATCGAAGAAAGCGCAATGTCATAAGGCTGATATTCAAAAAGAGGGTAGGTCTGGACATTTACTTTATGGAAAAAAATATTTGGATTGGTAATATCAAGCCTTGCAGGAAGTGCAGAACTGATGAAATGTACTTCAAAGCCTTTATTGGCGAGCGACATGCCGAGTTCTGTAGCAACGATGCCACTTCCGCCGTATGTTGGATAACAGAGAATTCCGATTTTCATAGGATTTTTTAAGTTTTTTTTTATTGAAATTACTCAATTACAGTTTTTAATTTGTCTTTTTATTCAGGTCAATTTTAGAGGATGGATTTAAATCTATTCCCATTCCTGCTTTAAGATTTTCGTTGACCAAAACCGGAAGTCTGCCTGAAATTTTCGTTTGCCCGCACAATGCTTTTGCTGCAGCAATCATGGAATCGTCATTGTTTTCATAAGAAACCAAAACAGTGGAAACTTTAGAAATATCCACATCTTTCAGTGCATAAGCGGAACCGAAAACATTTAAAATCACGTTTTGGTTTGTAGCTAATTCAGCCAATATTTTTTTGCTTTCTGCAGAGATTTTATAAGGTTTGTAAGCGGTAGAATTATCCTTATGAAAACCAACAATCACTTTTGAATTGGCTGGAATTGTAGAAATTTCCGAAGGTTTTTTAACGATTACTGTTGTACTTAAATTTAATTGATCGGGGAATGTTTGATACGGTGCTTCTTCCAGAGGAACATAATAATACGTTTCCTTACAGTTGAGCGGAAGCAGTTTTTTTTCGTCTTTCAGTAAAGTAAGAGCATTGCTGTAAAGATTCTCAACCAGTTTTTTGTGAGAATCATTATTCAGATCACTGTTGATGTTTTCAGGGTTTTTGGGTTGATACTGATTCAGTCCTAAAAAATATTTAGTCAGGAGAATTTTCTTTACGCTTTCTTCCACGCGGTTCTGGGAAATTTCTTTATTATCAATCGCAGACTGAATCAATCTTTTTCCTTCTTTCACCCCATCGGAAAAGAGCATAATATCGTTTCCTGCCTTAAAAGCAAGCGCATCCAGTTCTCCAGGTTTATAACGTTTTGCAACGGCGCCCATATTTAAGGCATCGGTAATAATTAAACCTTTGTAGCCATATTTTTCTTTTAAAAGTCCGGTGATGATATTTTTAGAGACAGAAGCAGGAATTCCTTTTCCATTTTCTAAAGCCGGAACATATAAATGCGCCACCATCACACCACCAATTCCTTTGTCCATAAGCGCTTTAAAAGGTGCGAGTTCCACAGAATTCAATCTGTTTAGATCATGTGAAACAACGGGTAAATCCAGATGAGAATCGGTATTCGTATCGCCGTGTCCCGGAAAATGTTTGATTGCCGCCAAAATATTGTTATCCTGAAGCCCATTGGAATAAGCCATTGCAGAACTTACCACATTTGAAACTTCTGAGCCGAAACTTCTGTTACCAATAATGGGATTGTCCGGATTGGTGTTTACATCAACAACAGGCGCAAAATCCCAGTTAATGCCCATTCTTTTACAGTCTTCGGCAATTTTCGCTGCCATTTCTTTGATTAAATTCTTATCCTGAATCGCACCTAGAGTCATCGCCCAGGGAAATTTGTGTGCGGTCGCAATCCTTTGGAAAAGTCCCCATTCTGCGTCCATCCCAATCATCATATGAACTTTCGACTTGCTTTGGAACTCGTTCACCAAATTAATTTCTCTGGCAGCATCATCCTGCATAAGGATTAATCCGCCAATCTGTTCATTTACTACAGTATTGCGGACATTATTAATGAAATCTTCACCTTTGTTGGTATAAAGCGCAATAATAAACAGCTGGCCAAGTTTTTCGTCCTGCGAAAGGGATTTATAAGTTTTGTCGACCCATTCATTGGCTTTCTTTAAATCTTCTTTGGTGATATTTTTCGGCTGGTACTGAGCCGATATTTTTAAAGATAAAACAATAATAAAGACGAACGCGATTTTACTTTTTATGTTTTTCATTATCTATAATATGATGATGAACAAAAATACAATATTTAAAATTTAAAATCCTGGCTTTATTGGCATACATCTTGAGAGATTGACAATTATTAAACTTTATAAAATCTTAAAAAAATGAAAAATTACTTTACCATATTGCTTCTGGCAATTTTCGGATTTACAGTATTCAGCTGTACCGACAGAAATGATACTGTTGCAGGTGACGGTGATACCTACCCAATGATGAAGGATATTACAGGGTCTTTTAACAGTTCTAATAATTTTACTGTTTCGCAGGGCATTGCTATTGCAAGTACAGATGTGGTTTTGGTTTACAGACAATCTGGCACGGATAACGGGAATCCAATTTGGCAACAGATTCCGAGAACTTTATTTTTAAATGAAGGCGAGTTGGATTATGATTTCGATTTCACTAAAAGTGATGTGCTGATAAAAGCAGGCGGAACAATTAATTTTGCAACGCAAACTCCAGCTTTTGTTAATTCATATCTTAATAATCAGCGTTTTCGTATTGTATTAGTTCCTGCTTCGCAAGGAAAAAATGCAAATCTCGATTACAGTGATTACCAAAGCGTCATCAGATATTACAACATCCCAGATAGAAACTAAGGAAGTGTTTCTTCAGAACAAAAATATTTTCAGGTGAAGCCCATTGATTTTTCAGTGGGTTTCTTTTTTCGTATGATTTTTCTTACAAAATGACAATTTCAGAGGCCGAAAATTTCGGGTTTGTGCAGAATTCCTTACATTTAAAATTCTATTTAAAATATCAAATTATGAGTGTTCATATCGCCGCAAAAAAAGGGGAAATCGCTAAAACAGTTTTACAGCCGGGAGATCCTCTTCGGGCAAAATATATTGCTGACAACTTTTTGAATGAAGTGAAATTAGTAAGCCAAACGAGAAATATATTTTATTACACAGGAATCTACAAAGGAAAAGAAATCTCCGTGGGAGCAAGTGGAATGGGCATTCCGAGTATCGGTATTTATTCTTTCGAACTTTTTACTGAGTATGAAGTGGATACCATTATTAGAATTGGTACCTGTGGAGCTTACACTTCAGATTTAAAACTTTTTGATCTATTGAACGTTGAAAATTCTGCGAGTGAATCTACCTACGCTAAACACGCATGGGGAATCGAGGGTGAGTTAATTAAAAATCAGGGAAATGCGTTTGGTCTGATTAATGAAACGGCAAAAACACTGTCTTTAGATATCCAGCCGACAAATATTCATACCAGCGATATTTTTTACAGAAAAGAGGAGGGAACTCCGGCTATTGCTACAAAATATAACTGTTCAGCTGTAGAGATGGAAGCTTTCGCACTTTTCGCGAACGCACAGTATTTAGGAAAAAATGCAGCGACCATTCTTACGGTTTCTGATATTATTCCAACACGTGAACAGATCTCAGCAGATCAAAGAGAAAAAGCCTTAAAACCAATGATAGAGCTGGCTTTAGAAACGGCATTGCAATTTTAAGAAATTAGCTTAATTTTTTATAACTAATTAACGCTTTGAGGAAAATCAAAGCGTTAATTGTTGATGTCATCGTCGTCCACCAAAAGATGCCCGAAATAATCTTTTTTTGTCTTCAGATAGCTTTCGCTTTCCTTAGTAGAGCTAATTTGTAAAGGGATTCTTTTATTCAAATGAATATTGCTGTCTTCAACGATTTTCATTTTTTCAGGGTTGTTGGTCAAAAGATTTACTTCTTTTATTTCCAACATATTCAGTATTTCAATGGCTGCAGTGAAATCTCTGTCATCAGCAGGCAGACCCAGCTGCAGATTTGCTTCCACCGTGTCAAACCCTTTTTCCTGAAGCGAGTAAGCTTTCAGTTTATTGATGATTCCAATGTTTCTGCCTTCCTGCCGAAGGTAAATAATGATTCCGCCGTTTTCATGAATGAATTTCATTGCCGCATCAAGCTGCTGCCCGCATTCACATTTTTTTGAATGGAATACTTCACCGGTAATACATTCTGAATGAAACCGGACATTGATGGGTTTTGTAAGGTCGGTGTTTTCTGCGATAATTGCCATGTGCGGCATCCAGTCGCTTTCTTCTTCAGAAAATGCAATCATCCGGAAATTACCGTATTCGGTGGGAACATTAGCTAACGCTTGAATTTTTAACATGGAAATTTAGTTTTTTAAGGTGGTCAAAGAATCCTGAGGGATAATAGCGTCGATAAAAGTCATATTGGTTTTTATTCTGACAAGATATCTGTTCAAAACTGCATCTTCATCTTTATTAAGGTATCTTCTTAGATTCTGAAGTTTTTTATAAGATTTCTCGAATTTTCTGTGGGACGTGACCAGATCTTTCGTGTTATAAGCTTCCATCGCATTTATATATTCCCGGAGGTAAGATTTAAGATTTACAACTTCCGTATTTACCGCACCGCTTCTGAATTTCGGAAAGGAGCCGATTAAGCCGGTGATTTCCGAAGAATAGACGATAAGTTTCTTTCTTTCTTTTAGGGTGTATGGCGGTTTTTTTCCGCTCACGGTGGATGCGGTATCACTGAGCGGTGAAAGATTAATGTTTTCTACGGTACAGGAACAAATTAGAAGCAACAGTATTATGCAACTAAATTTTAGTTTGGCCATTTTTTACATTTTGATATAGGATCGGATTAAGAGTTTCATCGTTATACATCTTCATCTGTTTGTAAACTTTCATCTTAATTTTACCGTTCTCAATATCAAAAAGCAATTGATCTATTGCTTCAGAAAGATCTTTTTTCTGCTCCAGCAAAACATTCAGTTTAGCAGTGCAGTTATTTCTGTGCTCTTCGCTTGCAGACTCTCTGCTAGCTTCAAGCGACATGTGATATACTTTCAGTGCCAAAATCGAAAGACGGTCCACTGCCCAGGCAGGAGTTTCGCTGTTGATTTTTGCATCCGAATCCGGCGTGACGTTATTGTGTTTTTGCAGGAACCAACTATCAATAAACTCTACCAAATCAGTTCTTTGCTGATTTGAAGAATCTATTCTTCTTTTTATTTTCAATGCTTCAGTCGGCTCTATATTTTCATCACGAATAATATCTTCCAGGTGCCATTGAACGGTATCAATCCAGTTCTTTGCATACAAAAGCCATTCCAAACTGTTCTCTTGGAAAGGGTTATTTACCGGCGTATCTACATTATCTTTGAGGTGATAATCATTGATCGACTGGTTGAAGATTTCCCAGGCGCTGATCGAAAAACTCATATCTGGAAATTTTAGTTCGTAGGATTTGAGTTGTTTTTTTGGTCTTCGGGAGTTTTTTTGTCGTCTTCCTTTACCGCATCTTTAAATTCTTTAATACCGGAACCCAGACCTTTCATCATCTCAGGGATTTTTTTACCTCCGAAAAGGATGAGTAAAATTACCGCAACGATTAATAAATGTTGCCAGGAAAGTGCTAATATCGTAAGTGCTGCCATTTTTAAATTTTGTGCAAAGTTAAATTATATTTTTCAATTTACCCAACCTAAAGGATCCACTGGATTGGTGCCGTTCCAGATTTGGAAGTCAAGGGTAAATGTGCCGTCGAAATCGGCGCCGACGGTTCCTATGGAAGTTCCTGCAGAGACCGGCTGATTGGCTGAAACCATTGTGTTGGAAAGGTTGGCATAAATGGTGAAATAATCGCCGTGTTTTACCATGACGTATTTTGTTCCGTCACCGGAAGCTACTACTCTGGAAACCGTCCCAGGTGCAATACATTTTGCAACCGTCCCTTTTGCAACAGCTATTTTAATTCCGTTATTTTCTTCGTAGATATTTTTAAAAACCGGATGTGGCTGTCTGCCGAACCTGTGCGTGATCGTTCCGTAAGCCGGCATTCCCATTTTACCGCGGTTTTCAGCAAAATTATTACTTACGGCACTGGTAACCCCATAGTTGGTCATAGCCTTGGTTTCTGCAGCTTTTTTCTCATCTTCATTTTTCTTTGTTAGGGTGGCCTCAGCAGCTCTTGCGTTTGCGGCTTTATCGGCAGCAGTTTTTGCGTTTGCGGCAGCTATTGCAGCATCTCTTGCGGCGGCGGCCCTTCTGTTTTCAGCTTTTTCAGCATCGGCAGCTTTTTTGGAATCTTCTGTTTTTTTAGCTTCTGCAGCGGCGGCTATTTTCGATTTTTCTGCTTCATCGGCAGCTTTTTTATCTGCGATATCCTGCAGTCTTTTCGCTTCCTCGTCGGCACGTTTTTTCTCTAAAGCGAGCGCTTCCATTCTCACTTTATTTTCGGCGTCAATTCTTGCTTTTTCTCTTTCTGCCGCAATTTTTGCCAAACGGATCTTTTCAGCTTCTGCCTTTTTTCTTTCTTCCTCTTTTGCTTTGGCAATTTTTATTTCTTCAGCAATAATTGATCGGATCTGGCCTTCGAGTTTTTTAGATTCAGTTTGCTTTTGCTTGAGCTCTGCAGTAAGCTGAACTTCGTTTTTCTTGAATTCCTGAAGAAGGTTTTCTTTCTGCTTTTTCTCTACCTCGATGGTGAGCAAATCTTTTTGCTGGTTCGAGAGGATGGTTTCTTTGTCTTTAACTGATTTCTGTTTTAAACTGATATTTTGAAGAAGTTTTTTTGCTGCATCAGAAATTTCCGCAGCCTTTTTATCCTGGTAATCGGAGTAATCTTTTAAATACTGAACTCTGCGTAAGGCTTCGCCCAGATTTTTAGAGGAAAGAATAAATGTTACCTTATTTTGCACCCCCTTATTTTTATAGGCTTTAACTAAAACCTCTGCGTAATTTTTTCTTAAAACGGCAAGTTCCCTATTCTGACGGTTGATTTCTAACTGACGGAGATAGATGTCGTCTTCAATAAGTCGTTTTTCTTTCTGAGTATTGGTGTAAACTTTTTCGCGAAGCTGGATCTTCTTTTGCACCTCGGTTAGATAGGCCACGGACAGTTTCGACTGTTGCTGGGTTTTTGCTAAATTAGCGTTGATGGATGCAATTTGTTTCTTAAGTTCTGCATTTTGCTTTTGAAGTTGTTCCTTTTTCTGCGAAAATAAAATTCCGAACAAAAAAAGTCCCATTAAAAAGCTTAATTTCTTAATCATTTGATCTCTGTTTTCGTATAGTTATTGGGAACGGAATACGGAGTATCCATTTTCGAACTTTCAAATTTCGTATTTTCCAATAAAATCTGGCTAGTTTTTGTGCCTTTTATTATTATTTTAACGTTTTTTGGGAGTTTGGTACTTTCAAAATCTACCCAATTGCTATATGAAACTTCCAGGTTATCGGTCGTTCTGGCGTTTTGCAAATTCACCTTCATCAAATCGAAATCACTGGAATAATCCATAAAAACGGCATATTCCGAAACTTTTCCTCTGTTTTCGAAGGTTAAATTTTTTGACGAGGTTAATCGGTATCCCTGCGCGTTTTTAGACAGAATAAAATCTTTTTCATTGACCGGAATAAATGTTTTCCCAGTCAGCAAACTCTGCAGTGAACTGAAATCAATGAAATTTACGTTTAATAAATTATTAAGATAAGAAAAATCGGATTCAATATAAGTTTTATTCCACTTTTCGTAACCCTGAATTCCTTCCGGAGTTGCAATTCCACGACCCACATTAAGGAACACAGCAATCATATTCATCCAGATTTTCTGTCCATTTTCAATATAAATGGTAGCGTCCAAAGTAGGAACAAAATTTCCGGTTTCGACGTTTACTTTCGAATTGATTTTAACCTGCTGGAAATTGGATTTTTCTGTGATTTTATTAAAAAATGCTGCATTCGAGGTGATTGGAGCGGTAGTACTGACAGGTTGAGTCACCGCTGTTTTCGTTTTGCACGACATTACGAAAAATGCACTTAACAGAATGATAATATATTTTTTCATTGGATTTCTAACTTTTTTGTATTGCGGAAAAAACTTGCAATATTAAAGCCAAACCACACAAATAGGGCTTGTGTGGTCTGCAATTAAGTTTCTGACTAAAAAATTAAAGACCTTCGCTTTTTGACAGAAAGTCAAGTACGGAATAATCTCCCAAAGAAATTTCCCTGGCAACACCGAAATACTGCGCTGAGTTTCCTATCATAGAGTTGCTTAAGTTTCCGTGATCGATTAAAGTATTTTCCTGAATTAATGAATGGTCAATATTTGAATTGATTATTTTCGTGTTGTTGCCCACAGAAACGCAAGGTCCTATTTTAGAATTGGATATTTCAACGTTTTCACCGATAAAGCACGGTGGAATGATAAGGCAGTTTTCAATTTTTGCTGAAGCGGGATAGTTGGCAACGTTCTCTTTCTCGTAATTCAGAACTTTTCCATTCGTTTCCACGGTGGCGTTCTTGTTTCCGCAATCCATCCAATCATCCACTTTTCCAAGAGAGAACTTCGCGCCTTTTTGACGGAGGTTTTCCAGAGCAGTGGTCAGCTGATATTCGCCACCCTCTTTAATGTCATTGCTCATAATGTAATTAATTTCGTCCATCAATTTTTCTGCTGAATTGAAATAATAAATTCCGATAATGGCAAGATCTGAAACAAAGGTTTTAGGTTTTTCAACAAAATCTGTGATGAAACCGTAATCGTCTAATTTTACAACTCCGAACGCCGATGGATCTTCAACTTTTTTCACCCAGATAACGCCGTCTGAATTTTTATCCAAAACAAAATCTGCCTTAAATAAAGTATCCGCAAAAGCAACGACCACATTTCCCTGCATGGAAGCTTCGGCGCATTTAATCGCGTGTGCTGTTCCAAGAGGTTCGTCCTGTGTATAAACGGTTCCTTTTGCTCCCAATTTCTCTGCAATCTGAATTAAAGAAGCTTCCACTTCCGGTCCGAAATCACCAATAATAAAGGCTATTTCGTCAATTTTTTCACCGGCCACTTTAGTGATGTCTTCAACAAGACGCTGAACAATTGGTTTTCCGGCAATTGGGATTAATGGTTTAGGAACGGTAAGCGTGTGAGGTCTCAATCGGGAACCTCTTCCGGCCATAGGAACAATAATTTTCATAGTTTGTTTATTTTTTTAGCTGGCTGAGTCATTTTATCAGCAGCAATAATGTTTTTTTGTGTTAAATTTATTTGGATGTACTTCCGAAACCGCCTTCGCCGCGCTCTGTTTCATTAAGTTGGGCTACTTCTTCCCAGACAGCGTTTTCATGTTTAGTGATAACCATCTGTGCAATCCGGTCGCCATCGTTCACGATAAACTCGTCGGAAGACAAATTTACTAAAATAACGCCTATTTCACCGCGATAGTCTGCATCAATTGTTCCGGGAGAATTTAATACAGAAATACCGTTTTTTATCGCCAGGCCACTTCTGGGACGTACCTGTGCTTCAAAACCCGCAGGTAATTCCAGAAACAGCCCGGTGGGAACTAATTTTCTTTCCAGACTTTTTAAAACAAAGGATTCATCGATGTTGGCATATAAATCCATTCCTGCAGAAAGTGCGGTTTGGTATTTAGGCAAAGCGTGTTTGGATTTGTTGACGATTTTTATTTTCATATCAGCTTTTTCTGAATCTTTTTAAAGTATCTTTTTCTATATAAACGACAATGGCCAAAAATACTAATAATAATAAGTTTCCAACAATTAAATTTCCGTCGAGTACATAGTAAGACAGAACAGAAAAAAGAATGCTCAAACCTAGGTATGCAGTGATTTTCTTCATGTGATAGGGAACCGGATAAAAATATTGGCCAAGAAAATAAGAGGCTGTCATCATGGAGAAATAGCTTAAAAATGTTCCCCATGTGGAAGCCCAATATCCGTAAGACGGGATAAAGTAAAAGTTAACAGCAATGGTTACCGCTGCGCCCAAAACTGAAAGGTATGCACCGAAAATCGTTTTGTCGGAAAGTTTATACCATACTGACATATTGAGATAGATTCCAAGGAAAACCGCCGCAATCAGTACGATCGGAACAATCGCAATTCCTTCATTATAAGCAGGATTGGAAAGATAGAGTCTGGCGAGCCAGTTCAGATTTGCACATAACGCAAGCAAAATAATACAGTTGACGATGACAAACATATCCATTAGTTTGGCATAAGATTTTCCTGAGTTTTCATTTTTTGCATGCGAGAAAAAGAACGGCTCGATTCCCAGAAGGTAAGCTTGCCGAAACAAAGTAAGAAAGGTTACAATTTTACAAACTGCACCATAAATTGCCATTTGCTCTGTGTTGGTTCCGTCTGGTAAAAGGTATTTCAGAAACTGCCGGTCCATGGTTTCGTTGATCACGCCGGCAAGACCGGCAATGGTAATTGGCCATGAATAAGCCATCATTTTTTTCCAGAGTTGCCCGTCGAAAGCCGCCAGACTAACGGATTTAATTTCCTGCGCAAGCAGTAAAAAAGTAACTGCACTCGCCACCAGGTTCGCTACAAAAACGTATCCGATTCCAAAATTTGGATCGTAGCTGAAACCAAGAAATCCCTCTTTGCCCAACCGTGGCAGAATGACAATAAAAAATACCACCAGCAGAAAATTAATTACACCGTTGATGATTTTGATCACCGCAAATTTTTTTGGCCGTCCGGTTTTTCTTAAAATCACAAAAGGCATCGTGGAAAGCCCATCCAGACCAAGGACAAAAAGCATCATTGTCAGAAGATTCACTTGGTCAGGCGTCTTGAATGCTATAGCCAAATCCTGCCTGAAAATAAAGCATAAAAGCATAAAAAGAAAGGATGCTCCGACCACACTTATCGTCGCAGTAGAAATCAGTTTTTTGGTGTCGTCTTCTTTTTCCGCAAAACGGAAAAAAGTGGTCTCCATTCCATGGGAAAGCAATACGATGATAATTCCTGCAACGGAATAGAAGTCGATAAAAGGAGCCAGCGCTTTTGGACCAAAAGCATGGGTAACGAACGGACTTATAATGAATGGAAATAGCCGGATAATAACAGTGCTGAGACCGTAAATCGCGGTTTGACCTAATAGTTTTTTATACAAAATTTATGAAATTTCTGCAAAGGTAAATAAAATCGCAATTAAATTTCAGGGCTTTAGCGCGAGTTGTCGGTTTATTAATTTTTATTAACCATCATTAAATTTTATATTTGTTGAAGTTCTCTTTGTCCATTTTTATCTATAAAATAATGAAAACACTTATCAGGAATGCAAAAATCGTCAACGAAAATCAAATTTTTGAAAGCGATTTGTTGATCGAAAACGACCTTATAGTAAAGATTGAAAAAAACATCTCCGCCGAAAGTGCCGACCGTGTGATTGATGCTGCAGGGAAATATCTGCTTCCCGGAGTAATTGATGATCAGGTGCATTTTCGGGAACCCGGATTAACACATAAAGGCGATATTGAAAGCGAATCAAGAGCTGCGGTGGCAGGTGGAGTTACCAGTTTTATCGAGCAGCCGAATACTGTTCCGAATGCCGTTACACAGGAGCTTTTGGAAGATAAATATAAAATCGCATCCGAAAGGTCTTTCGCGAACTATTCGTTTATGATGGGTGGAACCAACGACAATCTCGAAGAAGTTTTAAAAACAAATCCCAGAAATGTGGCCGGAATTAAACTTTTTCTCGGTTCCTCCACAGGAAATATGCTCGTGGATAATCCTGAAACTTTAGAAAATATTTTCAGCAAAACAAAAATGCTCATCGCTGTTCACTGCGAAGATGAGGCGACGATCAGAGCGAATACCGAAAAGTACAGAAAGGAATATGGCGATGATATTCCTATGAAGTTTCATCACCTGATCAGAAGCGAAGAAGCGTGTTATATTTCATCATCAAAAGCTGTTGAACTGGCAAAAAAAACCGGAGCACGGCTTCATGTTTTTCATGTTTCCACCGCAAAAGAAACGGGACTTTTCAGAAACGACATTCCTTTAAAAGATAAAAAGATCACCGCCGAAGTCTGTGTTCATCATCTCACTTTCACCGATGCGGATTATGAAATCAAAGGAACTTTAATCAAATGGAATCCCGCTGTGAAAACTCAAAAAGATAAGGATGGACTCTGGGAAGCACTTTTAGATGACAGGATTGACGTGATTGCAACCGATCACGCGCCTCACACCTGGGAAGAAAAACAGAATGTTTATACCAAAGCGCCTTCAGGTGGTCCGCTGGTGCAACATTCCTTGGTAATGATGATTGAAAATTTCAAAAACGGAAAAATTTCTCTGGAGAAAATTGTAGAAAAAATGTGCCACAACCCGGCAACTCTGTTTCAGATCGAGAAACGCGGCTTTATCAGAGAAAATTACAAGGCAGATTTGGTTTTGGTCGATTTAAATGACGTTTTCAACGTTTCCAAAGAAAATATTTTATACAAATGCGGTTGGAGCCCATTGGAAGGAACTGCTTTTCATTCAAAAGTGACCCACACCTTTGTCAACGGAAATCTGATCTTCGAAAACGGAAAGGTTTCAGAAGAAAGGTTCGGGGAAAGATTGCTTTTTGATAGGAATTAAGTGTGATTTTAGTTTGATTTGGGCGCCTTTATCCGTCTTCCACTCCGCTTTTTTGCTCCGCTTCGCTGCACAAAAAGAGCTTCGTTCAAGCCGGGGCGCGAATGTAGTTTCCTTATTTAATTCAGTTCTCAATACAGAAGAAAACCTTTCAACACTTTTTGGTGCTCGCGCTGCTATCCTTTATTTCCAGCATAACAATTCATTTATTCTGCTGATATTTTTGCTTAAATTTACAAAAACAAAGAATATGAATCTGTACACACAACCTATGCTTAAAGAAGGAGCATTAAAAGATAAAGTGGCCATTGTAACCGGTGGCGGAAGCGGATTGGGAAAAGCAATGACCAAGTATTTTCTCGAACTCGGGGCTAAAGTAGTCATCACTTCCAGAAACCTGGAAAAACTGCAGACTACCGCAAAAGAACTTGAAGAACAAACAGGAGGAAAAGTGCTTTGCGTTGCCTGCGACGTGAGAAACTGGGACGAAGTGGAAGCGATGAAAGATGCGGCATTAAAAGAATTCGGAAAAATTGATATTTTACTGAACAATGCAGCCGGAAATTTTATTTCTCCAACGGAAAGACTCACTCATTCGGCATTCGATTCTATTTTGGATATCGTTTTAAAAGGGACAAAAAACTGCACGCTTTCCATCGGTAAATACTGGATTGAAAATAAAATCCCCGGAACAGTGCTCAATATCGTCACCACTTACGCATGGACGGGTTCTGCTTATGTCGTTCCTTCTGCCTGTGCAAAAGCCGGAGTTTTGGCGATGACCAGAAGTTTAGCTGTAGAATGGGCAAAATATGGAATCCGGACCAATGCAATCGCACCTGGACCGTTCCCAACAAAAGGCGCATGGGACCGATTGCTTCCGGGTAATCTTCAGGAAAAATTCGATATGAGAAAAAAAGTGCCTCTGAGAAGGGTGGGAGAGCATCAGGAACTGGCGAATCTCGCAGGTTATCTGGTTTCCGACTATTCTGCTTACGTTAATGGTGAAGTGGTGACAATCGATGGCGGAGAATGGCTTCAGGGCGCGGGAGAATTCAATATGCTCGAAGAAATTCCTCAGGAAATGTGGGATATGCTCGAAGCGATGATTAAGGCAAAAAAGTCTAATTAACAGACAATCAATAAAAAAGCTCAAAACGCAATGGTTTTTAGCTTTTTTTTATGCCTCAAATTTGATAGATTTATGCATAAAAAAACGCTCTGAAAATCAGAGCGTTATATCAAAATTTGTAGACCCACAGGGATTCGAACCCCAACTGATGGTACCAAAAACCAGAGTGCTACCGTTACACCATGGGTCTTTCCTTATTTTGGTGGTGCAAATCTAGAAAATTTTTTCTTATTCCGCAAAACTTTTACAAAAGAAATTTAGATTTTTTTTAAAAAATTAAATTTTGGGATTACTTTTATAAAATATTTATTCCGTATTTTTGAACAAATAATTTAACAGATGAGCAGTATTGAAGATAAGAAAAAAGCACTCGCATTGGTGCTTGATAAACTAGATAAAACTTACGGAAAAGGAACCGTAATGACTTTGGGAGACGCTTCTGTGGATACTTCTATTGAGGTGATTCCTTCCGGTTCGTTGGGGTTGGATCTCGCTTTGGGAGTAGGTGGTTATCCCCGCGGAAGGGTTATTGAAATTTACGGTCCGGAATCTTCGGGTAAAACGACTTTAACTTTACACGCCATTGCCGAAGCACAAAAAGCAGGAGGAATTGCGGCATTTATTGATGCTGAGCACGCTTTTGACAGACATTACGCGGCAAAACTGGGAATTAATCTTGATGATTTAATTATTTCTCAACCCGACAATGGCGAACAGGGTTTAGAAATTGCAGATAATTTAATCCGTTCGGGAGCAGTGGATATCGTGGTGATTGACTCTGTGGCAGCATTAACGCCAAAAGCAGAGATTGAAGGTGAAATGGGAGATTCCAAAATGGGACTTCATGCAAGATTAATGTCTCAGGCTTTGAGAAAATTAACAGCAACTATTTCCAAAACAAAATGTACCGTTATTTTCATCAACCAGTTAAGAGAAAAGATTGGAGTAATGTTCGGGAATCCTGAAACAACAACGGGAGGGAATGCTCTTAAATTCTACGCCTCAGTAAGAATTGATATCAGAAAAGCCAGTGCACCGATTAAAACGGGCGACGAAGCCGTAGGTAGCCGCGTAAAAGTAAAAATTGTAAAAAATAAAGTGGCGCCACCTTTCAAAATGGCTGAGTTCGACATTATGTATGGTGAAGGAGTCTCTAAAGTGGGTGAAATTCTGGATATGGCTGTAGACACTGGAATCGTGAAGAAAAGCGGTTCATGGTTCAGTTATGAAGAAACCAAACTTGGTCAGGGACGTGATGCAGTAAGAGATATGCTGAAGGACAATCCGGAGCTTTCCGAAGAGTTGGAAGGGAAAATCAAGGAACATTTGAAAAACAGATAGTTTCAGCAGAATAAAGACTTAAAGACAGCCTGATGGCTGTCTTTTTTTTCAGTAATCCATCGGAAAATGCCAAAATGTCATTTTCTTTATCGTGGTACTTTTTTTGAAAATTGTACCCCAAATAAAATCTAAAAATTATGACTAAAGGGAAAATCAATGTTTCAGTGGAGAATATTTTTCCGCTGATTAAAAAATTTCTTTACAGCGACCACGAAATATTCCTGCGTGAGTTAATCTCCAATGCAACCGATGCTACTTTGAAGTTAAAACATTTAACCAACATTGGTGAGGCGAAGGTTGATTACGGAAATCCGACTATTGAAGTAAAAATTGATAAGGAAAACAAAAAACTCCATATCATCGATCAGGGTGTGGGAATGACAGCGGAAGAAGTTGAAAAATACATCAATCAGGTGGCGTTTTCAGGAGCTGAAGAATTTCTTGAGAAATATAAAGACTCCGCAAAAGATGCCGGAATTATCGGTCATTTCGGACTTGGATTTTATTCCGCATTTATGGTGGCAGAAAAGGTGGAAATTATCACTAAATCCTATAAAGATGAACCTGCAGTTCGTTGGATCTGCGACGGCAGCCCGGAATTTTCTCTCGAAGAAACGCAAGACAAAACCGACAGAGGGACAGAAATTATCCTGCACATTGCTGAAGATTCTACCGAGTTTTTAGAGGAATCAAAAATCCGTGAACTGTTGTTGAAATACAATAAATTCATGCCTGTTCCCATTAAATTCGGAACCAGAACAGAAACTTTGCATTTACCGGAAGATGCTCCAGAAGACGCAAAACCGGAAACAAAGGAAGTTGATAATATCATCAACAATCCAACTCCGGCGTGGACAAAAGCGCCCGCCGACTTGAAAGATGAAGATTATCTGAATTTTTACAGAGAACTGTATCCGATGCAGTTCGAAGACCCTTTGTTCCATATCCATCTGAATGTGGATTATCCGTTTAATCTTACGGGAGTTCTTTTCTTCCCGAAATTGGCGAATAATTTAAATATCGAAAAAGACAAAATCCAGCTTTATCAGAACCAGGTGTACGTCACCGATGAGGTGAAGGGGATTGTTCCTGATTTTTTAATGCTTTTAAGAGGGGTAATTGATTCACCGGATATTCCGCTGAATGTTTCGAGATCTTACCTTCAGGCAGACGGTGCAGTGAAGAAAATATCTTCCTATATCACCAAAAAAGTGGGAGACAAAATGGCTTCACTCATCAACGAAAACCGTGAAGATTACGAGCAGAAATGGAACGACATTAAAATCGTTATTGAATACGGAATGATTTCGGAAGATAAATTCTATGAGAAATCAGATAAGTTTGCTTTGTATCCTAATGTAGACGGGAAATATTTCCTTTGGAATGAGTTTGAGGAGAAAATAAAAGCCAACCAAACCGACAAAGACGGAAATTTAGTCATCCTTTATGCTACAAACGAACATGATCAGCACAGTTATGTTCAAGCTGCGAAAGATAAAGGATATGAAGTATTACTGTTGGATTCCCCAATTGTTCCGCACTTAATTCAGAAACTGGAAACTTCAAAAGGAAAAATTCAGTTTGCGAGGGTTGATGCCGATCATATCAATAATTTGATTAAAAAGGATGAGCCTGTCATTTCTAAATTGAATGACACTGAAAAAGAAACGCTGAAGAAAAATGTAGAAGAGGGGATTTCAGATACAAAATTCACTGTTCAGTTGGAGGATTTGGAAAGCACCGATGCACCGTTTATCATCACTCAGCCGGAATTTATCCGCAGAATGAAAGACATGCAGGCTACTGGCGGTGGTGGCGGAATGTTCGGAATGGGTGGCTTCCCGGAAATGTATAATCTTGTGGTGAATACCAACAGCGAACTTGCAGGAAAAATACTGAAAACTGAAAGTTCTGAGGAGAAAACTTCACAAATCAAACACGCTCTGGATCTGGCGAAACTTTCGCAGAATCTTCTGAAAGGAAAAGATTTAACGGATTTTATCCAAAGAAGTTATAAGGAACTTGCCAAATAATTTATTTCAGAGCGCTGTCAGCCCTTTGCAAAAATTTATAATAAAAGTCCCGTTTCATGTGTTTGAAGCGGGATTTTCATGGGCTAAATTGCCAACGCGATGAAGTAAAAAACAGATTGCCGAAAACGATAGATTTAAATGGCACCATAATTACACGAAATGGTTTGGCAAGCGTCAGAAATGGTTCCGCAAGTATCAGAAATGGTTCCGCAAGTATCAGAAATGGTTCCGCAAGTATCAGAAATGGTTCCGCAAGTATCAGAAATGGTTCCGCAAGTATCAGAAATGATTCCGCAAGTATCAGAAATGATTCCGCAAGTGTTAGAAATGGTTCCGCAAGTATCAGAAATGGTTCCGCAAGTATCAGAAATGATTCCGCAAAGGCCTTTAAGGAATAAATCTGTGTGGGGCCAGCTTTTTTGTTAAAGCTCGTACAACGGATTCCAGAAGACCTTTTTAAAGTCTGTGATTTTATTTCCCTGAACTTTTACGCCTTCCAGGGTTAATTTTTCAGTAAATAAAGCCAGGCAGCTGGCGGTGATGTGCCCGGAAGAATTGCAAACCCGGTGTGCGGGAAATTCTTGCTCGTAATTGCGAAGTGCATTTCCAACGTGTCTTGCGTGATTCGGGTAACCAACCGCTTTTGCAATGGCGCCGTAACTGGTGACTCTGCCTTTCGGAATTAAGCGGATAATTTCGAAAACCTGTTTGTTGAACTGAGGATTCATTCTGCGCTGTTTTGTAGTTTAAATAGAGGCGGTTTTTGGTAGCAGTAAACTTCCGTCACCATAACTTAGAAAACGGAACTCATTTTCTAGGGCATACTGATAAATATTTTTCCAGTCATCCCCAATTAATGCCGATACCAGCAGCAATAGTGTAGATTGGGGCTGATGAAAATTAGTAATTAATCCTTTCACTATTTTGAACGAATACCCCGGAGCAATAATGATTTCAGTTTCTATGGAAAGATGATCTTGCTGCGTGTTTTTAATCCAGTTCAATAAAGCGGTAATGGCCTCTTCGGCAGTACATACTGCTTCGATTTCATAAGGCAGCCATTGGGTAATCTTCAATTCGTCGTAACTGATGTCCGGATTTTTAACAATCTGATTTCCCATCCAGTAAATGCTTTCCAGAGTCCGTGTGGAAGTGGTGCCTACGGTAATGACAGGTCGCCGGATCTTTGTCACTAAATCTTCCAGAAAAACGGTAGTGATGTTGAGATATTCGGAATGCATCACGTGATTTTCCATCACCTCAGATTTTACAGGTTTAAAAGTGCCTGCACCAACATGCAAAGTGGTAAAAAGAGAAGAAATTCCTCGATCCACTAAATCTTCGAGAACTTTTTCAGTAAAATGCAAACCCGCGGTCGGCGCTGCAACAGAACCTTCATTTTCAGAATAAACGGTTTGATAAGACTCTTCATCCACTTTCTCGGTTACCCTTTTGATATATGGCGGAAGTGGCGTAACTCCCGCAGCATCCATTATTTTACCAAAAGGAAGGTCTCCCGGCGACCAGCAAAATTTCACAAGGTAAGCGTCTTCTAATTTACCGACTATTTCAGCCGAAAGGTTTACCTCCAGTCCATCCAGATTAATACTTTTTGAGAGCTTTTCTTCTCTCCATTTTGATGCTTTGCCAATAAAGCAAATCCATGTCACTGAATTTTGCTCCAGGAAATGCTGCTCGTAATCGATGGCTTCACCGTAAGGTTCCAGACAGAAAACTTCAATATTTGCTCCGTTTTCGTTTTTAAAAAACAACCTCGATTTCACCACCTTCGTATCATTGAATACTAAAACAGCGTTTTCAGGTAAATATTGACTGATATTCCGGTAGGTGTCTTCTGAAATTTTTTCGTCCTGATAAACTAACAGTTTTGATTGGTCTCGTGGATTAACCGGATTGTACGCTATTTTTTCTGCGGGTAAATCATAGGTAAAATCTTCAATTCTTAAATGTTTCGGATGCATGCTGCAAATTTCTGAAATTCTTTAGTTTTTCACCACAAAAAAATAGGGTTTCTCAAAGTCTTTTTTTGATTGGATAATTAGCACAAAAAACTCTTACATGTTAATGCAAGAGTTTAATATTATTTGGAAACGAGATGTTACGAATTCTCTAGAATATAAGTAAACATCAACGGTGCACAAATGGTTGCGTCACTTTCTACAATGTATTTAGGAGTATCGATATCCAGTTTACCCCATGTGATTTTTTCGTTCGGAACTGCACCTGAGTACGAACCATAAGAGGTTGTGGAATCAGAAATCTGACAGAAATACGCCCAGAAAGGTACATCTTCCCATTCCAGATCCTGGTACATCATCGGAACAACACAGATTGGGAAATCTCCGGCGATTCCACCTCCGATCTGGAAGAAACCAACACCTTTTCCTCCGGAGTTTGCGCGGTACCATTCAGTCAAATAAATCATGTATTCGATACCGGATTTCACGGTGTGAACGTTCAATTTTCCTTTAATGACATTAGAAGTGAAAATATTTCCTGTCGTAGAATCTTCCCAACCCGGACAAACGATCGGAAGGTTTTTTTCTGCTGCAGCTACAATCCATGAATCTTTAGGATCGATTTCATAGTATTGTTCCAGAACTCCTGAATTCACCACTTGATACAAAAATTCATGTGGAAAATAACGCTCACCTTTAGCTTCTGCAGCGTGCCAAACATCCTCCAGATGAGTTTGTAAACGACGGAATGCTTCTTCTTCAGGGATACAGGTGTCGGTAACACGGTTAAAATGCTGATCCAACAGTTCTCTCTCCTGTTCAGGCGTTAAATCTCTATAATTAGGTACTCTTTTGTAGTGCGAATGGGCAACCAGATTCATGACATCCTCTTCCAGATTTGCCCCCGTGCAGGAAATGATATCCACTTTATCCTGACGGATCATTTCAGCCAGAATTTTCCCTAATTCAGCCGTTGACATGGCTCCTGCCAAAGTAATCATCATTTTTCCGCCGTCCTTCAAATGGGCAACATAACCTTTTGAAGCATCAACCAAAGCTGCTGCATTGAAATGCAGATAATATTTTTCTAAAAATTCTGTAATCGGTTTATTCATTTCTTTTATTGTTTTTGCAAAGATAATATTTTAGGATGGAAGTGAGAATTCGCTTATTTCCACTTCTCGTTTAATAAAGCAGAAGAAAAAAGTACAGCCCGGTCGCGGCTGTACTTTTCATTTAAATCATGATTAGGACGTTGGTTTCAGATTAATTCTGCCAGTGTTCTACTTTCAGAATTTCGATTCTTCTTTCGCCGTCTTTGAAAGGCCATTCGATGACATCTCCTACCTTATATCCTAAAGTCGCCAGTGCCATATCTGACAGAATTGAATGTTTGTTTTTTTTCGGTCTGGCTTCTGCAATTCCGACAAAAATATATTCTTCTTCTTTGTTTTGGGTATGGTCTTTAACAGTGACTTTACGGTCAACAGTAACTACATCTTCGGGTAACTCTTTTCTTCGGACCTGTTTTGCGCTTCTAAGTTCTGCCGTAAGTCTTACTTCTTCATTAGCAGTGACTTGTTTTCTTCTGAGATGTTCTTTTATTGCGTCGTAAATTCCTGTGGTTAAAATGATGTTTTCTGACATTTTCTTAATATTTTTTTTGAGGAGATGATATGTTTTATGCAATCCAACGCAGGCTGAAAACATCGGAAGACGTTCTGCCTGTAAAAACACATCAAAAATTGTTGAAATAAAAATGTTGGAATTCCCTGTCTTGGATCTGACAGGGTTTAATTGATGAAATCTTTGGAACTTTTCAAAAATGAATCAGTATGCAAATAAAGCAGGGACAGCAAAAGTCTGGATATACCGGTTTCGGATAAAAAGAATGAGGTGCCCATTTGGTTTATTGTAATTGATTTTTACAAACTTAATAAATAAGCCGTTAATAAACAACTGTTTAACTCAAATTAACAGTTGATAAGGTTTTTTTATAATTTAAAACGCCGGTTTTCTTTCTTTTCAGAAATCTGTTTTTTTGCAGCAATTCTTTTTTCGACTTGCCGTTTTGAAGGTTTAGTCGCTTTCCGTGGTTTATGTTTGAACAGCGATTTATTAACAGTTTCCAGAATTTTGTCTGTAGCAATTTTTTTATTCTGAAGTTGGGTTCTGCTTTCTGAAACGGTGAATTGCAGGATGCCTTCCAGATTTATCCGGTTTTTAAGTTTTGCGGTGATGAGTGCTATTTCTTCGTCGGTGAAAAATTGGGTATCAGCAACGTTCCACATCACGGTGACGGAAGTTTCAACCTTGTTCACGTTTTGCCCGCCTGCGCCGCTGCTGCGGGAAGTTTTGTAAGTGAGCTCTTTCGTGAAGTTTTTCATTTTTATGGATGAAGAAAGTTTAGAGCAAATTTAGCAATTCTTTGCGGTTGAGTTTGCCATTACCAAGTCGCGGAAAATTTTTGATGAAATGAATTTCTTTTGGAAGATGATTTTTTGAAAAAACAGCCTGGACTTCGTTCAAAAGGCTTTTGAGCTGGGAATTCAGTTCATCTGTTTCATCTGCTTCAATAACTAAAACCAATTTCTGTCCTAAAGTTTCATCTTTCATACCTAAAAACGCCACTTCGTTTGAAAGCTGTTTTTTCAGAATATTTTCTAACTGTTCAGGATGTATTTTCAGACCACCGGAATTAATAACATTATCAATTCTTCCTAAAAATTTAAATTGACGGCTGTTTTTCAGCTCAACTAAATCATTAGTCTGAAGGATTCCAGAATTAAGTTTTGGTGCGGATATATTTAAGCAACCTCTCTCATCCAAATTAATTATAACACCTTCGAAAACAGAAAAGTATTCTTCCGAATTCGGATAAATCTGTTTTAAGCCAATATGGGAAAGCGTTTCGCTCATTCCATAGGTTTCGTAAATGAAAGAATTCGGAGGTTGGATGACGGATGAAAGCTGAGTGTGTATTTTAGTTTTTAAACTTTCAGAAACCTGTGCGCCGCCAATAATTAAGTTTTTAATGAAATGAATTTTATGCAGCGAATTTTCAACCTGAAGCGGCGACATGGCGCAGAAATCGACTTCGTGATCTAAATCAGCGAGAGGATGTATAGAGGGGGAGGAGATCAAGAGTTTCAATTTTCTTTCAAGAGAACGCACAATCATCATTTTTCCTGAAATATATTCAACCGGAAGACAGACCAGTGCGGAATCTCCTTCTTTTAAATTCAGAAAATCACAGGTCATTTTTGCTGAACTGAGCATTTTTTCTTTCTCGATTTCGAAAACCTTGGGTGTCCCTGTAGAACCGGAGGTTTGCACTGAAACCGTTTTGGAGTCTGAATACCAGTCTTCTAAAAAAGAAATCACTTTCTCCTCAAATTCAGTTTGGGGAAAAAGTGACTGTATCTTAATATCTTGAGAAAAATCGATGACCATTACATTCTGTCAACGGTTCCAATTCCCAGAAGTTCCAGACCTTTTTTGATGGTTTTTCCGGTAAGGGAAGAAAGTTCGAGTCTGAAGTTTTTCGTGTCTTCACTTTCCTGATTGAGGATGTAGTTGTTTTGATAGAAAGAGTTGTAAGATTTCACCAGTTCATATACGTAATTGGCAACCAGCGCCGGTGAAAGCGTTTCTGCAGCTTTTGCAACCACATCTTTGAAGTTGGAAAGATTCATCACCAAATCTTTTTCGGAATCATTCATTTCATAGGCTGAAACCGTTTTTTCCTCATAATTTGCTTTGTTAAGCAATGACTGGATTCTTGCATAAGTATACTGAATGAAAGGTCCTGTATTTCCGTTGAAATCAATGCTTTCCTTAGGATTGAAGAGCATTTTTTTCTTGGGATCCACTTTCAGCATGAAATATTTCAGCGCTCCCAAACCTACAGTTTCGTAAGATTTCTCTTTGTCTTCTTCAGAAAGATTCTCAAGTTTACCGAGTTCCTGAGCTTTTTCTTTCGCTGTGTCTATCATTTCCTGCATCAGATCGTCCGCATCCACCACGGTTCCTTCACGGGATTTCATTTTCCCTTCCGGAAGTTCAACCATTCCGTAAGAAAGGTGGAAAAGATTTTGTGCCCAGTTGTAACCCAGTTTTTTAAGGATTTTAAACAGAACATCGAAATGATAATCCTGTTCGTTACCAACGGTATAAATTAATTTCTGAATATTGTTCTCTTTAAAACGTTGAACAGCTGTTCCCAAATCCTGAGTCATATAAACCGAAGTTCCGTCAGAACGGAGCAGTAATTTCTGATCCAAACCTTCATCAGTTAAATCGCACCATACAGAACCGTCTTCTTTTTGGTATAAAACGCCGTTGATCAAACCTTCCTGGATAAGATCTTTTCCTAAGAGATAAGTATTGCTTTCATATTGAACCTGATCGAAATCAACGCCCAGTTTTTTATATGTTTCTCCGAAACCTTCATAAACCCAAGAATTCATCTCATTCCATAGATTTCTTACTTTTTCATCACCTTTTTCCCAGTCGAGAAGCATTTTTTGAGCTTCAAGAATGATGGGCGCCTGTTTTTTTGCAGCATCTTCATCATATCCTTTTTCAACAAGTTCGGCGATCTCTTTTTTATAATTTTTATCGAATGCTACATAATAATTCCCAACGAATTTATCGCCTTTTGTGTGAGTGGACTCAGGAGTTTCTCCGTTTCCGAATTTTTCCCACGCTAACATGGATTTGCAGATGTGGATTCCACGGTCGTTAATGATTTGGGTTTTAATAACGTTGTAACCGTCTTCTTTAAGAATCTGAGCAACGGAATATCCCAATAAATTATTTCTGATATGACCTAAATGGAGAGGTTTATTGGTATTTGGGGAAGAATATTCCACCATGACGGTTTCATTTTTCGGTTCAGTTTTGCCGAAATTTTCTTTGATGGAATTGAAGTTATCTAAAAAGAAACTTTTTTTAATACTAAGATTAAGGAAACCTTTTACCACATTGAAGCTTTCCACAAAATCGGACTCCGTAGAAAGTGCATCGCCAAGTTCCATCGCAATGAGGTCAGGACTTTTTTTCAGAATTTTTACCAGCGGAAAAGTAACGATGGTGAAGTCGCCTTCAAACTCGGTTTTATTCTGCTGCACTTCCAGTTTGATGTTGTTTCTCTGATTCACATCATCAATTTGAAACACATTCTGGATGACTTCAGCGATTTTATGTTCAATAATATCTTTAATATTCATGGTAAAATTTTGAAGTACAAATATACGGAAATAAAAAAACCACTCCGAAGAGTGGTTTAGAATATCATCAACTAATTTGAATTAGTTTTTATCCCAAATAAGCTTACTGCTCATCTTGTCTCCGCCAATAGCGGTAGATGCTGCTTCCCAGTTTGCCTTATTCAAAGTTTGTACTTGGGTTGGGTAAAAGAACCTTGTAGGAAGATCCGTTAATCCGGTTATTAAAGAATTAAATGTATAAGTAGTAGAAGTAACCCCTCCTACGGTAACAGGCGTGTTATAGCTTCCTGTCTGCCCAGGTAACAATAAAGTTTTCGGATAACCTGTTCTTCTGTATTCAGACCATGCTTCATAAGGCTGCCCGAATAATGCAAGGTACTTCTGCGTCAAGACAGTTTCTTTTGAAGCCGGCGCTAAACCTAACAGATATGCAGTGATGTCAGCAGCAGGAACACCCCATCTTTCCATGGAAGCTTTTACTCCTTTTTCGTAATTTGTTTGAGACCAGCCATTTACTTCACTTAGAAGGAATTCGACCTCTGCATATTCCATATAAACTTCAGTATAGTTTTTCTTAACTATATTTTTGCTAAATAATGATGATCTACCTATTGCAGATTGGTTAGCTGCGATACCATTAGTTGGAACTCCATAAGGCATACCAGCATAATCTGCCGGATCAGTAGATTCTTCATAAGAGCCCGCTTTTACCTGATTTTGTGTTACCCCAAGAGGTGCTGCCCACTGGAACAGTCTTGGATCTGTTTTACCAAATGGACCCTTGTTACCTTTTAACAATTCGACCAAAGTTTTGTTGATAGCAAAATCATTTCTTGTGAGGTTGGCTGTCCACATTGGCGATGGGTTATTATCTGTATTCTCATAAGTAAGACCTACTGTATCGTCATTAGACTGCATTACGCCACTGGCAATTGCCTCCTGAATAGCTACATCAGCACCCGGCACAACACCTTTTACTCTTACTCCCAATCTTAATCTCAAAGAGTTTGCAAATCTTTTAAGTTTTACACCGTCTCCAAACAGAACATCTCCGTTAGTAAAAACAACTTGGTCTGTCTTAATCATATCTGAAGCAGCCTTCAGTTCTTTTAAGATATCTGCATAGATTTTTGCCTGAGAAGCAAACTTTGGGGTAATGTTCTTTGGGTCAAGTGCCTGAAAATCTGGATCGACAGTTCCATAGGAATAATAAGGAACGTCACCAAACGAATCAGTAAGAGTAATGAAAATATTAGCCAACATAATTCTTGCAGCAGCAATTTGATTTGCATTTGGACCGTAGTTGCTTTGCTGTGTTGCTGTAGAAGGATCAGTATTAAGTTCAATAATTTTTTTGTAGTCCATGGCGTACGCATAGAGGTTGGTCCACATGCTGTTCGCTACAGACAATCTGTATTGATACTTGTCTTCTTCTGTATAGTTTCTTTGTGCGGAGTACTGCACCCAAGGCAAAGTCATCCTTCCCGAGGTAAAGCCGTCTCTGGTGTTATCCATAAATGCTTTGTTAGCATAATTGAATAATCCGAAAGAAGTTGGCTTATCTGTTGAGTTCGGATTGGTATTAATCTTCTCCAAATCCTGTCTGCAGCTAGTCATACTAGCACTGGCGATAACAGCAAATAAGAGGTATTTTCCTATTTTTAATGATTTATTTATCATTTTGATTTTTTTTATAATTATCATTAGAATTTAAAATTCACATTTACACCGTATGTTCTTGTAGAAGGCAATGATCCCCCTTCTAAACCTTGGATGTTACCGGAACCGTATGATACGTTTTCAGGATCCATTCCTTTCCAGTCAAGCCCCCATGCTAAGAGATTTCTACCAAATGCTGATATCCTTAAACCTGTTAAACCTGTGTTTGTAAGCCAAGTCTTAGGTAAATCATATGCTAACGTAAGATCTCTCAGTTTGAAATAGCTTGCATCAAATACGTTTTGGGCATCCACAGTGTTATAGTAAGTGCTTCCCCAAGTTTCAGCATCCAATACTTTGGTATTCGGAGTACCGTTTGCAAGTACGCCAGGAATGATGTATCCTGCTTCGCGGTTTCCTCCAAGAGCACTTTCCTCTAGCATACCGGAGTACATTCCCCACATGTGTGTTGTTGAGAAATACTTGCCACCTTTCTGCATGTCAATAAGGAATGACAGACTTAGTGATTTGTATTTGAATGTGTTTCTAAGCCCCATGTTATAATCCGGAAGCACTGAGCCTAAACTCTTAATTTCACTTGGCACATAAGTACCTCCTGCACTAACAATTTTGTTTCCGTTAGCATCGTAAGTAAAATCAGTGCCGTAGATTTGCCCGTAAGCCATACCTTTTACAGCCATCAACTGCGCTCTAAACGGAGCGATTGTATATTGGTATGTATCTGCACCAGGTACCAATTCTTCAACAACGTTTTTATTTTTAGAGAAATTCAAGTTCAGATCCCAGCTGAAATTTTCAGTTTTAAACGGTTTAACATAAACTGAAGCTTCAATACCTTTATTGGTCATTAAACCAGCGTTTACATAGTTAAATGAGTAACCGGTAGCTGCGTCTACCTGTAGAGGAATAATCAAGTCTTTTGATTTGGAATCATAATAAGTAACATCAAATCCCGCTCTGTTTTTGAACAAGTCCACCTGCATACCGATCTCAGAAGTTGTTTTAAGCTCAGGTTTAAGATTTTCGTTGTTCAGTGTATTAGGTAAATCATATTGTGGATTTCCATAGAACGGACTGTTGATGTTTACATAGGTTCTCAACCTGTATGGTCCGGTGTCGTTACCCACATTAGCCCAACCTAATCTCAGTTTGGCAAAACTTAACCAGTCTGCATTCACTAATTTAGAGAATACGAAGCTACCTGTAACTGATGGATAGAAGATAGAGTTGTTTACTGTAGAAAACCAGTCATTCCTTCCAGTACCTTCTACAAAGATGAAATCCTTATACCCCAAAGAAACATATCCGAATGCACTGTTTACTCTTCTTTGCGAGAATGAGTTTTCAGTTTTGGAATCAGACCACCCGTTGTTCAAGTTGTAAAGATCAGGAATGATGAGCCCACCTACGGTATAAGAGTGGATGATATCAGTTTTTGACTCTCTTCTGTTTGCCCCAATAAACGAATTCAAACTAAAATCGCCGAAATTTTTATCAAAATGTAATCTTCCCTCGTAGTTGTATTCAGACTGGCTTCTCTGATAAAGATCGTAGCCAGATGTGGCAACAGATCCTACAGCAGTTCTGGTTTGGTTACGTTGGCTGTATACATCGCCATAAACCTTGAATACTGTATAAAAATTCTTGTTGAAGTGATACGTCAAACCTGCATTTCCAAAGAACCTTTGTCTCGTATCATCATTGGTGTTTTTATAAATAGTCCAATATGGGTTGTCATGGTACGCCGGTGTTCCATCATCCCAAGAGTTTCTGTTCCACGATCTTTGGGTACCGTCTGGTCTCAGGTAATAAGCTTCTAACAGGGAGTAATCGAGCTGTCTTTGGCCCCATTGAAAGAACTTTTCCCCGAAGGAGTTGTCTCCGTAACCAACTTCCGGTCTGTTGAAGGCCGCAGTCTGAACATAGTTTACTACAGATTCAATTTCCAGTTTTTCGGACAGTTTGCTGTTCAAATTTACGGAAAGGTTGTTTTTATCAATTTTAGAGGTAGGTACAATTCCGTGGATATTGGTATTCGTATAAGAAACTCTTACATTGGTATCACCAAATGATTTTGAGAATGCAACATTGTTTGTCAATGTCATGCCTTTATCAAAGAAGTCTTTCACGCCATGTTTTGGGGCAACCCATGGAACTGCTTTTAAATATTCGTTTGGAAGGTATTCTTTGTCGAAAGCATACCACGGCAAATACATCAGATTAGAATCATATTTAGGTCCCCAGCTTTCATCATATGCGTAAAAAGGAACATTGTATTCTTTCCCCTCAATGGTTACCTTCTCAAAATCTCCACTGCCTCCACCATATTGATTTTGTAGGTTCGGCATAATAGAAACTTCTTCAAAAGAGATTCCAGAGTTGAAATCGATAGTTGTTCTTCCTTTCTTGGCAGATTTTGTGGTGTAAATGATTACACCGTTAGCAGCTCTTGAACCATACAATGCAGCGGCAGGGCCACCTTTTAGTACTGTTACATTTTCAATGTCATCCGGATTCAAGTCAAAGGAAGCATCACCATAATCAAGCCCACCTGCACCACGTTGGGTGTCTGTGGAATTGATGTTGCTGTTATCCAAAGGAACGCCATCTACAATAATTAAAGGTCTGTTTTCTCCTGTGATGGAACTTATACCTCTCATGGTTATCCTTGTAGAGCCACCTAACGTAGATGGTGCTGTTACTTGTACACCTGCAACGTTTCCTGACAATGCACTTACTGCGTTGTTCTGCCCTGCGTCGGAAATTGTTTCACCACTAATTTCTTGAGTAGCATAACCTAAAGATTTTTTCTCTCTTTTAATACCTAAAGCCGTTACAACCACGCCCTCGATATCCTGCGTTCTCGCAGTGTCAACTTTTTGTGCATTCACTAAAGCGAATGACGAAGTCAAAACTACTGCTAAAATGCTTGTTGTTAGTTTCTTCATATCAAATTAAATTTTTTCATTTACAAATATGTGAAAGAAATTTAACATACAAAAGAAAAATCGTTAAAATTGTCTTAATCGTATAAGAAAAAACCACTCCGAAGAGTGGTTTAATTTGAATGTACTAAATAGGTTTTATGCTATTTATATATGAATGGTGTAAATTCATTTTTTACGAACACCTGGGCTAAGGTCACATTTGGAACATTAGCGGTGTTAGACGAATACTCGGATGCTGGGTAAAGAAGTCTCCAAGGTTTATTTGTCCTTACCGTAGTTCTTGCCAACGGAGTTTCCGGATATCCGGTTCTTAAATAATTTATATAAGATTCAATACCGTTATAGTTGATAAGAGCTACCCATCTTTGATATTGTATCGCAGCAATTTTGTCTTGAGTAGTTCCTGTCCAACCTGCTTTTGTGTTTCCTGCTATGGCGGTGATGTAATTATTAGCAGGGGTCACTGAGTCGGCAGCAGTTAGACCACCATTTTTAAAGTCAAATGCAAAAGAATCCTTAATACCTGTTTCAAAATGAAGCTGATCGCCTGAAAATCCAGCATAGCCTCTTAAGGCAGCTTCCGACTGTAGGAATTCGCTTTCAGACTTCAGCATAAGATAGCCTGGCGCTAAACCGCCAGCTTGTGTTGCAAAAGTACCGCCCAGAAAAGAAAAATTTCCGTTCGTTGGTTTCAAAGCAGTGATTGGATAACCCATAAAAACTTTGTAATTGTCATTGGTATAACCTTGGGGAAAGCCATAATATCCTACAGCTCCGCCGGCAGAAGTGTTATTATACATTTTACCAGTAGTAAAGAGATATTGGATTCTTGGATCATTTACGCCACTTGTTGGTTTTGAGGCGTCACCTTGTAAAGATTTGATAGCATGATCAGAAGCGGTCATCAATCTATATCCGTTAGTGTTTTCACCACCAGCGGATGTAAAAAGGCCAAAGTTACTATAAAGCGGGTTCTGTGTATCAGTAGATGCGTTGCTATAACCAGGGTTAATGGTTACATCTTCTGTCAGATAAGTGGCACCGGCTAAAGCTGTAATGATTTTATTTCTAAGCGCGATACCATCCGCATTTGTCGTGTTCGACAGGTGAATTGCAAATTTTAATAGTACGGTATTACCAAACTGTGTCCATTTAGTAAGGTTGCCTTTGAAGATGGGATCGGACGTAGCGTCAACTTTATATGCAGGTATGGCAGAATTTGATGCCAATAAAGTTTTTGCTTCTAAAAGTTCATCAACTAAGCCTTTATAAATATTCACATCGTCATCGTATTTGGGAGTTACATTCTCAAGTTCTTTAAATGCTTCAGAATAGGGAACGTCTCCATAAAGATCTACAATATATTGCATGTAGAAAGCTTTCTGAATTTTTGCAATTGCTACGTAGTTTGGCGCAGTTGCTCCTGCATCAATGATTCTCTGGAATCTAGTCACAGCTTTGTACATATCTGTGAACAAAGTTTGACGGTATGTTGTAGAAAACTCTAGGTTAGATTCCACAGTAAAAGGGTTTCCAAACTGTGCAAAATTCCCAGACCATGTATTCATCCATGCATTTCCTAAAGCGTTCATTGTTCCGGCTTGAACCGCATAAGCAGTTGTAGATGCTCCTGCGAGTCTATTACTTGGTGTTAAATTTTCAGCCAAGACTTTATTTGGATTCAAATTATCATCCAATCTACATGAGACTACTGCGAGACCCACTAGTGATAATAAAATATACTTTTTCATAATAAAAATTAGTTAATTAAATTAGAATTTCAGGTTTAGTGAGAACCCATAAACTTTCGTACTAGGCAACTGCCCACGATTTGCGACACCTCTGGCATTAGGATTTGCACTGGACGAATAGTAGCTTGACTCAGGATCTACGTAATTCAGATTGTTATCTGCAAATTTCTGAAAAGGATTTCGGGCATGTAATCCCACAGTGATTTCTTGTAATCCGTAAGCACGCATCATATCTTTTGGTAATGTATATGCTAAAGAAACCTCTCTAAGCTTAAAAGCTTGACCATCTACTAAAAGATTTTCCCCAATTGTACTGTATAATGAACTAAAATATGTTAGGACAGATCCATAAGAGTTACCTCCAGTTTTAATGGTTGTATTTGGCGTATAACCTCCATTTCCATCTGAAATTACAGAATTTGGCATTATAAATCCTCCTTCCTCTCTTACTACTTCTCCAGAATCATATAGTGATCCGTTGAAAGCTAAACCGGCTTTGACGTCAGCAATAACTTTGGAACCATACCTGTAATCTGCTACAGCACCAAGTCTGAAACCTTTGTAAGAAATTCCGGTGCTGAAGTTATAAATGCTTTTTGGAACGGCGCTTCCTGCATTTTCTAATGTGGAAGTAATTAGTGGATTCCCGTTAGCAGCATTAATGATAATTCTACCTTGATTGTCGCGTTGCATCTTTGAAACTTTAATCAATGGGAATACAGAGCCTTTCTGTGCATAAATACCCCACGCACCAGCTTGAACTAATGCTATTTCATCAACTCCAGGCATAACTTCCTGCACAATTGATTCATTGTAAGAATATCCCGCATTGATTTCCCATTTGAAGTCAGGAGTTTTAAAAGGAACAAGACCGAGGTTGATTTCCGCTCCTTTTGACTGCATTTTTGCAATATTTATCACCTTTGTGTTAATGCCTGATGTTCCTGACGCGGTCTGTCTTGTAATCAAGTCTTTAGTGTCCTGTTGGTATACAGATCCACCGAGTTTAACGCGGTCATTTAAAAACCCTAAATCGAGATTAACTTCGCTAGTCGTAACGAATTCAGGTTTAATATTTGGGTCCGTTTGGACCATACCATTTCTGAATGAACTTACACCATTAAAAGGGAATCCAGTTGCGATTTCTGCGGTACGGTTAGTATCGTACCATCCAATTGTTGATGAGTTGCCAACTCTACTCCAGTTGGCAGAAATTTTCGCGTAGTTCAAGGTTGATCCACCTATTGCAAACGCTTTCGTAGGAATAAATGAAACTCCGACTGAAGGATAGAAATAGGAATTATTTTCTTTCGGCAACTGTGAAACGAATTCGTTTCTAGCGGTTGCGTTTAGGAATAAATAATCTCTGTATGCAAGATCCAGATTAGCGAATAGCGAGTGTGAATTCTTTCGGAAGGTCCCGTTTTCAAGGTTTGTGGATGCGCTGGAAAGCGGCTGTGTAACATTGGCCATGGTGTAAATACCCGGGTAAGCTAAGTTGGCTCCTCCATTTTCAGTTACTTGGTATCTGTGTTCTTGATAGTTGTGTCCTAAGTTTAGTTTTGCGTTGACATCAGTACTCAGGTCATAATCAAAATTTACTAGTAAGTCTCCATAGTAATCGAGGGCTTTTGTATCACTCAATTTTAGAGAAGAGGTAACATTTTTAATGGATGTTGCTGCTGCTCCACTAAATGTCGGTTTATCCCATGCATCTCTATGACTTTGTGAACTTGAAAAGGAACCTTGGATGTTTCCGGTGTAGCGGACGTTGATATGCTTGCTAAATTCATAGCCTACACCAAAATTACCGCTGTAGAAGTCCCTGCTGAAGTCCTGTCTGGCGTGTTTGATTTTCCAATATGGGTTCATGTAATAGATGTTGTAGGTATATGCGTTATCCCATGAGTTATTCGCATAAGCTGTAACCGGTATATCCGGAGCGGATTGAAGTAATGCCCAGTAAAGAGAACCGTTACCATCGTCATCATACATTGTAGTATTTTGACTAAAATCGGTGCGTATATAGTTAATTCCCCCGTCAAAACTGAAATTATTTACCTTTGCACCTCCCTTAAATAAAAATGAAGTTTTGTTTGACTTATCTCCTTCAAGGATAAATTCTCTTTGAGTGTTGTTTAAACTAACCAACGCATACTTGCCTTCGCTTCCTGCATTTAGCGTTAAGCTGTGACTCCTAATTGAGCCTGTATTAAAGAAGTTCTTAATCTCGTTAGGTCGGGCTATATAAGGAGCTATAATAGCTGCCGGGTTGTCGCCACTAGTGGTAGATGCTGAGCCGGTCCATCCTATCCCGTTTGTATTGATGGTTCCGTCACCATTGTAATCATATAAAGGAACGCCATAAGCGGTTAATTCCCCATTGAAGGCAGGACCCCATGCACCGTTTTCAAACTGATCGCGGGCATCATCCCATCCTTGTCCGTATTTCATTTGTCTTTTAGGTACAAACGCAACAGACTCAAAATCTACAGAACCGTCGTATGAAACAGATAATCTGTTTTTTGCTCCTCTTTTTGTACTAACGATTACTACCCCGTTAACCCCGTCCGATCCATAAAGCGCTGCACCCTGCGCACCCTTAATAACATTTATGGATTCGATTAGATCAGGAGGTAAACCCTGCAAAACTGTTGCAGTAGAAATTACGTTGTCGATAACAATTAGCGCACTGTTGTTTCCGGAAATACTTCTAATACCTCTCAACTGAATTGAGTTGTTGTCGTTTACTGAACTATTGTTTTGGTTAATGGTTAAACCCGCTACTTTACCAGTTAGGGCCTGGACAGCATTAGGGTTGCTAGCCTGATTCAGTTGATCAGCAGATACTACCTGTTGCGCTGATGTTACCGCGTCAGCTGTTTTTTTAATTCCCAAAGCTCCGGTAACAATTACCTCGTCAATGTTTTGAGTTTTAACTGTGTCCCTCTTTTGCGCATTCACCAAGGCAAACGACGAAGTCAAAACTACTGCTAAAACGCTTGTTGTTAGTTTCTTCATATCAAATTAAATTTTTTCATTGGAGCAAAAGTGCAAAACTTTCACAATATGACCAAACAATTTGTTAATTATTTCTTAATAATATAATAAATGCAATTATTGAGTGTGTTTTAAGCAATAAATCACCCTGTTGTATTGATTTGTCAAAATTTGATGCTCTTTTTTGATGGTTTTGTTTTAAAATTTACGATATGAGCAAATTATAATCTTTTTTAAAGACATTTTAATAACAATTTTGCAAGAAAAATTAAGTTAAATTAAGTTAATGGTGATGTTACTGAAAATCTGTTTTTTTTTCCTTGGAATGGCGGCGAATGATAGTTTTATTGCTAAAAAGGAAATGTCGGATATTTCTCCATAATTATCTAAATATAGCGGCGTTATTTAACGGTTTGTTTGTGGTGTTTTTTTAGGGTTTATTAAAAATATTTGTATTAATTACAACATGAAGCTGAAAATATAATCACCGTTTTGTTTCTGAAAGTTTGTATTTTTACCGCATTAAAAATTTGTGCTAAATATAGTGTATCTCCGTTATGGAATTATTAAAAAAATGGTCGGACCAATATATTGAAGCGGGCTGCGATGAAGTCGGCCGTGGTTGCCTCTCTGGACCGGTGGTTGCGGCTGCGGTCATTATTGACGAAAGTTTCAGGCAGAATTTAATTGATGATTCCAAAAAATTAACGTTTCAGACAAGGCTTGGCCTCGATGAATACATTAAAAACAATGTGAAAGAATATGCGATTGCAGAACTTCCGCCCCAACATATTGATAAGCATAATATTCTTAATGCAAGCATCCATGCCATGCATCTCGCTTTGGATCAATTGACGGTACGCCCCGAACTTATTCTGGTAGACGGCAACAGATTTCATCCCTATTCATTTATTCCCCATCAGTGTATCATCAAAGGAGACGAAAAACTGCTTTCAATCGCTGCAGCTTCAATTTTAGCAAAAAATTACAGAGACCGGCTCATGATAAAACTTCATGATGAGTTTCCACAGTATGGCTGGAATACCAATATGGGGTATGCCACGAAAATGCACCGGAATGCACTCAATGAGTTTGGCCCCACGATTCATCACCGCAGATCTTTCAGGCTGGATTACAGTATCAGCGAAGAATGAGAATTCTTCTTCAATTTTTTTAGTTCCGTCTCTTCAAAATAAATTTCCTTACGTATAAAATGAACAGTCCGTAAGTACGGAATTTTTTTTCGTCAGTACAAAAAGCAAGCTTTCTTAGTACAGAAAATGGCATAAAAAAAGCGGAAAATGAATTTTCCGCTTTTCTATTATATAATAGAGTGTATTTATTTCTTCTTACCGGTTTGCTGCTGCTGAACTTTTTGCTGTTCCTGCGCTTTTTCCATCATTTCGCGCATTCTTTTCTGGAACTTGCCTTCTTTTTTAGGCTCCTTCTGTTTGTTCGCCTGAATTTGTGCATGAATTTTTTTCTCATCCAGGATCCAGTATTTAATGACAAGGATAATTAAGATGTTAATCGCATTCGATACAAAATAGTACCATGAAAGTCCGGATGCTGAAGTGTTCAAAAAGAAAAGGAAAGTAATCGGGAAGATGTACATCAGTACTTTCATATTCGGCATCCCTTCCTGTTGAGGTTGCTGAATATTTCCAGAAGTCATCACGGTATATATCAGAATCACAACAGTACACGCAATAGCGAAAATACTCAGGTGCTCTCCTAAAAACGGCACATGGAAAGGTAATTTAATGACGTCGTCATAAGCTGTTAAATCTTTGGCAAACCAGAAACTTTTTCCTCTCAAATCAATCATATTCGGGAAGAACCGGAACAGTGCATAGAAAATAGGAATCTGAAGCAGTGCCGGTAAACAGCCCGCCATCTGATTTACGCCGGCTTTCCGGTAAACAGCCATCGTTTCCTGCTGTTTTTTCATAGGATCTGCATCCTTATATTTGGCATTCACTTCGTCAATTTCCGGACGGATCACCCGCATCATCGCACTCAGTTTGTGCTGTTTGAACATCACCGGAGACAAAATAATCTTCACAATAATCGTCATTAAGAAAATGACCCAGCCTGCAGCCAATCCCCAGCTTGAGATAAGGTTATACATTGGGATGAAAAACCATCTGTTCAGACTTCCGATAAATGACCATCCTAAAGGAAGTAATTCGTCGAAATTTTTATTATAAGATTTAAGCAAAGGCAAATCAAGCGGCATAAAATACCATTTGAAATTCTGGTTAAGTTCATTTCCTGCTAACTCAACCTGGCCGTTATAATTGAATTTTTTCAGAAACTCACCTTCCTCAATCATTTCCTGAGAGCCGTGAGAGTTCTTGAAACCGTGCTGAGGCTCAATCACAGCGGAGAAAAACTGTTGTTTCACCGCAAGCCAGTTCAGGGTTTCGTCGGGCTCGTCCATGCTGGTTCTGCCATCATAATCGAAGCTTTTATAATTGTTGAAAGTATAATTGAATTCAGTATGAGTCTGTTCCTGGGCACGGCCTTTTTCCATTTCTCTTACATTGAAATCCCAAACAAAGTTTGCTTTCGAATCAGAAACGATCTGTGATAATCCCTGTGTTTTCACGTTGAAGTCAACCGTATATTTATCCATTAAAGTATAAATGAACTGAATGATCGCACCGTTTGCATTCGCCTGCATGGTTACGGTATTACCGTTCTGTGTCGAGGTAAAAACCAAATCTTTGGTATTGAAGGTTTTTCCGGTTTTGTCTTTAAACTGAAATCCGTAGCTCGAATTGTTTTTGTCGAAAATCAAAAGCTCTTTGTCGTTTTTGTCTGTTTTTGCGTTGTAAGCTTTGTATTCGTTCAGTTGAACGGTAGAAATCTGTCCGCCCAAAGTAGAAATCGCCAAAGTAAGTTCTTTGTTTTTCAATGCTACCTGCTGAATGGAAGTGGTTTTCACACTATCGTTCAGATTGGTGACAATAGCAGGTTTTGTATTGTTTGCAGTGACCGTTTGGGTGACTTTTCCTTTGTTTTCAGCGTCTTTCAATGCCTGCTCTTTGGCTTGCTTGTTTTGGAAATAAAACATAGCGCCAATAAGAATCAGGGAAAACAGGGCGAAACTTATAATTTGATTTTTATCTAAACCGTTATTTTGCTGCATCTTTTTTTATTGATTATTTGATGTTTAGGCAGAATTTTTCTCAAAATTCATTCCTTTTAATTTTGGCTGACAAAAATACTCATTTTTTTGCCAATGAAGAATTTTTTGTCGCTTCATTTAAAAACAAAGAGATAAAAAACGTAATGTCTTTTATCTCCTCAGTTTATTTTTTACCTGCAGCCTTTATCAGGGCCTTAAATAAAGGATGTGGGGAAGCTACCGTGCTTTTGTATTCGGGGTGATACTGTACACCGATATAAAAAGGATGGTTTTTCAGTTCCAGGGTTTCCACCAAACCGGTTTCCGGATTGAAGCCTGTCGGAATCAAACCGTTTCTTTCAAACTCCTCTTTATATTCTGAATTGAATTCGTAACGGTGACGGTGTCTTTCAGAAATATTTTTCGTTCCGTAAATATCAAATAATTTCGAATTTGGTTTCAGGCTGCATTTCCACGCTCCAAGCCTCATGGTTCCGCCCTTTTCCACCACATTTTTCTGTTCTTCCATGATCGAAATTACAGGATCCGGCGTTGACGTGTCAAACTCCATTGAATTGGCTTTTTTGTATCCTAAAATATTTCTCGCAAACTCAATGGTCATGATTTGCATTCCCAGACAGATTCCCAACAATGGAATATTATTTTCACGGGCATATTTTGCTGCAGAAATTTTACCTTCAATTCCCCGGTCTCCAAAACCTGGAGCGATCAGCATTCCGTCAATTCCTTTGAAAGTTTCCTTAGCGTTTTCTTCAGTAATATCACCGCTGTAAACCCATCTTACCCGTACTTCGGTTTCCAGATCTGCACCTGCGTGAATAAAGGCTTCGGCAATAGATTTGTAAGAATCCTGAAGCGAGACATATTTTCCAACCAAAGCAATTTCAACTGATCTTTTTGGATTCTGGTATCTCTTCAGGAAATTTTTCCAGTCTTTTAAATCGGCATCTTTCTCAGATTTCAAATTAAGTTCTTTCAGTACAACATCATCAAAATTCTGTTTCTGAAGATAAAGCGGAACTTCGTAAATGGTATCTAAATCTTTACATTCAATAACATTTTCAAGAGATACATTACAGAACTGCGCAAGTTTTGCACGCTGTTCTTTCGGGATCTTATGCTCCGTTCTGCATACCAGGACGTCCGCCTGAATTCCCGATTCCATCAGCTGGCGCACAGAGTGTTGGGAAGGTTTTGTTTTCAGTTCGCCGCTTGCCGCCAGATAAGGAAGCAAAGTGAGATGAATAACCATGGAGTTGCTTTCTCCCAGTTCCCATTTCAGCTGTCTCACACTTTCTATATAGGGAAGCGACTCGATATCGCCGACAGTTCCGCCGATTTCGGTAATGATGATATCGTAATTCTGTTTTGCCAGAATTTTAATCCTTCTTTTGATTTCGTTGGTGATGTGTGGAATAACCTGTACCGTTTTTCCGAGGAAATCTCCTTTTCTTTCTTTTTCAATAACAGTCTGATAAATTTTTCCCGTGGTAACGTTATTGTTCTGAGAAGTCGATGAGTTCAGGAATCTTTCGTAATGTCCTAAATCCAAATCAGTTTCAGCACCGTCTTCGGTTACATAACATTCGCCATGTTCATACGGATTTAATGTTCCGGGGTCGATGTTGATATAGGGATCAAGTTTCTGAATGGTGACATTGAAACCGCGGGATTTTAGAAGAAGTCCCAAAGAAGCGGATACAATTCCCTTTCCCAAAGATGAAGTAACACCTCCTGTAACGAAGATGTATTTCGTGTTCTTTTTACTCATTAGATTAGGTTTGTGCAAAGTTAAGTGATTTTGAAAGACAGGACAAATAAAGGGAGATTAAATATTTCGGGAGTGCCCGGAACCTTCATTATAGCCCCGATCGCAGCGGCATCCTTTTTCTTTGTAAAAAGAAAAAGATAGAGCGGAGAGCGGGACGGGTTTTTGGGAAGTTGCAGATATTTTCCCGCTTCCGAGAACTAAATTGAGTAGCGTCCCAACTAAAATTCGCGAAGTTTCAAAATTTTTCAGGAAATTCGCAGCATGGCAAAAGTGAAAACGGCATATTTCTGTCAGAACTGTGGATCGCAATATCCACAGTGGCTCGGACAGTGCAAAAACTGCGGCGAATGGAATACTTTGGTAGAAGAAATTGTAGAGAAAGCTCCAGCGAAAAGTTTTTCCGAGCGTTCCAAACAGCACATCATCAATATTATTGAAGTTGAAACCCACGAAGAACCGCGCATCAATACTCCTTCTGAAGAGCTGAACCGGGTTTTGGGCGGAGGAATTGTTTTGGGTTCAGTTACTTTAATTGGCGGTGAACCCGGCATCGGGAAATCCACTTTATTGCTGCAGCTCGCCCTGAAAATGAAGAAGAAGATTCTTTACGTTTCGGGCGAAGAAAGTGCGTCGCAAATTAAGATGCGTGCTGACCGGCTTACAGAACTGCAGAATCCACACTGCTATCTTTTTACTGAAACTTCCGTGGAAAAGATTCTACATGAAGCTAAAAAACTGAAACCGGATTTTGTAATTATTGATTCGATTCAAACGCTTCAAAGCCAGCTCATCGAAAGTTCGCCGGGCACCGTTTCACAAATACGCGAATGCTCCAACGAAATTATCAAATACGCGAAAGACAGCAATACGCCTGTTTTTTTAGTAGGACATATCACCAAAGACGGTCAAATTGCGGGACCGAAAGTTCTGGAACACATGGTAGATGTGGTTCTTAATTTCGACGGCGACAGAAATCATCTCTTCCGATTATTGAGAGCCAACAAAAACCGTTTCGGATCCACTGCCGAGATTGGGATTTATGAAATGGTTTCCCAGGGTTTGAAAGAAATTAAAAATCCCTCAGAAATCCTCATTACGAAAAAATTTGAGGAACTTTCGGGTAATTCTGTTGCGGTAACGCTGGAAGGAAACCGCCCAATGCTCATTGAGATTCAGGCTTTGGTAAGTTCGGCAGTGTACGGAACGCCGCAAAGAAGCTGCACCGGCTTCGATTCGAAAAGAGTCAATATGCTTTTGGCGGTTCTGGAAAAGCGTGCGGGTTTTCAGTTGGGCGCGAAAGACGTTTTCCTTAATATAACAGGGGGCATAAAAACGGATGATCCGGCACTTGATCTGGCTGTAGTGGCTTCCATTTTGTCGAGCAATGAAGATATTGCGATTTCTGAACATTTCTGTTTTGCGGGAGAAATTGGATTGAGTGGGGAAATCCGGCCGGTTTCGCAGATTGAGCAGAGGATTTCCGAAGCTGAAAAATTGGGTTATGAAAAGATTTTTGTCTCGAATTTAAATAAAATTCCTAAAAAGAAGTTCGGGATCAATATTGTGGAAGTAAGTAAAATTGAGGATTTTCATGAGCATCTTTTTTAAAATCATCTTATGAATTTCCTTGCCCATTCTTATCTTACCTTTACCGATGAACAGATCGTCGGGCAGTTTCTGGAAGATTTTATCAGGAACAGAGACCGCTTTACATTTCCTGAAAAGATAGGAGAGGGAATTACTCTGCACAGAGCTATTGATACTTTTACGGATGCGCATCCTGAAATACATGAAGCCAAGAAAATTTTCAGTCCTTTGGTGAGGTTATATTCCGGGGCGTTTGTGGATGTTGCTTTTGATTATTTTCTCGCTAATTCTTTACCTGATAAAGCGCTTTTAAATCACTCTCAACGTGTTTACCGTGTTTTACGGAATCATGAAAAGTTTCTTCCTGAAAATTTCCTTCGAATGCTCGATAGGATGGAAAAAGACAACTGGCTTTATCATTACAGAGAAGATTGGGGGATTAAATTTTCTCTTCAGAACGTTCTCAATAAAGCCAAATATTTAGAAAAAGACACTGCGGTTTTTGAAGTTTTTCTCCATAACAAACCACAACTTCAGAAACATTTTGATCAATTCTTTCCTGATGTTATGAAGGAAGCAGAAAAAGTAAATGCAGGTTTCATTAATTAAAAATTCTGATAAAGATATCGGTCGGGATAATTCAGTCTTTGGCTTTTGCGTTTTCCGTCCACAATGATATGGATAATGTTCATTTGATCATCATACAGATTGTACAGAAAACTAACTGCGGTTTCCACTTTTTTAGGCGGATTTGTTTTTTCTGATTCCAGGTAAATATTCACCGCTTCACTATCTTCTTCGTAGCCTAGATAATTGATTTTCAAAAATTTGTTGTCGGATTTCAGTTTCAGATATTCTTCGCAATACTGAATTAAATACGCGTTGATTTGAGACTTGTATTTCTCATCATTAAAATGAACGGCTTTTCCGTACTTTTCTTTCAAAGCATTTTCCAAATCATCTAAGAAGAATTTCCCGCTTATTTCGAAAGTTTTAGAGGTAGAATTATATTTAAATTCAACAGAACCCACATGATACGGGTGGATTTCTTTCGGTAAAAAAACAGTTGAAAACAGAGATACCGCAAACAGAATAGTAAAAAGTGCAGTGAGAATTTTTTTCATTTTAATAAATCGATAATTTTTTGAGGATCTTGTCGCGCATCAAAGAAGAGTAATATGGTGATTATGTTTTTTTCCTGTCTGAAATACATTCTTATGTGTTTCCTGCCTATTAATGCACTTCTTGTTTTCTGAATTGATTTTTGATATTGCCTGTATTTACTTTCTTCCAGGTCATTTGTTACTTTTTTAACATCAATTAAAAGATTCACAATTTCGCGGTTAGTCCATGTGTTTTCGAGAAATTCAATGTTTTGTCTTAAAGTCTGCTTTTGCTATTTTTGAGAATTCAACCTGCATATTTCGTCATCAATAAATTTGAAAAATTCCTCTTTCGAAATTAAGTCTTCTTCCTTCAGGTTCTCTCCATATTTTTCAATCGCCTCAAAAACATGAGCCGGAACTCCTTCAATCATTTCGTATTCATTAGACACAATTTTTACGCCTTTCAAACGCTCCAAAAGTTTTTTGATGAACGGATAATCTTCCTTTTTTTCTATTTCTATGGTAAGATTCATCGTGGTAATTTTAAACAAAGTTAAAATAAATTTTGTATTATCGTGCCGCTAAAAAATTATGCGGTATATGAACGATTTTCTATTTTACCTGAATTTGGGTTGGGAACATATTATTTCCCTGGATGCTTTGGATCATCAGCTGTTTGTGTTGGTTTTGGTTGCTATTTTTGCGATAAAAGACTGGAAGAAAATCCTCTGGATTGTTACCGCCTTTACCATCGGTCATTCTATTACTTTGGCTTTAAGTGTTTTTGATATCGTCCGTGCTCCGGCAAAATGGGTAGAGTTTTTAATTCCGTTAACCATCGTTATTACTGCTTTGGACAATGTTTTAATGCGGAACAGACACAACAGTCTGATGCGGATGAATTACTATCTCGCCTTGATTTTCGGTCTAATTCACGGGATGGGTTTTGCCAATACCGCAAGAATGATGATGGCAGGTGAACAGCATATTTTTGTGCCGCTTTTGGGATTTAATATTGGTTTAGAATTAGGTCAGATCGCCGTCGTGATTATTATTTTGGCAGTACATTTCCTTTTGTCGGCAGTTTTCAGACTGAATAAAAAAGACTGGATTATGTTTGTATCGTCAGGCGTTTTTGCCCTTGCCTTAAAAATGACTTTGGAACGAATTCCTTTTTAAAACATTTATTTCCTTATTTATAATGAGTTTTCTGTAACGATTTATTAGTTTTGAAGACTATTAGCTTAAACATCCTATCCGTATGAAATTTAAATCCATCGTTTTATCCCTTTTTATTCCTTTGGGAATGTTTGCTCAGGATATCCAGAACAATCCGAAAAGTAACCACGGTAATAAATTTGAACAGCTCGGCACCATTCTGCCGACTCCCAATATTTACAGAACCGCTTCCGGCGCACCGGGCCAGGGATATTGGCAGAACAGGGCAGATTATGATATCTCTGCCTATCTCGATGAGGATAAAAGAAATCTGAAAGGTTCCGAAACGGTAACTTATTACAATAATTCTCCGGATGACTTAGAATATCTATGGCTGCAGCTGGATGAAAACGAGCAGTCTTCGGTGAAGAATGCGGGTTATGGCGATTCTTCATTTATTCCGAAAATCTCGAATACAGAACGTTTAAAAATTACCGATTTACCTGAAAAAAACAATGGCTACGGAGTTAATTTGGAAAAAGTGACCGATGCATCAGGAAATCCGCTAAAATACATCGTAAACAAAACGATGATGCGTATTGATTTGCCTAAAGTTCTTAAAAAAGGAGAAACATTCAGGTTTAAAATCGACTGGAATTATAATATCCCAAACCGTATCGCTATGGGCGGAAGAGGCGGTTATGAAAACTTCCCGGAAGACGGAAATGATTTGTATACAATTACCCAATGGTTTCCCAGGATGTGTGTGTACAGCGATTTCAAAGGCTGGCAAAATAACCAGTTTACCGGAAGAGGCGAATTCGCTTTGGTGTTCGGAAATTATAAAGTGACCATGAATGTTCCGGCGGATCATATTATTGCCGCAACAGGAGTTGGAAAAAATTATGCTCAAGTGCTTACTGCGGCGCAGCTTGCAAGATGGAACAAAGCGCAGACGTCCAGCGAACCTGTGGAAATTGTAACCTTGGAAGAGGCAAAAAAAGCTGAAAAAAGCAAATCTAAAGAAAGAAAAACCTGGGTTTTCGAAGCAGAAAATGTGAGAGATTTTGCCTGGACTTCCTCAAGAAAGTTTATTTGGGACGGTATGAAAGTTACTATTCCAGAAAACAATAATCAGGTGATGGCGATGAGCTTATATCCGAAAGAAGCCTATAATCTTTACCGCAAGTTTTCGACAAAGGCGGTAGCGCATACTATTAAAACCTATTCTGAATTTACGGTTCCTTATCCTTATCCTGTTGCTCAGTCGATTGAGGCGGCGAATGGGATGGAGTATCCGATGATCTGTTTCAATTATGGAAGAACCGAGAAAGACGGAACGTATTCTGAAGGCATCAAAAACGGGATGATTGGGGTAATTATTCACGAAGTTGGGCACAACTTTTTCCCGATGATTATCAATTCGGACGAAAGACAGTGGAGCTGGATGGATGAAGGTCTGAATACTTTTGTTGAATATTTAACGGAGGAAAGATGGGACAACAAATTCCCTTCAAGAAGAGGTCCGGCCCATACGATTGTTGATTACATGAAACTGCCAAAAGATCAGTTGGAACCGATTATGACCAACTCGGAAAATATCATTCAGTTTGGTCCGAATGCCTATTCAAAACCGGCAACAGGCCTGAATATTTTAAGGGAAACGATCATGGGACGTGAACTTTTCGATAAAGCATTTAAAACCTATGCGAAAAGATGGGCTTTCAAACATCCGGAACCTGCAGATTTTTTCAGAACGATGAACGATGCAAGTGCAGAAAACCTCGATTGGTTCTGGCGCGGCTGGTTCTACGGAATCAATCCTGTGGATATTTCAATTGATAAAGTAACGGTTGCTACTCCTGATTTCGATGCTGAACCAAAATCCCGTGAAATAAGTTATACAGTAGATAAACCACAGCAGAATGATTTTGAGGATATCTCAAAAATCAGAAACCGGGAAGATAGAAATCTTCAGTTTTACACTGATAAAGACAAAGAAACTCAGGATTTCTACTGGAGATACAACCGCGGAATGGAAAAAGTGGACGACACCAAAAAATATTCAGTGAAAATCGACAATATGGAAAAAGTTCCGGCAAAAGAAAAAGCGAAACTGCAGGACATTTATGCTTATCAGATTGATTTCAGCAACAAAGGAGGTTTGGTAATGCCTATTATTCTTGAGTTTACTTTTGAAGACGGAACAAAACTTAATGATAAATCTTCAGCGCAAATCTGGAGAAAGAATGAACAGAAAGTTTCCAAAACTTATTATTTCGATAAAAAATTAAAATCCATCCAGCTTGATCCCATGAAGGAAACCGCAGATATTGATACTTCGAATAATTTCTGGGGAGACATGCCTGCACCCACTTCTAAGTTTGAGGTGTTCAAGCAGAAAAACGGTGATGCCGCAAGAGGCGCCGCACAGGGAAAAGTAAATCCGATGCAGGCTGCAGGAAAGAAAAATTAAGTTCACCAGCTTATGACCAAAAAAAACGCAACTTATAAAGTTGCGTTTTTTTCTTTTAGTCTGCGGGCAATTTTCTTTTTCCGTTCATAAATAACTTCTGTAATTTTTCCTCCGATCCATGAAAAAGGGAAGAAGGTAAGAAAGATTAAAATCTTATAAAAAGTAGGGTGATAAGGGAAAATAATAATATCGAGCATGGCAATAAACAGCAAAATAAAGCCTATTAAAATAGCGTAAGCTACTTTGGCATATTTCACCAATACTGCGGTCACTACGCCGCCCACCGTTGCAGCAATTCCGGATGAAATAAGCAGCGCTACAAAAAAGTAGGGCTTATGCTCCATTGATTTCAGAAGGGTTTCCCAGTGCTGGAAAGGAGCATAATCTTCATAGGTAATCCATGAGGAATTCAGTCTTACGCCCAGAGAAATAATGAGTGCTGCAATAGCAAGACCTACAAAAACTGCAAAAGTATTACGGAGAAAATTCATTTAAAACTGATGTGCAATCATTGAAATTTCGATATCTACATTTTTCGGTAAGCAGGAAACCTGAACGGTTTCTCTTGCTGGATAGCTTTCCGCATCAAGATAAGAGGCATAAATGTCGTTCATCACCGCAAAATCATCCATGTTTTTAAGAAAGATCGTTGCTTTTACCACATTTTTAAAAGTCATTCCTGCTTCGGCTAATATCGCTTCAAGGTTTTTCATCACCTGATGGGTTTCTTTTTCAATGCCTTCCACGAGCTTTCCTGTCTCGGAGTTCACCGGAATCTGTCCTGAAATATAAAGTATTCCGTTTGCAAAATTTGCCTGGGAATAAGGACCGATGGCTGCAGGTGCTTTAGGAGTAGAGATTATCTTTTTCATTTGATTATTAATTTAGGCAAATATAAAACTAATGTTTAATTCTTTAAAATGATTTTAGAAAGGTGCATTGGGCTGGGTGAAACTTCTGTCTTTGTATTTCACTGCATCCCTTAAAATATTGGCTTTAATTCCGATAAAGAAATCGTACACTTTATACTGTCCGTAAGGGATCCAGTTGAAATTGATCGTGAAACTTCTCTGGTCTCTTGAGAAACCTAACTGTGTATTGGCAATTTCTTTGGTGATCACGTCGTAATAAAGATTTCCAGTGATATTCCAGAACGGGGTAAGCTTGATGCTTCCGTCCAAACCTACAGAGGCTACTTTGTTTCCAAAGCGTGTTAAGCTTCTCGTGTAGCCGTATTGCGCATTGATATTCAGAGTCCATGGCTGGGAAAACTGCGAATAATTATCATCATCAAAATAATAGTTTTCGTTTCGTATTTCCCCTTTCTTATGATATTTTTTAGAAATTTCTTCTTTGTCTTTTTTCTCAAATATTGCACTGCTTAAAGGATAAGAAAGCTGCGCATTGAAGCCCTGAATACTGAAATGACCGAAATTATCGGTTCTTATTCCGATATCTTCACCTGGTGCGAAAATAATTTGATACGGTTCCAGCGTTAAGCCTGTATTTAGATTCAGTTTGTCGAATAAAGTAGTTTGCCCGCTGAACGTGAACATTGACCATTTGTAAACCGGAGCTGCAAAATTATAATTGGTGTTGAAATTTAAGCTTTCAAAAATCTTAATTTTTTTAATGCCGGTGGAATCTTTTTTAGATTTCACTTTCATTTCCAGATTGTTATTGATGGAAAAACTCATTGCCTGAACAAGACCTGAATTTGGCGAGCCCACAATTCCTTTGTCAAAAATGGAATATTGTGTCATTTCTCCTCGGTCGTTAAAATAGTTTTTATAATATCCAAAACCGGGAGCCGAAAAGTCAGGAGAATACGTAAACCCGATTTGCGGTGTCATCATGTGACGGATGGCCTGTATGCCTGAGTTTTTCTTGAAATTCAGCATTCCGTAAAGCACCGTCTGCAGACTTGCACTCGTTGAAAACGATGAATATCCTGCGATTTTTTTATTCAGAATATCTTCAACTGTATTGGTTAACGGATTATAATTACGGGTCAGCGTTTTAGTCGTTAACGCATTGTCGACATTGGCAGAAATTGAAAACGTAAAATATTTGGCGATAGTGGTATTCGTTCCCAGTGCAATATTGTTTTTGACGCCGGTCTGCATTTTGTCCCACATCGGTTTTCTGAAAAGTTCGCCTTCATTGGTTTGAACATAATTGTTCAGGTTTAATCCTGTATTTACCGTGATGTTTTCCAAAAGCCCCTGTCTGATGCCTGTTTTGGGCTTAAATAAATAGAATTGATTGATCGCAACATTCAGTACAGGAAGTTTTAAATCAGCCAGACCTGTAGAGAAATTCTGCGAATAAGACGACGTTCCGGTAATGGTGATAGGAAGGGTCAGAAACCGCTTTACCACACTTACGCTGGAGTTCTGCTGTGCATTAAGGTTATTCTGGTTAAATGCGTAATTATTGTTGACCGTGTTGTTGTAAAATTTATTACTCACCACATCCACTGAGGCTGAGAAAGTAAGGAAAGGATTTGCTTTGGAGTCCTGCTGATGTCTCCAGGCAATTCGGTAAGTTCCGGTTTTAGAATAATCTGAAAGCCCTTTTATTCCACGGATAGTGGTTCCTATATCAGCAGAGAAATTCCCGGTGTACTTGTAATTCTTTTTATAATTTACCTCAGGCCTTAAATTCCAGCTTCCTTTCGTATAAATGTCTGTGAGGATTTTCAGGTCGAAATGCTCGCCAATCGGCTGATAGTACCCCAGTGCATTCAGGAAAAAACCTACATCTTCACGTTCACCAAAACTTGGAATCAGAATTCCCGCACTTCTTTTATCAGAAAATGGCAAAATGGCAAAAGGCATAATAAGTGGAGTAGGAACCTGCTCAATATACATCTGTATCGGGCCGGTGATCACTTGTGATTTGTCTTTACCTTTAATTAATTTGATATTAGGAGCAAGAAGGTAATAATCGGCGATGGTGTCCTTTTTCTTGATGAAATATTCATCGGTAGTGTATTTGCCTCTCCGCATAAAGAATACGGAATCGTTATATTTTTTGGTTTTTTCGGCCACAATTACACCTTCACTTTCTTCGGTTCTTGCATTGAAGGCGATGGCCTGACGGGTTTTGATGTTATAAGTAAATTCGTCGTATTCGTAGGTTTTTCCTCCCTGCGTTGCCAAGGCCGGATTTTTTATTTTGCCTAAAGAATCCAGTTCACCTCTTGCGAAAATCAGTGATTTATCCCAGTCAATGGAAATATAATCTGCATCAATCTGCATATCCTGATATTTTACCTGCGCTTTTTTGTTGAGGTAAGTCATCTTTTTCGGGATGTCATTCCGGATGTTATCAGCCTTTGTTTGTACCACAGCCTCAAGCTGTTCCTTCTTGAGAACAACGGTGTCAGACTTGCGTATAGTATCGTTAACTATCTTATTTTCAGACAAATTTTGAGCATTGGAATGTGCTAAAAAACTGTTAAAAATTAGGATAATTAGAATATGTAATATATTTTTGAAGCCGGTTTTGCCCAAAGCGATAATTTCTGTAATTTGTGGTCAAAATTAGCATAATTTTTAAAATCTAAAGATGATTACCTACAGTTTTTCTTTCAAAAGATATTTTTTATTCCTTTTCATGCTGTTATTCACGTTTAGTGGTGCTCAGAAAAAATTTACCATTGTTTTAGATGCAGGTCACGGAGGATCCGACCACGGAGCAAACCGGTATTACACTGACTATGGTACTTTGCGTGAGAAGGATATCACACTTTCTGTCGTATTGAAATTAGGACGGATGCTTGAAAAGGACAAAGATTTTAAAGTAATCTATACCAGAAAAATCGATGAGTATCCTTCATTAACTGATAGAACAACGCTCGCAAACAGAAGTAAGGCAGATTTATTTGTATCGGTTCACGTTAATGCAAACACTAAAACTACCCCCTACGGAACTGAAACTTTTGTTCAGGGACCTGATCAGAATAAAACGAACCTTGAAGTCGCAAAAGCAGAAAACGATGTGATTTATCTTGATGAAAAAGACCGTGAGATGTTTGCATCTTATGATCCCAAATCGCCGGAGTCTTTAATTGCGCTAAAAATTCAGCAAAGTAAATATCTGGAAAGCAGTTTGCTTTTCGGAAGTTTTGTAGAAGGAAACTTCGAGAAAAAGGATAAAAGGTATTCGCGAGGGGTAAAACAGCAGAACCTTCACGTTCTCCGGTTAAATGCAATGCCGTCCGTTTTAATTGAGACCGGATTTATCAGCAATTACGATGATGCAATGTATCTGGCTTCAGACACGGGACAGAGCGAAATAGCCACAAGTATCTATGATGCGATTATCAGCTATAAGAAAGCAATAGAGAGAAATACTGCCACAGTGGTAAAAGCTGAGCCTGAAAAACCTGAAGAAAAGCCGCTTAAAAACGATTTCAGAATTTTGCTGATGTCTACACCAACCAAATACGCAGGCAGTGATCAGGCTTTGAAAGGATTAAATTATATTCTGCCGATTAAAGAGAACGGAATGTATAAATACTACTACGGAACCACTAATTTAGCTTCTGTACGCGACAATAATTTAAAGACAGCAAAAGATGCAGGTTTCCGGAATGCGACGTCAATATCATTTATTCCGAACCAGAATCTTGGCATTGGCTATTACACGCTTGAATTGGCAGTAACAGACCAGAAATTAAGCTCTAACTCCTACATGCTAAATACGTTGAAAGATGTAAACCGCGTGAAAGAGAACGGTAAATTCTACTATACTTACGGTAGATTTACGAGTCTGGAAGAGGCTCTGAAGGCCAGAAAAAACCTGGAGGATAAAGGTGTCAAAGATGCTGTAGTTGAAAAAAAATTAAAATAATTTTGGATAGGTCTTGCAGGATTAAAACTTAATTTCTATTTTTGCAGTCCTCAAAACAAAGGCCTATTCGTCTAGTGGTAAGGACTCAAGATTTTCATTCTTGCAACAGGGGTTCGATTCCCTTATAGGCTACAAAGAATGAAAGTTTTTGAAAAAAAATAAAGAAATTATTTGGTAATTAAAAAAAGATATTTATCTTTGCACCCAAGTTTTTAGAAGATATGGCAAATCATAAATCAGCTCTGAAAAGAATCAGACAAAGCGAAAAGAAAAGATTAAGAAACAGATACTATCACAAGACTGCTAGAACAGCTTTGAAAGTATTGAGAAATGAAGAAGATAAGCAAGCTGCAACTGAACAGTTGCCACAAGTGATCTCTTTGTTGGATAAATTGGTGAAGAAAAACATCATCCACAAAAACAAAGCAGCTAACTTAAAAAGCAAGTTGACTAAGCACGTTAATAAATTAGCGTAAATTTATAAAAAGACGCACGGCCCGTTCGTCTATCGGTTAGGACCTCAGGTTTTCATCCTGGTAAGAGGGGTTCGACTCCCCTACGGGCTACTAAACTTCCGAAATTAATTTTTCGGAAGTTTTTTTATGTTTATATTTGATGAGTTTTTTTACATCTTATGAAAATCCTTATCATCAACGGTCCCAACCTCAATCTCCTTGGAACGCGAGAACCTGAAATCTACGGAAATGTTTCCATGGAAGATTACCTTCAAAATCTCCAGAATGAGTTTTACACACATCAAATCGGTTATTTTCAATCGAACGTCGAAGGTGAAATAATCAACCGGATTCAGGAAGATGATTTCGATGCTCTTGTGATTAATCCCGGTGCATTTACCCATTATTCTTACGCAATCGCCGACTGTCTGAAAAATATTTCAAAACCTAAAGCCGAAGTGCACATCAGTAATATTTACAAAAGAGAAGAGTTCCGTCAGAAATCTGTAACAGCTGCTCATACTGACGGTGTTTTAAGCGGGTTCGGAATGAATGGTTACCGTTTGGCGATTATTAGTTTTCAAGCGGATTAATATTGCTCTTTTCAAGTTTAAACATTACTTAAAGTATTCAGATCCGGTTATTTCCTAATCTAAAATTTTGCAATGAAAAATTCTCTATTTGTTTTACTTGTACTTTTGAATTTCAGTTTTTTTAAAACCCAAACCAAAGATCTCCGTTACCAGCCTAAAGAATATGTAGAGATTACGCATCCGGAGTGGAGTAAAAATGCAACTATTTATGAGGTGAATATCCGCCAGTATACTCAGGAAGGTACCTTTAAAGCGTTTGAAAAGCATCTGCCGCGTCTGAAAAAAATGGGTGTCGACATTATCTGGCTTATGCCGATTCATCCTATTGGAGAAGAGAACAGAAAAGGAACGTTGGGAAGTTACTATTCGGTAAAGGATTTTCATGGAATTAACCCTGAATTTGGTACGATGACGGATTTTAAAATTTTGGTCGACAAAATTCATTCAATGGGAATGTATGTCATTATCGATTGGGTGGGGAATCATTCTGCATGGGATAATCCTTTAACGATACAACATCCGGATTGGTACACTAAAACCCGCGCAGGAAATTTTCAGCCAACGCCGTGGTATGACTGGGATGATGTGATCGATTTCGATTATGACAACCCGGATTTCAGAAAATACATGACCGATGCGCTGAAGTTCTGGGTAAAAGAAGCCAATATTGACGGTTACCGAGCCGACGTTGCCGGATTTATTCCCGTTGATTTCTGGGAAAACGCAAGAAAAGAGCTTGATGAAATAAAACCCGTATTCATGCTTGCCGAATGGGAAAGCCGTGACCTTTACAAAAAATCATTTGATATGACGTATTCATGGAGTTTATGGGATAAACTCCGGGAAGCCGTGAATCACCAAAAATTAGGCGGTTTGGTTGAATATCTGTCTCATGATGTAAATTCCGTCCCTCATAATGCTTACCGAATGACTTTTACAGATAACCACGATAAAAATTCATGGGAAGGAAATCCTTATCTTAATTTTGGTGACGGTCTGAAAACTGCCATCGTTATGACTGGTGTAGTGAACGGAATGCCGCTTTGCTACAGCGGTCAGGAAGCGGGACTTAACAGAAGTCTTAAGTTTTTTGACAAAGATCCTATCGAATGGAAAGCCAACGAAAATACAGAACTCTTTACCAAACTTTTCCATTTGAAACATGCCAATCAGGCATTGTGGAATGGCAAATATGGCGGCGAAATGATCAGAGTGGTGAACGATCATCAGGATAAAATCATTTCTTTTTACAGAGAAAAAAATAATGACGCAGTTTTTCCTGTTCTGAATTTTTCTGACCAAACAGTTGAGGTCAATCTGAATACCGCATATTTTCAGGGAAAATACCGCGAACTTTTCACGGGAAAAATTTATAATATTAAAGATAAAACCAATATCAAACTTTTGCCGTGGTCTTATCTCGTTTTAGTTAAGGAATGATTCTTGTTCACAGTCAATAAAAATTGATATGAAAAACATACTTCCTTTTCTCATTTATGCTGTTTTAATTTCGTGTACTAAGGAAAAAGAAACCGTAACCGATCATAAAATTTCTGACAGTAGAAGTTTAGCAGCTGACAGTACCGAAATTCCCAATATTGAAAATCCTGATTATTCTGGCGTTTTTGAAATTACTCCACAGAATGTAAGTTCAGGGAAAGGAAGAGCGGTTTTCGTCCAGAACGGTAAAACGCTGTTTTTTTTCGATCAGAATTCAAATAAAGGAAATATTAAAATTGACGGGAAAGATTATGGTTTAGACCGTTTTGATTTTAATGAAAATAACTATTCACTTTACGGAAACGGTGTTGAAATTGAAGCTGTAAACGGAGATTTCAAAAGCGGAACGGGCGACTGTGTTGCCGGAGATTTCCCTGAAGTGAAAGTTACTGTAAACGGCAAAACACTGAATCTTACCAATATCAATGTTCAGGATTGCCCGAATTATTGATTTAAATATCTTCATTATCACTCCACTGTGATTCATCGAAAGACTGGCTGTCCTCGGCAAGAAGTTCTGCTTCCCGTTCCAGTGATTCGTTCACGGTAAAAGAAACTTTATCTTTTAACTGTTCCTTCGCGAGTTTTCGGACCATCGCTTTGTCAATCATCATGAATCTTTTGCCAAGTCTTCTCGCCGCATAAGAACGCATGCCTGTGGCTTTCAAAATATCTACAGCCATATCAACAGCGGTTCCTAAAGTTTCCCGGTAAATGTTATCAACTCCATTATTGTAAAAATCGTAAGCGTCCAGCCGGTTTTTGGCGCGGACAAAAATCTTAAGCTGCGGGAAGTTTTTACGTGCATATTCCAGGATCAGTTTGTTTTTCTCCGGATTATCCAGGCAAAGAATTAGCAGATCAGCTGTTTCCGCACCAGCAGACCGGAGAATTCCAGGTTTGGTAGCATCTCCGAAATATACTTTAAAGCGGTTTGATTTCAATAAATTTACCCTTTGGGAATCATTGTCAAGTACAGTTGCCTGTATTCCGTTTACGTGGAGTAATCTCCCCACAGTGCTTCCGAAATGGCCAAAACCTACAATAATTATTTTTCTTTTTTTAATGGGCTCAGAGTCATCAGATAGATCTTCTTCAACAGTCATGAATTTAGGTTCCAGAAACTTTTCATTGATGATTAAAACTACTGGAGTAACACACATCGAAATGGCGGTTATCGCCATAAGCTGCGCATTTAATTGAGGATTTAGTAAATATAAATTGGTGGAATAATTAATCAGTACGAAAGCAAACTCCCCTATCTGTGACAGCGCGAAAGCGACAAGAAAATTCTGATCGGTTTTCAGTCCGAAGAATTTACCGATACCTAAAAGCACCATGAATTTGATCAGTAACACCACAACGGTCGTGGTAAAAATAAACATCGGATCCTGCATGATCACATAAAAATTGATGGTCGCGCCAACACTCACAAAAAATACTGCCAAAAGCAAACCTTTGAACGGCTCGATCTGGCTTTCCAATTCATGACGGAATTCGCTGTTTGCCAACATTACGCCGGCCAAAAATGCTCCCAGTGCCGGACTTAAACCCGCGGAAGCCATTAGTTCTGAGACTCCGATAATTAAAAATAGTGAAGATGCAGTAAGAAGCTCGTTCATTCCGGACCGGGAAACATAACGCAGAAACGGAACGAAAATAAATTTCCCTAAAAAAATAAGCAGCAGAACTCCCAGAATAATGGAAAAAGGCTGCAGCCAATCCGGTAAATACTGTAAAAGCAGCTGGTGCTCATGATCTTCAGGTCTTTTCGCCAGTACAGGAAGGAGTGCTAAAATAGGAATCACCGAAATATCCTGAAAAAGTAAAATGGAAAATGACGATTCGCCAGCTTCCGTACGGAAAATGTTTTTCTCTTTTAAAGTCTGCAAAACAATGGCGGTAGATGAAAGCGCAAAACATACAGCAGCCACCAATGCATGATCCGGGCGCCAATCTGCTAAATAGAAAACCAGAAAAAGGGCAGTCATCGTGATCAACATTTGACTTAAACCCATCCCTAAAATTTTCTTCCTGATTTTCCAGAATTTTTTCGGCTCCATTTCTAGTCCGACTAAGAAAAGAAGCATTACCACTCCAAATTCGGTCGCGTGCATAATGTCATCAGAATCTCTTCCTGTCAGTTTCAGTCCGAAAGGTCCGATGATAATTCCGCCAAGAATAAATCCAATAACCGAACTCAGCCCCAGTTTGCGAACCAGAGGAACCATAATTATTGCTGCCCCCAGAAAAATAAGGGTCGTCATTGCAAGGGAGTTCTCCGTCATGGAATCTGCAGTGTTTTATTGATTTCTTCTGAGTGTTTTTTGAGTTCAGCTTCCTTTAAATCATCAGCATCGTGTATGGCAATAATTTCTTTTACCTCGATACTGTTTACCTTTAAAGAAAGTGTAAGCGCTTTCATTAGATCCGGGATCGTAGTTTCATAAAGACCATTTTCTGAATAATTATCTTTCTTTCCGCCAACGGTGACAATAATGACAGCGTCTTTGTTTAAAAGCGGATGGTCATCTTCGGAAGTCCAATTCATATCGAAGACTTCATCGATCCAAAGCTTAAGAAGCGGCGGAAGACCAAACCAAATAAGGGGAAAATGAAAAATCAGCCTTTCAAAATCTTTAATTCTTTTTCTTTCCCGGAAAGTCGCGATATGAAAATCCGGATATTCTTCGTATAAATCTTTGAAATGTAAATTGTCAATTCGTTCATATGCCTTTACTAACTCTACATTTGCGGTAGAATATTCGTAATAGGGATGTGCAAAAATTACCAGCGTTTTTTTCAAAGACTGAAGTTTGTATAAAATTAGCGAAAAAAATAAAAGCATATTGCTTCTCAAAAAAAATAATTCTTATTTTTGAGAGATGAAGGCAGTAAAAGTCGTTTCTGACGATCACGTTAAAGAATTTCTGAATTTCCCCTCCAAACTTTTTTCTAAAGACACAAATTATATCCGGCCGCTAGATCAGGATGTTGAAGCAGTCTTTAATCCTGAAAAAAATAAATTTTTCCGTTCCGGTGAAGGTGAAAGATTTCTCTTTACAAATGAGAGAAATGAAACCGTGGGTAAAATTGCTGTCTTCATCAGTAAAAAATATAAGCAGAAACAGCCGACCGGAGGTTTTGGTTTTTTCGACTGTATGAATGATCAGGAAACGGCCAATTTTATTTTTGATTTTGTTAAAAATTGGCTTCAGGACAAGGGTATGGAAGCGATGGACGGACCAATTAATTTCGGTGAGCGGGACAAATTCTGGGGCCTTCTAATAGAAGGTTTTTCCGAGCCGCTTTACGGAATGAATTATAATCCTCATTATTATAAGGAACTTTTTGAGAATTACGGATTTCAGATTTATTTCAACCAATTGTGTTTTGGAAGAAAAATTCATGATGAAGTGGCTGAAAATTTTATCCAGATGCATGAAAGAATTTCGAAAAACAAAGAGATTTCAGCAAGGAGAATGAAAGTTCAGCAGCTTGAAAAATTTGCAGCTGATTTTACTGAAATTTATAACAAAGCATGGGCAAATCATGGCGAAGGAAAACAAATTTCAAATGCGCAGACCCTAAAAATCTTTAAAACTTTGAAGCCGGTAATCAATGAACATATTTCCTGGTTTGTGTATGAAAATGAAAAGCCGATCGCGATGTGGATGAATATTCCGGACCTGAACCAATGGTTCAAATATTTAGATGGGAAATTCGGACTTTGGCAGAAACTGAAATTCCTTTTGGTGAAGAAATTCCGAAAGAATAAAAAAATGGTAGGTTTGGTTTTTGGCGTTATTCCTGAATGGCAAAAAAAGGGAATTGATGGGTTTATGATTTGGGAAGGTACGAGACATTTCAGAGAAACGACAGCTTTTGAAGATTACGAAATGCAGTGGATTGGCGATTTTAATCCGAAAATGATAAAAATTGCCGAGAATTTAGAAACAGAAGTCACCAGAAAACTGGCAACTTACCGGTATCTTTTCGACCGCACTAAAGAGTTCGAAAGACATAAAATGCTGTAAACCTCAAAGATAACGAGGGTTTTTAGTTGAACTTTACGTCACGGATATTCAGGAAATAGGTGACATTTCCTTTCCAGTGATTTTCTTCTGCGGTGAAAGCAATATCGAAAGTTTTCTCCCGGAACTGGTCGGCGTGCTTGCCTAATTTAAAACCGATACATTCGATATTTCTGCCCGTAGATTCCTGTCGGATGTAAAATTTAATATGGCTGCCGTCTTTTCCCATCGTTTTTACATAACCTGCAACTTTCTGGTTTTTTAGGACCAGAACGGGTTTCATATTGTGTGGCCCGAAAGGTGCGAGTTTTCTGTGGAAATTAAAGAAATCTTTGTTAAGTTCATCAATTTCAACCTCCGAATCGATTGTAACGCTTGGTTCTTTCTGATGTTCCTGTATTTTTTCTGCAACTACCTTCTCGAATTTTTCACGGAATATATCAAATTTATCTTTTTCCATGGAAAGTCCTGCAGCAGCCGGATGTCCGCCAAACTTCAGAAAGAGTTCTGAACAGTTTTCAAGAGCGTCGTGGACATCAAAATCAGCGACAGAACGTGCCGAAGCTACCATTTCACCATTATTGCCGTCTGTGAAAACCAAAGTAGGTTTATAATAAGTTTCAATAAGTCTTGACGCTACAATCCCAATCACCCCTTTATTCCAGCTGGAGCCGTAAACCACCGTGGTGAGATTCTGAAGCTGGCCGGTTTCTTCAACCTGCAAAAGTGCTTCTGTGGTGCTGCTCATGTCCATTTCTCTTCTGGAATCGTTGAGCGTAATGATGTCGTTGACAATCTGATGTGCCTGTTTCAGATTATCTGAAACCATTAATTCCACTGCGGCTTTTCCTTGGGAAATTCTACCGGCGGCATTAATTTTTGGAGCAATTTCAAAAACGATATTCGATATTTCGAAAGTGGCCAGTTTATCTTCCGGAATCAACATTCGCAAGCCCAGATTTCTCGATTTTCTTAAAATTTTTAAACCCTGTTTTGCTAAAACCCTGTTTTCGCCCGTCATCGAAACAATATCTGCAGCGATGGAAATGGCCAGTAAATCGGTGAGTTCAAAAAGTTCGGCTTCGGGAATTTTATAAATGGTATTAAGGCCCTGACAAAGTTTGAATCCTACACCACAACCGGAAAGTTCCTTGAAGGGATATCTGCAGTCTTTTCTTTTAGGATCCAAAACAGCCACCGCATCCGGAATTTCATCGCCAGGTAAATGGTGATCACAGATAATAAAATCTACATTTAAATTCTTTGCGTATTCAATTTTATCGAGTGCTTTAATACCGCAATCTAAAGCGATGATTACCGAAAAGCCGTTTTCTTTGGCAAAATCGATTCCTTCGGTGGAAATTCCATATCCTTCGGAATTTCTGTCCGGAATGTAGTAATCCAGGTATTTTTTATCAACAATTTTACTTAAATAAAGATACATTAAGGCAACAGCAGTGGTTCCATCAACGTCATAATCACCATACACCAGAATTTTCTCGCCATTTTCGATGGCAGTTGCAACTCGGTCTACCGCGAGCTGCATGTCCTTCATTAGGAAAGGGTTATGAATGTCGTTGAGGTTGGGTTTGAAAAACTCCCTTGCTTTCTGATAGTTATCAATGCCACGAAGAACGAGGATCTTGGATTCAAAGGTTCCAAAACCCAGTGAGGAACTGATTCCGTCCACAATATCTTCATCCGGTTCGGGTTTGTAAATCCATTTTTGACTCATAATGATACAAAAATAGAGATTTTTTTTGGATTTCTCAGGAGCTGAAACTGCTCGTGCTCTTCGCATTTCAGTTACATCCCGTTTATGAACCGCAAATATTACAGTGAGCGCTGTAGCTGAGCAGAATATCAATTTTATGCAAAAAAAAACCGCTCAATTTTGTTGAACGGTTAGTTTTAATTTAGCTTTTGGCTTAAGAATACATCTGCTTCTGCAGTTCTTTTATTTTTTTGTCGGCCAAATATTCGTCATAAGACATTTCTCTGTCGATAATTCCTTTTGGCGTAAGTTCGATGATTCTGTTACATACGGTTTCAAGCATTTCGTGGTCATGAGATGCTAATAAAAGCGTTCCTTTAAAGTTAGTTAACGAGTTGTTCAACGTGGTGATACTCTCCAGATCCAGGTGATTTGTAGGTTCGTCAAGTAGAAGAACGTTTGCTCTCTGCAACATCATTCTCGAAAACATGCAACGCATTTTTTCTCCTCCTGAAAGAACTTTACATGATTTTAATGCTTCGTCTCCTGAGAAAAGCATTTTGCCTAAAAATCCTCTCATATACTCTTCGTGGCGCTCTTCATCATTTTTCGTGTACTGACGCAACCAATCTACCAAATTGATGTCTTCCTGAAAGAAATCAGTATTATCAAGCGGCATGTAAGACTGATTGGTGGTAATTCCCCAGTTGAAACTTCCTTTATCTGGCTCTGATTTTCCACCTAAAATTTGGAAAAATTCTGTAATTGCCAAACTGTTTTTAGAAAGGACAGCGATCTTGTCGCCTTTTTTCAAATTTAAATCGATATTCGAAAATAAAAGCTCGCCGTCTTTTGTTTTCTCTAAATCTTTAACCTCCAAGATTTGGTCTCCCGCTTCACGTTCTGTATCAAATATGATTGCAGGATATCTTCTTGAAGATGGTTTGATGTCATCGATATTCAATTTGTCGATCATCTTCTTTCTTGCAGTTGCCTGTTTTGCTTTTGCAACGTTGGAAGAGAACCGCGCGATGAAATCCTGAAGTTCCTTTTTCTTTTCTTCTGCTTTTTTATTGGCCTGCTGACGCTGTCTTGTAGCCAACTGCGATGCCTGATACCAGAAAGAGTAGTTTCCTGTATAGAGGTTTAATTTAGAATAATCTAAATCCGCAATATTCGTACAAACGGTGTCTAAAAAGTGACGGTCGTGAGAAACAACGATCACAGTATTTTCGTAATCTGCAAGGAAATCTTCTAACCAAGCGATGGTTTCAATATCCAGGTCATTGGTAGGTTCATCGAGAATAAGAACATCCGGATTTCCGAATAATGCCTGTGCGAGAAGAACCTTTACCTTGTTTTGGTTTTCGAGTTCGCCCATCATTTGATAATGCATCTCGTCCTTAATTCCGACATTTGAAAGCATCGTCATCGCATCAGATTCTGAGTTCCATCCCCCCATCTCGTCGTAAATAACACCGAGTTCTCCGGCTTTGATTCCATCGGCGTCAGAAAAATCTTCTTTGGCATATAGCGCATCCATTTCTTCTTTGATGTCGAAGAGTTTTTTGTTACCTCTTAATACGGTTTCCAGCACGGTGAAATTGTCATAAGCAAAGTGATCCTGCTCCAAAACCGACATTCTTTTACCGGGCTCCAGTGACACTGAGCCTGTTGTTGGATCCTGTTTTCCTGTTAATATTTTAAGGAAGGTGGATTTTCCGGCACCGTTCGCGCCGATAATTCCATAGCAGTTTCCTTTAGTAAACATAATGTTTACTTCATCGAAAAGCACTCTTTTACCGAATTGTAATGATAAATTAGATACTGTTAACATATTGTTTTGTAAATTTGGCGCAAAAATACGAAAAGAAATCGGGTTTTTTTGTGCAATTTTATGTCCAATAAATTTCACAAGTCACAACATGGAAAAAATTATGATAATATTTCGTTAATATTTCAAAAAATTAACAGATTTAAAAAGCAGTGGATCTGCTGTAAAAATGAAGATAGAAAAATCAATAAATATTTTTAATAAAAGGGCCCGGTTTGAGTATGAGATACTTGAAGAAATCGAGGCAGGAATGGTGCTTACAGGAACTGAAATAAAATCTTTACGTTCTTCAAAGGCGAGTATTACCGAAGCGTTCTGTCAGTTTATTGACGGGGAATTATATGTAATAAATATGATGATTGATGAATATAAATTGGGAACTTTTTATAACCATAAAACAAAAAGGGAACGAAAGTTGCTGTTGCACAAAAGAGAGTTGCATAAGTTTGAAAAAAAACTAAAAGATGCCGGCAATACAATTATTCCTCTGAAACTGTATATTAACGATAAAGGAAAAGCCAAAATTCTGATTGCACTGGGAAGAGGTAAGAAACTCTTTGATAAAAGGGAAAGCATAAAAGACAGAGAAAACAAAAGAAACCTCGACCGTATATTAAAGAAAAGTTAAAAAATCACATAAATTCTTTGTTTATAACGAAAAATTATATTTATTTTGCATTATCAATTATTTAATCATTTAATTCTATGAAAAATCTAAAATTAGGAATTTCAGCATTGGCACTTACTGTTGCCTCTACTGTTTTCGCTCAGACGACCAGCAATCCGTGGTTAATCGGTGTTGGTGCTCACGGAGTAAATCACGTTGCTGCTGGAGGACAAGTTGGAGATGTATTATCAACTTCATTCGGAGGGAACGGAGGAAAATTGTATAATATCAACAATTTTACTATTACACCACCACTTTCAAAACTTACAGTTGCAAGAAATTTGAACAAGTATTTAGTTCTTGATTGGCAAACTTCCGTAGGGAATGTTGACAACCAAAGAATACGTATGGGAAAAGAATTTTTCCTAATGACTGGTTTAGGTCTTCAATTTAAATTTAATGGGCTTTGGAATGAAGATTCCTGGTTTGATCCATACTTAAGAGTAGGAGCAAATTATATGAGACACGATTATTCAGGTGTAACTTTCCCTTTAACAGATGTTAACGGTAAATATTACGCTGGATTCTCTGGGGAACCTAGTACTCAAAGAAGAAAAGATCACTTTACTCTTTCTACAGGAATCGGATCTAACTTCTGGATTACTAAAAACTTCGGTTTAGGTGTTCAAGGGGATTATGTATCCACTCCAATCGACAAATCTGATGTGGCTAACTTTTTCCAAGCTTCTGCTTCATTATTGTTCAGATTTGGTAACACAGACAGAGATAAAGACGGAATCTTAGATAAAGACGATTTGTGTCCAGATACTCCAGGATTGGCAGAATTCCAAGGTTGTCCTGATACTGACGGAGACGGAATTCCAGACAAAGATGATCAGTGTCCAGATGTTGCTGGTCCAAAAGAAAACAATGGTTGTCCTTGGCCAGATACTGACGGTGACGGAGTGTTAGACAAAGATGATGCTTGTCCAGATGTTGCTGGTCCAGCTGAAAACAACGGTTGTCCTTGGCCAGATACTGACGGTGACGGAGTATTAGACAAAGATGATGCTTGTCCTACAGTTCCAGGTCTTGCTCAATACAATGGTTGTCCAAAACCTAAATCTGTAACAGCTACTGAAGTTGAAACTGAATTGAAAAACATTTATTTCGATTTCAATAAAGCTACAATCAAAGCTGAGTCAGGTCCAAGATTAGACGCTGCTGCTAAAATTATCAAAACAGATCGTGGTAACTATTTATTAGAAGGTCAAACTGATAAAAAAGGTTCAGAAGCTTATAACTTAGATTTATCAAGAAGAAGAGCACAATCTGTAGTAGCTGCATTAGATGCTAGAGGTGTTGATGCGAGTGATCTTAAATCTATCGGTGTTGGTGAAGCTAAAGCTGTAGTTCCTGAAACTGCTACTGATGCCGAAAGACAACAAGACAGAAAAGTAGTTGTAAGAGCAATCGAAGATGCTACAGAATGGGCAACTTATCAGAAATCTGATGTGCCGGTGAAGAAAGCAGCTGTAAAAAAAGCTCCAGCTAAAAAAGCTCCAGCTAAAAAGAAAAAATAATTAATTATTTTTCTAAATAAATAAACGCTCTCAGAAATGAGGGCGTTTTTTTTTGATTTAAATTCATTATTTTTGCAGACATAAATTCATTAAAATTATGGGACGCGCATTCGAATATAGAAAAGCTTCAAAAATGGCCCGCTGGGATAAGATGGCCAAAACGTTTTCAAAAATTGGAAAAGACATTGCTCTAGCTGTTAAAGCCGGCGGACCTGATCAGGATACGAACCCCGCGCTTCGCCGGTGCATTCAAAATGCAAAGGGTGCCAATATGCCGAAAGACAACGTAGAACGTGCTATCAAAAAAGCAACCGGTGCCGATGCAGAAAACTATGAAGAAATTACCTACGAAGGTTATGGCCAGGGAGGCGTCGCTTTTTTCGTGGAGTGCACGACAAATAATCCCACCAGGACCGTTGCTAACGTAAGAGCAATCTTTAATAAATTTGATGGAAACCTGGGTAAGAACGGAGAACTTGCATTTATTTTCGACCGAAAAGGGATCTTCTCTATCGATAAGGCTTCAATAAAAATGGACTGGGATGATTTTGAAATGGAAATGATTGATGGAGGAGCCGAAGACGTTGAAAGCGATGACGAAGAAGTAATGATTACAACTGCATTTGAAGACTTCGGCACACTTTCCCACAAACTTGATGAGCTAGGTATTGAAGTGAAAAGCGCCGAGTTACAGAGAATTGCCAACAATACGAAAGACGTAAATGAAGACCAGTTCAAAGCAAACATGAAAATGCTCGACCGTTTCGAAGAAGATGACGATGTACAGAATGTTTTCCACAATATGGAAATCACTGATGAATTATTAGAAACTATTTAATTCGCTACATTCCAAAAATAATTATAAAAAAAACTCAAAGATTTTCTTTGAGTTTTTTTGGTTTATCGATGAAGCAAGATGTCGTCCACATCGTTCATACGGTTCATCACTGAGCGTGCGTAAGAACAGTGCGGGTAAATTTTCCAGTTGTTTTCCCGCGCGAATTTAATTCCTTCTTCCACCAGGTATTTTCCCATACCCCGACCTTCAAATTTTGGATGAACCAATACGAAGGAAATAATCAGTTTGTTGTCTTCAGGGAAAATAGTATAGGTAAGTCTCCCGATTTCCTCTTCATCGTTGTTCAGGGTAATTACTCCGCCGTTGCCGGATTGATGGTTTTCATATTTCATATCTTCTCATTTTTGGATATTTAAAGATACTGAAAATTTTAAAAATCTTTCCCGGTGTAAAAATTATAATCTTTAATGATAATATTGATAAACTGCCTTTCAGTGATTTTTATCGAATCAGATTCCAGTTTCAATATTTCCTTAATTTTATTAGAGAGTCTGGAGATCACCTGTCTGTCGTCAATTTTAAGTGCCATTTGGTAATTTTCTTTGATGATTCGCATGTCATTGTCGGAAAGTGCAATAACCTGCGGAAAAACGGGTTTGTAATCTTCTTTAAGATTTTCCAGAATAGTATGAGAAATATTGACGTGACTTTTCAGCGAAATAACTGCGGTCCCCGAGGCCATATCTCCTAATCGCTGGTTATTTTTTGAAACAATCATGCTTAGCAAACCGATAATTCCTGAATTTGAAAAAATGTCAATTAGGCGGAAGAACCACCGCATCAGATAATCGCCAAAACTTGCCTGAAAGCCATCGATTTTTACCACCTTAATTTTCATAAGTTTTTTTCCAAAAGTCTGTCCTTCCATTAAACTTTCGCAAACCAGAGTGTAGATATGAATTGGGAAAGTAATAATGATTATGATTGCCGTTGAGGACCAATTATCCAGCTGGTCTAACACTCGTCCTAAACTCAATATCCGGAAGAAAACAAAATAGATCACCAGCAAATAAGCAGCTTTTATTAATAAATCAATGAAAAAAGCTACAATTCGTTCACCAATACTCGCAGTATTGAAATTTATGTTGACATTTTGTGAAGTATTTATAGCGATGAGCGACATATTTTTATTATTTTAGCTTCGTATGAGAGAGGTTGCATTTATAAAGCAAAATAAAGAAAAATGGTTGGGAATTGAACGGGTTATTGAGGGAAAAGTTAAAAAAAATCCCGATGATCTTTCGTCGATGTATATTAACCTGGTGAATGACCTTTCCTTTGCGCAAACCTACTACCCGAAAAGCAAAACCACAGTTTATCTTAACAATCTTTCCTCACTTATCTTTCAGAAAATTTATAAAACCAAAAGAACAGAACAGAACAGGCTGTTTTATTTTTTTAAAACTGAAGTGCCCTTACTTATGTATCAGTACAGGAGATATCTGTATTATGCTTTCGCTTTTTTCGTCCTCTTTACTTTAATTGGTGTTATTTCGGCGTATTATGATAAGGAATTTGTAAAAATTATTCTGGGCGAAGAATATGTAAATAAAACCATTGAAAATATCCAAGAAGGTAATGCTGTGGGAGTGTACCAGCAGGGATCCAATTGGGGAAGCACCATTGCGATTACATTCAATAATCTGAAAGTCGGAGCCGTTCTTTTTCTCTACGGAATTTTTGGCGGCGTAGGAACCTTATTCGCGTTGCTGCAAAACTGTATTATGCTAGGTTCTTTCCAGTACTTTTTCCACGAGCACGGAGCATTGAAAGAAAGTGCAAAAGGCATTTGGGTCCATGGTGTTTTCGAAATATCAAGCATGGTGGTAGAAGCGGGTGCCGGATTGATCTTGGGTGCATCCATTTTATTTCCTAGGACTTATTCGCGTTTCAATTCATTTAAGCTTGGGTTTAGAGATGCTTTCAAAATATTTTTAAGTACCGTCCCGTTTACCGTTATTGCGGGAATTCTAGAAGGGTATGTGACAAGATACGCGCTGCAGATGCCGGCAGTTATCAATGTCATGCTCATCTTCGGAACCCTTTCTGTTGTTGGTTTTTATTATTTTATTTATCCATATATTGTCTCAGCAAAAACACAATTAAATCATGCAGTTTTACCAAAAAAGGAGCTTCGGAACCATCGTGAGTGATACTTTCACTTTTTTTAAAGAAAACGGAAAAAATTACTTCAAAAATTATATTTTCATCAACGGACTATTGCTGATTTTAATGGTGGTGATTTTTGTTTTTGGTTACCGCGAATTATTTTCTCAAATGTTGGGATCTAATACAGCAGGCCAGAATTATTACTTTCAGGCATATTTTGAGGAGAACAGTTTCATGCTTGCATTCGTTTCCTTATTGGTTTTTATTCTGTTTTTGCTCGTCACGGCTGTTTCCTATTCTTACCCCATTCTCTATTTAAAAAGGCTGAGTGAAACCGGAAATAAAGACATAAAAGCTGATGAACTGCTAAGAGATCTTAAAAAGAATTCCGGAAGATTTTTAAAACTTTTTCTTGGATTAGTTTTTATTGTGACTCCTTTGGCCATGTTAGTTGTTGGGATTTCTTATGTTTTAGTTTTCTTATTAATAGGATTCTTTCTGCTGATTTTGGTGATGCCGACACTAATGAATGTCGTGAATTTTTTAATGTTTGATTATTTCCATACGCAAAAGGGTTTTTTTGAATCTTTGAGTTATGCCTTGCGGTCTCAGTTTTCTTATCCGAACACCAATGAGAAATCACCTTTCTGGAAATACTGGGGATCAACCGTAATCATGTACTTAATTATTCAGGTCATTGTTTCTGTCTTCACGGCAATCCCGATGATTTTCATCTTTCTAAAAATGTATACGATTCAGCAAGGTAGCGGAGTACAGGAAAATCCGCTCGCCGTATCAATGGGCATTTTGTTTTTTCTGGTTTATGGCGTTTCACTTTTAGTTTCATTTTTACTGATGAATGTTCTTTTTGTAAGCTCAGGATTACAGTATTATGACAGCAGAACAGATCTTCACAGGAAAGTGGGATTTACAGAAATCGATACTATAGGCACCTATGAAGGGTAGGTTCTTTATTTTATTTTTCTTAATTGTTTTCACCTCTGGGTTTTCTCAGGAAGGGAAAATTCCGACTTCTACAGTTGTGGAACTTGTGGATTCAGTTGCTGTTTCTTTTGATGAGGAAATGATCTCCACCGATTCTGTATTGAAACTCCGACAACCGACGGATCACGTTATTTCCCCCAAAACATTTCAGCCAAAGTTTCAATCCAAGTATCAAGGTGAAGAATTCGATTATACTACGGTAAAACCCAGGGAATCTCTTTGGCAGAAAGTAGAGAAATTAATTAAAAGAATAATTGAAGCCATTTTTGGAGATATTGATCCGAATAAAACTTCCGGTTATGCCGGAAACATCATGCGTTTCTTTGCCATTGTCATTATCGGATTTGTTCTTTACTTCTTAATCCGGTTTTTATTGAACAAGGACGGAAATTTCTTTTTCAGCAAAAAAAACAGAAAAATGAATGTTGCAAGTCAGGATCTGCATGAAAATATTCATGAAATTAATTTCCCAGAGACTATTGATTCTTTTGAGAGGCAGAAAGATTACCGTTCGGCGGTCCGTTACAGGTTTCTATTGGTGCTGAAGAATTTAGCTGACAAAAAACTCATCGCCTGGAATCCTGAAAAAACAAACAGAGATTATTTTGCAGAACTTAAAAATGCTGGTTTAAAAGAGAATTTCAAAGAGCTTGTTTATATTTTCGATAATGTTTGGTATGGCGAATTCGAAATTAATGAAAGCAATTATAATCATTTTAAAGAGAAATTTTTAAACTTTAAAGCTTAAATTTTTGAATAAGACTTTCAAATTATACGGTATTATTTTCCTCATCGTTTTGGCGGTTCTGGCTTTGCTGGAGCTCAATAAAACGGCGGTTACCGATTGGCGGAAAAGTTTCGATATCAATAAAAAGACGCCTTTCGGTTTATTTGTTTTTAATAAAGAAGCCAATCAATTTTTTGATAACAAAATAACGAGAAACCAACTTTCCCCTTACGAATATTATAAAAATAAGGGGAAAGCGCCGCATAATATTTTAGTGATTGAATCTGATATTGATGAAGTTTCCTGGGAAAAAATTCTTGATCAGGTGGATGACGGATCTGATTTGATGCTTATTTCTGAAAAATTCCCTGAGTATCTTTCCGATGAGTTGGGTTTTCAGCATTTGTATGAAGCTTATGGTGAAAGAAACATGTTAACCCTCACCGATAAAAAACTCAGCAGCGATTCATTGGTTTTGGATAAACTGCCTTCGGAAAGAGGTTTTGTAGGCATTCTTAAAGATCATGAAATTTTAGGAGGAAATGCAGATGAACACGGAAATAATAAAGCCAATTTCATCAAAATAAATTACGGGGAAGGGCATATCTATCTTCACGCCGAACCTTTGATCGTAACCAATTATTACTTACTGATTCCGGGTAACGAAAAATATGTGCAGGATGTTTTTTCCTATCTTCCCGGCCGCGAGACGGTTTGGTTTTCAGGAAAAAATGAAACATCTGCGGAATCAGCTTCTCCGTTGCGTTTTATCCTGTCAAAACCTGCACTTCGTTACGCATGGTGGCTGCTTTTGGGCGGACTGTTGCTGTTCGTGATTTTTAATGCGAAGAGAAAACAAAGAATTGTTCCGATTATTGAACCACTCAAAAATAAATCGGTTGAATTTGTTAAAAGTATTGGGAATTTATATTTGCAGGAAGGCGATTTTCACGATATGATGTCTAAAAAAGCCCAGTTTTTTCTGAATAAAGTGAGAATGGATTTGCTGATTGATACTCAAAATATTGACGGATATTTTGCCCATAAACTGCATCTGAAAACAGGAAAAAATTTACAGAATATCAATGAAGCAATTTCGCTCATCAAAAAAGGTCAGGATCCTTATGCAAGCGTGATGAAGGAAGATTTAATAAGAATGAATCAGTTATTAGACGAAATTTTAAAATAAAAACATCAACTCCAAAAGATAATTATTGATAAGCACGGAAAATCTTTTGTTGTAAAAAAAGAATATATGGAAAACTTCGAAAATACTCAGGAAAATATAAACATCGGGAACTCCACACCTGAATTTCATTCCAGAATCGATATGACTGAACTTCAGCAAAGTTTAGAAAAAGTAAAATCCGAAATCGGAAAAGTGATTGTCGGCCAGGAATCGATGATCGAGCATCTTCTAGCCGCACTTTTGTCCAATGGTCATGTGCTGATCGAAGGCGTTCCCGGTGTTGCGAAAACCATTACGGCAAAGTTGTTGGCGAAAACTGTAGATGTTGGATTCAGCAGAATTCAGTTTACGCCGGATCTGATGCCTTCCGATATTTTGGGAACCTCCGTTTTCAACGTTAAAAATTCTGAATTTGAATTTAAAAAAGGCCCAATTTTCTCGAGTTTTATTTTGATTGATGAAATCAACCGTTCTCCTGCGAAAACCCAGTCAGCTTTGTTTGAAGTAATGGAGGAACGACAGATCACGATGGACGGAACGCAGTATGAAATGCAGGAACCTTTTTTGGTGGTTGCCACACAAAATCCAATTGAACACGAGGGAACTTACCGTCTTCCGGAAGCGCAGCTTGACCGTTTTCTCTTCAAAATTAATGTAGGGTATCCCAATCTTTTGCAGGAAGTAGAAATCATTAAAAACCAGCACGAAAATAAACTGGAAGATAAAACCGATGCAGTACAGAAAGTAATTACCGGAACTCAGCTGAAAAATTATCAGGATATCGTTAAAAATATTCTTGTCGAGCCGCAGCTTTTGGAATATATCGCTAAAATAATTTTGAATACGAGAGAAAACCAGTTTCTGTATTTAGGAGCTTCACCTAGAGCTAGTTTGGCTTTGTTGACCGCTTCCAAAGCTTTTGCGGCAATCCGTGGGAGAGATTTTGTAACTCCCGAAGATATCAAAGAAGGAAGCTATGCAGTTTTGCGTCACCGGATCATGGTTTCACCGGAACGCGAAATGGAAGGTTTAACAGCTGACGAAATCATCCGCCAGATTTTAGAAACCATTGAAATTCCGAGATGATTTTTTGAGTGAATTGTAAAAAATGAAAAACCTCTACCTCAATAATCGTGTTTTTTTTCTGCTTTTCGGAGTGGGATTTACTTACGTTCTGGCGTTTTTCTTTCCGGTTTTGATGTGGGCTGCCCACGGTCTTTTGATTTTGATTTTTATAGGATTTGTTATTGATTATCTATTGCTGTTCAATCAGATAAATGCGGTTTTGGGACAAAGAATTCTGCCGGAAAAATTATCAAACGGTGATCAAAATTCCATAAAACTAGATGTCAAAAACAATTATCCTTTTCTGATAAAAATAAAGGTAATTGATGAGATTCCTTTTCAGTTCCAGAAGCGTGATTTCTTAATTGAAAGAACCATTAAAACGAATAGAAATGTTTTCTTTGAATATATCCTGGAGCCGAAAGAAAGGGGAGAATACAGTTTCGGGAGCCTGAATGTGTTTGTAAAATCGCCCATTGGCTTGGTTTCACGAAGATTTACTTTCCAAAAAGACGCGCTTTTGCCGAGTTACCCGTCATTTATTCATTTACGAAAATATGAACTGATGGCTTTGCAGAACGAATTTTTGTTGGGCGGAATTAAAAAAATTAGGAAGTTGGGTCACACGATGGAATTTGAGCAGATTAAAGAATATGTTCCCGGTGATGACGTCAGAACGATCAATTGGAAAGCGACATCGAAACGAAGTGAGCTGATGGTGAATCAGTTTCAGGATGAAAAGTCGCAGCGTGTTTTCATGTTGATTGATAAGGGAAGAACCATGCAAATGCCTTTCAATGAGTTAAGTCTGCTCGATTACTCCATTAATGCAACCATGGCTTTAAGTCATATTATCCTCAAGAAAAGTGACCGCGCAGGAATGATGACTTTCTCGAAAAAAACCGAAAATAAAGTTGCAGCAGATAACAAATCGGGACAGCTGAAAAAGATTTCCGAAGCACTGTATAATATTCAGACTAACTTCTACGAGAGCGATTTCAGCAGGCTTTATCAGGATGTAAAATTCAGTATTGGGCAGAGAAGTTTAATTTTGCTTTTTACGAATTTCGAAACGTTAGATGCGGTAAACCGCCAGATGAAATATCTTCGCGGAATTGCTAAGAATCACTTGCTGGTCATTGTGTTCTTCAAGAATTCTGAATTGCAAAGCCTGATCCATAAAAACCCTGAAAACATGCAGGAAGTGTATGACGAAATTATAGCAGAAAAATTTGAGTTCGAGAAAAAACTCATTATTCAGGAACTCAGAAAATACGGAATTTATACCATTTATACGCTTCCGGAAAATTTAAATATTGAAGTCATTAATAAATATTTAGAAATAAAAGCACGCGGGATTTTGTAATTTTGTAAAGTAATGACGGATTATTACAGCTCAGGAAAGTTCTAAAATTTAAATTTAAAAATGAAAATTACACTCAACAGAATCAACGACGATTATTTATTCGAATGTACGAACCAAGCCGGAAACAAAATCCTTTTGGACAATACTTCACAGCCCAATGCACAGGGAGTTTCCCCAATGGAAAGTATCCTGATGGCTGTTGCAGGATGCAGTGGAATAGATATGGTTTCTATCCTGAAAAAACAAAGACAGGAAATTACCAACTTTTCCGCGGAAGTGGAAGGCGAAAGAATTCAGGTTGATGAGGCAAAACCTTTCAAAACCATTTTGGTGAAATTTTTACTTGAAGGAACTGTTGATCCTAAAAAAGCGCAGAAATCTGCAGAACTTTCTTTTGAAAAATACTGTTCGGTTTCCAAGACTTTAGAGCCAAACGTAACGGTAAATTACGAGGTTTATGTGAACGGAAAAAAAGTTGAGTGATCACCCAACTTTAATCCTGACAATATTTAAAAATTATATCAGCTAAGAAAACTTTCCTTTCACGGTGTTGCTTGGCTGTATCAGTTTTGCAATAGTTGCCGTCCAGCCGGTCTGGTGTGAGGCGCCAATTCCCATTCCTGTATCTCCGTTGAAATATTCATAAAACATGATGTAATCTTTGAAATGTTCGTCATGATTCATTAAATAATTTCCACCGTTAAAAGGTCTTTCACCGTTTTCATTTTTCGAAAAGATGGAATAAAGTCTCCGGCTTAAATTCTCGGATACATAGAGTAAATCCTTCATTTCACCGCTGTTGGTAGGAAATTCAATCTGCAGACTGTCGCCATAATAATAGTGGAAACGCTGCAGACTTTCCACAATCAGAAAATTAATAGGGAACCAAATGGGTCCGCGCCAGTTGCTGTTTCCGCCGAACATCCGGCTGTCACTTTCTGCCGGAGTGTATTTTACCGTGAAATCCTGACCGTCAACGGTGAACTGAAACGGGTTTTCTTCATAAATTTTCGACATGGAACGGATTCCGTAATCTGACAGAAACTCTTTTTCATCCACCATTCTCTGTAAAATCCTTTTAAGACGGGTTTTTCGCAGGACACTCATCAGATGTTTTCCGCCTTTTCCTTCCACTTCCCAGTGTGAAACAAGGTTGGCAAGTTCCGGTTTGTTTTTCAGAATCCATTTCATTCTTTTGGTGAAGTTCGGAAGTTTTTCCAACGTTTCGTGCTCAATAATTTCAACGGCAAACATCGGAATCAAACCTACAATACTTCTTAATTTTAATGAAACAGAATCGCCGTTATTCAGTTGCAAAACATCGTAGAAAAAGCCGTCTTCTTCGTTCCAGAGACCGTTTTTCGTTTCCCCCAGATTCTCCATCGCTTCTGCAATGTAAAGATAGTGTTCAAAAAACTTAATCGCCATGTCTTCGTAAACCGGATTATAGAGTGCGAGTTCCATGGAAATGCGCATCATATTCAGTGCAAACATAGCCATCCAGCTTGTTCCGTCGGCCTGTTCCAGATGGTCACCGTTTTTAAACTGCATATTTCGGTCGAAAGCGCCAATATTGTCGAGACCCAGGAAGCCACCGCCGAAAACATTGTTTCCTTTCTTGTCTTTTCGGTTCACCCACCAGGTAAAATTGAGCAGCAGTTTCTGGAAAACACTTTCCAGAAAAGGAATGTCAGGTTTCCCGTTGATTTTCTCATCAATTTTAAATACCCTGAAAGTTGACCACGCATGCACCGGAGGGTTAACATCACTGAAATCCCATTCGTAAGCAGGAAGCTGCCCGTTTGGATGAATATACCATTCCTTCGTCAGCAACTTCAGCTGATGTTTGGCAAATCCGGAATCCAATATCGCAAAAGGAACGCAGTGGAAGGCCAAATCCCAGGTGGCAAACCACGGATATTCCCATTTGTCGGGCATGGAAATAATATCTTTGTTCTGCATGTGTTCCCATTCTGTATTTCTTACATGATGGTTGAAATTTCTGTCTGCTTTATATTTAGGGTCACCGTTCAGCCATTTGGAAACGTTGTAATAATAGAACTGTTTGTTCCACAAAAGTCCTGCAAAAGCCTGTCTCTGGATGTTTTTTTCTTCTTCGCTTTCGATGTCTGTCTGAAATTCATCATAAAACCTCTGAGCTTCTGTTTTTCTTAAATTAAAAATTTCCTCAAAATCAAAGAAAGCATCTTCCATGTCATGCGGACTCAACCTGAAATCGAAACTTTGACTTTCGCCGGCTTCCAGTTCTGCGTCAATGAAAAAGCTGGCTTTGGTTCCGGTTTTTTCCGGGTTGATCGCGTTTGCCTTGCCGTGAATGAGGTAATCGTTAATCCCGTCCTTGAAAAATTGGGATTCAGAAGGGGAATTAAAAAGTTTTGGAGAATTTGTTTCGTTATTACAGAAGAATGCGTTGGTGTTTTTATCCTTCGCATACAGCTTCTTCATGGGAACAGTATCATGTTCTATATCGATAATACCATTTACCGAAGATTTTAGTTGAGGCTGATAATCTCCGTAACCCCAACTCCAGTTATTGCGGTACCATATGGTGGGAAGAATGACAAGTGGGGCTCTCTTACTGCTTCTGTTGACCGCAGTAACCCGGATCAAAAAATCATCGTGATTAATTTTAGCATATTCAATAAAAATATCGAAATACTCCCTGTTATCAAAAATATTGGTGTTTACAATTTCGAATTCCGGCTCTTTTTTGCTGCGTCGTGCGTTCTCAGCAATTAATTCATCATAAGGAAATTCATTAATTGGATATTTATACACCATCTTCATGTAAGAATGGGTTGGAGTGTTATCCAGATAATAAAAAATTTCCTTGATGTCTTCGCCGTGGTTTCCCTGGTGATTGCTCAGGCCAAAGAAACGTTCTTTGATCATTTTATCTTTACGGTTCCAGAAAGAAAACGCAAAACATAACCGCTGTTTGTTGTCACAAATCCCGGCAATTCCATCTTCATTCCATCGGTATGCGCGGCTTAAAGCATCATTGTAATTGGTGTATCCCCATGCATTGCCGTTGGAACTGTAATCTTCGCGAACGGTTCCCCATTGGCGGTTGCTCACGTAAGGCCCCCATTTTTTCCAACTTTCATCAAGCATTCTCTGTTTCTCTGCGGTCATAAAATCGTATTTCAGTCGCGAAATTATGAAATTATTATTTCCCGTGATTTTACAGAAATCCAAAAAAATACATATCTTTGCAACAGACTTTGTTCATTTACATATTGAAAATGTTATCAAGAAAGGTGGAGAGATTAGACTCAATGAAACCTTGGCAACCCTTCGGAAACGGAGAAGGTGCTACATTCTATTCGCTTAGGCGATGCAGATAACACGAACTTATTTTACCCATTTCAGGTAGCATTTTCAATTTTAATTTTATTTATAAATTGAAAAATCGGCTACAACATATCACCCTCCAAAACTTTAAATTAAATTCAGGAAAAATTCTTGATATTAATTTGTCTTACCAGATTTTCGGTCAGGAATTATTTTCTGCACCCATTATTCTCGTCAATCATGCCTTAACCGGAAACTCTAATGTTTCGGGCGAAAATGGTTGGTGGAAAACTTTAGTGGGCAAGGGAAAAATTATCGATACAGAAAGATTTACTGTAATCTGTTTTAATATTCCCGGAAATGGTTTTAACGGTATTTTAATTGAAAATTATGAAGATTTTAAAACAGAGGACATCGCCAATATTTTTCTTGAAGGTTTGAATTCTTTAAATATCAATCAGCTTCATACGCTTATTGGCGGATCTTTAGGCGGTGCAGTAGGTTGGGAAATGTTAGTCATTCAGCCGGATTTGGCAGAGAATTTTATTCCCATTGCCTGCGACTTCAAAACTTCAGACTGGCTGCATGCACAATGTCTGGTTCAGAAATTTTTGCTTGGTTCAGAAGAAGAACCTTTACAGAAAGCCAGAATCCATGCGATGTTATGTTACCGCACTCCGGAATCGCTGAATGTCCGTTTTAAAAATGAATTCGACACCGAAAAAGAAATTTTCAAATCTCACGACTGGCTTAATTTTCATGGGAAAAGTTTAAACGAGCGTTTTAGTTTAAGCGCGTATCATTTCATGAATAATCTGTTAATGAAAATAGGTGTCGATAAAAGAATGCTCAAAAATATCAAAGCAGACATCCATTTAGTTGCTGTGAATTCCGATTTGTTTTTTCCGGCTTTTGAAATGAAAAAATGTTATGAACATTTAATTAAAACCAAAGAAAATACTTCTTACCACGAGATAAAATCAATGCATGGGCACGATGCGTTTTTGATGGAATATGAACAGCTGAACGGAATTTTAGAAAAAATAATTAAGTAAAAATGACAAAGAATAATAATCAGATAAAAGTGTTGAAAAACCGCGCGATCATCAAATTTGAAGGTAAAAATTTCCTAGGTGAAGTTGGCGTGGACGGAAGAATTTTCAAAGCACTTACCTACGCAAGAATAAGTGTTGGAGTAATTTCACAGCAGGCAATAGAAAACGGAATCTCGGTTTTGGTGAGTGAAAATGATGCGGAAAAAGCGGTGAACTGTTTGATTAATGAGTTTGAACAGGAAAGAAAGTCCGGAAAGGTAAGCCTTATTTACAGCATCAGTAATGTGTCTGTGATTGGTTTTGTTTCTAAAGATTTCAATAAAATCATGTCTGAACTTGCCAGAAATAATATTTTCCCGCTCATTCTGAATCAGGTTGCAGCTGAAAACCGAGTGAATATTGTGGTAACTTCTTCACAAGATGAAAAGGCCAAGAATATCATTGAAGCTGAAATTTATGCAAAACCTAAAACTGTTCATCTTGCAATTATTGGTCACGGAAATGTTGGAAAAACCTTGATAGAACAGGTTTTGGAAAGTGCTGCAGAAATAAGAAGCAAAAAAAAAATTGATCTGAAAATTGTTGCCGTTGCCAATTCGAAAAAAATTGCACTGAGCAAAACAGGTTTCAATGGTAACTGGAAAGAAGAAATTAAGGATTCCAATACCCCCTCAAATGTGGACGAACTTATTTCTTTTTCTCAGGAAAATCAGCTCGAAAACCTAATTGTTGTTGACAATACAGCAAGTAAAGATTTTGTAAAAAATTATCCGGTTCTGGCGGAAAACGGTTTTGATTTGGTGTCCTCAAACAAAATTTTCAACACGCTTCCTATTTCAGATTATCGGAATTTCCGCCATATTCTCGCGAAAAGAAATAAAAAATATCTGTATGAAACTAATGTTGGAGCAGGTTTACCATTAATTGACACCATTAAACTCCTGCATTTGTCCGGCGAAAATATCACCAGAATTAAAGGCGTGTTTTCAGGTTCATTAAGTTATATTTTCAATAATTTTTCTGTGCGGGACGAGAAATTCTCAACCATTTTGAAAGAAGCAATGGAAAAAGGTTTCACCGAACCGGATCCGAGAGAAGATTTATCCGGAAACGATGTCGCAAGAAAACTGTTGATTTTGGCAAGAGAGCTCGATTTAATTAATGAGTTTAGGGATATAGAAGTAGAAAATTTAGTTCCGAAAAATTTAAGAAACATCAGTAATTCTGAATTTTCCGAACAGCTAGATGAACTGGATGGAATTTTTGAATCTATTAAAAAGGATCAGACTGAAAATCACGTGTTGCGTTTTGTAGGCGATTTACACGGAGATCTGCAGCAGGAAAAAGGAAAACTGGACGTAAAGTTGATTTCTGTTCCGGCCAACTCTGCTCTTGGACAGTTAAAGGGTTCTGATTCTATTTTTGAAATTTATACAGAAAGTTATGGTGAAAATCCAATCGTGATCATGGGAGCAGGTGCTGGTGCGAAAGTTACTGCTAGAGGAGTTTTCGGAGATATTTTGAGGTTGTCAGAGAATAAATAAGTTTTAATTTAATAAAGAATAAAATGTCAGAAAATTTTGAAACCAACGCCATCCGCATCCAATCTGAACGTTCACATTTCGACGAGCATTCAACACCTTTATATTTAACATCAAGTTTCGTCTTTCAGGATGCAGAAGATATGCGTGCGAGTTTCGCGGAAGAAAAGCAGAAAAATTTATACAGCCGTTTTTCAAATCCAAACGTGAATGAGTTCACCGAAAAAATGATAAAACTGGAAGGCGCAGAAGACGGATATTCTTTTGCGACAGGCATGGCGGCTATTTATTCCACTTTTGCAGCGTTATTGAATTCTGGGGATCATATTCTGAGCTGTCAGTCGGTTTTCGGATCTACGCACACGCTTTTTACCAAATATTTTCCGAAATGGAATATCGAAACCACCTATTTCAAAGCCGACGAAACCGATGTTGAAAAATACATTAAGCCCAACACCAAAATTCTGTACATCGAAACGCCAACCAATCCTGCCATCGAAGTGTTAGATTTAGAGCTTTTGGGGAAAATCGCCAAAATGCACAATCTGATTTTCATCGTAGATAACTGTTTTGCCACACCTTATCTTCAGCAGCCAATAAAATTCGGGGCAGATTTAGTGGTTCATTCCGCGACTAAACTGATTGACGGGCAAGGTCGGGTTTTGGGTGGAATTGCCGTTGGTAGAAAAGATCTGATCCGTGAGATTTATCTGTTCGCAAGAAATACCGGACCGGCCATGTCGCCCTTCAACGCATGGGTTTTAAGTAAAAGTCTTGAAACGCTCGCAGTTCGTGTGGAAAAACATTGCGAAAATGCCCAAAAAGTTGCTGAGTTTTTAGAAACACATCCGAACGTTTCGTTGGTAAAATATCCTTTTCTGAAATCGCATCCTAGTTACGAAACCGCAAAAAAGCAGATGAAGCTGGGCGGAAACATCGTTGCTTTCGAAGTGAAAGGAGGCATCGAAGCCGGCAGAAATTTCCTCAACAAAATTAAGATGTGTTCACTTTCCGCCAATCTCGGTGATACGCGAACGATTGTGACCCATCCGGCTTCCACAACGCATTCCAAGCTTTCTGATGAGGAAAGAAATGAAGTGGGAATTACCGCTGGATTGGTGCGCTGTTCCGTAGGTTTGGAGCATGTGGATGATATTATTGAGGATTTAAAACAGGCATTGGATTAAAAATAAAAGAAAGATGAGGAGCAGAAAATTTCGGCTCCAAAACAAGACCCGTCCCGCTTTCCAGGCAAAAGCAAAAAAGGATGCCGCTTCAATCGGGGCTAAAAATAAATTTCAGTTCTTCGATTCAAACGAAAAGAAACAGTTCCGATAGGAACGACCGGTATTACAACGTTAGAAGGTATTCTAATGAAAAAAATGAAAAAATGAAAAATTCAGAACATTTATACAAAGCCATTTCCGAAAGAATTCTCGTTCTTGATGGTGCAATGGGAACCATGCTTCAGCGGTACAAATTTGAAGAAGAAGATTACCGTGGCGAAAGATTCATAAATTGGGAACATCCTTTAAAGGGAAACAATGATTTGCTTTCCCTTACGCAGCCTCAGGCGATCGAAGAAGTTCACCGCAAATATCTGGAAGCCGGAGCCGACATTATCGAAACCAACACCTTTTCCGGAACGACCATCGCGATGGCTGATTACCATATGGAGGATTTAGTTTACGAACTCAATTATGAATCTGCAAAAATTGCAAGAAAAGTATGCGACGAATTCACCACAAAAAATCCTGAAAAACCAAGATTTGTTGCCGGTTCTATCGGTCCAACCAATAAAACTGCGAGTTTAAGTCCGGATGTTAATGATCCGGGTTTTCGTGCAATTACTTTTGATGAATTAAGAATTGCTTATAAGCAGCAGTCAGAAGCACTTTTAGATGGCGGTTCAGATATTCTTTTGGTTGAAACTGTTTTCGATACACTGAATGCCAAAGCAGCACTTTTCGCAATTGATGAAATTCAGGAAGAAAGAAATATAAAAATTCCAATTATGGTTTCCGGAACGATTACTGACGCTTCCGGACGGACACTCAGCGGGCAAACTGCGGAAGCATTTCTTATCTCAGTTTCGCATTTAAATCTTTTAAGCGTTGGTTTCAACTGCGCGTTGGGTGCAGAGCAGCTCACTCCTTATTTGGAAACGCTTTCCAATAATTCTCATTTTTATATTTCGGCCTATCCAAATGCAGGACTTCCAAACGCTTTCGGGCAATACGACGAATCCCCGGAATTTATGGCAGAACAAATTAAGGAATATGCTGAGAAAGGTTTAATCAATATCATCGGTGGCTGCTGCGGAACAACGCCGCCACATATCAAAGCCATTGCAGATTTGGTGAAAAATTATGAACCTAGGAAAATCAAAGTAACAATCTAATAATTTGACGAGGTAACAATCAGTTCGTCGAAATGATTTTGAGAATTGGTAAAACTGTTACACTGATAAATTGGTATATTTATTATGAAATATTTAAAACTCTCAGGCCTTGAACCTTTAATTATAACTCCCGAATCTAATTTTATTAACGTTGGGGAAAGAACGAATGTAGCCGGTTCCAAAAAATTTCTCCGTTTAATAAAAGAAGAAAAATTTTCTGAAGCGCTGGATATTGCCCGACATCAGGTTGAAGGTGGCGCTCAGGTGCTTGACGTCAATTTTGATGACGGACTTTTAGACGGAAAAGCATCCATGGTTAAGTTTTTAAATTTAATTGCTTCGGAACCTGATATTTCGCGAATCCCAATCATGATCGATTCTTCAAAATGGGAAATTCTGGAAGCCGGTTTACAGGTCGTTCAGGGAAAATGTGTGGTGAATTCAATCAGTTTGAAAGAAGGGGAGGAAGAATTTAAAAATCATGCAAAAAAAGTAAGACGTTACGGAGCCGCGGTAATTGTGATGGCTTTTGATGAAAACGGGCAGGCTGATAATTACGACAGACGTATTGAAATCTGCAAACGGTCCTACGATATTTTAGTCAACGAAATAGGTTTTCCTTCGGAGGATATTATTTTCGATCTCAATATTTTCCCTGTTGCCACCGGAATGGAAGAGCACCGAAGAAATGCGCTGGATTTTATTGAAGCCACAAAATGGGTGAAAGAAAACCTTCCGAATGTTTCAGTAAGCGGCGGAGTTTCCAATGTTTCCTTCTCCTTCAGAGGGAATGATAATGTTCGGGAAGCAATGCATTCGGTTTTTCTGTATCACGCCATCAAAGCGGGAATGAATATGGGAATCGTAAATCCATCAATGCTCGAAGTGTATGATGAAATTCCCAAAGAACTTCTCGACCTTGTAGAAGATGTGATGCTCGACAGGAGAGACGATGCTACAGAAAGGCTTCTCGATTATTCCGAACGGGTAAAATCAACCAAAAAAGAGTTTGTTGAGGAACTGGAATGGCGAAAAGAACCCTTACAAAATAGGATTACTCACGCTTTGGTAAAAGGAACCGACCGTTTTATCATCGAAGATGTTGAAGAAGTGCGACAACTTTCGTCAAGGCCATTAGATGTTATTGAAATTAATCTTATGACCGGAATGGGCGTTGTAGGCGATCTTTTCGGAAGTGGAAAAATGTTCCTTCCGCAGGTAGTGAAATCGGCAAGAGTCATGAAAAAAGCCGTGGCTTATCTGCAACCTTTTATTGAAGCTCAAAAAGATCAAACCCAAAAGGCTAACGGAAAAATACTGATGGCCACAGTAAAAGGTGACGTTCACGATATTGGGAAAAATATTGTAAGCGTAGTTTTGGGTTGTAATAATTATGAAATTATCGATTTGGGTGTGATGGTTCCGGCCGAAAAAATTATTCAGGCAGCCATTGATAACAATGTGGATGTGATTGGTTTAAGTGGATTAATTACGCCAAGTTTAGACGAAATGGTTCATGTTGCTGATGAACTGCAAAGAAAAAATCTTCATTTTCCTTTAATGATTGGCGGCGCAACCACTTCGAAAGCACACACGGCGGTGAAAATTTTTCCAAAATATTCGCAGCCTGTAGTTCATGTAAATGATGCTTCCCGTGCCGTTGGCGTTGTATCGCAACTGTTGGACAGAAATAGCGAACAGTTTAAAGCTGATTTGAAAACCGATTACGAAGATTTAAGAGCGAAGTTTCTTAACCGGCAGACCGACAAAGAATATATTTCAATTGAAGAAGCAAGGAATCAAAAATTCAAAATAGATTGGGAAAACGAAGAAATTAAAACTCCTGAAAATATGGGAATTCACATCATCGAAAATCAGGATTTAAATGAACTGCTTGATTTTGTTGACTGGACGCCTTTTTTTAGAAGTTGGGAACTTTTCGGGAAATATCCGCAGATTTTAACCGATGAGGTTGTTGGTGAACACGCCACAGAACTTTTCAGTGATGCACAGAAAATATTAAAGAAAATATTAGATGAAAAACTGTTTACGGCGAAAGGAATTTTCGGAATTTTCCCCGCAAATTCCAGTGAAAATGATGATGTTGAGGTGAAAGATGAACGCGGAAATGAGTTAGTCACTTTCCGCACACTTCGTCAGCAACACAAAAAGTCTGAAGGAAAAGAATATCTGGCTTTAAGTGATTTCATTGCCCCGAAATCTTCCGGAAAACAGGATTATGTAGGTGCGTTCTGCGTTACCACCGGTTTCGGTACGGAAGAATTGGCTCAGAAATATTACGATGATCAGGATGATTATAACGCGATTATTGTAAAAGCTTTGGCAGACCGGCTTGCAGAAGCTTTTGCTGAATTCTTACATTATAAGGTCCGAACCGAGTTTTGGGGTTATGACAAAGAAGAAAACCTGATAAACGAAGATTTAATTGCCGAGAAATATTTGGGAATCCGTCCGGCTCCGGGTTACCCGGCTTGTCCCGATCATTTGGAGAAACTGACCATTTGGGATTTACTGAAAGTGAAAGAAAATATTGGAGTCGAACTCACCGAAAGTTTGGCGATGTTTCCGACCGCTGCGGTTTCAGGATATTATTTTGGCAACCCGAGAGCGAAATATTTTGGTGTCGGAAAAATTGCTGAAGACCAACTGAAAGATTTTGCAGAAAGAAAAAATATTGATCTCGAATTTGCAAGGAAATGGCTGAGCCCGAATTTGGCTTAGAAGGAGAGCTGCGAAAAATAAAATTATAACTATTAAAAATGAAAATTACAGAACACATAAAAAACGCTAACGGAAAAACATTATTCTCTCTCGAAGTCGTTCCGCCTCAGAAAGGAATTGGCATTGAAGATCTCTATAAAAATATAGATCCCCTGATGGAGTTTAAACCTCCGTTTATTGATGTTACCACCTCGCGTGAAGAATATATTTATTTGGACAAAGGAAACGGTTTAATGGAGCGCAAAATAACAAGGATGCGTCCCGGAACGTTGGGAATCTGTTCTGCCATTCAGCACAAATATAATGTAGATACCGTTCCGCATGTTTTGTGCGGCGGTTTTTCCCAGGAGGAAACCGAATATCTGTTGGTCGATTGTATGTATTTAGGAATTGAAAATGTAATGGCTTTGCGCGGTGACGCGATGAAAGGGCAACAATATTTTGAACCCACGCCCGGCGGACATAAAAATGCAATGGATCTGGTGAATCAAATGAACGATTTGGGTCGCGGAAAATACCTGCACGATGACGAAAAAATTTGTGATCAACACAACAAGTTCTGTATTGGAGTTGCAGGTTATCCGGAAAAGCATATCGAAGCACCATCCATGAATTATGATTTGAAATGGCTCAAAGAAAAAGTGGATGCAGGCGCCGATTATGTAGTAACTCAAATGTTTTTCGACAACAAAAAATTTATTGAATTTGTAAAGCAGGCACGCGAGATAGGAATCAATGTTCCTATCATTCCGGGAATTAAACCGATTGCAACTAAAAGTCATCTTCAAATGCTGCCGAAAGTTTTCAAAATTGATTTGCCGGAAGAGCTGATTTCCGAAGTAGAAAAAGCGAAAGATAACGCCGCTGTGAAACAGATTGGAATTGAGTGGGCCATTACCCAGTGCCGCGAACTGATGGACTTTGGTGTTCCGGTTCTGCACTTTTATTCTATGGGAAAAAGTGACAATATTAAGAGGATCGCACGTGAAATTTTTTGATAGATTTGTAAAATGAATTTTCAACTTTTAAAAAATCACTCCTCAAAACTTATTTTGAGTTTCATTTTTTTTCTTGGAGCATTGTTTCTATTTGTGGCCATAACTAATGAAGTGGTTCTCGAAAAAGAACAGGAAGTTGATCTCTGGGTTTTCAAATTTTTCAAAACGTACATCATCCGGAACGGACTTACACCATTGATGTACGCCATTACCCACTTCTGTTCCACGGTTTTTGTACAGTTGGTCTATCCTTTTCTTATTGTGATGCTTTTGATTTTTAAATATTACAGAAAAGCGATATTCACTTTTGTCGCCGGTGCCGGCGGTATGATTCTGATTTATTTAATTAAGATTTTTTTCCAAAGACCCAGGCCGCCATATCCCTTGCTGTATAAAGAATCGGGTTACAGTTTTCCCAGTGGCCATGCCACTTTAAGTTTTATTTTATACGGAACTTTGGCCTATTTTGTTTGGTTGAGCAATCTTCCAAAAACGGTAAAAATAATGATGATGTTTTTTCTGATGATGCTTTCTTTGAGTATCGGAATCAGCAGAATTTATTTGATGGTGCATTATCCCAGCGATGTTTTGGCGGGTTTTTGTTTGGGATATTCGTGGCTTTTTTTTCTGATTTATTGGTTCAGAGTAAAATATCCGTTGAGTGCTTAGATTTTAAAGGCAATCAATCCATCTGATTATATTTCCTCATCAAATTCTCATAGAAATTTTGTGGTAAAATCCATTTCAGAGGAACACCGATTTTCTGTCCAAATTTTCCGAAATAGTAATGCGCTTTCCAGGATTTCTTGGATAAAAGTTTTTCGATATATTCTGCAACTTCCAAAGGTTCCGTACCTTCATCAACATGAGAATTCATGATGGCGTAAATCTTCTCGAAAGTTTTTTGATAAGGTTCAGAAACTTTTGTTTTCACCCGGTTTTCAGCGATTTTTGTTTTGATGTCACCTAAATGAAGCGTACAAACATTGATATTCCATGGAGAAACTTCGTAACGGATAGCTTCTGTAACTTTATCCAGAGCCGATTTTGAGGCTGAATAAAACCCGCGGAAAGGCAAGCCCATCTCAGAACCGATACTCGAAATATTGATGATTTTCCCCAGTTTCTGTTCCCGCATTTTAGGCAAAACCGCACTCATCATTTGGACTGAACCCACTAAATTCAAATTAAATAATCTTAGGATTTCTTCCTGTGTTGAATCTTCTACGGAACCTACCATTCCCATTCCTGCATTGTTGATCAGAACGTCGATGCGGTTTTCGGTTTTTAAAATTTCCTTCACCGCATTTTGAACCTGAGCGTTGTCTGTAATATCTGTTGGGATCGTTTTAAAATAGTTGGATTCTACATTTTTTCTGCTCAAACCGAAAACCTGATGTCCTTTTTTACCGAAAAATTCAGCCAAAGCAAAACCGATTCCGGTGGACGTTCCTGTGATTATTATTGTCATTTACTTAGTCTGTTTTTTCAGTGAGTTTTTTGAAATCTTCCCAAAAATCAGGATAGGATTTTTCTACAACGTCTGCATTTTCAATTCTTAAATCTTTGATGAGGCAGAAAGGTGCAAAACTCATCGCCATTCGGTGATCGTTGTAGGTTTCTATGGAAATGTTTTCATTCGGCTCAAAATATTTAACTGAACAGATTGAATCTTCAGTAATTTCAGCAATACATCCTATTTTGAAAAGTTCTGTTTTCAAAGCCAAAAGCCTGTCAGTTTCCTTCACTTTCAAGGTAGCCAAACCGGTAATTTCAAAAGGAATTTTCATTGCAGTTGCAGTTACACAAAGTGTTTGTGCAATATCCGGACAGTCATTCATATCCAGAACAATTTCCTCCGGAAAATTAAAATAATGCTCAGGAAGAAGTGAAATTTTGGCGTCGGCACCTTCTGAAATAGTGTTCACTCCAAAAAATTTCCAGTAAATTTCTTTCAGAGCAGAATCACCCTGTAATGAGTAGGGCTTGAAGCTTTTTAAATTAACAGTTTCTCTTGAAATTGCTGCCAGTGAATAAAAGTATGAGGCAGAACTCCAGTCACTTTCAACAACAAAAGGAATGCTTTGCGAATGTTTTTCGGTGTGAATATTGGGTTCAATTTTAATTAAATTCCCTTCCCAATGATTTGTAATTCCCACAGTTCTCAGAATTTTCAGCGTCATTTCGAGATAAGGCTTTGAAGTAACTTTCCCTTCTAAATTTATTTCGAGTCCGTTTTCCAGTTTCGCACCAATCAGCATTAACGAAGAAATAAACTGGCTCGAAATATTTGCAGGAATAGTAACCGAATTTTTCTCGAGTTTTTTTCCTGTGATTTTCAAAGGAGGAAATCCATCTTTTTCAAGATACGAAATCTCTGCACCTAAATCACGCAACGCATCTACCAAAAATTGAATGGGGCGGTTTTTCATTCTTTCCGAACCGGTTAAAATAACAGTTTTTCCTTCCTGAATAGCATAATAAGAGGTAAGGAAACGCATTGCAGTTCCGGCGTGATGAATATCGATAACGTCAGCGTCGCTGTTTAAAGCATTCTGTAAAAGTTGCGTATCATGAGAATTCGAAAGGTTTCTGATGCTGATATTTTCAAAAAGCTGATGCAAAATCAATAAGCGATTCGAAATACTCTTCGAACCGCTGATTTCTATCGTTTGGTTTCCTATTAATCTGGATTTTTCTAAAAACATTAAAAGTAAAGGTTATTTCAGTTTTTTATTATTCTGATGCCTTTCCGAATCTCTTTCGGTTTTCAGCTTCATTTTTTTATCGAAAGCTTCCTGAAGATTGGTTCCGGTTTGGTTTGCCAAACATAAAGTGACAAATAAAACATCGGCTAATTCTTCGCCGAGATCTTTGGTTTTGTCAGTTTCTTTTTCGCTCTGTTCGCCGTATCTTCTGGCGATAATTCTCGCCACTTCGCCCACTTCCTCGGTAAGCATTGCCATATTGGTGAGTTCGTTAAAATAACGCACGCCTACGGTTTTTATCCATTCATCAACTTCTTTCTGGAGATTAGTGATTTCCATAATTTATTGATAAGCACCAATAGTTGGTGAAGATGTTCTTGAGATTTTCACAATATCCACAGGAAACAATGCCGCAATGGCTTCATTTCCTTTTCCTTTTGCCGGCGAATCGTCTTTTACTCTTAAATTCATTTTTTGGGTAAAATAATTTACGAATTTAGGATCTTGGTTTTTAATTGAATTAGCTGCAGCATAAGTCGCTTTTCCTCCGTATTTAAGTAAACTGTAATTGAATTCTGTAGTAAAAGTTTGCCCGGAAGTCGGTTTCAGTTCAACCATGTTTTCGGCAGTTCCATAAATGATTGAATTATTCACTTTTAAAACCAAAGGACCATTTTCCAATGCAGTTCCGTTTTGATATTCATTCGTAGCATAAATTCCAAGACCTGGAAGCGCAGAATTAAAGTCCCAGTAATTGGCTAAAGTGGAATGAGTGATATTATAAGTTCCTCCTTTGAAAATTCCGAAATCTGCTTCACCACAATTGTTCATCACTAAATTAGAAGCATTGATGTTCGATTTCACTGCGAAAATTCCGTATTCCTGATGGGTGTGAATGATGGTGTTTTTTATTTGAGCGTCAGTTTCGGTCATTTCCAAACCTCTTGTTCCACCGAAAACCTTTGCATAATTCATATTTAATTTTGAACCTGTTTCAAATGTTATCCCGTTCCAGTTTTTCGGAATGGTATCGTATCGTGTATCGTTTCGGTCTCCGCGGAAAGTAACTTCCTCACCTAAATCGCCCATAACGTTTAGCGTGGCATTTTTAGAAATTTTCAAACCGCTGTTTTTGTGAAAATATACTTTCGTTCCTTTTTGGATATCTAATGTTTTACCTGCCTCAAGCGTTAAGTCGCCAAAAATTATTTTGGCTTTCCCGTTCGTCCAATTCGTATTTGTACTTAAAACATTCGGATTGGATGCACTTTGAATAAAAAATTCCGCATCCTGAACTACCGAGAATAGCGTTACATGCTGGTTTCCTGCCGGAGTTTGAAACTGAATACGGTCTTCAGCAATGGCCTCCGTAGCATTTGCTACCGGCGCAATTTCCACGAAAATATAAAGGCTGTCGTTTTTTCTCAAAGGTATATTGGTGAAATCTGTTCCGGCTTTTCCGTCCACATTAATTCTGTATAATGAAGTTGCGCCTTTTTCGAGAGAAATTTTCGGAATCATAACGTCTTTATCTTCGTTATTATAAATTTTCACAGCGTAAGTTTCAGAACGGACCTGGTTGTAAACGGTGTCGCAGAAAACGGTATCCGCAGAAAATCTAAGCAGTTGTGACGGGCTTTCGAAGCTGATGTCGTCTCTGTTACAGGCAACCGCTGTTAAAAGGAACCAAAACGAAAAGGCGAATATGAGTTTAAATTTATTCATAGAGTGGGGAAATAGATATAGGTTTCAAATTTAATTAAAAATGTCGAACCTAAAAATTTAAAAATTATCAGACACTGTGTTTGCAAATTAAAAAATTATTTGTACTTTTGCGGTCTAAAAATTTAGCAGAGGAATATCCATTACTATTTCTGAAGCAAAACTTTAATTTATTAAAATTTTTATTATGAAAAACGGAATCCACCCGGAAAACTATAGACTTGTTGTTTTCAAAGACATGAGTAACGACGAGGTATTTCTTTGCAAATCTACAGCAGATACCAAAGACACAATCGAATATGAAGGAGAAACCTTCCCATTAGTTAAAATGGAGATCTCTTCAACTTCTCACCCTTTTTACACTGGAAAAGTGAAATTGGTTGATACTGCAGGTAGAGTTGATAAATTCATGAACAAATACAAAAAATTCTCAAAATAATTGTTGAGGTTTTTAAAGATATTAAAGTCTTTCAGGTTTCTGAAAGACTTTTTTTATTTGTAAATTTGAGATTCTAGAACTTAAAATACATAATAGCTATGCAAATCGTTTTTTCTGATGCCCAGTTTTGGGAAGATTTTTTACCGCTCACTTTCACCAGACCTGTTGCTGAGATGCGTTGCGGAATCCTTACTTTTTCTGAAAGATGGCAGAAGCTTTTAGATATTAACGAAGTCTCATTTATCACCGAAGACTATTTGCAGGATAAATTCAAAAAACCTGAAGAAAAAGAAAGTTTGTTCATTACCCCAAATTTTCTTCCTGACGAAAATGTATTGCAGCAAATTAAAGATTTAAATTCCGGTGAAGCTTTGGTTTATGAAAATGAACTGCTGGCTGCAAGAATCAATATGAAGGATTTTTCTCTGAACCAGATTGAGAAAATGACCGATGTTCATGAAGGAATTCTTTTCTTTAAACAACCGACCGATTTATTTTCTTACAATGAAAAGGCAATTAATTACGATTTTGACTTACTGACAAAAGGCAGAACTTCCGCTGAACTTTCCAACACAAACGGATTTTTGGGCGAGGCGCAGGATTTATTTATCGAAGAAGGTGCTTCTGTTGAGTTTTCTACTTTAAATACCAAAACCGGAAAAATTTATATCGGCAAAAACGCAGAAGTGATGGAAGGTTGTAATCTGCGTGGTCCAATAGCACTTTGCGAAGAATCTAAATTCAATTTAGGCGCAAAAATTTACGGCGCAACCACGATTGGCCCTCATTGCAAGGTTGGCGGCGAAGTGAATAATATTGTAATTTTCGGTTATACCAACAAAGGTCACGATGGTTTTGTAGGAAATTCAGTGATCGGAGAATGGTGTAATTTAGGTGCTGATACGAATTCTTCAAATCTTAAAAACAATTACGCTGAAGTAAAACTTTGGAATTACCGAACCAAAAGATTCGCAAACACCGGGTTGCAGTTTGCCGGATTAATTATGGGAGATCATTCTAAAACAGCCATTAACACGCAATTTAATACAGGAACGGTTGTTGGAGTTGCGGCGAATATTTTCAAAAGCGGTTTCCCGCCCAACTTGATCGAAAGTTTTTCCTGGGGCGGAATGAAAGGAGATGAAAAATTCAAATTGGAGAAAGCGTATGAAGTTGCGGAACTGGCGATGGCGAGAAGGAAAGTTGAATTCACAGAAGTAGACAGAAATATTTTGAAATATATTTACAGCGAATATTAATTCTTTAGAAACTGGCGGTTAATGCTTTTTTCCTTAAGTCTGAAATTCTTATCTTTGCACCATTATTTTTCTCCTTAAACCGTTTATAGCATGCAACTGTACAACACCTTAAGCGCAGAAGAAAGAGCTCAACTTATTGATGAAGCCGGTAAGCAACGCCTTACTTTGTCTTTCTATGCGTACGCCAAAATTGAAAACCCCAAAAAATTTCGCGACGAATTATTTATAGCCTGGAACGCTCTTGATGCGCTTGGCCGTATTTATGTTGCCCATGAAGGAATCAATGCTCAAATGAGTATTCCTGCAGAACATTTTGAAGCTTTTCGCGATACGCTGGAAGTGTATGATTTCATGAAAGGAATCCGTTTGAATGTTGCAGTGGAGCACGATGACCATTCTTTCTTAAAATTAACCATAAAGGTGCGGCATAAAATTGTCGCAGACGGTTTAAATGATGAAACTTTCGATGTCACGAATAAAGGAATTCACTTAAAAGCAAAGGAATTTAATAATTTATTAGAAGACCCAAATACGATTGTCGTAGATTTTAGAAATCATTACGAAAGTGAAGTCGGTCATTTTGAAGGCGCAATAACTCCGGATGTTGAAACTTTCAGAGAAAGTCTGCCGATTATCAACGAACAGTTACAGGATTTTAAAGAAGATAAAAACCTACTGATGTATTGTACAGGCGGAATCCGTTGTGAAAAAGCCAGTGCTTACTTCAAACATCAGGGTTTTAAAAATGTTTTCCAGCTGGAAGGCGGGATTATCGAATATGCCCGTCAAATTAAGGAAGAAAATATTGAAAGTAAATTTATTGGGAAAAACTTCGTGTTTGATCACCGTTTAGGCGAACGAATCACCGATGATATTGTTTCGCAATGCCACCAATGCGGAAAACCATGTGATAATCACACTAATTGCTTTAATGATGCCTGTCATCTGTTGTTTATTCAGTGTGACGAATGTAAAGCGGCGATGGAAAACTGCTGTTCTACAGAATGTTTAGAAACTATTCATTTGCCTTTGGAAGAACAGGCCAAACTGAGAAAAGGACTGCAGGTCGGAAATAAAATTTTCAAAAAAGGAAAATCTGATGCTCTGAAATTTAAAAAGTCAGGTGACTTACCTGATAAGCCTTTGGCAAAAGTAAGCACGAAAAATATCCGCCAAAAGATTTCCGTCAAAAAAGTATTAATCGGAAAGGCAGAACATTATTACACCAAATCAAAAATAGCGCAGTTTTTAATTGAGAATAAAGAACTTTCAGTTGGTGACAAGGTGTTGATTTCCGGTCCGACAACGGGTGAACAGGAATTTACCATCACCGAAATTTTCGCAAACGGCGGACCTTGTGAAACAGCAAAAGAAGGAGATCAAATTACTTTTGAAATCCCTTTCAGAATTCGATTGTCTGACAAATTATATAAAATTTTGGGATCATGACAACATCAGGAAAAATAGAACTCATGTCTCCTGCAGGCGATTTCACTTCAATGCAGGCTGCTTTAGACAATGGCGCAGATTCAGTATATTTCGGTGTAGAACAGCTGAACATGAGAGCAAGAGCTTCCATCAATTTCACGATTGATGATTTACCGGAAATTTCCAGAAGATGTTCTGAAAAAGGCTTTCGAACTTATCTTACTTTAAATACGATTATTTACGACCACGATTTATCACTCATCAAAAACCTGCTGGACAAAGCAAAGGCTGCCAATCTTACCGCAGTGATTGCGATGGATCAGGCGGTAATTTCATATGCAAGACAGATTGGGCTTGAAGTTCATATTTCGACCCAAATAAATATCACGAATATTGAAACCGTGAAATTCTATGCACTTTTCGCCGATACAATGGTGATGAGCCGTGAGTTGAGCATTACCCAGATAAAAAAAATCTGTGACCAAATCATTAAAGATGAGGTGAAAGGACCTTCAGGGAAATTGGTTGAAATAGAAATTTTCGGTCACGGTGCGCTTTGTATGGCCGTTTCCGGGAAATGTTATTTAAGTCTGCATTCTGCAAATTCTTCCGCAAACAGAGGCGCCTGCAAACAGAACTGTAGAAAAAAATACACCGTAATCGATCAGGAAACCGGTTTCGAAATTGAACTGGATAACGAATACATGATGTCGCCAAAAGACTTGTGTACAATAAGCTTTTTAGATCAAATTGTAGATGCAGGCGTGAAAGTTTTGAAAATTGAAGGTCGTGGAAGAGCTCCCGAATATGTTGCAACCGTGACAAAATGTTACAGAGAAGCGATTGATGCTGTTGCTGACGGAACTTTCAGCCCTGAAAAAGTAAAGGAGTGGATGAAGCAGCTTGAAACTGTTTATAACAGAGGTTTCTGGGATGGTTATTACTTAGGTCAGGAATTGGGAGAATGGTCTGATAATTCAGGTTCCAGCGCAACTCAGAAGAAAGTTTATGTTGGAAAAGGAAGACATTTCTACCCAAAAGCGAATATCGCAGAATTTTTAATTGAAGCTTACGATATTGCTGTTGGAGACAGAATTTTGATCCAGGGACCGACTACAGGTTCGCAGGAAATGGTTCTGGAAGCGATGCAGGTTGATGAAAAACCGGAAGCCGGCAAAGCATCGAAGTCTGACATTATTACGTTTAAAACAGATTTCAGAATGAGACCGAGCGATAAACTGTATAAAATTGTGGAGAATAACTGATGATTATCATTACGCTTCAACGCGAAAAATGCATTGGCTGTAATTATTGTGCAGAATTTGCACCGGAATATTTCAGAATGTCAAAAAAAGACGGAAAATCGGTGCTTTTGAAGACGGAAGATAAAAAGGGTTTTTATACCTTAAAGACGCCGAATTATGAAGCTTTGGAGCCTTGTGATAAAGCGGCGAAAGCCTGTCCCGTGAAAATTATTTCGGTAAAAGAAATTTAGAAATGACAAAAGCTGAACTGAGAAAAAAATATCTGGAAAAACGGGAAAGCTTGTCGCAGGATGAGGTTTTGTCTTTATCTGAAGCCATTTTTCAAAATTTCATCCATCAGTTCAAACGGTCTGAAAATCAGAAAATTCATTGTTTTTTATCAATTCCGGAAAAAGGGGAAGTAAATACTCAAATATTTGAGAACTTTTTTTTTGAAAATGGAATCAGAGTTTTTGTTCCTAAAATCTTCAGGAATAAGCTCATTTCCGTTGAAATTACTTCTGAAACTCCTGTAATAAAAAATTCCTGGGGTATTCCTGAACCTGAAAGCAACGAGGATTCCGGCGAGAAAAACTTCGATTTTGTCATTACTCCGTTGTTGTACTGTGACCGTCACGGAAACAGAGTGGGTTACGGCAAAGGATATTACGATGGATTTTTTGAAGATATCAACCCAAATTCAGTAAAAATTGGAGTTAATTTCTTTAATCCTGATGAAGAAATTGATGATGTCTGGAAAAACGATATTCCGTTGGATTATTTGGTCACGCCTACTACAGTACTGTCTTTTGGCGGAACGGCATCAAAATCTACAAAGTAAAATTTAAATTCTTTTTTAAATTTAACAGGTGAAAGCTTCAGCATGTACTGAGCATTTTTCTGGAATTTACCGATCAGTTTATCGTTATGATCGAAATATTCCACATCAAATTTTGCAAAATCTAACGTGTCGTGTCCTTTAATTTCCTTCTTCACGAAAATATTTCCAACTTTTGCTGTTTTCACTTTAAAACTGTCAAGCTGTTTGAGGATCGGTTTTAGTTTATTAGAATCATTTTCAGCGAAATAGCTTTGCATCTGCGCGTAAATTACGGAATCGATTTCAGTATCACGGTTTCCGGAAGTATACAGCGTGGAAAGATCCAGAAGTTCCTGTATTTTCTGTTTCGTAATAAATGAAATCGCCTGTGCGCTGTCCATTTTTGCTACCGGATAGGAAACTTTATTGGTGTTGTTTCTCAATTTTTCAAGATCGGAAACTTCAGTTTTTTCTTTTGTGCAGGCAATAATCGCAAAAAACAAAACGATAAGTGCGCCTATTATGTTATTTTTTTTCATCATCAGTGTCAATTTTAAATTTAATCATTACTATTTTTCCTGATTTATCGGCTTGAGTATCAATTACATCGAGTTTTTCTAAGGAAGTGGAAGGCAAGGTTACAAGATTAATATAACGCTGTTTGTCCATAGTTTCAACACCATAAAACTGATTGTCAAAAACCTGGTAAATTAATGCGTTATCACTAATTAAATAATTTAAACTTACCCTTTTCTTCTTTAAATCTTTTAAGGATTTGGAATAATAAAAGAGCATAATTGCATAATCATTCGGCTTCAGCTCAATATTTTCCGCTTCCGGCGCGGTCTCTAAATTTCTCTGAATCGTATCGGTTCTGTAATAAGGAGAAGAAACCACCATTGTAAGTGTTTTGGATTTCGTCGTGTATACAAATGGTTCGTTCGGCTTTGCTACATAAAGAATAGGAGATTCATTTTCCTTAAGAATCTGAACCTGAAGTTCCGCATTAATTTTTGAGTTTCGGTCGGCGTCAATAAAACTGTAATAGTATTTTTTGCTGAACAGTTCATCCTTGAAACCTAAAAGTCCGACAAGAATTGCAAGAACTGCCGAAATTCCCAGCCAGATGTATTTTTTTACAAGAGAAAAAGTAGATTTTTGCTCCGCGGTATCGTAGGTAGATAGATTTACTGATTTTTCTTTAACGTACTGGTTTTCAGCATATGATTTTTGTAAATCTAGATTTTTTCTGTCTGAAATATCGTCTTTTTCCGACAAAACGGGTGTGATTTCACTTTTTTTGATTTCAGGTTCTGAAATTTGATGATCTTCGGATTCTTTATGAGGTTCTTCCACTTCCGGATCCATATTCTCTTCGTAATCTTTCAGGATTTCGTCTGCAAAAAGATGGTTTTTCTTGAAGTCATACCAAGATACGTACCCTGCATAAACAGAGAGAATGTTGAGCATATCGATCCTTGGAAGTTTAGTGACCGGAGAGTTTTTGAAATAGGTATAAAAAGACTTTTCACTGATGTTACCTTTGGCTTTTTTCCGCAGGTCTTCCTGAAAATAAATGATATCTATACCTTTCCATTTCGAAATATTTTCGAAAGAAGGAGTGTGATTCACCAAATATTGAGTTTGTACCTCCGTTTTCAGCTGTTCAAAGTGTAATAAATCTAAATCGCTCAATTGCTAAATTTTACGTAATGTATTGATTGTCAATATCTGTTTTTTGTAAAACAGTTTTACAAATATATTACAATTAATTTTCTAAAACAAATTTAAATGTCGCTATACCTTTGTCCTGTTCGAAATGATAAATGAGAACAACAAATTAGAATATAACAAAACAATTAAATTTAATTTTATTATGAAAAAGTCATTATTCGTAGCTGGTATCGCTGCTTTAGCTCTTGTAGCTTGTAAAAAAACTGAAACTGTAGAAACTGCTAACGCTGCTGATTCTGCTGCTGTAACTGTTGATTCTGCTGCTGTAGTTGTAGATTCTGCTGCTGCTGTTGTTGATTCTGCTGCTGCTGTTACTGTTGATGCTGCTCAAGGTGCTGCTGCTTCTACTGCTGACGCTGCTAAAGGAGCTGCTGAAGCTGCTAAAGGAGCTGCTGATGCTGCTAAAGATGCTGCTAAAGACGCTAAATAATTATTAGCTACGCTTAACAAAATAACCGTTTCTCTCAGAGAAGCGGTTTTTTTATGCTTATTTCTGAAGCTTTTGCCTTAATATTTCATAACAGCTGATGGCAACGGCATTGCTCAGGTTCAGTGAATCTATACTTCCGGCCATTGGAATGAGGGTGTTTTTTCCTTTTCCAATCCAGAAATCACTGAGTCCTGAATGTTCTGTCCCGAAAAGTAATGCACTTTTTCCTTTAAAATCTCTTTTATAGAGATCTTCTGCGCTTTCATCCATCAGAGTGGTGAATATGGAAAAGCTGTTTTTCTCCAAAAATCCGAATAGTTCCTCGTTGTTGGATTGGAATACATTCATTCCGAACAAACAGCCTACACTTGAGCGGATTACATTTGGGTTATAGAAATCTATTCTTGCATCGGTAACAATTAATGCATCGATCCCGAATGCTTCGCAACTTCTGAGAATTGCTCCAAGATTTCCGGGTTTTTCAACGCTCTCCACAATGATAACTGAAGAATTGCTGTTGGGTTTAAATTCATTAAGGTCGGCGCCTTTTGTTTTGTAAATCCCGATAATTCCTTCTGAAGTTCCGCGGTAAGCCAGTTTTTCGTAAATCTTCTCGGAAACCAGGTGGATTTTGCCTTTCGGAAAGTCTTCATCAAAAATACTTTCGCAGATAAAAAACTCCTGAATCTCAAAACCGAATTTCACGGATCTTTCATTTTCCTGTTTGCCTTCCACAACAAAAACTCCGGATTTTTTCCGGAAGCGGTTGTCGCTTATTAAACGGGTTAAATTTTTTATTTTTTCGTTGTGAAGACTTTCGATTAGCATTCTGCAAAAATAGTATTTTTAGTTTTCTTTTGAAAAAGTGATATTACTTTGAGTTTCTGTTGCATCTAACAAACTTTGCGGGATATCTTTTTTGTTTTTAATGCCCAAAGTTTTCAGTTTTTGAGTTTGTAGAACCAGATTGTCATTTCCTGTAGAAAGCTGTTTGAACGCTTCATCATATACATTTTTAGCCTGATCGATGTTTTTGCCCACCTTTTCCAGATTTTCGATAAAGCCTACAAATTTATCGTAAAGTTTAGCACCACGGTCAGCAATTTCCATCGCATTTTTGCTTTGGTATTCGCGTTTCCATAAGTCTGCGATCAGTTTTAAAGAGGTAATTAAATTGCTCGGATTCAATAGTAAAATTCTTCTTTCGTACGCGAAATTCCATAAGTTTTGATCTGCCTGCATTGCCGCAATATAAGCAGGTTCGCTTGGAATAAACATCATGACAAAGTCCAGAGATTTTCCGTAATCATCATATGCCTTCTGACTAAGTTGGGTGATGTGATTTTTCACCGAAGATAAATGCTGATGGAGTTTAATATGATAGATTTCAGCATCATTTTCATCCACCAAATCAGTAAAAGCGGTTAAAGAAACCTTTGAATCGATGATTACATTTCTTTCATCGGGATATTTTATCACCGCGTCGGGACGCATTTTTTTGCCGGAAAATTCAGAAAACAAAGCTTTATTGTCTTCATCACGAAGTTCATGTTCGAGGAAATATTCTCTTCCTTTGACCAAGCCGGATTTTTCGAGGATACTTTCCAAAATCATTTCGCCCCAGTTTCCCTGAGTTTTACTTTCCCCTTTTAAAGCGCGGGTTAATTTTTTGGCATCTTCAGAAATTTGCTGATTCAATTCTGCGAGCTCTTTTACTTTTTCACCCAAAGAAAACCTTTCTTTGGACTCTTTATCATAAGTTTCACCGACTTTGTTTTTCAGTTCCTGCATTTTTTCCTGAAATGGTTCCAAAATCGTTTTTAAATTATTTTGGTTTAAAGTGGTGAATTTCTCGGTTTTTTCTTCTAAAATTTTATTGGCAAGATTTTGAAACTCAACTTTTGCCATTTCCTGCATTTTAGAAATTTCTTCCTTTTGATTATCTAGCAGTTTCTGAAGATTTTCATTTTGAGCTGAAAGTTGAGATCTTACCGCAATTAGATTATTTTTTTCGATCTGAAGATTTTTAATTTCTGAAGTCTGAAAATTATTGATTTCTGCCTGCTCGGAAATTTTTTGATTCTGCGCATTGTTTTCTGCAGAAATTTTGGCGATTTCGTTTTTTAACTGATTTAAAACTTCGGTTTGCTGAAGATTTGTTTGTTTTTCAGATTGATAGTATTTATCTAACTCACTGATTCTTAAGTTTGAATTTTGTAAATCAGAATTTGTTCTGATATAATTAGTATTAAGTTCATCAAAATCTTTTCGGGGAACATTGGCCGATTTTAAGATAAAATATAAAATAAAGGCACCCAGAATCGCACCGAGAATAATACCAGTAAATAAAGTCGTGATTTCCATATTTCAAAAATAGGAAGAAAAAAATGGTTTTTTTGTTCTGCGGAAAAGTTCTTAGAAGTTATTTGTAAAGAGACCGCTAAAGGCATGATCTGTTCAAAAAGTTTCTAAAGGTTTTCTTTTGCAATTTTCTTGTGGTATTTTAAGTGCATCGGAATAGCGGCAGAACCATACCATGGTAAAATTTCCACATCGAAAATTCCGTTTTTTATCGTAGGATCATTTTGTATTAGTGTTCTGGCTTCGTCTTCGGTTTTTACATCCAAAAGAAAAATTCCCCGGTAACCGAGTTTGTTATCGGTAGCAAATGGTCCTGCCATTTTCAGTTTCCCGGATTTTTCCATTTCCTTCATGTTTGAAAAATGGCCTTTAAACAATTCCTCGCGTTTGCTTTTGTCGGTTATTTCTTTGTCTTTCGGACCTGTTTTAAGGATGACAAGCATGTAATTTTTCATTCCAAGCCGGTCAGCTCCTAAAGAATCGGCAAGTTTTTGATCAAATTTAGGGTTTTGCGGAACGGTTTGCTGTGCACCACAAACAGTAAAAGCACAAAGTATTAGAAGAGAAATCAGTGTTTTCATGGTATTTTAGTTTGGTGTTGGTTAGGTAAAGATCTTAGTCTTTTATTCTTAAAAATTCTTTAGCCAGTTCAATCATCTTTGGATCACCGGTATATTTTCCGTGTTCATCTGAAAGTTTTACCGTTGGAATCCAGTCTCCGGTGATTGATTTTGCTGCGGTAAGTTTCATAACGATGTTCATTGGTTTTAAGCCTACATCGTTCGTAAGGTTCGTTCCGATTCCGAAAGAGATTCCTATTTTTCCGTTACAGGCATGGGTAATTTCTGCAACTTTTTCCATGTTTAATCCGTCAGAAAATATAATATATTTAAATAAAGGATTGATGCCGTTTGTTTTATAATGTTCAATGGTTTTATAGGCAAATTCTATCGGATCACCGCTGTCGTGACGTACACCGTCGAAAAGTTTCGCAAATTTTTTGTCGAACTGCTGAAAGAAAACGTCTGTCGTGTAAGTGTCTGAAAGTGCAACGCCCAAATCACCCCGGTAAACATCCACCCAATGTTCGAGGGAAAGTGCGTTGGCCATTTTAAAGCCATACTCGGCACCATGAAACATAAACCATTCGTGTGCGTGGGTGCCGATAGGTTTTACGCCATATTTCATCGCAAAATGTATATTAGAGGAGCCGGTGAATTTTGAGGATTTATTCTGCGTCAAAGCATCCATTACTAAATCATGCACTTTATAGGAATGCCTGCGTCTGGTGCCAAATTCTGCAAAAGTTACTCCCAATTGGTCCAGTTCTTTCGCTTTCTCCAGAGTATTCCGGATCACAGCTTCGTTTGAGTCTCTTTCCATGCCGGACATCACATAATATAATTCGGAAATCAACGCTAAAAGAGGAACTTCCCATAAGATCGTGCGGTACCATTCGCCTTCAACAGTGACGCTGAGATCATTTTCCGTCTGCAGAATCTGAACTTCGGAAGGTTCATAATGATAACCGCCCAGAAAATCAAGGTAAGGCAAGTCGAGATATGGACAGGTTACGCGGAGAAATTCTTTTTCTTCCTTGGTGAGCTTCAGTTCCGCCATTGCGTTCACACATTTTCTGAGTTCTGCATCAAAGCCTTTGGGAAAAAGGTGTTTTCCACGGTTGATGAACTGATATTTTACTCTTTCATTTGGGAAAAGTTTGATCACCGCGTTTTGCATCGTGATTTTATAGAAATCGTTGTCGAGGATTGATTTAAGCCGAACTTCATTCATTTCAGGAGAATATGTTTTAACAAATGTAAAAATTCAAAACAAAAAATCGCCTCAGAAAAGACGATTTTTGTAAATATGAAGTGAGTATAGAATTTATTGTTTGATGAATTTGAAAGATTTTAATCCATCAGAGGTTTTAATTGAAATGACATAAGTTGCAGAAGGTAAATGGCTTATGTTTATTCTTCTTGATTTTTCTGAAACTAAAAGTTTACCGCTCAAATCGAAAACAAATACCTTTTCGATGTCTAATTTTGTAGTCTTAATATTGATGAAATCTGTCGCCGGATTAGGATAAACAACCAAATTCCGGTTTACTTCAGCAGTTGCCAAACCTTTAACCAATGTCACAGGCTCTCTGAAAAAGGAAATTTCCATCAGTTCGCGTGGTAATTTCTCGAAAATATACGCTTCACAGATATAATCAGTGTAATCTTCTTCCTCTACACTGCTGATGTAATAACTTTCTGCTGCCGCGGTGGTTTTTTGGTCAAGATTTTTGAACCAGGCAAACTGATAATCATTCCCTGAAATCGCCTGCGGCAAAGAAGCTGAACCGCCTAAAGATGCATAGACCGTTTTCGGTTCATCATAACGTTGTGGAGAGTAAGTGAAATCGGCCAGTGCTTTTTCTCTAAGAATGAAGTTTTTAATTTCCTGCTTTGTAAATCTGTTATTTTCCAGAAATGTAAGTGCCGGAATGTTTTCCGGAATTTCTCCGGAAAGTTGATTTCCTGTAAGCGAGACCATCTGAAGTTTTTCGAACTGAAGAAGCGCCGGAGGAAAATTGCCTACAATTAAATTTTTATCCAGATAGATTTGCTCCAGCTGTTTTAAAGGCAATAAACTTTCAAAACCGCCTGAAATTTTATTATCAGAAATATTTAGGTGTATTAAATCTTTCAACTGAGTAAGTTCAGCCGGGAACCCTGTGATTTGGTTGCTTCCCAGAGATAGCCATTCTAGTTTTTTTAGACTGGTTAAAACTGTTGCGTAATTTGTTGAAAATAAATTGTGACTAACATCCAAAGAAGTGAGTGATGTTAAGGAAGCAAGTTCTGTGGGAATTCTTGTAAGCTGATTTCCTGAAAGATTAAGTTGTGTGAGTTTAATCAACGGGGACAACTTGCTGAAATTTTGTGAGAGCGTATTATTGCTCAGGTTCAGTGACTCTAAATTGGTTAGCGTTGAAATATTTTGTGGAACCGAATTTAAACCGGTATGCGACAGATCCAGGACTGTTAGGGAAGGAAAATTCTGCAGAAAGGTATTGATGTCCGCAAAAATAAACTGATTGTTACCGACAGAAATTTCCTGAAGATTTGAAAGCGGCAGAATTGCAGCGGTAGGATCACCTGTTAATCTGTTATTGCTGATATCTAGACGGACCAGATTAGTAAGTGAAGAAACCACCGACGAAATATCTCCGGAAAGCTGATTGGAACTTAAATCCAGTTTCTGAAGTTTTGAAAATCCGGAAACTGAAGATGGAAAACCGCCTTTCAGGGCATTCCCGCTAAGATTAATTTCAGTAACGTTTCCGTTTTTTATTTTGATTCCGTACCAGGTTTTAGGATCTTTTGTAAGGTCCCATTTCTGGCTCCACTGCTGTTCACCGGAAGTAGAATTGTAGATACTTATAAGTGCTGATCTTTCGGCAAATGAGATGCTCCATTGTTGGGAAAAGCAGCATTGCGAAAAGAATAAAAAAAGTAGAATTTTTTTCATCAGATATTTGTGTTTTCGGAGTACAAATATATAGTAAAAGTTGAAATAAGGAATTAAATTTTGCATATTTGCACGATGAGGAAGTATTTATATGCGTTTTTACTAATTTTCACAATTGTCACTGGTTTTTATTTTTTTCTAGGTTGGTCGCAGTTGCCGGAAGGTCATCGCTATATTTATCCTATTGATGATGTGTATATTCATTTAGCTTTAGCAAGGAATTTTGCAGATTATGGAATATGGAGTGTTAACACCACTGGCTTTGACAGCGCCTCTTCCTCCATATTATATACATTGTTGCTTTCTGCATTAGTAAAAGTCTTCGGAGACTGGGAATATTATCCGTTAATTATCAACATCTTTTTTGGATACCTTACTGTATATATGGTGTACAGATATTTCAAAGAAAATTATGGCGAGCGCGAGATGAAGTGGGCAATTGTATTGCTACTTCCTTTTTCTATGTTATATTTTTCTGCTTTATTGGGTATGGAGCATACGCTGCACATGTTCTTAATAGCTGTTGCAGTTTATCTTATTCATCAAAACGCAAATTCTGATTTCGATCGAAGAGACTTTTTGAAAATGCTGGCCGTTGTATTTTTCATTTCAATTATTAGGTTTGAAAGCATGTTTTTTACAGTGAGTTTAGCTCTTGCACTTTCGCTGAGAAAAGAAATTTGGAAATCGGTGTTGGTTTTGATCACAGGCTTTTTGCCCATTGTGATTTTCGGCTTAATCTCTGTAAAAAGTGGGGGGTATTTTTTTCCCAATTCTGTCATGATAAAGGGAAGTTATCCTTCAGATGAACATTTTTTATATAGTATATGGAATATTCTGGAAAAGGGAATTTTATTCAATTCCAGTTTTTATAAATGTCTTTTTTTTCCGTTCGTAATTATTTTGGTTTATTTACTTAATAAATACAGAAAGTTAAAAATTACTGTTTTTTTTAAATATGAAACATTAATCATAACGGTGGTTTCGATGGCAATTCTGCATTCTCTTTTTGCTTTCTTGAAATATAGGTACGAGAATTACTTGATGATTGCTGTGTTGCTGGTCATTATCCCGATTATTGCTGAATTTTTTAAAGAGTTTTCATTCAAAAACATAAAAATAAATTTTTCGAACCTCTTAATGATTGGCAGCGTGACCGTTGTGATCATGGTATCTGCATACCGTTTTATTTATCATCATTTACCGCTGAAATACTCAAGCAAAGGTATCAGTGAGCAGCAAATAGAAATGTCCAGATTTCTGGCAGAATATTACAAAGGAGAAAAAGCGTTGGCTAATGATATTGGGGCAATTTCTTATTTCAGTCATGTGCAGTTGTTGGATATGGTGGGTCTTGGAAGTACCGATATTGCAACAATAAAAATTAATAATAAGCATCATTCGCGGGAACGTTACATTACAGAAAACAAAAAATATATTACAGATTACGCCAGAGAAAAAAATTGCGGAATCGCTGTAATTTACCCCGAATGGTTTCCGGGAGATCCACCCGCAAATTGGATTCCTGTTTCGTCATGGACTTCTTCCACGCAGTATGGGCCGGCTATCAGCAGGATTGTTTTTTATGCTTTAAAACCCGAAGAGGTCGCGCCGCTTCAGCGGAATCTTTCCAAATTTAACCTCGATAGTGATGTAAAGCAGTGGTTTTATAGATATCGGAAATGACACTAAAATGATTATAATGAAACGCAAATCGCAAAATCTTATAAATTAGATAATTGTGTTTTGTAGATTAAAAAATAATCATTAGTTTTGCACCCTAAAATAAAAAGCAATTAAATGCCTACTATTCAACAATTAGTTAGAAAAGGAAGAGTCGCACTTACCAAGAAGAGTAAATCGGCTGCACTTGATTCCTGTCCACAAAGACGAGGTGTATGTACAAGAGTATATACTACCACACCTAAGAAACCTAACTCTGCACTTAGAAAAGTTGCAAGGGTAAGACTTTCTAACGGTAAAGAAGTCAACGCTTATATCCCGGGCGAAGGACACAATCTTCAAGAGCACTCGATAGTATTGGTACGCGGAGGAAGGGTGAAAGACCTACCGGGAGTACGTTATCACATTGTTCGTGGAGCTTTGGACACCGCTGGAGTAGCCGGCAGAACACAGAGAAGATCGAAGTACGGAGCTAAAAGACCAAAACCAGGTCAGGCAGCTGCAGCACCAGCTAAAGGTAAGAAAAAGTAATCATTAATTTTTAAAGAAACGAAACAATGAGAAAGACGAAAGCGAAAAAAAGACCGTTGTTACCGGATCCTAAATTTAATGATCAGCTGGTAACGAGATTTGTAAACAATTTGATGCTGGATGGTAAAAAATCTATCGCATTCAAAATTTTCTATGATGCTTTAGACCTTGTAGAAAGTAAAAAAGGAGAAAACGAAAAAACTTCTTTGGAAATATGGAAAGATGCTTTAACCAACGTAATGCCTCACGTAGAAGTACGTTCAAGAAGAATCGGTGGTGCTAACTTCCAAATTCCAATGCCAATCAGAGCTGACAGAAAAATTTCTATGGCAATGAAATGGTTAATTAAATATTCTAAAGCAAGAAACGATAAATCAATGGCTCAGAAATTGGCTGCTGAAGTTATCGCTGCTGCAAAAGAAGAAGGTGCTGCTTACAAAAAGAAAACAGACACTCACAGAATGGCTGAAGCAAACAAAGCATTTTCACACTTTAAATTCTAATCTGAAATGGCAAGAGATCTTAAATTAACAAGAAATATCGGTATCGCTGCGCACATTGATGCAGGGAAGACCACCACTACAGAAAGAATTTTATTTTATTCCGGAAAGAATCACAAAATTGGTGAAACTCACGAAGGTGGAGCTACTACCGACTGGATGGAGCAGGAAGCTGAAAGAGGGATTACCATTACATCTGCAGCAGTAACTGTAGATTGGAAATTCCCAACTGAGCAGGGTAAGCCACTTCCGGAAGCCAAAGATTATCACTTCAACATTATCGATACACCGGGACACGTTGACTTTACCGTAGAGGTAAACCGTTCACTTCGTGTACTTGACGGACTTGTATTCCTTTTCTCTGCAGTAGACGGAGTGGAGCCTCAGTCTGAAACCAACTGGAGACTTGCGGACAACTATAAAGTTGCACGTATGGGATTCGTAAACAAGATGGACAGACAGGGAGCTGACTTCCTGAACGTTTGTAAGCAGGTAAGAGAAATGCTTGGTTCTAATGCCGTTCCAATCGTATTGCCAATCGGTGATGAAGCTGATTTCAAAGGTGTTGTAGACTTAGTGAAAAACCGTGCGATTGTATGGCACGAAGAAAACCACGGTTCTACCTTTGATATTGTAGAGATCCCGGCTGAGATGGCTGACGAAGTGAAGCAGTACAGAGCACAGCTGATTGAAGAAATCGCTGCGTATGACGAAAACCTTCTGGAGAAGTTTATGGAAGATGAAAATTCCATTACCGAAGAAGAAGTTCACGCGGCACTTAGAGCAGCTACACTGGACATGAGCATCATTCCGATGACATGTGGTTCTTCATTCAAAAACAAAGGAGTACAGTTCATGCTTGATGCTGTATGTAGATATCTTCCTTCACCAATGGACAAGGAGGCAATCGATGGTACAGATCCAAGAACAGACGAGCCTATTTCAAGAAAACCTTCAGTTACTGAGCCTTTCGCAGCATTAGCTTTTAAAATTGCAACAGATCCTTTCGTAGGAAGACTTGCATTCTTCAGAGCTTATTCAGGAAGACTTGATGCTGGATCTTACGTTTTGAACACAAGATCAAACAATAAAGAAAGAATCTCCCGTATCTTCCAGATGCATGCTAACAAGCAGGAGCCGATAGAGTATATCGAGGCAGGAGATATTGGTGCAGCAGTTGGATTTAAATCCATCAAAACTGGTGATACCCTTTGTGATGAGAAACATCCTATTGTTCTTGAATCTATGGTATTCCCTGATCCTGTAATCGGTATCGCGGTAGAACCTAAGACTAAAGCTGACCAGGATAAAATGGGTAACGCTTTGGCAAAATTGGCTGAAGAAGATCCAACTTTCCAGGTTAAAACTGACGAAGCTTCAGGACAGACAATCATCTCCGGTATGGGTGAGCTTCACCTCGACATTATTGTTGACCGTATGAGAAGAGAGTTTAAAGTAGAAGTTAACCAGGGACAGCCACAGGTAGAATACAAAGAAAACCTTACAATGTCTGCTAACCACAGAGAAGTTTACAAAAAACAATCAGGTGGTAGAGGTAAGTTTGCTGATATCGTGTTCGAATTGGCTCCGGCTGATGACAACAAACCAGGTCTTGAATTCATCAACGAAATCAAAGGGGGTAACATTCCCAAAGAATTTATTCCTTCCGTAGAAAAAGGTTTCAAAGAAGCAATGAAGAATGGTCCTTTAGCAGGTTTCGAAATCGAAGGAATCAAAGTAACTTTGAAAGACGGATCTTTCCACCCGGTAGATTCTGATGCATTATCTTTCGAATTGGCTGCGAAAATGGGCTTCAAGGAAGCTGGTAGAAAAGCAAAACCTGTAATCATGGAACCAATCATGAAAATTGAAGTGGTAACTCCAGAAGAATACATGGGTGATATCGTAGGTGACCTTAACAAAAGAAGAGGTACTGTAAATGGTATGGATGACCGTAACAATGCGAAAGTAATCAAAGGATTCGTTCCTCTTTCTGAAATGTTCGGTTATGTAACTACATTGAGAACTTTATCTTCAGGTAGAGCTACATCTTCTATGGAATTCGAGAAATACGAAGCAGCACCTTCAAACGTAGCTGAATCTGTAATCGAAAAAGCAAGAGGTTAATATTTAAATTAGATTAAAATGTCACAAAGAATCAGAATAAAATTAAAATCTTACGATTACAATTTGGTAGACAAATCTGCTGAGAAAATCGTGAGAACGGTAAAAGCAACTGGCGCTGTTGTAAACGGCCCGATTCCTTTGCCAACGAACAAGAGAATCTTCACAGTATTGAGATCTCCGCACGTAAACAAAAAAGCAAGAGAACAGTTCCAGCTTTCAGCTCACAAAAGACTGATGGACATCTATTCTTCTTCTTCTAAAACTGTAGATGCCCTAATGAAATTAGAGCTTCCTTCAGGAGTTGACGTAGAAATTAAAGTGTGATAATTTGCACTTTGCTATGATAGAAATTCCCTTTTCGAAAGAAAAGGGAATTTTTTTGCGTTGTTCTCTGGCTGTTCGGCAATTGATCAATAGCATCTCTGTGATTCCTTAAGGTCATGTCGCAGGATTCGTCATTACAACTCCAATATAACTCCAATATAGATCCAATATAGATCTAATAAACTATTGTAGATTTAATGGATTTTTATTCAATGTATGATGGAGTTTTTGCGGAGCGGATGTCTACTCTTTCAGATTCTCATTTTGACTAATATCAGCTGAATTGTATTGTTAAACACTACTGGCCTTTCACCAGTGAATGCTTCAAATTGAAAAAAAATAAAAATTTTGAAATTGAGGAAGGCATATATAGATCAATAATAATTGCTTCGGGAAAAGAATTTACAGCATTCTTAAGAATCTGGAAAAAGATGAAACTTTACCTCTTTGAAACGAAGTAGTAATCATCATTAACCTTAGAATTTCGGCAGTTCCCACTCCTCAAAATTAAGTATTTTATATTACTCCTCAAGTTTTACAATTGATTCAATAAAAAAAGTTAGCCCCGTTTTCCTTCACAGATTTCAATAATGAATTTTCCGGTCAACTTCCCAAACTGAATTTAGCACAGTATTTGTTTTTGACAAACATTGAAATTAAAATCAATACAAATGGGAACTGAACAACAAAAAAGCTTTTTTGACGATTTTGCGAATTGGGCAAGTAAATTTACCGGAAGCGCCGGGGCTTTCATCGGTGCTACAATTTTAGTAATTATCTGGGCAGCGACAGGTCCGATATTTAAATTTTCAGAAACCTGGCAAATGGTGATCAATACAGGTACAACTATCGTTACCTTTCTTATGGTTTTTCTCATCCAGAAAGCGCAGAATAAAGATTCTAAAGCTATACAGATTAAGCTGAATGAACTGATAGCAGCCCATGAAAAAGCAAGCAACAGAATCGTCGATATCGAGGATTTGACTGAAAAGGAACTCGATAAACTTCATAAATATTATGAAAAGCTGTCATCGCTCGCCGAGAAGGATCAGGATCTCCATATGTCTCACTCCATCGATGCTGCCGAAGACAATCAGGAGCTAAAAATGAGAAACCGAAGGATCGAGGAGGAAATAAAAAAAGAAGACAAATAGCTCTTTCCATTTTCTGGAAATCCAAAGTTTTTTAACTAAATTTCAGTCACCTAATTATTAAAGTTGAAGATTCGACAGATTATAATTAACCGTTTCACAGTCAGTTCATTTCAAAAACTTCAGGGTATCTGAGGTTTTTTGCATTAAATATTAAAATATTTTTAACTGCCTGTTTGTCAATTCAAAAAAACTTCATACATTTGCACACTCAATTTAGGGAAGAAGTATGCCTATTTCAGAAATAGAAATCACCTAAACCTCGATTGATAATAGTGAATTTTAAATAATATATATAAACAATGTCAGGTATTATTGGTAAAAAAATCGGGATGACTTCCTTGTTTGACGAGAACGGCAAAAACATGCCGTGTACTGTTATTCAGGCAGGTCCTTGCTCGGTTTTACAGGTCAGAACCGTAGAAAAAGATGGGTACAAAGCTGCTCAGCTTGGTTTCGATGACAAGAGTGAAAAGAACGTTGGTAAAGCGTTAGCTGGCCATTTTAAAAAGGCTGGTTCTGCTCCAAAAGCTAAGTTGGTAGAATTCTATCATGAATTCGTAGACAACTTATCTGTAGGAGATGAAGTAAAAGTTAATCTGTTCGCGCAAGGCGAGTATGTTGACGTTACAGGAACTTCAAAAGGAAAAGGTTTCCAGGGGGTTGTTAAAAGACACAACTTCGGTGGGGTAATGCAAGCGACTCACGGACAGCACAACAGATTAAGAGCCCCAGGTTCTATCGGTGCAGGTTCCGACCCGTCAAGAGTATTCAAAGGAATGCGTATGGCAGGTAGAATGGGTGGTAAGCAAGTTACCGTTCAGAACCTTGAGGTGTTAAGAGTAGATGAAGAACAAAATCTTTTAGTAGTAAAAGGTGCTGTTCCGGGAGCAAAAAATTCTTATGTAATTATCAGAAAATGGAACTAGTAGTATTCAATACATCAGGAAAAGAAACCGGAAGAACAGTTCAGTTAGATGAGGCAATCTTCGGAATTGAGCCAAATCAGCACGCGGTTTACTTAGAAGTGAAACAATTCCTTGCTGCTCAGCGTCAGGGAACACATAAATCAAAAGAAAGAAGCGAAATTACAGCTTCTACAAGAAAGCTTAAAAAGCAAAAAGGATCTGGATCTGCAAGATACGGTGATATTAAATCGCCAACTTTCAGAGGTGGAGGTAGAGTTTTCGGTCCAAAACCAAGAGACTACAGATTCAAACTGAACAAAGCTTTGAAAAGATTAGCAAAAAAATCTGTGCTTTCTCAGAAAATGAGAGACAATTCTATTAAAGTTTTAGAAGCATTCAATTTTGAGGCTCCAAAAACTAAAGAATTTATCACACTGAACAACGCATTAGGATTTGAAGGTAAAAAATCTCTTTATATTTTACCGGAAGCTAACAAGAATGTATATCTGTCATCAAGAAATTTACCTAAAACTAAAGTTTTGACTTATAACGAGATCAGTTCTTATGATTTGGTAAACGCTGGCGAGATTGTATTTTTAGAAGGTGCTATCGAAAAATTTCAGGAAAACTTAAGAAAATAAATCATGTCTATTATTATTAAACCTATCATTTCAGAAAAAGCAAACTATCTTACAGATTTGAGAGGAGCTTATTCTTTTTTTGTGAATACAAAAGCGAATAAAATCCAGATCAAAAAAGCGATAGAAGAGGCTTACGGTGTAAAAGTAGCAGACGTAAGAACAATGATTTACGCTCCTAAGGTTTCTTCGAAACACACCAAAAAAGGACTACAGGTTGGGAAAACCAACAAATTGAAAAAAGCAGTTGTTTCCCTTGTTGAAGGTGAAGTGATTGATATTTTTGCAACGAATTAATTAAATAATCAATAGTAATGTCTGTTAGAAAATTAAAACCTATCACCCCGGGACAGAGATTCAGAGTTGTTAACAACTTTGAGGAAATTACTACCAACAAACCAGAGAAGTCTCTAACTGTTGGTATTAAAAAGTCAGGTGGTCGTAACAATACTGGTAAAATGACCATGCGTTACACCGGAGGTGGACACAAACAAAAATACAGAATTATCGACTTCAAAAGAAACAAATTTGATGTTGAAGGAACGGTAAAAACTGTAGAGTACGATCCAAACAGAACTGCTTTCATCGCGCTAGTAGAATACACAGACGGAGAGAAGAGATACATCATCGCTCCAAACGGTATCAAAGTAGACCAGAAAGTAATCGCTGCGGACACTGCAGAACCTAATGTAGGGAATGCAATGAAATTGAAGAACATTCCTTTGGGTACTGTTGTTTCTTGTATCGAACTGAGACCAGGTCAAGGTGCGGTAATGGCAAGAAGTGCAGGTTCTTCAGCACAGTTAACTTCAAGAGACGGTAAATATGCAATCGTTAAATTACCTTCAGGAGAATCTAGAATGATCCTTACTGAATGTATGGCAATGATTGGATCTGTTTCTAACTCTGATCATCAGCTTACCGTTTCAGGTAAAGCAGGTAGAAGCAGATGGTTAGGAAGAAGACCTAGAACAAGACCGGTTGTAATGAACCCTGTAGATCACCCAATGGGAGGTGGTGAAGGTAAATCATCAGGTGGTCACCCAAGATCTAGAAACGGTAAACCGGCTAAAGGTTACAAAACAAGAAAGAAAAACAAAGCGTCTAACCGATTTATCGTATCTAAAAGAAAATAATTATGGCAAGATCACTTAAAAAAGGACCTTTCATCCATCATACTTTAGATAAGAAGGTTCAGGCTAATATAGAAGCTAATAAAAAGACAGTAATTAAAACTTGGTCCAGAGCATCAATGATCTCCCCGGACTTCGTAGGACAAACCATCGCAGTACACAACGGGAAATCTTTTATCCCTGTTTATGTAACTGAAAACATGGTAGGTCACAAGTTAGGCGAATTTTCTCCGACAAGATCTTTCAGAGGTCACGGTGGTAACAAAAATAAAGGAGGTAGATAATCATGGGATCAAGAAAAAGAGAAAGTGCATTAGCACGTAAAATAGCAAACCAGGATGTGGCAAAATCGTTACATAATGATTGCCCGTCTTCTCCAAGAAAGATGAGATTAGTTGCTGATATCATCAGAGGAGTTGAAGTAGATAAAGCTTTAGCTATCCTTAAATTTTCAAAAAAGGATGCTTCTAACAAATTGGAGAAAGTTCTTCTTTCTGCAATGGCTAACTGGCAAACGAAAAATGAAGGTGCTGATATTGAAGAAGCAAACTTAATCGTAAAAGAAATTATGGTTGATAGTGCAAGACAATTGAAGAGACTAAGACCTGCACCACAAGGTAGAGGCCATAGAATCAGAAAAAGATCTAACCACATTACGTTAATTTTAGGCACTAAAGAAAACAAATAATCAAGGTATGGGACAGAAGACAAATCCAATTGGTAACAGATTAGGTATCATCAGAGGATGGGATTCAAACTGGTTTGGTGGTAAAAACTACGGTGACAGAATCGCTGAAGATTACAAAATCAGAAGATACCTTGAAGCTAGATTATCTAAAGGTGGTATTTCAAAAATCTATATTGAAAGAACCCTGAAATTAGTAACAGTAACAATCACTACAGCTAGACCGGGACTTATCATCGGTAAAGGAGGACAGGAAGTTGATAAATTAAAAGAAGAATTAAAAAAGATTACCGATAAGGATATCCAGATCAATATCTTCGAAATCAAAAGACCTGAACTTGATGCAGTATTAGTTGCTGACAGTATCGCAAAACAGATTGAAAATAGAATTTCTTACAGAAGAGCCGTGAAAATGGCAATTCAAAGCACCATGAGAATGGGAGCTGAAGGAATCAAAGTACAGATTTCTGGTAGATTGAACGGAGCGGAGATGGCAAGAAGCGAATCTTTCAAAGACGGAAGAATCCCATTGTCAACTTTTAGAGCTGATATAGATTACCATATCGGTGAAGCTCTTACTCAATACGGTAAATTGGGAGTAAAAGTTTGGATCATGAAAGGTGAGGTATACGGTAGAAGAGACCTTTCCCCATTAGTAGGACAACAAAAGAAAGCAGCTGGAGGAAGAGGCGACAGAAATGATCGTAATGACAGAGGGGACAGAGGCGATAGAAGACCAAGAGATAGAAAATAATTAATAAAATTTTAGAGGACAGTTTTAAATGACCGTTACTTTTTTAAAAGCTAAAATCTAAAATCTAAAATTTAAGAAATTATGTTACAACCAAGAAGAACCAAATTCCGTAAAGTTCACAAGATGAAGATGAAGGGGATTGCCCAAAGAGGGAATCAACTCGCTTACGGAACTTTCGGTATCAAAGCAACAGAAGGTGCTTGGATCACTGCAAGACAAATTGAAGCAGCGCGTATTGCTGCTACAAGATATATGAAAAGAGAAGGTCAGCTATGGATCAAAATTTTCCCGGATAAGCCTATTACCAAAAAACCAGCCGAAGTACGTATGGGTAAAGGTAAAGGTGCCGTGGAATATTGGGTATCTGTAGTAAAACCAGGAAAAATTATGTTCGAAGTTGGAGGTGTTCCTTACGATGTTGCGAAAGAAGCACTTAGACTTGCCGCTCAAAAATTACCGGTAGTTACCAAATTTGTAGTCGCTAACGATTTTGTTCAACCTCAATAATCTGAAATTATTATGAAAAAAGCTGACATCAAAAATCTAAGCGCAGGAGACATTCAAAACAAATTAGCTGAAGTAAGGGCAGATTTCAATAAACTGAAATTGTCACACGCAATCAGCCCGATTGAAAATCCTATTCAAATCAGAGACATGAGAAAAACAATCGCACGTCTTGAAACTGAATTAACACTAAAACAACAATAAGAATTTCATTTTATCATGGATAGAAATTTAAGAAAAGAAAGAATCGGAATTGTTTCCAGCAATAAAATGGAAAAGACCATTGTTGTAAGTGAAACTACGAGAGTAAAACACCCGATGTACGGTAAATTCGTTCTGAAAACGAAAAAATATACCGCTCATGACGAGAACAACGAGTGTACTGAAGGCGATACAGTATTAATTACTGAAACAAGACCTACAAGTAAAAGTAAGAGATGGAGATTAGTAAGAATCATTGAAAAAGCTAAGTAATGTTACAAACCGAATCAAGATTAAAAGTTGCTGATAACACAGGTGCAAAAGAAGTACTAGTTATCAGAGTTCTGGGAGGAACCAGAAGAAGATATGCTTCAGTTGGTGATAAGATCGTAGTTACTATCAAAGATTCTACACCACAGGGGAACGCAAAAAAAGGAACTGTTTCTAAAGCAGTTGTAGTAAGAACTAAAAAAGCAGTACGAAGAAAAGATGGTTCATACATCAAATTCGACGATAACGCTTGTGTTCTTCTTAACGCAGCCGGCGAAATGAGAGGTACCCGTGTATTCGGACCTGTTGCCCGTGAACTGAGAGATAAAGAATATATGAAAGTCATTTCATTAGCTCCTGAAGTACTTTAATTTTAAAATTTACAGAAAATGTCAAAGTTAAAAATCAAAAGAGGAGATAACGTAATCATCACTACCGGTAAGAAAGAAATTAAAGGTAAAAAAGGTGAAGTTATTGAAGTGATCAGAAAAGAAGGCAAAGACGCAAGAGTAGTTGTTGCAGGTTTAAATATCGTTAAAAAACATACCAAACCATCAGCAGGAAACCCACAGGGCGGAATTGTAGAGAAAGAAGCATCTATCCATATTTCCAACGTTATGCTTATCGACAAAAACGGTAAAGCTACCAAAACAGGAGTAAAAGTGGAAGGTGATAAAAAAGTAAGAGTTGCTAAAACAACCGGGGAAACTTTATAATTATAAAAGACGATGGAATATATAGTAAGACCAAAGAAAATATATAAAGAACAGATTGTTCCTGCGATGATGGAAGAATTTGGGTACAAATCTGTTATGCAGGTACCTAAATTAGAAAAAATCGTTATTTCACAAGGTTTAGGAGCTGCTACAGCCGATAAAAAAATTGTGGATTATGCAATCGAAGAACTTACAGCAATCACCGGTCAAAAAGCAGTAGGAACTTTATCTAAAAAAGATGAAGCAGCCTTCAAACTAAGAAAAGGAATGCCTGTAGGAGCAAGAGTAACTTTAAGAGCAAATCAAATGTATGAGTTCTTAGACAGACTTACTTCTTCAGCTTTACCGCGAATCAGAGATTTCTCTGGGATCAAAGCTGACGGTTTCGACGGAAGAGGAAATTACAACTTAGGAATCACTGAGCAAATCATTTTCCCTGAGATCGTAATCGACAAAGTAAAGAAAATCCAGGGGATGGATATTACTTTCGTTACTTCTGCGAAAACTGACAAAGAAGCAAAAGCATTATTAACGCATTTTGGTATGCCTTTTAAAAAGAATTAAAAGATGGCTAAAGAATCAATGAAAGCGCGTGAGCGCAAAAGAGAAGCTACAGTAGCAAAATATGCTGAGAAAAGAAAAGCTTTGAAAGAAGCCGGAGATTACGCAGCACTTCAGTTATTGCCTAAAGACGCTTCCCCTGTAAGATTACACAACAGATGTAAATTAACAGGAAGACCAAGAGGATACATGAGAACTTTCGGACTTTCGAGAGTTACCTTCAGAGAAATGGCCAACAAAGGTCTTATCCCGGGTGTTAAAAAAGCTAGTTGGTAACAATTTAGAATAATCGAGACAGTAAAGTTGTTCCTGGTGACGAGCGACCAGCCTAGCTAAAAGCGAAGCACCAGAAACAAAACTAACTGTCATAAACCAATAATTTAAAATAGAAAAATGGTAACAGATCCAATTTCAGATTTCCTAACCAGAGTAAGGAACGCACAAAGCGCAGGCCATAAAGTGGTGGACATTCCTGCATCGAAAATCAAAAAGGAGATTACGAAAATTTTGTTTGACCAGGGTTATATCTTGAACTACAAGTTCGAAGATCACGCTGTTCAGGGAAATATCAAAATCGCTTTAAAGTATGACAAACAAACCAACAAACCTGCAATCAAGTCGATCCAAAGAGCGTCTAGACCAGGTTTAAGACAATACAAAGGTTCAGAAGAACTGCCAAGAGTATTGAACGGTTTGGGAGTGGCAATTATCTCAACTTCTAAAGGAGTAATGACTGATAAAAAAGCCAGACAAGAAAAAGTTGGTGGAGAAGTAATCTGCTATGTTTATTAATTTTTAATCAAAGGAAAATGTCAAGAATTGGTAAATCAATTATAGAAATTCCCGCTAATGTTACCGTAACCGAAAAAGACGGTTTGGTAACTGTGAAAGGACCGAAAGGAGAACTTACACAGCAGATCAGTGAAGGAATCACTCTAAAACAGGAAGACGGAATACTTACTTTAGAAAGACCGTCCGAATCAAAACAACACAAAGCATTACACGGTCTTTACAGAGCGTTAATCAATAACATGATCCAGGGAACTGCTACAGGTTGGACAAAACAACTGGAACTGGTAGGAGTTGGATACAGAGCTTCACACCAAGGTAACAGACTGGATATGGCTTTAGGATTCTCCCACGGTATCGTGATGGATCTTCCAAAAGAAATTACTTTAGAAACTTTATCTGAAAAAGGTAAAAACCCTATTATTACTTTGTCTTCATACGACAAACAACTTCTTGGGATGGTAGCTGCTAAGATCAGATCTTTCAGAAAACCTGAGCCGTACAAAGGAAAAGGAGTTAGATTCGTAGGAGAAATTGTTAGACGTAAAGCTGGTAAATCTGCTTAATTTTAAAACTTAAGAAAATGGCACTAAGCAAATTAGAAAAAAGAAATAGAATTAAAAGAAGAGTGAGAGGAAAAATCTCAGGTTCTTCAGAATTGCCAAGATTATCTGTTTACAAAAGTAATAAAGAAATTTACGCGCAATTGATCGACGATAAAGACGGTAAAACTTTAGCTTCAGCTTCTTCAAGAAGCCTGAACGCAAAAGGTAACAAAGTTGAAATCTCTGCTGAAGTTGGTAAAGCAATCGCTGAAAAAGCTAAAGCTGCAGGTATTGAAAATATAGTGTTCGACAGAAACGGTTTCGTTTACCACGGAAGAGTGAAAGCTCTTGCTGACGGTGCGAGAGAAGGCGGACTAAAATTCTAATCATTAAATTTCGGAAATATGTTAGGACTAGATAATATAGAAAAAGTAAAACCGGGAGGATTAGAACTTAAAGATCGTCTCGTTTCAGTAAACAGAGTAACTAAAGTTACCAAAGGGGGACGTGCTTTCGGATTTTCTGCAATCGTTGTTGTAGGAGACGAAGCTGGAACTGTTGGTTTCGGTTTAGGTAAATCTAAAGAAGTTGCTTCAGCTATTGCAAAAGCAGTAGAAGATGCAAAGAAAAATTTAGTAAAAGTTCCTGTTATTAATCATACAATTCCTCACCAGTCTTCTGCAAGATATGGTGGTGCAGATATCTTCTTAAGACCAGCTTCTCACGGTACCGGGCTAATCGCCGGTGGTGCGGTAAGAGCGGTATTGGAGTCTGCAGGAGTACATGATATTTTGTCAAAATCTAAAGGTTCTTCTAACCCGCACAACGTGGTGAAAGCTACTTTCAAAGCATTGTTGGATATCAGAAGACCGGAGGACATCGCAAAATTAAGAGGTGTTTCATTAAGTAAAGTGTTTAACGGTTAATATAAAACAATGGCAAAAATCTCAGTAAAACAAGTAAAAAGCGCTATTGGTAGAACTAAAACCCAAAAAAGAACGCTTGAAGCATTAGGATTGAAAAAACTTCACCAAGTTGTTGAACACGACGCTACACCATCTATCTTAGGTATGGTAGCTGCGGTAAGTCATTTAGTAGAAGTTCAAAAATAATTTTTAGGAAAAGGATTAGGTTGAGTTAAAGCTCAACCTCTGCCTTAACCTTAACCTTTAATTTTAAAATAATGAATTTAAATAATATAAGACCGGCATCGGGTGCAACTCACAATTCAAAAAGACTTGGTAGAGGACAGGGAAGCGGAAAAGGCGGAACTTCAGCAAAAGGTCACAAAGGTCAGAAAGCCAGAGCCGGATATTCTCAGAAGATCGGTTTCGAAGGTGGACAGATGCCTTTGCAAAGAAGACTTCCTAAATTCGGTTTCAACAACGTAAACAGAAAAGAGTACAGAGCAATTAATCTTGATACCATCCAACTTTTGGCTGATGCGAAAAACATCACCGAAATCACTAAAGACATCTTAGTGGAAAACGGATTAGCTAAAAAAAGCGAAATCGTGAAAATTATGGGTAGAGGAGAATTGAAATCAGGAGTTTCAATCTCTGCGCACAAATTCACAAAATCTGCAGAAGAAGCTATTTCGAAGGCAGGAGGTAAAGCAATTACTCTATAATTATTAGGAATGAAAGAATTTATACAAACACTAAAAAACATTTGGAGTCTTAAAGAACTTAGGGAGAAAATACTTTTTACCCTTGGATTGGTCCTCGTGTATAGATTCGCATCTTATATTTCCCTACCTGCCATCAACATGGCCGAGGTAGGGAATCTTTTGGAACATTACCAGAACCAGGGTGGCAACAAGCAGGGAGCAGGTCTTCTTGGGTTGCTTTCTTCGTTTACGGGAGGTGCATTCAGTAGAGCTTCTATTATGGCTCTCGGTATCATGCCTTATATTTCTGCTTCCATCATCGTTCAGCTGATGGGGATGGCTATTCCTTATCTTCAGAAACTTCAGAAAGATGGCGAAAGCGGCAGAAATACTTTGAACCAGATTACAAGATGGTTAACGATCGCAGTTTGTTTGGTGCAGGCACCTTCTTACCTTACTTCAATTACACAGATGTTCTTGCCGCATGCGCAGTTTGCTTCGGCATATTATGTACATCCGGACTCCATTATGTTCTGGCTTCCAAGTATTGTAATTTTAGTAGCAGGTTCGGTATTTGCAATGTGGTTAGGAGAAAAAATTACGGATAAAGGTATCGGAAACGGTATTTCAATCTTAATTATGGTAGGGATCTTGGCAGATCTTCCAGGATCATTCATCCAGGAAATTGCTACACAAACCGGTAAAGGCGGTTTAGGAACGATCATGATTTTAATTGAAGTCTTATTCTGGATGCTCGTAGTTCTTTTAGCAATTGTGCTATCGGTTGCGGTAAGAAAAATTCCTATTCAGTATGTAAGCAGAGCACAGGCAAGAGGCGGTGCAAACAGAAATTTAATGCAGGGTGCAAGACAGTGGATTCCACTTAAAGTGAATGCTTCGGGTGTAATGCCGATCATTTTTGCCCAAGCTTTAATGTTTGTTCCGGGACTTTTAACGAAAGTTGATGAGACCAATACCTTCCTTGCCGGATTTAAAAATGTATTCAGCTGGCAGTACAATGTACTGTTTGCATTGTTAATTATTATTTTCTCTTTCTTCTACACAGCAATCACTATTCCGGTGAACCAAATGGCGGATGATTTAAAGAGAAATGGCGGATTGATCCCTAAAGTAAGACCCGGTAAAGAAACCGCAGATTACATAGATGATATTTTGTCAAAAATTACCTTGCCTGGGTCAATGTTTTTAGCTATCTTTGCAATCCTTCCGGCAATAGTGCACGGAGCGTTTGTTCAAACGGATAGATTCGCCCTCTTTTTTGGGGGTACATCGCTGTTAATTATGGTGGGAGTAATCCTGGATACTGTTCAACAAATCAACACGTATTTGCTGAACCACCATTATGATGGCCTGATGCAATCGAAATTATCCAGAACATCAAACCTGTAATCAGATAAATGGCTAAACAGAAACATATAGAACAAGACGGCGTTATTACGGAAGCTCTTTCGAATGCGCAGTTCCGCGTTGAACTCGAGAATGGGCATGTCTTAATTGCTCATATCTCAGGTAAAATGCGAATGCACTACATTAAACTTTTACCTGGTGATAAGGTAAAATTAGAACTTTCTCCTTACGATTTATCGAAAGGAAGAATCACATTTAGATACTAATTACAGAGAGATCTTGAAATTATTATAATAAGAAAACGAATAAAATCATAACGGTTTTATTAGTCATTTAAATATTTAAACAAAAGGGGGTGGAATCACTTGGAGTTCATCTAACCGTTGGAAAATTAAACCAAAACAAATGAAAGTTAGAGCATCTATCAAAAAAAGAAGTGCTGATTGCAAAATCGTTCGCAGAAAAGGCGTCCTGTTTGTAATCAACAAGAAAAACCCAAAATTTAAACAAAGACAAGGCTAAAATTAAATTATGGCGAGAATTTCCGGTATTGATTTACCAAAAAACAAAAGAGGCGTTATCGGCTTAACTTACATCTATGGAATCGGAAGAAGCACTTCATCCGAAATCCTGAAAGCAGCCGGCATCAGCGAAGACAAGAAAGTCAACGAATGGAATGACGATGAATTGGCATTGATCAGAAACTACATCACTGAAAACATCAAAGTAGAAGGTGAATTGCGTTCTGAAACACAATTGAACATCAAACGATTGATGGACATTGGTTGCCAACGAGGAATACGTCACAGACTAGGATTACCTTTAAGAGGCCAGAGAACGAAAAACAATTCTAGAACCCGAAAAGGAAAGAGAAAAACTGTTGCTAACAAGAAAAAAGCAAGTAAATAATCGGTAAGAATTATGGCAAAACAGACTAAAGTAGTTAAAAAAAGAAAAGTAAAAGTTGAAGCGATTGGGGAAGCTCACATCCAGGCATCATTCAACAATATCATCATTTCTTTGACGAATAAAAACGGAGAAGTAATCTCTTGGGCATCTGCCGGAAAAATGGGATTCAGAGGTTCTAAAAAGAATACTCCTTTCGCAGCTCAGATGGCTGCAGAAAATTGCTCTACAGTAGCGCACGAAGCTGGGCTTAGAAGAGTAAAGGTGTTTGTGAAAGGTCCTGGTGCAGGTAGAGAATCTGCAATCAGAACTATTCACAATTCAGGTATTGAAGTTAGTGAAATCGTTGACGTGACTCCTATGCCACACAACGGATGTAGACCACCAAAAAGAAGAAGAGTATAACAATTGAACTTTCAGAATTTGAAATTCAAAATTGTGAAATCTTGAATCTTGAATCCTGAATCTTTAAATCTAAAGAATTATGGCAAGATATATTGGACCTAAAACTAAGATTGCAAGAAAATTTGGTGTTGCAATCTACGGAGATGATAAAAACTTCGAGAAAAGAAAAAACCAACCGCCGGGACAACACGGTGTGAATAAAAGAAGAGGATCAAAGAAATCTGAGTATGCTGTTCAGTTAATGGAAAAGCAGAAAGCTAAATATACTTACGGTATTTTAGAAAGACAATTTGCTAACCTATACGAAAAAGCGCAAAGAGCAAAAGGCGTTACTGGTGAAGTTCTTTTACAGTTATGTGAATCTAGATTAGACAATGTTGTTTACAGGCTTGGTTTTGGTAAAACAAGAGCAGGAGCAAGACAGCTGGTTTCTCACAGACACATCACAGTAAATGGAGAATTAGTAAACATTCCTTCTTATTTGCTTAAAGCCGGAGACGTTGTTGCAGTAAGAGAAAAATCTAAATCTCTTGAGGTAATCGCTGATTCATTGGCTTCTAAAGCAAACTATGAGTGGTTACAGTTCAACGACGAAACGAAACAAGGTACTTTTATATCAGCTCCGGAGAGAATCCAAATCCCGGAAGATATCAAAGAACAGTTGATCGTCGAACTTTACTCTAAATAATTTTTTTCAAATTTTTGCTCAACCCCAAATTATATGGCAATTTTAACATTTATTAAACCCGATAAAGTAATCCTTCTTAACTCTGATGATTTCAAAGGTCAATTTGAATTCAGACCATTAGAGCCAGGTTTCGGACTTACCATCGGTAATGCTTTGAGAAGAGTATTGCTTTCTTCTCTTGAAGGATATGCTATTTCCTCTATCAAAATAGAAGGCGTAGAGCACGAATTTTCAACGATTCCCGGTGTAATTGAAGACGTAACAGAAATTGTTCTGAACCTCAAACAGTTAAGACTTAAAGCTAAAACCGAAACCGCTACCGCGGAAGTGGTTACTGCTAAAGTTTCCGGACAAACTACTGTAACGGCAGGAGATTTAGGAAAAGCAATTCAGGGATTTGATGTTTTGAATCCGGAATTGGTGATCTGCAATCTTAATAAAGATGTTAAATTTGAAATCACATTCAACATCGAAAAAGGAAGAGGTTATGTTCCTTCGGATCAAAACAAATCCAACAATGCTCCTATCGGTACCATTGCGATTGACTCTATCTTTACGCCGATCAAGAAAGTTCAGTACAGTGTTGAAAACTATCGTGTAGAGCAAAAAACAGACTACGAAAAACTTGTTTTGGATATTGAAACTGATGGTTCCATCAGCCCTCAAAATGCTTTAACCGAGGCTTCTAAGATATTAATTTATCACTTCATGCTGTTCTCCGATGAGAGAATTACGCTTGAAACTGAAGCCGTAAAAGCATCCATCCAATACGACGAAGAAACTTTACATACAAGACAGCTCCTTAAATCTAAATTAACAGATATGGATCTTTCTGTAAGAGCGCTAAACTGCTTGAAAGCTGCTGAAGTGGAAACTTTAGGAGAACTGGTTTCTTATACAAAGTCTGATTTGATGAAATTCAGAAATTTCGGTAAAAAATCTTTAACAGAATTAGAAGAATTAGTGCATGCAAAAGGTCTTAACTTCGGTTTCGACGTTGCTAAATATAAATTAGACGCTGATAAATAACAAACAATGAGACACGGTAAAAAATTCAATCACTTAGGAAGAACCGCTTCACACAGAAGTGCCTTACTTTCTAATATGGCTTGTTCTCTTATTGAGCATAAAAGAATCAACACTACAGTTGCGAAAGCGAAAGCTTTAAGAGTGTATGTTGAACCTATCTTAACAAAAGCGAAAGAAGATACAACTCACAACAGAAGAACAGTTTTCTCTTACCTGCAAAGCAAAGAAGCAGTTACTGAATTATTCAGAACAGTTGCTCCTAAAATCGCAGAAAGAAATGGTGGTTACACAAGAATCATCAAAACTGGATTCAGACCGGGCGATGCTGCAGATACTGCAATGATCGAACTTGTAGATTTCAATGAACTTTACAACCCGAATGCTGAAGAGAAAAAAGTAACAAGAAGAAGCAGAAGAGCTGCTGCTCCTAAAGCTGAGGCAGTTGCTGCTGAAGTAAAGGAAGCTCCAAAAGCTGAAGCTAAAACTGAAGAAACTACTGGCGAAGCCGCAGAATCTTCCGATAACAAAACTGATTAATCAGTTGATATAATTAAAAAAAGCCGTTCAATTTTCTTGAACGGCTTTTTTATTTATCCAGTTTCAATTATTTAATCTGCAAATTACCTATTTCCTCGCCTTTTTAAGCTTAATAATATTGTTTCCCTGGGTAATCGTTATGCTGTCATTTTTCGACACGATCTGAAAATCATAATTACCGTAAACCCCTTCTCCTTTTTCTGCTTTGCGTGGTGCTGTAATCGTTTTATTATTGCTCCGGATGCTGATGGTATTTTCTTTACCTGTGTTTTTAAAAGTCACCAGTGCTGATGATCCGTCTTCTGCCACATATCGGTCGGTATGTTCCTCAGTAGTGCCTTTATCATCCTTGATAACAGTGGAACTGGAATAAGAACTGTCGGTTTTTCCGTTTTCAGTATTTAATTCTTTCTCCTGACTTTCTGTGACGATAACACTTTTGTTTCCTTCTGTGGATTTCTTGCAGCTGAAGTTTGCTGAAAGAACCACTATTGCGCCTAAATAAATTATTTTTTTCATAACTGATAGTTTTAATACAATCAAATTTACGATTAGTTTTCTTATTTTAAAATATGCGCAGTAATTAACTAAATTTTAACGCAAACATTAATAAAATCATGTGTTGAAACCCAAAAAATAGTTCTATTTTCATTAAATTTGTAATTCAAAATTAAAAGTTAAAAAATTAAACAATGAGTTACATTTCTTACATTGAAGCAAGACAGATTTTGGATTCCCGTGGTAATCCTACAATCGAAGTGGATGTTTTCACAGAAAGTGGCGCGATGGGTCGTGCTGCAGTTCCTTCCGGAGCATCTACAGGGGAACATGAAGCAGTAGAATTACGTGATGGCGGTTCCGATTATATGGGAAAAGGGGTCCTGAAGGCTGTTGAAAATGTAAGAGAAGTAATCGCTCCCGAATTGGTAGGACTTCCCGTTTATGACCAGAATTTCATCGATCAGATAATGATTGAACTCGACGGGACAAAAAATAAAGGAAATCTTGGCGCAAATGCAATTCTTGGTGTTTCTCTTGCTGCTGCAAAAGCGGCTGCCAATGAATTAAAAATGCCGTTGTACAAATATGTTGGCGGTGTTAATGCTAATACACTTCCGGTTCCGATGATGAATGTGATCAATGGAGGTTCTCACTCCGATGCCCCGATTGCGTTTCAGGAATTTATGGTAATGCCGGTAAAAGCTGATTCTTTTTCTCACGCTCTAAGAAAAGGTACTGAGATTTTCCACAGTTTAAAATCAATTCTTCATTCCAGAGGATTATCTACTGCTGTAGGTGACGAAGGTGGTTTTGCACCAACTTTTAAAGGAACGGAGGACGCTTTGGATACATTGCTTCAGGCAATTGAAAAAGCAGGTTACAAACCGGGCGATGATGTAATGATCGCTTTAGACTGTGCGGCTTCAGAATTCTACAAAGACGGAATTTATGATTACAGAAAATTCCAGACAGCTGATGCCGCTCAGTTCAGCAGCAGCGAACAGGTCTCTTATTTGGCTGAATTGGCTTCCAAATATCCAATCATTTCCATCGAAGATGGTATGCAGGAAAATGACTGGGAAGGCTGGAAAATGTTAACTGATAAGATCGGTGACAAAGTACAGTTGGTTGGAGATGATTTGTTTGTAACGAATGTTGAGAGACTATCAAGAGGAGTAAACGAGGGAATCGCGAATTCTATTTTAGTGAAAGTTAACCAGATTGGTTCTCTTTCTGAAACCATGGCTGCCGTACAGATGGCGCAGCATAACCGTTTCACTTCAGTAATGTCTCACAGATCAGGAGAAACTGAAGATTCCACAATTGCTGATTTAGCAGTGGCAATGAACTGTGGACAGATCAAAACAGGATCTGCTTCCCGTTCCGACAGAATGGCAAAATACAACCAGTTACTGAGAATCGAAGAAGCTTTGGGAGAAACTGCGGTATTCCCAGGTTTGGACGCTTTTAAAATAAAAAGATCATAGATAAAATAAATGGAGGACGGCTAAAATCATTTGCCGTTCTCTATCAATATTCATAAATTAGTAAAAAATTAAAAACAATGTCAGATAACAAAGTTGTATTGAACTATGATGGAAAATCTTTCGAATATCCCATTATAGATAGCACTATCGGGGATAGAGGAATCGATATTTCCAAGCTTAGAGACCAGACTGGTTTAATTACATTAGATTTAGGATACAAAAACACAGGAGCAACATTAAGCGATATTACTTATCTTGATGGTGATAATGGCGAACTGTATTACAGAGGTTATCCAATCGAACAGATTGCCGAAAAATCCAACTTCACCGAAGTGATGTATCTTTTGCTTCACGGCGAATTACCTACAAACGACCAGTTCCAGGGTTTTGAAAAGGGAATCAAAAAATATAATTTCGTTGCGGATGAAATGAAACGTCTTATCGATGTTTTCCCGCGTTCTGCGCACCCAATGGGAGTTTTGTCTTCCCTTACCTCGGCGCTTACCGCTTTTAATCCAAAAGCAGTTGATGTAACTTCTAAAGAAGATTTAGATCACGCAGCGGAAATGCTGATCGCTAAATTCTCGCACCTTTGCGCCTGGACTTACAGAAAAAAATTAGGTTTACCAATCAATCACGGAGATAACAGCCTTAATTATGTAGAGAATTTCTACAAAATGTGTTTCCGCAGACCGAACGAAGAGTTTGAATTAGATCCTGTAGTTGTCGGAGCATTGGATAAATTATTAATCCTTCACGCAGATCACGAACAAAACTGTTCTACATCTACCGTTAGAATGGTTGGTTCCGCTCATACAGGTCTTTTTGCTTCAGTTTCCGCAGGTATTTCTGCACTTTGGGGTCCGCTTCACGGTGGAGCAAACCAGGCAGTAATCGAGATGCTGGAAATGATTGAAAAAGATGGCGGTGACGTTGCCAAATACGTAGAAAAAGCAAAAAATAAAGATGACAACTTCCGTTTGATGGGCTTTGGACACAGAGTTTACAAAAACTTCGATCCGAGAGCTACCATCATTAAAAAAGCGGCGGATGATATCCTGAACTCTTTAGGAATTGAAGATAAAGCATTAGATATCGCAATGCAGTTGGAAAGAGTAGCACTCGAAGACGAATATTTCGTAAGCAGAAAACTTTATCCAAACGTAGATTTCTATTCAGGAATCATCTACAGAGCATTAGGAATCCCTACAGAAATGTTCACCGTAATGTTCGCATTAGGAAGACTTCCGGGTTGGATCTCCCAATGGAAAGAAATGCGTTTGCACAACGACCCAATCGGAAGACCAAGACAGGTTTACCAAGGCGCACAAAAACGCGATTATGTTGATTTGAATGCAAGATAATTTTGCAAATTCTTATACAATCCCTTTCAATTTATTTTGAAGGGGATTTTTTTTTGGGCGCATCTCTCAATTTTCCGTCGGCAACCCTAAAAAATGTCCACGCAACCTTTGGAAATGATTCCGCAACCAATAGAAATGCTTCCGCAGCCAATAGAAACGGTTCCGCAAGCGTAAGAAATGGTTCCGCAAGTGTCAGAAATGGCTCCGCAAGTGGTAGAAATGGCTCCGCAAGTGTCAGAAATGGATGCGCAATAATTTTTATTGATTTTTTTAACTGAATTCATAAAAAAAACACTGCAAAATTGTAAGTATTAATTATTGTAGAAATGAGTTTTAAAGTTACCATGATATATAGCGCATCATAAGCGCACCAAAAAACTATTAAATCAAAAAAATTGAAAATTTCATTATCTTAACGCACCGAAAAAAATACTTTTCCCGAAACGAAAAACCTTAAACGAAAATATGTTCAGACTCTCAAAACCCAAAATCATCATCGCCGTTCTAATCCTCACAACCCTTAATTTTGCTGCATATTACGCACTGAAAGCAGGAATTGGAATTGCAGATACGCTTCAACATTCCGAAGGGAAAGAACAGGCTGCAGGTTTAGAACAGAAAAGTACTTTTATCGATTTTTTTTCATCCATTGTTATTACGGTTGATATTGCGGTCATTTTATTGATGCTTTATCTCCTCATTAAATTCGTCATAAGAAACATCAAAATCTCCAAAAAAGCTCAGTAACACTTCAACATATGAAACTCAAAAATTACATACACGGCCAATGGGTCGACGGCTTAGGAAATGAAATTCCACTTTACAATGCGGTTAACGGCGAATTAGTCGCGGTTTCAGATACGGAAGGAATCGATTTTGAAGGTGCATTGCATTACGGAAGAACCGTTGGTTATAAAAATCTTTCCTCCATGACATTCTATGATCGTGGCGAAATGTTGAAAAAAGTAGCTTTGTATTTATTAGAAAGAAAAAAGAAATATTACGATCTGTCCTATAAAACCGGTGCAACGCACGCTGATTCCTGGGTAGATATTGAAGGAGGTTTCGGAACTTTTTTCGCTTATTCCGGTTTGGCTAAAAGAATGTTGCCGAACACGCCTTTTTGGGTGGATGGCGACACACAGAAACTTTCCGCCAACGGAACTTTCATCGGAACGCATATTTTAACGCCAAGCGAAGGAGTTTCTGTACAGATTAATGCCTATAATTTTCCGGTTTGGGGAATGATGGAAAAATTATCAACCTCACTTTTAGCCGGAGTTCCAAGCATCGTAAAACCTGCAACTCCCGGTTCATATCTTACGAATGCTGTTTTTCAGGATATGATTGAAAGCGGAATCCTTCCCGAAGGAGCAATACAGTTGGTTTGTGGCGAGCCCGGAAATATTCTCGATTACGTTCAGGACGGTGATTCCGTACTTTTCACAGGTTCCGCGTCCACAGGAAAAAAATTAAAATCTTTGCCTTCCATTTCGTCGAATGCCGTTCGGTTCAATATGGAAGCAGATTCTCTGAACTGTTCTATTTTAGGATTAGATGCAAAACCCGGAACTCCGGAATTCGACCTTTTTATTAAAGAAGTCCGCACCGAAATGACTACAAAAGCGGGACAAAAATGTACCGCAATCCGCAGAATTATTGTGCCGGAAAATTTAGTGGGCGATGTTCAGAATGCTTTAGGCAAAGCTCTGGACCAGACTAAAATCGGAAATCCATTAAACCGGGAAACCCGAATGGGTTCCATTGTGGGTAAAAAAGAAATGGCGGTTTTAGAAAGCAAAATTGAACTTTTAAAAGCCGAAACAGAACTCGTTTACGATGGTAAACATGAACTTGTCGACGCAGATTATGAAAATGGCGCTTTTATGTCGCCAAAAGTTTTTTACAACGATAAACCTTTCGAAAAAAATGCTTCCCATGAAGTGGAAGCTTTCGGACCGGTTTCCACAATAATGCCGTACAAAGATGCGGAAGAAGCTGCCGCACTTGCAAAACGCGGAAAAGGAAGTTTGGTAGGTTCCATTATTTCTCACGACGAAAAATTCGTAGCGGAAACTTCCTGGAAGATGGCTTCGTCCCACGGAAGAATTTTCGTTCTTAACCGCGATAATGCCAAAGAATCTACCGGCCACGGTTCGCCGCTGCCAACTTTGATGCATGGCGGTCCCGGAAGAGCAGGAGGTGGCGAAGAAATGGGCGGCTTGAACGGTCTTCATTTTTTCCTACAAAAAACAGCAATTCAGGGTTCACCGGATATTCTGACAGCAATTACGAAAATTTACCAGCAGGGTGCAACGCAGCATTTTTCCGATAAACATCCTTTCAGGAAATATTTCGAGGAAGTGGAAATCGGAGATTCTTTAGAAACTGCCGGAAGAACGGTTACTGAAGCTGATATCGTAAACTTTTCCAATGTGTCGTGGGATCATTTCTACGCACACACGGATGCTACAAGTTTGAACGGAACTATTTTCGATCAAACGGTGGCTCACGGATATTTCATCCTTTCCGCGGCGGCCGGTCTGTTTGTCTCCGGGAAAAAAGGTCCTGTTATCGCAAATTACGGCCTGGAAAATGCGAGTTTCTTTAAACCTGTTTACGCCGGCGACACGATTACTGTTTATTTAACAGCGAAAGAAAAAATTAACAAAGGGGTGAAAGGTAGAAACATCCCGAGTGGTGTTGTAAAATGGCTGGTGGAAGTGGTGAATCAGCGCGAGGAGATCGTTTGTGTTGCTACCATTCTTACTTTGGTGGCGAAAAAATCTCAGTTTTTAGATCTGAATTTAAAGAATATTCAAAAACAGCTAAATGGTTTGACCCAAAATTCTCAGCCAAAGTGGGGAATCATGACGCCTCAGAATATGCTGGAACACTTGGAAGATTTCCTGAAAATGTCCGTCGGCGAAGAGCGTATGGAATGCCGCACAAAAGACGAAGAACAACTGGAAAAACTTCGCGACTGGCTGTACAAGGAAAAAGCAATTACCAGAGATTTAAAGTTTGAAGGATTACCGGAAAACGAAAACGCGCCCTTACGATACAAAAATCTCGAACAGGCTAAAGAAAAATTTATTGAAAGCCTCAAAAAATATCTCATTTATTACCGCGAAAATCCTTTGGCAGAGCATACCCATCCGCTGTTCTGCAATATAGGTAAAGAAATGTGGGAACTGTTTCACCGCAAACATTTCACGCACCATTTTGAGCAGTTTGGATTGATTTAGTATGAGAACCTTTGGGGAAAAAGTAGTCGCGTTTAATAAAGAATTAAAATATTCAGGGAAACTTCCTGATGGCTTCGACCTGCTTAATCCCTTTTTCGATAATCCCGAAACTTTAACGGTGATGTCGGCGTTCTATGAGAAGTTTTACAATGACCAGAATCAGCGCAAATTCATCATCGGAATCAATCCAAGCCGTCACGGGGCGGGAGTTACAGGTGTTCCGTTTACTGATACCAAAAGACTGGAAACCGTTTGTGGAATCGAAATGAAATCGGCGCACACGCATGAAATTTCTTCCGTATTTTTGTACGACGTCATCGAAAATTTTGGCGGTCCGGAAAGATTTTACAGCAAATTTTATATCAATTCTCCGTTTCCCTTAGCCATCATCAGGAAGACAGCGAGAGGCGGTTTAAACGCCAACTATTATGATGACAAAGACCTTTTTCAAACGGTAAGACCCTTTATGGTTCAAAGTTTAAAAAATCATATCAGTTTAGGTTTGGATACTTCTGAGGTTTTTATTTTAGGAAAAAAGAATGCGGCTTTCATTGAGAAGATCAACCGTGAGGAAAAGTTTTTCGATAAAATGACCGTTTTAGAACATCCCAGGTATATCCAACAATATAAAAGCAAGGAAAAAGAACTATACATAGACAAATATTTAATTGCCCTAAATAAAAACTCATGAACAACGGATTCGTAAATACAGAAGTCAAAAATCAAATCTCCGAAATCACTTTCGGAACGGAAAAAAGTAATTCATTACCCGGAGAAATCCTGGAAAAATTGGCACAAACTATTCTTGATGAAGGCGCAAAGCCAGAGGTTAAAGCCATTCTTTTAAAATCTGCCGGGGAAAAAGCCTTTTGCGCGGGAGCCAGTTTTGATGAGCTTCTTTCTATTGAAGAACTTGAAGCATCAAAAAAATTCTTTGGCGGTTTCGCAAAAGTTCTCAATGCAATGCGCAATTGCGGAAAATTAGTCATCGTTCGCGTTCAGGGAAAAACTACCGGTGGCGGCGTTGGAATTGCCTGTGCTGCAGATTACTGTTTTGCTACGAACGATGCTGCGATGGCTTTGACAGAATTGAATTTAGGAATCGGACCTTTTGTAATCGGGCCATATGTTGAAAGAAAAATCGGAAAGTCAGCTTATTCAGCGATGTCGATCGATGCAGATTTCAGAAGTGCAGAATGGTGCGAAAAACACGATGTTTATCATTCAGTATCCGCGACTATTGCGGAAATGGATGCGGAGCTTCAGCTTTTTTTAGAAAAACTTTCTCACAGAAGTTCGGACGCTTTGGCTTTGATTAAAAAAGTTTCCTGGGAAGGAACGGAACATTTCGAAAACCTCATGCCGGAGAGAATTCACATGAGCGCAAGTTTGATCCTGGAAGATTCGGCTAAGAAAAATATTGAATTGATTAAAGAAAGGCTGAGAGCGAAATAGTTTAATTTCAAATGAACACGCAGAAAACCGTTCTCTTTTTAGGCGCTAATTCCGATGTTGCTAAACAATGCCTTATTCAGTATGCAGAAAAGGGCTTTTTCGTTTTGGCAGCGTCAAGAGATTTAGTTTCCCTGAAGAATTTTGTTCTTGAACATCAGCTGGAAGATCAAGTTCAGGTTATTTATTTTGATGCAACTAATTTTTCATCACATCAGAATTTTTATAAGGAATTGCCCGCGAAACCTCACATTGTGATTTACGCTGCAGGATTTTTAAGACAGAATGAAGATGTGCGCAACAATTTTAATGATGCCTTTCAGATGGTGAAGGTGAATTACGCCGGCGCCGTTTCAGTTTTAAACATTATTGTAAATGATTTCTCCAACAAAAATTTGGAAAGAATTATCGGTTTGTCTTCGCTTTCCGGAGTTCGTGGACGCAAGAGCAATTATATTTACGGAAGTACAAAAGCGGCTTTCACCACTTATCTTACGGGCTTGCGTCAGGATTTAAGTTCTAGAAATATCGTCGTCAATGTAATCGTGAGCGGTTATATCAATACCAAAATCAATGAAGGTTTATCGCTGAATAAATCTTTAATCATGAAGCCGGAGTACGTCGCTAAACATATCGTCAACGCTGGAAATTCATTCAGCATTGTCCCAAATTGGAAGTGGAAAATAATTTATTGGATTCTAAAATTATCTCCTGAGTTTTTGGTAGCGAAAATGCCGTGAAAAATGCAGTATAATTTTACCATACAATATTAAATTTTGCTATTCCTTTCGCCGTATGAAAAGTTCAACTTCATTTTATATTAAAATAATCACATCTATAAACCACGTTTTTGTTTTTCCTGCCATTTATAAAACGCAACAGCAATATTGATTTCAAAATATGAAAATTCTTCACCTAATTCGTCCTTAATGGCTTTTAAAGAGGTAAGAGTTTGAGACTTTGCGATAGAAATGATAGGATTTATTTTATTGATATCCATCAATTCGCTTGCTTCAATTGTTCCTACTTCTACAAAATTGGCTAAGTGATTTTGAATGGTATTTACGGACAGATTCCGGATTTTTGCAATTTCTTCTATGCTGTTGCCGGCTCTGTACATTTGGAAAGTTGTGGTATAAGTTCCCGCTTCGTATTTATTTGCTTTTTTTGGTGCACTTTGTTTTTTAGGTGTTTTCTCGGTTATTTTACTGCTCAGATTATGTCTGGCGCAAAAATCTGAGATAACATCTAAAAATATTTCCCCGTATTTCTCTATTTTAAAAGCTCCGAAACCACTGATCTGGTTCAGTTCTTCTTTGGTATTGGGGAGATAACTTGCTAATTCCAGCAATGTGACGTCAGAAAAAATAACATAAGGTGGCACATTTTCTTTCTCAGCTTGCTGTCTTCTTAAAACTCTCAATTCATCAAATAATTCCGCATGTTCTGCGATTTCATTTTTCAGGTAAGAATTTTCTATTTCTGCTACAGTCACTGCTTTGGCAAACTGTTTTACTTTTTGTAAGTTAACTTTTTTATTGTTAAATAAAACTTCTTTACTTTTTTCTGTCAGTTTTAATACAGAAAATTCTTCAGCCGATTCGCGTAAGAAATCATGAAGTATTAACTGTTTTATTAAATTTTGCCAATACGTTTTATCAGCGTTATTACCAATTCCATAAGTTGGTAAACAGCGCATGTAATCCGTGATTTTAGCTCCTTTTGATCCACGAAGAAAATCGATAATCAAATTTTTTCCATAGCGTTCTTTCAAACGGAAAACGGCACTCAATAATTTCTGAGCATCAATAGTGGCGTCCCAATTTTCAAAATCACTGAGACAATAATCACAGGAATTGCAATTTCCAGGATGCGGTTCTCCAAAATATTCCATCAGATACTGTCGTCTGCATTTTTGCATCTCAGCAAAATCGGTCATATGTTGTAATTTTCGCAACATCAATGTAGAATGCTCCTCGTTGCCTTCGGTCATTGCAAACCTTCTCAACTTTATCATGTCGGCATTGGAGTAAAATAATATGGCTTCGCTTGGCAAACCATCTCTGCCGGCTCTACCGGTTTCCTGGTAGTAGCTTTCTATGTTTTTGGGAAGGTCGGCGTGCATTACAAAACGCACATTGCTTTTGTCGATTCCCATTCCAAATGCAATGGTAGCAACCATTACCCTTATTTTATCTTTGATGAAATTATCCTGAACCTGCGCCCGTTCCGATGAAGAAATTCCGGCATGATAAAATGCTGCATTGATGCCGTTTTCTTTAAGGTTATTTGCCATATCTTCCGTTCCTCTCCGGGATAGACAGTAGATAATTCCTGAATCATTCGGATGATCATTCAGGTATTGAATAATATGACTTAAAACGGATTGTTTTGGCTGAACAAAATATTTAATATTGGGTCTGTCAAAAGATGAAATTAAAACAGTGGGTTCTTGAAGATTGAGCTGTTTAATGATGTCCTGCCTTGTAATTTCATCAGCACTTGCAGTGAGTGCGATGATTGGGATTTGTGGAAATTGTCTTTTTAAGCCATTCAAGAATAAATAATCCGGACGGAAATCGTGTCCCCAATGCGATACACAATGCGCCTCATCAACTGCAAATAAGGAAATATTGATGCCTTTTATTAAGTTTAAAAACGAACCATTGTCTGCACTCAGTTTTTCGGGCGCAACGTATAGAAGTTTGAGTTTTCCTTCTTTTAAGTGATGTAGAGTTTCATTTTGCTCAAAAGGATTCATCGAAGAATTCATATAGGCTGCAGAAACTCCATTTGCACGCAAAGCATCAACCTGGTCTTTCATCAAAGCGATTAAAGGCGAAACCACAATTGCTGTTCCGTCCAAAGCCAATGCCGGAACCTGATAGCACAAAGATTTTCCGCCACCGGTTGGCATGAGTACAAACGTATCCTTTTTTGCAATTACATTGTTAACCGCACTGGCTTGGTTAGGTCTGAAACGATCGTAACCAAAATACTGCTGAAGTATTTGTGAAGAAATTTCCATAGATCAAAATTTGTGTTATGGTAAAAATAAGAAATCCCGACGAAATGTCAGGATTTAGGTTTTGATTTTTGCTTAACAAAGGATTCTAATTTTTGGAAATTTTCAGGTCCTAAATCTATTTCATCAAACATAAATGAATTGTTTGAAAATTCAGAATTCAGAATTAGAATACTATCATAATATTGATAATTGGTTGTTTCCCATATTGTTTTGAATTCTTGATGTTTATTTTTAAAAGAAAAAGCTTCTTCAGAAAGTTCTACAGTTGCATGGTTTTCTATCGATTTCAAATAATTTACGAACTCATTTATTTTTTTCTTATATGTTTTCTTTGATTTAAAATAATTAAAAACTAAAACATAAATAATGGATAAAAAAATCAAACATACACCAAAGAAAATATATTTTAAGTTATCATTCCCCTTTATAGTAAGATATGTTAAAAATCCTGCAATTACTAAATAAATTAGAGTTCTTTTAATTTCCGAAATCCCGTTTTTCCATTGATTTTTGAAGAAAATATCTAATTGTTTTCGATAATGCACCTCATTTAAAGGAATTGTAAAAATTAAATTTTCATGTCGCATAAATAATAATATTATGAATTGCAAAGATGATAAGCCATATTTCAAATTTTTCCTTCACCTAAGATTTTAGATTTAACCTCAATTCCAACTCATTCAACTGCTCATCCGCAATTTTACTCGGCGCATCAATCATCACATCTCTGCCGGAATTATTTTTCGGGAAAGCGATATAATCTCTGATGACTTCGTTTCCGTCTAAAATAGCAACTAATCTATCGAAACCGAAGGCCAAACCTGCGTGAGGCGGCGCTCCGAATTTAAAAGCATTCATCAGGAATCCGAACTGTGCTTCTGCATCTTCTTTCGTGAAACCAAGCAAATCAAACATTTTAGACTGCAAATCTTTATCGAAAATCCTTACCGATCCGCCACCGATTTCGTTTCCGTTCAACACTAAATCGTAGGCGTTTGCTCTTGCTTTGCCAGGTTCGGTTTGCAACAAATGAACATCTTCAGGCTTTGGAGAAGTAAACGGATGGTGCATCGCGTGATATCTTCCGGTTTCTTCGTCCCATTCCAAAAGTGGGAAATCGATGACCCAAAGTGGGGCGAATTCTTTTGGATTTCTTAAACCTAAACGGTTCCCCAATTCCATTCTCAGAGCGGAAAGTTGGGTTCTGACCTTATTTTCGTTTCCGGACATTAAGAAGATTAAATCTCCTTCTTTTGCCCCGAATTTTTCTGTAATTTTCTTTAAATCTTCTTCACTGTAAAATTTATTTACGGAAGAAGTAACAACGCCATCGTTCTGGAATTTAATCCATACCATTCCGGAAGCGCCAACTTGTGGACGTTTTACCCAGTCAATCAGTTCATCGATTTGTTTTCTGGTGTAATCTGCGCAGCCTTCCACATTAATTCCGACCACCAACTCGGCATCATCAAATATTTTAAAATCCTTTCCTTTAACCAATTCGTTTACTTCCACGAATTTCATCCCGAATCTAATATCCGGTTTGTCGTTTCCGTAATTTTTCATGGCATCCTCGAAAGTCATTCTGGGGAACTTTCCGAATTCTTTTCCGGCAATATCTTTCAATAAAGTTGCCGTCATTCCTTCGAAGATTTCCAAAACATCTTCCTGCTCTACGAAAGCCATTTCGCAATCGATCTGGGTAAATTCGGGCTGTCTGTCAGCTCTTAAATCTTCGTCACGGAAACATTTTACGATCTGGAAATAACGGTCCATTCCGCCAATCATCAATAACTGTTTAAAGGTTTGCGGCGACTGTGGAAGTGCGTAAAACTGTCCCGGATTCATTCTGCTTGGAACCACGAAATCTCTTGCCCCTTCGGGTGTAGATTTAATGAGAACAGGTGTTTCAACTTCGATGAAATTCTGATCAGAAAGATAATTTCTAACCTTCTGTGCCATTTTATGACGGAAAATCAGTTTGTCTTTCACCGGATTTCTACGGATATCCAAATATCTGTATTTCATTCTCAGCTCCTCTCCACCGTCGGTTTGGTCTTCTATTGTAAATGGCGGAAGCTGGGATTCATTTAAAACAGTAAGTTTTTCAACTAAAATTTCAATTTCGCCTGTAGGAATATTCGGGTTTTTCGAAACTCTTTCAATTACTTTTCCTTCAACCTGAATCACGAATTCACGCCCTAGCTTTTTCGCTTCTTCCATTAATGCTGCAGAGGAACGGTCCTGATCGAACACGAGCTGGGTAATTCCGTAACGGTCACGAAGGTCAATCCAAATCATAAATCCTTTATCACGGATAGTTTGAACCCAGCCGGAAAGGGTAATGTTTTCGTTGAGATGATGAAGCGATAATTCGCCGTTGGTGTGGGTTCGGAACATCTTAGTAATCGTTTTGGTTGACGTTGGTCGGTTAAAATTTTATGCATGCAAATATAAGATTTTTGCATGGAAGCAGGAAGTGGCTTTTAGAAGTTTTCTGATACTTCAAATACTACCTTTTCGGGTTTTTACCTGCCTCTAAAGGACAGCCGACATCGGAAGCGGGAAAGTATTATGGAAAAACATAAGTTGTGAGCGGTGTTCAAAGTTTATGAATTTTTAAGATTTAAGTTCAGGGATTTTAGTTAACTTTGTGTAAATCAACAATAAAAAACTGTTAATTATGGGAAAAGGAGATCAGAAATCCAGACGCGGAAAAGTAACCGCTGGGAGCTATGGAAAAAAGAGACCGAGAAAATCAAGTTCAGTAAAAAATATTCCTGTCAAAGTTTTGGATGAGGATGATAAAAAAGATTCTAAAAAGAAAGTAAGAGAGGAAGTTGGTTATCCGACAGACAAATCTGAGAATTTAGAAACCGATACGAAACCTAAAGCTGCGAAAAAGAAAAAAACCGAAGAATAATCTTCGGTTTTTTATATATAATGATGTAATTATTTTCCGCCGCCAAGGATACTTCCTAAAAGACCTCCCAGGCCGCCTTGCTGCTGACCGGAGTTGCCGCCTCCCAGAACGCTGCCTAAAATGTCATTCAAAGGGTTTCCTGAAGATGACTGCTGAGGACCTCCGCCGAGAACGCTCCCTAATATATCATTTAATGGATTGGAAGGCTGTGACTGCGCCTGATTTTGTGCGCCGCCCAAGATTCCACCCAACAGATCACCAAGTCCGCCTCCCGAATTTACTCCGCTGGTCTGTTTTTCTTTTCCGATATATCCCATGATTAATGGAGCCAACATGGCTAATATCGGCCCGATTTTATCCATAGAAATACCTGTGTTCTGAGAAAGCTGGTTTTCCACCTGAGGTTTCTGTCCTCCGAAAATATGGTCTAGGATAGAGTCACCTTCCTGCTGTCTGACTTCTGCCTGTGCAGGATTATCCAGGATGCTGCCATCATGGTCTTTATCTAAAGCACTGTTTAAAGCTTCTGCTTCGTTCGGATCGTCCTGCGATTTTTTTCTCAGATAAGAAATCACCAGTGGAGCCGCAACGGCAAGAAGGGCAATAATTTGATTTTTATCGATACCGAATTTGTTTTCGGCTTGTGAAGCAACCTGATTACCGGCGTTTCCCGTAATTAAATCAATTAAATTCATAATTTGTTCGTTTTTTGTTAAAAAATAGTGAGTATCAAAGTTACCAAATACTGTTCCGATACTATTTTATTTAAATAATAAAAAACTGTTAAAATTTAATTCTTAAAAATGGGAACATTCGAACAGGCTTCACCGAACATTAAAGATTTTACAATAGGTTTTAACTGCTCTACAAGTTCGATGTACGCATTTTCAGGGATGTTTTCTTCGGAACAGCCTTTTACCAAAATTCTTTTATCAGTCATTTCACTGAAATCGTAGGTCTGAATCGCGTTGTGCATCAGAAGCACTTCCAAATCTTCCCGGTTTCCGTAAACGATTTTTTTAGCGGAATCTGTAATTTTAGCCGTAAGAAGAAAATATGCCCAAAGGGGAACGATTGCCTCAGCAGAATTATAAATATAAACGTAACAATCTGCGTAATCTTCGGTATTGATAGCGCTTACTTTATCGCGGAAGTCTTTTTCTTTAAGAATCATCCCTTCGTAAAGGAAATCTTTAAGGTCAATCCCAATTCTTCTGCCTTTCGGAACCAGCACGGAAAGGTCGAAATTTACCAAACCGCTGTCTGCAACTTTATTTTTTATTTCGAAATCTTCTGACATTTTTTATCTTTATCTTTGAGCAAAATTACAATTTTTAAACGAGTGAAATACTATATCATTGCCGGTGAGGCTTCTGGAGATCTGCACGCTTCCAACTTAATGAAATCAATTCTTAAAAAAGATTCTGAAGCGGAATTCCGTTTTTGGGGTGGAGATTTAATGACGCAGGTTGCCGGGTTTCCTCCTGTGAAACATTACAAAGAGTTAGCGTTCATGGGTTTTCTGGAAGTGGCTAAAAATCTCAGAACTATTCTTAAAAACATTAAATTCTGCAAAGAAGATCTCTCCAATTATCAACCGGATGTTTTGGTTTTGGTCGATTATCCCGGATTTAATTTAAGGATTGCGGAATTCGCGAAGGCATTGGGAATTAAAGTAATTTATTATATTTCTCCGCAGCTTTGGGCCTGGAAGGAAGGCAGGGTTGAAAAAATCAAAAATTTTGTTGATGAAATGCTGGTGATTCTTCCGTTCGAGAAAGAATTTTACAGAAAACATCAGGTTGATGCGCATTTTGTGGGACATCCTTTGCTTGATGCCATCTCAGATTTACCAAACATTGACATTCATCAGTTCAAATCTGAAAATCAGCTTAACGAAAAAGAAATCATTGCACTTTTGCCGGGTTCAAGAGAGCAGGAAGTGACCAAAATGTTGGAGTTGATGCTTTCGGTTCGCCCGTTTTTTAAAGAATATCAGTTCGTCATTGCGGGAGCGCCGAGTTTGCCCAAAGAATTTTATCAGAAATATGTGGATGAAAATGTTCATTTTGTTTCGAATAAAACCTACGATTTGCTGAGGTGTTCGAAAGCCGCGTTGGTAACATCGGGAACTGCAACTTTAGAAACGGCATTGCTGAACATTCCGGAAGTGGTCTGTTACCGAAGTAGCCGGATCTCCTACGAAATAGGGAAAAGAGTGGTAAAAAACATCAAATATATTTCTTTGGTGAATTTAATTATGGACAGGGAAATTGTTACGGAATTAATTCAGAATGAACTTAAAACCGAAAACCTTGTAAAAGAGCTGAAACTGATTTTAGAAGGAGAATCAAGACAGCAAATGCTGAATGATTTTGAACTTCTCCGGGAGAAATTGGGCGGAAAAGGAGCGAGTGATCATGCAGCAGATCTCATAGTAAAAGGGTGATTTTACGGTGCTTTTTATAGGTAAAGATCAATATATTTACCTGTAAAAAATTATCTTGCACAAACAGCCTTTACTTATTCTCTGTATCTGTTTTAATCTTGGAATTCTTTTGCAGGATTATTTTTCGGTGGGGATTAAGTATATCCTTATATTGTTGGTATTCGGTTTCCTGTCTCTGTCACTGTATGTGATCAATAATTTTTATGCTCACCGTTTTCGTCACGTTTCGCTTTTTCTGCTGTTCTTTTCTCTGGGAATTTTTGCTCATTTTCTGAATTCAAAGAAACCTCAATTACCTGAGCTGAAAAACAAGGAAAATATCGTTTTCAAAATCAGCAGAAAACTCAATTCCAACGAGAAAAACCGGCGGTATGAAGTGAAAGCATGGAAAGGTAATCAGTCATTTCTGAGTGTTCTTTCTGTACCTAAAACCGAGAAGGATCTTGATTTTCTTCATTATTATAAAGCTGAAGCGTACATCAACAGACTTCAGAAACCTTACAGCGACTTTCAGTTCGATTATGGAAAGTATTTATCGCGAAAAGATATTTATTTCCAGATGTATCTGCCGAATTCATTTCAGCCTGGCGTGCGGAATGATTTGGATTTTTCTGAGAAAATTAGACAGAAGCGGCTCGAAACATTGAAGAAGATCGACCGGGCCGATTTCAGTAAAAAAGCACGCGAATTCACAAAAGGGATTATCCTCGCAGACCGGACTGAAATGGATGACGGAACGGTTCAGGATTTCAGTAAATCAGGATTAATGCATGTTCTGGCGATTTCAGGGTCTCACATGGCAATCATTTTCTGGCTGATTCTTATCGTTTTAAAGCCGATGTTTCCTCCAAAACTAAGAAATTATAAAACGTTTATTTCTTTAGCATTAATCTGGGCTTTCGCCATCTTTATCGATTACGGAAGTTCGGTTGTTAGAAGCTGCATCATGATTTCTGCTTATTATATTTCTGTATTGTTACAGCGAAAACCCGATTTGCTTCACGCGATGGCAGTGGCGGCTTTTGCGATTCTCATTGCGGATACGAACCAGTTTTTTGATGTTGGCTTTCAGCTGAGTTTTGCGGCAGTTTTTGGAATATTCTGGCTCAATCAGCCTATTCTTAAATATCTGCCCAAACCTAAAAATAAGTTCCAGAACGCGATGGTAAATGTGGTTTCGGTAAGTTTTTCTGCGCAGATTGCTACGTTGCCATTGGTGATTTATTATTTTCATCAATACTCAATGGTTTCGATTGTCGCCAATTTAATTGTCATTCCATTTTCGGAAATTTTAATTATTTTTTCTCTGCTGATGACAGTTATCATCGGGTTTTCAGTAGAGTTTTCCTGGCTGAATTTTGTTTACGACTGGGTAGTTATTAAAACTCTTGACGTCATTCACCTCTTTGCAGATGTCGATTTTGCTTTCTATAAAATGATTCCAATGACTTTACTGGAAGTGGCTGTTGCGTTGGTAGCCGTTTGGTTTTTACGCTTTGCGGTGATAAAATTTAATCCCAGAAATGTTCTGAAAGTGACTTATTTTGTAGTCACATTTGTCGCGTTGAGGTTTTTACTGAATTATAAAGCTTCCCAGATCAACGAAACTTTAGAACATCAGTACTTCAAGGAGAAAATTATTTCAGTAAAACGGAATAATAAAGTTCAGTTTTTTATGAAAGAGAATTCAAATCTCGGGAAAATTGAAAAATATGTAGCAGAACCTTACTTAACTTCCCGTAGGACAAATGATTTTGAAATAAAAACGGTGCCTCCCGAAGTGCAGGAAGTGGTGGTGGAAGGGAAGTTGTATCGGTTGAAATAATAATGGTGTTTTTTGGTGCTGTTAATTTATTACTAATCAACAAGTTGTTGGGAAGAATCTTATTTAGAAAGATTACAAACTAAAAAATTCTGATTTTTCTCACCTCTTTATACCTTAACAATTTTTTAACTTTGTGAAAATTCAATTTAAACATTATTATGGCAGGATTAACAAGTTCTACTATTGGTAGAAAGTACGCAATGGCATTGTCTGCAATGTTTTTGCTCATATTCCTTATCATGCACCTTTCGGTTAATTTGCTATCAGTTTGCAGCCCGAGTGCATTCAACTCAGCTTCGGAATTTATGGGGTATAACCCGCTTATTCAGTTTTTGATGCAGCCGGTTCTAGGTTTTGCGGTAATTTTTCACTTTGTAATGGGTTTCGTTCTCGAGCTGAAGAACCGAAGCGCACGACCGGTAAAATATGCGGTGAACCAAGGTTCGGCCAATTCTACCTGGATGTCGAGAAATATGATCATCTCGGGATTGGTTGTTTTAGCATTTTTAGGATTACACCTGTACGATTTTTGGTGGCATGAAATCAGTTTTAAATATGTTGAAGCAAACATTCCGGACAACGAAAGATTCTGGGCGGAACTTCATGCAAAATTTGCTGATCCGATTCGGGTAGCTTTCTATGTGATTTCTTTTGTGCTGTTGGGATTGCATTTGGCACATGGCTTCCAGTCATCGTTCCAGTCTGTTGGCGCAAGACATCCGAAATATACTCCTGTGATCAAAGCATTGGGAACATGGTATTCGATCCTTATTCCTGCAGGTTTTGTTTTTATAGCAGTGTATCATTTCTTAACTCAATAAATATTAAGTTTTAATCATTCACTAATTATTAAAATTTAATATTCGGAATATTCACGAACTCAAATAAAGAATAGAAAGTTCTGAGTAAATTAAAAATTTCTAAAAATGAGCAAATTAGATTCAAAAATTCCTGCCGGCCCATTAGCGGACAAATGGAAAAACCATAAAAACCACATGAACCTTGTTGCACCAAACAACCGTGATAAAATTGATATCATCGTTGTAGGAACAGGTTTGGCTGGAGGTTCTGCTGCAGCAACTCTCGCTGAACAGGGCTACAACGTAAAAGCATTCTGTTATCAGGATTCCCCAAGAAGAGCGCACTCTATCGCAGCTCAAGGTGGGATTAATGCTGCAAAAAATTATCAGGGAGACGGAGATTCAACTTACAGGTTGTTTTACGACACCATTAAAGGTGGAGATTACCGCGCAAGAGAATCCAATGTTTACCGTTTGGCGGAAGTATCTGCAAATATTATTGACCAGTGTGTTGCGCAGGGCGTACCTTTCGGAAGAGAGTACGGCGGCCAGCTTGATAACAGGTCTTTCGGTGGTGTTCAGGTAAAAAGAACTTTTTATGCTAAAGGACAAACCGGGCAACAGCTTTTATTAGGAGCTTACTCTGCCATGAGCCGTCAAATCGGGAAAGGCAGAATTAAAATGTACAACCGTCACGAAATGCTTGAACTGGTAATTGTTGACGGAAAAGCAAGAGGGATTATCGCAAGAAATTTAGTAACCGGAGAAATCGAAAGACACTCGGCACATGCTGTTGTAATTGCTTCCGGTGGATACGGTAACGTATATTTCCTTTCTACGAACGCAATGGGATCCAACGTTTCTGCATCGTGGAAAATTCATAAAAAAGGAGCGTATTTCGCAAATCCTTGTTATGTACAGATTCACCCGACCTGTATTCCTGTTCACGGAACGCAGCAGTCAAAACTGACTCTGATGTCGGAATCTTTAAGAAACTCAGGAAGAATCTGGGTTCCTAAAAATATTGAAGACGCAGAAGCAATTCGTGCCGGGAAATTAAAACCTGAAAATATTGCTGAAGAAAACCGCGATTATTATCTGGAAAGAAGATATCCGGCTTTCGGAAACTTGGTGCCGCGTGACGTTGCTTCCAGAGCAGCGAAAGAAAGATGTGATGCCGGTTACGGAATTGAAAATAACGACACCAAAGAAGGTGTTTATCTTGATTTCTCGACAGAAATTACTAAGAAAGGTCGGGAAGCGGCTATTGAAAAAAACATTCACAATCCTACCGATCAGCAAATTTATGATTTGGGAAAAGCATGGATTGAAGAAAAATACGGAAACCTTTTTGTGATGTATGAAAAAATCACTGGGGAAAATCCATATGTAACTCCAATGAAAATTTATCCGGCGGTTCATTATACCATGGGCGGCGTTTGGGTTGACTATAATCTGCAGTCGACTATTCCGGGATGTTTCGTACTTGGAGAAGCTAATTTCTCTGATCACGGAGCGAACAGATTAGGAGCTTCTGCACTGATGCAGGGCTTGGCAGACGGTTATTTTGTACTTCCTTATACGATTGCTGATTATCTTTCAGCAGATATTAGAACAGGTGCAATTCCAACAAACACTGCAGATTTTGATGCTGCTGAAAAAGAAGTTCAGGATAAAATCAATTTCTTCATTAACAATAAAGGAACTCATTCAGTAGATCATTTCCACAAGAAATTAGGACACATTATGTGGAATAAAGTAGGAATGGGAAGAACTCCTGAAGGTTTAAGAGAAGCCATTAAAGAAATTGCTGAGGTAAGAGATGAATTTTGGAAAGATGTAAGAGTTCCGGGTGAAGCTAACGAAATGAATCCTGAACTGGAAAAAGCATTCAGGGTTGCAGATTTTCTTGAACTTGGACAGCTGATGGCAATTGATGCTTTGAAGAGAGAGGAATCCTGTGGAGGTCATTTCCGTTGGGATCATGCAACTCCGGAAGGAGAAGCGGAAAGAGATGATATGAATTTCAAATATGTTGCAGCCTGGGAATATCAGGGTGCGGACATTAATCAGGAAGTGATGCATAAAGAAGACCTGATTTATGAAAACATTGAAGTTAAAACCAGAAGTTATAAATAATCTCCAAAAAAGTAAATAATAAAATGAGTGCAAAAAAAGGCTTAAACCTGACTCTGAAAATTTGGAGACAGAAAAATAATAAAGTTAAAGGACAGTTTGAAACCTATAAAATTTCAGACGTTTCCACAGATTCTTCTTTCCTCGAAATGTTGGATATGCTCAATGAGAATCTGATTAATGAAGGAAAAGAACCGATCGCTTTCGATCACGACTGCCGTGAAGGAATCTGCGGGATGTGCTCCCTCTACATTAATGGCAGAGCGCACGGTCCGGATACAGGAATCACCACTTGCCAGCTGCATATGAGAATGTTCAAAGATGGCGAAACCATTCATATCGAACCATGGAGAAGCGCTGCTTTCCCGGTGATCAAAGATTTGGTGGTTGACAGAAGTGCTTTCGACAAAATAATGGCTGCGGGAGGATTTATTTCCGTAAATACTTCAGGAAACACTTTGGACGCTAACGCGATTCCCGTTCCTAAAGATGATGCAGACAAAGCAATGGATGCTGCTGCGTGTATTGGATGCGGTGCCTGTGTAGCAACGTGTAAAAACGGTTCAGCAATGCTGTTTGTCGGAGCTAAAGTTTCTCAGTACGCATTGTTGCCTCAAGGACGCGTTGAAGCGCAGAGAAGAGTGCTTAATATGGTAAAAGCAATGGACGAAGAAGGATTCGGAAACTGTTCCAATACCGGTGCATGTGAAGTAGAATGCCCGAAAGGAATCTCCCTGGAAGTAATTGCCAGAATGAACCGCGAATACATGTCGGCCAATATCGACAGAGGATAAAATATTTAATGAAGACAGAAAATCCGCTTTCCATACCGAAAGCGGATTTTTCTTTGTTAAATTTTCACAAAAATCCTGGTAAAATTTTCTATAACTCTTTATATAACCTATTTTTGCTCCAATTAATTTTATAGATGAAGAAATTAAAAATGCAAAAATTTATACACAATCAAAAAAACATGAGTAAATATTTTTTATTGTTGATGTTCGCTTTCGCAGCAATGTCATGTTCAAAAAAAGTAGAAGTAAAAGGTAATTTCGCAGGTGGTTCGCCACTGGAAAGAATCGAATTCGTAGAAGCTTCCGGCGTTGCAACCCTTCCTTTAGTGAATATGGGAGTAGATGCAAAAGGAAGTTTTTCCGGGAGTTTCGAAGCTCCGAAAAACGGGATGTACATTATGTCTTATGCAGGAAAAACTGCAATGATTTATCTTAAGCGCGGTCAGGAATTGAACATTTCCGGGCAGGCTGCAAACTTCCCTAACCAGTTTACCATCACTGGAGACGCGAAAAACAACAACGATTTCCTTTTAGAAGTTCAGAAATTCATCCAGAATTACGCTTCGAAAATTAATGTGGGAGAACTGGTGACTAAAAACGAAGACGCTTTCTTAAAAGATATCGAAAGAATTAAAAAAGATATTGAAGGTAATATAGATGCTTCAGCAAAGAAAACCTCTGCGGATAGTGAAGTGGTTCAGTTTAAAAAAGACGAGCTTGCGGCAAGTGTTTTAGGACTGATGAATCAGTATGAAGTCAATCACCCGCAGGCAACGCAAAATCCTAATTACAAAGTTTCTAAAAACTTTAAAGATGCGGAAGCGAAATTGGATGCGAACAGTGAAAGAATGCTGAAAAGCCAGCCAATCTACAGAAATTATCTGTTAGGAAAACTAAGCCAGGAATTCCAGACTTTTGCCACTGCAAACAGAAAAACCGGAAACGAGATTTCATCTGAAGTGTTTTCTCAGTTTTTAGATACTAAAAAAGAAATGTCTCAGATCACTAAAGATTATCTTTTGGCTTTCGTATTGTCCAGCGGCGATATCGCTCCGGGAATGACAAAAGAAAATTCAGATAAAATTTCTAAAATCATTAAGGAAAAAATTAAAGATGCTGAAATTAAAAAAGATCTGGAAAGAATTCAGTTCGTTATTGCAGGCCCGAAAGTAGGTGACGCAGTAAGTTCAGCTAAACTAATCAAAGCGGACGGAAGCGATTTCAAATTTGCTGGAGGAAAACCTACATTAGTAATGTTCTACGCTTCTTGGAATCCTTACATCGCCGAAGGTACTGTTCCGGTTCTGAGAGAAGTGGTGAATTTCTATAAATCGAAAATGGATTTTACCTTCGTGAATTTTGATGATACCAAAGATCAGTTCGTAAAAACAAGCAACGCAATGCTGAAAGGAATTCCCGGGAATAATGTTTACGGTGAAGGCGGAATGAATTCACAGATAGCCAAAGATTTGGGAATTTATGGCTTCAAACTTCCATCCTTCGTGGTTTTGGATAAAGACGGTAAAATCGGGAGCCGGTTTTTCTACAACCTGGGAGATCCGGAAATTGTAACCGTTTTGGATAAACTTTCAGGATTGAAAGCACCGATGGTTCAGCCGGAAGCGCATTTGCAGAACGATTTATTGGCGCCGCAGCAAGCTCCTCAGCCGCAAGCCGCTCCAACAAAATAATTCATCAGAATCATCATATCATTCCTGCCGGATTTTTCGGCAGGAATTTTTTTATATTTGATCAAATTTGCAAGATGAAAAACGATTTACTGATTTCCAAAAACATTCTTTTTCCTGCAGCAGTGTTCGGCTTAATTTTTACGGTCTGTACCATAAACTTTGATCTTACTTCTGTAGGTCTCCCGCTTGAAGCTGGAAAAATATTGACTTACACCGCACTGTTATGCAATTTTATCACGGTCATTGTTTTAATTGTTGATGTTTTCAAAAACAATCTTTCCACAAAATATCTCTGGACCTTAGGACTTCTGTTTTTCGGTTGCCTTACAGGAGTGTATTATTTACTGAAGCGCGACAGCTATTTGTCCAATGCGTAAATTTTATTTTTTATGACAGGTTACATCAACAGATATTATTTTGAATAATTTGATGGGATTCGATTCTCCTGAAGCGATTTATCGCTTCTTTTTTATTTTAAAACAGTACTTTTGTGATCATTAAAAGTTTCAATGAGAAAGAAAAACAAAAATATCGTTTTAGAGAATATAAAATTAATTTCAGCAGGCGCAAAAGGTGTTGCAGTGGGGAAAACTGATGACGGTAAAACCGTTTTGGTTTCCGGGGCAGTTCCTGGCGATGTAGTGAATGCACGCGTGAAAAAATCCAAGTCGAAATATTTCGAGGCGGAAGCTGTTGAAATCGTAGAGAAATCACCGTACAGAGTGGAACCGAAGTGCATTCATTTCGGAGTTTGTGGCGGTTGTAAATGGCAGAATCTTTCTTATGAAATGCAGCTGAGCTTTAAACAGGACGAGGTTTACAATCATATCAAAAGAATTGGCGGGATTGAAGATTTCGAAACGCTTCCGATTCTTGGAAGTGAAGAGCAATATTTTTACCGTAATAAAATGGAATTTTCCTTTTCCAATGCACGTTGGCTGACTCAGTATGAAATCAGTTCTGAAGAAAATTTCGGAAACCGTGACGCATTAGGTTTTCATATTCCCGGGATGTGGAGTAAGATTTTAGATCTGAAAGAATGTTGGCTTCAGGAAGATCCTTCCAATTCCATCAGGCTTGCCGTAAAAAAGTATGCAGTCGCAAACGGACTCGAGTTTTTCGACGTTAGAGAACAGACCGGTTTTTTACGGACTTTAATGATGAGACAGAACTCGAAAGGGGAGTGGATGGTTCTCTTCCAGCTTTTCCGTGACGAAAAAGAAAACCGTGAAAAGTTATTTGACTTTTTATTAAGTGAATTCCCACAGATTAAAACTTTGGTTTACTGTATCAATTCAAAACAGAACGATTCTATTTATGATCAGCATGTGGTAACCTATTTCGGTGACGGATTTTTAATGGAAGAAATGGACGGTTTGAAATTTAAAATCGGCCCAAAATCATTCTTCCAGACCAATTATAAACAGGCTTTGGAACTTTATAGAAAAACTCTGGAATTTGCTGATTTGAAAGGTGATGAAGTAGTTTACGATTTATATACCGGAACAGGAACGATTGCACAATATGTCGCAAGGAACGCAAAACAAGTGATTGGTATTGAGTCGGTTCAGGAGGCGATTAATGCTGCAAAAGAGCACGCTGAACTCAATGGTTTATCGAACTGCACATTCTATTGCGGAGATATGAAAGATGTCTTTAATGATGAATTTTTAGCAAATCATCCAAAAGCAGATGTCCTAATCACCGATCCGCCACGCGACGGAATGCATCAGAAAGTAGTAGAGCAAATCCTGAAACTTTCTCCGGAGAAAATCGTGTATGTGAGCTGTAATTCGGCAACACAGGCAAGAGATATGGCTTTGATGAAAGAACATTACCGTTTGGTGAAAATACTTCCGGTAGATATGTTCCCGCAAACACATCATGTGGAAAATATTGCACTGTTGGTAAAGATTTAATTAAATTTGATTCATGAAGTTTCTGAAAATTTTTCTGGTTTCCCTGTTTTTACTTTCACTATTTTCCTGCGGAAGCGATGATGATATCTGTATCAGCGGAGAAGCAACTCCCAGAATGAAACTGAAATTTAAAACCAAATCAACGGGGAAAATCAAAACCATGGATTCACTCTTTGTAAATGTAGATTATGGAAACGGTCCGGTTCCGGTGATTGCAACAAAAACAAAAACCGATTCTGTGTTTATTCCTTTACGAGTTGATGATGTTGCGTTTACGAAAATTTACGTAGGCATATCAAAAGCTGCTGTCACTTCAGAAGTAAAAATAAATTATACCACAAAATCCCAATATGTTTCTCCCGCCTGCGGAATAAAGAAGATTTATGAAAACGTAAATGCGGTATTGGAAGTGCCGAATCCCGTTGTAGAGGTAGAACAAAATCAAACCCAAATCACAGATGAATCCAAAACTCATTTTTTCCTTCTTTTTTAGTTTTCTTTTTTTTGCAGCTTTTGCTCAGAAAGATCAGGATACTTTAAAAACAAAATGGAAGTATGAACCCAATTTCATGGTAGGTTTTGATGTTCTCAATGGCGGAATCGGAGCTTTTTCCGATAGGAAACTCTTTCAGGGATTTGTGTCTTCACGGGTGACCCCAAATATTCATGCCGTTGCTGATGTAGGTTTCGAAAAAAACATTTATCAAAAGAACGGTTACGATGCTTCGGTAAATGGTCCTTTCGTTAAATTGGGTGCTTTCTATATGTTGGCCAACGATAAAGAAAATCCGATGAACGGCTTTTACGCCGGCGGAAAAATCGCCGGTTCATTCTATAATCAGGAATACAGGGCGGTTCCTGTTCGCGGTTATGGTGGCAGCGATACTTCTGTGGCTTTTCCTGCTTCATCACAAAGTTCCTACTGGCTGGAGGCTGCCGTTGGAGGTCGGGTACAGCTTTTCGAGTCTGCTTTCTATATTGACGTCACTTTACAGCCCAGATATTTGCTTTATTCTACGACTCAGGACGATATCAAACCGATGATTGTTCCGGGCTTTGGTAAAAGTTCAGCAAAATTCAACGTGGGATTCTCGTGGAATATCGCATACTCATTTTAGATTCCGGAAATATAATCTGACAATAATTTAGTCGTAAATTTTCTTTCAAAATTCGCCCCCAAAATTCTTAATTTCTATTTTATAATTGGTTATTTTTTAAAAAAATAAGATTTGCTTTGTGAATATTGTAGTAATATATGGGTAATTTTATCAAATACATGTCGAATTAAGAAAGATTATATGGTTTTTATTTTGACAGTGCCAAAAAAAAAATTACTTTTGAACAAATTAATTTTAAAATAAATTAAACTTATGAAGAGAATTTTTACCTCTTTACTTTGTGGTTTGATGTCAACAGCTGCACTTGCTCAGTGGAGTCCGACATCAATGCAGGGTGAGAAAATCCGTCCGGCGTCAAACGTCACGAGTTATTATTCATTAGATCTTAATGCAATGAGATCTAAGCTTGCCAATGCGCAGGAAACAGGAAGAAATGCTGTTGCAGTTGAAATTAAATTACCAACACTTAACGGAAAAATCGAAAGATTCGCTGTTTACAGCGCACCGGTAGTGGTTAAATCTATTGCTGAAAGACATCAGTTGGGTTCTTATGTAGGAGTTGGGATTGATGATCCTACCGCTTATGTAAGATTCAGTGTAGCTCCAAACGATTTCCAGTCGATGATGCTGAGAAATGGTGTTTATGAGTTTATTGAAGCACAGAATACCACGAAAACAGTTTACGGCGTTCACCCGAAAACCAATAAAACTGAAGCTGATAAAGCTTTTATATGTTCTACAAGTGAATCTCCTTTAACAAAGCAGCAGATCGACAAGTTATATATGTCTGGTAAATCTTTTACCAATAACCCGACGGATTTTAACAGATCCTCAGATCAAAAGTACAGAACAATGCGTTTGGCAATGTCTGTTAACGGAGAATATACAACCTATTTTGGTGGAGTTCCACAAGCTTTAGCGGCAATTAATGCAACCTTAACCCGTTGTAACTTTGTGTTTGAGAAAGATTTTGCACTTCATTTAATTCTTCAGGATTTCCCTGCATTAATTTATACCAATCCTACAACAGATCCATATACTACGTTATCAAACTGGAATCTTGAGTTACAAAATACCTTAACTAATACCATTGGAAGTGCAGCTTATGATATCGGACATATGTTTGGTGCATCTGGTGGCGGTGGAAATGCAGGTTGTATTGGTTGCGTTTGCGTTGATCCAACGGGTCCAACCAGCAAAGCAAAAGGTTCAGGTATTACTTCTCCTGCGGATGGAATTCCTATGGGAGACAATTTTGATATTGATTATGTAGCTCACGAAATGGGTCACCAGTTAGGTGGGAACCACACATTCTCTATGAGTCTTGAAGGTACAGGGGCTAATATGGAACCAGGTTCAGGATCAACCATTATGGGTTATGCAGGAATTACTGGCGCTACTGATGTTCAGCCTCATTCTGATGCCTATTTCCACTATTATAGTATTTTCCAGGTTCAAAGTAATCTGGCAAGTAAAACCTGTGATATCGAAACTGCTGTTTCCAACACACCACCGGTAATTACGTCAATGGCAGATGTTACTATTCCTAAAAGTACTGCTTTTGTGCTTACTGCACAGGCTACAGATGCTGAGGGCGATCCTTTAACTTACACTTGGGAACAGGTGGATGCTGCTACTACTACTACAACTATCGGTACTTTAGGAACATTAACAAACGGACCTTCATTCAGATCTCTGAATCCTACTTCTAATCCTACAAGATACTTCCCTAAACTGAGCACAGTATTGGCAGGTAATCTTAAAAACAATGCTGATTGGGAAGCTGTTTCTACTGTTGCGAGAGCTTCTAACTTTAGAGTTACGGTAAGAGACAACAACGCGGATGTTACTAAACAGCAGACACAGAGTGCTCTACAGAAAGTAACGGTAAGTGCAAACGGACCATTCAAAATTACTTCTACTAAAGTGTACAACAATGCTCCGGGACCATTAACTTGGGATGTTGTTGGAACCAACGCTGCCCCTTTCAACGTAGCTAACGTAAAGGTTGATTATACAACTGATAACGGTGCTACCTGGACAATTTTAGCAGCTTCCACGCCAAATGACGGTACTGAAGATTTTAGTTTTGCTTCTTTACCTACCAATACTGCACTGAAAGTAAGAATTTCAGCGATCGGTAACGTGTTTTATGCAATAGCGCCGGTAACTGTTTCTGCAATTGTTCCATGTGATGGAACAGCGCCTGCAGGTTTTGCGGTATCAGGTATTACTACCGCATCCGCTAATGTTACTTGGGATCCTATCGCAGGAGCTACTTATATCGTAAGATATAAAAAAGCTACAGATGCAACCTGGACAGAAGTAACTGTTGCTACAAATACCTATACCATTCCTAATTTAGATGAAGGTACTGCTTATAACGTTCAGGTGGCTGCTGTTTGTACAGGAACTACAGGATCTTATACTGCGGTGACCAACTTTACTACTTCAATGTTGGCTTACTGTACCCTTACTTCTACTAACGCGAATGATGAGTATATTTCTAATGTAACAATTACTGCAGAAGGTGCTACAGGAGTAAACAGTACTTCAGGTGCTTCTACTTATACCAATTATTCTACAGATCCTACAAGATTGGTTAATTTAGCAAAAAACACTACCAATAACACGATAACAGTTACCAAAAAATGGACAGGTACTCAGTACAATGAAGCAGTTACAGTATGGATCGACTTCAACCGTAACGGTACTTACGATGCTGACGAAATAGTGATGTCTACTTCTGCAGATAAAATTAATCCGGTATCTGATATTTTCAGCGTTCCTGCAACTGCTTATTCCGGTGACAAAACTGTAGGAATGAGAGTCGCTTTAAGATTCAGCACTCCTCAAACTTCTCCATGTGGTACTTATACCTACGGTGAGGTTGAAGATTATGCAGTGAAAATTTCTCCAACTCTTGGGGTAAATGATAATGTGAAAGCTAACGCGCTTCAGGTATATCCAAATCCTGCTGTTGATTTGCTGAACATTACTAAAGTTTCTGACAAAGCAACTTATATCATCTTCAATATGGCTGGTCAGGCTGTATCTAAAGGTAAAGTATCTAACAATAAAGTACAGGTTTCTCAGTTAGAGAAAGGTGTTTACATGATCGCTGTAGATAATGGCGGTGAGGTAAGCCAGGTGAAGTTTATCAAAAAATAACCAAACCTTCTGAACTCTTAATCCCCGGAATACCACCGGGGATTTTTTTTGCCCAAAATTGACGTTCCGGAATAACTCATTTTGGTCTTTAGGTGTTCAGTATAGGTTCCTTACCCGCAAATTTCGGGTCATGAAGCTAAGCTCTCGGTTGGTTATCGAAATCATCACTCTGGTAATCCTAAATTAGAGCTGAAGAACTTCAATAATTGATTAAAAAACGTCATTGTCAGAATAAAACACCAAAGGTTTGGTGTTATCTTATTTATAAGGTGAGGTACAGAGATGGTAAATATTAACACCTTTTTGTTATATTTAACCAAACTTTAACCGTCTGTGTAGAATGGTAATTATTATCTGAAGAAAATTTCAGTTATTTTTGTCCTCTATATGAAAAAATTTTTTCTGCTCCTCACATTCTTTATTTTAACGCAGGTAAAGGCTCAGTTTTTTTCCGGAGAAATTATTATCAGAGACAATTCTGTTTATTACCTCAATCAGGTTTATGTCACCAACCTTACTTCTCAGAGTACGGTTTATACGGATTATTTCGGTGCTTTTAAGATCCCTGCGAAACCCGGCGACGTTATCCGATTCACTTCAATTGTTACCGATAGAAAGGATGTTACGGTAAGCGCAGAAGACCTCCAGAATCCCAGCAATTTCGTAGAACTGAAGATCGCATATTATGATATTCAGGAAGTGGTGATCAGCAAATTTAAACCCACCGGAAATTTAAGAAAGGATGTAAGTTCATTAAAGACAGGCGAAAAAACACTTGCACTGCAGAAAATGATTGGTCTCCCGGCTCCGAAAGGGGACGGCACTTCGCCCCAGCTTCCTGTCGCTGGTTTATCAGGTGGCGGGCTTACTTTCAGTTTGGAGAGTATCTACGACATCCTTTCAGGCGAAAGGAAAAAGAAGGAAAGAGCGAACCAGTATGAAAAGATGAACACTACAGTAACCGGAATCAGGAATTATTACGGGACAGAATACTTCACCAACCTGAAAATCCCTGCGAACTTCATCGATAATTTCCTGCAGTTTATCTATACTTCAGAAAATTTATATCCTTACATTCAGAATAATAATTATGAAGCGGTGGCTGTGTACATCGAGAAATATCTTCCCATTTATCAGCGCCGTCTAAGAAATTCGCATTTAACAGATAACGTAAAATAAATTTGTTTATCTTTGATTACCTGCACGTTACCCTTGTTTATTAATTGACATTGCAGGAATTAATTATTCATAAATTTATTCTGATGTGCCATCTAAAAAATGCATTGTATTTTTTATGTCTTTGTCTCTGCTGCTGCTTTCCGGCACAGAAAAGGGGTAAAGATTATTCAAATATTCTGCGCAGCACCAATATTTATGAAATAGATGCTTTTCTGCGTACAGCACACCCCGATGAGCCCAAAAGATCTGTACTGAAACCGAGACTGATCAAAATGCTTAAAGAATATATACAGAACGCACATCCGGCAGATCAACGGGTAAAAGATTTCCAGGAAAAATTAGCACTGTTGCGCCGAAAACCTTCAACCCGAATCAGTTTTCAGGAAATGAATGAGATCATTAAACAGAAACAGATCACAAAATTTAAGCAAGTGCTTGAGCCGAAGGATAAATCTTATGTAACTAAATCTTACGGAAATACTGTTAGCGGCCACGTATCAGGTCCTGCGGTTACTGATAATCCGGAAGAAGAAGAGTTTAAACTATTGATGTCTGTAAATCCAGTGGAGCATAAAAACAATACGGTGAAAATCCTCAATTCGCTCTTCGATAATGATCCCAACAGCAAGGAAAGTATTGTAATGATTGAAAATAAATCAGACTGCAATATTATCATGAGAATTGAAGGCGTTGGCAATACAAAATACCGTCTCGCGATACCGGCGCGGGGTGATAATACCATTGTGGTAGCGAAAGGGGATTATCTTTTTTCCAGCCTCCTTTGCGGCGCGCAGTACGCTTCACAGAAGACCGTGCAGAAAGCGATAATGGTTGCACTGGGCGAATAGCAGCTTCAATAATTTTAATTTAAAAAAAATATTCACTAAGTGTACAATTTTATTTAATTTTGCACGTTTTTGATTGAGAAATGGGTAAAAATAAACTGGCAAGATTTGCCGAAAACAAGACACTTCCGAATGTATTTCAGCCAACGAGAGAAGAGGCACTCGACAATTATCACTTAAAAGGAAAATGGAGATCCGAAGTCTTTAAAAACCAAAACCCTATTGTTTTAGAACTGGGTTGCGGAAAAGGAGAATACTCTGTAGGATTGGCCAAATCTTTTCCTGAAAAAAACTTTATCGGTATTGATATTAAAGGCGCCAGATTTTGGTTCGGTGCAAAGGAGGCTACAGAAAAAAACCTGGGTAATGTAGCTTTCCTGAGAACACAGATCGAGCTGGTGGACTGTTTTTTTGATAAAGATGAAGTGGATGAGATTTGGATTACCTTCCCCGATCCCCAGATAAAATACCGAAGAACAAAACACAGAATGACCCATCCGGAATTTCTGGACCGTTACCGGAAGATTCTGAAAAAAGACGGAATTATTCATTTAAAAACCGATTCAGAATTTCTGCACGGCTATACTTTGGGATTGCTTCAGGGACAAGGGCACGAGATACTTTCTGCCCATCACGACATTTACGGAGCGCCGGAATATGAGCCGGGAACTCCGCTTTTAAGAGAAATAAAAACTTATTACGAGGGATTATTCTCAGCGAAAGGCAAAACGATTACCTATATTAAATTTAAAATCAAGTAATTACTGTTTTTTATTAATGAAAAAAACATTTCTTATGCTCGCGGCAGTAAGCTGCGTTTCCCTCGCTGCACAAAAAGATAACAGGGATATCTTAAAAAGTACAAACATTAAAGAAATTGAAAGCTTCCTGAAAATGGCTCATCCGGATGATCCCAGACGGAGCGTTCTGAAGCCCAGATTAGCCACTCTCAGAAATTCTCCTGTACAGGGTTCGAAAATTGAAAAAACGGCTTATATTCCATCTAAATCTTCTTCCAATGCTGTTCCGTCGGGTTTCGGTAAAGGAAAAGATAATGAGGAAGCGGAAGAGTACAGAAGACTGATGTCTGAAAATTCAGGTGCTCACAAAGAAAAAACGGTAAAACTGCTCAACCAGCTGTTTGATAATGATGTTGCAAACAAAGAAGCCATTCTGTTGGTACAGAATAATCTTGATTGTAACATGATTATTAGAATTAAAGGAAAGGAATCCTATAACCTTGCGGTTCCTGCACGCGGAGAAAACTCTGTTGTCCTGAAAAAAGGGGAGTATCTGCTTACGGGCAATGCCTGCGACGGAAAATATTCTTCATCAAAAAGTATCGGCAAGAATATGCTAGTTACACTGAATAATAACTCATCACCAAGAAATTCTCAGACGATGGCCGGAGCTTCCAACTAAGACAGTTATTTAGCTGAAAACGGTTGTAATGGATGATAAAAAGCGGAGCGTCAATGGCGCTCTGCTTTTTTATACAGAAATATTCAGTATTTTGAAGAAAATATCATTTAATTAAAAATTAAAAACAAAAAAAAGGTTCAGAAATTTTCTGAACCTTTTTTCTATAGCTAAGATAAAATCTTATTCTGCAGCTGCATCGAAATCTGCATCAGCATCAGCTGATACTTTTTCTCCTTCTTCTTTAGATTTTTCTTTGTCTGCTTTTCTTTGAGACAATCCGTCTTTGATAGAACCTGAAACTACGCTAAGGATCATATCGATAGATTTAGAAGCATCATCATTTCCTGGAATAACGAAATCTACTTTTCTTGGATCTGAGTTCGTATCAACGATAGCGAATACAGGAATACCCAATTTTTTAGCTTCAGTTACTGCGATGTGTTCTTTCATAATATCAACAACAAAAATTGCTGAAGGAAGACGTACCATGTCAGAGATTGAACCTAAGTTTTTCTCAAGGTTAGCACGCTGACGGTCAACCTGAAGTCTTTCTTTTTTAGATAAAGTTTCGAAAGTTCCGTCTTTCTTCATTTTATCAATGTGGTTCATTTTCTTAACAGCTTTACGGATCGTAACAAAGTTTGTTAACATTCCGCCTGGCCATCTTTCAGTAATATAAGGCATATTAAGTTCAGCTGCATATTTTGCAACCACTTCTTTCGCTTGTTTCTTTGTAGCCACGAAAAGAACTTTTTTGCCTGCAGAAGTAATTTTTTCTAAAGCGCTGCACGCTTCGTCTAATTTTACAGCTGTTTTATGTAAGTCTACAATGTGAATACCGTTTTTCTCCATGAAAATGTATGGAGCCATATTTGGATTCCACTTTCTGGTCATGTGACCGAAGTGTACACCTGCCTCTAAAAGGTCTTTAACATTTGCTTTTGCCATGTCGCTTTTTTGTTTTTAGTTTACGTTCCGCTTTTTCGCAATCAACTTTTCTTTAGATGGGAGAAGAGTTTGGGTGCTAAACTAAACGGGGCATTTTGATTAGATAATAGAGCCAAGAACCCGGAACGGAGATTTCTGAAAAATATCCTGAATCCTGCGTCTCGTGTCTTGAATCTTTTGAATTAACGTTTTGAGAACTGGAATCTCTTTCTTGCTTTCTTCTGACCTGGTTTCTTTCTCTCCACCATTCTTGCATCTCTTGTAAGCAAACCGTGTGGCTTAAGCAATAATCTGAATTCTTCGTTGATTTCGCACATTGCTCTTGAAAGACCTAATCTGATCGCTTCAGCCTGACCTGTAATTCCGCCTCCGAAAACGTTCACTGTTACGTCATATTGACCTACAGTTTCTGTTAACAAAAATGGCTGATTGATTTTGTAAACCAATACATCAGTACCAAAATAGTCTTTAGAATCCTTTTTGTTAATCGTGATTACACCAGAACCTGGTCTCACGTAAACTCTTGCAACAGAAGTTTTTCTTCTTCCGATTTTATGAACTATTGACATATTAATTATTTGAATTCGTTAATATTAATAACTTTTGGCTGTTGAGCTTCATGTTTGTGTTCAGTTCCTTCGTATAAATAAAGGTTGCTGAATAGCTGAGATCCCAATCTGTTTTTTGGAAGCATACCTTTTACAGATTTTTCCAATACTTTTAAAGAATCTTTTTTCTGAAGTTCTAGCGCAGTCATAGACTTCTGACCTCCTGGATACCCAGTATGCCAAATGTAAGTCTTGTCAGCCCACTTGTTCCCGGAAAGGGTTACTTTCCCAGCATTCAAAACGATTACGTTGTCTCCGCAGTCTGCGTGAGGCGTAAAATTCGTTTTGTGCTTTCCTCTCAAAATCTTTGCAACCTTAGAAGCTAGTCTTCCTAATGGCTGTCCTTCAGCGTCTACCACAACCCATTCTTTATTAGCGGTAGCTTTGTTAGCTGAAACGGTTTTGTAACTTAATGTATTCACACTTTTTCGTTTACGGTTAAACATAATTTTCCCCTAAAAAGGGTGTGCAAAGGTAAAGATTTTTTTCGAAAGAGAAAATATTTTAAGAAAGATTATGGTAAGGATCTGAATTTGACGTTTTTATTTGTGATTTTTAAATCATTAAAAGCATGAAATCCTCTTAAAGGTTCGCTATTTTCTTAAAGATTTCGAGCTTTTGAAACTTGCCAACAGATAGTACGCGACAAAAACCATCGCAAATTTAATAACAGAAGGAACGGCTTTCTCCAAATCGAAAAGAAAAATGCCTATCACTACCAAAACCGCCATTCCGATAAAAGAAATTCCCAGTTTCTGAGGTAAAGTAAATTTTTCATCATCCAGAAAATAAGCCATTCCCCACGCAGCACCGAAAGCAAAGCCATAATACAGATCCAGCGCCCAACCCTGGCTTCCCAAAAGAAAATAATTCAGAAGAAAACTGATGATGGTTCCGGCTAAGAAATAGATAATGGCGCGCTGCATAAAAATATATTTCCGCAAAAATAAAGATTAAAAATTTGAAACCAACTTATTTATATAGAGTAAGACGTAAGTTTTAACAATTGTCTCCGGAATTTACTAAGCTTCTGAAAAAAAAAGGATTCTCATTGGCGCTCTGTTTTGTTTAATTCGTTATCAATCAAAAATATATAAGCATTTTTTGTTTTTTCAGAATTGATTATATTTGAAAACTTTCGAAAATTCAATTATGGAAACCCAAAAATATTCTCCAAAAAACAAAATCCGTATCGTTACCGCCGCCGCATTGTTCGACGGACACGATGCTGCAATCAATATCATGCGACGCGTCATCCAGGGAACTGGTGTAGAAGTCATTCACCTTGGTCACGATAAATCTGCTGAAGAAGTCGTCAACTGCGCAGTGCAGGAAGACGCCAATGCGATTGCTTTAACCTCTTATCAGGGCGGTCACAATGAGTATTTCAAATACATTTATGACCTTTTGAAGGAGAAAAACGCGTCACACATCAAAATTTTTGGTGGCGGTGGCGGTGTGATCCTTCCCGAGGAAATTAAGGATTTAATGGATTACGGCGTAACGAGAATTTATTCTCCCGATGATGGCCGTGAGCTTGGTCTTCAGGGAATGATTGACGACTTGGTGCAGAAATCGGATTATGCAACAGGTGAAAATATCATTGTTGCAGATTTGGATAAGATCAGTTTTGAAGATTCAAAATCCATTGCTGAAGTCATTTCTGCTGTTGAAAACTTTTCCGAAACCAAGACAGATTTAGTAAAAGAAATCGATGAAAGAGCAAAAGATTCCACCATTCCAATCATCGGAATTACCGGAACCGGCGGTGCAGGGAAATCTTCTTTAACCGACGAATTGGTCCGACGATTTATCCGTTCCAATCCGGAAAAGAAAATTGCGATCATTTCTATCGATCCTTCCAAGAAAAAAACAGGCGGTGCGCTTTTGGGCGACAGAATCCGTATGAATTCGATCAACGATCCCCGTGTTTATATGCGCTCGATGGCGACTCGTGAGAATAATGTTTCGGTTTCTCCGCACATTCATTCCGCTTTAAATATTTTAAAAATTGCAAAACCTGATGTCATCGTTCTGGAAACTTCAGGAATCGGACAGTCAGGTTCGGAAATTACCGATATTGCTGATGTTTCGATGTACGTGATGACGCCGGAATACGGTGCTTCAACGCAACTGGAAAAAATCGATATGCTGGATTATGCTGATTTGGTGGCTTTAAATAAATCCGACAAACGCGGAGCTTTGGATGCTCTGCAGGCGGTAAAAAAACAATTTCAGAGAAATCATCTGCTGTTCGAGCAGCCTTTGGAAGAAATGCCAGTTTATTCCACTAAAGCCAGCCAGTTCAATGATTGGGGGACGACTGAGCTTTATAATGAATTAATTAAAAAAGTAAATGAAAAGTTCGAGGGATTAAATCTGAGCGGCTATATCGAGCAGAATGTTTCCGAGGAAACCACCATTATTCCGCCGAAAAGAGTGCGTTATCTGTCAGAAATTGTGGACACAAACCGCGCTTATGATAAAGAAGTGGTTGATCAGGCTCTGACTGCGCAAAAATTATATCAGCTTCAGGGCGCAAAAAACATTCTGGAAGATGATGTAAATTCACAGCAAATCATCGAGAAAAGATATGAGAGCATTAAAAAAGATCTCAGTCAGGCAAATCTCGAATTCCTTAATGGTTGGCACAGTTTCAAACTGAGACACGAAGCCGATGAATATATATATCTTGTTCGCGGAAAGGAAATAAAAGTGCAGACTAAATCGGAATCTCTTTCCCATTTACAGATTCCAAAAATTTCTTTACCTAAATTTCAGGATTGGGGCGATTTGATCAGATGGAAAGGTCAGGAAAATGTTCCGGGTGCATTTCCGTTCACTGCGGGAATTTACCCTTTTAAAAGAACCGGTGAAGACCCGACAAGAATGTTTGCCGGTGAAGGCGGACCGGAAAGAACTAACAGAAGATTCCATTATGTTTCGGCAGATATGGACGCGAAAAGACTTTCTACTGCTTTCGATTCCGTAACGCTTTACGGTCAGGATCCAGCGTTTCCACCCGATATTTACGGGAAAATCGGTAATGCCGGAGTTTCTATTGCGACTTTAGATGACGCGAAAAAACTGTATTCAGGTTTCGATTTGGTGAATGCGATGACCTCTGTTTCGATGACGATAAACGGTCCGGCGCCAATGTTGCTCGCATTTTTCATGAATGCTGCCATTGACCAGAATTGTGAGAAGTATATTGAAGAAAATAATCTTTGGGATAAAGTCGAAGATACTTTAAAACAGAAATTTGATAATAAAGGACTGAAACGACCAACTTACAGCGGCGAACTTCCGCCATCTAATAATGGTTTAGGTTTAAAATTACTCGGTTTGACGGGAGATGAAATTCTTGATGCTGATGTTTACGCAAAAATTAAAGCGGAAACCATCGCGACAGTCCGCGGAACCGTTCAGGCAGATATTTTAAAAGAAGACCAGGCTCAGAATACCTGTATTTTCTCCACTGAGTTTGCTTTGAGGCTAATGGGCGATGTTCAGGAATATTTCATCAAAGAAAAGGTGAGAAACTTTTATTCGGTTTCTATTTCCGGATATCATATTGCGGAAGCCGGCGCCAATCCAATTTCCCAGTTAGCATTTACGCTCGCAAACGGTTTCACGTATGTGGAATATTATCTGAGCCGCGGAATGGATATCAATGATTTCGCTCCAAACCTTTCCTTCTTTTTCTCCAACGGAATCGATCCGGAATATGCCGTAATCGGTCGTGTGGCGAGAAGAATCTGGGCAAAAGCAATGCGCGAAAAATACAATGCCAATGAAAGAAGCCAGATGCTGAAATACCACATCCAAACTTCAGGACGTTCGCTTCACGCTCAGGAAATCGATTTTAATGATATCAGAACTTCGCTGCAGGCTTTATATGCGATCTATGATAACTGTAACTCGCTGCACACCAATGCTTATGACGAAGCGATTACCACACCAACAGAAGAGTCAGTAAGAAGAGCGATGGCAATTCAGCTGATTATTAATAAGGAATTAGGCTTAGCGAAAAATGAAAATCCTTTGCAGGGTTCATTTATTATTGAAGAACTCACCGATTTGGTTGAAGAAGCGGTGTATGCAGAATTCGACAGGATTACCGAAAGAGGCGGCGTTTTGGGCGCGATGGAAACCATGTACCAGCGTTCAAAAATTCAGGAAGAATCGATGCATTACGAATGGCTGAAACATACCGGCGAATATCCGATTATCGGGGTGAATACTTTCCTTGGAAAAGACGGTTCACCAACGGTTTTACCGGGCGAAGTGATCCGTTCTACGGAAGAAGAAAAGCAACTTCAGATTAAAAACCTGGAGAATTATCAGAATGCAAATGCAGCAAACACCGAAAATGCATTAAGGCAACTTCAGCACGGTGCTATTAATCAGGAAAATCTTTTTGAACTGATGATGGATGCGGTGAAATACTGTTCTTTGGGACAAATCACGAATGCCTTGTTTGAAGTTGGCGGAATGTACAGGAGAAATATGTAAGGTCCAATATTATTTTATATTTAAAAACCGTGTTAAAGTTGATACTTGACACGGTTTTTGCTTTCCATAGAATTCTATAAATGAAACTTTAAATATGCTGTCAAAAATTTACTCCAATTATTTCCTTTTTCTCTTCTTCATTTTAATTTCGTGTAAATCTGAACCCGCAAAAATCGCGGATGACTCAGTCACGCGAAATGCAATTATCGACAGTACAATTACCGTCTTCCAGAAAAAATTACTTGCGCAGCAGATCGATTCGGTATTTTCTAAAACGAAATTCAACGGAAGCATTTCTGTCGTACAGAACGGCGAAAAATTATATGAAAGGGAAAATGGTCTTGAAGATTTTAAAACTGAAGCTAAACTCGACAGCAATTCGGTTTTCGCGATTGGTTCGGTGAGCAAACAGTTTACGGCCGTGATGATTTTAATGCTGGAAGATCAGGGAAAGCTCAATAATAATGATAAAATCTCCAAATTTTTACCCGAATTTCAAAATAAACAGTTTGAAAGCATTACTGTTCATCAGTTATTAAATCACACTTCCGGAATCAGCGATCTGGGAAACGGTCTTCATTCAAAACCCGGGAAGGTATTTAATTATTCAAACAAAGGTTACCGGTTTTTAGGGGAAATTATCGAGAAAGCTTCGGGGAAATCTTATGGGGAAAATGCAGAGGAACTTTTCGCTAAGGCTGGAATGCTTCATTCTTCCACCGCCAATTTATTTGAAGGAGATCATTTTGCCGGAGCTTATCTGGGAAACTCTTCCCGCTTTGAAAGGATTGAAAATATGCCGAAACGGCTTTCCAATAAAGAAATTTCAGTCGCTGCTGGCGGAGTGTTATCCACTGTGAATGATTTGCACCGCTGGAATACTTCATTATACAGCGGGAAAATCCTAAAACCGGAAACGCTGAAGAAATTTTTGCAGAAGTCGTCCGAAAATCATCATGCGATTTTAGGCAAAGTGGGTTACGGATACGGGATTATGATAAACGAAAGAAAACCGCCGTCCTATTTCCACAGCGGTTATGTGAAAGGTTCGCCGTCACTGAATATTTATTATCCCGAAACAAAAACTTCCGTAGTAATCCTTTCGAATATTGCTGATGAGAGCAAAGGGAAAAACGGTTTTTTTGTTCCGCACAAAGAAGTGAAAAAAGTGACTGAAATTATTGAAAATGCAGTGACTGATCTTCGAAAAGAAATGATAAAATAAGTTTAACCGCCTAAAGTTTTTCTCAGCTCATCCAAAAATCCTGCAAAACGTTCCGGCGTAGTTCTGTTGGCAAATCCCGGAATAAAAGCATGTTCTTTTAACAGCAGTTCGGTTGTTTTACCCTCAGTAATCGCTTTTAGAACAAACTCATTCGAAGCTTCCAGAAAATCTGCCATTTCTTTTAAATTGGATTTGTTTCCTGTCGTGAGTTCCGGTTTGTTGGCGTGACCGAAAATAAAAACCGTATCATCATCAAAGGTTTTTTGCGCTTTTTCCAGGACTTTAATCCAGTTTCTGGAATCTGAACCGTCGGCAGTACGGTAAACGGGAATCATGTTATTGAACATCAAATCTCCCATGTGAACCACATTGTCTTTTTCAAAATGATACATCACGTCGCCAAAAGTATGTCCGTTCCCGAAATGATAACCGGTTACTTTTTCATTTCCCAGATCCATTTTATATTCCTTTTCGAAGAGCAATGTAGCATATCGCTGTTCGCCGAGTTTGTTGCTTTTTTCCGCAGCCTTCCTCTGAAGTTCGGGAACTCGGTTGTGAGCAAGAATTTTGGTCTCCGGATCTTTAAAAGCGATGTTTCCGGAAGTATGATCACCGTGATGATGCGTGTTACAGAGATAAAGTACAGGTTTCCCTTTAACAGAAATTCCGTCTAAAACAGGCTGAACGGAATCGGGAAACTGAGAATCGATGATAATGAAACCGTCTTTCGTTTCAAAAATTCCTACGGTTCCGCTTTTGTTCGTGTATCTGCTGACATTTTCACGGACTTTGGAGAGATTTCCTGCATTTAAAATTAAAGGATCAAAAACAGTTCTGTTAGAAACAGATGAGGTACAGCTCAGCAAACCTGGCACAAAAACCAGACCTAAACCTGCGGTAAATGTGGTGGCGAGAAATTCTTTACGGTTCATATGAAAGAAGGTTTATAAAAATTCCACAGGAATTAAATCCGTGAATTTAAAATTACAAAAAAGCTGAGACATTGCGGATTGTCTTTTTTTCTTGAAAAATAATTCTATTTTTGCCGCAAAAAATAAAATATATGAATAAAATTTTACTTATGGCTGCTGTATTATCAGCTTCAGTTTTTAATGCACAGAAGTTTGAAGCGGGAATAAAAATCGGGTATGTAAATTCAACTTTAGATTTTACGGTGGATGGACAAAAACAGCCGGTAGATGCTAAAAACAGTGTGTACATAACTGTTCCTCTCGAATATCATGCTCATAAAAATCTTTCTGTATTTGCAGAGTTGGGAATGGCCGGTCTCGGGGGCGAAAATTTAATGATGGAAAATGGCGAAAGAAGCCGTCTGCATCTTACCACGGTTTATTTTCCGGTAGGCCTTAAAATTTATCCTGTGGAAAGATTTGCCCTTGTTGGTGCTTACAATTTTGGATTCGTGACCAATGCTTTAGGTAAAGAAAACGGAAAGGATGTTGATTTTGAAGACTTGCACAATGGGAACAGTTCTTTTTCTTTCGGTACGGAGTATAAATTTAAAAAAGGTTTTGCGGCAGAAGTGAAATATAATATCGGAACGAGCAATATTGCGAAAACTATTCCCGGAGCTGTGATGAAAAATAATTTTCTGCAGATTGGGTTAGGCTATTATTTTGATAATGAAAGATTTTAATTCCATAAAAAAAAGCCGGAGCAATCAAGTTCCGGCTTCTTTATTCTGTTGTTGTTTTATTTCTTGTTGAAATCTCCTGCATACACAGAAGTTACTTTATCTAAACTCACATATTTTTTAAGCGCTGCATTTACTTCATCTAATTTCAGTGCCTGAATTTTCGCATTTAAAGCATCATATTCATCCAGTGAAACGCCATACTGAAGCTTTTTGTTCACCAAACTGATCAAAGTATTATCCATTCCTAAACTTGTCTGTTGAATGTTGGCGTAACTTTTCGTGTTGGAAACTAATTCTTCCGCGGTGAAACCGTCTTTCAAAGCTTTGGCAACCTCTTCTTTCCAGGCGGCTTCCACTGCATCTCTTTTAGTTGGATTTAAGAAAGCGTAATAATTCCATGAAGCTACATCATTGGTAACAGGGATGCTGAGGTAAGAACCAACGCCGTAGCTGATTCCTTCTTTTTCGCGCAGCCTCATCGGAAGTCTTGCAGAAAGAAAACCGCCGCTTCCGAGGATTTCATTGGCCAGTACCAAAGCTGCATAATCAGAGCTTTTTTGATCCATTTTGAATTTGCCCGTTCCAAAAGCTACCGCATTTTCTTTATCAGGAGTAATGAAGTTTTTATCCGTTTTTTTTGTTTCAAAATAAGTAGGTTTTACTTCGGTGTATTTCGATTTTGCTGTGAATTTCCCGAAAGTTTTCTCCAGAGAATTTATTGCAGTTTTTTCATCGATATTTCCTAAGACTGTTCCCAAGCCGTTATTTGCGCCCATCATATTCTGATAGAAAGCCAAAATCTGGTCGCGGGTTACCTTTTTATTGTTATCAATTTCTTCCTGTAAAGTTGCGGTATAGAAAACGCTTTCTTTCGGATAAGGATTCGCCAAACGCTGAAGTTCATTGTTTGCAATGGCCTGCGGATCTTTTTGCTGACCTTCCAGATAAGTGTTGGTTTCCGCGATCATTTTCGTGATTTCGTTTTGCGGGAAAGTGGCATTGGCTAAAATATCCTGCAAAATATCCATCACTTCGGGGAAGTTATTTTTATACGTATTGACATTGATCATGAAATTCTGTCCCGAAGTTCGGAAATTCAATGAAGAATTCAGCTGATCCAAACGGTCCTGAATCTGTTCTTTTGTTTTGGTTTTTGTTCCGGCATTCAGTAAACCGGCAGTTAAGGAAGCGATGGATGCTTTTCCGGCTAAGTCGCTTTCATTGCCGATGAGCAGTTTAAAGTTGGCGGTGATTTTATCACCCTTCAGTTCTTTGCTCACCAAAGCATATTTCATTCCGTTGGAAAGAACGCCTTCTTTTAAATTTTTCTTCAGATTAGCAATACTGGCTTCGAAAGGTGCAGCTTCTTTTTCCAGTGCTTTTCCTTTGTAATCTTTCGTTAAACTTGCAATTTGAGCAGGGCTGAATTCTGATGGTTTCACCCGCTGTTCATCTTTTGAAGGATTGAAAATACCTACCGTTCTGTTGTTGCTTTTAAAATATTTCTGAGCCACTCTGTTGAGGTCAGCCAACGTAAGATTTTCAACATTATCGCGGTAAAGAAATGCCAGTTTATAACCGCCGGCTCCTACAATTTCTGTATAACCGATGGCTTTATTGATGGTGTTGTTTTTCGTGTTTTCAATTTGTTTTAAGAGTTTGGTTTTCGCTCTTGCCAAATCCTGCGCGGTATAAGAGGTGGATGCAATTTTGTCGAGTTCGGCTCTAACCAGATTTTTAGTGGTTTCAAGATCTTTGTCTTTCGGAACATCAAAATGGAAATAGAGCACACCCGCATCACGAACCGTTGGCGAGAATGCCCATAAACTGGAAACTTTTTGGGTTTCCACTAAACTTTTGTACAGATACCCTGAAGGATTTGCAGTTAAAACTTCAGTTAAAGCATCTAATGCCGCATAATCTTTATCCGCGTAGGCTGCAGTGTGATAAGCTGCTGACACAATTTTGCTGTCTCCCGATCTTTTCACCTCAATGAATTTTTCGCCATCCTGAGCAGGTTCTACCGTGTAGGTCCCACCCAGTTCACGGGTTGGTTTCGGAAGCGGTGCAAAATATTCTGAAGCATATTTCAAGGCATTGGCTTCATCGAATTTTCCCGCAATGACAAGCGTTGCATTATCAGGCTGATAATACTTTTCATAGAATTTTCTCAAAGCAGGAGCCTTTACTCTTTCGATATCTTCTTTGCTGCCGATGGTGCTGTTCCCGTAGTTATGCCATAAATAAGCGGTGGAAAACACTTTCTCCATCAAAACTCCCGTCGGATCATTTTCACCGATTTCAAATTCATTTCTTACGACAGAAAATTCTTTGTCAAGATCGCTCTGCAAAATCGTTGCGTTAATCATCCGGTCTGCTTCCATCATAAGTGCCCATTTGAGATTTTCATCATTTGAAGGGAAAATTTCGTAGTAATTGGTTCGGTCGTACCAGGTTGTTCCGTTAGCAGCACCGCCTTTATCGGAAAGCTGTTTCTTAATGTCTCCTAAATTTTTGGTGCTTTTAAAAAGCATGTGTTCCAGCAAATGCGCCATTCCTTTTTCGCCGTAACCTTCGTCTTTGGAACCTACGTTATAAATAATGTTGACAACCATGTTACTTTGGGAAGGATCGGGTAACAGTAAGATTTTCATTCCGTTGTTCAAGGAATATTCTTTAGTTCCTTCAATGTTGGAAATGAATTTCGGCGACTCTGTCTTTTGTGCGAAAGCCGAATTCGCGACAGACAGTGCTGTCATCAGACCTAAACTTAATAATAATTTTTTCATGTTTATATTGAATTGGTTAATAGTTATGATGTAAAAAGTTATTGTTGTTTAAAGAAAGTATTCAGGAGAAAGGTTTACGCAATAGAGTGGTGTGAAATTTATATTTAAATAATGAAACAGCTTAAATGCCAATAAGTTAATGGTGATTAAAACAAATTTAGCATTATTTTGGTAAAATAATTTACATTCTCTGATTAATTTGCAGGAAACCGTTATTTTTGTACCGTGCAAGCCGAAAAAATTATCATGGGAATCGATCCCGGAACCTCTATCATGGGTTTCGGGATTATTTCCGCAAAGGGAAATGCGATGGAGCTGGTTTCCATCCATGAACTTATTCTTAAAAAATATCCCAATCACGAGACCAAGCTCAAAATTATTTTTGACAAAACTTTAGCCTTAATTGATGAATATCATCCGGATGAGGTAGCTCTGGAAGCTCCGTTTTTTGGTAAAAACGTGCAGAGTATGCTGAAGCTCGGAAGAGCACAGGGCGTGGCGATGGCAGCGGCGCTCCACCGCAGTATTCCAATTGTTGAATATTCTCCGAAAAAAATTAAAATGGCCATCACCGGAAACGGAAATGCCAGTAAAGAACAGGTAGCAGGAATGCTAAAGAATCTGTTGAAACTGAAAGAATTTCCCACAAAGTATCTTGATGCTTCCGATGGCTTGGCAGTGGCGGTTTGTCATCATTTTAATTCCGGGAATGTGGTTTCTGATAAAAGCTACTCAGGATGGGACAGTTTTCTCAAGCAGAATCCTGACCGCTTGAAGTAAAGCTAAAAAAAATTGATCTGACGTCATTTTTTTCTTCGGTCAAGGGAATGTTCAAATCTTTACTTTAATCTATTATGTTCTGATTTTCAATAGAATTATTTGTAAAATACTTTTACAGAAATTATACAATTGTTTTACTTGGCTAAACCTAATACTATTTGTAACATTGTTACGTTTTTAAAGACAAATTATTTAAGTTTTTACAGCATTTAAAAAAATTAAAATGATTAAGAATAAATTACAGCATATCAATCCTGTTAACCATAAAATGAACTGGTTTCAAAAGTTTCTGCTCATCTGTTCAGGTGGAAATATTCATATCTTAAAGAAAACGCCCAGCGAATGGAACAAATTTGCAGGCATTGGCGGAATTGTTCTTTTTACCGCAGTTTTTGCAACACTTTCAGCGGGTTACGCCATGTTTACAGTGTTCGATGATATTTGGACAGCGTCCGGTTTTGGAATTCTTTGGGGTCTGATGATTTTTAACCTGGACCGGTATATCGTCTCTTCCATTAAAAAAACAGGAACCTGGTGGAATCAGATTTTAATGGCAATTCCGAGATTAATTTTAGCTACTTTTTTAGGAATTATTATTTCTAAACCTTTAGAACTGAAAATTTTTGAAAAGGAAGTCAATAAACAGCTGAACACGATTATCCAGAGAAATAAAACGCAGCTGCAGGCAGAAATGAACGGAAGGATCATGCAGCAATCCGGACCATTTGAAACTGAAAAGAAACAGATTTCCTCAAAAATTGCAGATTATCAAAAATCTTACGACTCCGCAGCAGTGGAACTGGAGAAAGAAATTTTAGGAAAACAGAGTGGTTTAACGAGCGGAAAAGTAGGTTTCGGTTCCAATGCAAAACGGAAATCTGAACTGAAAGAGCAACGCCGGCAGGATTTGGAAAATTATCAGAAACAGATTGCACCGCGTCTGGAATATTTGGACAAAGAAATTTCAAAAGTATACACCAACATCGAAACCGAAAGAAATAAAACCGAGACCTTTGAAGATAAATTCAATGGGTTTGCGGCAAGGCTGCAGGCTTTGGACGAATTGGGGAAAAGTTCCGCCATTATAGGACTTGCAGCTGCTTTCATTATGGGACTTTTTATCTGTCTTGAAATTTCGCCGGTTTTGGTAAAACTTATTTCTTCCGTTGGTCCTTATGATTATCTTTTGGATAAAACCGAAAACGATTTCCGGCTTTATTCCAAAGAAAAAATCGAAAAAGGAAATGCCGGTACCGATTGGCGGATTGATGATTTTAAAGAAAATTTAGGAAAAGGAAATTCCGACAGTTCTCCCGGTTAAATGCATAAATCTGTATTATATCATTTCTAAAAATACTTCGGGGATATCCACTACTTCTTATCTTTATCGTTAAGATTTTTTAGAAAAGTGGAAGTAACAACTGATCAACGGTGGCTCATTGCCGTCATGGGAACGCTGACTCACCTCGGTTTGGGAACCGTTTACGCATGGAGTTTTTTTCAGAAACCAATTTCAGAAACCTACGGCTGGAGCAATTCAGAAACAGCCTGGACTTTCTGTTTGTCAATATTAATGTTGGGAATTACTGCCTCGTGGTGCGGATCTAAAATTGAGAAATTCGGCGCTAGAAAACTGGCAGTAACTGGTGTTATTCTCTACGCTTTGGGTTATATCATTTCGTCTTTTGCCCTGAGTTCAGGTTCGCTTTTTTTGCTGTATTTTGGTTTCGGAATTGTGGGCGGAATCGGTCTGGGACTGGCTTATGTAACTCCGGTCGCCGTGGTTCTGCGTTACTTCCCCGACAAACCCGGATTGGTAACGGGAATGGTGGTGATGGGATTCGGACTGGGTGCATTGGTGATGTCGAAAGTCCTGGCGCCATTTTTTATCGAATTTTTTGAAAATAATCTGCCACGTGTTTTTCTTTTCATGGGAATTACTTTATTGCTGGTACTTCCAGTTTTTGCGCAGTTTTTAAAAGTTAAAAAGACTGATGACTCAACTGTAACAGCCGGACAAAAATTGCCTGTTTTACATCATGTTCTGAAAACCGATTATATCATTGTCTGGTTGGTTTTTACTTTCAATATCATCGCCGGAATGATTTTTATTTCTTTTCAGTCGCCTTTGCTTCAGGATCTTTTGAAGTTAAGTGGGATTACTGAAGTAGAAAGTTTAGAAGCAAAAGGCGCAACATTAATTGGCGTAAGTGCCCTTTTTAATGGAATCGGAAGATTCTTTTGGGGAAGCATCTCGGATAAAATAGGGAGGATCACTACATTAAAAGTCATTCTACTGATCGAGATTCTGGTCTTTTCTGTACTGATTATTACTAAGAATGTAACCGTTTTTTCTACGGGTGTGTGCATGATTCTGTTATGCTACGGAGGCGGTTTCGGAGTTATACCGTCATTGATCAAGGAAAAATACGGCACGGAACTGATGGCCTCGATTTACGGAGTAACGCTTATAGGATGGGGAATGGGCGGAATTTTCGGGCCTCAGATTACCGCTTATATGATTGATCATTTTCCTGAAAATTCAGGGATGTATTCTTACTTTGTCGGGTTAGGACTCCTTTCGTTAGGCTTGTTTCTGCTGTTTTTTGTGAAACAGAAAATGCCTTATAGGATGTAGGGCATTAAAGTCATTAAAAAAATAAGTGAAGATTAATTCAGTTGATTCACAGTTTCTGCAACTGCTTCTGAATTAATTCCTGAACCTTCTTCCTGGCTTACCAGTTCCCCTTTTCTGTTAAAAACGCTGATGATATTGGAGTGAGAAAACTCGATAGGAGAGATCTTTTTATATTTCATGGCCAGCACATTGGCAAGTTCGCGGGTGGCATCTTCATCGCTTCTCAGGAAAATCCACGGAGCCTCATCCATGTTTCGGTCGGCGGCAAATTTTTTCAGAACCTCCGGTGTATCATTGGTCGGATCGATGGAAATAAGCACAAGTGAAGTGTCATCAAGTTTATCCTTGGTGATTTTCGCGTGAACTTTTTTCATGTCGGCTACCAAAATGGGACAGGCGGTGCGGCAGCTTGTGAAAATCATTACCACAACCAAATTTTTGCCTTTCAGATCTTTTAAATGAAGTTCTTTTCCATCCTGATTCTGCCATTTGGAATCGAGCAGAAAGATGGAAGTTCGGGCGTTTTCTTTCTTAATATCTGCCTGATCCGTATTTTCCTTGCAGGAAAAAAGAATGAGCACTGAAAAAAAGAGAATGATTAAATTTTTCATTTTATTTAAGATTTTTGGCGCATCTGAAACCGAGGTTTTCAACGGTGTAATTGGCTTTTAAACTCGATCGGTAGGCGTAGCGCATAAATGAGGCATAATTAAGAACATCGGTAGCACTTGTTGCGCCTGAAGCGCAGAAAAGTCCTTTGTCATCATATTCTCCTGTTCTCGAATCGCTTGTCGTCATGATAGAATTGAAATCTTCCGTCCACTCCCAAACCAAATCAAACATATTATAAATTCCCCAGAAATTGGGTTTCGACTGTTTCACCGGATTTTTTTCACGGAATTTCACCTGATACAGATTGATCAGATGTTCGGAATAAGCTGGTTTTTTTCTTGCATTTGCTGATTCTTCATCCCCCATCGCAACAAATTCCCACTCGTCCATTGTTGGTAAGCGTTTGCCTGCACTTTTTGCATAGGCTTTCGCAGCAAACCAGGACACGAAAGTGACTGGAGCATCAGGATTCATGTCTGGTGCAAGCGTTTCGTCATCTTTCCAGTTTTTAAGATAAGTTTCATCTGCGAAAATTTCTTTTACACTGCTTCTTTTCCATTTCGGATTTTTCTTCACGAAATCCAAAAATTCGCGGTTGGTAACAGGTCTTTCATCCAGAAGAAAGTCTTTCACTTCGACCAAAGCACTGTCGGCTCCATAAAAAGGCTGGTATTTTCCGCTTGTTATGAGAACCATTTTAACCTCGGGATTTATTTTTATTTCTTTCCGATTCTTTCCTGTTGGAAAATCTTCGGCAGGTTTTACCGAATCATTCTGGCAAGAGAGAAAAAAGAATCCACTACAAAGCAGGCCTATTTTAAGTATTTTGTTCATAGTGGATTATTTAACAGATTAAAATGAAGTCTTATTTTACTTTATTGTAAATCTTTGGATTTTTTTCGCCGGTAACTTTCAGTTTCCCGATCGCTCCTTTATTGAACGCCCTGAAAATTGAATGGTCTACCAGGATATATTCTCCGGGTTCTTCCACCTTAAATTCTACAATCACGGCACCGCCCGCAGGGATTAGCGTTGTCTGCACATTTTCGTTGATTTTGCTTCCGCCTTCGATATAAACCCTGTCGAAAATTTCACCGATCACGTGGAATGAAGAAGTGAGATTAGGGCCGGCATTTCCTACGAATAACCTTACTGTTTCACCTACTTTGGCTTCCAGTTCGTTTTTGCCCATTAAAGCATTTTTCTTGCCGTTGAAAACAACATAGGTTGGTCTTTCGTCAACACCTTTATCCTGATCGAATTCCTGTAAACCTTTTTCGTCGGTTTTACCTTTGGTGTAGAATTCACTCTGCATGACGTAATATTCTTTGTCGACTTTTGGCAATCCGCCTTCAGGCTCCACAAGGATCAGTCCGTACATTCCGTTTGCAATGTGCATTGGTACCGGTGCCGCAGCGCAATGATAAACGTAAAGGCCGGGATTTAATGCTTTGAAATTAAATACTGCCTCCTTACCCGGAGCTACATTGGTTGCTTCTGCACCACCTCCGGGACCGTTCACGGCATGAAGATCGATGTTGTGAGGCATTACGCTGTTTGAAGCATTTTTTAAGTGAAGTTCAACCTCGTCACCAACGCGGACCCGGATAAATGTTCCCGGAACCGTATTGTTGAAAGTCCAGAATTTATAAGTTACCCCATCGGCGAGTTCTCCCTCCGCCTCAGTCGCTTCCAGATTTACAATTACTTTTTTAGCAGCGCGGTCACCCACAGGAGTCGGCAGGAAAGGAGGTGCTGTAATTTTCTGGGTTTCAGTTTCGCCGCTTGTTTTTATTTCAATAGCGTTGCTATTAGATTTTCCGGGTTCCGGGCTGTTTTCCTTGCATGCCTGTAGCATCACTAATGCTGCAGCCATTATTGTTACCAATTTTTTCATATCTATTTTCTTTATAAGTTTAATAAGACAAATTTATCCGAATTAACCGTTCTCTGGAAGTTTTGTAGTATGAGTTATGTCACTTTGAATAATATTCTTCTTTTCTGCGATACAGTGGTTATAAAAATCAATGCATTAAAATCATTTAACTTGTAAAAATATTAGTTTTAATTAATTTATAGTATTTTTACGTCGTGTTTTAATCAATTAAAAGCACTTAAAATTGATTAAAATGTAAATTATAAAAATACCTCAATATTAATAATAAACCCACTTAATTTATGCGAAAACTCAACCTTTTATTATTACTCGGTCTGCTTTCAGGAAGTCTGAAACTGGCTGCGCAGGATAATTTTATCGGACAGATTATGATCGTCCCTTATAATTTTTCTCCTATGGGATGGCACGATTGTGACGGTGCTTTGATGCCGATTGCTGAGAATGAAGCCCTTTTCTCTTTACTAGGAACTACTTATGGCGGAGATGGTGTTACCACGTTTGGATTGCCGGATGCACGCGGAAGAGTGGTGGTGGATGACGGAACCGGGCCGGGCTTAAGCAATATGACTCTTGGACAAATAGGTGGTGTTGAAAACGCTTCGGTAACAACCGCACAGCTGCCTTCACACAGCCATGTCGTAAATGCTGTAAAAACAACAGGAACAAAAGAAGCGGCCACCGTGTCCTTTCCTGCTGATACAGGTGTGCTGGATAAGGAATATTCAAATCTGGCTCCGAATACAACGATGGCTCCAGGAATGATAGCACCTTCAGGTTCCAGCCAGGCTCATAATAACATCCAACCGTTTGTAACACTGAAATGTGTTATCGCACTTTTCGGAATTTATCCTCAACAAAACTAATATTACCATGAAAAAAATTATTTTATCCGCAGTTCTTTTTTTATCAGTCGCCAATTTAAAAGCTCAGGGCACAGAACCTTTTCTCGGCCAGATTGCTTTTGTACCTTATAATTTTGCTCCAAAAAACTGGGCCGAATGTAACGGACAACTTATGCCCATCGCTCAAAATACTGCACTATTTTCTTTGCTCGGAACGCAGTATGGCGGAAACGGACAAACTACCTTCGCTTTACCGGATATGCGCGGACGCGTTCTGATCGGCGATGGCAACGGGCCGGGACTTTCACCTTATACAATGGGCGAAACCGGCGGAGAAGAAAGGCATGCCTTAACCATTAATGAAATGCCAGCGCATAACCACCAGGTAAATGCTGTATCTGCAGAAGGAAACCAGAATTTACCTACCGCTTCCTTACCAGCCAATACCAAAGCACTGGATAAAGAATATTCAGATGCTGCTGCGAATACGCAAATGTCTCCACTCATGATCAATCCTTCTGGAGGCGGCCAGGCACACGAAAACAGACAGCCATATCTTGTTCTTAAGTGTATTATCGCCCTTCAGGGTATTTTTCCATCCAGAAACTAAAAGATTATGAAACGTAAATTTATCCCTTTAGTCCTCGTTTTTGGAAATTTATTTTTTGCCCAGAACACCATTTCCTTCAACGGATGCCACAACCTTTTTGAAGACCAGAATTTTACTTTCTTTAAAACGGGAGTCGACGGCCAGAATAAAAATATATATATCACCAATCCCGTGGACGGCGAACAGCCTTGCGGTGGTTTGGGTACCTGCGAATTTAAAATCCAGTGGAATAACACGCTTACGAGATGGGAGTTTTTAGCAGATTCGGGGAATGGAGATTTTGTAAATCCTTTTTTGATTTATTATAACGCTACAGGCAACAGCAGCGCGCTGAACCCACCAAGCAATAATGTTGGAACCTGGGTTGAAAATGTGGCAGTAACTGAAAACGGATGCAGCGGAAGTCTTACCGCAGCCAATTCTACAATGACCGGCGATGTGCATACGTCAACGCTTGCTGTCAGCAATTCCGGTAAAGGAAAAATACAGATGTTCCCGAATCCGGTTTCAGATTATATCAGTTTTTCAGGTGTTGAGAAAGGTAAAACCCTTCAGATTTTCGGCGCGAACGGACAGCTCATCAGAACAGAAAGTTATACGGACAGAATGAATGTCAACAGCCTTTCACCAGGTGTGTATGTCTTAAAAGTAATTTCTGCGAACGGTACTTCCTCGGAATTTAAGTTTATTAAAAAGTAGTGCTGATTTGCACAAAATTTAAAAGGCTGTAGATAATGCAGCCTTTTTTTGTATAAATTCTTTAAGCTTAACGGTCTGAAAGTTCAAGGATAAGAGGATCGCTGATTAATTTCTGCGAGTAATATACAGCCCCGCAGATATTTGATCTCAGCGTGTAGCTTCCTTTATCAATGACAAACTGGTTCTTGCCGTGTTTCGGGACAGGCAGATTGTAAATGGTGTTTCCTTTTATCGCGACGAGTCTCACAATAATATTGCAACCGGAACTGTTTTCGATTACTGCTGCCGTTTTCGGATCGTCAGCTTCTGTATCATTCAGCAGATAAGTTAAAACCTCCGCCGTTACTTTTTTCTTATTGATCTGATCTTTAGCGATTAATTCCTCAAATTCTCTGCTTTCACCTGCAGAAGCCGCTGTTGATGTTTTTGGTCTGTAAACAGGAGTGTTGGATGGCAAAACATCACACTGGACGAATAAGAAAAGAAGTATAATTAAAAAGTAAGATCTCATATTTTTTCGGTATTTTAAAAAGTAAAATTAGCCAATAATTGGAAAAAAGTCCTCAAAAAAAAAGGGTGCAAATCCTGCACCCTTTTATCTGATCTAAAAATTTTATAACGAATAATTCGGAGCTTCCTGAGTAATAATCACATCGTGAGGATGAGATTCTTTTAAACCGCTTCCGGTAATCATCACCATTTTACCATCTTTCTGTAAAGTATCGATGTCTTTTGTTCCGCAGTAGCCCATTCCTGCACGGATTCCTCCTGTTAACTGAAATACTACTTCTTCTAATTTTCCTTTGTGTGGAACCCTGCCTTCAATTCCTTCCGGAACAAATTTCTTCGCTTCACTCTGAAAATATCTTTCTTTCCCGCCACGTCTCATGGCAGAAAGCGATCCCATTCCCTGATAAGCTTTGAATTTTCTTCCCTGAAAAATAATTTCTTCGCCCGGTGCTTCATCAGTTCCCGCAAGAAGCGAACCCAGCATTACGGCATTCGCACCTGATGCAAGTGCTTTTACAATATCACCGGAAAGTTTGATTCCGCCATCAGCAATTACCGCTACATTTTTAGTTTTCGCATATTCGAAAACATTATAAATCGCTGAAAGCTGCGGAACTCCAACTCCTGCAACAACTCTTGTTGTACAGATTGAACCCGGGCCAACACCTACTTTAAGGATATTTGCGCCTGCTTCGATTAAATCTTTTGCTGCGTCTGCGGTGACAATATTTCCGCCGACAATATCCAGGTCAGGAAAGCTTTTACGGATTTCTCTGATTTTGTCCAAAACCCCTTTTGAGTGTCCGTGTGCAGAATCCACGGCAATAATGTCAACGCCGGCTTTTACCAGCGCGGAGACACGGTCCATGGTGTCTTCTCCCACACCCACACCTGCACCGACGATCAGTCTTCCGTTGTGATCTTTATTGGCATTCGGATATTCAAGTTGATTGTCGATATCTTTAATGGTAATTAAACCTACAAGTTTAAATTCCTTGTCCACGATCGGAAGTTTTTCCACCCGGTTTTTAAGTAAAATTGCTTTCGCCTGTTCAAGGTTGGTTTCTTTATCGGAAGTGATGAGCTTATCTTTCGTCATCAGTTCTTCAACTTTTACGTCTAGATTTTCCTGGTATTTTACATCGCGGTTGGTGATGATTCCGATGAGTTTATTTTCAGAATCCACAACAGGCAAACCGGAAATTTTGAAGTTGGCCATCATTTCCTTCGCCTGAGCCAAAGTGTGGTCTTTCGATAAGGTTACAGGATCGGAGATCATCCCGTTTTCCGAGCGTTTCACGCGGTATACCTGTACGGCCTGTTCGGCAATCGGCATGTTTTTGTGGATGAAACCAATACCGCCAACTCTTGCCATTGCAATTGCCATTTCGCCTTCGGTAACGGTATCCATTGCTGCGGAAACGATGGGCGCATTAAGCGTAATTTTATCGGAAAGTCGTGATTTGAGGGAGACCTGATTAGGTAAAACTTCTGAGTAAGAAGGGATAAGAAGCACGTCATCGAAAGTGATGGCAGTTTCTACGATTTTGTTGTGAATAGACATCTTTACTTTCTTGCAAAATTATGGTTTTTTTTTGGAAAATGGAAATGGAGGTTTTTTGTGAATGGAAATTAATGTGAAACGGGTTGTAACCAGCCCTGATGGAGCGGTATGTTTGAGCTCTTTTTTTGGCGGCGGCGAAGCCGCCGCCAAAAAAAAGCGAGTAGCGACAGCAGGTTCCCGGCATCAAAAAAAATAACCACAGAAAAATCTGCGGTTAAATGTTATATGGGTCACTGATTGTGAGGGATTTCTACGCTATTTTGAAATAAGTAGGAAGCCTTATTTAAAGTCTTTATCTGAAATCTTTTTATTATAGTATAAATCTACCACTTTAGCTTCTTGCCTTTCATTGTCTGAAATAAAAGTCTGTTTAGTTTCGTAAATTAAATCACCGAATTTCTTGTAATCATCATACAGAACGGTGGAGTATGAGTTGTTTTCGGCATTTTTCACTACTTCCGATTTTCTCATTAAGCCTGAAGATTTTTCATAATAAAGAAATGAAACTTTACCATTAGCTAACGTAGCTTTAATTTTCTCGCATTCCTTATCGTTTACAACTTCCTCTCCAACATATTCCAATTGATATAGATTTGGATCAAGGTAGTCCAATGCATTCATTATGTGATTTCGGTAGTTTTTATCCTTAAAGTCATCGGGATCAGCAACTTTTTTTTCTCCGTTAATAATGTCATATCCCGTTTTGCCATCGTAGAAAGATTTATAAACCATTCTTCCCTGATAAACTATTTCAAAACTGCCTTTGTTTGGGGCCATCTCTTTAGTTATCCAATTTACATTTCTTCCATCCATCACAGTTTCGAGGTTCGTGTAAAGTGTTTTTACATTTTTTAAAACCTCTCTCCCTCCTTGGGACGTTATAGACTTTTCAATTATTTGACTTGCTTTTGCAGACTGAATACTCTGTGAAAATAAAGTGTTGGCCGAAAATAGTAAAGTACAGATTGTAAAGGTCAGTTTCATTTGAATTAGATTTTATTAGAAATTGTTTTTGTGATCTTTCGCTTAAGACGTAAATATACAAATTACCTAATTACGATTCCCCAAAAAAATAACCACAGAAAAATCTGCGGTTATTTCAATTTAATTTATTTGGAAACAAGCTTTTTTACGTCTTTCTTTTCAGAGTAATTGATGATTCTCGAAATATCATCTGCGGTAAATTTTCCCGAAACATCAACAAAAACCAATTCGTTGCCGGAATGTACCGTGATCAGCAGTTTTTTAATAACATCACCGGATTGTTTGGCCTGAAAGTTTACGGTTTCGTTTTCTTTTTTTACCGTCATCCATTCTTCGAAACGGTTGTTGGTAAGGTATTTTGCAAAATCTGCAAGCATTTCTTTATTGCCGTTTTCAATGGTCATCACTTTTACATCCGAAACTTTTTTGATGAGGTTGATAAGTTCTTCGTTTTCGCCGTCTTCTCTTAAAGCTTTTTTTACAATGGGTTTTGCGAGAAACATCGGAACATTGATGCTGGTAAACTGTGCGCCTTTGTAGTCGTAGTAAGGATTATCAAAGAAACCCATGTTTGGATGTTTCGAGACGATGCATGATTGAAGTGACAAAATAAACAGTGCTGCCGCAAACAAAAGGGATATCTTTTTCATGATCTTTTGATTTTCAGGGTTTGTTTTTAATTCAAAGGTTTAATGCTTCCTCCGCTGCTGGTTTTTGAGGGCGAAATATTTTTAGGATTTCCTTTATATCTTACGGAGGCGCCTGAACTTGCAGTTGCAGCAAGCGTATCGGTTGCCTGAATTTTTAAATTAGACCCTGAAGACGCAGAAACGGTCGCTGCTTTGGCTGCCAAATCCTGGGCGTTGCAGCTCGCCGCACTCGAAACATCAAAAACAGCACTTTCTGTTTTTCCCACCACGGTAATCATAGAGCCGCTGGTTCCGTTTAAACTGAAGTTTTTGGCGTTGATATCAAGTTTTGCATTCGAACCGGAACTTATTTCCACTTCCACCGCATTGTCAGCATTGATGTCGGCATTAAAATTGGAACCGGAAGAAAGATAAGCCTTGAAATTATTTTCTTTCACCGTATTTACCGTAGTCAAAAGAGAGCCGGAGCTTAGGTCAACTGATGCCAGTCGGGGCGCCTCGATGGTAACAAGCAACTTTTTGAAGTTAAGTTTTTTGTTATTTTTATTATTGATGGAAAGTACCAGAATTCCGTCTTTTACCTCTGTAGAAACATATTCCTGAAGATTAGGATCGGTATCAACGATCACACTTTGGTTATTTCCCTGAGTGAAATTCACTTTAATTCCGCTGGAAGCCTTGATTCCTGTGAATTTTCCGACATTTCTTACCTGCGTAACTCCGGATTTGCTTACGTTTTCAGTGACCAAAGAAGATTTCAGGGAAGAATTCTGAGCTTCGTTCACGAGCTTGTTCACGTCGTCCATGGAGATTTTTCCGTCGAGCATCATCAATACGGTATTTCCTTCAGAACTGATGTTTAAAAGCAGGTTGTCTAAAACTCCGTTCGTGGCGTCAGAAGAAAGGAATTTAATTTTGTTGTCTTTGCTGTTTACGGTAATGAGTTCCTCATACTTCATGTTTTTAATAGAATTTGAAATATCAGTCTGAAGATTCTGGAAAAGATTAAACTGTCTTTTTTCTTCAATTCCAGCCGTTGCTGAAGTTTCAGGTTTTTCGAGGATTAATATTTTCAGTCCGTTGATTTTACTCAATAAAGGTTTAATCTGGTCGAGTTCAGAGTCATCGATATTCAGCTTGTTCAGCATGTTGAACATCGGTTTTGCGATTTTAATGGAGGTAACTCCTTCAGTTTCCTGGTATTTTTCGAAAAGCTGGTCGAGTTTGTCTTTCTGTGCATTTACTTGAAAGAAATGGGAAAAGACAAGAGCGAATATTATGAGTAATTTTTGCATGATAAAATGTTTTTAGTAATCGTTGTTAAAATTGTGCAGGGCTTCAGTCTGAGCCACTGTTTTCGATACGTTTTGCGATAAAATGCGGAACGAATATTTCGTTAAGTCAATGGCTTCCTGTTCGTTTTCGATTTTCTGGCCGTTGATGATGACGTAGTTGGATTCATAATCCGGTTTTTTGGCATTTTTGCCCGTTGCAGATTTTACAGGGTTTGAATTGTCGACAAACTGTGGCCGCGTCTGTCTTTTAATCCTTCCTCTTTTCGGAAGAATTTTTTCCATTACATCGTCATCACTGCTGATGGATATTGAATCAGTAACCAAACTGTCCGAAACTACATTTAAAGAATCATTGGTATGGATGGCGACAATTTCATTGCCTTTTCCAAAATCATCTTTCTGTTTAATAATCTCGTTTTTCACCAAATCGTCCTGTTCATGAATCTTGTTTCCGGTGGAAACATTATAGAAGATTCCCAGGGAAACAAGCAGTACAACACTTGCTGCCATCCAGTAAAACTTTGGGAAATACGCGCTTTTCTTTCCGGAAATTTTAATGACGGGTTTTTCTTCTTTTTCAGCCTCAGCCAGGAAGTCTTCGAAATCCCAGTTCATCTTTTCTTCCCTGAGCTCCTGAAAGATTTCGCTGTATTTATCCTGTGATTTGTCGGTTTTCATAATTCATCAATTGGGTGATCTGTTCTTTAATTTTCTGTCTGGCCCGCATCAGATTCACTCTTACTGCGTTTTCCTCCATTTCCAGCATTTCTGCAATTTCCGAAATGTCATATTCTTCTACATCTTTCAGGTGAATTACGGTTTTCTGCTTTTCCGGAAGCAGCCTGATGAAGCCGAGAATCTGGTCTTTCAGATTATTGGTTTCAATCTGATAAAGCTCGCTTCTGTGAAGTTGAAAATCTGCAAAACCCATTTTCACATCGTGATGCTTTAATCTGTTCAGGCATTCGTTTTTCACCGATCTCATCGCGTATGATTTCAGGTTTCCGAAGTTGGCCAGTTCTTCTTTTTTCTGCCAGAATTTCATCATCAGGTCCTGTACCACATCTTCGGCTTCGTCACTGCTCATCACGAATCTTTTCGCAAAACGGTACATCTCATCCTTGAGACAGAATACCGTATCCTTAAAAATTGCGTGAGTCATAGTTTAGTTTCTATAGGTAAGACAACGAAGTTCGGAAATTTGTTACATCGAAATAAAAAAAACTTCAAAGTTGTTTTTGAAGTTTGAAAAAATCCTCTTTATCAGATGGATGTGTGCGTTTTTAATACTCTTGCACATTGTCCGGATTAGGCTTTAAATTTTTAATAAATTAAAGTTCCGTCACTTTTTTATCAATTTTATAAACCGTTCCGCGGAAAGTTGCCACCAAAACTTTGTGTTGATTGGTAATCGAAATGTCATAAACACCGGTTTTTCGGGTATCGGAAATTAGCACGCTTTCAGCGGTTAAGGTATCGCCTAATCTCACGGCTTTCGTGAAATTCATGGAACAGTGGAGCGCGACAGAAGCGTCATTGGTGTTATTGCTCGAAAAAGCCAGCGCTGAATCGGCGAGGGAAAAAGTAACGCCGCCGTGAACGGTTTTCAGGCCGTTGATCATTTCCTTTTTCACGGGCATTTCGATAAGGCAGTATTTTTCACGGATTTCAATCAGTTTTATTCCCATCCATTGCGAGAAGTGATCCTGACTGAGCATGTATTGGGCAAGTTCTAAGGGTGTCATTTATTTTTTTTAAATTTTAAATAATTTATAACTGCATAAAGTAAAAACATAATTCCAGTCAAAACCGAGAAAAAAGCTGCGTTTTTATATATAAATTCTATAAAATTGGTGTTGAGTCCTTCCATAACAAATTTTAGCAGTATGAAGATACTACCAAACAATATGGCTTGCTTTAAACTTTTAAATAAAATCATTTCCTGTTGCTGAAAAAATGTTTGTAACCGACAAAAACGACTACTAAGGCAAGGATCACGAGCCATTTATCTTTAAAGAAATCCATGAAACTCTCGGTGGAATGCAACAGAAAACTGCTCATGAAAAAACTCAAAAGCGTAAGAACGACAAAGGAGATGATGATCGATACAAGGACAGGAATTAGTTTTTGATTCATGGTTTTTTATTTTTCTTTGAATTACATTTTTCTCAGCAGTGGACTTTGTCTGTATCGTTCTTCCTGATATTCAGTGTAAAGATTTTGCAGCGTTTCTGAAATTTTTGCATAACCAATTTCAAATCCCCACGCCAATAAACCTTTAGGATAATTCACGCCTTTCTGCATCGCGAGTTCCAGGTCTTCATCATTGGCGATTCCGAGTCTTTTCGCTTCCACCGCTTCGTTCACAAGCATCGAAATGATTCTCATGAAAATAGTGTTGTACAGTTCTTCATTTTTTTCAGGAGCCGGTTTTTCAGAATTTTCAGCATAATCATAAAAGCCTTTTCCGGTTTTTCTTCCCAATAATTTGGCCTCGCTCATTCTTTGCTGAAGCAAACTCGGTTTGTATTTCGGATCGTAGAAATAGTCTTGGTAGACGGTTTTTGTAACGGAGAAATTAATGTCAATTCCAATGAGATCCATCAGTTCAAACGGTCCCATTTTAAAATTTCCCAAATTCCGCATCGCATCATCAATCTGTTCAGGAGTCGCGATATTTTCTTCAGCAATTCTTAAAGCTTCGCCGTAAAAAGGTCTTGCAATCCGGTTGACAATAAATCCGGGAACATCTTTGGCAATCACCGGAACTTTACCCCAACTTTCCATTAAAGTATACATTTCACGAGCCAATTTTTTCTCGGTCAGAAGTCCGGGAATGATTTCCACCAAAGGCATCAGCGGAGCCGGATTGAAAAAATGGATTCCGATAAAACGTTTCGGTTTTTTCAGTTCTGCGGAAAGCGAAGTGATGGAAATGGAAGACGTATTGCTTGAAATCACACAGTTTTCCGAAACAATTTCTTCAAGTTTTTTGAAAACCTCGGTTTTTATTTCCTTGCTTTCAATGATGGCTTCGATGATTAAATCGCAGTCTTTCAAATCGTTAAGTTCAGTGCAGAATTTAATTTTGTTGAATATCTCTTCACTTTTCTCAATGGAAATTTTCTGTTTGGCTACAAGTTTATTTAATGTATTCTGTAAATTCAGTAATGATTTTTCGGTCTGAACTGAATTGGCATCGTACAGAAAAACTTCGCAACCGGAAGTCGCTGCCACCTGCGCAATGCCTATTCCCATGGTTCCGGAACCGATAATTCCTATATTCATAATCTAAAAATGTAACAATGTATTAATGTAACAATGTAACAATTTGAAATGCATAATCATTGGTAAATTATTACATTGATAAACTGTTACCTTCATTTATTTTCCCTGATAATTGGGGGCTCTTTTTTCCAGAAACGCGGCAACACCTTCTCGGAAATCTTCAGTTTCTGCAGCTTCCTGCTGAAGGATTCCTTCCAAATCCAGTTGCTGACTCAGGTTGTTGTCATAGGATTCGTTGAATGCTCTTTTGGTAAGTGAGATGGCCTTTGTCGGTAAATTCGCAAGATTGGTAAGAACTTCCATGGATTGTTCCGCGAAATTTTCATCAGGAAAAACATCAGCAATTAAGCCCATGTTTTTTGCTTCTGATGCGGAAATTTTCTTTCCGGTAAACGCCAGATAATTGGCCTGTTGACGCCCTAAAAGTTTCGGAAGCCAAAAGGTTCCGCCTGTATCGGGAATCAACCCAATATTCACGAATGCCTGAGAAAAATAGGAAGATTCTGTGGCTAAAGCAATGTCGCAGATTAGTGCCAGCATTGCCCCGGCGCCCACTGCAGGACCGTTGACCAAAGAAATAACAGGTTTTCTGCATTTGGAAATTTCCTTTACCAGGGGGTTGTAATAATCAATCACAATTCTCTGGATGATTCGCTCATCACCGTCGTCGCCATAAGAAAGGGCATCTTTCAGATTTTGTCCGGAACAGAAGGCTTTTCCACGTCCTGAAATCGCAATACAGCGCACTTCCGGGTTTTTCGAGGAATCATGAACAAATGTTCTGAGCTCTTTCAGCAGGGTTTTATTTAAACTGTTGTAAGTTTCGGGCTGGTTAAGATAAGCGATCTGAAGTTTACCGTCGAGAAGTGTTTCTATTTCGAGTTGCGTGTACATATTTTTTGAGTTTATTATTGCTCCAATTTACCAATATTTTTTAAGTCTGAAAAAAGTAAAACTATGTAGTAAATTCAATTAGTGGCACTTAAAATAATCGAAAGGCTCCAGGCAGTCATTGCACTGATAAGTGGCTTTGCAAAGGGTAGAGCCGAAACGGCTGATCTGTCTTGTATTCACAGAACCGCATCTTGGGCATTTTTTTGGAATATTTAAATGATCTTCGTGCGAGCCTTTTTCAGGAGGCGTAATTCCGTAAACGCGGAGTTTTTCGCGAGCTTCATCGGTAATCCAGTCGGTGGTCCAGATGGGAGAGATTTTGGTGATTACTTTTGCAGAAATTCCTTTTTCTTTGAACAGTTTAATAATGTCCTGTTCAATGCTGAACATGGCCGGACATGCAGAATACGTGGGTGTAATCACAATTTCCGCTTCATTTTCAGAAATCATTTTGGCTTCACGCACAATCCCGAGTTCCACAATATTGATGACGGGAATTTCGGGATCGGGAATTTGGGATAATATGTCTAAAAGATTTTGCATTTTTCGCAGAAAATCCATATTGTGTAATTGTTCAAATAAATAATCTTTACAACGATTTGTAAATTGTAGATATATGGTCAAAAAGTGTTGCGCTGTCTTCAGCAAGGCTGGAGATATTTTTATAAATTTTTGTTATATGCTCCATATTAGCCATTGAATCTTGAGTGTTTTGTACAATACTATTCATTGTTTTAACAAACATTTCATCGTGCAGGTTCAATTTATCAGAAATATCTTGAAGTAGCTGATTATGTCTATCAAAAATTTTTGCAGTATCAGATAAAATTGTTTCAATGTCTGCGATTCTGTTTTCAAGGTTATTATTCATAATTTATGATATAGTGCTACTGTGGAATTTCTTTTATCGCTTACTTTACCAAACACAATTCGGATATGTTCTCTGCATATACTGTAATTCGCACAATATAAAGCCGAAATATTCAGTATGATAACCGGTTCTGGAACCTTTCTGCATGAACTTACTTTCCGGAATTTCTATCGCGAATTGCGTAAAATCTTCTGCAACTTTTTGCTTCCAGTTTTCGTGTAAATCTTTAGCATCAGGAACAATACCGAGTTTAGCCAAATCTTCTTCGCCATTGGTTGCTGCAAACATTCCGGCGGTGTATTCCCACAGATTTTCAACGGCGTTTTTCAAACGGGTTTTGCTTTCTTCCGTTCCGCCGGCAAACATTTTAATCCAGGTTGAAGCGTGGGTGTAATGGTATTTTACTTCTTTCAGCGATTTTTCTGCAATGGCAGAAAGCTGTTCGTCGCTGCTTTTTGAAAGCGCTCCGTAAAGGAGTTTCTGATATACCGCGAAAAAGTAAACCTTCAGAATCGTGTTGGCATAATCGCCGTTCGGAAGTTCCGCAAGCTGACAGTTCACATATTCTTTTTCAATTCTCAGAAAAGCCAGATCGTCTTCTGTTTTTCCTTCGTCCTGAATCTGAGCGGCATATTTATATAAATTGCTGGACTGTCCCAGATAATCGAGCGCAATGTTTGTCAAGGCAATATCTTCTTCCAGATAAGGACCTTTTCCGCAGACTTCACCAAGTCTTTGACCGAAAATTAAAGTATCGTCGGCGAGTTTAAGGATATATTGATAAAGTGGATTCATTTTTTGTTGTTGGATGATGAATGTTTGGTGCCGGATGACCTCCGTGTTTACATATTCTTTACGTCGTTCGGGATTTCGTAAAACGTTGGATGACGGTACAGTTTGTCGTCTGCAGGATCGAAAAATGCTTCTTTGTCAACTCCTTCAGAAGTCACCAAATATTTACTCGGAACGACCCAAATTGAGGTTCCTTCCATTCTTCTGGTATATACATCTCTTGCATTCTGCAGTGCCATTTCGGCGGTTGGTGCCTGCACCGTTCCTGCGTGTTTGTGCGAAAGTCCCGGTTTGGTCTGGATAAAAACTTCCCATATTTCTAAGTTGCTCATTGTAATATTTTTGAGGCGTTAAGATAAATAATTTTATTAAATTTTTTCTCCGTCAATAAAAACGTTTTCCGCTTTCAGGCTTCCCTGCTGATAAAGCACGTTCTGGAAATTATCTGTTTTAAAGGTAACGAAATCTGCTTTTTTCCCTTTTTCGAGTTTTCCGCGGTCTTCCAAACTCAGTGCAAAAGCTGAACGGAACGTAATTCCCGCCAAAACTTCTGCCGTAGAAAGCTTCTCGAAAGTCGCCAAAATCGAGGCTTGTGTGATTAAATTTCCCATCGGTGCAGAACCGGGATTCCAGTCGCTTGCAATAGCGAGGATTCCATTGTTGTCCAGAATTTTTCTTGCAGGAGTAAATTTTTCTCCCAGCCCTAGACTCGCTCCTGGAAGCGCAACGGCAACAGTTTCTGAATTGGCTAAAAACTGAATATCTTCATCAATGGTCGCTTCCAGATGGTCGGCAGATTTGGCGCCAACCTCCACCGCAATTCTTGAACTTCCCGGCGTGAACTGATCAGCATGAACAGTAATTTCAAAACCCATTTCTTTCGCTTTCAATAAAAATGCTTTGCTTTCTTCAGGCTGAAAAGCAGATTTTTCAATGAAAATATCTACGCGTTTTGCCAGGTTTTCTTCTTTAACTTTAGGAAGAATTTCATCCAGAATATAATTCAGATATTCCGCGTTGCTTCCTGCGAAATCTCTTGGTTTTAAATGAGCGGAAAGACAAGTCGGGACTAAAGTCGCTTTTGTAAAACTTTGAGTTTTTTTGATGACACGCAGTATTTTCAGTTCATTTTCCACATCCAGTCCGTAACCGGATTTTATTTCAATCGTGGTAATTCCTAAAGAGATCAGAAAGTTGATTCTTTCTAAAGTTGTTCTTAATAATTCCTCTTCAGAAGCGTTTCGTGTATGTTGAACCGAACTCCAGATTCCGCCGCCGCTTTCTGCAATTTCGAGATATGTTTTCCCGGCGTTGCGCATCGCAAAATCGTTCGCACGGTTTCCGCCGAAGCAGATGTGGGTGTGGGAATCGGTGAAGGCAGGAAATGCAATTTGAACATCATCAATGAATTCAACTTCACATTCTTTACTGTCGCTCGGAATGAAAGATTTCAGGTAGTCGTAGTTTTCGATTTCTATAATTTTACCGTCATCTGTTAAAATTCCGCCGTTTTTGATGATTTCGAGTTGGTCATCAGAAAGTTTTCCCCTTAGCGGAAGGTTGGCAAGCGTTACAATTTGCTTAAAAGGCCCGATTAGTTTCATAACGGTAAATTTAATATTTAAACGCAAAGCATACAAAGTTTTTCGTTCTATTCATCGTTTTTCCGGATTTGGGAAATTCTCTCCATCTTTGTCCGTTATAAAATTCAATAAAAAATTTTACCTTTGAAGAGATACAAACTAAAATAAAAATGCCCGATTTTTTACATCCAGATAAGGATAATTTTTCCGATGATGAATTGATGCAGGAAGAGAAAATCCGGCCCCAGAGTTTTCAGGATTTTGCAGGACAGCGGAAGACGCTTGATAATCTGGAAGTTTTCGTGGCGGCGGCCAAAAACCGTGGTGGCGCTCTGGATCATGTTCTTCTTCACGGTCCGCCCGGATTGGGAAAAACAACTTTAGCCAATATCATTGCAAACGAACTTGGAGTCGGTTGCAAAATCACTTCCGGTCCTGTGTTGGATAAACCCGGAAGTTTGGCAGGTTTGCTGACTAATTTAGAGGAAAACGACGTTCTTTTTATCGATGAAATTCACAGGCTTTCGCCCATTGTGGAAGAATATCTGTATTCCGCGATGGAAGATTATAAAATCGATATCATGCTGGAATCCGGTCCGAATGCCCGAAGTGTTCAGATTGGATTAAATCCATTTACCTTAGTTGGAGCCACCACCAGAAGCGGAATGTTGACCAAACCCATGCTCGCGAGATTTGGGATTCAGTCAAGATTAGAATATTATACTATTGAACTTCTCGGGATGATTATCGAGAGAAGCGCAAGAGTTTTGGGCGTGAAAATCTACGAAGATGCAGCCCTTGAAATTGCCCGAAGAAGCCGTGGAACGCCAAGAATCGCAAACGCTTTGCTAAGAAGAGTCCGTGATTTTGCGGAGATTAAGGGAAACGGTGAAATCGAGATTGGTATTACAAAATTTGCCCTGAATTCTTTGAATGTAGACGAATTCGGTCTTGATGATATGGACAATAAAATCATGCGCGTGATGATTGAAAACTTCCGTGGGAAACCGGTGGGAATTTCCGCGCTGGCAACATCGATCGGAGAAAATCCTGAAACGTTGGAAGAAGTGTATGAACCTTTTCTTATTCAGGAAGGATTTATCATCAGAACGCCGCGAGGAAGGGAAGTGACGGAAAAAGCATATAAACATCTGAATATTTCGATTCCGAAACGACCGGACACGCTGTTTTAAAATGTACATTCCAAAAATCTATAAAAGCGAAGACCTGCAGCTGATGAAAGAAATCATCAGGGAAAACGGTTTTGCGCTTCTCATCTCCAATCAGGAAAAACTGGCTGCAACGCATTCAATGTTTTTGCTGAATGAAACGGAAGACGGTTTTTATCTTGAAACCCATATTTCAAAAGCCAATTTTCAGGCTAAAGTGTTGAAAGACGGTGACGAAGTGCTGTGCGATTTTTTGGGTGCACATTCTTATATTTCGTCTTCGTGGTACGATCATAAAAATGTTTCAACCTGGAATTATGAAGCGGTGCAAATCCGCGGAAAAGTGAAACTGATGACGGATGATGAACTTTATGAACATCTCAGAAAGCTGACATTTAAATATGAAAAAGCTCAGAAATGTCCGATGCTTGTGGAAAACATGGGTGATGAATATGTGAGAAAAGAGATGAAAGGCGCTTTCGGAATCAATATTATTCCAACAGAAATTTATATTGCCTCAAAACTCTCCCAAAACAGAGATGAGGTAAATGCCGAAAGAATTATCATCAATTTAATGGAATCCAATGACGCTGATTCAAAAAAAATTGCTGAGAAAATGAAAAATAGCAGGGATTTTTAAAATAAAGGTTGCGGAGAAACAACAGTGACAAATTATAAAAAGTCGATATTCGTTGTGTTAAAATAAATTGAAATTTTATAATTTAGAAATCACAAAATAAAATATATGAAACTCTATCCTATACAGTGCGGAAAATTTAAGTTAGATGGCGGTGCCATGTTTGGCGTCGTCCCGAAGACCATCTGGGAAAAAACCAATCCGGCAGATGAAAGAAATTTAATTGAATTGGGGACACGCTCCCTTCTAGTGGAAGACGGCAAAAAATTAATCTTAATCGATTGCGGCCTCGGAAACAAACAGGACGAAAAATTCTTCGGACACTATTCACTTTGGGGCGATGATTCTCTTGATAAAAACCTGAAGAAATACGGTTTTGTTCGTGAAGATATTACCGATGTTTTCCTTACTCATCTTCACTTCGATCATTGCGGAGGTGCGGTTGAATGGAATGATGATAAAACAGGCTACAGACCGGCTTTTAAAAATGCACATTTCTGGACTAATGAAGAACACTGGAAATGGGCAACAGAACCTAATCCGCGTGAGAAAGCCAGCTTCTTAAAGGAAAATATTCTCCCGATGCAGGAAAGCGGTCAACTCCACTTTTTACCAACCCCGAACAGCGGAAATTACGGTTTCGCACCGGATCTGAAGATGGATGTGATTTTCGTAGACGGACATACCGAAAAGCAGATGCTTCCCGTAATCCGCTATCAGGAAAAGACCATCGTTTTTGCAGCAGATTTAATCCCTACAGCCGGCCATATTCCGCAGGTTTATGTGATGGGTTATGATACGCGTCCCCTTTTGACAATGGAAGAAAAAGGAAAGTTTTTGAAGCAGTGCGTGGATAACGAATACCTTCTCTTCTTTGAACACGACGCACACAACGAACTGGCAAGTTTGAAAATGACTGAAAAAGGGGTCCGTCTTGATGAAACTTTCAGCATGAATGATGTTTTCGGATACTAAAATAATGGAAGAACAGAAACAGAGTTCTGAAACTCCGGCAAAGAAAATCATCGGTTTAACCGGCGGAATTGGGTCAGGAAAAACCACCGTAGCTGAATTCATCGAAGAAGAAGGATTCCCGGTTTATTATTCCGATGTTCATGCCAAGGAAATCGTGAATGATGATGCGGATTTGAAACAGCATATCAAAAATCTTCTGGGGAATGACGCTTATGATGAAAATGGTTTTTATGACAGGAAATTTGTTGCCGGAATTGTATTTGATAATGAAGAATTATTACTGAAACTCAATTCATTAATTCACCCTGCTGTTAAAACTGATTTTGAAAACTGGCTAGAAAGACAGCAGACCGAATTCATCTTTAAAGAAACAGCACTGCTTTTCGAATTAAAACTGAATGAAAGCTGTTACAGATCGGTTTTGGTTACTGCGGACGACAATGTAAGAATCAAACGCGTGATGGACAGAGACGGCAAAACCTACCGCGAAATTGAAAGCATTATGAACAGACAAATGCCGGAAAAAGACAAAATAAAACTGGCTGATTTTGTCATCTTTAATAATGAAGGATTGGATGAACTGAAATCTGCAACCGAAAAAATGATTGTTCAGTTAAATGCAGTTTCTGAAAAATAATCATTTTATAAAAAGTAAAGAATCCGTCTCAATACCCAAATTGAGGCGGATTTTTATTTTTGAGACAGTTTCTAAAGTGTAACTTCGAACTCTCTATTCGGCTTTTTTAAAACCTGGGAGTACACTGTAATTTGAATTGCTGTACAAAAATACAGAAACATTTACAGTAAACTATTGCCTTAGAAAACGTACAGGCAATGTAAAATTAGGCATAGTGTATTCATACTGTAACCATACTATAACCATACTATAACCATGCTATATCATAAAAGGATTGGGAATGTTAAAGGGGCAACAGGCATAATCTGTTCACCGGTATTTTGGGTATCCACATCAAAAATCCGGCTCAGTTGTGAGCCGGATTCTTATGATTGTCGTTTTTTATTATTCTCTGTTTTTAATTAAAACCCAACCCGTGTATTGGGTAACGGTTTCAAATCCGGGTTCCTTCCAGTGCATCACGTACCAGTAACTGCCTGTTTTCAGTGTTTTTCCTGAGGATTTTCCGTCCCACGTAAAACGGTTGTTGGTGTCTCCTGTGAATACAGTTTTTCCGTAACGGTCGAAAATCTGCATAAACGGTTCGTTTTTCTTCAGTAACCCTGAATAATTCAGCACATCATTAAAACCGTCGCCATTAGGGGTGATTGCATTATAGAGTTGGATCACGTTGATGTCAGCAGAAACCGGAATACAGTTGTCGGCCGAAATAACGTAAATTGTATGATCTCCTCCCGGAACATTCAAAAACACATTGGATGACTGATAGTTGAGGTTATCTATGGCATACTGGTAAGGCGGGTTTCCACCGGAAAGATTTATGGAAACAGTAGCTCCCTGAATATCGATGCTCACAATTTCCGGAAGCGCAACCGGCGTTACAGAAACATTCTGTCTGTAGACACAATCATTGAAATATAAATCTACCCAATAATCATCAATAGGAACGTTGTGTATCATCCGGGTAGTTTCGCCCGTACTCCAAAGGTATCCGTCAAACCCAGAACCTGCATCAAGACTGGTTTTTGTACCGGCGCAAATTTCTTTATTTACAAGATCGGCTGATTTTTTTGGCTGTCTTAAGGTTAAGTTTAAAGTTCCGATTACTTCGCAGAATCCTTGTTTTTTTAACCGGTAATAAAAAATCCTGTTGCCATTAATAATTTGGTCGACAGGAATGTTTTCGCCGGCAAAGTTGTTTTGAGCTTTTGTAAGATCATCGAAATATTTAGCCGTTATATTAGAACCGGCCGTAAATAATGAAATATAGGAGGCTAAATTGATATTGATTTTATTGTCTAAATCGTTATCACAGGCAAAATCTGAAACTGTATTATTAATGGTTAATTTGGTGCCAATATTCAATACTATTTTTCTAATCGCAGGTGGACAGACATTAGGCGCGTCAACTCTTATCCATACTTCAGTATTACCGGCGGCAAAAGTATAAATACCTGTTATATGATCGGCACCCCCAATATTAGCTTTAGCTTCATTTTCATAATAGCGAACGGTAAGCCCTGAACTGTTGGGTACAACGATGGGTGTTATTGAATTTAAATCTACTTTGTATTTCCCGTCGATAATCCCATCAATGTCTTCATCACAATGGGTTTTTGTATAAAGATTTTCATTAACAGCCGGTGGCAGATTTGTTTCTAAAGTAATAACCGCAGTAGCTTCACAACCGAAAATGTTTTTAAGATGTACATATACCAAATCACCATTGGCAGCTGGATAATTGGCAAGCAGATTATTTGGGATAAGATTTTTTAACGCGGAATCTGAATAGTATTTTTTTTGAGCCGCTGTATCCGGTGTTACAATGGCTTCCGTTAAGTTAAATATGGCATTATTTGTCAGGCTGCATTTCTTCAACACCACATCATGACTGATGACCTGATTAAGCTGAATGGTTGCCTGAATTACTTCGCAATCCGGTATGGCGCCAACACCGCAAAAAGCAAACCTGAAAGTATCAGTTCCGGATGCGTTTTTAAAGGCCGAGTAGTTTATGCTTCCGTCTGCCGCTATGGTTACGGTTCCTTTTGTTGGAGGGATGGTAACGCTAACGCTGGAAGGATTTACTGTTTGGGTGCTTAATGCAAATTTTGGGCTGATCTTTAGATCAGAGCAGATGGTGTAATTGTAATTGGTATAATTCGTACAGTTAAAAAATTTGAAATCCTCCGTCTGAATTTCCGCACAGGAACCCTGCTGAATTTTCGCTGCATAAATTCCTGCCTGAGAAGGATAATAAAAATAATCGGTATTGGAAGGGTTTTTTGGACTAACAGGTGCATTAATATACGTGTTGCCGACTTTTTGTAACCATTGGTAGTTGCTGAACCCTTCTGTCACAGCAAGTTTCACATCGTCCGGAAGACATTCGCCTTCCACTTTTGTAATTAAAGGAGTGGCAGAGAATCCAGCAAAAAAGCCTCCGTATCCTACAGCATCATCCCCGGCAGAAATACCGGCGGTAACTGCTTTTGAGGAAACAACTGAAATATTTCCCGAAATATTAGGAAATGAATAGGTTTGCCAATCGCTGTTACCGGAAACATTATAAGGTCCATTAACATTGTTAATTGGAAGGGAGACGCCGTTTCTTTTGATGTCGATTATTGCGCCTTTTTCTGTGATTACATTTAATTTGGTGGGTATATTTAAAATCCCATTTAAGTTAGAATTAGACTTAAAAAAATTTTCATCAATTAATCCGATTTCGTCAATTTTTCGTGGAAGATAACAGCTTAATGGCGGAATATAATTGAAACCACCGGTTGCTTCGCCGTTGGGATTAGAGACATGACCAACCGATCCTGCTAAAAGTTGATAAACGTATATGTCTTCGGAAGAACTGATGTACATGTTAAAATGCCCTGATCCCTGGTCAACATAGCTGTTTGGAGGGGTTGTAAAAAACTCTCCCTCCTGGAGTGTTGCTGTGGGGACCGGATCTCCGTTAAGGTAGATTTTAGTGTTGTTTTTTACCGCTACGATAATCGCTTTCTCCATTGTTGTCAAATTTCCGGATGCGGTGTAACTGTTCTCCCCGTTACCTTTTACGAGCACAAAAGTTTTCCCCAATTTATTTATCGGTACTGCCTGATCCATTAATATGTCGGATGAACCAATATTTTGCGCATATTGTCCGTTAAAATTTCCATTGGTTACAACTACGGGTTTGTCAGCAATAATTTTTGCTCCAATGTAGCCGGTTTGATTTTCATAATAGCTGTCAGAGCCTTCAATGATGTAAGATTGGCCTTTGTTTAGTACGAAAGTAATTTGGGTTCTCGGAATTTCATCCGTAAAAATCACATCGGGCTGAAACTCAGAAACCGTAACCGTGGTATTGTTTTCTGTTGCCATTACACTATTCATAAAGTTTAACGTTCCTGTTGCAAAGGCAAGCGGAGCCGTTGCGACCCGGAATTCTGTCCCTAAAGCAGCCGTTCCTTTTGAGGTTATAATTTCTGCATGATTGAATATCGAAAATCTCATACTTGCAAAAAACGGTTTTTCCCCTTTCAGGTAAAATCCCATGGTGACAGGTTGAAACAGTCCGGCTGCCGGATCTGACAACCATCCGGGGTTAATAATAATTCTTTCCCTGTCGGCTGTTGAAACCGTATATTTTTGCGGATTATTTTTACTAAGCGTAAAAGTTGCCACTACTGCATTATTAAAATACACCTCTACTTTGAACGGAGTGGTTTCACCGGTTGACATGTAAATCGACTGGGAGTCTGAGTTCACTGAGCCAAAGCTGTTCACGCGATCCACCATTGGCCCAAACCAATGTTCCCGATCGAGCTGAGCGGAGGAAAATATGGAAACAAATAATAATAAAATGAGTAAGGATTTTTTCATAATAATAAATTGATGCCCTCACAAATTTAACTTATTATTGATAATTCATGGAAATATAGTTCGCTGAATAATTATATTGCTATTATCAGCCTACGGCAATTTATTTTAATGATAAAAAAGCCTGAATTCGATTTGAATCCAGGCTTTTTTTATGAATGGTTTTTAATAATTATTCTCTGTTTTTCACTAAGACCCATCCAGTATATTTGCTGATGGTTTCAAATCCGGGTTCTTTCCAGTGCATGACATACCAGTAACTGCCTGTTTCCAGTGTTTTTCCGGAAGATTTTCCGTCCCATGTGAAGCGATTGTTGGTGTCGCCGGTGAAAACTATTTTTCCGTAACGATCGAAAATCTGCATAAACGGTTCGTTTTTCTTCAGTAAACCTGAATAATTCAGCACATCATTAAAACCGTCGCCATTAGGGGTGATGGCATTATAGAGTTGAATGACATTGATGTCTGCCGAAACCGGTGTGCAATTGTCTGCAGAAATGACATATATGGTATGGTCGCCACCCGGCACATTCGTAAATATATTGGAGGATTGATAATTCCCGCTATCCAGAGCATATTGGTAAGGCGGGTTTCCACCTGTAACTGATACCGTAACCGTGCTTCCCTGAATTTCTACACTCACTATTTGGGGAAGTGAAACCGCGGTTACGCTGACCTCCTGTCTGTAAACACAATCGTTAAAAGATAGGTCAACCCAATATTCACCTACCGGAGCGCTGATTGATGAGGTGGTTTCGCCGGTACTCCATAGGTATCCGTCAAATCCCGGGCCTGCATCCAAAGTTAGTTCTGCTCCCGGACATATAGGCTGACCAATTAAAACCAATGATTTTTTCGGCTGCTTGAAAACGATATTTAAAGTTCCGATGGCATCGCAGAAACCATTTTTTTTGAATCTTAAATAATAGGTTTTATTTCCACTGACGGTTTGCGCAACGGTGGTATCCTCCCCGGCAATGTTGTTTTGGGCTTTAATTAAGGTGTCAAAATATTTTACTGAAACACCCGTCGATGAAGTGAATAGGGAATTAAAATCTGTAAGACTAATGTTTTCCGAACCGCTTATGTCATTATCACAAACTGTTGTGCTCACTGTAGATGAGGTAAGTGGGAGCGAAGTCCCCAGTTTGAAATCAATCTGTCTGTATTCTGTCGGGCAAACTGTTGAAGTTGCTCTTACATACACTGTTGTGTTTACAGAATATGTCCAGTTGGAAGGCAATGGTGTTGTATAAGTCGGATCTGCAAAATATTCAACGGTGAACAGGTTATGATTTGGTAAAATTACCGGTGTAACTGCTGAAAAATCAATCTTAATACTTCCGTCAAAATCATCATCACAATGGATTGCGTTGTAGGCTGCGATGTTCCAGGCCGGTTTCGGTGAATCGACTACTGTGATGTTTTTGGTGAAAGTACAACCGAAAGCATTTGTAAAAGAAACGGTATAAACTCCTGCATTCAAAGTGGCCGTCTGTGATGTAGAAACTGTTGTGGTTCCTTTTTTCCAAAGCCATGAAGAGTAAGAAGCTTCTGCTGTAAGGGTCACTGCACTTCCCTGACACACGGTGTACGAATCAAGCAGTGCGGTTGGTGTGGCTGCTTTAAATATAATATTTAATGGTCTTATCACATCGCAGAAACCGGCTTTCGAAAAGCGATAATAGAATGTTATATTTCCAGTAATTACTTGGGAAACATTAATGTTTGGAGTATTATTTTGCGCATCTGCTAATGTTGCAAAATACCGTACGGAAGCAGTTGCGTCTGCGGTGAATAAATTTCTATATGTTACTAAAGAAATCGTCTCTGTTCCATTCAGGTCATTATCACAAACCATAATGAGAGCTGTTGATGAAATCGTTGGAAGTGAAGTTCCCAGTTTGAAATGAATTTCGTGGGAAACGTCCGGAACATAAGAGCAATACTGTGATTCCACTCTCACATAAACTGTGGTGTCCGCAGAAAAAGTCCAGTTCGTGAGATTCGGAATGGTATTGTTGTTTCCGGCATCGCGGTCACTTTTATTTAAATAATATCTTACCGTGAACAAACCCGGATTTGCAGCGAAGTTCTGTACAATAACCGGCGTAATATTGTTAAAATTAATGGGATCACTGTTTCCGTCAAAATTACTGTCGCACAAAGTGGAGTTGTAGGCAGCGATATTCAATTGCGGTTTCGGTGAATCCACAACTGTTACATTCTGTCTGTAAACACAGCCAAGAGCGTTGGTTAGATCTACCCAGTAATTTCCGGCTCCTAAACTTACGGTCTGCGTCGTGGCTCCCGTGCTCCAGGTTATTCCTGAGTAACCTGTTCCAACGTCCAAACTTGCTCTGTTTCCCTGGCAGACTTTTACTGAGGCTTGAAGGAGAGTAGAAGGAGTTCCCTGTTTGAATAAAATATTTAAGATTCCGATATTAGCGCAGAAACCCGGGACGTTGATTCTGTAATAAAAAGTGCGGTCGCCAGTGATGGTTGGGTTTCCGCCGATAGCATTCTGATTGTTCTGAGCGTCAGCAGCAGTATTGTAATAGGTCACTGAAGTTCCGGAAGCTGTTGTGAATAAAGTGAGATAGCTTGCGAGATTAATTGTTTCAGTGTTATCATTGTTTATATCACAAACCTTCTCTGTAGCAGCTGCAGTTGTTAACGTTGCTTTCGCTCCCGTTTTCAACTGGATTTCTTTAATTACAGAAGAACAGCCATTGGGAGCTTCTACTTTAATCCATATCGAGGTATTTCCTGTAAAGCTGTAAATGCCTGTAATGTTGTTGGCTAAAGCTGCGTCTGAATAATACTTCACTACAAAATTAGACGCCTGTACTAAAATAATTGGGGATATTGTGGTTAAATCAACTTTATAAATCCCGTCAATTTTTCCGTCAATATCTTCGTCACAATGGGTTTTTATGTAAAGGTTTTCTTTTACTTCAGGCGCTAATTTCGATTTCAGTTCTACTTTTGCCACTGCAATACATCCCAAGCTGTTTTTAATTCTTACATATATAAAACCGTCTGCTGAAGTATAGCCTGTGAAACCGGTAATTTGGTCTGCTGCGATATCATTGGCTGCACCGTTCTGGGTTTTAAAATACGTTTTTGTAATATCAGTATCGGGTGATACGGCAGCTAAAGACAAATTATACGTGGCAATTCCGTTGGTGGAACATTCCTGCAATATGACATTGTCAGATTTTTCGATCATGATCACGGTGATCTGAACGGTTTCGCAATCGGGTATTGCGCCAATTCCACAAAAGGACATTTTAAAAGTATCTGTTCCGCTGGCACCGGGGTTTACTTTGTAAGTAAATTTTCCGTCGGGCGCTATGGTTACCGTTCCTTTAGTTGGCGGAGTTACTATTTTAACGGTTGCAGGGTCTACGGGTTGCGAACTTAAAGCAAAAGCCGGAGTAATGGTTTCTGTTCCGCAGCTGTTGTAATTGTAATTGGTATAGGTGGTACAGTTGTAGAATTTAAAATCCTGGGTCTGTATCTGTGGACAGGAACCCTGCTGAATCTGTACGGCATAAATCCCTGCCTGGGTAGGTTCGTATTTATTGGTATTGTTGATTCCGGGGGCCGGAACATAGGCGGCACCCACTTTCATTACCCAAAGATAATTGCTGAATCCTTCAGTCACTTCCAGTTTTACCCCGGGAAGACAGTCGCCTTCACTTTTAATAATGGCTGGAATAAATGAGAATCCGGCAAAATATCCGCCGTAACCAACAGCATCATCCCCGGCAGAAATTCCTGCGGTAACGGCACGTGTAGAGTTTACGGCTATATTGCCATAGATTCCGGGAATCGAGTAGGTCACCCAGTTATTGTTTCCTGCCACGTTGAAAGGTCCGTTCAATGCGCTCAGCATCATGGAAGTTCCGTTGCGTTTAACATCTACTGTTGCTCCCCGTTCAGTAATAATATTGAGTTTGGTAGGGATATTATCCCTGAAACCGCCAAGATTATTGATATACACTCTGTTTTCATCAATCAGACCGATTTCATCAATTTTTATTGGAAGATAACAGCTTAGCGGCGGGATGTAGTTAAATCCGCCGGTTGCTACCATGGAACTTCCTGCATCACCTGCCAGCAACTGATAAACGTAGGCATTCTTACTGGTTTGAATACGCATATTATAATGATTGAAGCCCTGGTCCACGTATGCGCTGTTATCTGTCAGATAGTTTTGGCCGGCATTGATCGTTGCCACGGCGACAGTTCCTCCGTTAATATAGATGTCTGTATTGTCTTCCGTAGCTACTACAATTGCTCTCTCCATTCCGGAAGTAGTGGTACCGTTACCTTTCATCAGGACGAACTCCTGGCCCAGCCGGTCTATCGGAACGCCCTGATCCATCAGGATGTCCGAACTGTTGGTCGCTGTAGTGGCATACTGTCCGTTAAAATTACCATTAGTGATCGAGATGGGTTTGTCGGATACAATTTTCGCTCCTATAAATCCTGTAAAATTTTGAGTGTAGGTTCCCGAACCATCAATAATATAAGACTGACCCTTATTCAAGATAAAATTGATTTGAGTTCTCGGAATTCCATCAGAAAACCTGAGGCCGGGGCTGAAATCTGAGACGGTAACAGTAGTATTATCTTCGGTCGCCATTACGCTGGTCATGAAATTAAGGATGCCGTTATTGGCCGTTATTGGAGCCATTACTGCTCTGAACTGTGTTCCGATTCCGGCAGTGCCTTTCGAGGTCAGCAGTTCTCCGTGTTGGGAAATAGAAAATCTTAAACTTGAGTAAAAAGGTTTTTCTCCTTTAAGATAAACCCCTTTATTTACCGGTCTGAATGTATTTGAATTAGCAGTGCCGCCAGAAACAATAATTAAGTCCCTTTGCGTAAATTCATAATATCTGGGATTGTTTTTACTGATCGTAACCGTACCGATAACTATATTATTATTATAAACATCTACCTTAAAAGGTACTGTTTCATTGGTCGACATATAAATTCGCTGTACGCTGTTGCCGGTATTTGCCCGGTCCACCATCGGTGCAAACCAGTGTTCGCGGTCAAGCTGTGCGTAAGAGGTGAAGGAAATGAAAGCGAATAAAAAGAATAGAAGTTTTTTCATAATAAATATTTAGAAACTTCGCAAATGTAATATTTTCTTAACGAATCTTAAAAAATATTAATATTTTATTGGTTATTTTTTAAATATATTGCCGATTATCAGTAAAAACTGATTTTTCATTGATGCATTATCGCGTATGAGCAAAATTTAATCTTACCAGCCTATTTTTCTTTTTAAATTTGTGATACAAAAATCTCTATGAAAAATCTGTTTTCTTCCTTGTTTATTCTGCTCTTTATATATAGTTTTTCCCAAACCGATACAACTCAGGTAGTGATCCCGAACCGGCAGAATTCATTACAGTCAACTTCAAAACCTTATGTAATTTTGATTTCTGCTGACGGTTTCCGGTATGATTACGCCAAAAAATACAACGCCAAAAACCTTCTGAAATTAGCAGAAAACGGCGTGTCCGCGAAAGCCATGATTCCCAGCTATCCTACCATCACATTCCCCAACCACTGGAGCCTGATCACGGGGTTGTATCCGTCGCATCACGGTTTGATTGATAATTTTTTCTTCGATTACCAAAAGAATAAAGCCTACGCGATGAGCAGTAAAGAAAATGCTGAAGACGGAAGCTGGTACGGTGGAACGCCACTGTGGAGTTTGGCAGAAAAAAACGGGATGCTGGCTGCATCGATGATGTGGGTAGGCTCTGCAAGTGATGCAGGTGCAATGCGACCGACTTATTATTACCATTACCACGAAAAATTTACGCCTGAAGAAAAGATAGATAAAGTAATCAGTTGGCTGAAGATGCCCGAAAACGTGCGTCCTCATTTTATTTCGCTGTATTTTCCGGAAGTGGATTCCAACGGGCATCATTTTGGGCCTGAAAGTCAAAATACCGAAAAGGCGGTTCAATTAGTGGATGAAGCAATAGGAAGTCTGGTGCAGAAAGTAAATCAGCTGGGACTTCAGCATGTGAATTTCATCTTTGTTTCCGATCACGGAATGATCAATGTAGATCACGGAAACCCGCTGGAAATTCCGGAAATCCTTTTCAATAAGGATCGTTTTGATTTCTATAATTCCCAGACTTTACTCAGAGTGGTCGTAAAAAATCCTGCAGAAGTGAAATCGGTTTACCAGCAGCTTAAGAAAAATAAAACTTCAGAATATGATGTTTTTCTTGACAAAAGATTTCCAAGGAAATTAAAATTTTCAGAGCGTGACGACCGTTATCAGAGAATAGGACAGATTTTACTCGTTCCCAGAGCGCCAAGAATATTTTTAGAAAAAGGAAAGAAATCATCGGAAGGGAAGCACGGCTACAATCCTTATCTTGTGCCCGAAATGAAGTCCATTTTTATTGCGTCTGGAGCGGCATTTCAGCAGCATAAAGAAATCGGCGAATTCAGGAACGTGAATGTTTATCCGGTCGTTGCTGAAATTTTAGGATTAAAAATAACGGAGAATATTGACGGGAAAAACTGCACCGCCAAAAAAGTGCTGAAATAAAAATCCGGCTGAGTGGTTTCAACCGGATTGCATTATTTTAATTGTGGATGTGGTTACCCTACACCTGAGCCGCTTTTTTTAGCGCTTCAGGCTTTGCATATCGATCACAAAACGGTACCGCACATCACTTTTCAGCATTCTTTCGTACGCCGTGTTGATATCCTGCATTTTGATCATTTCAATTTCCGGCAGAATGTTGTGTTCACCACAGAAATCAAGCATTTCCTGGGTTTCCTTAATACCGCCAATCACCGAACCTGCGACAGCACGTCTTCCTAAAATCATCGGCGGTGTGAACAGTGCTTCCTCCATTTTTCCGATATATCCTACCAAAACCAAAGTTCCGCTGATATTTAAAGTCTCGATATAAGGGTTGATGTCGTGATCATAAGGAACGGTATCGATGATGAGATCGAATTTTCCTTTTACAGCGCTCATCTCATTTTCATAAGTTGAAATTACCACGGCGTGCGCACCCAAATCCAGCGCATCCTGAATTTTATTGGGACTTCTTGAAAACAGGGTTACATCAGCGCCCAAACCTTTGGCGAGTTTAATCGCCATGTGACCCAGACCACCCAAACCTATAACCGCTACTTTGGAACCGGGCCCGGCATTCCAGTGTTTCAGAGGCGACCAGGTAGTAATTCCGGCACATAATAACGGTGCCACCGCTTTCAGATCTAAGTTTTCAGGAATTTTCAAACCAAAAGCTTCATCCACCACCACTTTTTCTGAGTAACCACCAAAGGTATGACCGCCCAGAAACTGATCAGCTCCGTTGTAAGTTCCGGTAGAACCGGTCAGACAGTACTGTTCCAGATCTTTTCTGCAGCTTTCACATTCTCTGCACGAATCTACCAGACATCCAACGCCGGCGAGATCACCAACTTTAAATTTGGTTACGGCTGAACCGATTTTAGTAATTCTTCCTATAATTTCATGTCCCGGAACTGAGGGGTATTTCGTGCCGCCCCAGTCGTTTCTCGCAGTATGAAGATCGCTGTGGCAAACGCCGCAGTAAAGAATGTCGATTTCGATATCGGTGGGCGTCACTTCGCGTCTTTCGATCTGCATCAGTTCTAAATCTTGGTCTTTCGCTTCGGTTCCGAAGGCTTTTACGCTAAAGGTATTCATATTTTTAATTGTTTAATAGTTAATCAAAGAGTCTTGTTTGCGTTCCGGAATAGGCCGGAATAGCGGCCAAATTATTTTAATAGGTTTACATGTAATTTACGGTTCTGTATTCGTCTTCTGAAACCGGATGTAACCAGGTGACCTGGCGGCTGCCCTCAAAATTCGTGATGGCGATATGTACCATTTCAGTGTCGGCAGAGGCGCCGTGCCAGTGTTCCACGTTTTCCGGAATGACGATGACATCGCCCTTTTTAATCACCTGAGCAGGTTTTCCTTTTTCCTGGTAAAATCCCTGCCCTTCTGTGACCAGCAAATTCTGTCCTTTCGGATGGGTATGCCAGTTGGTTCTCGCTCCTTTTTCAAACCAAACACTTCCCACGGAATAGGAGTTATTATGATCCGGCGAGAGTAAAGGGGTTAAAAATGCATCACCCACGAACCAGTCCTTTGGAAGCGGATTGCCTTTAGGAAAAAGCGGTGCTGTTGAATTCATTTTATTTTTGATTGTATTGTTAGTAATTATTTTCCGAGATTTAATTTTTCTTCCTGAAGATCAAGCCGCCTCAGGTGCTTTCTTATAATTTCTTCGTCGAGTAAAAGCTCCTCGCGGTTTTTGCTGATGAGCCACTTCCTTTGGGTTTCCAGAATGTCGGCGTAGATCTTTTGATATTCAGGATAATTAAGAATGATTTCCGAACTTTTTACGCGGTTTTCCCAGATGTGGAGCTGCTCTCTTAAGATCGGAAAGGTTTCGAGTTTTTGGGGGTAATCTGTTTTCAGTTTATTCACGGCTATTTGCGCCAATGCATTCCGGATTTCATAATCAATTTCTTTTTCTGATTTTGTGAAATCGGTATCCTGAAGATTGAGTTTTTTAAGCAACGCCGGAAGCGTGAGCCCCTGAACAACCAAGGTGATGAGGATCACCACAAAGGTGATAAACAGAATGAGGTTCCTCTGCGGAAAAGGGCTGCCGTCGTCTAAAGTTACCGGGATTGAAAGTGCCGCCGCCAGTGAAACAACGCCCCGCATTCCGGTCCATCCGATTACGAGGGGAACCTTCCAGCCTGGCGCCTCAGTATCTGCCACGGTGATGAAATTGCGCATGATTAAAGTGATCATTACTGCGCCGTAACTTGCGAGAAATCTTATTATGACCAGAACAACAGTCACTAAAACCCCATAACCGAAGGCTTCGTAAATGCTCGTGTTTCCCAGCCCTGAGACAATCTGTGGCAGATCAAGACCAATCAGCATAAAAACGGAACCGTTGAGTAAAAAAGTGAAACTTTCCCAAACATTCACCCCCTGAAGCCTGGAAGTTCCGGTAAGAAACTGATGCCTTCTTACGGACATAAAAAGTCCTCCGCTTACTACTGCCAAAACACCGGAAGCATGAAATTCCTCTGCGGCAAGGTACATGATAAAAGGTGCTGCCAGTGTAAATACCGTATCCATATTGGCGTCGGTAGGCAGAATTTTATGCATTTTCATAAAGATGTACCCGATTAAAAGTCCGATACCGACGCCTCCAATGCACATCCAGAAGAAATTGAAAACCGCGTGGGACCAAATAAACTGCCCTGTCGCCACCGAGATCAGTGCAAACCGGAAAATAATCAGAGAGGAAGCGTCATTCAGCAAACTTTCACCTTCGAGAATCGACTGGAAACGTTTCGGAATTTTTACAAATTTGAGGATCGCGCCGGCGCTCACTGCATCGGGAGGTGAAACGATTCCTCCTAAAAGAAACCCAAGTGCCAGTGAAAAGCCCGGAATAAGGTAATTGGTTGCAAATGCCACGCAGATGGCGGTAAAAAAAACCACAATAAAGGCAAAACTGAAGACAATTCTGCGCCACCGCCAAAGTTCTTTCCAGGAGCTCGTCCAGGCTGCTTCGTAAAGCAACGGCGGAAGAAAAAGAAGAAAGATCAGTTCAGGTTTTATGATGATGGACGGAATCCCCGGTGTAAAACTGATGGCAAGACCTGCCAAAACAAGCAAAACAGGGTAGGCCACTTTTATTTTATTGGCAAGCATCACCAGCAGAACAATGATGATGACGAGAAAAAGATAAAAAGCCAGGTTTTCCAGCATCGGTTTTTATTTTAAAGTAAAATTAAGGTAAAATGTAAATACGGTTGCTGAAAAATTATATTCTTTAACTTCCTGAGACAGCACACGGGAAACCGGAGCCTATGGGCAGTTGTTTCAGTTAAAAAATCTGTGTTTCCGGTTGGCGCGTTCCTAAAACTTTTCCGTCAGATATTTCCAGTAGCGTTTCGGGACATGCTGGATATGAAGTTTCATGTTTTTTCTTTCCGTGATATTAGTTTTGGTAAAATACCTTTGCCAAAGTGTCTGGTATTTTTTTTCCTCTTCATGATGAAAGTTTTCTGAGTTTTTCAAAAGATTCAACTGATCTTTTTCGGGGTAAAAGAATTCGGTTGTTTTCAAATCATACATGATACCGAACTTTCTTTTCAAATCATAAATCATCCACTTCTGATCGGCATAACGGTCTTTAAAAAACTTAAAACTGACGGGAAGTACATTGAAATCGGGTTCCACTTTAGCAAAAAATAAACCGTCTTCCAGCTTTTCAAAACGGACGAAAGCGTGCAGCCTGTGGATTTCCCTGCCCATGCTTTTGCAGATTTTAGCAATTTCCATAATGTCGGGATCTGCAAAGTTGTGAAGGATGTTTTCTTTGGGATTTTTGATGGATTGCTTCACTGCCGAAAGAATTAAATTCCCCGAATCCGGTCTTTCAGAAAGGTACGCCAGAAGAAACTGTTTCACAGCACTTTTACCTAGTGTTCCTTCAAGCTTTTTAATCACCCGGTCTGCTTTTTCGGCGGAAGTTATCACATCATGCACGGTTGAAAATATGTCTTCTGAATGATAATTTTCACGGCTGATGATTTCGGCGGTTTCAAAACGGTATTCGAAAACCTCAAAAACTGCGGTCAGCAGACCTTCAAAAGATCCGTCATGAATAAGCGTTGTCATTTAGAAAAGCGAAAGTTGCTGTGAAAAAGGATTCTGGTATTTCGAACTCATCCCGGCAAGGATAATCTTCCGGAAATTCTGCTCGTCGATCAGCTTATTGAAAATATTATTGTTTTCAAATTCGACAAAATATTTTGCGCGGTTCACCGCAACGCCCATTTTCTTTAAATGTTCGAGCGTCAGTTTCTGAAATCTTCTCGCCATTAATATTTTTCCGACAGACTTCGTTCCGATTCCGGGAATTCTGAGTATCATTTCTTTGGATGCAAAATTGATATTTACCGGAAACTGTTCCCGGTGACGCAGTGCCCACGCTAATTTGGGATCGATTTCAAGATCAAGAAAAGGATTGGAAGGTTCCAGAATTTCATGAGCCTCAAATCCGTAAAATCTCATAAGCCAGTCCGCCTGATACAAACGGTTTTCGCGCTGCATCGGAACCTGTGAATGAATCGAAGGAAGGCGGCTGTCCTCCAGCACAGGAACATAACCTGAATAATACACGCGTTTCAGATTAAAATTCTGATAAAAATGATCGGCAACTTTAATGATTTTCAAATCGGTTTCGTCCGTAGCGCCAACAATCATTTGGGTAGACTGTCCTGCGGGAGCGAACTTCGGTACTTTTCTGAAGATTTTCTTTTCTTCTTTATAAAGGATGAGCTCGTTTTTCACAAAACTCATCGGCTTGATCATTTCTGAATGGGATTTGTCGGGAGCCAGTAATTTCAGTCCTTTTTCGGTCGGAATTTCAATATTCACGGAAAGCCGGTCCGCGTAAAGTCCGGCTTCTTTCATCAGTTCGTCACTTGCGCCGGGAATGGATTTCAAATGAATATAACCGTTGAAATTATGCTCAAGCCTGAGTTTTTTTGCAACCCGAACCAGTCTTTCCATCGTGGTGTCGGAGTCTTTAAAAATTCCGGAACTTAAGAACAGACCTTCAATATAATTGCGGCGGTAAAAATTGATGGTAAGATCCACTACTTCCTCTACGGTAAAGGCGGCGCGTTTTACATCGTTACTTTTGCGCGAAACACAGTAGGCACAATCGTAGATGCAGTGGTTGGTCAACAGTATTTTGAGCAGCGAAACGCACCTTCCGTCTTCGGTATAGGTATGACAGATCCCGGAAGCATGACTGTTACCAAGTCCGCCTTTGCTTTTCCGGTTTCCGCCACTGGAAGAGCATGATACATCGTACTTTGCAGCGTCTGCAAGGATTTCCAGTTTTTCCTGAATGCGTTCGAAATTCATCTTATTATGTTAAATTGAAAGAACAAAAGTAGTAAAACATATTTTATTTAGTTAAAAAATAGAAAGATATTTTACTATATTTTTTTCGCCCATCGGGAAGCTCTTTCTGACGGAGTTTTTATAATTCGTTTCAAATTATACCGGTACCCAAACACTCACGTTTCCTGCAGGAACCGGAAAGTTTCCCCAGCCGTTTTCATCCACCGTTACCTGAGTATCGAACCACCCCAGATAATCATAGAAATTTTGTCCGGCGTACTGTATACCTATTTCCATGGGTTTTTCATAGGAATCTTTATTGCTTAAAACAACTGCACAGCCTTTATGTTCGCCGTCTCCTTCGCGGACCCAGCCCAGGCAGTTGGCATCTTCAAAATAATCGCGCTGCAGTCCGTAAGCGAAATACTGTCTTGCTTTCAAAAGTTCTTCGATTTTTTCGACTTTATTTAAAAATATTTCCTGATCATTTCCTTCTTTGTCCTTGTCGGTATAGGTCGCGCCGAACAGGTCGGGATAAAAAATACAGGGGTAGCCGTTTTCCCGCAACAGAATCAGGGCATAGGCAATGGGTTTAAACCACTGCTCTACGGGAGCTTCCAGATCCTGCAGCGGCTGGGTGTCATGATTATCAACGACTGTAACAGAGTGTATGGGATCGGCAAGTGTTAACGTACCGTCAAAGACCGTGCGCAGATCATAATTTTCCCCCGCGAGTGAGGCAGTATGGAAATTCTGCTGAAGTGAAGAATCAAAGAGGCTCATGCTTCCTTCGGTTGCTTCAATGTATTTCTGTAGTAGATCCAGTTGGCCGGGCGCCCAGTATTCTCCGACCGCGAAAATGTTTTTTCCGGTATTGGAGCGCAGCAGCTGAAGCCATTCCTGATAAAACTGAGGAGACTGGTGTTTTACCGCATCCAGGCGCACGCCGTCGAAATGAATTTGGTCGTGGTACCATTTTCCCCAGTGGTTCAGTTCTTCGCGGACGAAAGGGTTGCGCTGTTCAATATCGTTGTACATCAGATAGTCGTAATTTCCTTTTTCGTCATCAATCATTTCCTCCCAACCGTCGCCGTGGTCGTGGATGACCTGGAAAATCCCTTCCTGACCTTCTGCAAAATCGACACCGGAGAAACACTGAAAATTCCACTCAAAATCTGAATATTTTTTACCTCTTCCCGGGAAAGTGAACTTCGTATAACTCTCAATTTCGAAAGGTTCTGAAATATTCTGCTGTCGGTTTTCAGGATCTACTTTTACGGCATGGAATTTTTCTTTTTCATCACCTCCAGCTTTGTGATTCAGTACAATATCAGCGATGACGGAGATGCCGTTTTTCTTTAAGGTTTTGCATGCTTCCAGATATTGGGCTTTCGTTCCATATTTGGTTGGGACGGTTCCTTTCTGGTCAAATTCACCAAGATCAAAAAGATCATAAGGATCGTACCCGACGGAATAGCCGCCACCCGCACCTTTATAAGCCGGCGGAAACCATACCGCAGTAATGCCCAGTTCCTTTAAATACTTTGCGCAATCTTTTGCCTGAGTAAATAACTGCCCGTTTCCGTCAGAATACCAGTGGAAAAACTGAATCATCGTTGCATTCATAGTTTATTTTTTTGACAGGTGAAGTTAGCAAAAACTATCCCGAAAACTTAAGAACCTGGCGCTTTTTGTTTCGGTCCTCCGCTTTTTTTTGCCCTGACTTTAAGGAATTGTTTTTTTTGAATTCCTTAATATTGCATAAAAGAATACCAATGGAAAGAAAAAAAATACAGAGACACCATGAGTTAAGACTTGCCTTAATTTCAGTTTTAATTGGGATCTGTTGCTGTTTTCTGGCCTTTTCTCTAAAGACACTGACTGAATATTTTCAGGAAATTATTTTCAGTACATCGGAAAAAAGAAATCCTCTGATTTTTATTTTTCTCCCGACCGTAGGAATTACGGCGATCTATTTTTTAAGAAAGTACCTGTTCCGAAACAGGAAAAATAAAGGTATTACAGAGATTTATAAAACAGTGGATCAGAGAAAAGACCATTTGCCGCTTTTTAAAATCCCGTCGCATTATTTTAATGGTTTCTTAACGGTTGTTTTTGGTGGATCTACGGGTATTGAAGTTTCCACGGTGGTGGCTTCAGCGACGGTCGGAAATGCAGCCTACGAAAAGAATTTTTCTGCAAATGTCTATAAACTCGAAATGGTCTGTGCCGGTGTAGTGGCCGGAGTTGCGGTGCTCTTTGGAAGTCCGTTGGCCGGCTGGCTCTTTGCGATGGAAGTGATCGCCAGAAAATTCTCTAAAACACTTTTTATCAGCTGTACAGTATCGGCACTCATTTCCTGGCTTTTTATGACCGTATTTAAAACGCAACACCTTCTTCCTTATTTCCTTACCGGCTGGAAGTGGGAAGCTGTGCCTTATTTTGGGCTCCTCAGCATCTTGGGTGCTTTGCTCTCGGTGTATTTTACGGTGCTTGTCATCCGGATTAAAGACTTTTTTGCCGGCATCCGCAGCGAATTTATCAAAGTAAATCTTGGGGCTTTACTGGTAGGACTCCTGATCTTCAGTTTTCCTTTTCTCTATGGTGACAGCTATCATCCGTTGCGGGAACTGCTGAGCGGTTCGCAAACCTACCCGGCGATTTTTCTGATGGCACTGATCTTCCTTAAACCCCTGGCTTCTGCATTGACACTGGGTGCAGGAGGTGACGGCGGTGTTTTCGCGCCCAGCATTGTAGCAGGTGCTTTTCTGGGTTTTTGTCTGGCATATTGCTGCAACACCTATCTGGGAATGACATTCAATATGGTGAACTTTGCGCTGATAGGGGCGGCGGCTACGCTTTCGGCTTCCATCTATGCGCCTTTCACGGCATTATTTCTGGTGTGTAATCTGGTTCCGAACGGTTTCGTGTTATTTTTCCCTATTCTGATATGCAGTTTGATTTCCCGCTTTGTAGCCGAGAAAATATTTCCTTATAACGTTTATACCTATTACCTGAAAAATTAGAGAGATACTTTGTCAATCGTAGAATAAGTGTTGGAGATTAGCGGTTTTTACAGCGCATTTTTATTTTAGTATTTTTGAATTTCGAATTCAATCGTATGAGAACAGTAATTATAGCAGTTTTAGCTTTCTTTCTGACCAATTGCAGACAAAGTGCGGAACAGAAAGTTGAAGTCATTACGGCACTTCCAAAAGAGATTAAAGAAGCTTCGGCATGTGAAATTTCCAGGGGCTCAGAACTGGTTTGGACCGTGGAAGACCAGCATAATAATCCTACACTTTTCGGCTTTAACAGGAAGGGGGAACTGATTCGTAAAATTCATATTTCAAATGTTCAGAACAACGACTGGGAGGACCTTACATCAGATGAAAAGGGAAACCTTTATATCGGAGATTTCGGTAATAACGATAATGAGCGGCAGAATCTGGCAATTTATAAAATTAATGCTTCCGGTCTGAATAAAGAGGAAGTGGAGGCTTCAGAAATCATTACGTTTTACTATCCTGAACAAAAAGATTTTCCTCCTAAAAAGAAAGACCTTGTTTTTGATGCTGAAGCTTTTCTGTACTATAACAGTCAGTTTTATATTTTCACCAAGAACAGGAGTTCAAAGTTTGACGGAACCACTTCTTTGTACCGGGTGAAGAACACCGTGGGAGAAAGAGTGGCTGCAGAAAAAGTGTCAGAATTTGTGACGTGTGACCATTATAACCGATGCGCCGTTACCAGTGCGGCCATGAGTCCTGATAAAACTAAGGTCGCCCTTTTGTCCTCAGATAAGGTCTGGGTTTTCACTGATTTTAAAGGCGATGATTTTTTTTCCGGGAAAGTACGGCAGATTGAACTCGGTCATTTCTCACAGAAAGAAGGGGTATGCTTTGAAGACAACAGCACCCTGCTCATTACTGATGAAGCTGCTAAAAAAGAAAGTTCATATCTGTACCGGCTTAAACTTTAACACTGTTTAGAAATTCATTCCCAATGCCAAAACCAATCTGTTTCCATCTTCCGAAAAAAAGTAAGAAGCATTAACACCCAACTGATTAAGCGCGTTGAGCGAAATTCCTGCTCCGGTGGAATGATGCCATTGATTACTGGATTCATTCGGAACCCATACCCGGCCGTAATCAAATCCTGCAAAAATGCCTACATTGATTGGAACAAGTGCATTTCTGAAAGTGCCCACTCCCAAACTCAGGTCCGTACTTTGGTAAAAGGAATTTTTCCCATAGAAACGGTTAAACTGGAAGCCTCTTAAGTCATGGTTTCCCCCTAAAGTGTTCATCTGGTAAAACTCATGATCATTACTCAACAGCCATTTGGCTTCGGCATAAGAGGATAAGACCAATTTTTCATTTTTCGTAAGGTAATGGGTGAAGCCCAGCCCGGCAAGCAGCCCCGGGAGTTTCCTGTTTCCTTCCTTCAGATTTTGACGGTATCCGAATTCTGCGTTCAGTTTCATGCCCAGGGTTGGGTTTACATTTTTATTGAAATTGCGGTAATGAAAGCCAAGATCAGCACCTGCGAAATGTTGGGTGGAAAAGACATCGGGGCTCACAGTTCCGGCAGCCGAAATTCTTCTTCCTGCAGTTTCTTCAATGGTGAGTGCTTCGTAAACAGGTTTAATAAAGAAGTGCGACGCATTTTTCTTCCAGTTCAGAGAAGGTGAAATATAAAATTCTTTCCCACGGACCCGATAATATTCTTTCCCATAAATATCCACCTGATTGACGGATTCATTACCTGTACCGAAATAATTTCTGATAAACTGGGAGGAGGTGAAGCCGGTGTTGAGCTGTAAAAACCAGTGACCGGTAAGCCGCGGAAAAATTCCTGTGTAAGCCAGTTCATAACCGCCGGAATCTGTAAAATAGTTGGCAGTAACCGTATGTCTGGAGGAAAATGGATTCATGCGGAAACCATTTTTAACAAAAAAAACATCTCCTCCCAGAATGACACCATCGTCGGGGTTATAGCCAAGATTGAGCATACTCGACCAATAACTGTATTTTGGTTTTCTGTAATCGTATTCATTGATGCTGTAGTCATCCGTTAATATTGTTTTCACTGAAGGGTTTTCAATGGTGTTTTTCTTTGATCTGTAATCATACACCGAAGTGTTTTCTTTTGCGTTTACCTCGTACACATCATGATTTAAACCGCCAATGAGCCGTACTTTTATTCTGCTTTTACCGGTTCCGTTTACAGTGAATACATCATCATCGCCCAACCCGTAGATCCAGATTTCATCGGTTAGATTTTCAGAATATGTTTTTTCAGACACCAGCTCCAGTCCGTCTTTTTTATTGCGGTAAATTTTCACCTGGGTTTCACCGTTAGGCAGCCGGTTAACCTCAAATTTATCTTTTTTGTTGGTTCCGGTCAGTAAAACGGTTTTCTGAAGAACTTTATAATACGCTGAAGCTACATTTGAAAGGGTTTGTTTTCGGATGTTCAGCAGGCGCTTGATCTCTTCTGTATCCCCGTTCTGAACTTCTTTCGGTAACTGGGCAAAAGCACGGTTGACTGTTGCTGAATCCATCTGGCTCCTAATCCATTCTGCTTCCTGCATCCACTCGCTTTCAGTTGAATTTTTCGTGAAAGTGAGATCAAGCGGATACGCTTCCATGTTGAACCACTTTACATTCTTTATTTTTTCTCCAAAATTCTGCATGTGACGCAGCTCCGGGAAATCCAGAATCATTTTGGTCAGAAATCCGTCATACTTCACGAACGCCTGGTCGCGGTCTTTGGGAAAAGGAGAGAGCATGATGAATTTGCCTTCCGGTTTCTGCTCCCATTTCCACTGGTCATAATGGCGGTCCCAATCACCGATGAGCATATCGAACAGACGGGCTCTGATGTACATTTTTTCATCAATTTTATACTTTTCATCTTTTGCCAGCAGTTTTAATACATCATCAGTTCCTAAAAGTTCAATAATACCGTCCTGGGTTTCCGGCTCCCGTTCTTCCACGAAATACAGTTCGTTTCCGAAACTGCTGTTGAATTTCCCGAGTGCGGCCTGCTTTGGGATATAGTACAGTTTCGGGTTGGTGTGTTTCAGACCAATGGAATCGGATAAGGTCGCTACCGCTAAACTGCTATAGGGATGGGCGCTGGTAAAGAAATCCAGAAGAAACCGGTCTGCAAAACCACCTTCGAAATCTTCAGTGATATACTGGTCTTTAAATGCTACGTTCTGCAGAAAACGGACGCCACTTTTTTTCAGTGCCCTCATGACGTATTCGCCTTGTGGAGTTTCCAGACGGAGAGAACTGGTCTGATGTCCTCCTCCTGATCTTTTTGCTTCAGCACCTCCTTTAAAACCCGCCAAATCCAGAACAGGAACGTTTACCGGAATTGCGTAGGTGGTGCGGTAATTTTTTCCGAACAGCCATTCATGAATTCTGCTTTTTTCAGTGAGTTTTTTATCATAAACGGATGAGGTCATTTCAGCCGGAAAAGTGGTTGGGAAATGAGGTAAAGTACCGCCGGAGTTTTTAAGAATCTGTTGCCGGAAGACTACCGTAGGTTTTTCATTTTCTGTGCCATAGAAAATGACTTCCGCATCACCACTTTTTGAAATATGGAGAACCGCATATCCATTTTTTCCATAAGAAAAGTCGTTTTTGGAAATGGCGGCTGCGGCTTCATTTTTTGAACCGGCACCGCTGATGACCTGATAGATATTATTTTTGCTGATATACTGTAAATTGTGATCGTGACCGGAAACTACCACTACATTTCCGCGGCCGGCCAGGAGCGTTTGTAACCGTGCTGAAAGCGTTCTGTACTGTTCATTGGAAAGATCTGTCGTGCTTAATCCACCGGTTGCTCTTGCCAGATTCATTAAACTTCCAAGGACAGGAAGGGGAATTTTGTGTTCTAAAGGAAAAAGCTGTTTTTCCAGAGAGAATTTTCCGCCGTGAGAGCCATTGTCCTGCAATGGATGATGCATGGCGACAATTACCGTTTTATTTTGATTTTTATTGAGCTCCCCTTCAAATTCCTCAAAAAAGGCTTCACGGGTTTTAAGGTCACATTTTTCATTGATTCCCGGATTTTTGTCCCAGTCTGCAAGAAACCACTGGGAATCCACAATAATCAGTGCAATGTCTTTGTTTATTTTTCTTGTTTCGAGGGCGCATGAATTTTTCGGGGCAAAGGCTTTGTCATTGACATGCTGCCGGATATACTGTTCCTGCTCCTTCAATCCAACCGTTCCACCGCTGTACCAGTCGTGGTTTCCCGGGATAAAGAGGGTGTTGCCTTTAAAGTTTCCGGTAAGCGCTATTTGTGCGTCCAGCTTTTCTTCCGCGGCTTTTCGCCCTGATGCGTTTTTTTCAGGCATGCCGATAGGGTAGATGTTGTCGCCCAAAAAAATTACCGTGCTATTGGAGTTTGCGGTGTCAAGAGTGTTTTTAAAGCTCTTAAGTATGTTTTTCGACTCCTCTTTTTCAAAATTCCCTGCGTCACCAATCAGATAAAATGTATGGGCAATATCTTCATTTTTTACAGACTGCTGGTTTTTAAAATCTTTTGCAGCGTTCCCATACTGTGCTTTTTCGGTAGCGCACGATAAAAGCATCAAACCGAAAGCAGCCGCAGTAAAGCATTTAGAAATAATATTTTTCATAAATTTGACTTAAATTAGAAAGATGAATATCGTCACCAAAGCCGGGCAATATGTGACCAAAGTACTGGCAGACCAACTTCCCGTTTCCTGCAGTTTTCATAATGCAGAACATACCGGTCGCGTAGTGAGCAGCACAAAATTACTTGCTGAAGCTGAAGGTATTAATGACAAAGATACTGAGATTTTGCTATTGGCTGCATGGTTTCATGATGTTGGTTATATGCAGTCTTCCGAAAATCATGAAGAAATAGGAATGAGAATTGCGGAGAGCTTTCTTCAGAACGAACATCTTCCTCAGGAGGAGATTGAGCAGGTGAAGAAAATTATTAATGCAACGGTGCACAGCCATACTCCACAGAATCTGCTGGAGGAAATTATCAGGGACGCAGATACTTCACACCTTGGTGATCCTTCATTTTTCGAGGTGACCGAACTTCTTCGGAACGAGCTGAAAACCAGTAAAAACATCAGATACACCAAAGTTCAGTGGGTGGAACAGAATATTGCCTTTTTTAAACAGCATCGTTATTATACCGGTGTTGCAAGGAAAAACTGGGAAAGCAACAAGCAGGAAAATATGAGAAAAATGACGGAGTTTATAAAGGATAAGACCAGCCTCAAAGAAGAAAAATCGATTCTGAATAAGAAAAAGCTCGAGAAAATGGAATCCCCCGAACGGGGTGTTGAAACGATGTTGCGGGTGACGATAAACAACCATACGCAACTCAGCCAGATTGCGGACACGAAGGCCAATATTTTATTATCGGTGAATGCCATTATCATCTCCGTAGCGCTTTCTACCATTGTTCCAAAGCTCGATGCGCCCCGCAATGCTCATTTGGTAATTCCCACCTTTGTGATGGTGGGTTTTTCAGTGGCCAGCATTCTGATGGCTATTATTTCCACGAGACCTAAAGTAACAGGAGGTGTTTTTGCGGAAAAAGATATTAAAGACCGGAAAGTGAACCTGCTTTTTTTTGGAAATTTTCACAATGTCCCGGTTGACGAATATACCGCAGCCATGAAGGAAATGATGAAGGACAAAGATTATCTGTACGAAAGTATGATTAAGGATTTGTATTATCTTGGAGTGGTGTTAAACAGAAAGTACCGTCTTTTACGGACGACCTATACTGTTTTTACGGTGGGGATCCTGGTTTCGGTGCTCAGTTTTTATCTGGCTTTCAGAGGATTTATTTAATAATCAGCGTCTTTTTTAAATATCCTGATAAAAAGGATAGCTTATGGCTCTGCATCCGAAGTTGATGCCTACTCTTATCGCTTTCAGTCCGGTAATCCCCTGCAGGTCTTGGATTTCCAGAATTTCTATATGATCATGAAGAAGGTTTTCGGACTGCAGAAGGCTGATGTATTTCATGTATTCCTCCAGCTGGTAACGCTGGGCGAATACGATACTTATTTTTCCCGTTTGTACCAGTCTTTCATCTGAGTTTTTTATCAGGGACTTATCAATTCTTTTTTTGATGATTTCGTATCTTGCGTTATAGCTGCCATCCACATCAAAACGCTTTTCATCCATCCGGAACCGGATGCTGATGCTGTTTCCATAAGCCAGAATCAGCGAGGTGATGTCCAGATTTAAAGGCAGATTCTTCCTGGTTTTCTTAAACAGAATTTCACTTTCAATCATCACCCTCATCTGCCAGATTCTCAGATTTCTCAAAAATACAGGCTCATAGCTCAGCCATGGTGCAATATCTCCTCCTATATAGAGATTGTGCTCTACACCGTCGGTGGCAAAACGTTCATAATAAAACGGAAATATTTTTTGCTGCTCTTCCTGTCTTTCGTCGATAAGGTCCGTCAGTTCTTTATTAATCAGTGAAATGCTTTCGTCAAAACGTTTTCTGTGCACACAGCTCTGTGGTGATGATGGTTCAGTCCGCATGAAATAGGAATTGATTTTTTGGTCAGTGAATTCATTTTCAGATTGAAGTTTCCTAAGCGTGGGATTTACTTTTTGGGTCAGAAAACGCTGTATTTCGTTTTCGGTATCCGCCTTCAGACCGCTTTCCAGTTTCTTAGTTTTCTCCGTTACCTCAACAGTCAGTTCACTTAAATCGGCAGTGGTTTCCAGAGAATTGAGCAGAGATGCCAATAAAATCATCTGTTCCTGAAGATCCAGAAGAATGGCAGTATTTCTTAAAAGAGAAGAGTTTTTAATATCCGACTGCCCGTAATGAGGAAGAACCTGATCAAAAACAATGCTCTGATAGGGCAGTTTTTTACCGCGCTGGTCATAACTGAACATTACATGCTTCAGCGCTTCCCTGTGGAACTTCCAGTAAACACTCGGATGTATCGAGGTGTATTCGCGCTGAATGAGTGCTGCAACCTGATATTCCAGGGTGCTGTAAATTTGGTTGATGCTTTCTTCTAAAAAAGGCATCACGACGTCCAGTTTGTGTGCATTTACACTGTGCAGGATTTTTTTTGAAGAAGTAACCTCAATGACTCCCAAAAGCTGATCATGTCTGAATACAGGCGCTAAGATGACGCTTTGATAGCCGAGATGATGATAATGGGAAGCTAAAAAGGAATCGGAGTGCGTTTCCAGATATTTGGAAATATCTGATATCGTGAAATAGTTCTTCTCTTTAAGCGTCTTCACCAAAGCTTCCTCTAATAATGCTTTGTGATGACCCGGCCGGAGAATCTTGCTTTTAATCACCTTGTTAATAGGCGACTCTTTATAAATTTTTTCTTTCAAATCAATTTCCGTGTAGCCAATTTCAATGTCTGAACTCCTGAATATGGAACAGAAAATACCGTTCAGGTCACTGGAAACAGTCTCTTTCCGTTCTTTCGACTGAATGAGCAGTCCTTTTAAATTGGAAAGAGCCACCTCCGTCGTGGCATCATAAAAACTCACTACCCCAAAACCCTTAAGTTCCCAGGAATTAGGAGGAAATTTTTTCTTCCACAGCTCAATATGATCATAATGGTCACTGAGCTCCTGAATATCCCCGGGTGACAGGAAAACAGATCTTTCGGTCGGTTTGATTTCTAAAAAATCGGCATTGGTTAAAATCCGGTAATGATTCAGATACCCCTCTTCGTTCGGAATACTGTAAATAAGCGTGGTGTCCGGCTTAAAATTAATTTTGAAGTAAGAATTCAGTATCACACAGCAGCTGATGATATAGGACTGTTCCGGAGATAAATTATTAAATTTCAGTTCAAAATCATCGCCTGCCGCGTCCAGGATTTTTCTAAGTCTTCCTGTCGGATTATAAAGAAAATTCGCGAAAGGCATGCCCACGGCTTTTATTTCGTTTTCGGTAAGCGATGGCGGAAAGATATCTGAAAGCAGGCGCTTCAGAAATTCGGAGTTGTCCTCCAGGTAGGCATAATCAACTTCTTCTGAAAGTTCAGGATAAAACTTGGCCTCCTCCAGAATGTCCCGGTTTTTCGATGCATACAGCTTGTCCTCACCGGCAATCGCATTCATCTGCTCAATGAGGGTTGCAAATGAAAAGACAAACCGGAAGGGAGTGACATCAAAACCTTGGTCAAACTGCATACAAAATAATTAGGGAACAAAGATAATTAATCTTTGTAATACGTCTCTTTCAGCAAAAGTGAGAGCACCAGTTTTTTAATGCTGCGCCAGCTTCTTTAAATATTGGTGCCACCATTTTTGTTCTTTTGAATTGCTTAAGGGCAGTTTGCTTTTTTGACTGTGTGGTTAATAGCTAGAGGCTGAGTTTGATTTATTTAACCACAGAAGCACAAAGATTTTCACAGGTAATACAGTTGCTTTTGCGGTTAAGAGTTCAAAAAACCAAAAGGTAAATCACCACGACCTCAAGATTCAGAAAATCCGGGAGCCGCGGTGGATATGAAAAATAAGTACTTCAATTTACCGGTGCCTTACTCCTCTTTGATGATACTGTACATTCTTCACTGCTCCATCATAATGGTTGGAGGCAGCATCATTGGGATAGGAGGAAGGAGAGGTATTGCGGTCATTTAGAAAATGATCTGCAGGTTTTTCCTGTCTGATTTCCCTTCCGTTCAGGTAAGTTTTCTGGTCCGCGCTGTGGTAGCGCTCTCCCTTACGGTAGGTAGTTCCGTCCGGAGCGGTAAACTGTTGCTGTTCTGCTCCTTTTCGTTTTCTTAAAACAGCCACTGCGAGCGTACCTGCGGCTGTTGCTGCCAATCCTATGGCGATTTTTAAGGACGTATTCATATTTTTATTGTTTGGAGAAAACAGACAAAATGCTTGCCAATATCAGAAATAAATTTAGAAAAACAGTTGTAATTTTATTTCAAATAGATAAAGTTCATCTTGCTCATTTAGGTATAATCATAGTTGATCGCGAAGTTCAAAGACTTAATTTATTATTGTAGATTTTTTAATATTAAATCCGATTCGGTAAAACTCTAAGGATTAACGTAAGACTGCATTTTAGTTTAAAATTATGATTTTCAATGTTCATTTCCATTCTGTATACTTGCTGAACCTCAGTGATTTGTATTGGAAAATAAGTGGAATTAAAATCTGCTGACGGCATACTGTTTGTTGCATTTTCAATACTTTATATCCTTCGCATAAAACACAAATCGCACTTCTTACTCCATCTCAACAAGAAAATCGTCTGTAATCACGATCGTGATTTAAAACCTATTTAACCTGAAATACAAAATCAAATGAACGCACTGGAAACCTTAAAAGGAAAACAGGATGAAATCAGATCCTGGATGGAAACTATGCATCAGCAGCCCGAACTGTCAATGCAGGAAGAAAATACATCGAAATATATTGCCGGCATTCTAAAGACCTTTGAAGGTTTTGAAATCGCTGAAGGTGTCGGAAAATACGGTATCGTAGCCTCTCTGAAAGTGGGCGACGGGGATAAAACCATCGGCATCCGTGCCGATTTTGATGCGCTGCCTATTCAGGAAGATAATGAGCTTCCGTATAAAAGCAGGTTTGAAGGGAAATCCCATCTTTGCGGGCACGACGGTCATACCTCAATGGCGCTGGCCGCTGCAAAATACCTTTCGGAAACTAAAAATTTCAACGGAACTGTCCGTTTCATTCACCAGCCGGGTGAAGAAACCATGCAGGGCGGTCCGGCTATGATCCAGGACGGTCTTTTTGAAAAATTTCCTGTAGACGCTGTATATGCGATGCACAATATTCCCGGGCTTGAAAAGGGAAAATTTCATTTTAGGGAAGGTCCTACCATGTCTGCCGTCGATAACTGGGAGATTGTTATTACCGGAAAAGGCGGTCATGGCTCGATGCCAGAACTGAGCATTGATCCCATCGTTTGCGGCTCAAGTCTGGTGATGGCGCTGCAGACTATCGTGTCCCGTAATGTCTCGCCCTGGAAAAACACGGTAGTAAATGTCGGTTCCTTCCAGGCGGGAAACGCCGGGAACGTAGTGCCACAAACCGCTACCCTTAAACTCAGTGTACGGAATATGGATAATGACGTTCGCAAAATGGTCCTTGCCAAAATAAAAAGCATCACCAAAGCACAGGCGGAAAGTTTTGGCTGCACCTTCGAAATTAAGGAAGGAGTTGCCGGAACGGTATTGGTAAATACGCCTGAAAATACCCGCTGGGCCAGCGAAGTCGCCAAAAGAACCTTTGGTGCGGAAAACGTCATCGACCACACAGATCCGCTGATGAGCAGTGAAGATTTCGCCTTTATGCTCGAGCAGAAGCCAGGCAATTACTGCATGTTAGGAAATGGAGACACTTTTATGGTTCACCATCCCAAATATGTTTTCAACCAGGAAATTCTTCCCATTGGTGCAGCCTACTGGGTAGCTTTGGTCGAAGATTATCTGAAGTAAATAATAGTGACTGCTTATTAAGGCGGTCATTTTTTTTTCGATAGATGAAGGATATGATAACCGACCGGCGGCGTATTTTTTCTTACTCAAATATAATATACTAAATTTCGGCGGTGGGAATTTCCCCACTTAAGAGAATTTAATTAGATGTGTTAACCTTGCATAAACACACGATGTTTCCGAAAGATTAGGATTATTTTTCTCAATCTAGACCCTTTTCTGGATATTTCCTTATCTTTACATGAAGCTCCTCCCCAGTATTGCCTGTTTTCTATAAGATGATGTCAGGAAGGGCAAAAGGCAAGAAAATCACCAGTTAAAACCGCTGTAACTCTTTGCAGAAAGCATATTTCGGAGGTTGAGTCGTAGTTGCACCGTACAAAAGGTTAGTCTCCTTAAAGTATAAGAAAGTATGAGGTGTTACAAAGGAATACCAGAGGTGTCAAATCCGTTGGTAAAAAGAACAAGGAGTCCCAATAGAAGTCGAGTTGATCCTCCTCTGCCTCAACATCAACTAAAGAAACAGGTAGCTGAATTTCAGTTTCAGAAACTTTAATAAATTTACAGGCCAAAAAATTTTCCATGACTCACCGTTTCCAGGACCAAAAGCACCGCCTGAGCTATTTCCAGAATCAGGTGGATGTGGTATGTCCGGGTTGCGGACAGAAGGCAACAGCAAAAGCAGATCACGAAAAGAAGGAAGTGCGCCTGTACTGTCTTCACTGCGGCTATTCGAAAATTACCGGTACAGCAATCGAAGTGGTGGGAATCCGCGCTCATTTGAAAATGGCAGCACATGAATATTTTGAAGCGAACCTGTGGTACACTGCACCATTTAAGAATGAGGTTTTCATCGCATATAGTCGGGAACATCTGGATTATCTCGAATCTTATATTTCAGCCACACTGCGTGAACACAAAGACCGGACCCATTTTACCTTACTCGAAAAACTGCCGCGCTTCTACCACGAAGCTAAAAACAGGGAAGCGCTGCTGAAGGTCATTGCTAAACTTAAAAATAAAAAATAAACCTCCGCCTTTATCAGGGGAGGTTTTTAATTTTTCCAATATAATAATGTGGACTTTTTTGGATTGAAATCAGAGTAGATTACTTATGAAATAAATCCGGCAATTCTCGCAATTTGCGACGAAGGTCCCAGACTTTCTTTACTATTCAAAAGCTGAGCATGGTTAGTTTCGGTTTTTAATCATCACATATCCGGACAGTATTCGGCCGTCGGATACGGTGATGTAGTACCAGTAATTGCCCGTAGGAAGATGACGGCTCAGGTGCTGCCCGTTCCAGGAAAAACTGCCGGTGACTTTATGGTCTAAAACTACGGTTCCAAAACGGTCGATCACCCGGACACGGCTGCCCGGATAATCTTCAATGCCCTCGATTCGCCAGGTGTCGTTAACACCGTCGCCATTCGGGCTGAATACATTGCTGATCAGAAATATTGTAAAAGTCTGTTCTGCCACCGCGCAGGGTTGGAGGCCGCTCCTTACATACGCCTTATGCTGACCGACAGGGACATTATAGAATATATTCGAAGTCTGCCACAGGAGACCGTCAACGGAATACTCCAGCAGCCCGCTGCCTGAAGCCATTATCTGAACGGTATTGTTTTCGATTTTAATTTCCGTGATGACTGGAGAATCCACTTTCTTTACCGTAATGGATTTCGCGGTACTGCATCCTGAACTGTTGGTTACGGTAACAGCGTAGGTCCCGTTTTGGCCCGCACTGATGGTCCGCTGGCTGCTTTGGAATACGCCGTTGTAACTCCAGGAATAGGTACTTCCCGCTGGCTGGCTGCCGGCATCCAGTTGCACAGAACTGCCCGGACAGTATTCTGCTGAAGATGGTACGCTGACTACCGGTGACGCATTTAAACTTACTGTCAGTTTCACTTTGGCAGAACATCCGCTTGCAGCGTTGATCTCTACAAAAAAGACATTCTGGCCTGTACTCAGCGTATAATGTGCGGGATCACCGATCAGGATATTGTTCTGCGTATAATAACGGTAGGTATAGCCTGCTGAATTGGCTACCAGCTGCGGCTGGTATTGGCTGAGATCCGTTTTTTTGGTGCCGTCCTCATCCGAACACAGCGCGGGCGCCACATAGTCGGCAGCAGGAATATTGGTGATCACCAATGAAACCGTCACCGCAAGGCGGCCTACACTTTCACATCCGTTTTCTGTTTGGGTTGCATAATACGTCATGCCGTCCTGCACCAAAATGCCTGCAGCCAGTTGCGCTGTACCTGCTGCTGTGCTGTACCATTTAATCTGGCTTCCGTTCACGGCAAGATCTGATACTTTCGCGGACTGGCTTACGCAGAAGACCTGTGCAGCCGGTCCGGTAGGAGTTGCCGTGCTGAAAATGTTAATCTGTACGGGAGCCCTCTCACTTTCGCATGAGGCGAGGGTCTGTGTTACATAATAAGTGGCACCGTTCACCAGTGCTGTGGTAGGAGAAAGAGTGCTGCCTCCGGTTGCGTTGAGGTACCACCGGATTTGAGTTCCTCCAGCACTGAGGTCAGCTACCGTGGCCTGCTGCTGAACACAGAAATTCTGTGCCGCGCTTACCAGAGGTTTAGGAGTAGGATTGATAAACGGATATACGATTACCGGCCTCGCAGTTGATTCGCAACCCAATGAATTTTTACTCTTTAGCAGATAGGTTTTAGGAAGCAGTCCAGTGAAGATATTGGAATTTTGCCAGGTCATACCATCATCAATACTGTACTGGGAAGCACTTTCGTTGACGGTGATTTTTGCGGACGGATGGGCGCAGTCGATCTGCTCTACCGCTGCGGTGGGCTGGATCGGGGTGTCTGCAGGAACATTAATAGTGACGGCCACTGTCCCGGATTCGCACCCCGCACTGTTGCGGACTTTCAGGGTATAGACTCCCGGTGAAAGAAGTGACGAAACCGCATTGGAGGAATAGGTTACGCCATTATCAAAACTGTACTGATATTCTGTAGAAGTGATAGTAATGGTTCCGTAAGGATTAGTGCATGACAGAGGCTGTGCCACTGCGAAGAGAGGAAGCGCGGGAGCGTTTGGAGGAGGAGCGACCGTCGCTGCAGTCGCCGGGGAAAAACATCCTGTCGCAGAAAGCTTGATCCTGATCTGATAAACACCGGGCGCAAGATTTGCAGAAGCGTTCGTTACCCAGGTGGCTCCGTCATCGTAGCTGTAGAACGCCGCGGCCGAAATTACGGCTACCGTCCCGCTGGAGGCGGTACATCCGGAAGGCGCACTGACTGAGATCTGAGGTGCGGAAGGAGTGAGCGGTTGCGGGTTAACGGTGGCAATACCTGCCAGGGAAATACACCCGGCGGCATCTTTAATCATTAAACTGTAGGTTCCGGGCCCTACACCGGATTTGGTAGCGGAAGACCCATAAGTAAGTCCGTTGTCAAAACTGTATTCCGAAGCGGCAGTTGTAATCAGAAGTGTTCCCAAAGCGTTGCTGCAGTCCGGTTGCTGTACCTGGAATGCAGGTGCCGGAAGTGGTGCCTGAGCCGTCACGGTAGCGGATGCTACCGCAGAGATACAGCCTGCGGCATTCTTAATTTTGATCTTGTATACGCCGGGATTCAGACCGCTTTTGGTGTTGGAATACACAAAGGTGAGACCGTCATCGAAACTGTAGGTCGCAGCGCTGGTGGTTACGGTAACGGAACCGGTAGCTACGCTGCAGGTTGGCTGTACCACTGAAACTGCAGGCGCGGCGATGGTAATTCCGGAGTGTAAAGTCACGGGTACCGAAGCCGATTCACATCCTGAGGAACTGGTTTTAATTCTGATGATATAGGTGCCGGATCCAACGTTTTTCTTGACAGGGTCGGTAGTCCAGCTGGCTCCGTCGTTAAAAGTATAGCTTACGCCAGGAGTGGTGATGGTAATGGTTCCGTCGGTGGCGTCACAAGCAGTAGGCTGAACAAGCGAAACAGCGGGGGTTGCCGGAATATTAGGGGCTGAACCGATATAAACGTAGGCACTCTGCGAAACGCAGCCGGAAGCGTTTTTAATCAGCAGGTAGTAAGTACCTGAATTCAGGTTATTTTTCACCGGGTTTGTCGTCCAGGTAGTCCCGTTGTCGAAACTGTAAAGGTCTGCCACAGTATTGATGAAGATGGTGCCTTTGGGCGCGGCACACGTTGGCTGAACCGTTGTATAACTCGGCTGGCCGAGGTAAAATTTGCTGACCGAGGCTGAAGTGGAAAATGAGGTGCAGCCGGCGGCATTTTTAATTTTAATATTATAATATCCCGGCGAAGGATTCAAAAGCACAGGGTTTGTTACCCACGTCGAACCGTTATCAAATGAATACTGGGCTGCCTGGGAAACAACAGTAATACTGCCGGAATCACTGCAGGTAGGCTGTACGGTTTTAACAAACGGCGCAGGAAGAAAAAATGCGGTGATGCTTATGCTCATGTCATATGGGTTGGAGGTGCATCCCTGAGCATTTTTAATTACCACGTTATAATAACCCGAAGTTAAATCTGTTTTTTCGTTGACCGTTCCCCAGGTCTGTCCGCCGTCAAAACTGTACATCGCGGCTGGCGTCATTATTTTAATACTGCCTTTAACTGTACAGGTGGGCTGAATAATCTGCACGTCCGGTTTGGGAAGGTAATATTTTTGAAGGGTCACGCTTGCACCGTAAGAGGACGATCTACAACCCAGCGTATTCTGTACCATAAGACTATAATAGCCATCCGCGAGGTTACTGAAGGTTGCGGTGTTACTCCAGGTCTGACCTCCGTTAATGCTGTACTGCGCCGCAGAAGTGGTGAAGGTGATGGATCCGCCTGTGCCGCAGCTCGGGTGGGTTACCGTATAGGAAGGACTGGGCAGAAAAAATTCATTGATCGTCACCGGTGTACTGGTAGAAACGCAGGATGCATCTTTTACCTGAACATAAAAATAGCCGGAGGTGATATTATTCTTAACCGGTGAAGTGGACCAGGTGTTTCCTCCGTCGAAACTGTAGGAGCTGCCGGGGGAGGTCACGGTAATGCTGCCTTTAGTACCGCAGGTTGGCTGTACCACTGTTACGGACGGGCTGGCAAGATTGGTCGTATTCATGTAAACAGAAATACCGGCGGACATGCAGTTGGCACTGTTTTTAACCATTAAATAATAACCCGTCGAGGCATTAAGATTGGTAAACACCGGGCTTGTGCTCCACGAGCTTCCTCCATTAATACTGTAAAAATCAGCGGGTGAGGTGAAGGTGATACTTCCCACATTTCCGCAGCTGGGGTTCACCACGATATAGGTTGGCTCAGCCAGATAAATCTGGTTGAAATAGACATAATTGGTTTCTGAAACGCAACCCTGAGCATTTTTGATCACTACATTATAACTTGTCCCTGATAAATTGGAGAAAACATTGCTTGCTGACCAGGTGCTGCCTCCGTTGATACTGTATAAATCTGCTGGTGTATTCACCGTAATACTTCCTCTGGCGGTGCATGTAGGCTGCACCGTCATCACATCCGCTTTTGGCAGTTTTACTTCTGTTAAACTCACATAAGCGGCGGATGACTTGCATCCAAGGCTGTTTTTAACCAATATCTGATAGCTTCCGGCAGGCAGACTTTTGGTATTGGTGGTCACCCAGGTGGTGCCTCCGTCGAAACTGTAAAAATCCGATACCGAATTAATCGTAATACTTCCGTTGTTCCCGCATGTAGGCTGTGCAACAGTGTAGAAAGGATAGGGAAGCTGAGGCTCGTACAGATAAACACTGCTGGTTTGCGACTGGCATCCTGCTGCATTTTTTATCTTGATCCTGTAAGTGCCGGGCGGCAGATCTTTCATATTGCTTGTTGTCCAGGTAGCTCCATTGTCAAAGCTGTAGAAATCTGCTTCTGTACTGATATATACTGTGCCGTCCTGTCCGCAGGTAGGCTGAATGACACTGTATTGCGGTGAAGTATTCTGGAAAGGCTGAAGGTAGATACTTACGAAGACTGAAGTACATCCCAGACTGTTTTTAATCCCAACTGAAAAATTACCTGAAATCACATTAGACAGGGTATTGCTGGTAACCCAGGTCTGTCCGCCGTTGAACGTATAAAAATCGGAAGGGGTATTAATGGTAATGGTGCCGGGAGCAGAACATGCCGGGTTGACCAGGCTATAGTCCGGAGACCCCAGGGTGTTGCTCGAAATATTTACGATCTGTGCATTGGATATACAGCCGGAAATATCTTTGGTACGGATCGAATAGTTTCCGGGCTGAAGATGGTCCGCTGTAGAACCCGTCACCCAGGTTGTTCCGTTATCGAAACTGTAGTAAGCCGCAGAGTTATTCACTGTAATACTTCCGGTATCACCACAAAACTTTGGCTGTACCGCGGAGCAGCTGGGATAGGCAGTAAGTACGGGGGTGATGGTAACGTCCTGAGGGTACGACGTACAGCCATTCAGTGTCTTGATCATCACCTTATAATTACCAGGATAAAGCCCGGTTTTTACCGGATTGGTACCCCAGGTTAAGCCATTGTCAAAACTGTAATGGGACGCGGCTGAAACTACTTTTACTGTTCCGGTTGCAACAAAACATGAAGGCTGAGTAATTTCAAGGGTAGGAGTTACCGCAGTCTGGCTGGGTTCAATGCTCACACTGGCGGTACTCGCACAGCCGAAACTGTCGGTTACGGTAACCGAATATACGCCTGTCGCAGTGACGGTAATGTTCTGCGAAGATTCGCCCGTGCTCCAGAGATAAGTTGCTCCCGGGGAAGCTTTGAGTTCAGTGCTGCCTGAACAGACATTAAGGATTCCCGTGATGTTGGCGGTAGGATTTTTTACCTCCAGGTCAACAGGAATGATTTTATAACATCCGGCATCTCTAGAAACTCTTACATAAAGGACAGTAGAAGCAGAAAGATATGCTGATGAACCTGTAATGGCACCGGTGTTATTATACGCATTGCTATAATCTGCGAAATAGGAGAAGGTAAGCCCAGTGGTGGAAGGCACAACCAGTGCATCAAAAAGTCTGAGGTCAAATGATTCACTTCCGTCATAATCGGTATCGCACTTCGAAAGTTTTGCGGTACTTACACTGATGTCGCAAGATAGAGAACAGTTGAGAAAACTGATGTCCCACCCGGGATTGGCATCGGAATCCGTAGCAGAACCGAAAATAGCTGTATTTCCCCCGCTGCTCCCGCAGGCACCTCCGCCTGAAGTGGCAGCTACATCAAAATCGGCGGTGACGCTGACATTATAGTTGCTGTTGATCGTGTTGGGAAAATTCTGGGGAAGAAGGGCGAAACAGAATTTTTTATTAGCAGTATCCAGCGTGGTAGGAGTGGTAGTCGTATATACCACATTGCCTCCGGCATCGCGAAGTTTAAGCGTTAGCGTTTTAAGAGTAGCTGCCACACCGCCGGAATTGGGCAGCGTGTAGTTCCCACATACGTTTAGCGGAAGGGTAGGGCAGATGCTGTATAAAGGATCAAGCGTTACCGAACCTACAAAGTTTTCTGTAGACTGCAGAATACAGAGATCATCAACATAGGCATAACCGAAATGACCGCCAAGACCGCATCTTGAAGCCATAAACTCTACTGTGAAATTCTCGTTATTGGGAATCGAGGAAATATCCAGAATTCCCGACTGCCATTTGTCGGTATATAGCGTTACATAACCGTATCCTCCAGCGGGAACTTTCGTAAAGATGCAGTTCTTCTCATCGCCAACCAAGCAGAATTCACTTACCACAACGCCGTTTTTGTTAAGGATTCTTGCTTTAAAAAAGGGCTGATTGTCCGTATGGCTCGTGTCGTACACCGACTGCAGGACCGCCTTATAATTAAACTTTAACTGCGTTTCGTTATTGGTTTTAAACCTTTTTCCCTGCACAATAGAGCCATAGGTACTCGAGCCGGTGTGGTTAATCTTAAGTGCGTACTGGTCAAATGCTTTGATATCTCCCATGAAGGGGTCGATATAGTTGGCAGGTACCGAAGTGGCCATCAAAGCGGTGTTCCCTGGAGTATACTGGGGAATATAAGTATCTGCGGTATTGGAGAGGGATTTACATTGGGTAGGTCCGGGCGGATCCCCGATATTATAGAGGAAATTCTTGATATATTGCTTGCCGCTTACTGTTTCTGTCTGCTCAAAACCACCGTTAGCACACATTTCAACAGCCGGCTGGGTTGCCTTGTGCATGTGCTGTTGTTCCTGCTGAACTTTAAGATTTCTTTCTTTCAGGAATTTTTCCTGTGCAGCGCTGCTGGTGATGATTTTACCGTTGGAATCTTCAAAAATGCCCTGCCTGAGGTAATTGGGGTCAGTATTTTGTGAGAAAAGGTTTTGAAATAATACAAAAAAAATCAGAAAATAAAAATTCTTCATCAGCAGTGTTTACCGGATTAAAATAAATGTTAAAAAAATCTTAAAAAGTCTTAACAAATATATAAAATTCCAGCAAAAATACAAATGGCAGCATTCAGCATAAAGGCTTAATACAAATGTCTGATATTAAGTATGTTATTAGCCGAAGTGCGATGCAGCAATGATATCTGAAAATCCCAAAATACAGAGTGCAAACCAATAGTGAAACCAGAGTAAAGTAAAATAGGTTAAAGGGTCTTATCATACATCGGCTGACCTTCAACGGTCTGCAGCAAGGCGCAGCTGGGATCGGCTTTCAACGTGCTGATGATTTTTCTGGAGGAGTTTTTCAGGGAAGACCTAATTCCCTTTTTTTAAGAGCACAAAAAAAAGCCCTCTAAAAGAGAGCTTTTTTTGTGCCCGGAACAGGACTCGAACCTGCAAGCTTGTGGGCACCCGCACCTGAAACGAGCGTGTCTACCAATTTCACCATCCGGGCAGTGAGGTGCAAATATACAAATAAGTGCATATAATGCGTAACCGGATTAAAAATTTATTTTTTCTTTATCCGTATTCCTCAAAAGGTATTTTCAGCTGTACTGAAATCTGCTTTTTTTCCTGGGTATTGAGGTTGGAAAGGGAAAGTCCTAATAACCTTACGGGCCGGTCAAAAGGTCTGAGTTCCCAGAGTTTCTGTGCGGTTTCGTAAAAATCAAAAGCGCCGTCAAAATATACTTCCTGGGTTTTGCTCCGGGTGTATTGGGTGAAATCTTTGTATTTGATTTTCAGGGTTAAAGATTTTCCCCTGATTTCTTTTTTGGAAAGCCGTGCTTCGAGTTCTTCGCTGATGAGCTGTAGCTGTTTGAAAACGGCATCCTCATCGAGCAGATTATCCCAGAAGGTTTCCTCCACGGCAACACTTTTCTGTATCCTGTGTGCTTTCACCTCGCTCATATGAATGCCACGGACCACATTATAATAATAATTTCCGGATTTTCCGAAAAGCCCGATGAGCTCTTCCAGCGATTTTTTCTTCAGATCAAGTCCTTTGAAAATATGCATCTCATGCATCTTGTTGGCCGTTACTTTGCCGATGCCGAAGAATTTTTCTATCGGCAATTCCTCCATGAATTCCAGAATCTGGGTGGGATGAATGGTTTTCTGTCCGTTAGGTTTGTTATAGTCAGAAGCGACTTTGGCCAAAAATTTATTCACTGAAATCCCTGCAGAAGCGGTAAGTCCGGTTACCTCGAAGATGCGCTGACGGATTTCTCTTGCGATATCGTTGGCCGATTCCATTCCTTTTTTGTTTTCGGTCACATCCAGATACGCCTCATCCAGAGAAAGCGGTTCCACGAGATCGGTATATTCATGAAAGATCTCCCTGATCTGCTGGGAAATTTCTTTGTAACGCTGAAATCTCGGTTTCACAAAGATAAGATGCGGGCATTTTTCCAGTGCAGTTCTTCCAGGCATTGCAGACCGGATCCCGAATTTTCTGGCTTCATAACTTGCGGCGGCTACCACGCCATACTTTCCGCCACCAACACAGACAGGTTTGCCGCGGAGTTCTGGATTGTCATGCTGCTCCACGGAGGCGTAAAAGGCGTCCATATCCACATGAATGATTTTCCGGTTTGGTAACATGGAGCAAAATTATAAAAAATTAAATGCTTCAGGTAGAGGAGGGAGGGACGGTGGTTTCGAAATAAATGTAGAGGTTTGTTGTTCTGATTTTTATATGTTGTCAATATTTTTCCAGCCCGTTACTTCGGCGGCTTTTCTTTTTTGATGGACGTCGCCTGAATTAATCAGTAAGGAAGATTTGATATGGTCTTTTGCCAAATTTTCATAATAATTCAGACCCTTGAACATATCCTGCATGACTGTTTGTGAGGCCTTTATTTCCACAATGTTTTGGAGGAAGTCATCTTGCCAGATCAAATCCACCTCATGCCCCTGCACATCCCGCCAAAACCAAAAGTCCCGCAAAAGATTCCGGTGAGCATTGCTTTTTACCAATTCTGCAATGATAAAGTTTTCGAACAGATTTCCTTTGTGAGGATGAAGATACAGATCCTCAGGTTTGTTGATTTTCATTAAAAAGCTCAGAAGTCCGGTATCATAAAAATACAATTTCGGGGATTTGGTGACCCTCTTATTATAATTGGTATGAAAGGGTTGCAGCAAAAATACAATATAGCTTGTTTCCAGTACTGATATCCACGATTTTGCTGTAGGTTGAGATATGCCACATTCATTAGCGATGGCGTTCATATTGAGCAATTGGCCCGCCCGAGATGCACAGAGAAAAACAAAATTTCTGAAGGTTTTCAGATCTTTAATATTGATAATTTCTGACAGATCTCTTTCTATGTAGGTTTGTATGTAATTGGAATAAAAGGTTTTGGGTTCAATGTTCCTGTCATAAATTGCGGGATAGAAGCCACGCTGTAAATTGACGGCATAATCATCAGCCAGTAGATCTGCAGATTTCATTTCAGAGAAATCGAAAGGGAAAAGCTTGAAAAGCGCAACTCTTCCTGCTAAACTCTGAGTAATGTTTTGCATTAAATGAAAATTTTGGGAGCCTGAAAGAATATATTGACCCATGATTTTATCTTCATCCACTTTTGCCTGGATATAAGAAAAAAGGGAAGGAACGCGCTGAATCTCATCCAAAATTACAAATTTACTATACTGTTCCAAAAAAGTTTTGGTGTCATTTTCTGCGAAATCTCTCAGGTCAGGATTCTCTAAATTCACGTAAGTATAATCTGGAAATTCTTCTCTCAAGAAAGTTGTTTTTCCAGATTGTCGGGGACCCGTAACAGCAATCACCGGATATTTTTTGCAAAGAAACTCTATTTCCTTTTTGATGGTTCTCTTGACGGTCATTATTAGTCGTTTACTATTGCAAATATAGTTTAATTTTGAAAAATACGATCACTAACTTTGAAAAATACGATACTTAACTTTGAAAAATACGAGCACTAACTTTGAAAAATACAGATTGGAATATTTAAGTTCTCTCAGGGTTAAGATCCCCTTTTATTTCCTTAAGTCTGTGATTTTTAATAGCTTTCCAAAAATATTTTGTCAAAACAATTAGAGAAAGTTAAAATCATATGCTTTAAATCTATAATTTTATAAAAAAAAGATCATGTGCAGTTACGAATATATTGAAGAGCAATTCCGTTTTCTTGGTACCGATTTTTTAAAGGAATTCAAAGAATGCTGCACCATCCAGCAGTTTGAAGCGAAAACAGAACTGATGTACGAGGGCCAGAATATCAAATTTATTCCCATTGTATTAACAGGTCTCGTAAAGGTGTTTGCCATGAATGAGGACCGCGAACTGGTGTATTATTTCGTAAGGCCGAAACAAAGCTGCATCATGACGTTTTCTGCAGCTTTTAAAGACGGTATCAGCAGGGTTTCTGCCGTTACGGAAGATCCTACAGAGGTGCTGCTTATTCCCGTCCATAAGGTTTTGCGGTGGATGAACCTGTATCCTGCGCTCAACCGTTTTTTTTATAATGAGTACGACCTGCGGTTCGCAGAAATGATCGATATGCTGAACAAAGTGGTTTTTCACAGGCTCGACAGACGCGTGATGGATTATCTGCACCAAAAGGTGGAAATTACAGGAAAAAACCCTGTAAAGGTTTCTCACAAAGATATTGCGAACAGCCTCGGCACGGCAAGAGAAGTCGTAAGCAGAATCCTGAAAAAGTTCGAACACGACGGAAATATCCGCCAAAACAGCCTCGGGATTGAAGTGATGGTTCCGTTGTGACTTTAGTCACTTTTTTTGTTTTTTTTAAAACTTACATTTGTTTTTCATTCTATTGTTTATCTTGTAATCCGTTGATTATTAGTTAAGGTAAAGCAAATTTCAGTTCTTAAAAAAGACCGTATATGATTACAAAAATTACTGTTTTTCTCTTCTTTTTTATTGGTTTTTATGGATGGTCACAGGAAGATCTGCTGAAAGAAATCGATACAGCACAATCCTCTGAAATTTACCAGCCCAGTTTCAAAGCGCTTCAGATCGTCACCGGTCAGTCGACAAAAATGCCCGCTAAAAAGGAACTGTATGTTGATATTTCGCACCGTTTCGGGGACGTGAGTGACGGATTCAAAAGTTTTTTCGGACTGGATCATGCGACTACAAAACTAGGAGTGGTGTATGGACTGACAGACGGAATTTCATTAAATGCTTCCAGACATACCTACCAAAAAACCTATGAATTTGGAGCAAAATACCGGCTTTTAAAGCAATTGGGGAATTCTCCTTTTGATATTGTGGGTTACCATGTGGTGGATATCAATTCAGCCTTAGATAAAGACAGTTATCCCAATCTGAGATTTGGAGACCGACTTGCCTATCTCTCGCAGATCCTTATTTCGCGGAGATTCTCTGATGAGTTCAGTCTGCAGCTGACCCCCAGTTTTGTGCATAAAAATTTAATTGAGCCCGCCATTGAGGATAAAAATCTTTTCTCAGCCGGTATTGGCGGAAGGTATAAAATATCGAAACGGGTTTCGCTGAATGCAGAATATTTTCTGAATTTTGAAGATCACAATTATTATAAAAATCCGCTTTCTGTGGGTATGGATATTGACACCGGCGGACATATTTTTCAGCTCGTTTTCACCAATTCGCAGCCGAATACTGAAACGGGCTATCTCACCAATGCCACGGGAGACTGGGCGAAAGGGCATTTCTTTTTCGGATTTAACCTGTACAGAGTCTTTTAAAATTATCAAATATGAAGACAACGATCAAAATAGGTATTTTAATTTCAGGTTTATCACTGATGGGCTGTGATACCCGTACTTATGAAGACATCACAGGGCAAGTGATAATTCCTGAAACTGTGAAGTTCACTCAGGACGTAAAGCCAATTATTGACAGGAACTGCACCGTTTGCCATTCGGCCGGCGGAGCCTCCTCATTTTTTCCTTTAACCGACTATACACTGGTGAAAAATGCCATCGACAAAATCCTGGACCGTGTACAGAGACCTTCCGGAGATCCCCAGAAAATGCCTCAGGGCGGAAATCTGTCTCAGGGCGACATCGATATTTTAAAGAAATGGAAAACTGACGGTTTGCAGCAATAACTTAATACATAATAAAATGAAAAGAGTATATATTATCACCATGGTTCTGTTTTTAGGAAATCTTACGTTTTCACAGAAATACTCGACCAAAACCGGGACGGTTCACTTTGAAGCCAACGTACCGCTCTTCGAGGATATCGATGCCACACATTCCAATGCAGCTGCAGTTTTGAACGCAGACAGCGGAGATTTTGCATCTGTCGCGATGACCAAAAATTTCAAATTTAAAAACGCGCTAATGGAAGAGCATTTCAATGAAAACTATGCGGAAACATCGAAATATCCCAAGACTACATTCACCGGAAAAATAGCAGATTTCAAAAAAGAAAATCTGTCCTCAACTCCAACAGCTTATACCGTGTCCGGTACCCTGAATTTTCATGGAGTGAATAATCCGGTGAACTCTGCTGCTCAGATCTATACCAAGGACGGTAAAATTTATATCTCCGGGAAATTTGTTGCGAAGCCCGCAGATTATAAGGTGACTGTACCGAAAATGGTGATGAAAAAAATTGCGGAAAATGTTAATATAGATTATTATTTTGAATTGCATAAATAATGAAAACGAAATTTCTTATACTGATTTTAATGACCGGTTTTTTCGTTCTGAAAGCCCAGGAAAAAGATGTTTTTGACATTGCGAGATCCGGAACGGTGGCTGAGATGCAGCAGCTTATGTTGAAAAATCCTGAAGTGATCAATTCAGTCAGTCCTATGGGGTTTTCCCCGCTGATACTGGCCTGTTACCGCGGAAATACAGAGGTTGCTGATTTCCTGATCGAAAAGGTGAAAGACCTTAATTACAAAAGCCCTGAAGGAACGGCCTTGGCCGGACTCTGCATCCGCTATCATAAAGGGCTTGTAGAGCATCTGCTCCGGAAAAATGCCGATCCCAACATTGCGGATTCCTCCGGTACCACCCCGCTGATATGGGCTGTTAAGACAGGTAATGAAGAACTTGTAAAGATCCTGCTGAACAACCGGGCGAAAAAAGACCTGGCAGACCAGACGGGAATTACCCCTTTTGAATATGCAATACAAACCAAAAAGCAAAATATTATTAACCTTTTTAAAAGCGACTAACATGAAAAGAAAACTATTATTTATTTTAGGAAGTGTCTTTACCGGCATTTTCATTTCGGGCCAGTTCACTTCAGGAACGGTGAGTTTAGGAGCAACCGGCATGACGGTGAAGATGGACACTAATCCCACAACAGTTACCCTTACGCTTACCGGACCCAGCAATTCTTTTATGGGAATTGGCGGCGGAGATTTAGGGATGGCTGACGGAGCTGACGGATTTATTTATAATTCTTCGGCCAGCAGAGATTATACCTTTAACGGAGTTGGAGTAACGCCGTCGGCTGATGCAAGCCAGGACTGGACCGTGACCTCTAATGTTGTTGCGGCGGGGACCAGAACGGTAGTGGCTACAAGAAGCCTTAACGGAGGTGCTGAAGATACACCGATTCCCAATACAGCCGGTCCGCTGGACATCTTTTACGCGAAAGGAGATAACACGCTTACCCTTTCTTATCACGGTGCAGGGAACAGAGGGTATGCTACCCTTAACATGACCGCTGCCCTTGCTACAGGCGAAGAAAACCTTGCAGGCAGGATTCAGTTCTACCCGAATCCTTCCACCGGAATGGTTTATTTTAAAAATTCAGGAAAAATTAAAAACCTCAGTATTTTCGACAGTACCGGACGATTAATGAAGACTCCGGAGCTTAAAAATGATGCTATTGATTTAACCCGTTTGAAAGCCGGTGTTTACTACATTGAGACAGAAAGTAAAGACGGCACCAAAACTCAGGAAAAACTTATTAAAAACTGATAACAATGTCTAAACAAAAACCGTTTTGAATCCTCTTCAAAACGGTTTTTTTATTGTTTTATCAATTAATGTTCACGCGACGTATTCTCTTATCAGACCTTTCACAAATTTAACTACGTTCGGCATCACCTTGTCGGCACCCGCACCTGAAAGGAACGTCAGAAGAGGGAGTCCGGTTGCTTCGGTGATCCGCCGACGGGTTTCTTCTGCGTTTTTTCGGTCATCTCCAGATAGGCCTCCTTCAGAGAAAGCGGTTCCACCAGATCAGTATATTTTTATTAAAAATTTTGAAATAGAATTTACGTTTTAAAAGCCCAAACGATTTCTGTCTCCCTGATTTTCCACTTTTTCTAAAAATAATTGCTGTAAATTTGACTTTACTTAAGAATAATTTTTTAAACAAATATGGCAGACGATAAATTAGCAGTCTTGATTGATGCGGACAATGTTCCCTATAAAAACGTAAAAGAAATGCTCGAGGAAATTTCCAGAAACGGAACTCCCACCATCAAAAGGATTTATGCAGACTGGACCAAACCCAATGCTTCAGGCTGGAAAAATGTTTTGCTTGAAAACGCCATCACGCCCATTCAGCAATACAGTTATACCACAGGAAAAAACTCCAGCGACAGCGCCTTAATCATTGATGCGATGGATATCTTGTATTCCGAAAAAGTGAACGGGTTCTGCATCGTTTCCAGCGACAGCGATTTTACAAGGCTGGCTACAAGACTTCGGGAAGCAGGCATGAAGGTGATTGGATTTGGTGAAAAGAAAACCCCGAAACCTTTTATTTCTGCCTGTGATAAATTTATTTATCTGGAAATTCTCAACACCACTGAAGAAGCCGAAAATACTGAAGAGCCGGAAAATACTTTAACGAAAAAGCCCGTTAAAAAGAAACACAAAGCAGAACCCATCAGTAAAGTGGACGGACGCACGATTAAACTTATCACCCAAAGCATCAATGATTTGGGCGATGAAGACGGGTGGACTTTCCTTGGGAATCTCGGCAGTTTTATCATTAAAAAGAAACCGGATTTTGATCCCCGAAATTTCGGTTTTTCAAAACTTCTGCCTTTAATTAAAAGCATCGGCAAAATTGAAATCGATGAACGCGTAACCGGTGTTAATAATATTCGTCACATCTACGTGAAGGTGAAATAAGACGGGTTAAAATTTTTTACCGTAAAGCCGCAAAAATTTTGTTCTTTTAACGGATCGGTATAAAAAAACGCATCCCGAAAGATGCGTTTTTTTTTAAAATAAAAAGATTTAAGCGTTGTAATTCTTCACCAGTCCTTTCACAATTTTAATGACATTCGGCATTGCTTTATCAGCAGCCTGTAAAACTTCTTCGTGGGAAACGGTAAATGCAATGTCGGGTCCGCCGACATCGGTAATAATGGAGATTCCGAAACAGTCCATTCCCTGATGTTTGGCTACGATCACTTCAGGAACGGTGCTCATGCCCACTGCGTCACCGCCAATCGCTTTGATCATTCCATATTCTGCCGGGGTTTCAAAAGTAGGTCCCTGCAGGGCAACATAGCATCCCTCGTGGATTCTGATGTTTAAATCTTTTGCTACTGACGTGGCAACCTGCAACATTTTTTTGTTATAAGGCTCACTCATGTCGACGAATCTTGGTCCCAGTTCATCCAGATTCTTTCCGCGTAAAGGATGTTCAGGCATCATGTTGATATGGTCGTTGATCAGCATGATATCAGCCACTTTGAAGTTGGGGTTTACGCCTCCCGAAGCATTGGATACAATCAGATTTTTAATTCCCAAAAGATGGAAAACCCTGAACGGAAAAACCACAGTCTGGATATCATGGCCTTCATAATAATGAAATCTTCCGCTCATCATGAGCACTTTTTTGCCTTCCAGTATTCCGTAGATGAGTTTTCCGCCATGTCCTACAACGGTGGTTTGAGGAAAATTAGGAATTTCAGTAAAATCCAGGGTATGGATGGCCTGTACTTCATCTTTCAGTTTCCCGAGGCCCGAGCCTAAAACAATCGCAAAATCAGGGGTGTCCTGAATGATGTTTTTAATGAAGGCTGCGGTTTCTTTAATTTTTTCTAACATAATCCAATATGATTTGGTTAAATTCTTCCTTATTCTCAATGTTCACATTAATAGGCCAGTAGTAGACCAGATCTCTGAGGTAATCAAAGGTTTTCAGTCTCACATAATCTTTTTCTGTAGTGAGGATCAGCTTGTACTCGCCCAGTTTTTTGTATTCGGCTACAATATCTTTGATGTCCTGTTCGCTGAAATTATGATGGTCTTTAAATTTAAGATGTTTTACCCGCTGTGAAAATTTGGCTAAATGACTGATTAAAGGTTTCGGGTTTGCAATTCCGGTAATCAGTAAAATATCATAATAACTTAAATTGTTATCCGGGAGAAATTTGTCTTTGCTGTAGATATTTTCGTCATAACCAATCCAGGAAAAAAATACTTTTTGGTTATGCTGCGGTTTAATTCTCGAGATATAATACTGTTTCTTTTCCTCGGTGATATCATCGGGACATTTAGATACCATGATGATCTGCGATCTTCTGGCGCCGCTTCTGCTTTCGCGCAAATCGCCTGCAGGAAGCAGAAAATCTTTAAAGTAAGGATCATTGTAATCGGTCATCAGGATGTTGAAGCCCGGCTTTATCGCCCGGTGCTGATAAGCATCATCCAACACCAGAACATCCAGATCCATATCGCCGATCATCTTTTTTGCGCCCGGAACTCTTTCTTCCGATACCCCAATTACAAAACGGTTTTTAAACCTTTCGAAGAGCTGCATCGCTTCATCGCCCACGGTTTTATAGTTGCTGTCGTAATTCGTGATGCCGTAGCCTTTGGTGAGTCTTCCATACCCTCTGGAAAGGACGCCGGTTCTGTAATGTTTCGATAAAAGTTCTGCCAGATACATCACCATCGGGGATTTCCCGCTGCCGCCCACAGAAAGGTTTCCGACGTTGATCATCGGAGTTTTTAGTTTAGTCGATTTAGAAATTCCCCAGTCATACATTAAGTTCCGGATCGCGGTAACCAAGTGATAACCCAGAGAAAAAGGGTAGAGATACCATCTTTTCATAGCCTGCAAAAATACATATTTTTAACAGGAAAATAAACAGACTGACTTCCATTTTTCGATAAATCTGCATGATATTTATCTTTAAAATTATTTTTTACCGCAACGGATAATATTAGCCGGCTTCAACCTGAATTTTAAACATTTTGTTTAAATTTGCTTGATTAGATTAAAACGTATGAACAAGAAAAATGTAGCCGTAGTAATGGGCGGTTATTCCGACGAATATAGGGTTTCTCTCAAAAGCGGCCAGCTGATTTACGATTCTCTTGACCGCGATTTATACAATGTTTACCAGGTCGTTATTCTGAAAGATGAATGGTATTTTGTAGATGACAGATCGCAGAATCTCCCCATCAACAAAGCGGATTTTTCCGTCAATCTTGACAGCGGTTTTGATGTGAAGTTTGATGTCTGTTTCAATATCATCCACGGGAAACCGGGTGAGAACGGAGAACTTCAGGCCTACTGGGATACCATCGGGCAAAAATATACCGGCTGCGGTTTTTATCAGAGTGCTTTAACGTTCAATAAAAAAGATACCCTTGCCGTACTTTCAAAATACGGAATTCCTTCCGCAAAAAGCGTTTATCTGAGAAAAGGAGATTCCTTTAATGAAGATGATATTATTGAAGATTTGGGACTGCCCTTGTTTGTGAAACCTAATCAGAGCGGGTCCTCATTGGGGATCAGCAAAGTGAAGGAAAAAGCAGATTTTCTGAAGGCGGTGGATTTTGCATTTGCTGAAGATGATGAGATTTTAATCGAAAGCTTTCTCGACGGGATGGAGGTTTCCGTGGGAGTAGTGGATTTTAACGGGGAAACCATCGTTTTGGGGATTACCGAAATTGTTCCTTTCAAAGAGTTTTTCGATTACGAAGCCAAATATGAAGGCGCTTCTGAAGAAATAACGCCTGCAAGAATTGATGACGAAACCCGCAAAAAGGTGGAAGAGATTGCTAAAAAAGCCTATGACTCTTTAGGAATGAGCGGCTTTTCCAGAAGTGAGTTTATCATCATGAACGGTATTCCTTATATGCTCGAAATGAATACAAATCCGGGCTTTTCACCGGCTTCCATCCTGCCGCAACAGGCTAAAATCTACGGGATTTCCATTAAGGATTTATGCGGAAATGAGGTGGAAAAGGCGCTGAAGAAGTAAATGTGCAAATGCCTGCTTTTGTTGAATAATACTTTCTACAACATGAAAAGCGGAAGGTCACAAAATAAAAAGATAATACACAGAAAGCAAACCGCTGACTGCAAGAACAAAAACTAAACTATGAGAGTCGCTGTATTTCCTGGATCCTTTGATCCGATCACCCTTGGCCATTACGATATTGTGGAAAGAGCTGCGCCGCTTTTTGATAAAATTATTATCGCAATCGGGCAGAATTCACAGAAAAAATATATGTTTTCGCTGGAAGAGCGGGTAGAATTCATTAAAAAAACTTTTGAAAAATTCCCGAATGTGGAGGTGGATCATTTTGAAGGATTAACGATTGATTACTGCCACAGCAAAAACGTGAATTTTATTCTGCGCGGCCTGAGAAATCCTGCAGATTTTGAGTTTGAAAAAGCAATCGCCCAAACCAACCGCGAACTGACTCAGGGCAATCAGATTGAAACGATCTTTCTTCTGACTTCTGCGGGAAAATCATTCATCAGCAGCAGTATTGTAAGGGAAATTATCACTTTCGGCGGCGATTATGAACTGCTGGTTCCGGATACCGTAAGGGTAAGTAATAAGTAATGAGCAATAAGTAATGAGCAATAAGTAATGAGCAATATGAATGAGTAACCTGTAATATTTTTTTTATGGAATCTGATTATAACCAAATTTTTAGGGAAAGAACAAAAAAGCTTTGTATTTCAATGATAAAAAGTCTTTCCGTTTTGCCTTATTCCGATGATTTGTCAGTGATAAGAAAACAGGTTTACCGGTCATCAACTTCTGTTGCTGCAAATTACAGAGAAATGGGAAGAGCAAGATCTCAAAATGAAAAATTCTCTAAATTGTGTATTGTTGTAGAAGAGGCAGATGAAACGCAGTTTTGGTTAGAACTTATCGAAGAACTGAATTACCTCAGTGGAGATCAGCTTGAACATTTAAAGAAAGAATGTGAAGAAATTGTAAAAGTAATGACCAGTTACAAAAAGAAACTTTCTGAGCGAAGTCCAAAATAATTTAATTACTTATTACTCATTACTCATTACTGATTGATCAATATGGTTCACGAAAATTTAAATCTGCTTATAGAACTGCTTGGTACAGTTGCTTTTGCGATGTCGGGAAGTTTCGCGGCGATGCAGAAACGCCTGGATCCTTTCGGGGTTTTAATCATTGCTTTCATCACCTCGGTAGGCGGCGGAACCGTAAGGGATGTGCTTCTTGATGTTCCGGTTTTCTGGATGCGCGATTTGGTGATGTGCTCTGTTATTTTTATCACCTGTATCGTTTCTATGGTTTTTAAATCCGTAGAAAAAAAATTCAAGGTTACTCTTTTTATTTTCGACAGTTTCGGACTGGGACTTTTCACCATTGTGGGTGTTCAGAAGGGGCTCAGCGCGGACCTGCATCCTTTAATCTGTCTGACTTTGGGAACCATAACCGGCTGTTTCGGAGGGATTATCCGCGATATTTTACTGAACAGAATTCCGCTGATTTTCCGCACAGAGATTTATGCGACGGCCTGTATTGTGGGAGGAAGCGTTTTTCTTCTGCTGATCAATTACAGCAGGCTGTCCTATACGCTGGTTCAGATTTCCACCATTCTTCTGATCGTAGCCATCCGGACTCTGGCCGTAAAATACCACTGGCAGATGCCGAAATTTTACGATTCCGCGGAAAGTTCTGAAATGTAGAAAAGTAAACGGTTTTTCTCAGCAGAACCTCAGTTAAACTCTCCTGAGACCGTATTCAGGATTCATTCAAAAACCTTATTTTTGTAAAAATTTTTCCCCTTGAAAAAGAAAAAGCAGGATTTCAGCCATCTCTCCGCCAATCAGCCGATCGGGATTTTCGATTCGGGAGTTGGAGGTTTAACAGTGGCCAAGGAAATCAAAAGGTTGCTTCCCAACGAAGACCTTATTTATTTCGGTGATACCAAACATCTTCCTTACGGTGAAAAATCCAGGGAGGCCATTGTGGGATATTCCACAAAAATCACCAGTTTTCTGCTGGAAAAAAACTGTAAGGCGATCGTGATTGCCTGTAATTCGGCTACGGCAAATGCGCTGAAAGAAGTGTTGGATCTGGTGGCGGAAAAAGTTCCGGTGATCGACGTGATCAATCCGGTGGCGGAAAAAGTGTCTTACGAAATTCACACGAATGTAGGGGTGATTGCCACAAAAGCAACGGTCAATTCCGGACTGTACAAAAAATCAATCCGCAAACACAATAAATTTATCAAAGTGGATGAACTGGCAACGCCGCTTTTGGTTCCTGCCATTGAAGAAGGTTTCAAAAACCATCCGATTACCCATTCCATTATTTACAATTATCTGAGCAACAGCAAACTGAAGAATATTGAAACCCTGATTTTAGGCTGTACCCATTATCCTTTGCTCATCGATGAGATCAAGCAGTATTACGGCAACCGCGTCCGCGTGATCGATTCACCGAATATTGTGGCCAACCAGCTGAAAATCATTCTGGAAAAGCATCATCTGCTGAATGAGAAAAATCCAAAACCTCAGTACCGGTTTTACCTTTCAGATTTAACGAAAAACTTCGAAAAGATTTCCAAGAAGTTCTTCGGAAAAACCATTGATCTCGAACTGAAAGTGCTTTAGGGCGGGCTGGAAGCCGGGAGTTGATGCAGGTTTTCCGGAAGCTGTTTCTTGCAGTCCACCTTAACCACAGAGTGCACAGAGGTTTTCACGGAGCACACGGAGATTTTATGAGATGTCAACGCGGTTTCCTTTATGTTTTTTTTGAGTAGGCAAAAACAAGGAGCGTCAAACATCCATCACCCAACATCCTGCAATTATTTCCGGTCACCTTGTTTTTCCTCCGGCAGCAGTTTAAATGAAGTCGCAACGAATCGGTCTCCTTTTATTTCTCCGGTCACTTCGGCTTTTCTGACGGCATTGCAAAACCCTTCCTTCGAGTGGGCGTCGCCGTGATCATCAATTTTTGTCCCTTCGACAAAATAAGATTTCCCATTGATCCTTACTGCCAAATCACAGCCCTTTTTTCCTTTCATTTTAAACTGACACTGTCCGCAGGAGGCTTCCACAACCTGAACTTTCTGCGTGGACTGAGAAAACATGCTGATCCCAATAAAAAGGAAGAATATCAATACCGCGTTTTTCATTTTGAATAATTTTAAGTAAAAGTAAGTATTTTTATGGCTTGAACTGATGATCTGAATCATACGGTTCATCATTATTTTCCAATACCGAAACGGACTCCTGTTTTTTTTATTAAATTTGCTCACGATAAAAAATTATGCACAAGCTTTCTCTTCTTTTTACAAAAGATGGTTTACAGTACCAGATTTCCAAAAACAAAAACGTTTTGGAGGAACAGGCTTTTTTTGTCAGTGAAGAAAGTTCTGAACAGTTTATTTCCGAAAAACTCGGTGAGATCCTGGCGGAGAAAAAATTTAGAGAGATTGCAGTTATTTCTGCATTAAATCACTTTACCCTGATGCCTGAAGGGTTTTCAGAACACAGTTTGGGGTATGACCTGATTGCTTTTAACGCGCCTGTGGATGAGAAAAACGAAGAACTGATGCTTTCGGTGAACAAAAAATTTGGGGTTCAGTTTTATTATACTTTCCCAAAAACCGATTATCAGCAGATCAAAAATGTAAAGCTTCCCACGAATTTTAATTTCTCCGGCGAAAAATTTCTCAACGCCATCACTGCGAAAAACCAGAAGGAAATCCACATCAATCTGTACCATCATCAGTGCGAGTTTTTTGCGCTGGACCAAAAGAAAGTCGTCCTATATAACAATCTGGATGTGAATTCGGAGGTTGATTTTCTTTATTTCATCATGTTCACTTTAAGCAAGATCGGTTTCGGAATTAATGAAACCCACTTTTTAGTCTACGGAGAAACCACTGAAAATGAAACTTTCATCTCAGAGCTGAAGAAATTTGTGAAGCATTTAAAAATTGTTTACGATAATATTCCGAAGAAAAACTTTGTAATGTTGGGATGAGGGATGTAGGATGCTGGATGTCAGAGGATGCAACCGTATGAAAAGCCCGCTTTTCTTCTGAAACAAAACTGATTTTAAAAAACTGTATCTAACACCAAATACCCAGCATCAGACACCCGGCACTCAACACAAACAACTATCACCATGAGCTTTAAATTTGAAAAACTGATTATCTGGCAGGACTCAATGACTTTTGGAGAAGAAATTTTTAATATGTCAAAAGCGTTTCCCATTGAGGAAAGATTTAACCTGACCTCTCAAATCCGAAGGGCAGTGGATTCTGTCGCTTTAAATATTTCTGAAGGCAGTGTCCTTCAGAGCAATCCGGAATTCAGAAAATTTTTAGGCTATTCCATCCGCTCCATTTCAGAAATTGTAACCTGCCTCTACAAGGCAAAATACCGAAGTTATATCAATCAGGAAATCTTTGACCAGTTGTACGCTGAATCTTACCGGTTAATGAATCATATTATCGCTTTCAGAAACAAACTCCTTTAAAACATCCGACAACATCCAGCATCCAACACCTAACATCCAACACTTAACACCCAGCACCCAGCAACTATGTATAGAATCATCTCCGGAAGATGGAAATCCAAAAGAATTTCTGCCCCGAAAAATTTTGATGTAAGACCCACCACTGATTTTGCGAAAGAAGCCCTTTTCAGCATTATAGAAAGCCGTTTCAGCTTCGACATGGGCGCAAGTTCCGTACTCGATCTGTTTGCGGGCATCGGATCTATTTCTTTGGAGTTCGCCTCACGGGGATGCAATGATGTAACCTCCGTGGAAATGAATCCGAAACATTCAGCATTTATCAATACTACCGCTTCCGAACTCGACATGAGCCTTCAGGTCAACGTGCAGCGCGCCGATGTTTTTGAATACCTGAAGAAAAACAGAAACCGCAAAACCTACGAAATGGTGGTCGCTGATCCGCCGTTTGAAACGGACGAAAAAAAATACGGTGAACTGATTTCCCTGGTTTTAAATAACAGATTTTTAAAAGACAACGGCATTTTCATCCTCGAACATCAGAGCAGAACCAAACTGCAGCATCCCAATCTTCTGGATACCAGAAAATACGGAAACGTAAGCTTCTCTTTCTTTAAGGCCAATGATGTGGAGGCTGAGGATAAGGTTGAGATTAAGGATAAGGCTGAAGATTAAGACTGAGAGGATAATTGCTGTTAATGGTATTCCAACCACAAAGTCACAAAAGCTCTTTGTTTTTTATCTACTCAAAAAGACCATAAAGGAGGGAGCGTTATGACATCTCATATAATCTCCGTGCGCTCCGTGAAAACCTCTGTGCACTCTGTGGTTAAGGTGGACTGCAAAGTAAGGCTGAAGATTAAGACTGAGAGACAACTGCTGTTAATGGTTTTTACCGTTAAAGTGACAAAAGCCTTTTTAAGGTATTCACAAGAATAAAAAAGGAAGCTGCGTTGACAGTTCATAAAATCTCCGCGCGCTCCGTGAAAACTCTGTGCACTCTGTGGTTGAGGTGGACTGCAAGAAATAGCTTCCGGGAAAATCTGTACAAACTTCCAGCTTCAAACTTCCAGCTTCCATCTGGTTAAAAATAAGATTGTCAGTAGTGCTTATATTTTCTGGAAGCTGAAAGATGGAAGGTTTCCACAGATTATACAGATTTTTTCCTAGCGCGTTTTTAGGGTCACCGAAAAGTAACCATCACGCTTCCCCTCTGATGATAGAAAAAATCATGGTCTTCAAACTCAATATTTGTCTGGCCGTTCAGGTAGTCGTACACCATTTTCTGTAAGACGCCGTCGCCGATTCCATGGATGATCTCCAGTTTTTTGAGATTGTTTTTGCGGCAGAAACTGAGGGTATCCATCAATTTCTCTTTCTGAATAAAAATCCTTTCAAAAGCATCATACTCCGACGGGTTTTTCACCAGATGCTCAAAATGTAAATCCAGCACCAAATGTTTCCTATTGTGTTTTTTAGACACAGGCTTTAAAATTTCAGGTTTCTGAACGGTGCTGACTTCCTCATAAATATCCGGATTCTGAAGTACCACCTGACTTTTGATGAACTGGTGCGTAAAGCCGTGTTCGTCTTTAAGCACGACCGTGTCGCCTTTCACAGAAGTGATCACGCCTTTTAAATCATCATCGATGGCAGAAACTTTATCGCCTATTTTCATTTTGGAAACTGTATAGAAGATGCAAAAATAGAGAATTCTTTTCAGTGAATTCAATACTCAGGAGATTATCTGCTGAGTCTTTGGCAGATGTGTTTTCTGTATCAATAGGTGTATAAATTTATCATAAAACCAATGTTTCTATGATTTTTTTAAATTAAATGTTTCAGTTTTCCTACAATGCATTATATTTGCTAAAAATCATTATATTTTATGAAAAGAACACTATTTTTCGTTTTAGCTTTGTCTTATGTCTGTGGTTTTGCGCAGGACTCTAAGGAAATGACAAAGCTGAAACAGCAGGGCGGTGCCGTGGTGAGTATCAGCAAAAGCACTGCTAACCCGAACTTTATAAGATTCGCCAACGCAGAAGGCCTGGAACTGAAAGCAGGAGATGCCAGATCAAAGGTACAGGAGTTTCTGACGGCCAATATCAGTGTTTTCAATCTGAAGTCCGCAAAAGACATGGTCTTTGCGGAAGAAAGCACTGACAATTACGGACTGAAAAATGTCATTTACCGCCAGACTTTTGAAGGCTTGCCCGTTTATGACGGTCTGCTTAAATTCCATTTTAATGCGAAAGGCCAGCTGGCTTCGCTGAACGGAAATACCGTTTCTGATATTAAAGTAAATACCAAAGCTTCCATTTCTTCCTCTGAAGCAGAAGCCGCCGCTAAAAATTTAGTGGAACAGCAGAACCTTAACCGCTCGGGAAGCCCATTACAGATCGGCAAGAACAATCTTTTGATTTTCCCGAAAAATCTGGTACAGGGCGGACAGGTGATTCCATATCTGGCATATGAAGTGGAAGTAACCAACAAAAACGATGTGCGGGAATTTCTGTTTATTGACGCCCATACCGGGGAACTGGTAGAGCAGTTTACCGGCATTCATCCTATCGACCGGAAACTGTATGAAGTGAATACCAACGCTTCCAGCTTAAAATGGAAAGAAGGCGATGCTTTTCCCGGAGCACTGGACCAGTGGCAGCAAAGTGAAATCGTCACCGCTGAGCACGTCTATAATTTCTTCAAGAATGCATTTAATTATGTTTCCTACAACAGCGCAGATGCATCGATGGTGACCATCAATAACAACCCGAGTATCAACTGCCCGAACGCCAACTGGAATGGGACCACTGCCAACTACTGTACCGGTACCGCTGCTGATGATGTGGTAGCACACGAATGGGGGCATGCTTATACCGAATATACCAGCGGGCTGATCTATCAGTATCAGGCGGGTGCCTTAAATGAATCCTATTCCGATGTATGGGGAGAAACCATTGATCTTTTTAATAATTATATGGATGAGAGCGAAGTGGTTTCTGTAAGGACTACTACCGCATGTTCGGGCAGTCAGAGATGGAAAATGGGTGAGAAGGCCACCGCTTTCGGAGCTCCCATCCGCGACATGTGGAATCCGCGCTGTAACAGCAATCCGGACAAAGTCTTGGACGCAACGTATTATTATTGCGGCACTGCAGATTCGGGCGGTGTGCATACCAATTCCGGGGTGACGAATCACCTCTATGCTTTGCTGGTAGACGGCGGAACCTTTAACGGCTATACCATTACAGGTGTCGGCTTTGTAAAGGCAGCGCATCTGTGGTGGAGGGCTCAGAAGAACTATCTGACTCCCACCAGTGATTTTGCTGTTTTCGCAGACGCTTTAGAAGCTTCAGCCAACGATCTGATCGGCGTTAATTTACCGGGACTGTCAACAACCACCGTTCCTGCCGGCCTCAGCGGACAGTTCTGGGCTGCCGGAGATCTCCAGAACCTTAAAAATGCAATTCTGTCGGTACAGCTCAGGTCTTCACCGGCAGTTCAGTGTAATTATACTCCGCTTTTAAAACCCACTCCGGCCCTTTGCGCAAGTGCAACGACAGGAGCGCTGTTCACTGAAACCTGGGAAAACGGAACCGGAAGCTGGACCATAAACAACGTGCCGACTAACCCTGCCTCCTGGGAGAACAGAAACTGGACGGTTAAAAGCAACCTGCCAAAAGGAAGAACCGGGAAAGCCATTTTCGGTGCAGACCCCATCAACGGAAACTGTACCACCAGTATGCAGAACGGTATTTTACGCTTAGAAAGTCCGCTCATTACTTTCCCAACTTTTACTGCCGGGATCTACGAGATGGCATTCAATCATTATGTAGCGACCGAAGCCAAATGGGATGGCGGAAATATCAAGTACAGCCTTAACGGCGGTGCGTGGACCTTAATTCCGAAAACCGCATTCACTCAGAATGGGTACAACTCCACTTTGGACGGAACGGCCAGCAACGACAATCCTCTGAAAGGCCAGGCAGCATTTACAGGAACCGATGGCGGTTCGCTCGGCGGATCCTGGGGACAGAGCGTCATCGACTTATCAAAAATCGGTGTCGTATCCGGATCGAATATTAAATTCAGGTTTGAAATGGGAACGGATGGCTGCAACGGTATTGAAGGCTGGTATCTGGATGAGATTTATGTGTATAACTGTACCACTCCGATTCTTGCCGTTGATCATGCAGGGATGAATAACGGAGTGCAGGTATTCCCGAACCCAACCTCCGGAATGCTGACCATCCAGAATAACACCGCAACGAAACTGAATACCGCACAGGTGTACTCCGCCACCGGACAGCTGATTAAAAGTTTTAATCTGGACAAGGCGGTTAAAAATTCAACCATTGATCTCAGTGCATTTGAAAAAGGAGTTTATATGATCAAAATTAATTCTGATAAAGAAAGCACGAGTGTGAAAGTTATTAAGAATTAAATTAAAGCTTCAGATTTTTCAGTACAGATCAAATCACAGTTTTAACAACCATCCGGAAGAGTTTTCTTTTCCGGATTTTTTTTTTGATCGACATTCCGATCGGTGCCGGACGGGTATTTATTTTCTCAACTTCAGAAGTGCAAAAGACGTGGTAAATTGTTTTGGTAAAATGAGTTCTTATAACCACAAAGTCACAAAAGCTTCATTTATTTAATGTATTCAAAAGATCAAAAAAGTGGACTAAATGGTTAGAAATAAATATGTAATTGTTTAATTATCAATTCTTTGCCTTGATGCAAAAGAACCAAAAGATCAAGACCTGGATCTTTTTGCTAAAAATTGAAATTTCTTCTAATAAAATCCCCAAAACTCGGGCGGATCGGAAGATTTTGGTGCTAAGTAAAATGTATTGCCGCCACTCAAACAGTGGGGATTTTTATGCATGCTTAATCAAAGATTTGTTCATGAAGAAATATCAATTTGCCTCATCTTTTTTATTGTTCTAAGGAATCGGCGATCCGCTAGAAGCGGATTGTCTTCACGCAAAAATCTCCTAAGTCATTTTTTTATTCCTCTGTTACAGCGTCCTTCAGTTAAAAAAGCAAATACCTTTGCCTTTTTTATGCTGAGCATAGCCGAAGCAAAAAATGGGTATTAAACTTCCGGCTCCCATCACCCATCACCCAGCATCCATCACCCAGCACTCAATCACCTCAAACCCATCCTCCAAAACCATAATTTTCTTCCCCGAAAAATTTCCTTAAATTTGGGTTCTTAATAATCATTCATTTATTATCAATAATACAACAGATATGGATCCAATTTTTGACCTCATAGAACAGGAAAGACAAAGACAAACCCACGGAATCGAGCTGATTGCTTCCGAGAATTTCGTTTCTGACAACGTCATGAAAGCGATGGGAAGTGTTTTAACCAATAAATATGCAGAAGGGTATCCGGGACGCAGATATTACGGCGGCTGCGAAGTGGTGGACGAAGTGGAGACCCTTGCCATTGAAAGAGCGAAACAGCTTTTCGGCGTTGAATATGCAAATGTTCAGCCGCATTCAGGTTCTCAGGCGAATGCTGCCATCTATCTTTCGGTCTTAAAGCCGGGCGATAAAATTTTAGGTCTTGATTTATCCATGGGAGGGCATCTGACCCACGGTTCATTTGTGAATTTTTCCGGAATCCAGTACAATGCCAATTTTTATGGAGTGGACCGGGAAAGCGGCCTGATTGATTATGAAGCCATGCGTCAGAAAGCACTGGAAGTAAAACCAAAAATGATGATCGCGGGATATTCCGCGTATTCCAGAGATCTGGATTTTAAAAAGTTCCGTGAAGTGGCGGATGAGGTGGGAGCAACCCTTTGGGCGGATATCGCGCATCCTGCAGGATTAATCGCAAAAGGACTGCTGAGTTCTCCTTTCGAGCACTGCCATGTGGTTACCACCACCACGCATAAAACCCTGAGAGGACCAAGAGGCGGGCTGATCATGATGGGTAAGGATTTTGAAAATACCTACGGTCACAAAACCCCTAAAGGAGAAACCAAACTGATGAGTGCTGTTCTCGACAGCGCGGTATTCCCTGGAATCCAGGGCGGGCCGCTGGAGCATGTCATCGGAGCAAAAGCCGTTGCCTTCGCAGAAGCGATTGATGACCGGTTCACCGCTTACGCCCATCAGGTGGTGGCGAACGCCAGGGCTTTGGCAAAAGCCATGATCAGCAACGGTTTCGATATCGTAAGCGGTGGTACCGATAACCACCTGATGCTGGTCGACCTCAGAAACAAAAACGTTAACGGTAAAGAAACCGAAAAAGCACTCGTAAAAGCCGATATTACCTGCAACAAAAATATGGTTCCGTTTGACGACAAATCCGCTTTTACCACTTCCGGCATCCGTCTGGGCACCGCTGCGATTACGACGAGAGGCCTCAAAGAAAACGATATGGAAACCATTGCCGGACTGATCAATGATGTGGTGACGAACCTCAAAGACGAAGCCGTGATTTCCGGTGTACGCAAAAAAGTAAATGAGCTGATGGATTCAAGACCGCTGTTTCAGTATTAAAGGCTGGGTGAGGGATGCAGGATGCGGGATGATGGTTATGGTGATTGATGCTGTTGAACTGTAAGGTGAAAGTTTCTATAAAGGTCGGGAGAAGGTTTTCATAGATGAGGTGTTGGGTGCTGGATGCTGGATGTTCGGTTTTTTGTTTAAAACTTAGTCAAAGTATTCTGATGGCGCATTAGAACTTTAACAAAGTGGTCACACAGAATTAGACAGAGTTGTAAATTTAAAAATAAACCCGACTTAGGAGATTTTTGCGTTAAGAAAAATTGTAATTATTTCCTGAATTTCGATTACAATAAACAAATATAAAAATCCCCGCTGTTTGAGTGGCGGCAAAAAGCCTTAATTAGCGCTGCAATCTTGCGGCCCGCCCGAGTTTTGGGGATTTTCTTAGAAATAATTACGATTTTTTAGCAAAAAGATCCAGTCTTGACTTTTTTGTTACTTTTTGTGTTAAGACAAAAAGTAAGAGAAACTATTTAAGATCAGGTCTTGATTTTTCGCATTAGGCAAAAGAACTATAAAGTTAAAATATCAAGAACTTTTAAAAGTAACCGGTATATTCATTCATGGAGCAGAAAAAGTCCTACACTTTCCTCGAAATAAAACAGAAACTGGTCAACTACTGCGTTTACCAGGACCGCTGCCATCAGGAAGTGGAGCAGAAGATGCGGGATTATCTGGTGATTCCCGAAGCGAAAGAGGAGATTCTTCTGTACCTGATGAAGGAAAATTATCTTAATGAGGAACGGTTTACCAGAAGCTATATCCGCGGTAAGTTCTACATGAAATCCTGGGGGAAAAACAAAATCATGAATCATCTTAAATTTAAAGGGATTTCAGAGAAGCTGATCCGCAAATGTTTTGATGAAATTGATGAGGCTGATTATGAGAAGACGATGGTGAAAATTTATGAACATTATTACGCTCAGCAGAAAGGAGTGAAAGAATACCAGAAAAAATCGAAGACGGTAAAGTACCTGTTGGGCCGCGGCTTTGAATATGAGGAAATTCTGAAGGTGACGGGGGAGCGGTAATGAGCGCGGGGTATTTGAGTCGGATGGTATTTGAGTATGAAAGATTCCTTGTTTCCTCGGGATGATAACCGTTTTTTCGGAATAGCGTTCTGGCATTGTTCTACCAAGTCATTTTTTTTTATTGACGAGATCCCTCCTTACGTCGGGATGACAATGGGGTCCTGGGAAAGTAACTGCTATTACAAAAGGAGAATTTGTCATTCAGAACGGAGCGTTAGCGGAGTGAAGAATCTTGCCGTCAGGAGATCCCTCGATTCCTCGGGATGACAATCTTTTGGTAAGAAATCCCTCCTTACGTCGGGATGACAATGGTGTCCTGGGAAAGTAACTGCTATTACAAAATGGCGAGCTGTCATTGACTCCGTCAAACATTCTGTTTCAGAATGCATCGAAGCATAGTCGAATTGAAAACGTAGGTTTCGCTGAAGATTACGAACGTAGTTCAGAAGAATCTTTGCAGTCACGAGATCCCTCGGTTCCTCGGGATGACAACCGTTTTTCGGAAACTAATTGTCATTAAAAAAGGAGCTCTTGTCATTCAGAGTGGAGCGAATCCGAGTGAACAACCTCTTCACCGGAATGGTTTCAGTTTAGAAAGATCCCTCGATTCCTCGGGATGACAACCGTTTTTCGGAAGAGACTCATCCCCCGGGTCTTCCCAGCCTTTTTTTCGGACGGGATATTTCTCTGCTTAGATGAGAGTGGCTGAGAAACACTTGGGCCTTCTCGTTCGTCAGCCACTATAGTGTCACCTTCTTTATGGGTGTGTTTATTTACATTACAATAACTTAATCTTGAACCTTTTGCGTATCTCGCAAAGATTATCTACTTTTGGCGCTAACATTTTTGTATGATAAGAAATTTACCTATTTTTTCCTCACCTTCATTACCGGCAGACCACGAAGCGAACTGGTTTAATTAATTGTATGCCGGATTCCTGTCATATATCATCTTTTTGCGCTGCCGCATTACCGGAATTTAACCGCAACTTTACAATCCGGCAGACCCTCTGGTTCTGCTGTGAACACTACTATTTACTGAAAAAAAATAAATTATGAACAAAAAACAACTTTTTAACATGAGGGCTATCGTGGCCTTCTTCATGATGCTCTGCTCCGTATGGGGGTGGGGCCAGGGAACTTTGACTATTGCCCGAAGTAATTTTCCATCAGGAACGAACTATACAACTTCTACGTGGACGGCCACAGCTTCTACTGGTGAAACCATTACAGGTACTTCAAGGTTATTTTTAACAACCACATCCAGCATCCAAATTGGAGGAGCTGAGACACCACATCCATATAATAGTACAGCGATACCAGGTGCTATTACTAAAATTGAAATCAAGATGCCGGGAACAGGGAGTTTAAGGGCATGGACTCCACGTGTATCATCAAATGCAGTAATCACCAGTGCCACCAGTGGAACTGCTCTTTCATCACAGACATTTACCTCCAATACTGGTACATTGATTTGGAATTTAAATGCTTCGGACAACTACAAATATTTTTATCTGCAAGCAGGTGGGAATACGAACATTGCAAGTATAACGATTACATACGAAACACCGTCCACTGGGCCCGCAATTAATGCCGCGCCTAACACCCTAAGCGGCTTTACATACGTTGAAAACAGCGGGCCCTCTCCTGAAAAGTCTTTCGAACTGTCAGGCTCAAACCTCACGGGGGATATTACCGCGGCGGCACCTACTGGTTTTGAGATTTCAAAAACAGCGGGGTCAGGGTTTGCAGATAATTTAAGTTTTACTCAAACCGGCGGAAGCGTAGCTTTAACAACCGTTTATGCCAGAATGAAAGCAGGGTTATCACCTACTACTTATTCTGGAAATATTACTTTAAGCAGTACTGATGCAACAACTGTAAATGTAGCGCTCAACGGTACAGTCACTTCAATACCGGTGAAACCTGTAATTACCACACCAGCTGCACAAACAGGAACTGTAGGAGTGGCGTACACGTACCAAATCGTGGCTTCACAAAATCCGGCATCGTATGCTGTTGCCTCGGGAACTTTGCCTTTGGGATTAAATTTGAATTTAACAACGGGCTTAATTTCGGGAACTCCCACTGCTGCTGGAACTTCTAGTGTGACTGTCACTGCCAGCAATGCGGCAGGCGCTTCTAATCCAGCAACGGTCGATTTTAGTATTGCAAAAGGAACACAGACCGCAGTACTTCCTGATGTAAATACAAATGTAGGAGCTGCTAACATTACTTTGCCTCTTAATACAAGTGCAGGGCTTCCGATAACATATGTAAGCGATACGTCTTCTGTGGCCAATGTTACAGGAAGCACGCTCAGCATTGGATCGGCGGGTACCGCCACAATTACCGCGTCGCATCCCGGAAATGCAGATTATACCGCTTTCAGCAAAGCGTTTACGGTGACTGTTACTGTTGCGCCAATTTTGATTGCTGGATGGGATTTTGAAAATACCACAATCACCGGAACGAATTCCAGCGCGCCGACAGTAACTCCTGCTGCTGCGAATTTGGGTACTAATCCTTTGGGTTCAGTTTTTACTGGGTACCATTCAAATACGGCCTCCGACTGGAGTGCAGGTACAGGGAATGGTTCTACAAAAGCAGCTACTGTACAAACTTGGACTGTAGGAGATTATTGGCAGATCAAACTTTCAACTGCTGGTTACAAGGATATTAAATTAGCCCTCAGTCAAAGAGGAAGTGGTACGGGGCCAAAAGATTTTAAGTTGCAGTACAGTACTGATGGTACAACTTATTCAGATATTTCTGGAGCAACTTACGCGATTGCAAATGATACTTGGTCGACTCTTCAAACAGTATCCATCAGAACCTTTAATTTGAGCGCATTAACAGCTATAAATGATAGATCGGAAGTTTACTTCAGAATTGTTAATCCTTCAACGGCTAGTATAGGTGGGGGTACTGTTGCAGCAGGAGGAACAAGTCAGGTAGATGATATTTTAGTTGAAGGTTTGCCTATTCCCACAACCACCTGGACCGGCACAGTTTGGTCAAACAACAACGCAGGTCCGGATGCCACCATGCCCGTCATCATCGATGGCGATTACGTAGGCCAGGCGTTCGAATCAAAATCGCTAACGGTTAATTCAGGAAAAACTTTAAATGTCAATACGTCCGTGAAAACAGGCAACGTCACCAACAATGGTCACATCATCGTTGCAGACAATGCAAGTTTTGTTCAGACTGCTGGCGCGAGTTATGGAGGTTCAGGAACCTTTGCCGTGAACAGAACAAGTGTTAGCCCCGTCAATAAATACGCTTTCTGGTCTTCACCGATAATAGGTCAGAACATGTACAACATATTTGGCACTCCAAAGCCTACCTATGTAATGACCTATAATACGGCCACTAATTTTTATGATGTAGTGGCAGATCCGGCCGCTGCCGTTGCAGGAAAAGGGTATTCAATCAAGACACCTACCTCCGCTTCGGCTTTAAGTTTTGTGGGAGCTCCACATAATGGACCCCAAACTATAGCTATGTCAACGGCTACAGATAAATACAACCTGGTCGGGAATCCTTATCCTTCTAATCTTGATTTAACTGCATTTTTGAGCGTAAACAGTGCGAATATCGGTTCTACGCTTTGGTTCTGGGATAATACGGGCGGAACAGTTACTACCCAGACGGGAAATACCGCTTCTAATTTTGGTTATGCGACCTTTAACGCGGCCGGAGACGGAACATGGGTCAAAGCGCCTAATGGCACTGGGACTAAACCTACCGAAAAATTCGTTAAAATCGGTCAGGCATTTATTGTGGAAGCGGTAGGAACTGAACTTACCTTTAATAACAGCATGAGAGTCGCAAATGCCGGTGTTAACTTTAACAAAAGAACCGCGCGCAATGCAGGCGAAGGAAAATACTGGTTAACGTTAAGTACTTCCTATAACGCAAATGTTTCGCAAGCCATCACCTATCAGACGGGCGCTGACAATAATCTGGACGCCTACGACTCCAGAGCAATCGGTCTGGGTACAGATGCTTTCTACAGTTTCGTTGGTACCGAAAAATTGATTATTCAAGGTAAGGCAGCTTTCCAGACAGATGATAAGGTAATCTTAGGAAACAGACATTTTGAAAGCGGAACATTTACCATCGCTCTTACCCAAAAAGAAGGACTCTTCGCTGAGGGTCAGGCAGTTTACCTGAAAGATAAACTAACGGGAACACTTACCAATCTTCAGAATGAATCCTATACTTTCACTTCTGTTGCAGGTGACTTTGGAGACCGTTTCGAAATCGTATATGCAGAAACTGTTCTAAGTGCCGGAAATTCTGCTAAAAGCACTTTGCAGGTTTCCAGAAAAGGGGAAGTTTTTGAAATCAGCTCTCCTTCGAAAATCAATACGGTTGACGTATACGACGTGTCTGGAAAACTGATTAAATCCCTGAAGCCAAACATCAACAAAGCAAGCGTCTCGGATTTAGCTAGAGGGGTGTATATTCTTCACATCGCAACTGCTACGGAAAATGTGTCCAAAAAAGTCATCAAATAATTTTAAACCAAGAGAAAATGAAAAAAATAGCAATACTAATGGTGATGTTTTTTACCACATATTCCTTTGGACAGAAAGCTTCAAAAGATTATACTTTTTTTGAAAAATCTGCTTCTAACAATCCAGCTCCGGAGGAAACTACACCTGCAGAACCCGGCGATCCGGCCCCTATCGACGACTATATTCCTGCGCTGTTTTTGGCGGGAGCAGCGATGGCGGTCTATTATGCCAGGAAAAAACAGAAGGTTACCTCTTAATATAAGGTTCATAAGCCTGTTTTCTTATAAAGCTTCTCCGAAAGGGGAAGCTTTTTTCTTTTTTTTTAAATGATCTCCGGGACTGCTGCGTGGGCGTCGGCCTGATTTTACGGGCTCCCGAGATCCGTCTTAACCCTCTGTTAATATTGCACCTAAAGGCATTCCTGTTTTTTTTCCCTATATTTGCAGCGATTTAACTTTAAAAATGAAAAGCAGCATATATCTCCTTTTTTTCCTGATCGCCGTCTCCTCCTGCAAACCCAAAGAAAATATGGTATACATGGAAACCGACAGAACTTTAGCAGCAGAACAGGTGAAGCAGGCTGTTTTTGAAGGTTCCCACTTACAGTCGGGAGATCTTCTCGACATCAAAGTGACCGCTTTCGATGAGTTTGCCGTGCGCCCGTTTAACCTCCATTCCATGAACCAGGTGAGCACTCCCGGAGACGTGCAGAATAACCAGGCCGCACAGACGGCCCCGCAGGGATATCTGGTGGACAATGAAGGCTATCTTATTTTCCCCGTATTGGGAAAGATTTTCGTGAAGGGAATGACCATGGCACAGCTCAGGGCAGACCTTGAAGACCGGCTCCATACTTACCTTTCCGATCCTCTGGTATCCATCCGCCAGCTCAATTTCAATATCACCGTGCTTGGGGAAGTGAAAAGCCCGGGCAAATACACCAATGCTTCCGATAAACTCACCCTGCTTCAGGCTTTGGGCATGGCAGGGGATATGACCGACTACGGCGACCGGACCAAAGTGAAGCTGGTCAGAAATGAAAACGGAACCGACAAAACCATCGTTATCGATTTTACCGATAAAAATATTACTTCCTCTCCCTATTATTATATGCAGCAGAATGACGTTCTCTATGTAGAACCTGACGTCATCAAAAGAAAATCAGCGAATGTTGATCCCAACAGAAATCTGGCCTTTCAGATCGGCGGGGTAGTGCTGGGACTTGCATCAATACTTATTACCTTACTACGTTAATTCATGGAGTTTACAGATACGATTGCAGAAAAACGCGACGGCGGACAGATCAAAAGACAGATTCAGCGCTATTTCCTCTTCTGGCCTCTTTTTTCAGGCTCTTTACTGCTCGCTCTTTTTGGGGCCTGGCTTTATTTAAGATATGCCACGCCTCAGTACATGAGCAAGGCTTCGCTCTATGTTAAAAGTGCCTCTGCCAAGTCGGGAGAGATCATGGGGCTTAAAGATTTTCAGAACATGGCACTGCCCTCCGGGCTGATGTCGAACGAAGTGGACAATGAGATTTCGGTGGTGAGATCAAAACCGCTGATTCTGAGTGTGGTGAAAAGCCTGGGTCTGGAAGTGAAGGTCATTAGCGAGGGCAATGTGAAAGAAGCTGAACTCTATGAAACCAGTCCGGTAAAAGGCAGTGTCCTTTCGCTGGTGAAGCCCAGAGCATTTAATTCCCACTCCTATACCATTGCTCCTTTAGGGGCAGACCAATTTAAACTCAAAGACGGGCATAAAGAAATCTCCGGCAGCTTCGGGATCCCTGTTAAAACACCGTTCGGAAGTTTCGTGCTGAACAGAAATCCTGGCGTAACTTTCGACAAGCCGCTGACGCTGAGTATTGTCAATCCGAGGATTGTTGCCGACAAAATAGAAGCTTCACTCAATGTGGTCGTGCCTCAGAAAAAATCCAGCATCATGGAGCTCAGCCGTATCGGTACCAACCCGTTGAGGTCTGAAGACATTCTGAACGAGCTGATGAAGCAATACAATATCGATGCGATCAAAGATAAAAATGCGGAAGCCCTGAATACGGCAAGTTTTATTGATGAAAGGCTTAATTTGATTACCCGCGAACTCGGAGGGATCGAAAGCCAGAAAGAAAACTTCAAGGAAGCCAATAAAATCGCCGATTTACAGGCGCAGGCACAGTTGAGCCTTCAGAACGCAAGCGAGAATACCAAAAAGATGATGGAGGTGGGCACTCAGCTCGAGATGGTCGATTCGGTCCTCCGAATTGCCAATTCCTCCGCCAATGATCAGCTCCTGCCTACCAATGTCGGCATGCCGGCAGGCTTGGACAACGTCATTAACGAATATAACCAGCTCGTGCTGACGCGCAACAGGACCCTCAGGCAGGCTACGCCTTCCAATCCTGCGGTGCAGCAGTTCAACCGCGACATCGCTTCGATGCGTGAACTCATCCGGGACAATCTCAGAAAATCCAGAACCAGTCTTCAGATCTCGATGGGGCAGATTCAGAACCAGATCAACAAATCCGGAGCCGATATTACGAAGTTTCCTCAGCAGGAAAGAGTTTTCAGAAGTATTGAAAGACAGCAGAACCTGAAGGAAGCGCTCTTCCTTTATCTGCTTCAGAAAAGAGAAGAAACGTCTATCGCCCTGTCAGTGAATACCCCAAAAGCCAAAATCGTCAATCCGGCCTATACCGTTGCAGTACCGGTAGCCCCGAAAGGGAATATCGTATATCTTGCGGCCGCTCTGCTTGGACTTCTATTGCCGGGCGCCTTTCTCTATACGCGCTTTGCGCTCGATACTTACGTGCACAGCCGCAGACAGATCCGTGAAGCCCTGCCTGAAGTACCGGTGGTGGGAGAAATACCGAATGCCGGAGATCAGGAGAATGCCCTCGTGAGAACGAATGATTTTTCCTCTTTTGCGGAAGCGTTCCGGATTATGCTGACCAATATTAAATTTGTGCTTACCCCGCCCCCAGCCGGGAGCGCAGGAATCATTCTGGTTTCTTCTTCGGTGAAGGGAGAAGGGAAAACCACCATCAGTGTCAATACGGCGCTGAGCATAGCGCAAACCAGAAAAGTTCTGCTGATCGGTGCGGATATCCGTAACCCTCAGTTTAAGAGATTTATGGATCTGTCCTCCAAAGGACTGTCCGATTATCTGGCGTCCGGCGATGACCGTATTTCGCAATATATTGAACCTTCGGGTCTGAGTAAAAATCTGGACGTCATCCCGAGCGGCAGTATTGCCCCGAACCCTACCGAACTTTTAGCGGGTCGCAGATTTGAGACCATGCTGCAGGAACTCAAGCCCCAATACGATTATATTGTGATTGACACCGCGCCAATGCTGATGGTCAGCGATACCTTTAACCTTTTGCCTTATATGGATCTTCTGTTGTATGTGATGCGCGCTGAGCACACCGATAAAGACATGTTTGAATTTGCGGATCAGATCCACAGGGAGAATGCCAAAGGAAAGTTTGCGGTGGTGCTGAATGATGTACGGAATATTCATTTAAGTTACGGAAACAAGTATGGGTACGGATATTATACCGAGGGACCGAAGAAGAAAAAATGGTTTAATTTTTAGAGGATCTCCACCTCTTATAAAACGGCTAGAGCTAAACTTAACACCACGATGAAAACAAAACACCTGATTATTTTTGGAACGAGACCTGAAGCCATCAAAATGGCACCCCTGGTTAAAGAATTTCAGAAGTACCCCGAATTTGAAACTAAAGTGTGTGTAACGGCACAACACCGGGAAATGCTCGATCAGGTCCTTGATTTTTTTGATATCAAACCCGATTATGATCTGGATCTGATGAAGCCCAATCAGAATCTTTATACGCTGACTGCAGCTTTAATCACGGGATTAAAGCCGGTGGTTGAAGAGTTTAAGCCTGATTATGTATACGTCCACGGTGATACCTCGACTTCCTCTGTAGCTGCATTGGCTGCATTTTACGCCGGCGCTAAGGTATGTCATGTGGAAGCCGGACTCAGAACCCATAATAAAAGGTCTCCATTCCCGGAAGAGATGAACAGACAGATTACCGGCCGGATTGCAGATTATCATTTTGCTCCCACTGCTGTTTCTGAACAAAATCTTCTCGATGAGAATACCTCTGCAAATAACATCCTTGTTACCGGAAATACAGTAATTGATGCATTGCTTTACAGCAGTGAAAAAGTGAAAGGACTGGATCATAAGGAGATCAATATGCTTAAAGAAATGATCATCGCGAACAGAAAGGTAATCCTTGTAACCGGACACCGGCGCGAAAATCATGGCCAGGGATTTATTGATATCTGTGAGGCTTTAAAAGAAATAGCGATCACCCATCCGGAAGTACAGATTATATATCCTGTGCATTTGAATCCCAATGTCCAAAAGCCTGTATATGATCTTTTATCGCAAGTGGGTAATGTTCACCTGATCGAGCCATTGGCTTACCCAGCCTTTGTGTGGCTGATGAATCAATCTTATCTTATTATTACCGACAGTGGCGGGGTGCAGGAAGAAGCGCCTAGTCTGGGCAAACCTGTACTCGTTATGAGGGACACGACCGAAAGACCGGAAGCGGTGGAAGCGGGGACAGTCATCCTGGTAGGAACCGATAAGGAAAAAATAGTGTTCGAAGCCACAAGTCTGCTGGTTAATCAGGAACGGTATCAGAAAATGAGTGGTCTTCACAATCCTTACGGAGATGGTAAGGCCAGTGAAAGAATTGCAGATTTTATAAAAAACCTATAATTTACTTAAGTAAAAAACAAACACAAAACACGAAAGAATAATGAAAGTACAGGTAGTCACCATTGGCCTTGGATATATCGGTTTACCGACTTCGGCTTTAATTGCCGGTAACGGAATCAGTGTACATGGTGTTGATATCTCACAGCATGTTGTCGATACGATCAACGATGGTAAAATCCATATCGTCGAACCGGACTTGGACCAGGCGGTGGCAGATGCAGTGAAAGCAGGTTTTCTAAAGGCTGATACTAAGCCTGTGGAAGCTGTTACATATCTAGTTGTTGTTCCAACACCGTTCAAAGGTAATTTTGAACCCGATATTTCTTATGTTCAGGCCGCTACTGAAGGAATTATTCCGCTTTTGAAGGAGGGAGATTTGTATATTATCGAATCGACATCACCTGTAGGCACCACTGAAAAGATGATGGATCTGATACTCAGCAAAAGACCGGAACTGAGGGGTAAAATCTTTTTGGCCTACTGCCCGGAGCGGGTACTGCCCGGCAATGTGATGTATGAACTGGTACACAATGACCGCGTGATTGGCGGGGTTGATAAGAAATCTACTGACAAAGCGCTTCAGTTTTATGCGCAGTTCGTAAAAGGAGAACTACATGCAACGAATGCACGCACCGCTGAAATGTGCAAACTGACAGAAAATGCGTCCAGAGATTCACAGATTGCATTTGCGAATGAGTTATCGGTGATCTGTGATAAGGCAGACATCAATGTTTGGGAACTTATCCATTTAGCGAACAAGCATCCTCGGGTGAATATATTACAACCCGGCTGCGGTGTGGGGGGGCATTGCATCGCCGTCGATCCCTATTTCCTGACTGCAGACTTCCCGATGGAGTCACGCATGATTGCACAGGCACGCGAGACCAACAACTATAAATCCTTTTGGTGCGCAGACAAGATCCGTGAAGCAAGGAAAGAATTCAAGCTCAAAAACAACCGTGAACCCAAGATCGCGCTGATGGGATTGGCATTTAAACCAAATATTGATGACCTTAGAGAGTCGCCGGCAAAATATATTGTACAGCGTGTATTGCAAGATGCAAATGATGAGGAGTACTTTATTGTGGAGCCAAATATTAAAGAGCATAATATTTTTAAATTGACGGATTATCAGATTGCAATAGAAAAAGCGGATATTATCGCATTTTTAGTTGCGCATAACGAGTTTAAAACTGTAAAAGTATCAAACTCCCAAGTAATACTGGATTTCTGCGGTGTGTATAAAAATTAATGAAAGATTCAAGCCAGAATACCGTCCAGGCCTTTTGGGTACTACTAGGTAGTATCTCAGCATTCGCTTTTGCAATCGTTAGTTCAATGATCCTCAGCAGGTATTTTTCCAAAGAAGATTATGGAACATATAAGCAGGTAATGTATATATATAATACCTTACTAGTAGTGTTTACCTTGGGATTGCCACGGGCATATACTTACTTTTTACCACAAGCAAGGGATGAGGCTGCTAAGGACATAATTGATAAAATAAGTATTTTGTTACTGTTCCTGGGTTGCACTATGTCTGCAGTAGTATTTGCTGGAGCGGATCTTTTTGCGCAACTGTTAAAAAACGATTCCTTGGGCACGCCGCTGAAATATTTTTCATTGGTTCCTTTGTTTATGCTACCAACCATGGGTTTAGAAGGAATATTAGCAACGTATAAAAAAACCATTTTCCTTGCATTTTATACTACTATAACGAAAATATTTATGTTGATATGTGTCACTGTGCCTGTCGTATTTTTCGACGGAGGTGTTGAGGAGGCACTCGTGGGATTTACTATTTCATCATTTATATGTTTCTTAAGTGCGCTGTATCTGAAAAAACTCCCCCTAAAAAACATAAAGAAAATTAAGAGCGATATTACTTATAAAGAGATATTTGCATACACTCTACCCTTGATGGGAGCAGGTGTTTGGGGGATAATTATTGCATCATCAGACCAATTTTTTATCAGTAGGTATTTTGGTAAGGAGGTTTTTGCCGATTTTGCAAACGGTTCGCTCGAACTTCCATTTGTAAGCATGGTTATCGCGTCTGCCGCTACTGTGCTTTCACCTGTTTTCGTAAGAATGATTAAAAGTAATTATGAAGAGGGAAAGCAAGAAATTTTTGACTTGTGGAATTCGGTATTGATAAAAACAGTCAAAATTATCTATCCTTTAGTTATTTTTTGTTTTTGTTTCGCCGATATAATTATGATTTTATTATATGGTGAAAGTTATCAGAACTCTGGAATATACTTTCAAATCAAGTTAGTAGTAAATTTCTTTACTGTGATCTCATTTGCGCCATTAATGTTAGCAATCGGTGGAGAAAAATTTTACTATCAAGCGCATATGTGGGGCGCGGTCGTTTTAGTAATTCTACAGTTTGTCAGTGTACATATTTTTAGTACTCCCTATATGGTAGTTGTAATATCTGTATTATGTCAAATAGCTCGAATATTAGTAATGCTTCAGTACATCGCAAAGTTTTTTAATATAAGGATGTTTCATTTATTTCCTATCAAACTTATTGCCGTAATTATAGTACCATCCCTCATATTTCTTTTTCTTCTAAAGTTTGTATTGGTTAGTCAACTACACTTAGCTCATTTCGTTGTCCTAACCATAGCCCTCTTACTTTTTATAATATTCCTAATCATATTGATTAAGATTAAAAAATTAGATTATCAATCTGTTGTGCAACCCTTACTTAATAAATTAAGATAATGTTCTACCTCAAGCAATTTTTAATTTCTTTAATTCCATTTTTTCGGGCATATCAGCAGTTTGCAAAAACTCCAATCCAAAGTACTTATTATGAATTTGTAAAGTATAGGATGGGTATCCAAAAAAGATACTGGCCGGCCCACAAGAATTGTACTGTTGCCCACCATCAGAATATCTTTGTGGGTATAAATTCACTTGTAGGACGTAATGGTAATTATTTGCAGGGGGCCGGCGGAATTGAAATTGGTAATTATGTGCAACTAGCGCAGAACGTCGGTGTATTAAGTAGTAATCATGACCTATATGACCAAAGAAGATATAATAATGCAAAGGTTGTAATTGGCGATTACTGCTGGATAGGGATGAATAGTGTAATTCTTCCTGGTGTAACGCTTGGTGTTCGGACTATCGTGGCTGCCGGCAGCGTTGTAACGAAAAGTTTTCCGGATGGCTTTTGCGTAATTGGCGGAACTCCTGCAAAAATACTGAAGGAGCTAGATAAGGAAAGATTCAAACCTTGGAAAGATGCGGTTGAATATTACGGATTTATACCGCGTGACAAATTCCGGAAATCACATATATAGATCAAATGAAGGTTTATAAAAATTATTTAATCTTAGCACATCACGCCCCGAATCAATTGCAACGCCTTATTGAGCGATTACAGGATGGCGAAAGTGCCTTTTTTGTACACGTTGATTTGAAATCTGATATTTCATCCTTTACCGCCGTAATTTCGGAAGAAAATGTAACTTTTATAGATAAAAGGGTTGATTGTATATGGGCAGATTTTTCACAGGTGCAAGCCACTATAAACTTAATTGAAGTAGTGGCGACATCGGGAAAGCGTGGAATTACTATATTACTAAGTGGACAAGATTACCCTATAAAATCAACAAAATATATAAATCAATATTTATCTGTAAATGATACGAATTTTTTTAGCTTTCTTCACCACAGGTTAAATCCGGATATGGTTGTATATCGCGAAAGGATAAAATTGTTTAAGATAAATCTGTCCAGTAAGAGAGATGATTTTATTATAATTGGTAATCCTTTGCTAATGTCTCTCAATAACTACAGGAGATGTTTTAAAAGTATATTAAGGGGTAAGTTCAAATTAGGTTATTTAACTTACTTGTTTAGAAAAAGAGAAGTTTTTTTTCCGATATATGGCAAAGGCTCTCAGTGGTTCGCATTACAACATGCCGATATGCTCAGAATGCATAATTACATTAGTTTAAATAAAAACGCACTTTTCAACTTTTTTAAAGACTCATTCTGTGCAGACGAAATATTTTTCCATTCTATAATACTGAATCTAGATATTAGATGCGAACGAAATAATTTACACTATATAAATTGGGAAAAAAAAGATGTTCCTTTACCGCTAACTTTCACATTTCAAGACATTCATTATTTTTCTAAAGTTGAACCTAACAAATTATTTGCAAGAAAATTTGACGAAGAGAATTCTGAGGTTATGGATTGGGTTGATAAAAATCTGATTGTTTGATATGAGTAGAAAGAAGATTTATATATTAAGCCAGCTTTTTTTTCCAGCCAATACCCCCCGTGCGAACAGAGCGTTCGAACTAGCTAAAGAGTTTGCCAGGAGGTCTGAATATGACGTTGTAGTGTACTGTATAGTAGGTAAATATGATTACCGCGATGTGGAACGCACCTATAGTTTCAAAGTTAGGGATTTAGGTCCTATATGTTTCTCTAATATATCTCCTGAATATCAGGGGTACGATTATTTATTAACAAGGATTATCCGAAAGTTTTTTGGCAGAATACTTCACTTTCCTGAGATCGAACTCTCGTACCATGTATACCGTGTTTTACGAAAGGAGACAAACATAGATGCATTGATAAGCATTGCAGTGCCTTACCCCATCCATTGGGGTGTTGCAGTTGCGCGTCAGTTTAATAGAAAATTAAAAATAAAGACATGGATTGCGGATTGTGGTGATCCGTTTATGGGTAATCCTATTGTTCAACATCCTTTTTATTTTAGATCTGTTGAAAAATGGTTTTCAAAACGGGCTGACTTTATAACAATTCCAATCGAGGATGCCCGTAATGCGTACTATAAAGAATTTCAAGGTAAAATTAAAGTAATTCCGCAAGGTTTTGAATTTAAAACAATAGATTCAAATTACGCAAAGAACATAATTCCTACGTTTATATACTCTGGCATTTTTTACGAAAACGTAAGAGACCCGAGGAATATGTTAGAGTTTCTGAGCAATTTGGAACAGCCGTTTAAGTTCGTAGTATATACAAAAACTCCAGAGCTGCTTTACCCTTATGTAGAACGATTAGGCAATAAACTGGTAATCCATAGTTATATAGAACGGGCCGAATTACTAAGGGAGTTATCCAAAGCTGATTTTTTAATCAACATCGAAAATAATACGGTTTTGCAATCGCCAAGCAAATTAATTGATTATGCCTTAAGTGGCAGGCCAATTCTTAACATAAAAAGTAACAAGATGTTGGATACGGAAAGTTTACTATTGTTTTTGGCCGGAAACTATTCCAATAAACTGATAATTGGTGACATTGAAAGATATAACATAGTGAATGTAGTAGATGATTTTATAAAGTTATTTAACCAATGAATTCCTATAACAGAGAATATATCATAAAATTATTTTGGTTTCTATTCAATCCTCTTCTTGGGCTTGTGACAAGCTTTACTAAGCTGAACAGTAAACTCTCACTTTACTACTTATTTGCCTTTGGATTGCTCTACGGGCTCGCATTCACTCCGAACCCGATGTATGAATTCGACTCCAATTATTATCTGAATTTATTCGAGTCCAATACCTTACTTAGCCTTAAAGATGTAAATATTGACGGTTCTGGCGAAGGGCGGACAGATGCATATGTTGAGTATTTAATTGTAATAGTTAAGTGGTTTTCAGTAAATTATCATTTGCTATTTTTTTTATTCGCTCTTATTTTCGGATTCTTTGCGATTAATTCTGTAAAATTTCTTGTGAGGAACAAAAATTTCGAGAACGGCAGTATATTTTGCTTCCTTCTTTTCATTTTTTTCATGCTTAGTAATCCCATTTTTAATATTAATGGAGTCAGGTTCTGGACCGCGGCTTGGATCAGTGTCTTTCTAGCATTACATATTTTAGTGAAAAGAAATATCTACATGTATCCTCTGATATTGATATTACCTGTGATACACCCAGCTTTTTGGATTATGGTTATCCTGGTAATTTTGTGTTCTATCAAAGGGAATATCTATTTCTTGATTTATTTATATTTTCTAAGTTTTTTTCTCTCTTCAGTTGTTCTTCCTTATATTGTAAATATATATGATTTCTTACCAGGTACTCTTAGATATTTAATAGATAATTACTCTACTGATGAGTCCATATCGACTTTTTCGGATACCAGAAGTAATGCGAGTTGGTTTATTAGTCCATTTATATATATTGATAAATATTTCAATCAGATTTTAATAATTGTTATAATTCGAGAAATTAAAAAATTGCGCGCTTCTAAAAATCGTTATTTAATAAGTTTCGTTCTATTGCTTGCAATTTTTGTAAATCTCACATATGAAATTCCTTCGGTTGGCGTCCGATTTAACAACCTCTTGCCACCACTAATCTGCGTTTTGTGGATACAAAATAAGAAAGCTTTTAAAAAGTATGATGTTCTAATTTATTTAATACCATTTATCCTAATGCTTAAAATGTACGAATTCATAACTTATTCTTTTGCAATATTAGATCCCTATCTGTATATTTCCCCGGTGTTTGTTTTCTTATATCATATACTAGTAAATTAAAAAATGGTTATTGTACATATTTTGCCCTCTTTATATATAGGCGGTGCGGAGCGTTTTGTTGTCGATTTATGTAATGAGTTGTCCGAACAGCCAAACTGTGAAGTGCATTTAATATTATTGTTTAAAGTGGAGGAAACGATGTTTTTACATTCTGATTTGAGGCACCGCGTTCTTTTGCACACCCTAGATAAGAAATTAGGTTTCGATTACAAAGTTTTTCATAAGCTTTATTTAAAAATTAAAGAGCTGAAGCCAAACGTTGTACATACACATGTAGGTGCTTTTGAGTACAATTTTTTGAATCTCTTACTTTTTAAAAACGTTAAATTTTACCACACTTTACATAGTGACGCCTTTCACGAATGTCGTGGTGTGGTTGGTAAGTTTGTCAAGAGGATAAGCTTTTATTTTAATTTATGTCAAGCAATCACTATTTCCACCGCAAGCTCATTATCGTTTAGAAATTTTTATAGATTAAGGAATGATGTAACAATAACAAATGGCAGGTCTTTACCAACACAAAGTTATCTGTACGAATTACTTAGTGAGGAATTTAGGACTACGTATCGGATGACTAAAAATACCAAAATAATTGTTAATGTAGCCAGCATACAGGCGGTCAAAAATCAGTTAAATCTAGTTTTAGCCGTTAATAGATTAATCGAGAGTGGTAGAGATATCGTTTTGTTAATTATTGGCTCTAGTAGGGATGATAGTGGGATGCTTTTGCATGAACTTACAAAACACCAGAGTACTCGAATAAGGATTATTGGTTCGAAATCCAATATCATTGATTATTTAATGTTATCTGATATATTTTGTCTGTCTTCTAGTAAAGAGGGAATGCCTATATCATTAATAGAGGCTTTTAGTGCGAAGATTTTATGTGCCTGTACTCCTGCGGGGGGCGTTAAGGATATGATAGAAGATAACCACAACGGTTTTTTGTCTTCTGGTTATGGGGTCAATGATCTCGTATCGCTAATCGATCGAGCTGTGACGGTAGACTCTGCAAATAAAGAAAGATTAATAGCAAATGCATATGGGTGTTTCAATGATAAATATTCCATAGAGCAAACTACAAAAAAATATATACATGCTTACAAATCCAACCAATAGAAAAAAGGTATTGTTATGCTCGCCATTGTCTGGCAACGTAGGCGGTATATCTAAATGGACTAAGTTTATACTGGAATATTTCAATAGTCATGAATCTTGCGAAATTACGCAGTACTACACAGCTTCAGAAACTGCCTACCAGCATACTTCTTTAGTGAAACGCTTATTTCTTGGAATATTTAATTATTTACCATTCATACTCGGTTTATTTAAAAGGATTTCCCAATCAAAATTTGATATAGTTCATATTTGTAGCAGTGGAAGTATAGGTTTATTGAGAGATTGGGCAGTTATTAAAATCTGCCGTTACTATAAAGTGAAGACAGTGATACATTTTCATCATGGGAGAATTCCTGATGATCTCGCTGCAAAGAGTTGGGAATGGTGGTTACTTAAAAAGGTGCTGCAGAATGTGAATGCGGCAATCGTCCTAGATATAAAGTCGTATTCTGTACTAAAATTAGAGCAATTTTGTCCTATATATTTACTTCCTAATCCAATAAGTATCGGAGTACTTGACTATATAAGTTCTGCGCAAAGGAGTGCCATAAAAAGAGTGAAACGTGGAATTTTGTTTGCTGGCCATGTTGTTGAAACTAAAGGGATTTACGAATTGGTAGGCGCATGTAAAGAAATAGATGATATAAGTCTTAACATTGTGGGTGCAATCACAAGTGAAATGCGGGAACACTTATTACAATTGGCGGGACCAGCGAACAAGTGGCTACGTTTTTTGGGTGAAAGAGATCATCAAGAGGTTTTGGATTATATGCTATGTGCAAACATTTTTGTGCTACCTTCATACAGTGAGGGATTCCCAAATGTTATTTTAGAGGCGATGGCATGTTCTACACCTATAATTTCCACAGATGTTGGTGCGCTTCCCGAGATGTTGAATCATAAAGGGAAAAATTGCGGGTTAATTGTACCCCCAAAGGATAAATCTTCTCTTAAATTAGCAATTATACAGTTGTTAAATGATGACCAACTGGCGAAAGAGATGGGTGACAATTCGCGACAGATATTATTAAGGAATTACACGCAAGATATTATCTATAAAGAACTATTATTCATCTGGAAAAATTTATCATAATGAAAATCAATAACAAAACCCTCCTCATCACCGGCGGAACCGGTTCATTCGGAACGGCAGTGCTGAACCGTTTTCTGCATACCGATCACTTTAAGGAAATCCGTATATTTTCACGCGATGAGAAAAAGCAGGATGATATGCGCACGCTGTATAAAAGCTCTAAAATAAAATATTATATTGGCGATGTCCGCGATTACAGCAGTGTGGAGGTGGCCACCCGGGGGGTTGATTATATCTTTCATGCGGCCGCCCTCAAGCAGGTACCCTCCTGCGAATTTTTTCCGATGCAGGCCGTCAAGACGAATGTTGAGGGAACCCATAACGTCATCCGTGCGGCAGCTTATAATAAAGTAAAGAAGGTGATCTGTCTGAGTACGGACAAAGCGGCTTACCCGATCAACGCGATGGGAATCTCGAAAGCGATGATGGAAAAAGTAGCGGTGGCGGAATCCAGAAACCTTACAGATACCGTCGTGTGTCTTACCCGGTACGGAAACGTCATGGCCTCCAGGGGCTCTGTCATCCCTCTGTTTTTAAACCAGATTCAGAGAGGGGAGGAAATCACGGTGACCGACCCGAATATGTCCAGATTTTTTATGTCTCTCGATGATGCCGTCGATCTGGTACTCTTCGCTTTTGAAAATGCCAACCAGGGTGATTTATTTGTGAACAAGGCGCCGGCAGGTTCTATCGGTGATCTTGCGCAGGCGCTTATTGAACTTACCGGCAAAGAAGTTCCGGTAAAGGTCATTGGAACCCGTCACGGGGAAAAGCTGTACGAAACCCTGTGTACCCGGGAAGAAATGCTGCATGCAGAGGATATGGGTGATTTTTACAGAATCCCTGCGGACAACCGGGACCTGAATTATGCCAAATATTTTTCCGAAGGAGAAAGTGATATTTCTGCGATTGAAGATTACCATTCCCATAATGCAGAGCAGCAGGGTGTAGAAGGACTGAAAAGATTAATTTCAGGCCTGCCCCTGATCCGCAAAGAGATTTTTGGAGAAGAGGTGAAACACTATTCGTACTAGATCGGGACGACCGGGTCGGCAAGAGATAAGATTAGGGCAGAACAGGCCTGCCTTTTTTTGAACTACAATATAAAAAACAGATGACCAGAAAAATAGGAATTACGGGACAGCAGGGATTTGTGGGTTCCCATTTATACAATACTTTAGGGTTAAGTCCCGAAGAATTCGAAAGAGTGGATTTCGATAAAGAGTATTTTGAAAATCCGGCAATGATGGACGCTTTTGTCGCGCAGTGTGACGTCATCGTGCATCTCGCCGCCATGAACCGCCATCCGGATCAGGAAGTCATTTACCGCCAGAATACAGGGTTGGTGAAGCAGCTCGTTGACTCCCTGGAAAGGACCGGTTCCAGGGCGCACGTTGTATTTTCCTCTTCCTCCCAGGAAGAAAGAGACAATCTCTACGGAAAATCCAAGAAAGAGGGACGGCAGCTGCTGGCGAAGTGGGCGGAAAACAGTGGGGGCAGGTTTTCCGGATTAATTATTCCGAATGTTTTCGGGCCTTTCGGTCAACCGAATTACAATTCTTTTATTGCCACCTTCTGCCACAAACTTACCCATAACGAAACTCCCGCCATCGATATAGACAGCGAAGTAAAGCTGATTTATGTGGGCGAACTTGTACAGGAAATACTGGATCAGATTAAATCCGGCGAAACCAAAGCGGAATATACCGTTCCTTTTACCACCTCGGTTAAAGTTTCCGAGGTTCTTGAAAAGCTGCAGTCCTTCAAGCAACTTTATTTCGATAAGGGGGAAATCCCTGCATTGCAGTCAGCCTTTGATTATCAGCTCTTCAATACCTTCCGCAGTTACTTTGATATCGCCACGCATTATCCTGTCAAATTCACACCGCATACGGATGCCCGGGGGGCATTTGTAGAAGTTATCAGGCTCGGCATCGGAGGGCAGTGTTCATTTTCAACCACGGTTGCGGGGATTACCAGGGGAAATCATTTTCATACCAGGAAAATAGAAAGGTTTGCCGTGATCAAAGGAAAAGCTTTAATTCAGTTAAGGAAAATGGATTCGGAAGAAGTTCTTGATTTTTATCTTGATGGGTCTGAACCCGCTTATGTTGACATGCCGGTGTGGTATACCCACAACATCAAAAATATCGGTGAAGAGGAACTCTACACTCTTTTCTGGATCAATGAACCCTATGATCCGGAAGACGCTGACACTTACTTTCTGGAGGTATAAGCGCCTCCGGAAAAGGAAAACCGTAAAAGATATTCCCCCAAATAGTTTATTTTTGTAAATATTTCCAATATGAAGAAACTGAAAGTGATGACGGTGGTAGGAACCCGCCCCGAAATTATCCGATTATCCAGAGTGCTGGCAGCACTCGACCGTTCGGATGCGGTGGAACATGTGATTGTTCATACCGGCCAGAACTACGATTACGAACTTAACCAGATTTTTTTTGAAGATCTCGGGCTCAGAAAACCCGATCATTTCCTTGAAGCTGCCGGTAAAACAGCGACAGAAACCATCGGAAATATCCTGATTAAAATTGATCCCCTTCTGGAAGAGCTGCAGCCAGATGCCTTCCTGGTTCTGGGTGATACCAATTCATGTCTTTGTGCTATTCCTGCGAAAAAAAGGCATATTCCCATCTTTCATATGGAAGCCGGAAACCGCTGCTTTGATCAGCGGGTACCGGAGGAAACCAACCGCAAGATCGTGGACCACACCGCAGACATTAACCTTACCTACTCCGATATTGCAAGGGAATATCTTTTGCGCGAAGGTCTCCCGGCCGACAGGATCATCAAAACCGGTTCGCCGATGTATGAAGTGTTGACCCACTATCTGCCGGATATCAGAAAATCGGATATCCTCAACAGGCTGAATCTGGAAAAAGGAAAGTTTTTTGTCGTCTCCGCACACCGGGAGGAAAACATCAGCTCGGAGAAGAATTTCAATGCCCTCATGGATTCCCTGAATGCCATTGCCGAACAGTATCAGTATCCTGTGATTGTCTCTACCCACCCGCGGACCCAGAACATGATCGACAGAAAAAAGAAAGTGATGCACGGGAAGGTACAGCTGCTCAAACCGCTGGGGTTTCATGACTATAATGCCCTGCAGATGCATTCTTATGCGGTACTTTCCGACAGCGGCACCATCTCTGAAGAATCCTCCATCCTGAATTTCAGGGCCCTTAATATCCGCCAGGCCCATGAAAGACCCGAAGCCATGGAAGAGGCGAGCGTCATGATGACCGGGCTTTCCGCGGAACGGATTTTGCAGGGGCTGGTACAGGTCATGGAGCAGCATGTAGGCGAAGAAAGAAACTTCCGCCGGGTGTCGGATTATTCGATGCCGAATGTTTCCGAAAAAATGGTGCGCATTATTATTTCATATACTGATTACGTTAGAAGAACGGTGTGGTCTGAGGAAAATTAAATCCCATGAATATTATATTTCTGACCTTAGTAGAGATCGAGAGCGTGGAGCAGAGAGGGATCTATCAGGATCTGCTCCGCAAATTCCGCGATGAAGGCCATGAAGTCACCATCGTTACCCCTGTACAGCGGAGACGCGAAATAGACACGAACCTTTGTGTCCGGGACGGGGTTTCCATCCTTCAGGTCAAAACACTGAATATTCAGAAAACCAATATCATTGAAAAGGGAATCGGAACCATCGCCATTGAATACCAATACCTGTCGGCTATTAAAAATCATCTTCCCGATTTAACCTTTGACATCGTGCTGTATTCCACCCCACCCATCACTCTGGTAAAGGTAGTGGAGTACATTAAAAAACGTGACGGTGCCTATTCCTATCTGCTGCTCAAAGATATATTTCCCCAGAATGCGGTAGATATGGGAATGATGAAAAAGGACAGACTGATTCATAGCCGCTTCCGCCTTAAAGAAAAAAAACTCTACGAAATTTCGGATGCCATCGGATGCATGTCGCCGGCCAATGTCAATTTTCTGCTGACTCACAATCCTGAACTTGAAGCCGGAAAAGTGGAAGTAAATCCCAATTCTGTAGAACCCGTATATCATATCCTCAGCAGCAGAGAGAAGACGCGCATAAGAAAGAAATACGGCCTGCCCCAGAACAGGAAGATCCTCGTATACGGCGGTAATCTGGGAATTCCCCAGGGGCTTGATTTTTTACTGGAAACCATCACCAGTGTCCAAAACCCCGAGGCCTTTTTTCTGATTGTGGGGGACGGAACGGAATACGAACGCATCGCCGGCTGGTTTGCCGATCACCTGCCACCGAATGCCAAATTACTCGGTAAGCTGCCCAAAGCAGAATATGACGCTTTGCTCGCTTCATGCGATATCGGCCTGATTTTTCTGGATAAGAATTTTCTGATTCCGAACTTTCCTTCCCGGCTGCTGTCTTATCTGGAGATGGGCAAGCCGGTGATTACAGCCACCGATCCCCATACGGATATTGGCGATATTGTGCAGCACTATGAATGCGGGTACAAAGTTCACGCCGGTGATCTCTCAGCAATGATGGTGGCATTAGATCAACTGATCAGTGAGGATCTTACCGTCTATCCTGCAAGATGCCGGGTACTTCTTGAAAAAGAATATCACGTTGATCATTCGTACGCTAAAATTATGGACAGGGTAAGAAATTTAAAAAACGGGTGGTTCAGCCGTTTTACCGATTTTACCGCCGTCTTCCTCGGCGCCTCCATCGTGAGGACCTACTGGTTCCTGCTCCCCGGGTACTGACCTGCCGCGGACTCCGTTTTGCGCAGCATTACTAAGACCCGGCATTCTGATCGTTTGCTGCAAAATCCTTAACGGGTATTGCTCGCTTCCCGACCCTTCTGATGCCATTTTGGCTGGACGGTAAAAGTCCTTACCGATAAAAAATATTGCGTTTGTCATTATTTTAATTATTTTTGTCAAAACATTCTTGCCATATAACAGCCAAATTAACACAAAATATGAAGAATATCATAGCAGTCATCAGCATTTTCCTGTTGATCCCGGTCAGCGGGCAGACTTTCAAATATGGAGTGACCGGGAACTTTCATAAGGGATCGATCGTAGGGGTACATGATGTGTCCAAAGGCAAATATGGCGGAGCGCTCGGGTTTTTCGGCCAGTGGTCTCTGGTGGAAAATGATGTTTTTGATTCGGCCTGGCTCTATATTACCCCGCAGATTGAATACAGCATGGGCGGCGAGCATGCCAAGGCGGAAGAGGAACTGTTCGGCATCCAGAAATACCATTATGATTATGTGGCCATGCAGGTGTATCTGAAATGGTTCTTTCATCAGGGAAATATGAAAAGGGATGTGTTTCTCTTTGCCGGTCCGCGGATCGAATATATGGTAAGGCAGGATAAAAAAGTGGATCCCGCTTATGACGCTGCATATTATCAGTACAATCTGGATGATGAGGTCAAAAAATTCGGTTATGGGGTTTCGATGGGCGTTGGCCTCAAAGTTTCCCAGCATATGGAGGCATTCCTGCGGTTCGACCGGGGCTTCAGTACGGTATATCCACGGAATAATATCCATAATACCTATAACAGGACGCTTTCTTTGGGTCTTAATTACTATATCGACGAAAACTGGTGGTAAACCCGTCCGTCAATAAACAGCAGCTCCCCTTGATTTTTTTTTTACCTTTGAGCTTTAACCAGCGGCAATGAAAATACACAGCTCAATTCCGATTATCTTTACAGTTTTACTGCTCTTTTCCTGTACCCCCAAGAAGAATGTGGTGTACATGACGAATGACAATTTCGCGCAGGAGGTTTCTCAGGCCCGGTTTGTAGGTCTGCATATTCAGGAAGGGGACAAACTCAATATTCTGGTGTCCGCATTTGAAGAACTGGCCGTGAGACCCTTCAACCGAAGCACGATGGCCGGAACCGGCAATGCAGGAGACGGGAATTCCGGAGCAGGCTCTTCACAGGGAAGTGAATATGTGGTAGGTTCGGACGGGACGATTATTTTCCCGGTGCTGGGCCCCGTTTACTGTAAAGGCATGACCCAGCAGCAGCTTAAAGCAGATCTCGAAACCCGCCTGAAAAGGTATATTAGCGATCCCATGGTCACCATTACCCTTAGCAATTTTAATATTTTCGTTTTAGGGGAAGTTCAGGGACCGGGGCTGAAGACCAGTCCAACGGAAAAACTCAATATTTTTCAGGCCATCGCCCTGGCGGGTGACCTTACTTATGATGCCAACAGAACCAATGTGAAACTCATCCGGACTTCGGAGGCTACCGGCAAGGATGAGGTGATTCCCCTTGATCTATCCGAAGCTTCCATTGTGAATTCCCCTTACTATTTCCTGCAGCAGAACGACATCCTGTATGTAGAACCCGACCGCAATAAGCAGGTGTCGGTGAACAGTGATGCCGCAACGGACAAATGGATCAAATACGGAGGCGTGGCTTTAGGCCTGCTGACGCTGATCATTTCTTTAACCCGTAAATAATTGCTGATGGAACTCCTTGAAAATTCGGTACCGGCAAATAAGACCAAACCCCTCAATATCAAGAAGGAAATCGGCAGATACCTCAGAAAATGGCCCTGGTTCCTGCTCAGCATGGCGGTCTTCTATACCGCCGCGAAGATTTATCTCCGCTATGCAGAGCCCCAGTATTATACCAAAACTTCCCTCAAAATTCAGGAGTCCAAATCAAAAAGCTCAGCCCTTAGCGATCTGAAAAACCTAGGAATGGGGGTAAGCGGGGACAACGAGCTGCAGGGAGAAACTACCGTTATTGTTTCCAAACCCATCCTCGGGGCAGTCGTGCGGAACCTGAATCTGGACGTCAGTTTCTACAGCATAGGCGCCATCAAGGAAGTGGCACTTTACAGAGACGCTCCCTTTACCGGAAGCATCATCAGTATTGCTGATCCCGATCAGTTTTATGGCGCCACCTATGTGATTACTCCGAGGGGCAGCAATTCCTATACCTTTTCGGGTTCCCCGGTGGTGCACCGTTTCGGTGCTCCGGTGAAGCTCTCCTTTGGAGTGGTACAGATCAGTGTAAAGCCCGGTTTTAAGGCAGCAGCACCGATAAAAGTGACTTTTCAGAACCCCGCCACGGTGGTGAGCAGGCTCGAAGGCAGCATCGGAGTCAGCCTTCCCGAAAACAAAGGGCTGCTGATGGAGCTCTCTCTCGTAGGACCTGTTCCCAAAAGATCACAGGACATCCTCAATGAACTGACCAGACAGTACATCATCGACGGAATCAACGATAAAAACGAAGAAGCCAGGAGTACCCAGGATTTTATCAACGGAAGGCTCGACATCATCACCGGAGACCTTTCAGGGATTGAAGGGGAAAAGGAAAGATTCAAGCGGGCCAACCAGATTACCAATCTGGAGACCCAGGCAGGGCAGGCAGTACAGGAATCCAGTGAAAACACCAAAATGATTGTGACCCAGTCCATGCAGCTGGATCTGTTGAACTCGGTGCTTGCCGCCAGTGCCGGGGAGCAGCTCATGCCCTCAGGGATGGGGCTGTCTTCAGGTACCGAAGCCGGCATCTCAGAATACAATGAACTCCTCCTCACCCGGAACCGGGTGCTGAAACAGGCGACGGGAGAAAATCCTGCCGTTGTGGAGATGAACAAAAAACTGGCTGCCCTCAAGAATTTGATCCGCAAAAATTTATTGGAATCCCGCGAAACCCTTCAGCTGCAGCTCGCCCAGGCCAATGCTCAGCTCAATGTGGCGAAGAGCAATATCAGCAAATATCCCACCCAGGAAAAAATATTCAGAAGCATCGACCGGCAGCAGACTCTCAAAGAGCAGCTCTACCTTTACCTCCTGCAGAAGCGGGAAGAAAATGCCATTACCCTCGCGGTAACCGCACCGAAAGCTAAAATCGTCAACCCTGCCTTTACGACAGGAATTGTCGAACCCAAATACAGCCAGATCATCTACGGCTCCCTTGCCGCAGGCTTCCTGCTTCCGCTCCTTATGCTGATCGGAATGCAGGTGCTGGACACCAAAGTGCACTCCAAGGAGCATATCCTTTCCGCAGCCGGAGATATTTCCGTCATTGCGGAGGTGCCGGTGATCAGCGGGGAGAATCCCGTCGTACATCCCAATGATTTCTCAGTGTTCGCCGAATCCTTCCGGATTTTGGGTTCCAATCTTAAATTTCTTTTGAGAGCCAGAGAAGTCTCACACGGCGGGGTAGTACTCGTCACCTCCTCGGTGAAAGGGGAAGGAAAAACTACGGTATCAGTGAATCTTGGGCTCACGCTGGCCGGAAAAAGCAAAGTTATCATCGTGGGGGCCGACATCAGAAACCCCCAGCTGCACCGCTTTGTCAGCGGTAAAAATTCAGGACTTACCGACTATCTGGTATCCTCAGACCAGTCCCCTGAATCCTATATCATCCGGTCAGGAATCAGCGAAAATATGGACGTGCTGTTCAGCGGACAGATTGCCCCTAATCCCAACGATCTTCTCGATATGGCGAAATTTGATGAGATGATGGACTGGCTGAAAACGCGGTATGAGTACGTCATCGTTGATTCTGCACCGGTGATGCTGGTCAGTGATACCCTGCATCTGGTGGAAAATGCGGATGTGGTCCTCTATGTAGTGAAGTCTGACTTTACAGAAAAGGACATGATCGATTTTGCCGCGGGATTCCGCCGTGAAAACCAGATTAAAAACATGGCCTTTGTCCTGAACAGTGTGAAACCCGAAAATACCCGCTACGGCAAGAAATACGGCTATGGGTATTATTCCTATACGCATGATGATAAGCCGGTTTGGTGGAAGAGGTGGGGGTAGGGAAGCGGGAAGGCTGGATGTTAGATGCTGGAAGATGGAAGATGGAAGATGGAAGATGGAATTGCATCATGGAGTGGTTGACTATTTGAGTGATTGGGTGATTGGGTGATTGAGGATGCTGGAGGGTGACTGATCAGTGATGAGTAATGAGTAATAGGCAATGAGCAATGTAAAATGTCGTAAAAAACCCAATTCATTTCGCCGACCCTTACTTCGACAGGCTATTAGATTTGCAAAAGAAAAATTAACTTAGATTTATTAACCAAAGTATACTGAAAACCAGAGGGGCTAAGGTGAACTAGTTCGACTCGCAAGTAAGACTTATCCTGAGCATTAGACCTTAGCGCCTTTTAGGTTCGAGAACCATTTAGAATTTTAAGTTTTTAGACTTATTAATAGCGTTAGTAAGAACCTTACCTGGTATTCAGCATTACTTCTCAAACGTAAAATTATGAAAAATCTATTTATTGGGATTGACATTTCCAAGGATGTGTTTGATTATTGCGGTCTTGATGAGAAAAACCAAGTTTTAATCAGTAAACAAGTATGCCCTAATTCCAAAGAAGGCATAAGAAAATTTTGTAATATGCTAAAAGAGTTCAATGGTTATTCCATCTGGATTTGCATGGAACACACGGGCCACTATGGAAGTTTGTTATGTTATGAATTCTCCACCCGAGACATTCGTTACTCATTGCTTAATCCTCTTGAAATGAAACATTCCGTGGGTATAACCAGAGGAAAGACAGATGCTGTAGACGCTTTTAGAATCGCCTCTTATGCGCTATCCAATAAACACAAATTAAAAGCCTACCATCTACCCGTTAAAGAACTCAGAAAACTTAAAATATTGATGAGTACAAGAGACCGATTGGTAAAGGTATTGGTGCAAATAAAAAACGGTCTGAAGAGTTTAGAGATTGAAGCTCAAATTATTCCAATGAAAGCGCAGATAAAAGAGATGAATCAACTCATTCAACAGTTAGATAAATCGATATTATCCACGGAAATACAGATGAAATCAATCATTGCAGAAACTTTAGAATTGAAAAATAATTTTGACAAGATTACTTCTGTAATTGGGGTGGGAAATATAACTGCAATAAAATGTATTCTTGAAACAGACAACTTTACAAAATTTGACAACCCCCGAAAATTCAATTGCCATTGTGGATTGGCTCCATTTAAATACCAATCGGGCAGTAGTATAAGAGGTAAAACGAAAACAAGTCCTCTATGTGATAAATCACTAAAAAGCATTCTTTTTAAAGCTGCTTGTTCTGCCATACAGCACGACCCTCAACTAAAAAATTACTATCTCAGAAAAATAGAGGAAGGAAAGCATAAATTGTCTGTAATTAATGCAGTAGCGAGTAAAATTGTTTTAAGGATTTTCGCAGTCTCAAAAAGAGATCAAAATTATGTGAAAATTTATGCTTAATTATTTGTTTTTATCTTAGAATGCTCAGGGTAAACTCCAGCTTCGGTAGCTTTTCAACGGCAGTTTGTAGCCTATTGTGCAAGAAAATTGCGGCAGCCAAAAGAATTCAAAAACAAATCGATAAATTTGGATTGACTCATGAGGATTTTAATTTTATAATAATTTGAATATCAATATAAATGAAAAGAAAAATTGTATTTTTCAGTCTGCTTTTAATCTTATTTAATTGTAATAGGGATAGGGATAGTCCTGAACCTGATTCTGTTGAAAAAAATATTCTTGGAGTTTGGATTATAGATAAATGGGAATATAAATACGGAAATGGCAGTAGTGAAATATTTCCTTACGGAGATTGTTTTGGAAAACCAAGCACCTATGAGTTCCTAAATAATCAAACAGTAAAAGTAATTATGTATATGTCGGGTGGAATGACAATCTGTGAACCAAATTATTATACATGGAATTATATTTACGATTCGAAAAACAATAAATTAAATTTGAATGGTGAAGATAGACCCATTCTAAGTCTTACTGAAAATAAATTAACTTTTATAATGAGGAAATATGATTATGATAATGACGGTAAAGAAGATCAATGGATCGTTTATTTGAAAAAATGAAATTTCTGCTAATAACCAGGCTTTAGCTTCGATCTGCTCGGCTGCACCTCGGGTCGTTTTGTCTGAAAGACAAGAAACCTTTTGGACGCTCATCGAAGTCTACATCGCCTCCGTCTGCCCATGATCAGCGACCATTTATGCCTACCCGGCGAACTGACTAATCAATTATCAGAATACTTTATCCGTATTTATAAGCGTACTTTTTGTGCTGATCGATCAATATCTGGATTATGCCTCCGGGACACCGCAAAAAACACAAAACCAATACGTTAGTTTGTGTTTTAATTTTTAATTCATTATTTTTGCACGACCATGATGAATGCAGCATACATAAAATTTAATGAGACCCAACTGGAAAAAATTGGGCAAACCGTTGTGTATCTGAGTAAAAATATACCCCAGCTTTCCAAAACCAAATTACTGAAGCTGTTATATATTCTGGACGAAATTTCCATAAAGCGAAGTGGGATTCCTTTTCTTAATCTTAAATATAAAGTGTGGAAATTTGGTCCTGTATCTGAAGAACTTTTCATTGATCTGTCGAGCGAACCTAAACTGTTAGGGCGTTATATTGAGAAAAACAGTGAAGACGGTATTCACTATGTAGTACCTACCGTAGATTTCAATGATGATGAATTTTCGGATAATGAAATTGAACTAATGGATTTGGTTATTAATAAATTTGGGACCCAAACAGGTAAAGATTTAGTATCCTACACCCACCGAACAAATTCACCATGGTATAATACTGCAAAGGAGCATGATGTTCTGGAACTTCTGGAGAATGAAGTTATTAACAATACTGAATATTTGATTGATATGGGTCAGCTTATTTCTCATGATGAGAGAAAAACAGCAATTTATTCAGCGTTTATTGAGGCCAATTAAAAATGTTTCCGGCAGGACATATTGTTTATTTTGATCCATTTTATTTTAAGAACGGAAATACTGCTAAGCCAAAATATTTTGTAGTTTTAAAAACCGACGGAAATAAAAGTCTCATTGCCTCATTGCCTACAAGAACTGATGCCATCCCTGCCAACGAGAGCATACTCAATGGATGCATAGAATTACCCGGCATTAATTTAAACTGTTTTGTGATTTCAAGTGATCAGATCATTACCGAATGTGGTAAACGTTTTACATTCACTACTTATTTATATGGGCATCAGATCGATGATTATGACATCGAAAAAATGAAAGAAATATATCCTAATGAAGGCAGTGATTATGTAGTGTTCGGTAAGATGAAATCTGAACTTTTCAAAAATCTTATTGACTGTTTTAAAACTTCATTATCTGTGAAGAGAAAATATAAAAAACTTTTATAATCGGTTTCCGCTCTCAGAAGTCCTCCGGCTTCGGAGCTTTCTACAAGATCGCATGGTTTTTAAGAATAGAGTAGATCTCCAACAGATCATTCCGATCATTGAAGCCGAAATCTGCTCCATTTGTCGAATTAGCGGCGACTCTCTTGCCCACCCGGTGCCCCGGCTATGCTAAATAAGCGGCAGGGAGAAATGAACATCGGGTTTTTTGCCTGGCTCATTTTTTATCAGCATTGCTATTTAATTTACAGGCAGCTACCAATTGTCGAGGTCCCGGGGTGTATTATATGCTTTATTTTTATCTACCTCCTTATTGTACAGCTCGTAACACTCGTCAAGACGAACTTCAGTTCGGTGTAAATCTTTTTTAAGCTGCTTGACCCACACCACTAAAAGGACTATTAATACGGAAGCAATAACGTTGTAGATTTTCACGGTGTTCATATTGTTGGTTTTTTACAAATATATAAAGACATTTTTTTCCCTGGCCTATGCTGTGTGAAGTCTCAGGATTTCCCCGCTCACGCGCGAATCTTTTGCGTGCTTAATCGCTCACAATTATTTTAATAATGTAGATGCTTAATGTCTAGCAAGTTACAATGGTGTTTATTTTCGTCTGCTTAATTATTTGTGTATATTTGAGAGTTAGCCGTAATTGTATAAACGACACTCTAAAAAAATGGATGCCAATTTAAACGAAGAAATAAGACTTCATTCCGCAGGCGCAACAGTAAGGCACAAAACAAATTTTGATAATTTGAAATCACATAATAACAACTTTGAATTAAATCAAGAATTTATAGATAAATGGGTTAATCCTTTTTATATGACGATTGGTAACTACAATGACAATAATTGGGTTGAAAGTATCAAACAAATTCACGAAGAAATAACGCCCGAAATTACGTTGACTCTGCTTGGCGATTTTAATTGGAGAACAAGATTAGTTGGAGCATATTTCTCAGCAATCAAAGATTATAAAGAGCAAATAGAGATTATCGGAACACACTTTTTAAAAAGTGAAGTTTGCTGTGTTGGACATATTTATGCACTTGTTTTTGCATTTTACAATAATGAAAAATCAATTAAATATTTGACAGAATATTTGGATTACTATTTACAAAAACCAGAATTATATTTCGACCAAGAAAGTGCATTAGAAGCATTAAGTTATATTGACACCACGAACGGAACTAGCTATTGCGAAAAATTTAGTCAAAGTTGGATAAAGTTGCAACAGGACAGACAAGAACTTTCAAAACTTAGAGCAATTGAAGTATCCAGGATAATAGAACAACAAGAAGGAAAAGAAGTAGCCGAAAATTATTTGAAAAATATAAATAGTATTAAATCCGAAGTTAAGATGACTTTTAACATAGAATATACAACGCAACAAATTGAAATAATGAAAGAATTAAAAAAGTACTGCTGCTAAAAAGGGTTTGGCAATAGCGGGTTGAAGTCATAAAGATTATCGTTAGTTGTTCTTTTTGTTATATTTAAATAGACTTGTTTCATAATCCCCGCCAACAGAAATACCAAACCGTTATAAGCCATTTTAAAGGACTGCATGAAGAGAAAATATATTAACATTTCATTAATCGTAATAGCAATTTTGGCGATATCAATATTCCTTTTGAATTCACCATCTGAAAACTTTAATGACGCTAACTTTAAATTTTATGGTGGTAAAAAAAATCTTGTCCTAAAAGGGAGAAGGCCATTAATGAGTCATGATTTAATTTCTATAATCAACAGAAAAACATATATAGACAGCATTTACTTCCAAATTCCTTTTAATGGAAGTGGAACATTAAACGGTGAGAAAATTGAAGTTGAAAAAGGAAATTATAAGTACAAAGGAAAAATCAAAATTGACAAGGAAAATGTTACCGTAGATTTATATCTAAATAATTTTGATGATAAAAAATTAATGCCATCAGAATGGAATGGAAAATATGAACTGAATAAAAACGGCTTATAACAGCGGTAACTGTTGCACCACCTCAAATTTCAGCGTCAAGTTCTGAAACTCAATAAAAAACAACCTCTTTTAAAGCGATTTAGAGGAGGTTGGAGGTCGTTGTTTTCTCGTCAGCTTAATTATTTGCGTATATTTGAGAGTTAGCTGTAATGCTAAAAAAAACACACGTTAAATATGAAAAATATAGTCCTTTTATTAGTAATTACTTTTTCACTAATAAATTGTAATCGAGATCCTGATAAAGATGTAAATCCTGGTATATTACCAGAAGCTACAAATGAAGGAAAAAACACTGGTGGTTGTTTAATCAATAATGTAATTTGGGTTGCCTCAACAAATCGTGAAATGAACTGGCTAAATCCTGGATATACTGAATTTGAAACATTAACAAATCAAGGTGGAGGTTTTAGTTTAAAATTAGGTTTTAAGAATATTAAAAATGATGAATTTATTAATATATCTATCAGAAGTTCTAAAACCTTGGAATTAAATAGAACCTATCAAATTATTCCAAGTGATTCTACATTTGCTGTATACTCAAAAAAATCGTTATTGAATACTCATCCAAAAGAAATATTTCATACATCCAATAATGGAATTGGGGAAATAGTATTTACAAAATTTAGTAATTACCGTCCTTTTATATCAGGAAAATTTAATTTTATAGCGAAAGATTCGCTTGGTAAAACAGTTAATGTAACTGAAGGGCGATTTGATAGATTATTTATTGGAGGATAAATTAGCACTACAGCTAATAACTAAGCTTTCGTTTTGTCTGAAAGACAAGAAATGAAAGCCCGTTGAACGGAAGCTCTGGTAGCTTTTCAGCAGCATAATGGTCCTCTTATGGGGATGTCGTTTTTAGAATTTAGAGATACAAAGCAGTTTTTCAGAAGGACTGCTTTATTTGTGGCATTTGGTAGCCTTTGGAAGTGGTTTTCTGCGGTTTTTTCTTCGCTGCAGAATATAATTTCCCTTACCCACAAAGTTTATTTTGCAGACAAATTTTGGGTGACGAAAAGAAAATCTTGTGGCGGACCGCGCTGCCCGAAAACAGCGATGGCAAACAGGTTTCCTTCTTTACAACACCGGCATTTATTGAGCAAAGTCTTGGGTTTTGCTTCCGGAACCCGGATGTTTAAATCTGACTGTAAATTTTGCAGCTTCCCACGCTTCCAGCTGCTGCTTAAAATACCGTAATGCCGGATCCGCACAAACCTTTTGGGCAGGATATGAAGACTGAACCTTCGAGCAAACTCTTCGTTGCTGAGGGTCATTTCCTTTTTTTCGCCGCCTTTGCGGTAATCTTTGTAGCCAAAACGCACTTCCTGATCTGTCACTTCTTTGATGCGGTGATTGCTGATGGCGACTTTGTGGGTGTATCTGCCTAAATATTCAATCACCTGTTTCGGGCCACCAAAAGGGCGTTTTGCATAGACGACCCAATTTTTGGAGAATAAGGCATTCATCAACGCTCCATCACCGTTTCCTGAAGCCCGAAGCAGCGCCACAAACTTGGCTCTGAACACTTTGCTCATCGCTTTTACACAGAAGAGATATTTATCCGTCCTTACTTTCTTTTTCCATTTCCCCTGTTTATTGATGCCACCACCCGGAACAATGCAGTGCAAATGCGGATGCAGACTTAAATTCTGTCCCCAGGTGTGTAAAATGGCAATCATTCCCAGTTGGATTCCTTCGGTGTTACCGAACTGGTTTAAAGTCGCCCACGCTGCTTCGAACAGGGTTTTGTAAATGAGTGTGGGATTTGCGATTGCCAAACCGTTCAGTTCTTCGGGAAGCGTAAAAACCAGATGGTAATAACTGCAGGGTAATAAATCCTGTCCGCGCTTCTGGATCCATTCTTCCCTTTTATGGCCCTGACACCCGGGACAATGCCGGTTCCTACAGGAGTTGTAACTGATGGAGAGGTTTCCGCAACCGTCGCACGCATCGATATGACCGCCCAAAGCTGAAGTCCGGCAGTACGATAAAGCCCGAAGTGTTTTTTCCTGATGAACCGTAAAATTCTGAGTTGATAAACTGACTGCGCGCAGAACGTCGGCTACACTTCTGCCCTTACTTCGGGATTCCATTTTTGCGGTACAAAGCAAATACGGTATCCAAAGGACTGTGAGGCTTCTGATCCGAAAGCTGGCAGACATGCAGGTATTCCATGGTCGATTCAATTCTTTCATGACCCAGAAGTTTTTGTACCATGATGATCGGAACACCATCTTCCAGCAAATGCGTGGCATAGCTGTGGCGCAAAGTATGGGTGTGGACTTCTTTGGTGATTCCGGCTTTTTTTGAGATGGTTTTGATGACCCACTGCACGCCGCGCTGGCTGTAGCGGGAATCAAAGCCTGTACTTTTAGGAGTAAGAATGTCAATCTCTTCAATATTCCTGTTATGATTCCCATTGAATAAATACTGAACCGGATTCTCAACTTTAATAAAGGTTTTCAGTCCCCGAATTAAATGCTCGGACAAAGGCACATAACGGTCTTTCCGGCCTTTCCCCTGAACGATATGCAGCATCCTGCGGTCGAAGTCCAGATGCTGAAGTTCGATATTTCTTACTTCCATGCAGCGCAGTCCGCAGCCGTAGATGAGCCCGATGAGCAGTTTGTGTTTCAGGAGTTCTGCTGTTTGAAGCATGCGCCAAACTTCCTGCCGGCTTAAAACAGTCGGCAGTTTATTTACTTTTGGAATGGCGGGAAGATGTAGAAAACTATAAGGCAAGCCTTCTGCTTTTAAAAGAAACCGCAGTCCATAAACCGTGTTTAAAGTAGGTTTGAGAAGGTGTTTTTGATCGCTGTTGAAGTTCGAAGAGATAATCTTTAACTTCTTCCGGATCCAATTCGGTAGGAATTTTACCGAAATGAAGCGCTACGGCAGCAACATGCCTGGAATAATTATCAAAGGTTCTGGGACTTTTTCCCTGTATTGAAATATTTCTTTCGAAACGTTGTATCAGTTCCGAAAAACCATTAACTTCGCTTGAAGCGCGATTCAAAATTTTGTTCGTCCTTACATCCTCCGGAGATTTTTTTTTGTAGCCATAGTAAATGTTTTGATTGTTAAAAAAACAAAATTACTAAAACGGCGAATCGAAAAAGCTACCGGAGGTTTAGTTCAACAAAGTATTTCTATTAGCGGTTTTGAAGTTTACATCATAAAGATTTTCGCTAATTGTTCTTTTTGTTATATTTACAAAGACCAGTTTATAAAAAGCCCCGCCAACAGAAATACCCAAAGCCAACATCAATTATTTCACAACTCAATTCCAAATGAATGAAACAGAATTTATTAACGATTATAATGGTAAAGTAATAAATTTATCAAAAATGATTTTTGATTGGAATCTTACAAACTCAAATGCTAAAAATGAACTTTTCTATTTTGCTGAAAAAATACTTAAAAGTCTAGATAAAGATGAAAATGGAAACATAATAAAACGAATTATTGAAAGTGAGTTATGTGGAAAATATGGATTGTTCAAAACTGATTTTGATTCTCAAAAGCTAACTGAAGAAATATTAAACTGGTGGAATGAAAATTAAGCAAAATGTCTAAAGAACTGAATATTACACTTTATAATTGTCATAAAGAATTTCGCTAATTTTTAGATTGTTATATTTACGGGACCAGTTGTAATAATACCCGCCAACAGAATACCCATCCATGATCCCCAACCACATCAAAATACCGCGACATGTAACAGTTGATATCACTAAATTGTCTTGTTCGAAATGAAAAACAAATATGGGTCGTTTAAAAACTTCAATACTCTTTAAATCCGTTCATCTTCTCCTGTTTCTTTTGTGTATCAATGCTTTTGCCCAACAGGGAGATTTCACAATAAATGGTACTGTTATTAACAGCAATAAGGAGAAAGTTCCTTCAGCAGAAGTTTATCTGTTTACACCGCAAAATGAACTTGTAAAAACGGCTATTGCTCAGAATGGAATATTTGAATTTACTCACTTAAAACCAGCTCAGTATTTTTTGCAAATTGATTCGGACAATGTAGCGCAAAAAGAACCTGTTTTTGAACTTTCGGAAAATAAAACTTTTACAATCATACTCCATGAAAAGATTTTGAATGTTGATGAGGTTAAAATTTCAGGTAAAAGAAAAACTTTTCAGGTACAGAATGGAAATATCACTATCGATATTGCAAATTCAGCGCTGAATAAGGTGGCTACTTCTACAGATTTGTTCGCGAAACTGCCTTTTATTTCCATTGATGCCAATGGGGAAGGATTGTCTATGGTAGGAAAAGGAGTTCCGCTGCTGTATATTGACCATCAAAAAGTTGATTTCGTTACGGCGTCGGCTCTTTCTGTTGATGATATTAAATCCGTGGAAATTATCAGAAATCCCTCTGCAAAACATGAAGCGGAAGGAAAAGCAGTCATCAACATTATATTGAAAAACAGCAAAAAGGAAGGCTACAAATTCACGCTTAATGAAACTGCCATTTTGAACAGGCGTTTCAGCAATCATTTTTCTGCCAATTTTCAACAAAAGAAAAATAAAACCGAATGGAAGCTGAATGCAGCGTATAACCAAATCCAGCATTGGGAAAGCAACGGTTTTGAGTATTCGGTTCCGGATCAAAATATAAATTCCGATTATATTATAAAATCGGTTACCAACCGTCCGCAGGTTATTTTGGGAGCCAGTTTATATCAGGATTTAAATGACGGTGATTATCTGACTTTTTCCGTTAATGCCAATTTAAGACCTGACAAAGGCCACAATAACACCGTTACGCATTATGAAAAAGACGGAGTAAAATCTCAGATATTAACCATCAATCATCAGGACAGACAGCGGGCCACCATCAATTCAATTTTTAATTATAATAAACAGTTAAAATCCATTGACGCCAATATTTTCGGCGGTTTACAGTTCACCCGGGAAAGCAATAATGTAGATCACGATTTTTATAATGATACTGATGATTCCGGATATATTTTCAGTCAGTTCAGGAAACAGAAAAATGCTGTCAATGCTTTTTCAGGAAGAATTGATATCGAGAAAAAAATACTCGAAGATTATCAGCTGGGATTTGGCGCAAGTTTTACAAAAGCAGATGCTGTTACCGATAATTTTACAGATTATAGAAACAGCAGTCCTGTGGATTATTTCAAATACCTTTTTAAAGAAGAAAACTGGGCGTCTTACGCAGAATTTTCAGGCGAAAAAGAAAAATTTGGTTTTAAAGCGGGTCTCCGTATGGAAGCAACATCGGCCAATGGTTTTAACCAAATACTTAATGAAACGAATATCAAGAGAAACTACCTGGATTGGTTTCCAAGCGCAGAAATTTCTTTCAAACAAGACAAAGATTATGTGTATACCCTCAACTTTAACCGGAGTATCTCCAGACCAGGTTATGGGGATTTGGCTTCAGGCGGTTTATACAGCAGTCCGTATGTCGAATACGAAGGAAATCCCAATCTTTTGCCCACCTACACCAATACAATCAGCGCAAGTGTAAATCTCAAAAAATGGGCTTTGAATGCTTCAGTGTATGAAAGTAAAAATCCTATCGGTTTCGGTCTTTTCTATGATGAAATTAAAAATATTTCCAAGTTTACGACCAAAAATTTTGAGAAAGAAAAGGGCGCAAGTTTAGGATTGGATGTTCCGTTTGAATACCGGTTTTTTAGTTCTCAAAACAGTCTGTCTTTAAATTATTCCACCACTGAAGACCGCCTTGCGACCGTCAATAAATCAACTCCTTACGTCTATTTCTATTCTAACAATACCATTAAATTGGGAAAAGGTTTCCATTTCCTGTTAGACGGCTCCTGGATTACCAAAAGGACACAGGGAATTTATGAATACAATGAGATGCTGATCGTGAATTTAGGACTGACAAAATCTGTTTCGAATTTTGATTTTACCGTGCGGTACAATGATATTTTTAAACAGAACACTTTTATCCAGAAACTGAGTTATGATAAAATTGTTACCAAAGGCAGTTTTTACGGCAACACCCCTGTTTTTTCTGTAGGACTAAAATATAATTTCGGAAAAGTTTCGAATTCGGAATATAAAGAGAAACAGATCAATGAAACGATGGACAGGATTTAGCAATGGATTATTAAAGCGGCTGCAGGTGACAGGGAAAATCCAGGATTGAAATTTCATATCCTCAAGATTTCCGCTAATTTTTAGATTGTTATATTTACCAGACCGGTTATAATAATCCGCGCCAACAGAATACTTAATCAGTCAAAATTCTCAAACATCTGCAGTAATGAATTTTAAGCTCAGTTTAAACCAGGAAGATTATCTACAATACCAATTATATACCGCTTCAAAAAGTAGAATTTTTAAGCGTCAGAAAAAAACCTCGTTAATTATCCTTCTGCTGGCTTTTGTTTTGGTTACAGTAAATATTTATAATTCAAATCAAGAGTTTTTATGGTTCGCAATACTGTTTTTTGCAACAATATTGATTTTATTTCCTTTTTATCAAAGGTGGAAAATTAAAAATTATTATAGAAAATTTATAATTGAAAGCTATAAAGAAAAAATCGGTGTTGTTTCAGAATTCCGCTTTGATACCGAAAGTCTTGTTGTAAATAGTGTAATTGCTGAGTCTAAGCTAGGCTATAATAGTTTTGAAGAAATCAATGAAATAGCCGACTATTATTTTCTAAAACTAAAAACTGGCGAAAGCTTCATCATTCCTAAAGAGCAGATTCCCAATAAACCAGAATTTTCACAGTTTCTAACCAATTTGAAAAAAAAATTATAATTTGAAAGAAAATGTTGAATTAAATTGGAAATATTAAAGCAACTCTGCTAACTTGACCGTGAAAAAAAATACATTATTCAACTGCTGTTCCTTTAAAAAAAAAGAATTATAAGACCTCAATACTTATTCTGCTAGGGCTGCTTAGTGCGGTAATACTTTTTCATACTGCTGTCATCGCGAAAGCAGTTCCCTATGATATTGCCTGGGGCGGAAGACTTCAGAATGATTCGGAAATGTATGTTTTTGAAAGTGTTTCCATCCTTATCAATCTTTTTTTAGGGCTTCTGTTGTTAATGAAAGCGGACTGGATAAAATTTAAATTTAAGGAAAAAGCAACAGATTTTATGCTGTGGATTTTTCTTGCTTTATTCGTTCTCAATACGGTCGGTAATATTTTCGCAAAAACAAACTTTGAAAAGTGGTTTGCTGTTTTGACTTTTGTTTTCGCAATCCTGATCTGGACCGTTTTAAAAAAGAAACGGTTTACCTCATGAGTTAAAAAATTTCTGAACTAAGGTAAAAGCAGAGCGGAATTATCAATACTTTATTATAATTTCGCGCTTTATGCTGATCAAACATTTCTTCATCATTTTCTTAATGTTGTCTTCAGGAATGAAAGCAGAAACTTTCATTTCCCAGCCGGGTTATGTTTTGAATTCTATCCAGACCGCTGCGATATCCGGGTTTTTCCATGAAAAGGATCCAGCGGAAAAAGCCACACTTTATCCAGCACATGAGACGCTTAAAGGAAAAGAAACCTATGTATGGGCCTCCTTTTTTAACAGCCACAGCAATGCTGAGCTTATGCATCTGCTTGACCGCTGGAAGATCCGCACCCTTTTCCTGTCAGTGACCGCCGAGACCGACCGCGCCAAGCTGAAGGAGTTCCAGAAGATGGCGGCCTCCCGGAAAATGGATCTCCACTACCTTATCGGTGAAAATTCTTATGTCACGTCCGACCATGGTTTTGAAGATTTGCTTGTGCTCCTTAATGAAGCTGAATCTTTGGGTTTCAAAGGCGTACACCTTGATATCGAACCTCACACCTTCGATGATTATGAAGAGGAAACCGAATTATATGTTAAAAGACAGATCGCCCTTTTTGAAAAAGCGGCTGAATGGAGTTCCCTCAGAAATATAAAACTGAGCGCCAGCGTGCCGATGCATCTTCCTGCAGAGGTGGCCGCTTCACTTTACCGGCACCGAGTGACGGCTTATATTATGGCTTATGATTATCTTTCTCTGGAAACAAAAATTCGTAAGACTCAGCGTATCCGGAGTATTTTAAAAAACCGGTACCGTTGGGTCTTCCATCTGGAAGATTTCGCCGGTGTAAAAGAGCTGACAGAAGCGGAGAAAACGTTGAGAAATCACCGTATTCAAGCCTTCGGCTACTATGATCTTTCACAGATGGAAACTTTTGGGAGGTAGACAGAGGAAGGGAAGCGGGAAGCTGGATGTTGGAAGCGGGGTGTTGGATGCTGGATGTTGGAAGTTGGAAGTTGGATGGTGCCCACGGATCCCACAGATTACACGGATATTGGTATCGGCTTTGCCAGTAGCCCGCGGATGAAAAAGGCAGGCATTCAATCACTCGATCACTCAAATACTCAAATACTCAAAACTGTTCCACTCAACTATTCCCAACCGGATACTTTCTTAAAAAACCAAATTCACTCCCTTTAGGGTGGGGGAAAATGAATTTGGTTTTTGTTGATGAAAATGCTCGCATTAAACTGCTTTAATTAAACGCTTGCAGATCAAGCAGGTTGATATTGCTTATTGCTGATTACTCATTGCTTATGAGGTGCTGGGAAGCTGGATGTTGGATGTTTTCTGATATAATAATGTTGTGGGAGAAGAGACTTTTTCCCGTTTTGTTATTTTGGACGTAGATCAGCAAAAAAAAATTCCAGCAGTTTTACCCCAACCCTAAAGGGAGCCTGCGGGAATTTTTTAAAAGAGATATAAAAAAGAAAAATCTGTTTATTATAAAAAAAGTGGGACTTTCTTGAAAAACCAAATTCACTCCCTTTAGGGTCGGGGAAAATGAATTTGGTTTTTGTTGATGAAAATGCTCGCATTAAACTACTTTAATAAAACGCTTGCAGAAGCAGGTTGATATTACTTATTGCTGATTACTCATTGCTAATGAGGTGCTGGGAAGCGGGATGTTGGATGTTTTCTGATATTATAATGTTGTGGGAGAACAGACGTTTTCTTGTTGTTTGTATTTCGGACATAGATCAGCAAAAAAAATTCCAGCAGTTTTACCCCACCCCTAAAGGGAACCTGCTGGAATTTTTTAAAAGAGATAGAAAAAAGAAGAATCTGTTTATTATAAAAAAAACGGGACTTTTTTGAAAAACCAAATTCACTCCCTTTAGGGTCGGGGAAAAAGAATTTGGTTTTTTCCTGATGACAAAATCTCCATTATAGCATGAAACTACTCAATCACCCTTCCACTCAATCACTCAAATACCCAATTACTCCAACTTCCTGCGCTCACTGATAAAGCTGATGCATTACTCATTGCTTATGAGGTGCTGGAAGTAAGGCAAAAGCTATTTAAATACCTCCAGCACCTCCTGGAGCGTCACCTTTCCGAAAAAGGCCGTCAGATCATTCGCTTCAAATACTTTTGCGAGTTCAGAGCCTTCATGTTTCCTGCCGATCAGCTGCGCTTCAAGGTTTTCAACGGGTTCGGAAGCGAAAAAATCCCCGAATATTTTGGCTTTTTCAATATTTCCTTTTACCACGTCCAGATGTACTTCGATAAATCCGGCAGGTATTTTTATGGCTTTTTGGAAATTATAATTGGGCGAAAAACCGAAATTCCAGTCCCAGGTTTCGTATTTTTCTTTCATGAGCCGCTCAATTCCGGCATGGTCTTCCGGCGTGAGTTCGTACCGTTCTGCTTCCGGACTGTTTTTAATGATCTCCGCGGTGAGCAGATTCTTAAGGTGTCCGGTGGTGGTTTCCTTGGGAAGATAATGAATAAGGTTGGTCACCCGCGAGCGGGTTGATTTTGTAGCCTTGTCGGTGAACTTAAGCGGATTTACTTTCAGGGCTTCGCTTAGGATTTCCATTTCGGAATTTAAAAGAATGGTACCGTGCTGAATCATTTTTCCCTGCCTCGCCAGTTTGGCGTTGCCGCTGAATTTTTTACCGTCTACCAGAAGGTCATTGCGTCCCTGAAGAACCGCAGGCACTTCCAGACTGTTCAGGAGACTCAGTACCGGTTTTGTAAACTGGGAAAAGTCACCGAAATCATGATCAGCAAGCAGTGTATGGAAAGAAAAATTCAGGTTGCCCAGGTCATGGTATACCGCGCCGCCGCCGGACATCCTCCTTACGACTTTGATTTCTTTTTCCTGCACATAATCCAGATTGATTTCGGCGAGGGTGTTCTGAAACTTTCCCACGATGATCGAAGGGGCGTTGACGTAGAGCAGAAAAAGATCTTCGGCTGGAAACCTGGTCAGCAGATATTCTTCAGCAGCAATATTAAAGTAGGCGTTGTGGGAAGGGGAGTCGATGAGGTACATGTCTGTAATGATTTAGTACAAAAATACGGGAATTTTTCATGCCGATTTCATTGAATAGGATAATTACAGGTGAGTTTTCGCAGGATTTCAGGGATTTCCACAAAAAAAATCCTGAAAACAATTCAGGATTTATAAGTTTTAATTAAGATCTTTTTAAGAGAATTTCCCTCTCTGTCTCATATTCGGGTTGTGCATGTGTTTCTGCATGGACGGCATCTTCAGCTGATCCTTCATCATTTTAATCTGATCGGTCATCATTCCGGCGGAATCGAGTCTTTTTGCTTCTTCAAGCAGTTTCTGGGCCTCCTGCTTTCTTCCTTTCTGCATGGCTCCGGCAGCGATATTGAGGGTGGCCATGGCACGGTCGTGTTTCATGTTCAATCCGTATTCAAGCGCTTTTCTCATGTAAGGTTCCACTTTTCCCGGGTTTTCCTGGGCTAAAGTAAGACCCTGCAGATAATGGAAATATCCGTATTGGGATTTGTGAAGCTGTGATTCGAAACTGGTGATTTTTGAAAGCCAATGGGAGGCTTTTACCATATTCTGCTTTCTGAGGTACCAGAATGCGGCAAGGATAAATTCATTTTTAAAAAATAAAAGAATAGGAATTGCAGATAAAATTACCAGAACGATTCCCCAGCCGATATTTCTGTTCATCATGAGATATACTCCGGCAGCAATTATCAAAGCGGCAATAACGAATTTTATGTATTTGTTCATTGTTCAAATTTTGAAGTGCAAAGATAATAATTTAGGTTAGAAGATGGAAGTGGGAGGATGGAAGATTTTTCTCTTCAATTGCTTTTGCTTTATTTTCTATTGAAGATGGATGCTGGATGCTGGATGTTGGAAGCGGGGTGTTGGAAGTTTCGGATAAAGTTGGCGCAAGATCTTAAAACAGGCAACAGGTGGCAGTTATTCCGTAGGAATGAAATGGGTGTAGTATTCAGTACGGGTCGAAAAAAGGCGTTCAGTAGGAACGCCATCTTATAAAGTGCAGACATCCTGTAAAGAAATGTGAAGAAAGTCAAAGATTATAAAATCACGGTCTTTGGGTTTCGTTTTATTTATTTGGCTCTTTCGTAAGTCTGAAAACAGAAATCATAGCTGTTTCTCCCGTCTTTTTCATGGCAGGTTTCCGTAGTTTTCTCCCAGATTTTGGGATTGATTTTAGGGAAGAAAACATCAGCGTTTAAGTTGGCTTTCACCAGAGTAACTTCCAGTTTATCTGCCAAATCAATAGTCTGTTCATAGATATTTCCGCCCCCGATGATGAAGATGTCCTCATCCATTTTTTTGGCAAATTTCAGGGCTTCTTTCAGGCTTCCTACAATGAGGATCCCTTCTTCAAACCAGTCTTTTTTTCTGCTGACTACAATATTGGTGCGGTTGGGAAGCGCTTTTCCGATGCTTTCATAGGTTTTTCTGCCCATGATCACGGGATGCCCGGTGGTGATTTCTTTAAAATGTTTGAGATCTTTCGGTAAATGCCAAAGTAACTGGTTTTCAGCTCCAATTTCATTGCCTAAGCCCATTGCCACCACAATTGTTGTCATTTTTTTTAAATTTTTACAAATTTAGCACTTAATTTGTATATTTGGGTAGCGAATATCAAACATTAAAAATAATAAACTATGAGAAACAGAGGTTGTATGAGCGCCGGAACCATCGGTATTGCTCTTCTGGTGATTGCCGTCGTCTTATTTTTCTGGGGCAAAAACGGATATAACACATTTACTGCTAAAGAGCAGGCCGTGAATACCAAATGGTCCAATGTAGAAACCGTTTATCAGAAACGCGCGAACTTAATTCCAAACCTTGAAAGAACAGTGAAATCATATTCTCAGTTCGAGCAGGAAACGCTGACCAAAGTAGTGGAAGCCCGGTCCAAAGCTACCTCTATGACGATAGATCCAACGAATATGACAGAAGCTGATATGGCGAAATTCCAGGCAGCGCAGGGAGAGCTGAGCGGTGCGCTGAGCAGGCTGATGGCCGTGGTGGAAAGTTACCCGAACCTGAAAGCGGATCAGCAGTATATCAATTTCCAGAGAGAATATACCGCAATTGAAAACAGCATCCGAAGCGAAACCGTTTACTTTAATGAAGCTGCGCAGGATTACAACACGTCTATCAAGACTTTCCCGAACAATATTCTGGCGAACTTCACGAATTTTAAGGAGAAGCCATATTTCAGAGCAGCAGCGGGAGCTGAAAAAGCCCCTGAAGTATTCAGCAATTAATGAACAGTTACCTAACAGACTGGCAGATGGCTTCCCTGGTGGAAGCCATTCAGTCAGCAGAAAGTCATTCTACCGGCGAGATCAGGATTCACATCGACTCCAACTCGGAGGGGAATAATGCTGAGATTGCTTTTGAAGTTTTCAAAAGACTCTGCAAAGACAAAACTGCTGAAAGAAATGCCGTGCTTTTTCATATCAATTTCGAACAGCATTATCTTACGATCATTGGTGATGCCGGCATTCATGCAAAAGTTCATCAGGATTTCTGGGACCGTATGCACGACAGGATTTCCGCAGAATTTGCCAAAGGGAATTATCATGACGGTCTGAAAAACGCGGTGCTGGAAACCGGTCACGAACTCAAAAAATATTTCCCGGTTACGGGAGAAAATCATAACGAACTGTCGGATGAGATTACCTTCTCTTAAAAGTTTTCTTGCTTTTTTCCTGCTCGGCTTAAACCTGATTGTTTTTGGCCAGCTGGTTCCTGCGAAACCTGCTAAAATTTTTCCGGTTACGGATGAGGCAGGCTTGTTAACCGCAGCAGAGAGAGAGCAGCTTAACCAGAAACTTATCAAATTTCACGATTCTACCTCTACCGAAATTGCGGTTATCATTATTCCCACCACAAAAGGGGAAGACGTTAATTATCTGGCGACCATGTACGGCGAAAAATGGGGAATCGGGGAGAAAAAGCAGGATAACGGAATTGTTTTCCTGATTGCTACGGAAGACCACACCATGTCCATTCAGCAGGGAAGAGGTGTGGAGCAGTATTTAACAGCATCAGTTGCCGGACAGATTCTTGATTATCTGGTGACTCCCAATTTCAAACAGGGACTTTGGTACGAAGGCATTAACCGCGGTACCACCGCTTTAATGGAAGTGGTACAGGGGAAATTCAAACCCATAGTAAAAGATACGTCGGGCGGTGAAGGACTGAGCAGTTTTCAGATTCTGCTGATTGCATTTTTCGTCTTTCTTGTCCTGAGCGTCCTGTTCAAAAATAAAGGCGGTGGCGGAAACAACGGCGATGATGACGACGTCATCCTTTCCCGGCGCGGAAGAAGAACCTATCCGGGAGGATTTTTCCCTTTCCCCGGAAGCTTTGGCGGCGGCGGTTTCGGTGGAGGTTCCGGCGGCGGCGGTGGCTTTGGCGGCTTTGGCGGCGGCGGAAGTTTCGGCGGCGGCGGCGCTTCAGGCGGATGGTAAATTATTCAGAAACAGAACAACAAAAAACTCAGTCTTCACAGACTGAGTTTTTTGTTTGGATTTATTAGCGTCCATTGATTTTAAAGGATGAACTTAAAAAACTTTTTGTCCAAAAGTGAGCAGATTGTGATCCGGATCAAGGATGGAAAATTCCTGTTGTCCCCATGGTTTCACCGCTAAGCTTCCGTTGGGATGAACAGGTATTCTGTTATCTAAATAAAACCTGTATAAATGTTGGATATCATCGGTTCTGATATAGATCTGGCCATCGTTTTCCAAAGGATTCATTTCTTTATATTCGAAAAAGTGAATCTCAATCTGATCTTTTTTCACCATCAGATAGCCTGCAAAATCCTGAGTTTCCACTTCCTCAAAACCTAAACGGTTGAGGTAAAAATTTCGTGTTATCTCTTTGTTACGCATGGGTAACTTGGGAATAATATGGGTAAACATACGCATGAACTGATGGATTATAAAAACAGCGTGCTCATTATTCAATTACTGAATGGAAACGCTTCCGCCGCTGCTTTCTTTCTGGCTCACCACATTCAGGTTTCCTTTGCGGGTAATGGTGATGTCACCGGCAGAACTTGCTGAAGCATTCAGCTGGCTGCTGACCGAAATGCTTACACTTCCGCTGCTTGAAGCTTCTATTTCAGCCCTTTCAGCAACAACATGCTGCGCATTGAATGTTCCTGAGGAAGAGGCTTCGATCCCGGCATTTTTTGTTTTTCCCGAAACGGTGATTTCGCCGGAAGAAGTCACTTCAGATTTCAGATTTACTGCCCAGATTTCTCCGGAAAAACTGCCGGAACTCGACACGTCTATGGACATCTCATTCGCTTCCAGATTTCCGGAAATACTTGCCGAACTTGATACTTCAACCGCAGTTCTGTCCTGAGTGAATTTGTCTTTCACATTGATGCTTGCCGAAGAAGTGGCTTCTATTTTCGAAAAGTCTTTCGCATAAATCTTTGCCCGGACATTTCTTGAGGAAATATTGATCCCCGGTTTAAAATGGATATAGAGTTTTCCGCCCGAGTTTTCTACCAGCACATCATCAATGATATCGGAAGGAGCGGAGATGACCACCTTTTCCTCACCCGATTTTATCACTTCTGCATCGATCGACTGCGTTACTTTGATCTCGTCAAAATTCATTTTAAATTCACGGTCGGTGACAGGTCCTTTTCCTTCTTTCTGGGTTACGTTAAAAGAAAATCCGTTGTCATATTTTGCGTTACAGGAAAGTAACAGTGAGGCCAGAGCCGCAGAGATAAAGAGTGTTTTCATGAAATCAGTTTTTATTTTGTTTAAATTTAATACCTTTACTTTAATTAACAGTTTAAAAATGAAAAATATTACATCCGTATTATTAATTTCTTCTCTGGCGATGACTAGCGCCTGTACCACAATGAAAAATACCGATACCCAATCCACGGAGATTCCTGCTCCCGATGCTACTTTAGCTTCTAATCCTTTTATGAAAAAAAGCAGCCTGCAGTATCAGGCACCCGAATTTGACAGGATAAAAGACGAACATTTTAAACCCGCTTTCGATTACGGAATGAAAGTGCAGCTTGCTGAAATTGAAAAGATCGCCAGTAATCCGGCAGCACCGACTTTTGAAAATACGCTTCTGGCACTTGAAAACAGCGGTGAAGTGCTGAAGAGAGCACAGCTTGTTTTTTATAATCTGACGGGCTCCAATACCAATCCCACGCTGCAGAAACTTGAAGAAGAATATGCGCCTATTTTCTCAGGACTCAGCGATAAGATTTATCTCAACGAGAAACTGTACTCCAGGCTGAATGCGATTAAAACCGACGGTCTTGGACCTGAAGAAAAAAGACTTTTGGAACTTTATAAGACCAACTTTGAAATTGCCGGTGCCAATTTATCTGCCGAAAACAAGGAAAAAGTAAAAAAAATCAATGAGGAACTGGCGACACTATCCACCCAGTTCTCCAATAAATTACTCGATGCGAGAAAAAACGGTGCGGTTCTGATTACTGACGTTAAAGAACTTGACGGGCTTTCCGCTGACGAAATCGCTGCTGCGGCAGCAGATGCCAAAACTGCGGGACAGGAAGGTAAATATCTTCTTACTTTACTTAATACCACTCAACAGCCTCTTCTGCAGAATCTGAAAAACAGAGCGACCCGAGAAAAACTTTTCAAAGCTTCCTGGTACAGAGCCGAAAAAGGAAACGCTGACGACACCAGAAGTATCCTGGAAAGACAGGCGAAACTGAGAATGGAAAAAGGCCAGCTTCACGGTAAAAAATCTTTCGCTGAATGGAAGCTGCAGGACCAGATGGCGAAGACTCCTGAAAACGCGATGAACCTTCTGGCACAGCTTGCAAAACCTGCAGTAGCCACGGCAAAGAGAGAAAGTGATGAAATTCAGACGCTGATCGACCAGCAGAAAGGCGGATTTACCGTTGAGCCATGGGACTGGAATTTCTACTCAGAGCAGGTGAGAAAAGCGAAATATGATTTGGACGAGAACCAAATCAAGCCTTATTTCGAAGTACGTACTGTGCTTGAAAAAGGTGTTTTCTATGCAGCTGAAAAATTCTACGGCATTACTTTTAAAGAAAGAAACGATCTGCCGGTATACCATCCTGATGTGACAGCGTATGAAGTTTTTGACAGAGACGGAAAATCGCTTGCCATTTACTATCTTGATTTCTATACCCGAGACAATAAAAACGGCGGCGCATGGATGAGCAATTTTGTGGAGCAGTCGCATCTGCTTGGCCAGAAACCGGTGATTGTGAATGTTTTTAATTTCCAGAAACCGGCAGAAGGAAAACCTTCGCTGATCTCTTATGATGATGTTTCCACCATGTTCCACGAGTTCGGTCACACTTTACACGGGCTTTTTGCAGACCAGAAATATATTTCCATTTCCGGCACCAATACGCCGCGTGATTTTGTGGAATTTCCTTCCCAGATCAATGAATTTTTCGCGCTGGAACCTTCAGTCCTGAAAAATTATGCCCTGCATTATCAGACCAAACAGCCGATGCCGCAAGCGTTGGTCGACAAAATCAAGAAAGCGGGAACATTCAATCAGGGGTATTCTACCACCGAGCTTGTTTCTGCAGCTACGATCGATATGAACTGGCATTCGGTGACCGATGAATCACAGTTTAAACCTACTCTGGAATTTGAGAAAGAGGTGTTGGCTAAATACGGTTTCAATCTGAAACAGGTTCCGCCAAGATATCATTCTCCTTATTTTGCCCACATCTGGGGCGGCGGTTATTCTGCAGGCTATTATGCTTATATGTGGAGTGATCTGCTGAATGCTGATGCGTGGGACTGGATTTCCACTCACGGCGGAATGACGAGAGAAAACGGTGACCGTTTCAGAAAATATATACTTTCGGTTGGGAATTCTGTAGATTTAAATCAGGCCTTTAAAGATTTTACAGGAAGAACTCCGGATATTAAACCACTGTTGAAAAATAAAGGTTTTATTAAATAGGGGATGGAGGAAGATGGATGCTGGGTGCTGGATGTTGGATGTCAGAATTCAGCTGTAACCTAACTAAAAACCGTTCAGAGTTTCTGAGCGGTTTTTCTTTTGGAAGAAGAAATGAATGATCTTTTAGCCCGGATTGAACGGCATGTCTGAGCTCTTTTTGCTTATGGGAGGAAAATTTTCGCGGAGAAAAACCGAAAAAGGCACTGCGCGGAGGCAAGCAAAAAAGCGAGTAGTGAAAGCCGGTCTGTCTTTTTGGATGATCTGGAATTTTATTGCTCCTAAAATTTTCCTAAATTTGTTCAAAATTCAAAATAATGCCTAAAATTTCACAACGAGCAGAAAATATGCCTGCTTCGCCTGTCAGGAAACTGGTTCCGTTTGCGATAAAAGCCAAACAGAAAGGCCTTAAAGTATATCATCTAAATATTGGACAGCCGGATATTGAAACCCCGGAAACTGCTTTGAATGCAGTGAAAAACAATCATCTTAAGATTTTTGAATATGCGCTTTCTGAAGGCAATATCGAATACAGAACGGCACTGAACATTTACTACCATTCACTGGGTTTTACTGATCTGACGACCGATAACTTCATCGTGACCAACGGTGGTTCTGAGGCTTTGAATTTTGCCATTTCCACGCTGTGTGATGACGGCGATGAGGTGATTATTCCTGAACCTTACTATGCGAATTACAACGGCTTTACCAATACCTTCAATGTAAAGGTGGTGGCGGTTCCTTCAACGATCGATACCGGTTTTGCCCTGCCGCCTATTGAAGATTTCGAGAAAAAAATTACTCCGAAAACCCGCGCGATTATCATCTGTAATCCCGGGAATCCTTCAGGATATCTCTATACAAGAGAAGAACTTCAGAAACTTGCGGAGATCGCCCTGAAACACGATATCGTTGTTATTTCTGACGAGGTTTACCGCGAATATGTATATGACGGAAAGCAGCAGATTTCAATGCTTGCCTTCCCGGAAATTGCAGAAAACTGTATTATCATCGATTCGGAATCCAAGCGTTATTCGATGTGCGGTGCTAGAATTGGCTGTCTGATCACGCGTTCGAAAAAAATTCATGATGCAGCAATGCTTTTTGCACAGGCAAGGCTGAGCCCGGTTCTTCTGGGACAGATTGCTGCAACTGCTGCCCACCAAAATGACGCCGCCTATATTATGAAAGTTCGGGAAGAGTATACCCACCGCAGAAATGTGCTGGTTGATCTGCTGAACGGAATTCCCGGCGTGATCTGCCCGAAACCGAAAGGCGCATTTTACTGTGTTGCCGAGCTTCCTGTGGACGATTCTGACAAGTTTGCACAGTGGCTGCTTGAGCATTATTCCCACAACGGCGAAACCATTATGGTAGCTCCGATGAGCGGTTTCTACAGCAATCCGGAGCTCGGAAAAAAACAGGTGCGTATTGCCTATGTTCTGAAGGAAGCGGATTTGCGCAGAAGCGTAGAACTGCTGAATGACGCGCTGCAGAAATATAAAATTGAGTTTAATCTCTAAATTCATCAGAAACGGGCTTCAGCCCGTTTTTATGTGTAAAAGTACCGGCTTCGGCCGGAATTAATATAAGTTTGTTGAAACAGGTCACCGTTAAAAATGGATTCAAAATTTAAATGCAGTATTTGTGGGGAAATTCATACCGAATATCCGTCGTTAACTTTTGTGTATCCTAATTCTTACTACTGGCTTTCGGAAGAGCAGAAACAGAATGCAGTGTTTATTGATTCCGATTTCTGTACCATTGAATATCCGGACCGTACTGATCATTTTATTCGTGTGCTGCTAAAGCAGAAGATTGCAAAAACTTCGCTCTACCTGGAATATGTACTTTGGGTTTCTTTGAGTGAAGAAAGTTATGAAGATTATCTGTTTAATTTTGGGAATGAAAATCACGAAACTCTGTATTTCGGTTGGTTGAGTAATGCACTTCCGGATTATAAGTTTGAAAAAGGAATTCCCGTGGATGTGAAAACGAAAAAAGGGAATTTACGACCCGAAATTTATCCGCAGTTAGAGGTTGATCATCCTTTTGTACACGATTTTTATCACGGAATTACGAAAGAAGAAGCGGAAAAAAGAATTCATCAAATGCCCGTAAAAAAACCTCAATAATACATGAACCTTCAGGAAAATTATTCTTTAAAAAATCACAATACCTTCGGAGTAGAGGTCTCTGCAAAATATTTTGCGCAGGCAGGAAATTTTGATGAACTTAAAAATGCTCTTGAATTTGCCAAAGCCAGGGATTTGAAAACGCTTTTTTTAGGCGGCGGGAGCAATGTGCTTTTTACTGAAAACTTCGACGGTTTGGTTATTCAGCTGAATTTGAAAGGAATTTCGGAAAAAATACTGAATGAGAACGAAGTTTTAGTCACCGCAAAAGCAGGGGAGAACTGGCATGAATTTGTGCAGTACTGTCTTCGCAAAAATTACGGCGGTCTTGAAAATTTATCCCTGATTCCGGGAAACGTCGGCACTTCGCCCATGCAGAATATCGGCGCTTACGGAACAGAAATTAAAGATACCTTCGTGAACTGTACCGTACTAAGTCTTGAAACCCTTCAAACGGAGGTTTTTGATGCTGAAAAGTGCGATTTCGGTTACCGCGATTCTATTTTTAAAAAAGAAGGAAAAGGAAAATATGTGATTCTGGAAGTTAGCTTTAAGCTGACCACCAACAACCATGTCATTAAAACAGAATATGGTGCGATCAAAACAGAACTTGAAAAAATGGGGATCGAAAATCCAGGTATTCAGGATGTTTCGGAAGCCGTGATCCATATCCGTCAAAGTAAACTTCCGGATCCGAAAGTTACCGGAAATGCGGGAAGTTTTTTCAAGAATCCAACGATTCCTTTGGAGCAGTTTGAAAAGCTGCAGATGAAGTTCCCGGATATTCCGGGTTATCCCAACGGTAATGCTGTAAAGGTTCCTGCGGGCTGGCTTATCGAGCAGTGCGGCTGGAAAGGAAAACAGATAGGAAATGTAGCATCCCATGAGCTTCAGGCACTGGTGATCGTCAATAAAACCGGACTTGCTTCAGGAAAAGAAATTTATGATTTTTCATCGCTGATTATCGGTTCGGTAAAAGAAAGATTCGGGATCGAACTCGAGCGGGAAGTAAATATAATATAGAGGTGTTTTTGGAGAGGAAATTTGAATTACCGGAATCATTTTAGCTGCTGTAAACCTTTTGTAATTCAGTATTTATAAAATTTATCCAGATTAATTTTACAAATATTTGTCTATCTGAATTTTTCTTCGTTATTTTGCACTCTCAAATATAATAAGTAGTAATAAAGAACATCGAGATATGTCAAGAATTTGCCAGATAACAGGAAAGCGTGCAATGGTTGGAAACAATGTTTCTCACGCTAATAACAAAACGAAGCGTCGTTTTGAGATTAACTTATTGGAGAAGAAATTTTACCTTCCGGAGCAGGAAAAATCTGTAACACTGAAAGTTACTGCCCACGGATTGAGAATTATCAACAAGATTGGTATCGAAGAAGCAGTGGAAAGAGCAACAAGAAACGGATTTATAAAAAAAGATAAGTAATGGCTAAAAAAGGTAACAGAGTACAGGTGATTCTGGAATGCACAGAGCATAAAGAAACAGGTGTAGCAGGAATGTCAAGATACATTACGACTAAAAATAAAAAGAACACTACCGAGAGATTGGAGCTGAAAAAATTCAATCCTGTTCTTAAAAAATACACCCTTCACAAAGAAATCAAGTAATTTTTTAAAAAAATAAAAGATGGCAAAGAAAGTAGTAGCAACGCTTCAGGGTGGTGCAGGTTCCAAGAAAATGACCAAAGTAGTGAAAATGGTAAAGTCTCCTAAATCTGGTGCTTACATTTTCGAAGAAAAAGTAATGAATGCTGATGATGTAGACAGTTATTTGAAAAAATAATTCTACACACGCTTATGATATAGAACTATCCAAATTTTTTGGGTAGTTTTTTTGTTATATTTGCTCTGCTTTTAAAAAGCGGGTAAAAATCGGAAATATAAAAATGGATTCAGAAAATGAGCTGGTATAAAAATATATTTAAAAAAGAGGAAAAGGAAACTTTGGACAAGGGGCTGGAAAAATCCAATCAGGGATTTTTTGAAAAGATCTCCAAAGCGGTTGTCGGAAAATCAAAAGTAGATGATGAAGTGCTGGATGATCTGGAAGAGATTCTGATTGCATCTGATGTTGGCGCTTCTACGACGATAAAAATTATACAGAGAATTGAAGAACGCGTCGCCAGAGACAAATTTGTGGGAACCGATGAACTGAATACGATCCTCCGGGAAGAAATTTCCGGTCTTCTTCTGGAAAACCCACATTCAGGCACAGGAAATATCGACGAGACTAAAAAGCCTTACGTCATCATGGTAGTTGGAGTAAACGGTGTAGGTAAAACCACGACCATCGGGAAACTTGCCCATCAGTTTAAATCTGAAGGAAGAAAAGTGGTTCTTGGTGCAGCGGATACCTTCCGCGCGGCGGCGGTTGATCAGCTCGTGATCTGGAGTGAAAGGGTAGGCGTCCCCATTGTGAAACAGAATATGGGTTCGGATCCGGCTTCTGTAGCTTTTGATACGGTGCAGAGTGCCGTGGCCAATCAGGCAGATGTAGTGATTATTGATACTGCAGGAAGACTTCACAATAAAGTGAATCTGATGAACGAACTTACCAAAATTAAAAGGGTGATGCAGAAGGTTATTCCGGATGCGCCTCATGAAATTCTTTTGGTGCTGGACGGTTCAACCGGACAGAATGCTTTTGAGCAGGCGAAGCAGTTTACAGCGGCAACGGAAGTTAATGCTCTGGCTGTGACTAAATTAGACGGTACAGCAAAAGGCGGAGTCGTGATCGGAATTTCTGATCAGTTTCAGATTCCGGTAAAATATATTGGTGTTGGTGAAAAAATGACGGACCTTCAGTTATTTAATGGAACGGAATTTGTAGATTCTTTTTTCAGAAAACGTAATTGATAACTATTTCATAGTTTTAATTGCTTTTTTATAATATTGGAAAACCATTTACTAAATATTAACATTAAAATTTTAAAACTATGGGTATTTTAACTTGGATCATTTTTGGTCTTATCGCAGGTGCAATCGCTAAATTCATCATGCCTGGAAATCAGGGAATGGGATGGTTACTCACTATTATCTTAGGTATTGTAGGAGCATTCGTTGGAGGATGGATCGGCAGTATGTTCGGATGGGGAACTGTAAACGATTTCGACATCAAAAGTATGCTGCTTGCAGTAGTAGGTGCTTTGGTTGTCCTCTGGATTTACGGAGTAGCTACCAGAAGAGCTTAAAAACTTTACAAAAAAATAAAATCCCGGTCTGAATTTTCAGGCCGGGATTTTTTTTATGATGTTTTAATCTGGTCAGTCGAATTTAATCTGATAAGGCATTTCCATCATCACTTCGCTTTTCAGTTTTGGGTTTGTCACCTGTTCGAAGATCTTATAGTTTTCCTTACCGATTTTGTTTTTAATCAGTCTTGCGGATATTTCATCTTCGTCCATATCTTTAAAAATCTGTTCCAGTTTGGTGACTTTTTTAGGATACGTTGCTACGTTATAATTTTTGAGTTTCGCTTTCTGAGCTGCAAAGGCGATGGCATCATTTAAAGTTCCCAGTTCGTCAACAAGACCTAACTGTTTAGCACGCGTTCCGCTCCACACTCTTCCGCCGCCCACTTCGTCAATCTGTGTGAAAGATTTATTTCTGTTTTGGGTAACGAAATGTACGAATCTTTTATAGGTCTGTTCCACACTTCTTGTCATAATGGATACTCCGCCGGGCGTGATGCCGTTGATCGGTGAATACATATTGGAGTTGGCATTGGTGTTTACCGCATGAGAACTTAAGCCGTTTTTATTCGCGATCTCTTTAAAATAAGGGATGATTCCGAACACGCCAATCGAACCGGTTAACGTATTGGGTTCTGAATAAATTTTATCTGCAGCCATTGCGATATAATATCCTCCTGAAGCTGCATAATCTCCAAAAGAAACCACTACCGGTTTTTTCTTTTTCAGCTGCTGCATTTCAAAAAGAATTTCATCTGAAGCATTAGCGCTTCCTCCGGGCGAATTAATTCTGAAAACCACCGCTTTGATTTTATCGTTTTCAGTAAGTTTTTTAATTTCTTTCACAAAATTTTCAGAATAAACCGCGTCGTTGCCTTCGCCGTTATAGATTGCTCCGGAAGCGTAAAGCACCGCAACCTGATCCTCTTTTTTGGTATTGTCTTCACTGAAGGAGCTGATGTATTTGCTGAACGATATTTTATTAAGCTTGTCTTTTTCCTTGACATTGAGTTTTGCTTTCATTAAATTATCGTACTCCGTTTTCTGAATAAGACGGTCTGCAAGTTTATGCTGTAAGCTCAGATCCGGAATGATACCGTAAAGGCTGTCTACAACAGTTCTGAACTGTGCTGTATCTATTTTTCTGGAACCGGCCATTTTTAATGACTTTGCTGACCATAAGTCTTTAAGCAAAACGGAAAGCTGCTCTTTGTTTTCCGGAGACATATCATCTCTTAAAAACGGTTCCACAGCAGATTTATATTTCCCGTGACGGATGACCTGTATTCCGATTCCATATTTGTCCGCGAAACTTTTCATGTAAAGAATCTCGGTGGAAAGTCCTTTGAGTTCAATACCTCCGGACGGATTCAGAAAGTACTGATCCGCCACTGAACCTAAATAATAGGCCGACTGTGATACCGAATTACCGTAGGCATAAACAAATTTTCCGCTTTTTTTGAAATCTTCCAAAGCTGTACGGATGTCATCAAGTTGGGTCATACCGGCTTTTATTCCGTCGGTCTCAATGCTGATTCCTTTTATTTTGTCATCGGTCTTTGCTTTTTTAATTGCTTCCAGCATATCGAAAATAAGGACGTTCTTTTCTTTTTCGTTGAATGTAAAAAGTTCGCCGCTTTCCTCCGTAGGGCTGTCGATAATATTGGTTTTAAAGTCTAAAGTGAGGACAGAGTTGTTTTTAACGGTGGCTTTGTGGCTGTCACTAAACATGCTCACTACTACAAGGGTAAGTAAAAACATGAAAAAAACCGCCGCAATAATCATAATTGCCACTATATTTGCTAAGACATTTTTAACAAAACTTCTCATAAAATTTTATATTTTACAATATGTCGCAACATTTGGTAACTTTGTTACTCGGAAGCAATCTGGGAAACCCGGAGAAAAACATTGAAGCAGCGAAAAACCTTATCGCAAGTGAGATTGGCACTATTTTAGCTACATCAGAAATTCTTCATACCCAACCCGTTGAATTTGTAAGTAATAATATTTTTTGTAATATTGCATTAGTATTAAAAACACAATTTTCCCCCATAAAACTTCTGAATCTGATAAAAGGAATAGAGTTTGATATGGGAAGAACAGAAGATTCATTGATAACAAAGGGGTATGTAGACCGGGTAATCGATATTGATATTGTACTGTATGACCGTATAATATTTGAGTGTAAAACTCTACAGATTCCTCATGTAAGGCATTTATATAAACGTGATTTTTCCAGAAAGTTGTTGCAGAGTATTAAAACACATTAAAAACATAAAGTATGAAATTAGGTTTATTTTTAACATTAACCCTTCCAATGGTTTTCTATGCTCAGGACAGAACATCAGCTGCGGGTTCAAATGATTATCCGAACACGTATTCAAGTGGCTCTGCCAATGTTCAACAGTTTGACAATTCTGCCAAAAGGTTTAATGACTGGGCAGTCTCCGTTGGTGGAGGTGCTGCTTTGATGACAAACGCTGATTTGACCTCTTTCTATGACGGTAAAATCAACTGGGGCTATAACGCCTACGTAAGTCTTGATAAACAGATTTCCCATGTTTTTGGTCTCAGTCTGCAGTACCAAATGGGCAAATCTAACCAAAAAGGACAATTACCGGGAGCCGAAGGTGTAAAAGCTGGGGTTGCCAATGCCTGGACAAAATACCAGCAGATTTCTGTATTGGGAGACGTCAATTTTTCAAATCTTTTACGGCGGGTAGATAATCATTCGCCTTACCGATGGGCTCTTCACGGATATGGCGGGATAGGTCTGATGGCGTATGAAACGCTGCTTCTGGATAATGATATTTCCAACTATAATCCACGGACTTTCCCTTTGGCTGTTGACCAGAAATTCAATATCGGTTCATTTTTCTTTCAGGGAGGTCTTGGTCTGAAATATAATGTTTCAAACCTACTTGATCTTGAACTGAGAACGATGTATATCGTCAGCGGTGATGAAGAATTTGACGGCGGCGGTGATCTGAGAGACACAGGCAATCCACGGATTAATTATAACTTAATTAACGATTCTTACAGTGATAATATGTTAACTGTGAATCTGGGTCTTACTTTCAAATTAGGAAAACACAGTTCCCATCTAGCGTGGCATGATCCTTTACAGGAAGCTTATTACAAAACAAGTGTTTTAGAAAGTGCTTCTGATGATTTTGTGGTGTGCGTTAAAGGGGATAACGATAACGACGGCGTTTGTGACGATTGGGACCGACAGCTTGATACTCCGGCAGGAGCAAGAGTTGACGGTGCTGGGGTTGCTCTGGATATGGATTTAGACGGTGTTATCGATCTTTATGACAAATGCGTTACGGTGCCGGGAACGGTAGAAAACAGCGGCTGCCCAACAGGTATGGTCATCTCACCTGAACTTAAATAAGACATCATTTATAACTTAATAAAAAAAATTATGAAACTAAATTTAACAAGCGTTGCATTAGCACTAGTACTTCCTACTGCTGTCTTTGCGCAAGATTCTGTTGCAGTTTCCAGTGGATCGTATCCGAATACATTCACTTCAGGTTCTGCTAATGTTTCCCCATTTACTCAGGAATCCAAACGGTTTAATGACTGGGCGATTTCCGTGGGAGCAGGTATTCCTTTGGTACAGTCTGCGGATTTAACTTCCCTTAAAAACGGTAACGGTAAAAATGTTTTCGGATATTCAGCTTATCTGAGTGTTGATAAAGCAATTACCCATGCATTTGGGCTGAATCTTCAGTACGACAAAGGAGAAACAAGACAGGGCTGGTTCAATACCAAAACTGATAACGCAACCGGCACAGGATTTCAGGATTTGGGTGCGAGAACCCAGTACGATGCGATCTCTTTATTGGGAGATATCAATTTTTCCAATCTGTTGAGAAGAGTAGATAACAAATCTCCTTTCAGATGGGCACTTCACGGTTATGCGGGTATTGGTACTCTGGCGTACAGAGCTTATCTTGAAGATGCTTCCGGCCAGAGATTAATGACAGAAATTAAACCTTTTAAACTGGGTTCAATGTTCGGTCAGGCAGGTGCAGGTCTGAAGTATAAAGTCAACAGAAGAATTGATCTTGAAGGTAGAGTAATGTATTTCGTAACCGGAGATGATCAGTTCGATGGTGGAGGAGAACAGTACAGTGCCATTAACAGAAGAGAAGATGGGGTTTCCGACAATTTCTTCAATGCAACATTGGGACTTTCTTTAAAATTAGGAAAACATGAGTCTCACCTGATGTGGCATGATCCGCTGCAGGAAATCTATTATAAGTTAGACGTATTGGCGGATAAAAACCAGGATGTTGAAGTTTGTAAAAAAGGAGATGCCGATAATGATGGCGTTTGCGACGACTGGGACAGACAGCTTGATACCCCTGCAGGCGCAAGAGTTGACGGTGCAGGTGTCGCTTTAGATACAGATTTGGACGGGGTGATCGATCTTTATGATAAGTGTGTAGTGGTTCCGGGTCCTGTTGAAAACAACGGTTGTCCTACGAACTCAAGTTCTACCATTACAGATAATACAAGAACGTTGGAAGGAATAGAATTTGATCTGGATTCTGATAAAATTCTTCCTTCAAATACACCGATTCTGAACAGTGCGGTAAGTTATATTAATTCTTCAGCAGGTTCTTATAACGTTATTGGAGGTACTGATACCAGAGCTTCTGATGCTTATAACCAAAGACTTTCTGAAAGAAGAGCGAACAATGTTAAGAATTATCTGATCCAGAACGGAGTAGATGCAGGTAAGTTGAACGCAATCGGAAGAGGGGAGAAAGACCTTAAATATCCGGAGTGTGAGCCCGCTACCAAATGTCCGGAATGGAAAAACAGAGCAAACAGAAGAGTTTACTTTGAAGCAAAATAATTTTATGCTATTGAATTATAAAAGCCACGCATTGCGTGGCTTTTTTTGTTTTATGGAATTTGTTTCAGTAATTTTACCTCATGATTTCTCAGCAGGATTTTCACCAGTTAAAATTTCAGACTCTTAAACATTTTTGGGGCTATGAAACTTTCAGAGATTCCCAGGAAGAAATCATCAATTCTGTCATTAACAGAAAAGATACTTTGGTACTTTTGCCAACCGGTGGCGGTAAATCTTTGTGTTACCAGCTTCCAGCACTTATTTTGGAAGGGACATGTCTGGTGATTTCTCCGCTTTTGGCATTGATGAAAGATCAGGTTTATCAGCTTAAAAGTAATGGTATTGAGGCCGAATATTTATCTTCAGAGCTCGATGAATTTGATGCTGAAGTGATCTTCAACCGGTGCAAGGACGGTTTAACGAAACTCCTTTATATTTCCCCGGAAAGACTTACCAACAGAATTTTTCTGCAGAATCTTGAAGAAATACAACTGTCATTTATCGCTGTAGATGAGGCACACTGTATTTCGGAGTGGGGACAGGATTTTCGCCCGAGCTACCAGAATATCAAAACCTTCCGGCAGAATTTCAATGATATTCCGTGTCTGGCACTTACTGCTACGGCAACGCCAAAAGTTCTGGAAGAAATCAAAACTAAACTGAATCTTAGAAATTCTGATGTTTTTAAAAAAAGCTTCAGAAGAACGAATATTAAAATTATTTCCGATAAAATTGCGGACAAGTATCAACGGGTGCTCAACCTGATGAAGTACAACAATTCTTCCGGAATTATTTATGTCAGAAGCCGTAGAGAAGCCGAAGAACTCACAAAATTTCTCCAGAGAAACCAGATTCAGAATGTCGATTATTTTCACGCCGGGCTTCCAGTAAAAGAAAAAAATGAAAAACAGAATGCCTGGGTGAGAAGCCAAAATAAAGTGTTGAGTTCCACAAACGCTTTCGGGATGGGTATTGATAAAGAAAATGTCCGTTTTGTTATTCATTTCTCGCCTTCCCAGTCGCTCGAAAATTACTATCAGGAAATCGGACGAGCCGGTCGCGACGGTTTGGAGTGTCATACTTTTCTGCTTTGGAATGAACAGGAACTCAGTGATTTCGACCGTATTTTAATCAATCAGATTCCTTCAAAATCTGAGTTTCAGAATATTGTGACCTATCTTTATTCGTGCTTTCAGATTGCTGAGAACGATCTGCCTGAAAATGTTTTCCAGCTTCATATCCAGCGGATTCAGAGCTTTACAAGAGCTTCAATGGCTAAAATTAAAAACGTGCTGAATTTTCTCCACAATCAGGAAATTATATTTTTTAATACGAACCGGTCGCTTTCCTCTTTGGAACTTAAAATTAATTCCGACGAAATAGACCTGCTGCCAAAGAAAGATGCTTATTTTATTGAGCTTTTGCTAAGAAATTATTCCGGACTTACCACTCACAAAATCATGTTCAGCGAATTGACGATGAGCAATAAAATTGGGGTCGATGTGCATATCATCAAAGAAAGAATTAAAGAACTGCAGCAGAAAAATTATCTGGAATATATCGACGGCGCGTTGTCGAGTATTAAATTTTTGAAACACCGTGATGACAGGGCTATCACAGGAAGGTATTGGGGACTTTTCGAGCAGATACAGAAAAATAAGCTGCAGAAATGGGAAGAAATGAAATTCTTTGTTCAGGATACGGAATTTTGTAAAATGAAACTCATTCTTTCTTATTTCGGGGAAAAAAATGTGAGAAACTGTGGACACTGCTCGGTTTGTGAGAAACAGAAAGAAAATGTTTTCGGAAGAAATGTTTCCCATGAAATTCTCGAAATTCTGAAACGGAAACCTTCGGGTGTTGAAGAAATCGCGATTCAGTTAAATTATTACGAAAAAGAAAATATTCTGGAAAACCTGATTCACCTTCTGGATTCGGGAAAAGTAAAAATGCTCAATTTCAGAACCTACGCGTTTAATCATGAGCATTAAATAACGGAGGTGCTGCTTATTCAATATAAATTATTCAAATTAAATGAAATCATTAAAAGTTATATTTTTCGGAACTCCCGAATTTGCCAAAACGTCACTCGAAGCCATTCACCGGTCCCATCACGAGGTGGTCGGCGTGGTAACGGTTGCAGATAAAGCGAGCGGACGCGGACAGAAAATTCATGAATCGCCGGTGAAAACTTTTGCGGTAGAAAACAATCTTGCCGTTTTCCAACCGGAAAAATTAAGAAACCCTGAGTTTCTAGAAAGCATTAGAAACTTAAATGCTGATGTTTTTGTCGTTGTAGCTTTCAGAATGATGCCCAAAATTCTATTCGAAATGCCAGAAATGGGGACTTTCAATCTTCATGCATCACTTCTTCCGGATTACCGCGGGGCTGCTCCTATTAATTATGCAGTGATAAACGGTGAAACAAAAACCGGTGCCACTACTTTTTTTATCAACGAAAAAATTGACGAAGGAAATATACTTCTTCAGGAGGAAATAGAAATTTTACCGGACGAAAATGCCGGGATGCTGCACGACCGTTTAATGGAAATGGGCGCGAAACTGGTGGTGAAAACTTTGGATGGGCTGGCTGAAAAAACAATTCAGGAAAAACCACAACCGAACGTTGAGAATCCTAAAAATGCGTTTAAAATTTTCAAAGAAGATACAAGGATCGAATGGAATAATGATTCAGAAACCGTACACAATTTCATCCGCGGAATGTCGCCTTATCCGTGTGCTTTTACCACGCTGAAAATTGGTGATGAGGAAAAATCACTGAAAATTTACCAGGGAAAATTTGAAATTTCAACTCACGATAAAAAGCCGGGAAGTTTGGAGATCGATAAAAATCATTTTAAGATTTTCACTAAAAACGGTATCTATTTCCCGGAAGAAATACAGCTTGAAGGTAAAAAAAGGATGAACGTAAAAGATTTCCTTAACGGATTTCAGCATTTTGATACCATTTCAAGGTAATCAAACTTCATTAGTTTCTGTTTTTAACTAAAATCCAGCCTTTATAGGAAACAGGTAACTGAGTGTCCGGTTCTGTCCAGTTAAGGATATACCAGTAATTTGCTGTTGGTAGTGCTCTTCCGCCAAATTTTCCGTCCCAGATAAACTGTTTGTCTTTTGCGCTGAACACCAGATTTCCGTAACGGTCGAAGATCTGCATGCTGACATTTTCTTTGATTCTTAAATCAGAATAGTCAAGGACGTCATTAACTCCGTCACCGTTTGGTGTGATGACGTTGATCAGATTAATTATAAGAAATTCCTTTTCAATAATGCCGCATTTTTCCGAATCAGTAACATAAACTTTTCTCATTCCACGGGGAACGTTCTTAAATACGTTAGAACTTTGAAAACTGATGCCATCCAGGGAATAGCTGTATGGCGGAGTACCTCCCGAAACAAAGACGGTGGCAGTGCTTCCCATCACATCAATTTGTGTAATTTGCGGTAAATCTGCAGCAGTCACATTTATTTCCTGCTGCAACTTGCAGCCGTTAGCAGAAGTGAGTTCTAAAATGTAGTTGCCTACCGGAACATGATCAATAGAATTAACGGTAGGTCCCTGAGCGATGATATTGCCGTTTTCCCGCATCCATTTGTAGTTGTTAAAACCTGTTTCCGCTTCGAGTGTTGTAGTCGCATTGGCACAGATGATTTTATCAGCAAGCATCACCGATTTTTTTGGAGTAAGCAGATGGAGTTCTTCATTAGTTATAGCGCAGCTTCCGCTTTCTGCCTGCACATAAATTTTCACATCATTGCTGTAGGTCCAGTTGTTGGGCAATGGAATAAGGTAAGCAGCATCCTGAAAATAGGTGACCTTAAAATAATCTTTATAGTTCGGAATGATTTGAGAGTTAAGATCCTGAAGGTTAACAGAAATTGGTTTGCCTCCGTCGTAGTTACAGAAATCTTTTGGTGTGATGATCGGTTTTTCGACGAATTCGACTTTAACCGATCCTTTCAGTTCGCAGCCTCCAAGACTGATCTCCACTTCGTAAGTTCCGGTGTCCGTAATGAGGCCGGGAATGGTGAGTAGAGGATTTATTTCTCCTGCCAGCTGGCTGCCGTCTTTGTACCATTGGTAAGAAGTTGCGCCGGAAGTGGTAGCATCTAGTACTTTACTGGTTCCTGCACAAAGAGCGTTACTGCTGGAGATTAGAAGATCCGGACCCAGATCTTTTTTACCTACAAAACTTCCGGCTTTCAGGAAAACTGCAGAATCGTAGCGTCCTGTTCTGTCATTACCGGCTAAATGGTCTGCAATTACAAGTTTGATATGATATTTCACCCCCGGAATAATATCGGTTTTCGCGGTGAGAACTTTGGTCTGGCCATCGAAAGCAGTAGGAGAGTTTACCCCGTTAAAACTGCCGAAATATCCGACATTTCGGGGACAGTTGGGCGCGGTGTTAATTGAAAGTGAGGTCACAGGATCCTGAGTTCCTGGAACTACAGCAATATTGGTGTAAGGATCCGCGGTACCTGCTTTCTTGATGAGGAAAGCAAAAGCATCCGAATAAATACAGTTAGTTCTCCGGTATTCTTCTGAAAGGAAAAGATATTCGAAGCTGATACCGGAGGTGTTGTTCGCTACGAAATCGAATTCCAGGGAAGTTGAATTTAAATAGCTATAATAATTCTCCTGCAGAGCATCTGCCAAATCCTGATCTCCGAACCAATTGCTGTCCTGGTCATCTAACACACTACTAGTATTGGGACCGGGCGCATTTTGGGCATTTCCCGTACTTAGAATTATTCCCTTCGCAATATCAAAATTCATCGTTCCTTTTTCGAAATATCCATAGCTGGAAGTGGTGTTTCCGTAATCCTGCCAACCTTTTACAGATACGTTGGATATGGTAATACATGCTGCGTTTTGGGATCCGATGAAAATGTCTTTTACAAGCTGTTCGGGGGTATAGGTTGAAGTATCTACCGTGATGTATTGTTGGGCGCTTCCGGAAATGGAGAATAATATAAAAAGGAGAGCAAAACTGCTGCTGAAAAATCTGTATCTAAACATAGTGTTTTTTGCGGGAGACAAAATTACTTCTTATTTGCGGAAAAAAAATCTCCTCCATCAGTAATGGAAGAGATTTTTATCATAGATAAGTAACTAATTAAGCAAGACTTACTCTTACAAAACCAACTACTTTTAAATCTCCGTTTACAGATTTTACATAATCAGCAACAGACATGCTTCCGTCTTTGATAAAAGCCTGGTGAACCAATGTGTTGTCTTTGTAGAATTTCTGCATTTTTCCTTTAAGGATGTTATCGATGATATTGGCCGGTTTTCCTTCTTTAGTAAGGATGTCTCTTTCAATATCAAGTTCTTTGTCGATTGTTTCCTGAGAAACCATAGTTTCATCAAGAGCTATTGGGTTCATTGCAGCAACCTGCATTGAAACCGCTTTTGCAGCGTCAGCAGCACCGTCAACATTTGCAGAAAGTGAAGTGATGGCAGCGATTTTGTTTCCAGCGTGAATGTAAGCTCCCAAGAAAGGACCTTCAATTCTTTCGAAAGAACCGATTTCGATTTTCTCACCAATTACACCTGTCTGCTCGATTAATTTTTCTGCTACAGTAGTTCCGTGGAAATCAGAAGCTAAAAATTCTTCTTTGTTCGCATAGAAAACTGCCTGTTCAGCAAGTTCGTGAGCTAATTCAACAAAAGCGTCGTTTTTCGCAACGAAATCAGTTTCACAGTTCAAAGCTATGATAGCTCCCATGGTGCTGTCTTCGTTTACTTTTGCGATAACAGCTCCTTCCGTAGATTCTCTGTCTGCTCTGTTGGCTGCTACTTTCTGTCCTTTTTTTCTAAGGATTTCAATTGCTTTTTCGAAGTCGCCTTCCGCTTCTACCAATGCTTTTTTGCAGTCCATCATTCCTGCTCCTGTCGTGTTTCTTAATTTAGCTACGTCTGCAGCAACCGGTGTATACATAGAATTATTTTTTTTATGTTTAAAAAATTGATTATTTAGCTTATTTTTAAGCCATGCAAAGATAATAAATTTCGTACAAACTAAAAAGAAGATTTCTTCGTTATTACTAAAATTTAAGCCCCTAAAAACCATTGCTTTAATGAAAAGATATTTTTACATTCTGCTTTTTTTTGTTTCTGCTTTTTCCTCCGCACAGTCTAAATATACCGCAGCGCAGGTTGAAAAAAGCACGGATCCGCAGGTGATCGCCAATTTTATTAAGTACAATCCCGATCATCCCAAAACGCCCGAATTTAAACGGAAACTTTTTGCTTCAATTAATAATGACAAACCCGCAGCAGTGAAAGCGAGTGTTGCAAAACCTACCGTGAAACCCATCAGCACTGAAAAACTGAAGACAGAAATCAAGAGAGATGTTGCCAAGGACGGCACCAACGACAAGCACAAAAGAACGGCGGATCTGTTGAACCACCTCTTCAATACAGATCCTTCGAGCAAAACCGCGTATGTGCAGATCGTCAATAAATCAAAATGTAATTTGATTGTAAAGATCAGCGGTAGAAATTATTATAACCTCGATGTTCCGGCGAATAACCAGAATTTTATTTTAGTGGATAAGGGAAATTATACGCTCACTACTTCGGTGTGTGACGCAAAATATTCGTCTGTAAAAAACATCAGTAAAGATGTTGTGGTAACGCTGAATGCGCCTAAATAAGATTTTCTATTGCCCGAAAACATGAAACTCCTGAGTGAGCTCCAGATATTCGTCTGAATATTTTCTCGGGGATTTTTCGATGACGAATTCAGATTCGCTTATATTTCTCTGTTCAAACCCGAATTCGAGAATGCAGCGTTTTGATTTCGCATTTTTAATTCCGAAGATTTTAATTCTTTTCTGTAAAAATAAAGCGTGTTTCAGACATTTCTCTTCAAATTCATTTCCTGCTTCGAACGGAATTATTACGGAGAAAATTCCTGTTTCGGATAAAAGTTCTGCAGTTTTTGATATCAGATGATCAAATGAAAGTTCGGTCTGCTGCCTTGCCAGAATATCTTTTTCCGAAGGGTTTTCCTCAAAATATGGAGGATTCGAAATGATAAGCCCAAACTTTTCACCGGTTTCAAAATCCTTGAAATCCTGATGAACGGTCTGCATTCTATCTTTAAAGGGTGAATTTCTGAAGTTTTCAGCAGCCAGTTTTTCGGCTTCTTCATTGATATCAAGTGAAAGTATTTCTGCTTGAGGATTTCTCTGAGCGATCATCAGAGAGATCAATCCGGTTCCTGTTCCCACTTCCAGAATTTTTTCCGAATGATTTGCTGAACATAAAACTCCCAGCAAAACACCGTCTGTCCCTACACGGAAAACATTTCCTGACTGATGTATGGTGAAATTCCTGAACTTAAAAGGTTTCATTTTCTAAAGATTCGTAGGAAGCAGTATGGTAAATGTGGACCCTTTACCGAGTTCAGATTTTACGGAGATTTCACCCTTATAGTCTTCCACCATTTTTCTCACCATGGTTAAGCCGAGGCCGGTTCCGCTGGTTTTTGAGGTAAAGTTTGGCTCGAAAATACGGTCGTACATATCTTCCGGAATCCCGGTTCCGTTGTCTTCAACATTGATGATGATTCTTTTATGACGCTGTTCGACGTTGATGTTAATACTGTTTTCTCGGTCTTCGTGACGTGCCTGTCTTGCGTTGGCAACCAGATTGGTAATAATTCTGGATAGATAAATCTTATCCATTTCCACCATGATCGCCACTTTGTTCGAATGGAAATAAATACTTTCGTCACTGAAAACATTGATGATATTCCTTATTTCGTTATTAAGATCGAAAACTTCATTGTTCTTTTCCGGAAGCTGGGCAAACTGAGAAAAAGCGCTTGCAACGGTTGCCACCAAATCAATCTGATCCACGATTGTAGTACTTAAATGTTTCACCTTTTCCCGGATATTAGGATCAGTCGGATCAAATTTTCTTTCGAAATTCTGAATCGTGAGTTTCATCGGTGTTAAAGGATTTTTCACTTCGTGAGCGACCTGTTTGGCCATCTCGCGCCATGCTTCTTCTTTTTCTTTGAAACTGAGACGCTCTTTCTGTTCTTTAATCTGAAGAATCATTTTGTTGTAAGCTTTAACCAGCTGGTTCAGCTCATCGTTGTGATAATATTTGATAGGTTTAGGGTCATCTTCCAGAAGGGTGATCTGGTTAATTTTATCAGAAAATTTGGTCACGGCTCTGGTGAGGTTATTGGAAATGATCCAGCTCAGCCATACCGCTATTGCAATGATAAAGAGATTAACGATAATGATGTAGTTAACATATTTATTAAAAACACTGAAGTAAGATCCATCATTATGGTAATACGGGAAATATACAATAGCAATGGGTTCCAGCATGTTGTTTTTCAGAATCATGTAGGAAGACGTTACATTGGCGTCTGTTTTATTGTCGTATTTCTGAAAATCGACTCTTTTATCGCTTTTAATTACTGTGTTTACAATATTGATGGGGATATTTTTTTCAGCGATAAGGTTGATGTCCTTATTGGAAATAAGATATCTGCCCGCCATATCATAAATGATAATATCCTGATTATTGATGTCGGCGATTTCGAAAATGTCGTTGGCGAGAATATTAGGCAGGTCTTTCGTTTCGGCCTGCGTGTGACTTACCGCATAATCCAGCGCTGACATCAGGCTTTCCGATTTTTTCTGCAAATCGGTGCGGCTTTGTTCCACCGCATTATTCCGTAAAATAAAATAGGAGAGTATAGAAGAACTCACGATACTGAGCAAACAGATCAGGAGGAATCCCCAAAAGACTTTGTTTCTTAAGCTATAACCTTTATATTTAGAGAACGGCATTTTTTTTCATAAGTTTCGTTACATATTTTCCAATTATGTCGAATTCTAGATTTACAAGGTCACCGGATTGCAGATTTTTCATATTCGTAAATTCCCAAGTATAAGGAATAATTGCTACGGAAAACTGACCAAAGCCGCTTTCAGCAACTGTTAAGCTGATTCCGTTTACGGTGATTGAACCTTGCGGAACTGTTGTAAAATCATCGGTTTCATCGTAAGTTATCGTTATGAAAAAACTTCCGTCTCGGTCCTCGATCTTCTGTACAATTCCGGTTTTGTCGACATGTCCCTGAACGATGTGCCCGTCCAGTCTTCCATCAAACTTCAAACAGCGTTCCAAATTTACTTCAGTTCCAACATTCCATTGGCCGAGATTGGTTTTTTCCAGAGTTTCAGCAATAGCGGTTACGCTGTAATTTTCGTCGGTAATTCTCACTACAGTAAGGCAGCAGCCGTTATGAGCCAAACTTTGATCTATTTTTAATTCCTGAGTAAAAGGACAGCTTAATATAAAATTAATGTTTTCGCCACTGCGTTCAATTTTTTCAATGATTGCGGTAGCTTCGATAATTCCTGTGAACATAAGAGGATATTTACGGTGGGAAAATTTAAGTTTCAAATAATATTCAAATAGTTATTTCTATTTTCCTAAATTTGTGAAATTCTATTAATCTTCAAAGATAATTAAAAATGAGTTCTAAACACCATAAAGTAAGAGTGGGAATTTCGATTGGTGATTTCAACGGCATAGGCCCTGAAATCATTATGAAATCACTGAAAGATAAAACCATTACCGATTTTTTCACCCCCATTATTTTTGGTTCCGGGAAGCTGTTTACTTATCAGAAAAATATTTTTAAACTTCAGCATAATTTTAATTATATCACTGATGCAACCCAGGCGCAGGGAGATAAAATTAATATGGTAAACCTTACCAAAGATAACGTAAATGTAGATTTGGGGAAGCCAACCGAAGAATCCACCCGAATGGCAATAGATTCTCTGGAAGCTGCGACCAATGCGCTGATGAATGGTGAAATTGACGTTCTGGTTACCGCACCGATCAACAAGGACGAAATGATGAAGCATGGTTTTGCCCATGCAGGACACACTGGTTATCTGGAAGAAAAGTTTGATAAAAAAGGACTGATGTTTTTGGTTACTGACAATTTAAAAGTTGCCGTTTCTACCCATCATATACCCATTTCCCAGGTCGCTGAAAGTATTTCGAAAGAGAAGATCAAGAAACAGATCAAAATGCTTAATCAGTGTCTGATTGAAGATTTTCAGATCAGAAAACCCAAGATCGCGGTTTTAGGTTTAAATCCTCATGCCGGAGACGGAGGAGTAATCGGAAACGAAGAAATAGAAATTATCGAGCCCGCCATTAAAGAACTTTTTGATAACGGAGTTTTGGCTTTCGGGCCATTTCCCGCGGACAGTTATTTTCAGCCAAATAAATATAAAAACTACGATGCGGTTTTAGCGATGTATCACGATCAGGGCTTGGCGCCGTTCAAAACTTTGGCTTATGAGGAAGGCGTTAATTATACCGCAGGTCTGCCTTTTGTAAGAACTTCGCCTGATCATGGAGTAGCTTATGATATTGCCGGGAAAAATATAGCTGATGAGCAAAGTTTTTCCGAAGCGGTTTTTATGGCGATTAAGATTTTCAGAAACAGACAGGAGTATAATGATTTGATGACCAATCGCATGCAGCCGCGCAGAAGCGCTGTGACCAACGGCGTGGATGAGGATCTGCCTTCAGAAAACGGACATTAAAATCTCCGAAATCATATTTCCCGATTATTTGTTTTAAAAATTATTTGTAATATTAAAAAATTTGCATATTTTTGCACACTCATTTTATGGACAAGTTAAGAAACTACGATATCGTGTTTTCGGGACAAAAAAACGGTCAGCACGATTTCCAATTTGAGATAGATAAAGCGTTCTTTCAACTTTTCGATACTGAACAGGAATTTACAGAACCTAAAATTGTGGCAGAGGTCTTAATGGACAAACACACTACTTTTTTAGAATTCTTCATTAAAACTTCCGGAACGGTAAATTTAGTTTGTGACATCACCAACGAAAATTTCGACCATCCGATTGAAAATGAATTGAAAATTCTGGTAAAATTCGGTGCAGAGTATGATGACAGTGAAGAGGATGTGATAACCATTCCGAGCACTGATTATGCTTTCAATATAGCGCAGTTGCTTTACGAAGTGGTGATGCTCGCTATACCGATGAAGAAAATATCTCCAAACGTCTCTGAAAAGGATTTGGAAATGTTGGAAAAATTCAGTCCGAAAGAAGAAGTTGAAGAAGAACCGAGCAGCGACCCAAGATGGGACGCATTGAGAAAATTAAAAGATAAAAATTAAATAGTTTAAATGATGAGGAATTGAGCAATCACTACTCATCGCTCATCAAACAAAATTATAAGAAATGGCACATCCAAAGAGAAGACAATCGTCAACAAGAAGAGATAAGAGAAGAACACACTACAAAGCAAGTGTTCCTCAATTGGCAAAAGATGCAACTTCAGGAGAAATGCACCTTTATCACAGAGCGCATTGGTTTGAAGGAAAAATGTACTACAGAGGTAAAGTAGTAATGGAAAAAAATGTAGAAACCGCTGAAGAAAACTAAGAGACGAATCTTAGAAAATATTCAATTTTATACAAAAACCACTCGATTTTTTCAATTTCGAGTGGTTTTTTGTTGTTTTTTACTGATTTTTAGTATCTTTGGCATCTTAAATAAATATCACCTATGGACATTAAAGACATACAAAACCTGATTAAATTTGTGTCTAAAGCAGAAGTTTCTGAAGTAAAATACAAAACAAAAGATTTCGAAATCACGATCAAAACTCCACTCGCAGGCAGCGAAATGAGTTATGTATCCCAACCTGCAGTATATCATTCTGCTCCACAACCTGTTGCATCTGCACCAGCTCAGGCTGCTGCTCCGGCTACGCCTGCTGCAGACGCTGTTGTTGAAGACAGTAAATTGGTTACCATCAAATCTCCGATGATCGGAACCTTCTACAGAAAACCATCTCCTGATAAGGATGTTTTTGTAAACGTAGGTGATGAAGTTTCTAACGGTAAAGTAGTTTGCGTTATTGAAGCTATGAAGTTATTCAACCAGATCGAGTCTGAAATTTCCGGAAAAATCGTGAAAATTTTGGTAGACGATGCTACACCTGTTGAATATGACCAACCTTTATTCTTAGTTGATCCGTCTTAAATTATGAGTGATGGGTAATGAGCGGTGAGCAATTATCTCTTCACATGTAAAGTCATAATTCATAATTCATAATTAAAAAAAGATGTTCAAAAAAATATTAATAGCCAACAGAGGCGAAATTGCAATGCGTATTCTCCGAACCTGTAAAGAGATGGGGATTAAAACCGTTGCTGTTTATTCCACTGCAGATAAAGACAGTCTGCATGTAAGATTTGCTGATGAAGCGGTGTGTATTGGTCCGCCAATGAGCAAAGATTCTTATCTTAAAATTTCAAACATCATTGCAGCTGCGGAAATTACCAATGCAGATGCGATTCATCCCGGATACGGATTTTTGTCTGAAAATTCTAATTTTTCGCGAATCTGTCAGGAGAACGGCATCAAATTTATTGGGGCAACTCCGGAACAGATCGACAGAATGGGTGATAAAGCCAACGCAAAAGCGACTATGAAAGAAGCCGGCGTACCTTGTGTTCCCGGTTCTGAAGGTTTGATCGACGGATACGAAACTGCAGCGAGATTAGCTGAAGAAGTTGGATATCCCGTGATGATCAAAGCTACTGCAGGAGGCGGCGGAAAAGGAATGAGAGCGGTCTGGAAAGCTGAAGACCTGCACGAGCACTGGGATTCTGCAGTTCAGGAAGCTACTGCTGCTTTCGGAAATGGCGGTATGTATATGGAAAAACTTATTGTTGAGCCAAGACATATCGAAATTCAGATTGCTGGTGACCAATATGGAAAAGCCTGTCATCTTTCCGAAAGAGACTGTTCTGTTCAAAGAAGAAATCAGAAACTTACAGAAGAAACACCGTCTCCGTTCATGACTGACGAACTGCGTCAGAAGATGGGAGATGCTGCGGTAAAAGCTGCAGAATATATCGGTTACGAAGGAGTAGGTACTATTGAATTCCTGGTAGATAAAAACAGAGATTTTTATTTCATGGAAATGAATACCAGAATTCAGGTAGAGCATCCGATTACAGAGCAGGTTGTAGATTATGACCTGATCAGAGAGCAGATTCTTTTAGCTTCAGGAGTGCCGATTTCCGGAATTAATTATTATCCTAAGCTTCATTCTATTGAATGCAGAATTAATGCGGAGGATCCTTATAACGACTTCAGACCATCACCGGGAAAAATTACCGGTTTAAATATTCCCGGAGGACACGGAATCCGCGTTGATACTCATGTTTATTCAGGATACAGCATTCCTTCCAATTACGATTCGATGATCGCAAAACTTATTACAACGGCGCAAACCCGTGAAGAAGCAATCGCTAAAATGAAACGTGCGCTGGAGGAATTCTATATTGAGGGAGTAAAAACCACCATTCCTTTCCACAGACAGCTGATGGAAAATGAAGATTATCTTGCAGGAAACTACACTACAAAATTCATGGAAGATTTTGTAATGGACAAAAATTTCGATAATTAAAAATCAGAAATACTATATGAAGGCCGATATTTATATCGGTCTTTTTTTGTGGAAAAATATCACTTCTGCGGGTGATAAATATTTACGGAGATTTATATTTTTTTGGTATATATTTGAAAATTGTGAGTTTATAAATAGGAGAAACGAGTATTCTCATAATTTAAATATATCATTTAATGAAAAAAATAATTTTGCTGTTAGTTGTCTTCGGGATTTGGAGTGCAATTGGTGCTCAGGAGACAAAGATTCTCAGAATTCTCAACCGGGAATTAAAAAAGGAAGTGAAAAATCAGTTCAAGTCTCCCAATTTCAATGGAGATACGCTCCGGATTATTAAACCATTCAGTATCGACATTCATAAGAATCTTTCGTTTGCCGTCAAAATTACAAGTCCATATTTCACAGGGAGCAAATCATCACACAGCAGGTGCCGCTGAATTCCGTAAAAAAATTGGGTAAGGATATCAATATCATTCTGGAAACTGAGACAGATTCAGTTACAACTGTTTACACCAGAACTGCAGTTGGCGATCCGCGCGAGGAGCAAACTAAAGGGAATCTTTTTTTTCTCTTCCTTTCCAATGAAAAGCAGAATGACGATTTAGGAATTAAAATCCAGAAAGCTTTTGAAAAAGCAGGGATTACGGTTGATACAACGCACTGGTACGATTGATTTCGGTGGTTATTCAGTTACAAATATTGAAACATATAGAAACTAATGAAATTCAAAGGAGCAGAAAAACAGTTTTGGTGGCATTTCAAGGGCATTACCAATACCAACCAGATTCCGGATATCCTGGAAGGTATTAAGTGGATTGATACGGAAGATGATGATCTGCACATGAGTTTTCTGGTAGAGCGGATCCCGGTTATCCATCATATTTTCATGAAAGAAACAGAACTTACGGATGAAGGTGTAAAGTGGATTGGCCAGATTAAGCAGCTTAAAACCCTAACCCTGATGAAACATCCAGAAATTACAAGGAAGAGTTTACCTTATCTGAATAATTTGACTGAACTTGAATATCTTGATCTTTGGAGAACAGGGATTCTTCTGGAAGATATCCGTGAGCTCACTCACCTGAAGAACCTCAGGGAACTCAAGGTTTCGCCCACAGCACGGGACGAAAACGATGCTTATCCGGAAATGGACCGTGACCGTATTTTAGAAAAAGTCATTGAGCTGGAAGGTCTTTTCCCCGGCTGCATCATTAATGTTGATTCAAACAGGTATTGACTGGTGATCATAAAATGCTGAGAACCTTCAGAGGTATACGATAACATCCCTTCCCCTTATTATTCCGACGGATACTTGGAAATAAATCATTATTTTTGTTTTTAATAAATTAAGAAAAAATGCAAAACACTACAGACACTTCATCCTATTTTATCGAATTAGAAGAAAAACACGGCGCACACAATTATCACCCGCTTCCGGTGGTTTTAGATAAAGGAGAAGGCGTGTTTGTGTGGGATGTTGAAGGTAAAAGATATTATGATTTCCTTTCTGCTTATTCTGCAGTGAATCAGGGGCATTCGCATCCTAAGATTGTTAATGCGCTTGTGGATCAGGCAAAGAAATTGGCGTTGACTTCGCGTGCATTTTACAACTCAAAATTAGGTGAATACGAGAAAAAAATAACAGAACTTTTCGGTTTTGATAAAGTTTTGCCGATGAATTCCGGTGCGGAAGCGGTAGAAACTGCTGTGAAACTAGCGAGAAAATGGAGCTACGAAGTAAAAGGAATTGCTGAAAACGCAGCGAAAATTGTCGTTTGTGAAAATAATTTCCACGGAAGAACAACCACGATCGTTTCTTTTTCAAACGATCCTGATGCCAATAACAATTACGGACCTTTCACTCCGGGTTTTGTTAAAATTCCTTATAATGATTTGAGCGCATTGGAAGAAACACTGAAAAATGACTCGTCCAATATCGCAGCATTTTTAGTGGAACCCATTCAGGGGGAAGCCGGCGTTTACGTTCCGGATGAAGGGTATTTGAAAAGCGCTTCCGAACTTTGTAAAAAATACAATGTTCTTTTCATTGCAGACGAAGTACAAACCGGAATCGCAAGAACCGGAAAGCTGATCGCCTGTCATCATGAAAATGTTCAGCCCGATATTCTGATCTTAGGAAAAGCCCTTTCCGGCGGAATGTATCCTGTTTCTGCTGTGTTGGCGGACAACGAAATTATGAACGTGATTCATCCCGGCCAACATGGTTCAACTTTTGGAGGAAATCCATTAGCCTGTGCGGTTGCTATGGCAGCTTTAGATGTTGTGGAAGATGAAAAACTTTCAGAAAGAGCAGAAAAATTGGGACAGCTTTTCAGAAATGAAATTCAGAAAGTCATTGCTAAATCTGATCTGATTAACAGCGTTAGAGGAAAAGGGCTGCTCAATGCAATTTTAATTAATGATACTCCCGAAAGCTCTACCGCCTGGAATATCTGTCTGCAGTTAAAGGAGAACGGCTTGCTGGCAAAACCGACACACGGCAATATCATCCGTCTTGCACCGCCTTTGGTCATCACAGAAGAGCAGATTTTGGACTGTGTGGCGATTATCGAGAAAACGGTTTCGGAATTTAAAAAATAATGGGAATTTCTGCTGCCGTTATTACTTATAACGAGGAAGACAATATTAAAAGATTTTTGGATGCGGTGAATGACATCGCTGATGAGATTATTGTTGTTGACAGTTATTCTAAAGATAAAACCAAAGAACGATGTTCGGAATATCCTAAGGTGAAATTTTATGAAAAAGATTTCAACGGGTATGGGGAACAGAAAAACTATGCTTTAGATTTATGCACTCAGGAATGGGTCCTCTTTTTGGATGCAGATGAAATTCCGGATGAGGAGTTAAAAAATTCCATCAAAAAAATTGTAGATGCCGGAAATTCCGGATTTGAAGTTTTTGATATTAAACTGAAAAATTATCTTGGGACGCGGCTTATAAAGCATGGCGGCTGGGGAAAAGTGTATAGGGAAAGATTTTTTAAAAATAACAAAGCAAAATATTCGTCAGATAAAGTTCATGAATATTTGATGACCGACAGCAAAAAAGGCCGTTTAAATGGGCACATCAATCATTATACTTACAAAAATATTCATCATTATCTTACCAAAATGAATAATTATTCAGACATGATGGCTGAGAAAATGTTCGAAAGAGGCAAAGAAGTAAACCAACTGAAAGTGGTTGTAAACCCAGCATTTCAGTTTTTCAAAACGTACTTTATAAAGTTTGGGTTTCTTGACGGGTTCGCAGGATTCTACATCGCCAGGACGATGGCTTTTTATAATTTCATGAAATACATCAAACTGTACAGCATTATAAGAAGAAGCAAACTCGAAAAAAAATCTTTACAATGATATTTCTTGTAATTATTTTGGTTTTGTTTATCATTTATTTTCGGCTTTACCTTTATCTTTTCCCAAAAAAAAGGCTTACAATACTCATGTATCATAAGATTGATAGAGAAGCTCAGGATGAACTTACCGTGAGGGTGGAAAACCTTGAAAAGCAGTTTAAATATCTTCGTGAAAAGAACTACCAACCGCTTTTTTTTAAAGAAATTCATTCCGTTTCCCGAAAGAAAATCATCATTACTTTCGACGACGGTTACTATAATAATTATGAATTTTTACCGGCTCTACTCGAAAAATATCAACTTAAAGCAACCATTTTTATTTCGACCGACTTCATTGAAAATGGCTACCATGAAAATAAAATGATGAGTTTTGAAGACCTTAGGAATCTTAATCCCAATTATTTCGAAATTGCGCTTCACAGTCATCTGCACAAAAATTTCAGGACATTAAACATCAGTGAAATTGAAAAAGATTTAATAACGAATATGCAGATCCTGGAAAGTCATCAGATTAATTATTCGAAAATTTTGGCTTATCCGTACGGAAAATATGCTAAAAATGGAGAGAATCAAAATCTGCTGTTCTACACCTTAAAGAAATTGGGCATCGCCTTTGCTGTAAGAATTGGTAATAAAATCAACTTTTTTCCAGACAAAAAACCTTACGAACTTTGCAGAATCGATATAAAAGGCGGTGACTCGCTGCAAAAATTCAAACTGAAATTAATTCTCGGAAAACTGAAGCTTTTTTAACTTTTTATACGTAGATTAATCATAAACGAATAAAAGAATTATGCTTACGGAAAAAATAAGTGGTTTAATCATCACTTTTAATGAAGAAAAAAATATTCAGGAAGTGCTTGACTGTTTTCAGTTTTGTGATGAGATAATTATTGTAGATTCTTTCAGTACCGATCAGACTTTGGCGATAGCCTCCCAAAACCCTAAAGTGAAAATCATTCAGAATACATTTGAGGATTTTACCAAACAGCGGAACCTTGCCCTTGATGCTGCCAAAAACGACTGGGTTCTTTTTCTGGATGGTGACGAAAGAATTACTCCTGAACTGGAAAAGGAAATTATCAGTACTGTGCACCGCAGCGATGCTAAGGATGCTTATTATATTTACCGAATATTCTTTGTAGAGAAGAAAAAGATCAGGTTTTCCGGAACACAGAATGATAAAAATTTCCGGCTGTTCAGAAAGTCTAAAGCACATTATCAAGAGCATAAAAAAGTGCATGAAACTCTTGAAGTCAACGGAACGACAGGTATTTTGAAACACCATCTCCTGCATTATTCTTTTGAAAATTTTGAAGCATTTAAAAAGAAAATGCTCAATTACGGTTACCTGAAAGGAGCAGAGCTGGCTGAAAACGGAAAGAAATATTCAGTTTTTGTGCATTGGAGCAAGGTAGCTTTCAAATTTATCCAAACCTATTTCCTGAAATTAGGAATTCTTGACGGGGAGAACGGATGGAAAATCAGCTGTCTGCAAAGCTTATACGTGAACGAAACCTATCGTACATTAAAGAAAGCATAAGCTTTTTTTTATTTATTTATTTATATAGACGGTTTTTTTATTCGCGTAAAATTTGTCAATGAAGTTTTTTAACTTTCTGTGCGTATTGGATTCCTTAACCCAAATAGGATTCTTAGTAAGATCCATCTCTTTAATACGTACTATAATCTGGTCAAACGAATATTTTTTCATAAAACATTCTTTTAGGAAATGGTCAATCAATTTATTCCACTGCTTTTTATTTCCCCAATAATGTCCTACGATATGATCTGCAGGCTGCAGTTGCGCGTATTTGCTCAGACCTATTGAGAACGCAAACTGTTCGACGAGTCTTCTTGTTACATCATCTGCACACATTGCATCATTAGCATCCAGTGTAATCTGCAGGCTATCGAAATTTTTGTTAGAAACTCCTATCAATCCGGCATTCCACATGGAAGTGTTTTTATCGATCTTGATAGTGCCATACTCTTTTCCTTGCATCTGTTTCCACATCAGTTTTTCTGTTTTTGATGAAAGTACAGATAGCTTCCCTTCTTCCAGGTGCATGAAGTTTTGTCCATCTTCAAGCCCGCTGCGTAATGAATCAAAATCCCGGTAAAAAAAGGTGTCTCCATCCAGATACAGAATTGATTCTGACGGATATCTCTCTGCAACGAGCTGAAGTGCTTTAATTTTTACCCGCCAGAAAAAGTGATATTTTCCTTCCCATTGTTTAATGATTTCTCTGGTTATCGGAATGATTTCTATTTTGTTTTCAAACGAATTGAACAGTTGAGGTTCTTCTGCGATAACAATAATTCTGTCTTCCGCACTTTTATGGGCGAATGCTGTGTATATTGAAAAATAGACCTGCTGATAATGATCTGGATTATTGCCAAAAACTAAATATACAATATTCATGTGATAACCTTTTTATTCAAACTGATTGGTGTTGTAAATATCGGTTTTTTTTCAGTTAAATTTAGGGTAAAAAGCAAAAGGCCAAAAATTTGTACAGCTTAATATTTTCCATTAAATTGCCTTGCGGAAAACACGGTAAACATAAGTGTTTTCAAAAGATTCCGGTAATGCTAAATGTGAAAAATAACCGTTGTTAAATAATGCCAGCATGCCCAGCATTTCATATGAATAATGATCCACTGATAAGTCTGATTATTCCCTGTTATAATGCCGACCAGACTTTAAAAAAATGTCTGGATTCAGTTGTTCAGCAAACTTATCAGAATTTGGAAGTTATTATTATTGATGATGGCTCTACAGACGGATCATCAGAAATTTATAAAGAATTTCAACTTCATGATGACCGGATTAAATTTATCAAACAAACTAATTCGGGAGTTTCAAAAGCGAGAAACGTAGGAGTGAAAACTGCGTCAGGAGAATACATTTGCTTTGTAGATTCGGATGATTGGGCAGAACTGAATTATTGTGAGGTGCTATACAGATTGCTTGTAAAAGAAAACGCAGATATCTCTATTATCGAAGCGTCTTATGAAGATGAAAACGGTAACGTGGTTTTTAATAAACCCATTTCCGAAGAAAGAATATTTGACGGTAACAGAGCTTTAGTCCTTTTACTGGAAGATCAGGAAATTCAAAGTCATCCCTGGGGAAAGCTGTATAAAGCTGATCTGCTAAAAAATGTGAGCTTTCCGGAAAACCTAAAATGCTTTGAAGATTATTCCACACTTTTCAAAATTTTCAATAAAGCCGTAAGAGTTGTAAAGTCCAATGAGAAATTATACCATTACGTACAACATGAAAACAGTCTTTCGCATAATCTCTCACCGGAAATAGCTTACCATTTTTTTATAGCCATAATGGAGGTCTATAAATTTTGGTTAAACTCTGAAAACTTGGGAGATCAGAATAAAATTACTAAAAACATAGTGAGAAAACTGTTGATGGTCCTCAAAAGAATTATCAGAAATACTGAAAAAGAGGAAATGAAATCTGAAAAAGAAGAAATCAGGAAAGCATTTAAATTATTTCTTAAATATTCTTTGGCAGAAGTGGGCGCCGAATATTATTTTTATCTGAGACTGTATTATTATTTTCCAAATCTGTACGCCAAATTAATTCATAAATAATGATTTCCCAACCACTGGTTTCCGTCATAGTTCCGTGCTACAATGTTGAAAAATATGTTGAAGCGTGTGTCGATTCCGTCATTAAGCAGGATTATCAACAATGGGAATGCATTTTAATTAATGATGGAAGCAGTGACAATACACTTGAAATCATTAGGTCTTTGGAAGCCAGGGATCGGCGTTTCCAGGTATTTACACAGGAAAATGCCGGACTTTCAGCAACAAGAAACCGAGGAATTGAAAATTCACTCGGAGCTTTTCTGTTTTTTTTAGATTCAGATGATATTTTAAGTACTGACGCTATTAGCACATTAGTTTCGTCTGTGGACGACAATGATATCGTTACCGGAATTACGGTGACATCAAAAATTAATGGTGAAATTATATCGAAAATTTCACAGTTGTATCCTCCGAAAGAAGGTGATATCACTTTTGGCAATAATCATTTTGAGGTTTTAATAAAAGCGATGGAATCTGCATTAACCCCGGTTGCGCAAAATCGCCTTTATAATAAAGAATTCATCGATAAAAATAATCTCCGCTTTAAAAACGGAATTCTTCATGAAGACGAATTATGGTTTTTTGAAACGATGCTTTTCGCAAAAAATGTTAAATTTATTAAGCGCGAAACCTATTTTTACAGAACTGACAATGAAAATTCCATCACAAGAAAATTAAGCGACAGGAATTTAGAATCGTACATTTCGGTTCTGGAAGAGGTGTATGAAAAATACATCAAAAAGCAAAACCTTGATATTGCAAAATGGTATAACGTTTACCTCAAGAAAATTTTTCTGGATTTTGCCATCCGCGAACGTGAAAAATTAAGCGATGAAGTGATCAGAAAACTGGAAAAATCATTGGTACATACTTACTCAGATTTGCCTTCGCAGAGCTATTTATCACACAAAAATGAAGTTTACTACAGAGCGATGAACAAACTCACCCTTAAATCATTTGACCAGATAAAAAAGCATTACATCAGAAACCCTGTGAACAGCCTGAGAAAACAAATTAAATTGTTTCAAATCACCTATTTACTTAAATAGCTTTAAACTGATGTTACCGAAAAAATTTCTTCTTGTAATGCCGGATTATTCGGACTTTCCGCAGCTTTTTCTCAAAAATCTTGAGAAACTCGGGTTTGCTGCCGAGGTAATGACGGAGAATCCATCTGAATTCCGGTATAAAGGTTTTGAGAAAATCATTAATTTCTTCAGGAAAACTTTTTTAAAAGATAAAAGTTATAAAAAGAAACTCGCCGCAGAATATAAGCTTAAGGAATATCACAGAGTAATCAGCGAAATTGAGGGAAAATTAGATTATATTTTAGTCATCCGCCCGGATGCGTTTCCGGTTTCGGTCATCAAAGAATTGAAAAAAAAGACCAACAAACTTATCGCCTATCAGTGGGACGGAATTAAAAAGTTTCCTGAAATTAAAAATTATTTTTCCCTTTTTGACACGTTTTTCTGCTTCGATAATGAGGATGCGGATCTTCGTTTGAAACCAATCACCAATTTTTATTTCGATTTTGCTCCACCAGTCTATAAAACTTATAACAGAGAAAAACCCCGGCTGTATTTCGTCGGTTTATTCTGGGAGAACAGAAGAGAAAAAATCGACGCCTTTATCGAGGAAATTTCGAAACTGAATGTCGAACTTGATTTCTTCATGCAGTTCACCGAAAAGTCACAGATCCAAAACTCCCAGATAAAGTATATAAAAGACAGAATATCTTTTGCTGATAACCTGAAAAATGTTGAAAACGCTGATGTTTTGTTGGATTTTGTAGATCCTAATCATAATGGACTTTCCATCCGTTTTTTTGAAGCACTTTATTATAAAAAAAAGGTAATCACTGATAATATTACGGTGAAAAAATATGATTTCTACCATCCCGACAATATCTTTGTACTCGAAAACAATTATCAGCAGATCGCTGCGTTTTTAGAGCGACCTTATTTTGATATTCCGAAGGATGTTGTTGATCAGTACAGCTTCACTGCATGGATAAAAAAAATAATACAATGACAGTTTTCGGTCGCCATATATTATTTTAATTAGAAAATTTATACATTTTGAGCAAAACAATTATCCTTGTCATTCCTCACCACTTCGGTATATTCGAAGGTTTTGTATCAAATTTAGAAAAGCTTGGATTTGATATAGAATTGGTTTATTTAAGTAATACCGAATTCAGGTATAAAAATATATCAGAAAGGATTACCAATTTTTTTCTCAAAAACATATTCAGAAACAAAGGATATAAGAAAAATCTGAAAGAAAAATACGACGACAGATGTTTAACAGCAGCCTTGTCGAAGATTGACAAAAAAGTTGACTTCGCTTTGGTAATCCGTCCGGATTATTTCTCCAGAGAAGTTCTTGAGATTCTGAAAAGTAAGGCAACTGAAATGATAGCCTATCAATGGGATGGGTTAAACAGGTATCCTAAAGCAATGGATCTTATTAATCTTTTTGATCGTTTTTATTTATTTGATTATGACGATTATACAAGTTATAAATCAACCTATTCCAATCTATATCCTACAAACAATTTTTATTTTGATTCCGATTTCGGAATTTCAGAAAACACTGAAGAAAAGCAGGAGAAAGAAGCCTTTTTTATAGGAAGCTTTATCGAAAACAGAATAGATGAAATCATCTTTATCACCAATATTTTTAAAGACTTAAAATTAAAAACCAATATTAATCTCCTGTATTTTGATGAGAAAAGCCATTTGGCGCATAAACATTCGGACATAAACTTTATTGATACTCCTTTAACATATTTGGAGGTTTTAGAAATGGTTAAAAAATCTGATGTGGTTTTAGACTTCGTTGACTCCGTACACAATGGTTTATCACTAAGGACATTTGAAGCGCTTAGGTTTTCAAAGAAGTTGATTACAAACAATCTTCTTGTGAAAAACTATGATTTTTACTCCGAAGACAATATTTTAGTTTGGGAGAATGTTCTGGATATTGAAACTTTAAAGGATTTTCTAGACAGAGATTATCAAAAAATAGATGAAGACATTCTGGCGAAGTATTCATTTACTAACTGGATACATACGGTTTTAAATTTAACAAAGGCATAAAAAACAATGAAAACATCCGTTGCGGTTTGCACCTACAATGGCGAAAAATTTCTTAATCAACAGCTTGATTCGATATTGAATCAAACTATGCCTGTTGACGAAATTATTGTGTGTGATGATCGCTCGTCAGATGCTACGGCTGCTGTTTTGCAGTCGTACGCGGAAAAACACCCCGGTATTTTTAAGATTTACATCAACGAAGAAAACATCGGGAGTGTGAGAAATTTCGAAAAAGCCGTTTCACTCTGCAAAAATGAAATTATCTTTTTTTCTGATCAGGATGATGTTTGGGCTGAAAATAAAGTGGAGCGAATAGTGGATACCTTTAATCTTTATCCGGAAATTTCTGTAATTTGTACGAATGGGTTTGGAATTGATGCTCAGAATAAACAGCTGGATGTGATTACTGTTTGGGATTCTCCGGCATTTGTTAAAGAAAATAAATATCAATTTGATTATTTCAATATTCTTAACCTTGTTGATAATTTTTGTACCGGTGCAACAATGGCGATGAAAAAAGAGATGCAGCGAGAAATTATTCCGTTCCCGATCATGGACGGATTTCACCATGACCGATGGATTGCTCTTGTAAGTGCCTTAAGAAATAAACTCTTCTTTTTGGACGAAAAATTAATTTATTACAGGGAACATTCCTCACAGCAAGTCGGTAATGTCTTGTATAAAAACACGGTAGATGTTAAAGACTCCCTCACCTCTTATTTTAGTGTGGAAAAAGAAGATAAATCATTTAAAGACTATAAAAAATTACTGAAGAGATTTGCATCGGCTTATAAAAAAAATACAGAATTACTGAAGGAAATCCCTGATAATAAAAGTTTTTTTGAAAATAATTTATCAGAAATAAAAGCAAGATTTATGAGATTGGAAAATGAAATGAAGAAAAAACATCCTGTTAAATCTATGATTTTAAAAATTGCAGATAATTTTAAGGGTAAAAGAAAAATATAAAATCTTTTCTAACTTAATAAGGAAACAAGTTTAAATATTGAACTTGTATTAATCTCTCGAATAATCGTCCTGTATTCTTACAATATCATCTTCCCCAAAATAAGTTCCGGTCTGCACTTCCACAAAAACCAAAATTTCTGAAGCTCTGTTTTCTATCCTGTGTTTCGCACCAAGAGGAATAAAAATACTTTGACCATATTTTACAATATGTTCCACTTCATCCAAAACCACTACAGCTTCACCAGCAACTACCGTCCAGAATTCCTGTCTGTGATGGTGGTACTGGTAAGAAAGTCTGTGCCCTGGGTTTACTTCAATTTTTTTTAGTTTATAAGCAGGTTCGTCCACCAAAACATAATATTTTCCCCAGGGTCTTTCTCCAATTTCTAACATACACGCATCATTTAAAGTACAAAAATAAGTAAATTTATCAAACACACTAACAGAACTCTCTAATCAGGTAAAACATTTGGCAGGTCGGTAAAGGTGAGGATTAAAAACCACGAACATTGGCGGGGAAAACGGTATTTTTTCTTTAAATTTGCACCTTAAATTTTTAGGAATAATGAGCAAAGTAAGAGTGCGTTTTGCGCCAAGTCCAACAGGTCCTTTACATTTAGGTGGAGTGAGAACTGCGTTATATGATTATCTTTTCGCCAAAAACCAAGGTGGTGATTTCGTATTGAGAATCGAAGATACTGACACTGCAAGATATGTGGAAGGTGCTGAAGAATACATTATGGAAGCATTGGAATGGTGCGGAATCATTCCTGATGAAAGCCCAAAACACGGTGGGAAATTTGCACCTTACCGCCAGTCCGAAAGACGCGATATTTACGATAAATATTTAGTTGAAATCCTGAAAACAGATTATGCTTATCTGGCTTTCGATACCCCCGAAGAACTGGATGAGATCCGGAAAGAATTCGAACAGAACGGAGACGTTTTTGCCTATAATTATATTACCCGTAACCGACTGAAAAATTCACTGACGCTTTCTGAAGAGGAAGTTCAGAAATTACTGGATCAGAAAGTTCCTTATGTTGTGCGTTTCAAAATGCCGGTTGACCGGATTTTGAATTTAGAAGATATCATCCGTGGTAAAACGTCAGTAAATACCAATACTTTAGATGATAAGGTTTTGGTAAAAAATGACGGGATGCCAACTTATCATTTTGCCAATATCATTGATGATCACGAAATGGAAATCACTCACGTTATTCGTGGGGAAGAATGGTTGCCATCACTTGGTTTACACTATTTGCTGTATGAAGCAATGGGTTGGGAAAGACCGGAATTTGCGCATTTATCATTAATTCTGAAACCGGAAGGTAAAGGAAAACTCAGCAAAAGAGACGGCGACAAATTTGGTTTTCCGGTATTTCCGTTAAATTTTAAAGATCCTGAAACCGGAAACATTTCTAAAGGTTACCGCGACGAAGGTTATCTGCCGGATGCTTTCATCAATATAGTAGCGCTTTTAGGGTGGAGTCCTGCAAACGACAGAGAAATCCTTACACTGGATGAAATGGTGAAAGAATTCGATCTGCATAAAGTTCATAAAGCCGGAGCGAGATTCAATAAAGAAAAAGCAGAGTGGTTCAATCAGGAATATCTGAAATCAAAATCCGACGCAGAAGTTTTAACACTATTGAAAGAAGTTGACGGAATTAATTTGAGTAATTCCAGTGACGAAAAATTACTGAAGGTAATTTCGCTCATGAAAGAAAGAGCAACTTTTGCAAAAGATATTTACAGTGAAGGAATATTCTTCTTTGAAGCGCCTGCTTCTTACGATGAGAAAGCCGTGAAAAAAGCCTGGAACGAGGAAACAGCAAATGTGATGAACGAATTCGCAGACACTTTAAACAGTGTTTCAAACTTTGAATCTGCTGATTTAAAACAGACCATTCATGATTTTGCCGAAAATAAAGGTCTGGGAATGGGAAAAGTAATGATGCCTCTTCGCTTAACTTTAGTTGGTGAACTGAAAGGACCTGATGTCCCCGACATTCTGCAAATCCTTGGTAAAGAAGAAAGTATCATCAGAATAAAAAATGCAGTAAATAATATCCACTGATTTTCTATTATTTTCCCTAAATTTGAAAGATTAATTCTTAACTAAAGAAATGGAATATTTAAATTTTGAACTTCCTGTAAAAGAACTGATGGATCAGTATCAAACCTGTTCATTAGTAGGTGAAGAAAGCGGAGTAGACGTGAAACTGGCTTGCTCACAGATTGAAGATAAAATTATAGAAAAGAAAAAAGAAATATACGGAAACCTAACGCCTTGGCAGAGAGTGCAGCTTTCCCGTCACCCGGATCGTCCTTATACTCTGGATTTTATTAAAGGAATTACCGATAAAGACAGTTTTCTTGAATTACACGGTGACCGAAATTTTGCCGATGATCCCGCAATGATTGGCGGTTTAGCAACCATTGACGGACAAAGAGTGATGATCATTGGGACCCAAAAAGGGAGAACAACCAAAGAACGTCAGCACCGTAGATTTGGGATGAGTAATCCTGAAGGATACAGAAAAGCTTTGCGTTTGATGAAATTGGCTGAGAAGTTTAAAATTCCGGTAATTTCTTTCATCGATACTCCCGGCGCTTATCCCGGACTTGAAGCGGAGGAACGCGGACAGGGAGAAGCCATCGCCAGAAACATTTTTGAAATGACCATGCTTAAAACGCCGATTTTCGTTTACATTATTGGTGAAGGAGCGAGTGGCGGAGCATTGGGAATTGGTGTTGGGAATAAAGTATATATGTTGGAAAATACCTGGTATACCGTAATTGCACCGGAAAGTTGTTCTTCAATTCTCTGGAGAAACTGGGATCATAAAGAAGATGCTGCCAACGCACTTAAACTGACTCCTCAGGATGCTTTAAGAGAAAAATTTATTGATGGAATTATCGAAGAACCACTTGGCGGAGCACATTATGAGCCTCAGGTGGCTTATGATCACTTGAAAGCCTCCATTCTTCAGAATATCAAAGCGTTTTCAGCATTTACCGGTAAAGAACTCGAAACCCAAAGACAGGATAAATTTATCGCGATGGGACAGTTCAAAGGATAAAAAATACTATTCGAAAATAAAAAAACCTGTAAATATTTTTACAGGTTTTTTTATGCTTAAATGTTACATTTGGTTTATTCGAAAAGCTCTGCAGTATTCAGAACTGTTACTTTTCCGTCTTCGCAACGGATGGCTTCACCCGGGAAATTCTGAATCATGTGATAATCGTGAGTGGCCATTACGACCGCAGAATTATTTTCAAAAGCTACCTGTTTCAGAAGCGTCATGATTTCGTTCGAAGTTTCCGGATCCAGGTTTCCGGTCGGCTCGTCTGCTAAGATCAGTTCTGGGTGGTTTAAAAGCGCTCTGGCGATGGCGATACGTTGCTGTTCACCACCGGAAAGTTCGTGAGGCATTTTGTGTTTTTTCGATTTCATGCCTACACTGCCCAAAACCTCGTTGATGCGGTCATCAATTTTAATTTTGTCATTCCAGCCTGTGGCTTCTAAAACGAAACGCAGGTTTTTCTCCACGGTTCTGTCGGTCAGAAGCTGGAAGTCCTGGAAAACAATTCCCAGCTTTCTTCTCAGATTCGGTACATCAGAAGTACGGAGTTTTTCCAGATCAAATCCGGCAACATTTCCCTGGCCGGCCGAAAGTGGGATGTGTCCGTAAAGTGTCTTTAATAAAGAACTTTTTCCAGAACCCGTTTTTCCGATGAGGTAGCAGAACCGTCCCTTTTTAATATGGAGATTTACATCATTAAGCACAGTGAAATTTTTCTGAGCAATTTTGGCGTTTTTCAGATGGATTACATCCTGGCCTTCGTGTGATGAATGTGGCATATTGGTATGATTGTTAATAAATATTCCGATAAAAACCGGAACACTAATAATAGAATTTGTTATCAATCCAAAAGTAAAGAAAACTTTCTTTTTTAGCTAAATTTTGGCAAATTTTAACAACAAAAAATGCCTGAAAATCTTATTTCCAAGCATATTTGTATATGATAATTTCTGAGATTATCTCTTAGCTCTTGCCGAGCTAATACTTAAACTCTTTCTGCCTTTCGCTCTTCTAGCCGCCAAAACTCTTCTGCCGTTTGGGGTTGACATTCTTTCTCTGAAACCATGTTTGTTTCTTTTTTTTCTCTCTGACGGTTGGAATGTTCTCTTGCTCATTGCTTATATTTTTTAGTAAAAACTATATCTTATTTTTCAGACTGCAAAGATAGGAAAGTTTTTATTTTCTGCAAATATTATTGCAAATATTATTAAAAAATAACATCACCGGTCTTTGCCTGCAGTTTCTATTTTAAAGACGTGGGGGTTTCGGCCTCTAAGAACAAAAAAACATATATTTGCCATTCAAAATATGATAAGAAATATGTTTACCGCATCAGAAATTTCAGAGATCCAAAAACTCTTGACTCCCCAAAATAAAATCGTCATCATCACCCACTATAACCCCGACGGAGACGCGATAGGTTCAAGTTTAGGACTGAAACATTTTCTCAGACAGAAAGGGTTGGAAGCTGATGTAATTGTGCCGAACGATTTTCCGAAATTCCTCAAATGGATGCCGGAATCAAAGAAGATAATCATTGCAGATTATAAGAGAAAACAGGCGGGTGAGGCTATCTATAACGCTGATGTTATTTTCATTCTTGATTTCAATGCATCGCACCGAAGCGGCAATTTAGTAGGACCGTGGATTGAAAAAGCCAGAGCAAAAAAAATATTGATTGATCACCATCAGCAACCGGATAATTTCGATTATGTGTATTCTGATGTCACCATTCCTGCGACTTCCCAGATGGTTTATCATTTTATTCAGGAACTGAATGAGGAGGACAAAGTAAACCTCGAAATTGCAGAATGTCTTTATACCGGAATTATGACTGATACAGGCGGTTTCCGTTTCAGATCAACCAGTGCAACCACTCACAGAATTATTGCTGATTTAATTGAGAAAGGTGCCGATCCTGCGATGATTACGTCCAATACGTGGGATACAAATACCGTTTCCCGGCTTCATCTCCTAGCTTTGATTTTAGGAAGAATAGAAGTGGTGAAAGACGGAAAAGTAGCCATTCTATGGCTAAAACGGGACGAACTGAAAGAATTCGGTTTTCAGAAAGGAGATACTGAAGGTTTTGTAAATTATGGTTTAAGCATTATGGGAACACAGGTTTCTGCATTTTTTATGGAAGATCTGTATGAAGATTTCATTAAAATCTCATTCCGTTCCAAAGAAGATGTAGACGTTAACCAGTTTTCACGGAAATATTTCTACGGAGGCGGTCACATCAACGCAGCAGGCGGAAAATATATGAAAACCATTGAAGAGACGATTGAAGATTTCAAAGAAAAAATCGAAGCGGAAGAGTTCTAATTCCAATTATCGATATGTCATGTTTTATTGTAATTGATTAAATACTTTGTATCAAAGCGGGTTTTTATTTAAATATTTTTATATTTGTGAACTAACTTATACAAATTTTAATTTTTTACTATGAAAAAAACACTATTTTCGGTGTTGCTTGCATTACCTTTTATTGCAAGTGCACAGTTTTCTCAGAATTTCGATTCCGGCACCACCACGCCGGCAGGTTGGACGGTTCTCAATGGAGGCGGTACCAGCACATTTATTTTTGGTCCGGGTGCTCCAGGCTCAGCTTTCTCCCAACCTAACGCAGCTCAAATTAATTATGACGCCACTGCGCATGACGACTATCTGGTGACCCCTGCAATTACCGTAACTGCTGGTGTGAATGACAGACTGACCTATTTTGTTAAAAATCAGGATCCATTGTTTGTTGAAAATTATGACGTAAGAATAGCAACTGCAAACACAGCACCGGCCTTTGCTGCAGCTACTGTTGTTACCCCATCAGCACCGGCTCCGAGTTCCTGGTCATATAAAGTGCTGGATTTAAGTGCGTATGTTGGACAAACTATTTATGTAGGTTTTCATGCCACGTCTGCTGATATGTTCAGACTGCTTTTTGATGATATTGTTAGTGATACCGCGCCTGTAGGTTTAGCAGTTCCGGGATGTGCAACTCTTTCAGCTCCAGCGAACGGAGCGACCGGAGTTTCTTATACTTCAGCAACACTGACTTGGGCTGCTCCTTCAACCGGAGGTGCTGTAAAGTATTATGAAGTATATTACGGAACAACTCCTAATCCTACAACTAAACTTAACAGTTTCGCGCCTTCTGTTACTTCTGCTGCAGTGACGAATTTAGCGTTCAGCACACAGTATTATTGGAAAGTAGTAGCTGTAAATGATGCGGGGTCTGCTACTACCTGTGGGGAATCAAGTTTTACTACTGCTGTGAATCCTTTTGCACCGTATTGCTCCGGAAACTTAATGTTCTCTAACGGTGTTGAACCAATGACTTCTGTTCAGATTTCTGATATGACAAATACGTCTTCAGCTGCAACTACAACTCCGCCACACGAGTCGTTTGTCGATAAAGTAGCTACATTGGAGCAGGGTAAAACTTATCCACTGACACTTCAAGGGTTTACAGGTGGTAGTTTCACCAATAGATTTATTGTTTTTATTGACTGGAATCAGGATGGTGATTTCTTAGATGCTGGCGAAACTTATTTCGGTACTACTGCACTTACTATTGCAAATTCTACTGGAGTAGACGGTAAAACTGCGGTTGGAAACATTGTTGTGCCTGCAGATGCACTTTTAGGAAACACAAGAATGAGAATCAAGAAGAATTACAGTGGAACAGCATATCCAAACCCTTGTTACTCGCAAGGTACACTTGCAGCTGGTTTAACTACCGGTTATGGACAGGCTGAAGATTATACGATTAAAGTTATTGAGCCGCAATTGGCAGTTTCAGATAATACCAAATCTCAGTTATCAGTTTATCCTAACCCGGTACAAGATGTATTAAACATTGCATCGGCAGATGCTAAGATTACTTCAGTTTCATTCTATTCCGTAGACGGAAAATTAGTGAAAGAAGTTTCCAAAGATGTGAAAAACATCAATGTTAATGATTTGAAATCAGGTGTCTATGTAGTAACTGTTAAAACTTCTAGCTCTGAAAAATCTTTCAAAGTAATTAAAGAATAAACAGGAAAATTCTTTTGAATAATTATGAAGACTGTCAGGAAACTGACAGTCTTTTTTTATTATTGTAATAATTGAGAAATTAAAAGAAAGTTTTTTCTTTTAGATTACTTCAACAGCAAAACTATCAAAGCCAAAATCGCTGGCAAAGCCTGAACAAAAAATATTTTTTTCGATGCTGAAAAGGCTCCGAAAATTCCGGCAACAATAACACATCCGAGAAAAAATAAAGCTACGTTTTTAGACCAGATTTCATCAGAAATCAGCAAAGACCAGAGGAGTCCGGCCGAAAGAAAGCCGTTGTATAAACCCTGGTTTGCGGCTAAACCTTTCGTTGGTTGGAAAAGTTCGTCTTTCAATGCGCCTTTGAACGATTTTTTGCCCAAAGTTTCCCATGCAAACATTTCCATATACAAAATGTAAAGATGTTCAATTGCGACCAGTGCGATTAAAATTTTTGATAATATTTCCATGGTTTATTATTGTTGGAATTTGCCTTTGTAGAATTCAATTTGTAAACAGTTGTTAAAACACCAGATTTTTCGGTAAATTATGCAATAATTCCGTATTGATAATTGCTGCACACACCGCAGGTTTTTCCCAGTGTCCGTTATGTCCGCAATCTAAAAGATAAGATTTGATATTGGTTTTGTCCGGAAGGTTTTTCAACATCACATCGGTTTTCACGGCATTATCATGTTTTCCCCCAATCACTACAATTTTACCTTCAAAACTTTGCATCACCGATGTTTTATCGGTTCTTTCAATCATTCCTTTTACCGCCGCTAAAACTCCTTCGGTTTTTGTGGAAAGGGCAATTTCTTTGGCGAGTTCTATTTTTCCTTCCAGAATATCTTTTTCGTTTTCATTAAACAGATTCGGAATTCCTGCCTTTACATAATTGGGATAAGCTTCCCTAATGATTCTGAAACTTTTTCTGCGCTGCTCTTTTTTCTCTTCGTCATCAGCCAAATAAGACGAAAAAAACAGGGTAAAGCTTTTAAGCACTTCCGGAAATTTTTCAGCAAAAGCCAGTGACGCGTAACCTCCCATCGAATGACCGAGCAGATGGAATTTTCCAAGATTGAGCTTATCTGTCACTTTTCTTACTTCTTCTGCCATCCGTTCCATGGTGTGGGTTTCGCCATAAATTTTCGACAGACCGTGTCCGGGTAAATCGATTTTAATTAAAGTGAAATCCTGGGAAAGATGCTTTTCCAGATCTTCCCAAATCATCAGATTTTCCATAAAACCGTGAAGCAATACAAGATTTTCTTTTCCTTTTCCGGACGTTTCGTAATTCAGCATAAGTTTTAATTTTTCAGTGTTAACCTTGGTCTAAAACCAGATGTCAATATAATCTACAAATCCGGAGCCGTTTATTTTGTCCTGCAGGCGCCAGAATTTTCCTTTACCTTCATCCAGAAAAGTTGTTTTTTTAGTTCTTGTATAGGTGTTTCCGTTAATGTTCTGCACGATTTTCCCTTCAAAATTCAAATGCTTTTCCGAAACACGCTGAATATTTCCTTCAATACTAACCGTGTTTTTTCCTGAATTCCCGCTTCCGGAAATGGTGTAAGAATCTCTTCCTGTATTTTCAAATTTTACATTTCCTTTGATAGAGCCGTTTTCGTCTGAAGTGAATGTCAGCTGATGGTTTCCGCTAAGATCTCTGAAAATATTCCGGTTGTTTTTCAGCCGGATGCTGTCATTGATCTTAGTTCTTGCGACATTAATGGACTCGATAATTTTCGTGCTGTCCGATTTTGTACTGACAGATTGGTTTTCCTGTTTTGAACAGGAAGAAAGCAGGATCGCTGAAATGATAAGGATGGAGTTTTTCATAAATAATACAGTCGTATTATTCAAATTTATATAAAAATTTAAAAACTTAATGCTTTTTCTGCGCGGAAAGAAAATTGAAAAAAAGAGACGGCAGAAAATTATCTGTTACATTTTCGTTTTCGAATCCATCACAATGGTTACGGGACCGTCGTTCAGCAGAGAAACCTTCATGTCCGCCCCGAAAATACCGGATTCGGTTTTCAGACCTGATTTGGAAACAGCGGTTTTAAAATATTCGAATAAAGGAACAGCTTTGTCAGGTTTTGCGGCTTTAATGAAAGAAGGACGGTTTCCTTTTTTGTAATCAGCAATCAAGGTGAACTGGCTGATGCAAAGAATTTCACCCGAAATATCCAGTACAGAAAGATTCAGTTTTCCTTCATGATCACCAAAAATTCTAAGATTAAGGATTTTCTGAACAAGCCAGTCGGCATCGGTAGTTTCATCTTCTTCATCGATGCCGATTAAAAGCAGCAGTCCGTTTGAAATTGCGCCTTCCGTTTTGCCTTCCACTTTTACATCAGCGTGCGAAACTCTTTGTATAACAGCTTTCATAAAGATTTAATGAATATAAGTTTTTGAAAAAATGAGTAGAAAATTATTCAAATATGGAAAGCGTTCCAGTGCTTGAATCGTAATTATAGCGGTAAGTTTTAGGCGGAATCTGTGCAACTTTGGTAGGCTCACCGGTGATCAGAATCCATTCGGCGCCGTCTTTGGGACAAATGATTTTAATATTGTTTTCAACACTTAAAGTAGTGTTGGCGTCCGGACAGATATGCGGTGCATTACGGTCGTAGACTTTAAACCCGTTTGTCGTTCTTACCACGATTAACCCGCGGGTTCCGGATTCCTGTTGGTTTACGTAAATCCATCCGTTAACGTTCTGAAGATTGTAATAAGCAGGAAGGTTCAGATTTAAGCTGACATTAATAGGAACGTTCGGAAAACAGCTTACCGTTTCTTCGCGGGTTTGGCACGAGCTTATATTTAACGCGCTGAAAATGAGCAGTATTGATGAAAATATTATTGAAATCTTTCTTTTCATTTAAAAATAAAATTTATATATTTGTAAAACGAATACAAACAGAAATCATTGTCCGGCAAATGTCGGATTATTTTTTTATACTAACGCAAATTAAAAGAAATTATGGCAAGTTATGTTACCAAAGATGGTTTGGATAAAATGAAAGTTGAACTGGAACAACTGGAAACCATCGAAAGACCGAAAATTACCCAGCAAATTGCTGAAGCAAGAGATAAAGGCGACCTTTCCGAAAATGCAGAATATGATGCTGCGAAAGAAGCTCAGGGAATGCTGGAAATGAAAATATCAAAACTGAAAGATATCATCATTAATTCCAAAGTAATTGATGAAACCCAGCTTGATACTTCAAAAGTTTCGATTTTAACAACAGTTAGACTGAAAAATAACGCAACAAAAGGCGAACAGAAATTCACTTTGGTTCCTGATAACGAAAGCGATTTAAAACAGGGAAAAATATCCATCAATACTCCGATCGCAAAAGGTCTGTTAGGAAAAATAGTGGGAGAAACTGCCGAGATTGTTTTACCGAACGGTAACCAGCTTTCATTCGAAGTGCTGGAGATTACTTTGTAGTCTGTTTGCTGATTGCTGATTTTCGGTAAAGATTTACATTTTTTTTAACATCTAATTTTTTAATTAAACCGTAAATTTGCTTCGTTAAAAAAAATATCAATATTCATTTGATATCAGCAAAAACTTCAAATGTACCGTCATGAGTTCTATATTTACCAAAATCATTGCAGGCGAAATTCCATCCTACAAAATTGCAGAAGATGATCATCATCTGGCTTTTTTGGATGCAATGCCTTTAGTAAAAGGTCACACATTAGTAGTTCCTAAAAAGGAAACCGATCTTATTTTCGATTTAGAAAACGAAGACTTTAAAAATTTATGGAGTTTTGCCCAAAGTGTGGCGCAAAAACTCAAAAAAACGTATCCTTCTCAAAGAATTGCTGTTGCGGTAGTAGGTTTAGAAGTGCCTCATGCTCATATTCATCTCATTCCGATTAATAAAATGGAAGACATGAATTTCAGAAATGAACGGCTGAAATTTTCTGAGGACGAATACCGGGAAATTCAGAATGCCATTATGAATTCTTAAAAAATAAAATTTTGTCAAAGTTGAAAAGCTTTGACAAAATTTTTTAAAATACTCTTAATTAGAAATTTATTACAGATATATGAATCCAAACCAATGTTCCTTCTGCGGAAAAAAAAGAAATGAAGTGCAGATGCTTATTTCCGGCAACGAAGGTTTTATCTGCGAAAACTGTATTGAACAGGCACATTCTATCGTGATGGAAAATGTTCCTGACAACGGTTTTTCACCGGCAGAACATGTTGATGATTTGAAAAAACCAAAAGAAATAAAAGAATATCTCGATCAGTACGTAATCGGGCAGGATCAGGCAAAAAAACAGCTTTCCGTCGCGGTTTATAATCATTACAAAAGACTTCTTCACGCGAAAGATGAAAACCGGGAAGTAGAAATAGAAAAATCCAACATCATCATGATTGGTGAAACCGGAACCGGAAAGACACTTTTGGCTAAAACCATCGCAAAAGAACTGAATATTCCTTTCTGTATCGTAGATGCTACCATACTTACGGAAGCAGGTTATGTGGGTGAAGATGTGGAGAGTATCCTGTCGCGCCTTCTGATGGTGGCCGATTATGATGTGGAAAAGGCAGAAAAAGGAATTGTTTTTATCGATGAAATCGACAAAATTGCCAGAAAATCCGATAATCCAAGTCTTACCCGTGATGTTTCTGGAGAAGGCGTTCAGCAGGGATTGCTGAAGCTTTTGGAAGGAAGTATTGTGAACGTTCCGCCACAAGGTGGAAGAAAGCATCCTGATCAGAAATATATTCAGGTGAATACCCAGAATATCTTATTTATTGCCGGCGGTGCTTTTGACGGAATTAAGGAAATTATAGAAAGACGTCTGAATAAGCAGGCTATTGGTTTCAGCTCCGAAAAGCTCAATAAAACGGATGATGACGACTATATTTTGAGCCAGCTCAACGCTATAGATTTACGTAAATTCGGACTGATACCGGAATTGCTCGGAAGATTCCCGATTGTCACTTATCTTGATAAACTTACTAAAGAAACGATGATCCGGATTATGAAAGAGCCGAAAAACTCAATCATCAATCAGTTTGTGGAGCTTTTTAAAATGGATGGGGTAGATTTGAAATTTACAGAAGAAGCTATCGAAAAAATTGTGGAGGAAACAATGGAGAAAGGTCTTGGTGCAAGAGGATTAAGAGGAACGACGGAAAAAGTACTGGAAGATTATATGTTCAATATTACTGAACATCAGGAGATTGTATTAACAGAGGAAAATATTATTTTCTAAGGATTTGTGTTTTTTAGTGTGATTTAAATAAAAATTTAAATATATTTGTATTGGAATAGCAATGTTCCAAAAACACAAAACACACAAAACACAATACGATGAAAAGAAATTTATTTGCTACGGCGCTTCTTGCGCTGTGGTTTTCGGCAAAATCACAAGTCATATTTCACGTTAATCCGGATGCCCTGTTTTATGTAGGGGAAAACGCTTTGGTTTATAATGGCGGTGGAGTTCAGACGAAAGGAAACGGGATTTATGATGTACACGGAAACGTAATGATTGTCGGCGGAGCCAATGATGTTTTTAAAACATTAGATGCAGCCGGCACCGGAAATAAAACGGATGGAGGTAACTTTATTCTGAGGTTGAATAATCCGGCAAATCACTCTGCCACTGTTAATCCTTCAACATATGGCCAGCTTTATATCGATGGTTTAAATCAGGGAGCTAATGTCAGTGCTGTAGTGGATAAAGAATTCCGGACTGCTAAACATGGTACTTATCAGCAGATTGCGCTTCCTTTTTACAACAAAACTATTTCTTCGCTTTCCGGTGGCGCATCTGCAATCGGAACATTAGGGAAAACATTTACGAATGTAAGATACTCTAAAAATGAAGTGCTTACCTGGAACAATGCGTCCGCAGTCTCTGAAAACTTAAATGTTTCTTCCGTTACTCCAAAGAACACCACTTATTACATGCTCGGTTCTAATGGGCTAGACACAGGTAATCCCCCTGCGTTGATGCCGGGCATCGCGCCCACTCCAAACGGTGCTGTATATACTTTGAAAGGCGTGCCTTTTACCAACGGTGTAACCGAGAAACTATTGAATGCAGCAAACGGTGTGAATTTCGGCACCAATGGACTGGGCATCAATTCATACAATGAACATTATAATACATACCTCCAGGATGACTGGGATTATGCTTCAAACCCTGGAAGTCCGTGGTCGGTAGCAACTTTTGGCAGAAACATCTACCAGTTCGGAAATCCTTATTTTACTAATTTGGATTTAGGATTAATAGGCATCACTGAGACGGGAACTGTCACAGATAATAATGCAATTGCTTCAATCCAGGGGATACGGTACGATCCGGGCACTGTTGTTTCGCTGCCGAATGTCGGCACATATTCAGTGGGAGCAAAGTTCATCAATTTTACCGCGGGTTCTCCTGTGCCGGTAGGAGATGTTGGATTAATTGTTAAACCAATGCAGACTTTTGTAATTAAGCTCAGAGATAATAATGCTGAAGTTGACAGTGACAAAACTTTGAGTTTTGATAATTTAAGGAGATTCAAATATACGCCGAGAGCTGAGGGAACCAGTTATTCGGTTAACGCAAAAAACGGAAGTGGAGCAGGTTCAGTGAAGCAGCTTGGCGTAATCGGACTGGATGAAAATGGAGTAGAGCTTGCGAGAACGTATTACGCGGTTTATCCAACTGCCGTTAGCGGTCATACCACGCAGCCTACTGTGCAGTCAATTCTTGGAAGTCAGAATATATTGGGGACATTCGAAGAAAATGCTTCAACAGGTGGTTACGATCAGAATTACATCAATTCATACTGGCTGTACATTAACGAAGCAAATGAAACCGACTTTTTCGGAAAAGCCATTCCTTTAGCTTTATACAACGGCGGTATTAAATCTCTAAAATTTGAAGTTAGAGAAAATACTGACCTTATCCCCGACGGAACACATCAGCTTTCTACCGGAATTGGTTTTTACTATAAGACTGCAAACGGCGAAATAACAGAAATTGCCCAGAATCAGATTATTCCTGTTTCCGGAGACCAGTATAGTTTATATTACGGAAAATCAACAGTAGTACTCGGAACGGACGGAGCTGCCAAACCATCAAGAACAAGAGTGTTTTACAACAAGGCAATTCACAGTTTTGCGGTACGTTTTGATCCTCAGTGGATCAAAGCAGATATCAGCGTCTATGACATGAGCGGTAAATTAATTCTTTCCCAAAAAGATGTAAAAGCAGATAAAGATTTTGTACTTGATCTTTCTAAATCCAATACAGCATACGTTGTAACTGCCGTTTCCGAAAAAGGAGAAAAAATAAGTTCCAAAATTATAAGATAATGCTAAAACACAAAACTATGAAACTTATAAATAAAGCTCTACTCTTTTTAGTCCTGATCACAGGAGCATTATATAAAGCAGAAGAAATACCGCCGGCTCCCACTCCCCCAGGAGGCGGCGGAGGCACAGGGCCGGGAGTTCCCGCATCACCTATTGATATGTATATTTACGCGTTGGTATTGGTAGCAGTTTTTTTAATAATCTACTTTGTTAAAAAACGGGAGAAAGGCCTCATTTAATTTATAATAATACCAAACTCACCGCAAATCCGGTGAGTTTTTTTATATTTACATTATGAAAAAAGTTTTAGGAATTATGAGTTTGCTGGCGTTGAACTCATTATCAGCACAGTTTAAAATTGATATTGAAGCTCCTGCAGCATTTAATCCAAAGGAAGTATATCTTTATACCTTAAACGGATCCAAAGACATCCTGAATACTAAGGAAACAAGAAAAGGAAATGCTTGGCAGATAAAGGTAACAAAGCCGTACACCGGAATGATGAAGCTTTATTTTCCCGAAGGCAATATCTCCATCAATTTCATTTCAGAAAATAAAGACGTAAAACTGAAATTTGATTCTGACAAAGGCAAAATCAGCAATATTCAATATCTTGATGAAAGTAATTCGGTCATGAATAATGTACAGGATGTACAGCAGAAAAAAGAATATATCTTACCGGCCTTAACCCAAATCAAAGACTATTACAAAGGGAATTCATCATTCAGACAGGCGCTGGATGCAGAAATATCGAGGCTTTCCGCCAATACAGAAGATGTGAGCCGATATCCTTTCGTGAGTTACTACAACACCAATTATGCAAAGTACCTGGATAAAAATGCCACTAAAAAAGCAGTAACGCATGATGAAATCATTGATTTTCTGAATAAATCCAATGACATGCTCGAAACGTCTTCTCTGATGCGACCGCTTCTGATGGCATATCTTAATGTGGGACCAAGTAATAATCTCACCAATGATGTTGATAAATTATTGAAAGCCGTAAATGTAGAAACCCCGCGCGGACAGACCGTTTTGTCAGAACTTATCGAGCTCTTTGATACTTACGATATGAAAGATCTGAAAGACCGCTACCTTACTGAAGCGAAAAACCTGAAATGCACGATCAACGACAGACTCACGGGTACTATTGCGACCAATAAAAACACGGAGCTGGGTGCTGTTTTTCCTAATTACGTGTTTAATAAAGCAACCAATACCTCCGCAAAATCAATTTTTGATGTAAAAGCAGATAAGAAGATTGTAGTTTTCTGGGCTTCAACCTGTTCACACTGCGAAGCTGAACTCCCAAAACTCATTGAAAAATACAACGCAATAAAGTCACAGAAAATGGAAGTGATTGCATTTTCTTTAGACAGCGAGAAAGACGCTTATGAAGCGAAGGTAAAGAGTTTGCCTTGGATTAATGATACAGAGCTTAAAGGCTGGTACAGCAGTTTCGCGGATACTTATAATGTGCGGGCAACGCCGACTTATTTTGTGCTGGATGCCAATAATAAGATCATTGCGAAACCCGATCACGCTGCAGATGTAATTTCTTATTTAAAATTGAATTAAATTTTTGCTACTTTCCAAATAATTTCTATCTTTGCACCACTTTAACGGCGAGGTAGCTCAGTTGGTTAGAGCGCAGGATTCATAACCCTGAGGTCACGGGTTCAATTCCCGTCTTCGCTACAAAAAGCCCGACACATGTCGGGCTTTTTTATTTTTACGGACTTTTCTGTTTTGAGTTAAATAAATTTGTTTTATTTTGATTTTTAGTGAAAATTTTTTTGACAATTTTTTCGGTTTATTGTAAGCGTTTTCACAAGCTATCTTTTGATTATCAGCGGATTGTTTTACGATAAATAAATATTGTTGTGAATGGCTATTTTACACTGATAAAACCTGATAAAAATTATCGTTTTTTTTTGAAAATTAATTTTGTCAGTTGGAAGATTAATTCTATTTTTACACTGTTTTAATGATGGCGTGAGCTATTAGGAAGACAATAAATTTTTTTTCATCATTTGTGTTTTTAGAATCGTATCGCAAGATGCGATTCTTTTTTATTGCACTGTTCTTTCATATCTTATCAGTAAATCTATAAAATAAGAATAAGTGACACTTCCTTCCTGCTGGTTGGTTTTCAGGAATAAATCGTTGGTAAAACCGAATAAAACGTCTAAGAATCCTTCGTGCTTTTTTATGAACATTTTTTCGGCCAGACGATCTTTTTTCATTTCTGGGGAATATTGCCGGAGGACTTCCTTAACAAAGTCGGGATTATTTTCAGAAAGTGAATTTAATAAAGACTTTAAAACAAAATATTCCGTGCTGTATCTTAATTCTGAATGTTCTGAATTTCTTCCCAGGAGATAACCGATAAAATTTGCTTCCTGTTCGCGTGCATAACCTAACTGATGCGAACTCTCATGAGCTAAAGTGAACGGAAGATACGTGGACGGTAATTCGGCGTTATACTGCGCTTCCGCGGTAAATGGATTGTAATATCCCAAAATCCCTGTATAGCTCATTATTCCTTTGAATAAACTCGGTTTGAAAGCATTGACTGCAGTACCATTTTTATTACTGATGAATTTCGGAAGTCCGTTCTGATGAGAAAGGATTTCAGTTTTTACACCATTTAAATCATATGCTTTGAAAACGCCGTTTCGATCTTCCTTAACGGTTTTACGCGTTTGTTTGCAAAGGTTTAAATATTTTAAAGTTAAGTTCTTTGTTTCCTCCACAGTGATTTTTTCCTCAGGCAACTGATCGAGAATAGGTTTCTGGAAGTAGAGCATTCCCCAAAAAATCTGGTAGACGAAATAGAGAAGATTCAGTAAAATTAAAAATTTGAGCAGATAAGCCTTCCTGGTTTGCTTTTTTAAGATTTTAATGAAGAAAAAAATAAGTACAAGCCCTAAAATGATATAAAGAATATCACCTAATGAAAAAGGTAACCACGCAAAAAATTGCTGATGAAACTTTTTCTGAAACTCAAAAAACCGCGCAAAAAGGCCGGCAATAAATTCAACGGTCGAAAAAATATAGAACAAAAGAAATTGGGCAAGTAAAATACCTGCCCAAGTTCTCTTTCTTTTAAAGATGTCAAATTTTTTAGTGGCCACCTTCATTTTTTACGTTATTCAGGTCGATTCCCTGTGCTTTAAGAATTCCGCTTACCCGAATTGCGTAGAACACAAGATAAGCAAAACAGAGAATTCCTACGATATAACTAAAGTGAATGTTGGTCATGTCCGCAAGCATTCCCTGAAGCCATGAAACAATTCCTCCTCCCATAATCATCATAATCAGATATCCAGAACCCTGATTGGTGTGTTTTCCCAGTCCGTTAATGGCTAAAGCAAAAATACAAGGCCAAAGTGTTGAACAGAAAAGTCCTACACTGGTAAAGGCATAAACAGAGGTCATTCCTGAAGTCATCATTCCGATAATCAGTGCTAAAATTCCCATGGAAGAGAAAATCAATAGCATTCTTGCCGGATTTCCTTTGCTCAGAATGTCACACGCGATCATCACTAAAATAATAACACCGTAAATATAAAAATGTGAAAGATCGTGTTTAGCAATTGCATTTACTGCCAGAAAAACACCAAAGGCAAGATAAGGAGCCAAAAATCTCAGGATTTTCTTAAAGCCTGCAGTAATATCAAATGCATCCACCGCACCTGTCCAACGGCCAATCATCAATGAAGCCCAGTATAATGAAACATAAGGAGCAATATCTTTTGTTGAAAAACCTAATGATTTCTCCATATAAGCCGGTAAATTACTTGCTGTGGAAACTTCCACACCTACGTACACGAAAATCGCGATCATTCCCAATACCAGCTGGGGATATTTCAAAGCTGAGGTTCTGTGTTCGCCCGGAACAACGTCGTCGGTATCTTCAGTAATTGTAGGAGTGATTTGCGGAAGTGATGAAAACTTCAGTAAAATAGCCACCAAAACAAAAGCGCCTCCTAATACCATATAAGGAATTTTCACCGATTCAATGCTTGCTTCCGAGTTTGAAGCTGTCGCAGAACCGAAGATCGCAAAAGCAACAATCAGCGGTCCGATAGTGGTTCCTAAATTATTGATTCCGCCTGCCATTGTTAAACGCTGGGAACCGGTTTCTGTAGGTCCGATTTCGATGGCGAGCGGGTTTGCAACAATCTGTTGCAGGGAAAAACCGAGTCCTAAAATAAATAAGCCGGTAATCATTAGAGGGAAAGAACCCATGTTCGCTGCGGGATAAAACAGCAAGGTACCTGCTGCGGAGATTAACAGTCCTAAAATCAAACCGTTTTTATAACCGATTTTATTGACAACATCCTGCTTCAGCGCTTTGGATATAAACATATAAATCAGGGAACCTACAGTATAGGCGACATAAAATGCCACAGATACCAACTGGCTTTGGCTTTGTGTAAGATTAAATGCTTTTTTGAAAACCGGGATCAGAATATCGTTGCTCGCTGCAACAAATCCCCAGAAGAAAAACACGGTTACCAAAGGCACGAATTGCCCCCAATTGGTTTGTTTAGAATAGTTTGTAGACATTTGTTAATATTTTCTTAAAACAAATATAACCATATTTTCTCAATTTGAGTATTCCAAAACTTTTTTTATTTCCGCATGGGCAGAGGCTTTTAATTCATTTGAAGTTTTATTGGGCTCCAAAATATCGTTAAAGTAAACTTTCACTTTTCCAGGATAGCCTTTCGACGGATCAAACGGGAACATTTCCTTCAGTCCTACAAAGGAGAAAACCAACAGCGGAGACTGATGTTTTGCGGCAAGGATAAAGGCACCGTCTTTAAAATGATCCAAAATTACTGATGTATCATCCGGAACGCCGCCTTCAGGGAAAATCACGATGCTGTCGCCTTCCTCCATTCTTTCAGCGCATCTGCGGTAAACATCTGCACGGCTTCTGGCCGAGCTGCGGTCCACCATGACGCAGATTCTTTTATAAATTGTCCCGAAAATCGGAATTTTCACCAGTTCCTTTTTTCCTACGTAACAGAGCGGATGATGCGGCATCAGCATACACGGCAGCATCACATCCATGATGGAAGTGTGGTTGGAAACAAAGACATATTGGGTGTTTTTATCAATTTTTTTATCGGTCAGTTTTTTCAGTTCGTAGCGGAATCCCATCCCGTAAAACATTCCGAAACACCAAATCCTGATAAACTGGTAAGCATATTTATAATGTTCCTTTCTGATGGAAAGGAGCAAAACAGGAATTCCGAGGATGATGGTGAGCACCGCTCCCAAAATAACCATCCATCCGCGCCATATATAATTCAGGATTTTTCTCATTTAATACTTTTCAATTTTTTAGGAGCAATAAAGGTTGTTTTTTCTTTGACAGGCAGACCCGTTTTCACTACTCGCTTTTTTGGCGGCGGCGGAGCCGCCGCCAAAAAAGCTCAGACATGCCGTTCAACCGGGGCTAGAAGTAAGGACATTTCTCTCCCGAAAAAAAATCGGTATTCCAACTAACCATTAAAGATTACTTTCTTTTTCACCGAATAATTTAGAACCGACACCAGAAGAATCGCTGAAATTTTACTCAGCATTTCCCGGCTGAAAACAAAAAATCCTGCATCTATATGATCAACAAAAATAAACCGGAAGAAAACCTGGAAGAAAGTAAGACTTAAAATCGTGGAGAAAAAAGATACCGACATAAAGTAAGCAAATTCTTTTCTTTTCGAATGTTTGCCTCTTTCAAAAACAAACCAGATGCTTAAAAAATAATTGGTAAAAATACCGCAGCTTGTAGAAAATATATTACTCAACGGAAAGTGGATCCCATGAAAATTATTCTCGTTCGAAAAAATCTGGGGAAGATAAACACTCAGTATTTTGAAAGAGCCAATCTCTACAGCGGCACTCAAAGCACCGGCAAAGATGAAAAGCAAAACCTGTTTCTGTTTCAGTAAAAGTTCTTTCATATTTAATCTTGACTGCAAATTTATAACTATATGTTAAACAATTAGAATTCTTGTTAAATTATTTTTTTATTACAGATTAATGTCTAATTTTATTTTACCAAAACGAAATACTCACTGATAAGATTTTCATTTTCAACCGGTTGCGAGAATGGTAATTTATCTTAAAATACCGAATGACAAACATCTTTTTTTTAATCCTAACAAAAGCATTTCCATGAATCCACCGAGAAAATATAGAAAATTCACTCCCCAACAGAAAAAAATTGAAGATCTAGAAAAGCAAAGTCCACTGTTCAAAAGAATATATTCAGAATATGAATTGATGTCTGACGAATTATGGGATCTTGAAAACAGCGATATGACCAATATTCCTGACGATTTTTTAAACGCTGTTAAACTGCAGACAGAATATCTTGAAGAGGAGATTGATGACTGGCTGATCAACAGAAACAGCGCTCCGCAATCCAATATTTAAAAATAGAAAACCTATAGAAATATAGGTTTTCTATTTTAATTATCTTTGCAAAAATTTTCCGGTTCACGGATTTCCAAAGTATGCTGATCAATCTCAATCAAAATAAAAATTTCAAATTATTCAAAATCATTTCTGAAGTAGCAGAAAATAACGGTCAGACGGTTTTTATCGTTGGCGGTTATGTCCGCGATCTTTTAATGAAAAGAAAAGTCCCGACGGATATCGATTTCGTTACGGAAAGCAATGGGATGGATCTGGCAAAAGCAGTGGCCGCCGAAATCAATCCGAAACTAAAAGTTTCCGTATTCAAAAATTATGGAACGGCGATGTTCAAACACGACGGTTTGGATCTGGAATTTGTCGGCGCCCGTAAGGAGAGTTACTCAGAAGATTCCCGAAAACCTTCCGTAGAAACCGGAACTTTAGAAGATGACCAAAAACGCAGAGATTTCACCATCAATGCACTCGCTATTTCGCTGAATAAAAATAATTTCGGAGAACTGATCGATCCTTTCGACGGAATTTCAGATATCGGGAATAAAATCATCAGAACTCCTTTGGAGCCTAGCCAAACCTATTCTGACGATCCTTTGCGGATGATGAGAGCGATTCGGTTTGCTTCAACATTAAATTTTGAGATTGAAGAAAATTCACTTCAGGCCATACAAAACGAAGCGGAAAGAATCAAAATCGTTTCCATGGAAAGGATTATGGTGGAGTTCAACAAAATCATGCTTTCAGAAAAACCATCTCTTGGTTTAAAACTGTTGGAAGAAACCGGTCTTCTACCTTTAATTATGCCTGAATTAACTGCGTTGCGGGGCATTGAGGAAGTGGAAGGACAAACCCATAAAGACAATTTCTGGCACACACTGGAAGTGGTAGACAATATTTCCAAAAACACCGAAAATCTTTGGTTGCGTTGGGCCGCACTCCTTCACGACATCGGAAAAGCACCAACAAAAAAATTTGTGGAAGGAAGTGGCTGGACCTTTCACGGGCATGAATTTCTGGGCTCAAAAATGGTGAAAAATCTTTTCTACCGCCTGAAACTTCCGCTCGGAAGCGATATGAAATATGTACAGAAACTCGTTAAACTTTCATCACGGCCAATTTCTCTAATTGATGACGGAACTTCTGACTCCGCATTGCGAAGATTACTTTTTGATTCCGGTGACGATTTGGAAGATCTTTTCACGCTTTGTAAAGCCGATATTACCACGAAAAATTCTTCGAAACAGCAGAAATTCAAGAAAAATTTTGAATATGTTGCCAAGAAAATCAAGGAAGTGGAAGAAAAAGATCAGGTAAGGAATTTTCAGCCGCCAATTTCCGGAGAGGAAATCATGGAACTTTTTAACCTGAAACCCGGAAGAGAAATCGGGATTTTAAAGGAAAAAGTAAAAGAAGCGATTCTGGAAGGTGAAATTGCAAATGATAAAGAGGAAGCGCGGAATTTCGTCATTAAAGAAGCGGAGATTTTGGGATTGAAACTTGCTTAATTAATATAAGATCGGGCGCGGCAAAGCCGCGCCCGATTTTTTTTTAAGCGGATAAGAATTCAGTTTTTAAAACTGGTAATTCATACCTACTGAGAAATTTCTGGGTTTCGTGGTAAATCCAATCACATCGACATATGACGTATTGAAAAGATTTCCGATATTCAAATACCCTTCTATTTTAGAATTTATTTTCTGGTTGATATTTAAATTAAACAGATTGAAACTTTCAAGATCAACGTTGTCAACAGAAAAAGTTGTGGAATTATAATAAGAATCCGTTCTTTTTGAAACAAACTGATGACTGAAATTTACCCTCGTTGTTTTGAAAGGAAGAATTTCGATATAAGAATTGATGCGCTGTTTTGGCTGTCTCAGCATGGTTTCCCTTTTGTCTTTTTCAACAAAACTGAAATTTCCACCCAGATTGATCATCTCGTTTAGTTTATAATTGAGTCCCAACTCAAAACCTTTCACTTTGTTTTCGTCAACATTTTTGAACTGTCCTGCGTAAGTTACAACATCAACAGTTTGGAAAGCAAAAGCATCTTTTTCCTGACGCTGGAAAAGGCTCGCATTAAACACGATACTTCGGTCTTTTTTGCCCAAACTTAAATCAATTTCATGGGAAGAATTGGTTTCAGGTTTCAGATCCAAATTCGGTAAAACGTAAGGAAGCGAACCATAATTCTGATAAAGTGTCGGTGCAATAAAAGCCGTGGAATATGAATATCCCACTTTGATATAAACATTTTCCAACTCATTTAAAACATATGGATTAATGCTGTAAACCCAATGATTACCAAATTTGGAGTTGTCGGTCATTCTTGTCCCGGCATCCAAATGCAGGAACTGATATTTAAAATTAAAGTTCGCGAACGCATCAAAAGATTTCAGCTTGGTGTCATTGATATTCAGATCTTCCTGCAGCGCAGCTCCGCCCCAGGGAAGCGATTTCGCACCCATTTTCTGGTTTTCGAACTGAACGCCTGCGGTGAAACTGATGTTTTCGGAAATTTTGTATTGGTTAAATAATTCAGTGAAGAAATCTCTTCCGGAATAAGAAAACTGATCCTGATATTCGTTGTTGAATAAACTTTGTCCCAACCTTTCATTATCTGAAAACCTTGTGTTTAAAGTAATTTCGCCATTGTTATATTTGAAATTGGCATTTCCCCCGATATAACTTTGCTTATCATCAGCCCGGTAATTTCCGTCGGTAAAAGCGCCTTCGTCATAACTGAAAAGATGGTGATTCCATCCTCCATTGAAGTTGATGTTGAGCTGTTCTGTTCGGTAGCCAACATTTGCACTTACATTCTGTTTCTCAAATCCGTCTTTTTCAAAACCTTCACCTTCCGCTGAGGAAAGTCCCTGAGATTTTTCGTTAAATCCCGAAACCTGATAACTGAACTGATCAACTTTCCCTTTTACCAAAGCATTTTGGGAGTAAGTGGAAAACGAGCCTGCTCGAGCTCCCAAGATTCCTTCTATGCTTTTTACCGCAGATTGTTTGGTTTTAATATTGATAACAGAAACGGTCGCGTTGCTTCCGTATAAAACTGAAGATGCGCCATTCAGAATCTCGATGCTTTCTACATTCTCCAGAGACATCAACCGTAAATCCGATACATTATAATCATTTCCGGTCACGTCTTTCATTGGAGTTCCGTCGATAAGAATCAGCACATTTGCACTTTTTCCGCCACGGATTTTTATAGATTTGGGTTCTTGGCTGTTGTTGAAATTTCCCCCGATCTGAAAGCCCGCAACCTGATTTAAAACCTGCGGCAGATCTTGTCCTTTGTGTTTTTCCAGATCTTTGGCGGTAATCAGCTGTACATTTTTTCCGGTTGCGTAAAGCTGCTGTTTGGTTTTGGAAGCGATGGTCACTTCTTCAATGTTGGTTTCGTTTTCCTGTTGGGCAAAAATGTCTGAACTTACGACAAGCAATGCTCCAACAAAAATTAATCTTTTTTTCATTAAAATTAAATTGAGTTAAAGGTTTACTTATCGGAAAAATGTAGGTAAAAATACTGAACGGAACATTCAGCAATTCACGACTCTTCCTCCGAAAGCGTTTAATAATTGTGCTTTTAGCAAGGTCTCCTGACTTTCACATTGCTTCACCTTCCCGTTTCCAGTGGTTTTTATTGAAGCAATTTTTGTTATGTGATTTACAGTTGCGGGGACAGTTCACGTTTTTCGCGTGATTCCCTTTTCTAAAAGTGCTGCAAATGTAGCGTTTTAATTAGGAATTGTAAAGGAAATAGGGGTATTAAAAAATGAAACCTGAGATCAGTTCAGGTTTCATCAAAAAATCTACTCCTTCGGAATTTTATTTTTTAAATAATGATAGGTTTCAAGCTGTGAGCGGAATTCTGTTTCCCCCGCTTTCACATATTCATTCCGTAATTTTTTATCGAGGATTCTTGCTTTTACATTGTCGCTCAGCTGAATTTCGAGGAGGTCTTTCACTTCTTTTTTGAGGTTTTTCTGGGTGATTTTTGCGGAAGCCTCGATACGGTAATCGAGATTTCGCGTCATCCAGTCGGCGGAGGAGATGTAGATATCTTCGTTTCCTTTATTATAAAAATACATCACCCTCGCATGTTCCAGATATTCGTCGACAATACTGACGGCCTGAATTTTCTGCTTAAAATCTTTCTGATTAACAGCACAGTAAATGCCTCGGACGATCAGCTTGATAACCACTCCAGCCATTGCGGCTTCATATAATTTCTCAATCAAAGACCGGTCGCTTAATGAATTGGTTTTAATAATCATTTCGGCTTTGCGCCCGGCTTTTGCTTCTTCGATTTCCCGGTCGATATGTTGGATGATTTTTTCACGCATATATTGCGGACAAACCAGCAGGCTTTTGCAGGCTTTAAGAGCGGCTGTAATATCGGTTTTAGGTTTTCTAAGGACATTGAAAACCTTATTGATGTCTGCCATAATACCTCTGTCCGCAGTCATCAGCAAGTGATCGCCATAAATTTTAGCGGTCTTTTCGTTAAAGTTTCCTGTACTTACAAAACCGTACTGAATGGTTTTGTTGTGAACCCGTTTTTTAATGACACAAAGTTTGGCGTGGACTTTTTTATTTGGAATTCCTACCAACACTTTCACGCCTTCCTGTTCGAGGATTTCTTTCCATTCCAGGTTGCTTTCTTCATCAAATCTTGCACGGAGTTCCAGCATTACGGTGACTTCTTTCCCGTTTCTTACTGCATTAATAAGCGCATTTACAATTTTTGAATTGCTTGCCAAGCGGTACGCGGTGATTTGAATGGATTTCACATCCGGATCCATCGCAGATTCGCGGAGTAAATCAATGACCGGCGTATACTTATGATAGGGAAAAGTAAGCAGGATATCGGTTTTCTGAATGACATCGGTCACTCTTTTATTCACCAGTTCGGGGTGGTCCAAGGAAGTTCTTTCCTCCGGTTTGGTGTAGGCTTTAAAAACTTCGGGAAAATCCATAAAATGCCGGAAATTATGAATTTTTCCTCCCGGAATGATGCTGTCTTTCTTCGTTAAATGCAGTTTTCGGATTAAAAATTCGAGCAAAGCTTTATCCATTTCTTTATCGAAAACAAAACGGGTAGGTTTTCCTTTTCTTCGGGACCTGATTCCTTTTTCTATTTTTTCCGCAAGGGTCGTTTTAATATCGTTATCAAGATCAAACTCTGCATCTTTGGTCACTTTAAAGCAGTGTGAAACGAAATCATCATATCCGAAGTAAGAGAAAATATGCGGCAGATTGAAGGCAATAACATCTTCCAGCAGCATTACGTTTTTCTCATTTTTATCTTCAGAAGGCAGCAGGACAAACCTGCCAACCACGCGGGAAGGAATTTCAATGATTGCGTATTTGCTTTCATACTGAAACTCTTTTTTCCGCATCGCGATTCCCAAATAAAGCGATTTATCCCGCAGATAGGGCATAGGTGAGTTTTCGTGAAGCAGAATAGGGATTACATTACTTTCTACTGTTTCATCAAAATAAGCGCTGACGAATATTTTCTGTTCTTCGGTGAGGTTGGCAGCGGTTTTAATGAAGATTTTCTGATTGGCCATTTCAAGCTGAATTTTCTTCCACGTCTTGCTGAAGTTCTGCTGCTGTTTAATAACGACTTCATTGATTTGCTGGAGAATTTTCGTCGGCTGCTGATAGAAAGATTCGGTGATAAATTTATCCTTAAAATCCATGGCACGTTTCAGCCCTGCGACTCTTACCCGGAAAAATTCGTCCAGGTTATTCGAAAAAATTCCCAGAAAACGGATGCGCAGATGGAGCGGAACATTTTCGTCCATCGCTTCCTGCAGCACTCTTTCATTAAAGGCAAGCCAAGTGACATCTCTTGGGTTAAACTGATTCGACATGTTACTGAATTGATAAATATTGGCTCAAAAATAAGGAATTTAAACATGATTAATGAGTGTTATCATGGGATGGTTAATAAAATTTTGTTAAATTTGAGAAAAAGTAAAAAGATGTTTTCAAAAGAAATTCTATTACAAAATAAAATTCCAAATCTTCATCTGAAGAGGAAGGATGTCCTGTTCAGGGAAGATCAGAAAGCGTTAAATCTCTATTATCTGCTTGAAGGGGAAATAAAAATTTATAATACGGATTCTGAAGGCAAAGAATTTTTAATCAATAAAGTAACCGATCACCAGTTTTTAGGAGAACCGCCATTTTTATTGGGTGAACGCTATCCTGCAAATGCGATCATCGCCAGTGAAAGGGCCAGAATTTTCAGTTTCAGTGAAGAACTTTTCAATACTTTCATGGCGGAAAATCCGGATATACTGATTCAGTTCACTAAAGAAATTGCAAAAAAGGCTTATGATAAAACCCTGAAGCTGAAATCCATCGTTCACCAGTGTCCCCACGAAAGAATCCTGAATTTCCTGAAAACACATAAAAGACATCTGGGAATTGAACCCGAAGATAAAACCATCATCGAAGTGACACGGAAAGAAATGGCAAACTCAACGGGACTGGCTGTGGAAACGGTGATACGGACGGTAAAAAAAATGGAACGGGAACAGAAAATAGAACTTATCAATCATAAAATTTATTTCTAATGCAGCGGACTTTCCTCTTGAAATTTTCAATTTTTAATTTTCTTTTAGTCGCTTTTTTGGGCGTCATCATGCGGTACAAAATTGTATATTCTTTCCCTTTTCTGGATCAGAAATATTTACAGGAAGCGCATTCGCATTTTGCTTTTTATGGCTGGATCACCAGTACTGTATATGTTCTGATGACGATTTATCTGAGCAAAGTAAACCCTGAAATTCCGCTCGGGAAGTATAAAACATTAATCACTGTAAATCTCGTGGCTTCTTTTGCGATGCTTGTGGCTTTTATGTATGGCGGCTATTTCTGGGCTTCTATCGCGGCTTCTACGGTGGCTTTACTCTGCAGTTTCGTATTTGCTTATTTCTTTTTTAAAGACTCAGTAAAAATTAAAGATGCTTCAAAAATCTGGTTTCGTGCCGGATTGTTTTTTGCCGTAATCTCCTCGCTCGGGGTTTTCAATTTAAGCTATATGATGAGTTCGCACAAGATGTCACAGGACATTTATCTGGCTTCTCAATATTATTATCTGCATTTTCAGTACAACGGATTTTTCATTTTTGCGTGTATCGGTTTTCTTATTTTTTCATTGAAGCAGGCAGGTTCTGTGATTCCGGAAAAGGAAAATAAACTGCTGTTCTGGTTAATGTTTTTCGGGTGTTTAGTAGGCTACGGGCTTTCTGTTCTGTGGATGAAACTTCCGGTTTTTATTTTCGGAATCATTGTTTTGGCTACTTTAGCTCAGACTTTGGGAACCGTAAAACTGTTTGATTTTGTAAGAAAAAGCTGGGGAAAGCTGAAAGAAAAATGGTCGCCGCTGCAAAGGTTTATTCTGCTGTTCGCCGGTCTTGCATTTGCTGCGAAAATTATATTACAGCTTGGATCCAATATTCCTGCGCTGAATCAGTTTGCATTTGGTTTCAGAAATGTGGTGATTGCCTACCTGCATTTGGTACTGCTGATGTGTGTTGCTGCTTTTCTTATGAATCAGATTCTGCTTACTGGTTATTTTAAAATGACCAAACGGCTTCTGTTGGGAGTCAAACTGCTCCTTCTTGGGATTTTTCTCAATGAATTGGTCTTGGGTCTGATGGGGATTATGTCAATCAAATATCTCTCCGTTCCATACGCGAATCATCTCCTTCTGTATTTTTCGCTGCTGATGTTGGTTTCTCTGTTCGTGATTTTCTTCAGTTTGAAAAGCAGGGAAGAGCAATAAATTATCTAAAAGAGTTCGCTACGGAGCTTCCTTCAGAAACGGGTTTTGCAAAAAAAAATGGCTTTCAAAAATACTTTGAAAGCCATTTCAACATTAAATTTAAATACTAAAGATCACTATTTTTTTATGGGATTAAAACTTCGTCAATGGCGTAGACTATTCCGTTTGAGGCCGGAACGGTGGCCACAATTTTAGCTTTTCCGTTGATAACGGGTTTTCCGTCTACCATGGTGATTTTGATGTTTTTTCCGTTCACCATTCCCAGACTTTGTCCGTCGGACATATTTTCTTCTTTAATAACACCAACGTAAGTGTGATAACCTAGAATATCGGATAAATCGTTGGCTTTTTCAGGTTTTAAAAGACCTTCTACGGTGCCTGCAGGAAGTTTGTCAAATGCAGAATTCAATGGGGCGAAAACTGTGAAAGGACCGGCATTGCTGAGAGAGGTCGTTAAACCTGCTGCCTGTACTGCTTTTACCAGCGTTGATAAATCAGGATTTTTTGCGGCCAGCTGTACAATATTCGGGTTGGAATCATCATCCTGAACTCCCTCCTGTCCGTGAGCAGCTGCTTCGGTGGCGGTTTCAGGATTTACGCTGGTTACTGTTTCGTTCTTTTTACAGGAAACAAGGGCAAATCCAATGATGCCCAGAATAAGGATTGACTTTTTCATCTGCTATAATTTTTTATAAATTTACGATGAACAGAAGACAATCTGTATGACTGAAATCATATTTAATGATTTGATAATGTGATATTTATCAGTCGGTCACGGATTGAGAATTCATTCTATAAATCCTTTCTGTTGAATTTAATTAAAGACAGTACAAAAGGAACGGTCGCCCAAATCAATAAGACCAACATCGAGATTCCCATGCCGCCGCCCGAACCGAAAACCTGCTGAAAAATAGCGCCGGAATATCCCAGCATTGCGGAAATATTCAGCTGGAGCAATACGAAAATGCGGGACAGGCCTACAGGATTTAAACCTGCGAGTGTTGCCATGATTCCTTCAATAGGATAATCGGCAAACTGGAACATCAGAACCAGCAGCATGCCGTCGTAAATAATGCTGAAGAAGAGCCAGATAAAAATAGAAATCCCGATTCCTTTTGCGCGGTCGCGGCTTAAAATCGCTGAGAGCATCGCAAATGAAGTGAAAATAATGGAAAGTAAAATCCCGATAATAATGAGTGAAAACCCGGTCTCAATGGAAGAATACAGCAATATCGGAATGCCGCAGCCGATGAGAAACGCCAGAACCAAAGCCGTGGAAAGTCCCAGAAAGATATTGAACCAAATTTTCACCCGCGGTACAGGCTGGCTGAGAAGCAGCTCGATAAACTGGCTGCTGTTGTAAACGTAAATCGTTGAAAATATGATGCTTACCAAAGGGACAACCAGTAACACCACATTCAGTAAACTTAAAGTTGCTTTCGTGTAATTGCTTTCGAGACCGAGAACCGACCAGGAAATGATGAAAAGCAAAATAGTATAAAAAATAACGATTTTGTTTTTTAAAATATCAAAAAGGATGAAGCGTGCAATCTTGTTCATTTTTTCATTTCTTTTAAAATACTGATGATCGATTCTGAAATTTTATCTGAATTGGTGTCGGTCATTAAGTCGGCAACGGATTGCTGTACAATGATTTTCCCTTCGTTCATGAAAACGATCTCGCTTACAATATCATCCAGCTCGCTGAGAAGATGCGAGGTGATGATGATGAGTTTGCCTTTGTTTTTTTCTTTAATGATTTTGTTTTTCAGGATTTCTGAAGCCAGAGGATCGAGGCCTGCAGTAGGTTCGTCAAGGATAATGATTTTAGGATCGAACATAAAAGCCAGGACAGCGCTCACTTTCTGTGTTGTTCCGCCCGAAAGGTTGCCCATTTTCTTATCATACATTTTTTCAAGTTCGAAATCTTCGAGCAATTCTGTATCCAGGTGAGTTTCCGAAATTTTCCGGGTATCTTTAATCATTCTGATGGTCTGCTCAATGGTCATGTTTTCCGGATAGCGACCGATTTGCGGCATATAGCCGATGTCTTTCCGGTAAAGATAATCGTCTTTTACACTCTTTCCATCCACCAGAATATCACCGTTTTCCACAACATTTAAACCTAAAATGCACTTGATCAGTGTGGTTTTTCCGCAACCGTTGGGACCAATCAGCGCGATGGATTTTCCGTTGGTAAATGAAAGGTTCAGATCGTCTAATGCGGTGAATCTGTTGAATTTTTTGGTTAAGTTTTTTATTTCTATCATAGTTTTAACTTTGGATGGAAGATGGAAGCGGGGAGATGGACGTTTCCCAGCATCTACATTTTCACTTTCTTCATTAAAGGCTGCTCGTCCACGAAATTTTCTGGCGTTAAACTTGGAATGATTTTTTCGGTTTTGTCGAGTAAATCGACGAAGAATGTTTTGAACAGAAGCATCACCGACGGATTGTTCTCTACCAAAACCGAGTATAAGCTCAGCGGATGAAAGGGGACATCGCCAATTTTATCTTTATCAAGGTCATAGCCTTCGTATTTGTCCCAGTAATTTCTTTTGAAATCATTCATCGTCATCGATCCGCTTGTGCTTACATCGAAAGTATTGTTGACGAAATTATTGTTGATGACTTTGTTTTCCATACAGTTTGAATTGATTTTCATTGCCCAGCCGTTATTTTCGAAATCATTTTTTAATAAATCGATTTTTGTGGCGCCGTCGAGGAAAATAGCGGTGGTGTTGTTATGGAATCTGTTGTTTTTAATTTTACTGAAAGAAATATCTTTCAGCAGCAAACCATAATTGGCATCGCCCCAGTTGTTGATGAAATTATTTCCTACCATTCCCACGTTATTGCTGTACATCACGGCAACTCCCGCGTTGTTATTATCAAAGGTATTGTTCACATACACATCATCATTCGACGACATGAAATGCAAACCATATCTCAGATTTTTTTTGGAATAATTGTGGTAAATATAGGAGTTAATGACTTTTTCAAGGTAAATGCCGTCTTTATGACCTTCAATATAATTGTTTTTAATCCAGATTTCTTCGCTGACCCAGGCGTGGATTCCGTCCCCGCTTCCTTCCTGTGAAGTGGCGCGTGTTGAGGTAATCCGGTTATTCTGAATCAGACACCGGTAACCGCGCTGTATATAAATCCCGAAATAATTGTTTTCGAAAATATTGTTTTCTACCGTTGAATACTGGCTGTTGTAAAGCCTTACCGCACCGATGTTTTTTATTTCGTCTTCACCGGAATTGATGATTTTAAAACCTTTCAGTACAATATTGTTCGCGCGGAAAGACACAATTTCATATTTCATCTGTCCGTCCAGAACCGGTCTTCCGATTCCGATGAGCGACAAAGGTTTGGTGATGCTGATGTTTCCTTCTCTGTAAACGCCGCTTCCCACTAAAATACTGTCGCCACTTTTGGATGCGGCGACAGCTTGTCTGATGGTTTTAAACTGTTCGTTTTTTCCTACTTTCAGAACTTTTGAGAAGATAAAGACAGGAAAAAACAAAAACAATAATCTGAACATATTAACTTATTTAATGATACTTGCTCCAAGCGCTGTTGCTGCTTTCTGAGCTGCATTTTTGTCCTGGAAAGCCTGGGTATTGCCGCCCATTGGAGATTTTATGCTTCCTCCTTTTACCAGCGTAGCTTTGGATTTCTCCAGAAATTTTCCTGACGGTGCATCAATGACGTAGGTTTTGGCATTTTTTGCTTTATCAGGATTAGAGCTTTCATACATGGTCATACAGTTGAGGTCATCGAATTTATACGCTCTTCCTTTTTCGGTCAGCAGTTCAGCAGCATATTTTAATTCGGTAATCGTCATTTTGCAGTTGTCGCACTGGTCTTTCCCAAGAAGGAAATCTCTGGGACCGCTTTTCTGACATGACATGATGGCGAAAACTGATGCTGCAATGATTAAAATTTTGGTAAATTTCATATGGTTAACAATTTAGTAATTAATAATTGAAAAACTTAGTCTGTTTTGGGTTTCCTGAACTCTATAAATGCTAAGATAACCAAAATTACAGCAACGCCAAACATGATACTTCCCCCAATATCGGGATAAGAATATGCTCCGAAATTTAAGAGCTGTTTGAAACCGATGAGTGGCGGCTGATAAGACATGCCCGGAACCACAATGGCCGCATTGGGATCCAGGTTATGACCGTAATCGTATTCCCAAAGCCAAAAATCAACCATAAAGGCCACCCCGAAAATCAGGAATAAAACTGCCGTGATGTACAGCCATAATTTTTTGTTCAGCCAAGCTGCAATAAAACACAGCACAGCGAAAAATCCCAAAGCATAAGGAAGAATACTGAATTCCCAGAAATCTTCCTGATGAATGGTTTTCATGCCGATATAATGGTTCAGTCCGTTGATGATCTGATAGTCTCCTGTAATTTTGTTGGACCATAAAAACATCGATAAACCTTCCGGGTACTGCGGAGCCTGAAGATAAATGGCCCACATGGGAACGAAGATCGAAATCACCAAACCGATTCCGCAGACGGCTAATGCAATTCTTGAGATTTTATATAATGAATGAGTTTTCATTTTTTGTAGATTAAAAAAGGGCAGAAATCTCTGCCCTTTAATTTCTGAATTTATTTAGATTCTCCCGGTTTCACAGGGCTTTGTGCATTGTCCTTTTTATTGTTTAACGAATAAATTAAAGGGGTGTTGCTACCTGCAGGTGAAACTCTTACATAACCCTGCATTTCCTGGTGCAGTGCACTACAGAAATCGGTACAGTACATTGGATACATGCCGGCTTTTTTAGGAACCCATTTCAGGGTACAGGTTTCGCCCGGCATAATCAGGAGTTCAGCATTCTGGTTTCCTTTGATGGCGAAACCGTGTGGCACATCCCAGTCCTGTTCAAGATTGGTGACGTGGAAGTACACTTCATCACCTACTTTGATTCCTTCAATATTATCCGGGGCAAAGTGAGAACGGATGGAAGTCATGTAAACATGCACCTTGTTTCCTTCTCTAACTACTTTACTTTCAGCTTCACCTTTGGTGGCATAAGGGTGTTTGTTATCTCCGATTTTGAAGAATTTCACCTGATTTTTAGAAATCATGTCACCGGGAAGAGCCTGAGCATAATGCGGTTCACCAAATGTCGGGAAATCCAGCAGCAGTTTCATTTTGTCTCCGCTGATGTCATACAGTTGAGCGGACTGAGCCAATTCAGGGCCGGTTGGCAAATACCTGTCTTTGGTAATTTTATTGTAAGCTACCAGATATTTTCCGAAAGGTTTTGCAGAATCACCGCCAGGAATCATTAAGTGTCCTACGGAGTAGAAAGTCGGCTGTCTGTCCAGCACTTTCAGATCTTTGATATTCCATTTCACTACTTCTGAAGATACGAACATCGAAGTATAAGCGTTACCTTTTCCGTCAAATTCCGTGTGGAGCGGTCCTAAACCTGGTTTTTGAACTTCACCGTGAAGTGCGGCTTCATATTTAATTACTTTTACACCGTCATATTCTCCGGTAAATGCTTTGTCAGCAATGGCTTTCTGAATTTTATCGAAACTGAAAACAGGGATCAGTGCGGCCAGTTTACCTGAGCCTACGATATATTCACCAGTTGGATCAACGTCACAGCCGTGAGGAGATTTAGGACATGGAATTAAATACATTGCATCCTGCATATCCTGTACTGAAAGTACGGTAACTTCTTTCTGCATGGTAGAGGTCGCACTGTGGGTGCTTTCATCCCATTTATTGTGAGCATAATCAGTCATTACTTTTCTTCCTTTTCCTGCTTTGGCAAGTTCAGCTGCTTTTTTCCAGTTGACTGCCATGATGAAGTCTTTGTCATTCTGTGACGCGTTTACTTCAAGCAGGGTGTTGGCTTTTTCAGAATTATAGCAGGAGAAAAAGAACCAGTCGCCGGATTTTCCTTTTCCTGCATGGGAAAGGTCAAAATTGATTCCCGGAGCTTCAATCTGGAAAGACAGGTCCATGTCACCATTTTGCTGATTGATTCCAATGAAAGAAAGTACTCCTTTAAAATTCTCTTTGAATGAATTAATTGGAACATCGCCGTTCATGTCATCCGTAGGAACTGCAAAACGGGTACCTGCCACAACATACTCTGTATTTTCTGTGAGGAAAGGAGAGGAGTGGTTTCCGGCAGAATTCGGGAGTTCCAGAATTTCTACTGTTTTGAAAGTTTTAAGATCAATTCTTGCTACACGCGGAGTGTTGTTGGCGTTTGCGAACAGCCATCTTCCGTCTACTTCTCCTTTAGTCTGAGAAAGAGAAAGGTGGTGTTGGTCATCCCAGGGAATAAATCCGTGAGAAGTTTCAAGCATTGGTTTGGTTTCTTCGCTGTATCCGTATCCGTTTTCAGGGTTTTGGGCAAATACCGGAAGCACTTTCAGCAGTCTTCCGCTCGGCAAGCCGTATACGTTGACCTGCCCGTTGAAGCCGCCACTCACAAAGTTATAAAACTCGTCATACTTTCCGGGAGCAACATAAACTTTTTGTGCAGCATCGCCGCTAACGGCGTTTTCAGTACCTTTTGGTTTACAGCCTGTCAGCGAAGTTAGGGCAACGATGGCAGAGAGTCCAAATAATTTAAGACTTTTCATTATGTATTTGATTAAGTTTTCTGGTTAAGAAATTATTTTGCGCCGTCAATTTCGCGCATGTACTCAAGGATTTCTCTTGCCTCAGTATCATTAAGGCCTTGGTTCGGCATTCTTACCAAACAAAGTTCCAGCTGTTTCTGTAATTCAGGATCTACATCGATCATCGGATCAGGGTTGGTGATGAAGTTCATAATCCACTCAGGAGTTTTTCTCTGAGTAACGCCTTTCCATCCCGGACCAACTAATTTTTCTTCTGTCGGTTTGTGACATGAGGTACATTTTACTTCTGCTACTTTTTTACCGGAGGCAGCAAGTGCAGGATCAAATTTGCTTACATCTACATTTTCATGCTTGCCCAGTCCTCTGTTGGGATCATAAGCATTGGCGTCGGCGGGTGCTGCAGCGGTAGCGGTTGTAGTCTCTGTAGTGGACGCTGTAGGGATTGAATCTGTTTTCTTATCGCCTCCACATGCGATAAGTGCAAAAGTGAGCATTGAGAATGCAAAAGTCTTTACTGTTTTCATATTTTAATTATTTATTGATCAAAAGTAGAGATATTTTGTTTCACGGGCGTATGATCTCAGTCATACACTTAATATGACTTTTATCCTGAAATTTGTACAGTAAAATAAAGGAAGATTAAATAATTTTGATAAAAAATAAAACAATGAATAAGTACCTGATAATTTGCTCATTAATCGCAGTGGCATCATGCAGTAAGAAGCCAGTTGACTCCAATAAAGAAAGCAATGTAATGCTGGAAGAACCTACCTTAAAAGTAGTGGATTCTGCAGCAGCCGGCAAACATGAAGGTCTGGCGCTTATTGAAGGTGCTGACTGCCTTACCTGTCACAAAATTGACGCTAAACTGGTAGGCCCTTCCTATCAGGACGTCGCAGCCAAATATACCACAGCAGATGTTGATAAACTGGCAACCAAAATTATTGAGGGCGGAAAAGGAGTTTGGGGAGAAATTCCAATGTCGCCGCATACCGGAATGAGCAAAGACAATGCGAAGAAAATGGTAGAATACATCTTAACCATGAAGAAATAACTGTAAATTTAACTGTTTTCATTGGGACATCTTATCATCGTGGTAAGGTGTCTTTTTTTAATATGAAAACGTATAAATAATGATTCATTTTTTATGGTAGCCAACATTAGTGTGTCAATTTGTCACTATTTATTCCTTGGTATAAAATTGGAGAAAACCATTTCAAATAAAATTAAAATTAAAAATATACATACTATGAGTAAAATAATTGGAATTGACTTAGGAACAACCAACTCATGCGTTGCCGTAATGGAAGGTAAAGATGCAGTGGTAATTCCTAACGCGGAAGGTAAAAGAACCACCCCTTCCATCGTTGCTTTTACTGAAGACGGTGAAAGAAAAGTAGGGGATCCTGCCAAAAGACAGGCGGTAACCAATCCTACAAAAACTGTTTATTCGATCAAGAGGTTTATCGGTACCCATTTTAAAGATGATGCCAATGAGGTATCCAGAGTACCTTACACCGTAGTAAGCGGACCTAACGATACAGCAAAAGTAAAAATTGACGACAGAGAATATACACCACAGGAAATTTCTGCCATGATTCTTCAGAAAATGAAGAAAACAGCTGAAGATTACCTTGGCCAGGAAGTGACAAGAGCGGTAATTACTGTTCCTGCTTACTTTAACGATGCCCAGAGACAGGCAACGAAAGAAGCTGGTGAAATCGCTGGACTTACTGTAGAAAGAATTATCAACGAGCCTACGGCAGCTGCCTTGGCTTACGGAATGGATAAAGCGCATAAAGATCAGAAAATTGCGGTTTACGATTTAGGTGGAGGAACTTTTGACGTTTCTATTCTTGACCTTGGAGACGGAGTTTTCGAAGTATTGTCAACAAACGGTGACACGCACTTAGGAGGTGACGATTTTGATGATGTGATCATCAACTGGATGGCAGACGAATTTAAAGCTGAAGAAGGTGTTGATTTGAAATCTGACGCTATCGCTCTTCAGCGTTTGAAAGAAGCTGCTGAAAAAGCTAAAATTGAATTGTCTTCTGCTTCCCAAACAGAAATTAATCTTCCCTATATCACCGCTACTGCAACAGGACCGAAACACATGGTGAAAACCCTGACAAAAGCGAAATTCGAGCAATTGTCCGCTGATTTGGTAAGAAGATCAATGGAGCCTTGTAAAAAAGCGCTTTCTGATGCAGGTCTTTCCATTTCAGATATTGATGAGGTAATTTTGGTAGGAGGTTCTACAAGAATCCCGATCATTCAGGAAGAAGTGGAGAAATTCTTCGGTAAAAAACCTTCAAAAGGAGTAAATCCGGATGAGGTAGTAGCAATTGGAGCTGCAATTCAGGGGGGTGTTTTAACAGGAGATGTAAAAGACGTTCTTTTATTAGACGTTACACCGCTTTCTTTAGGAATCGAAACCATGGGTTCTGTATTCACTAAATTAATTGATGCGAACACCACCATTCCAACCAAAAAATCTGAAACGTTCTCAACCGCAAGCGATAACCAGCCTGCAGTTTCCATCAGAGTAGGACAGGGTGAAAGACCAATGTTTAATGACAACAAAGAAATCGGAAGATTCGATTTGTCTGACATTCCACCTGCACCAAGAGGAGTTCCGCAAATTGAAGTAACTTTCGATATCGATGCGAACGGAATTCTTCATGTTTCTGCAAAAGATAAAGGAACAGGAAAAGAACAGTCCATCAAGATTCAGGCAAGTTCAGGACTTTCTGATGATGAAATCCAAAGAATGAAACGTGAAGCTGAAGAAAACTCTGCAGCCGATGCCAAGAAAAAAGAAGAAGTTGAGGTGTTCAACAAAGCTGACGGATTAATCTTCCAGACAGAAAAACAGCTGAAAGAATTTGGCGATAAACTGTCCGCTGATAAAAAAGCAGCCGTAGAAGCAGCCCACGCAGAACTGAAAACTGCGTTTGAAGCCAAAGACTTCGAAAGCGTAAAAACCAAAACCGAAGCTTTAGATGCAGCCTGGATGGCCGCTTCAGAAGAGATGTACGCAGCAGGCCAGCAGGGTCAGCCGGGCGCAGACCCTTCTCAGGGAAATCCTGGAGGAAATGCAGGTGCTGAAGATGTTCAGGATGCTGATTTCGAAGAAGTGAAATAAGACATTACAGGTCGTGAAATAATAGTCCCCGCGTTTTATACGTGGGGATTTTTTTTCTTTTGAAAGAAAAGTTTCATGTTCCGTCATTTAAAAATATCTTTGCAACTTCATTTAAAACTTAAAAATGCTCTCAAAAATAATTGTCCATAAAGTAGGAAACAGAATCAATCAGGAATCCCTAATCCTTTCTCAGGAAGAACTTCAGCTCGATGAGGAAATGAAGGAGCTTCTGGAGGATTTCTTCCTTAAATCCTTTAAATCTGAAGAACAGTTCCGCTTTTACAGTGATACCTATTTAGTTAATAATCCGGTGTACAGCTCGGTCTCAGAAATTTTTGAAGACAAGGCCAAATTTGTGTATGAAGCCGAAAATATTGCCCAGCATCTTTATGATGTTGCTGAAAATCCGCGCGTACAGAGCGGCGAACTTTTTATCGTTTATTTTGAAGGCGAAGAAAATGCGGACGGAAACAAAATAGATTATATCGGCATCTTCAAAACTGAAAATAAAAATCCTTTCCTCAAGATTTTCCCGCAGGATGAGGCTTTCACGATCGAAAAAGAGTATGGCACAGGACTTGCAAAACTCGACAAAGGTGCCCTGATTTATAACAGCAGCAAGGAGACCGGCTATGCCGTGTCAGTGGTGGATAACAATAAGAATGGCGACATGTATTACTGGTTCGAGGATTTTCTGAAGGTGAAACAGCGCGATGATGAATATTTCCAGACTCAGGAAACCCTTACGGTTTATAAAGAGTTTATCACCAAGCAACTTCCTCAGGAATTTGAGGTCAGCAAAGCAGATCAGGCGGATTTCCTTAATAAATCCATCAACTTTTTTAAAGAAAAAGAGACCTTTGATTACGAAGAATTTACAAAAGAAGTGTTGGAGGATGAGCAGGTAATTGAAAGTTTCAGTAATTTTAAATCCGATTATGAGCAGGATATGCAGGTGTCGATCGCGGAAGATTTTGCCATCAGCGAAGCGGCAGTGAAAAAACAGAGCCGCGGTTTCAAAAGCGTTATCAAGCTGGATAAGAATTTTCACATCTACGTGCATGGTGACCGCAAGATGATCGAGACCGGGCAGGATGAAAAAGGAAAATATTACCGACTCTATTTTGAAGAGGAGAAGTAAATTATTATGTTAAACAAAAACAGTATATTTGTATATTATATTCATTATTTTCGCCTATGAATTTTGTGGACTGCCACGAGGAAAAGATACATGTTTCGGGTCATATCCAGGATTTTGGATATCTTATCGGTTTGGATGCCGACTCGCAAACGGTTAAGTTTTTCTCACAGAATATTTCAGAGCTTTTTCCGATGGATAAAAGTTTTTTTGGTAGAAGGTTTACAGATGAACCTGATACTTTCAATGCTTTACTGACTTCGGTTGTTTTTACCAATCTCGATCTCCGTACCATCAAGGACACGGATGTGTTTCTGGACAGGATCGAAATTAACGGAAAGAACTATCATTTTACCATATACAGGCTTGGTGAAAATGTTTTTCTTGAATTTGAAGCAATCATTGAACATTTCCACCAGAGAAGTTTTGTCTCCAAAAAATACGAAAGCATTCACAATGCCACTGATTCTAAAGCCATATGGAACGAACTGCTTTCCTCAGTTTTCGATGCGGTAGATTATGACCGGCTAATGCTGTACCGTTTTCTGGAAGACGGAAGCGGAAAAGTAATCGCCGAAAAGGTTAAAAATAAGGTGGAAAGTTTCATGAATCTCCATTATCCTGAAAGCGATATCCCGAGACAGGCAAGAGCGCTTTATCTTAAAAAGCGAAAAAGGATTTTCAGCAACGTGTATTCTGATCCTGTTCCCATTATCAGCAGTAGTGAGGAGGCGGTGGATTTAACGTATTCATCGGTAAGAGGAATGTCGCCCATTCACGGCCAATACCTTAAAAATACGGGAGTTTCCTCCAGTTTCAGTACTTCGATCGTCATCGATAACAAACTCTGGGGAATGGTAACCTGCCAGAATATTGAACCCAAACATATCGATTTGGTCAACCGCATCCGTGCAGAAGTATTTACAGTAATTGCTGCAAATGCCTATACTTCCTATAAATCAAGACAGACCCTTGCCGACAGTGTAGAACTCGACAAGAAAATTGTAGCCCTGAAAGGTAAACTCATGGCTTATGATAATCTGGAGGATTCGCTCTTCGGAAATGTGGCAGAAATGCAGGAATATCCTGCTGCGGACGGCCTGGCTATTATCGTAGGGCATAATATCAGGACTTCAGGCGAAGTGCCTTCCGATGAAAATATTCTTAAAATTGTGCAGTATGCGAGAGAGAATCCTCTGAAAAATTTCTACTCATCCAATGATTTCAGTAATTCTCTGCAGGGGAATTTAGGAAACATCGAAAATGCAGCCGGCGTAATGTTCGGATTTACAGATGACAAACGCAATGAACTTCTGATCTGGTTCAGAAAAGAAATTGACGGGCAGGTGCTTTGGGCAGGGAATCCGTCTAAGAAAACCGAAGCCCGGATCATTGACGGGAAAGAGCAGATGATGATTTCCCCAAGAAAATCTTTCGAAATCTATATTGAAGAAATCAAAGGTAAAGCAGAACCCTGGAAAAACAGGGACATCTTCGCGGCGAAGAAAGTGGTGGCTACCATTCTGGAGACCACTTACAGCCAGTTCCGCAGAGTACAGGAGCTGAACGAGGAACTGAAGAACCTGAATGAAGAACTCGACAGTTTTTCCTATTCTATTTCGCATGATCTGGGAACTCCGCTGACGGTGATGAAACTCAATGCCCAGCTTCTGGAAAAATCCCATCATGATCATCCGGAAGTCCGCAAGAGGGTATCAAGCATTTTAGCGGAAATACTCGGGATGGAGAACATGATGCGCGGGGTGCTGAGCCTCAGCCGTGCCAAATCCTCCGATATTACGGTTCAGGAATTGGCTACCGCCGATATTATTGGAAAAGTTTCCAGCGATGCCCAGCTCACGCTGAATGAAAATGCCGAAATTACCGTAGGCACCCTCCCCAATGTGATGGGAGACGAAACGATGCTTACACAGGTATTTATGAATATCATCGGTAACGCAGTAAAATATTCTTCCAAACATGAAAATCCGAAAATCGAGATCGACGGTGAAGTGGATGGAAATCATGTCATCTATAAAATAAAAGATAACGGAATCGGTATTCCGGAATCAGCACAGGAAAAGATGTTCAAGATCTTCAACCGGATGGACAATGCCAAATCGTTCCAGGGGAACGGAGTAGGACTTTCCATTGTGTACCGCATCATGAACCGTTTGGGAGGAAAAATCTCTTATGAAAGCAAAGAAAATGAAGGAACGACCTTTATCCTGACCTTTAAAAGACCATAAAACCAGAAATGATTTCTGAAACCTTAAAAGCAAACACCAAAATTCTGCACGACCAAGTTGAAGCCAAATTCAATTCCAACAGGATTTTCGATGGCACTTTTTCAATGCGCGATTACAGGAATCTCATTCTTTACAATTATCTTTTTCTGCATAATTTTGAAAATGAGGTTTTTTCCGGCATATCAGAGTCTGTTGCAGAAGACCTGAATCTGGGAAAAAGAAGAAAACTGTCTTTAATTGAAAGAGATCTGGAATCTTTGAATATGGAAAAATCGACGGTTCAGATTCTTCCGGATATTAAAAATGAAGCCGAAGCGTTGGGGATGCTCTATGTGATGGAAGGTTCCACATTGGGCGGGAACGTGATTGCCAAACAGCTTTCTAAAAATCCTGATTTTCACGAAGTTTCTTTCACCTATTTTAGGTGCTACGGCGACAAAACTGGTTCATACTGGAAAAATTTCAAAGAGGTGATGGACACGCAGATTGGTGCAGAATTCTACGAAGACTGTGTTGCCGGCGCGCAGAAGGCTTATCAGTTCCTTTTGAATCTTTCGCTGTAGATACTGGTTTCATATTTGATGATTCTTTACTAAAGAGATCTTATGAAGAAATTCCTTACCTATTCGCCCAAATTTGACCAACTTACTGCTGAAGAAGAACAGCTTCTGAATGAGGATGTAGAACTCATAGAAAAAGCAGTTGCCATTTCCCATAAACTCAATAAAAAACGGATTGCTACCCGCAACGCGCACGCCAAAGCTTATGGATTTGTCCGCGGAAGTTTCATTCCTGTCAATAACCGGGCTGCCGATTTTTCGGGACTGTTGAAGGGCGGTAATCTGGGAGTTATCCTCCGGTATTCCCATCCCAATTTCTCAGTTACAAAAGGCAAAGGTGAATATCCGCTCTATGGCTGCGCGGTAAAGATTTACAATAAAGATCTTCCGGTAAGTGCGAAGTTTCCTTTGGTGAATCTTCCCGTTTTTATCACCAATTCGGTATCTAAATTTTTAAAACTTCATATTAAAGCCAATCAGTTTCTCATTTCAAAAGGAAGCCCTTTTTCATTTTCTTTTTTAAAGATTCCCGGAATGCTGAAGGCTGGATTGAGTCTCTTTTTCGACAGAGAAATTCTGCCCATCCTGAACAATACACTTAAAGTGCTGGATATTGAAAAACATCTGATCAGTGGGTATACTTATCATTCTGTCGGATGTTTCCGTTTGGAAGACCGCATTGTCAAGATCCGCCTGAAACCTTCAGGTAATATCAAATTCAAGCCCGATGCCGATATTGATCAGGCAACAGCATTAAGAGACTGGTTCATGAGAAACGAACTGTCGCTCGATTTCCAGGTGCAGCTGGCCACAGACGAAAAGAAAACCCCTGTGAATAACCTGCTGAAGCTGTGGAAAGAAAAACACTCGGAATTCATTACCGTTGGGAAAATTATACTTCCGAAACAGGATGTTTCGCGATACGGAAGCATGGATTATGAGAACCTTTCCTTCAATCCTTTTGAAAATCCGGAAGCGCTGCAGCCTGTAGGCCGGATGCAGAAAATCCGTCAGAAAATCTATAACAAATCGGTTGCGACCCGGCAATCTTTAAATCAAACTATGTAAAATGCCAGAAGGACCTTCCATCGTATTCTTAAAAAACAAACTCCAGCGTTTCAAAGGCAAGACCGTTTCCGAAGCCTCAGGCTACAGCGAAATGGACAAATCTGCTATCGACCACATTAAAATCCTCGATATTGAAACCTGTGGAAAAAATCTGTTCTTCGTTTTCAATGATTTTTTTGTGGGTGTTCATCTTGGGCTCTTCGGAAGCATGCTGGTGAATAAAAGAAAGAAAGTGAATGCCAGTTTTGCGCTGCATTTTCCTCATTCTGAAATTAACTTTTATGTCGCAAAAACGCATTTGTATGAGGGAAAACCTTCAGATCATTTCAATTTTAAAACCGATATTCTGAAGAAAGAGTACGACGGTGAATTCGTCCTGAAAAGTATTAGAGAAGACCATACTGAGGAAATGATCGGCGACGTGCTGCTGGATCAGAAACTGTTTACCGGGGTAGGGAATATCATCCGTATCGAATCGCTTTACCGCGCGAAAATACATCCCGACAGTCTGGTAAAAGATATTCCGGAAAAAAAGCTGGTGTACCTGATTGAAACCGTGGTGAATTACGCGTATGAATTTCTTGATTTCCTCAAGAATGATGAGGTAAAAGAAAAGGCACTGATTTATGAAAAGAAAACCTGCCCGAAGGATAAGACCGAGCTGATTGCTGAAGAAATGGGAAAGCTCCACCGCAAAACCTACGTCTGTCCGAAGTGCCAGAAACTGTATTCATAAAAAAATCCTGCAGCAGTGCAGGATTTTGATGATATATGGGGTGATCAGTGTGATCCTTAATATTCAAAAACGCTTTCCGTGAAAAGCCCCTCAACAGACCAGTATCTTTCACCGGTGTCGTAGTTAAAGGTAAGAATTTTCGATCCTTCCGGAATCTCAGAAAGCTTCCTGTTGATGGCAGCCAGCGAGGCTCCGGTAGAAATGCCGGCCAGAATTCCTTCTTCCCTGGCCAACCTTTTGGTGAACTCGTAAGCTTCCTCTTTTTCGACCTGAATCGTGCCGTCTAAAATATCCGTATTTAAAACCTTAGGAATAAATCCTGCACCAATCCCCTGCAATGGATGAGATCCTGGTGCTCCGCCCGAAATAACCGGCGAGTCTTTCGGTTCTACAGCAAAACTTTTTAAATTGGGAAATTTCTGTTTTAAAACTTCTGTTACCCCGGTGATATGTCCGCCTGTTCCGACGCCGGTAATCAGGTAATCAAAACCTTCGGGAAAATCCGTCAGCAGTTCCTGAGCAGTTGTTTTCTGATGAATTTCAGGGTTCGCTTCATTTTCAAACTGCTGGGGAATCCACACATTATCCAGCTGTTCGGCCATTTCCAGTGCTTTTTTTACCGCGCCGGAAGTCCCAAGTTCTCTCGGGGTCAGCACAAATTTTGCGCCGTAGGAGGACATCAGTTTCCTTCGCTCCATGCTCATGCTCTCGGGCATTACCAGAACGAGCTGATAGCCTTTTACCGCGCACACCATGGCAAGTCCTACGCCGGTATTTCCCGAGGTCGGTTCTACAATCAGCGTGTCTTTAGTGATTTTACCTTCTCTCTCTGCTTTTTCAATCATCGAAAGCGCAATTCTGTCCTTGATGCTTCCGCCCGGATTCTGTCTTTCGAGTTTCATCCAGACTTCCACATGCTGATCAAAAATCTTATTGATTCTTACCGTCGGGGTATTCCCGATCGCTTCTAATACTGTATTCAGTTTCATATTTTATGTTTTTTAATTTTTTATTGAGGCAGTTTTCTGCCTTTTATTCGTGCGCTGTTGGAAGCCGGGCTGCCTGTTGAGGTCAGTTGATCAAATGATGAAATTAATCGGTTCATTCACCGGCAGTTTATTTTTCACCGTTACAAGGCCTTTATGGAAGATTACAGAATTGGCAGCCACGCTTTCCGTAATCCATACGTTTCCGCCAATCAGGGTATTTTCTCCGATCACCGTTTCTCCGCCTAAGATCGTAGCGTTGGCATAAATCACCACCTGATCTTCAATGGTGGGATGTCTTTTTTTATTCCGAAGGTCTTTGGTCACGGAAAGCGCCCCCAACGTAACGCCCTGATAAATTTTCACGTTCTTTCCGATCACGGTAGTTTCCCCGATGACGATGCCGGTTCCGTGGTCAATAAAGAAATTCTCCGCTATTTCGGCGCCGGGATGAATGTCAATTCCTGTTTTGCTGTGAGCAAATTCGGTCCAGATTCTGGGGATCAGCGGAACGTCATTTTTAAACAGTTCGTGGGAAAAACGGTATACGGCAATGGCAAAAAATCCGGGATAGGAAAACATCACTTCTTCCACACTTTTTGCGGCAGGGTCGTTTTCGTAAATAAACCTTGCATCTTCCTCCAGCAGCTGATAAATTTCTGAAAATTTCGAAAAGAAATAGGTGCTCTCCACGGTTCCTCTGCCGTTCATGGCCGAAGACAGAATCTCATCAAATTCAGTTTTAAAACTGTTAAGCCTTTCTTCAATTAAAGAGATTTCTACACAGCGCTGATATTCCAGAAAAAAGATAAAACGGAAAAACCGGTCGATGAAATCTTCGGTTTTTCTTTTGTCGATATCAAATTTTCTGTTGCTGTAGCCCAAATGGAGGTGTTCGGTAAAGCTCATGATCCCGTGTTAATTGAATACAAAGGTATGCAAGAATTTAACCAAAATGCTTGATTTAGGGTAACAAAAAAGCCAAACAAAGTGATTCATAAAATAAATAATAAATTGTATTTACAGAATTGGTCACCACTTCAATATTTCTTAAATTTGTAAAGGGGTTTAGAAAAAACAACCCCATAAAAAACGTACTCCCTTAGAAAATCTAAAAAAACAATAAATAAAAAGATATGAAACCGCAAGGTTCCATATGACCATTAAAAAACAATAAATAAAAAGATATGAAAGTTACCGTTGTAGGAGCAGGTGCAGTGGGCGCAAGTTGCGCTGAATACATTGCGATGAAAAATTTCGCATCAGAAGTAGTTTTAGTGGACATTAAAGAAGGTTTTGCCGAAGGTAAAGCGATGGATTTGATGCAGACCGCTTCGTTAAATGGTTTTGATACCAAAATCACGGGAACAACCGGAGATTACAGCAAAACTGCAGGTTCTAAAGTAGCCGTGATTACCTCAGGAATCCCGAGAAAACCGGGAATGACCAGAGAAGAACTGATCGGAATCAACGCAGGAATCGTAAAAGACGTTACCGCGAATCTGGTAAAACATTCTCCTGATGTCATCATCATCGTCGTTTCCAACCCAATGGATACCATGGCGTATCTGGTTCACAAAACTTCAGGACTTCCAAAACATAAAATCATCGGAATGGGTGGAGCATTGGATTCTGCACGTTTCAAATACCGATTGGCGGAAGCTTTGGAATGCCCTATTTCTGATGTAGACGGAATGGTCATCGCAGCACACAGCGACACCGGAATGCTGCCGTTAATGAGCAAAGCGACAAGAAACGGAGTACCTGTTACCGAATTTTTAAATGATGAACAGCAGGCTTACGTTGCTGAAGAAACCAAAGTTGGCGGGGCAACCTTAACCAAATTATTGGGAACTTCCGCATGGTATGCACCGGGAGCAGCGGTTTCTGTGATGGTTCAGGCCATTCTTTGTGACCACAAAAAAATGATCCCTTGTTCACTGATGCTGGACGGCGAGTATGGCGAAAGCGATATCTGTTTAGGCGTTCCTGCAATTATCGGCACCAAAGGTGTTGAGAAAATTGTGGAAATCAGTTTAACCGACGCAGAAAAAGAAAAATTCGCAACCGCTGCCAAAGCAGTAAGAGAAGTGAACGGAGATCTGAAATTCTAAGATAAGTATTTCATTTTTATAGCCAACCCTTTCAGTTTTCTGAAGGGGTTTGTTATTTTTGCAACCCATTTATATAATCGAACAATAAGGTTGGTAATATCTAATATTTAATGTAACTTGCTCTACTTTTAAGCATTCTACTCAAAATTTAGAAGGTGCTTCAGCCTCCATTTCCATCAATTTTCCCTCCCTGATTTTTTTTCTGCTTTCTGAAGAAGCTTCAGTTCATTTTCGGTAATGGTTGTGCACTGCTTTGGGTTTCTATAATATATAAGCGTTATAAATCCAATATAACTCCAATATTTTAATGGAGTTATATTGGACCTATATTGGACTTTTATTGGACTTATGTAAAAGCAATGTGCAATCTGAGTGGGTGAATGGATAGGGTTGGGGGCTATCTGCGTTCGTGTCTAATGCTGCATAACAAAGATCAATTAGCTAGAGGTCGCAGTGTTAAATTCGAAAATTTATCGCTTGGTGCAGTATAATATTAATATCCGTCATTACCGGAAAGGATTATTCATGCTGTGACCGTGTCCATTAGCAGATTATTTGCTAACTTTACGTTTTAAGTAAAATAAGAGGAGTTATGGAAAAGAAAGTACATCAGGGACGGAATTTAAAGCGCTTCAGAGAAATGCTGGGTATTAAGCAGGAAGCATTGGCGTTCGATTTGGGCGAAGAGTGGAATCAGAAGAAAATCTCTTTACTGGAACAGAGAGATGAAATTGATGTGTTATTGCTCCAAAAGATTTCCGGGGCACTTAAGATTCCTGTAGAGGCTTTTCAGAATTTTGATGAGGAACAAGCGGTGAATATTATAGCAAGTACATTCAATGATAATGCAACTGGTGTGATTGTGAACAACTATAATCCGATAGAAAAAATTATACAATTGCACGAAGAGAAAATAAGCCTGTACGAAAGAATGCTGAAAGAAAAGGATGAGATGGTGGAGCGGCTGGAAGCGCTGATTAAAAAATAGAAATGACACGATTTGCATTTTATATGAGCTTAACCTGAGGGGTTGGGCTTTTTTTGTGCAAGAATAGATTGATTTTTTTGACAAATAAAAAAGGCGAGTTGCCCGCCTTGAATGTTTTCACAACGGAATAATCCTTATTGTGAATTGCTGATTGAACATTCATAATTCTATTATGGTTTCCCGTAATTTTTAGTAAAATCTTTTTACTAATTTAGGAAAGTTAATTTATCTGACATAAAAAATATAATGATGAAAAATGATTTTTCCAACTTTGTTGGCAGGTTTCCACTGTCAAAAACTCTTAGGTTCGAACTAAAACCTATTGATAAAACTCTTGAACATATCAACGCAAAAGGTTTAATCACGCAGGATCAACAAAGGGCAGTAAGCTACAAGGCAATGAAGAATACCATAGATGGGTTTCATAAATATTTCATTGATCTTGCTATGCAAAACGTTGTACTGACTAAGTTAGAAGTATACCGTGATTTATATTTTGCTCCTGTCGAGCGTAAGAAAGAAGATATTTTTAAAAAGGAACTTGATCGCATCCAAACGGACTTAAGAAAGCAAATTTCCCAAGGCTTTCAAATCGGAGCGGCAAAAAGTATTTTTTCAAAACTGGATAAGAAGGAACTGATTACTGAAGAACTCGAAAGATGGATTAGGACTGAAAAGAAGGAGGATGTATATTTTGATGAAAGTTTTAAAAACTTCACCACCTATTTTAGTGGTTTTCACGAAAACCGGAAAAATATGTATTCTGATAAAGCGCAGTCGACAGGAATTGCCTTTCGACTCATTCATGAGAATTTACCAAAATTTTTAGATAATATCAAAATATTTGATCGTTTAAAAAATCTGCCTGACCTGTATGATAAGTGCGGAGTTCTTTATAAAGACATTGAGGAGTATCTTAATATACCTATAATTAATGACGCTTTTAATCTTGAATATTTTAATGAGGTGCTCACGCAAAGCCAAATTGATGTTTATAATCTGATTGTCGGTGGCCGCTCCCCAAAAGAAGGAGCAAAGAAAATTCAAGGGTTGAATGAATATATCAATCTATATAATCAAAAGCAGAAAGACAAAACTCAAAAGATTCCCAAATTAAAAATTCTATATAAGCAAATTCTCAGTGACAGAGAAAAAACTTCTTATGTGCTAGAAAAATTTGATTCCAGCAAAGAGGTATTGGAAGCAATCAATGGATTTTATCATCATGAATTAATCAGTTTTTTGCCTGAAGGGAAAGAGGATTCTGAAAATGTACTTTTTGAAATTCAGAATCTACTGTCCAACATCAAAGAGTTTGATTTAAATAAGATCTACATACGAAATGACAGAGCACTCACAGATATTTCAATTACCATTTTTGGTGAATGGAGCATCATAAAAGATGCATTGTATTTTAATTATCGAAAAAAACTTAGTGTCAAAAAAGAGTTGACGCAAAAACAGGAAAATGAAATTGAAAAATATTTGAAACAACCTTATTTCTCAATCGCAGAAATTGAAAATGCCCTGTGGGAATATCGGAATGAGGTGGAACTTCTGAATAATTTGCATTTAGATGATCTATTGGTTAGCAACTATTTTAAGACGCATTTTACGGCACAAAAAAAAGAATCCAGTGATAAGGAATTCAATCTCATTTCTAATATAGAAGCCAAATATAGCTGTATCAAAGGAGTTTTAGAACATTATTCTGAAGAGAAAATACTGCATCAGGACAAAACCGTAATTGATAATATCAAACTTTTTCTTGATGCGATTATGGAATTACTCCACTTTGTTAAACCATTGGCTTTGCCAAGTGACACGGTTTTGGAAAAAGATGAGAACTTTTATGGTCAGTTTAATGGATGGTACGAACAGTTGAATCAAGCATTATCGCTTTATAATAAAGTGAGAAATTACTCAACGCAAAAAGCTTACAGCACCGAGAAATTTAAACTAAACTTTGAAAATAGTACCCTATTGAGTGGATGGGATGTAAACAAAGAAGAAGCTAACACTGCTATACTTTTCAAAAAAGACGATAAGTACTTTTTGGGAATTATGAACAAACACCATAACAAAATTTTCAGAGAAATTCCGCAAGTAAAAGTAGAAAATTATTACTCTAAAATAAACTACAAACTTCTTCCTGGGGCCAGTAAGATGCTGCCTAAAGTATTTTTCAGTAATAAAAATATTACTTTCTATGAGCCAAATGAAGAAATCCTCCGAATCCGTAACCATAGTTCCCATACCAAAGGTGGTACGCCTCAGGATGGTTACGGAAAAATAGATTTTAATGTTGAAGATTGTAGAAAAATGATCGGTTTTTTTAAGGACTCAATCGCTAAACATCCCGAATGGCACACCTTCGGATTTAATTTTTCTGATACAAGCACCTATAATTCAATTGATGAATTTTATAGAGAAGTAGAAGCTCAAGGCTACAATATTTCATATACTAAGATTCCAGATAGTTACATCAATCAATTAGTTGATGAAGGAAAGCTGTATCTGTTCCAGATTTACAATAAGGATTTTTCGTCGTTCAGCAAAGGTGCACCTAATTTACACACTTTGTATTGGAAAGCTTTATTTGACGATGAAAACCTACGTGATGTTGTATATAAACTGAATGGGCAGGCTGAAATTTTTTATCGTAGAAAATCAATTCAAGATAATAAAGTAATTACACACAAAGCTAATAAAGCCATTGAAAATAAGAATCCCAAATCGCTAAAAAAGCAAAGTACGTTTGAATATGACATTGTGAAAGACAGACGTTTTACGACAGATAAATTTCAGTTTCATGTACCAATTACAATGAATTTTAAAGCAAGTGGTACAGATTATATCAATAATGATGTACTTGATTATCTTCAAAACAATCCCGATGTTAATATTATCGGTATAGACCGGGGAGAAAGACACCTAATTTATATTTCATTGATAGATCAACAGGGCAATATTTTGAGGCAGCAAACCCTAAACTCCATCACCAGTGAAAAACATGACATTGAAACACCTTATCATACTTTACTTGGAATAAAGGAAAAAGAGCGGGATGCAGCGAGAAAGAACTGGGGAACTATTGAGAATATTAAAGAACTCAAAGAAGGCTATCTGTCCCAGGTGGTGCATAAAATCGCCAGGATGATGGTCGAACACAATGCCATTGTTGTACTTGAGGATCTTAATTTTGGTTTCAAACGGGGCCGGTTCAAAGTGGAAAAACAGGTGTATCAGAAGTTGGAAAAAATGCTGATTGATAAACTTAATTATTTAGTTTTTAAAGATAAACGCCATAAAGAACACGGAGGGTTATATAAAGCGCTTCAGCTGACCGGAAAATTCACCAGCTTTAAAGAACTGGGCAAACAAACCGGTTTTCTGTTCTATGTTCCAGCATGGAACACCAGTAAGATAGATCCAACCACAGGATTTGTAAATCTGTTCAGTACAAAATATGAAAATGTAGAAAAAGCCCGTAGATTTTTCGACAATTTTAAATCCATTAGGTTTAACACGCAGGAGAATTATTTTGAATTTGAAATTGATGATTATACCCGATTTAATCCTAAAGCAGCAGATACAAAATTAGACTGGACGGTCTGTACATTTGGAGAACGGATCTTAACTTACAGAAATCCGTCTGCAAACAGCCAGTGGGACAGCAAAGAAATTAATCTCACTGAGCAGCTCGAAGATTTATTAGGGAAAAACAGTATTGTTTACGGTGACGGTCAGTGCATCAAAAAGCAAATCCTCGAACTGGAAAGTAAAGAGTTTTTTAAATCATTATTAGATCTCTTTAAACTTACCCTACAAATGCGAAACAGCAAAACAGGAACTGATATTGACTATCTGATATCGCCCATAAAGAATAGCAAAAATGTATTTTTCGACAGTCGTAAAGCTGACGGTAATTTTCCAACAGATGCCGATGCAAACGGAGCCTTTCATATTGCAAAAAAAGGTTTATGGATGCTGGAGCAAATAAACCAATTCGAAGGAAATGACTGGAGAAAACTGAAGCTAGCCATTAGCAATAAAGATTGGCTTAATTATGCGCAAAAAGTTTAATCTTACAACTATTGTATAGAATTAGTAAAGCTCCTTGAACAGATGTTTATGGAGCTTTATTGTTAAATTTAAAAATAAAAATTATGGAATTTTTTTTAGCAATTACAACGCTGAATGATTTTATTTTTTGTCCATATTCGATTTACCTTCACGAGATTTACAATTACACCAAAGAAGATACATACCATTCAAAATCTCAATCTAAAGGACGGCGACTACATGATTTCATAGAAAACGATACCAATCCAAATGATTGGAAGAGTGCCTTTGTTTACTCGGAAAAATTAAAAATATATGGTAAGATTGATGATTACGATACAGCAAACAGAGAGCTTATTGAATATAAATCGACTGTTGCTACAGCTTTTAAGGGATATTATTACCAAATATGGGCACAGTATCTGTGCTTGTCAGAAATGGGTATTATAGTTGAAAAACTTGCGTTTTACGATTTTAGGGTAAGCAAGAAGATTGAAATTCCTCTTCCATCGAACGATCAGCTTCTGGAATTAGAATGTCACGTTAGAAAAGTTCAGCAATACGATTTCAATTCTGAAATCAAAATTAATCCAAATAAATGCAGACGCTGCATCTATCAAAACCTCTGCGAAAAGGTAAATTTTTAAAAATAAAACTATGCATTCACATAAAGACATCGAGAATAAAAGCTTGTTCCTTATAAACGGTACAAAAAACCAAGTTTTTAAGGTTCAGAACGGCTTTTTGTGTATTCAAAATTCCGAAACTAAAAAAGCGGTGACTAAATTGCCATTTCCTAAAATGTTATGTATTATGATAATCGGACATACCAGTATTACAACAGCATTTATTGAACATGCAAATAAGCACGGCGTTCCCTTGGTAGTGATGAAGCCTAACTTCAAACCTGTTTATTTTTTTGGAACAATGTCTGAAGGAAACTATCTGCTGCGTAAGCGACAGTTTCATTTCAACAAAGCAGATTTATCTATTGCAAAGCATTTGCTTATCAATAAGATAGAAAACAGCAATGTAGTTTTGGAAAAGACCAAACGCAAATCAGCAGCAATTGATAAGTTTAAAAATAAAATTACGCCAGCAAAAGATTATATTAGAGACTGTACAACGCTGTATCAGCTGATGGCCGCAGAAGGCAGAATGGCCAGCTACTATTTTTCTGCACTTTTTGAAAGGGATGGTTGGCAACGTAGAATTCCCCGCGCAAAAATCGATTTTATTAACAGCACACTTGATATTGGCTACACTTTTTTATTTAATTATGTGGAAGCAAATGCGCGACTTTTTGGCTTTGATTTGTATGTAGGCGTAATGCATCAACTTTGGTTTCAGCGCAAATCGCTGGTTTGTGATTTACAAGAACCTTTCCGATGTATTATTGATCATTGCGTTTACTTGGCTTTACAAAAGGAACAAATTACTTCAAATGATTTTAGGTTATTTAAAGGATCATATTATATTAAGCCAGAATCCCGATCTAAAATTACCAAACTGTTTTATGAAGCCATTATTGCATATAAAATGCCCATTTATAAATATATCCAGTCATATTATCGAAATTTTATGAAAGAGAGTAATATTGTTGAATACCCTACATTTTTTATATGATGAAACCATCAAAATCAAAAAACACAATCATTATTTGCTATGATATCAGCAACAATAAAGTCCGAACGAAATTTTCAAATTTTCTGGCCAAATATGGTGTCCGTTTGCAAATGTCCGTTTTCGAACTCGAGCATTCATCAAGATTGTTAAACGTCATTGAGGAAAGGATCAAGCAACAGTTTGAGCCGCTCTTTGAAGATTGTGACAGTGTTTTTGTATTCTATACTGACTTAAAAAAGGCGGTACGATATGGCGCAAGTAAACATTTGGATAATGGTCTTATTTTTCTTGATTTTACAGAATAGAAAAGGGGGGGGTAAAAATGTAAAAAAGATCACAAAAATAAAGTTAATGGTATGCTTCATAAACAAAAGAAAAATCATTTATATTTGTAATGTACATTGGTACATCAGCGTTTGAAAAAACATTTCAATTTCTACTATTGTAGATGATTAACAAAAGCTGTATAGTTTGACAAGTTTGAAAAAACATTTCAATTTCTACTATTGTAGATTTTTAATTCAACCCGATCTCAAATATGTTTGAAAAAACATTTCAATTTCTACTATTGTAGATCTGAGCCGGCGGGAACATATCCAACACTGTTTGAAAAAACATTTCAATTTCTACTATTGTAGATAATCACAGGAAATGTAATTGTAAAAGAGTTTGAAAAAACATTTCAATTTCTACTATTGTAGATACCAAGATACAGAGGGCATAAAGCCACTTTGAAAAAGACACTATCCCGAAAAGTGTGTAAGTTAAAAAGTTGAGGCTTGGATTTTATAATCTGAGCCTTTCTTCAAAAATAAGCATAAATTGGTTCAGAACAATCC
>JAHIQD010000001.1 GCA_018902795.1 Bacteroidota bacterium | reverse complement strand
TTTATGGAAGAATGTAAAATAATTGTGCAGAATTAAAGTCGGTATGAAAATAGTTATTATATTTGTGCAATCGATTGTATTAAATCAGAATAACAAAAAAATCAACTTATTAAATTCATTAATTATGAAAAAAACATTACTTGTTGCATTCGCAAGTCTGCTGTCGGTTTTCTCTGCAAATGCGCAGACTACCTCATGGGACTTCAGTAATGATGCAACCAACTGGCCGATCAATGCAGGGATTGGGACAACGCCAATCGTAAAAGCGGGCTTAGGACTTAATCCTATTTCAAGCAACTCCAATTTCGGGGCGATTACCAACTCTTCTCAGGTTACTTTTTCCGACGGTTATGTCGGTACAGGAAACAGATTTCAAACCAACGGGGGAGGTGCTGTATCTGCAGGAACTTATCATCCGACCCAACGTTATTTCTTCATTCAGACGAATGGAGCATGTACTGTAAAAGCTTGGTACAAGAGCGGAAGCGGAGGAGCTGTAAGAACAGCTTATGTTAGTAACGGAGATATGACGCTCTACGGTTCAGCGGCAACAAGTCCTTCTGCGACGCCAGCTGATACTGCGATTCTTACTGCGAGTATCCCATCAGCAGGAACGTTCTATATCTATACTGATGCTGCAATTAATTTTTACAAAATTGAGGTGAGCGGTGCTACGGTAATTACCACTTTAGCGTCCAATACTTTAGCTGCTTCTGAAACTTCAGCAAATAAGAATTCCACTGTGATCTTCTCAGAAGGCAGCAGAGTTCACGTTTCGAAAGTAGCAGGTGACACCAAAGTAAATGTGTACAATACCGCAGGCGGACTGGTAAAATCACTTAACACCAAATCTGATGTTAATTTTGATTTGAAAACCGGTGTTTATATCGTAAACGTACAGTCTGATAAAGGAGTAAAATCCCAAAAGGTTATCGTGAAATAAATTTTAGGATCATTTATTTATACAGGAAGCAGCATTTTTCGGAATGCTGTTTTTTTTGTTGCCTGTGGGACATCCACGGGCATTTTTTTATGGCAAATCTATTTAGAAATACCTTTCTCCTTTTGAAGTTTTGTGTTCCGAGGTTATTGAGTAGAAAATAATGGTATGGATTTAATATCTTTTCCTATTGCAGATGGTTTAAAACAACAAAAAAGACCTTTAATTCCGCAGAGTGTTTCTGAATCAGGAATTAGCTTTTGATGCGTCTTTTTACCGTAACACAGAGGTTCTCTGAATCGATTTGTACGTTATTCATAACAGTTAAAGGTTTTTAATCTGTGCGATTAGGGGTCGATTCAAAAATGTTTCATGAACTGATTTTTGATCTTGAACCAGTCGGAATCATTCACAAAAAAACCTTCCCCAAAAGGAGAAGGTTTCATAAGTTCGGCCAGTCAGAAATTTACTTTTTAATAATCTTCTGAGTGGTGCTTCCGGATTTTGTAGTGATTTTCATCAGATAGATTCCGGCATTCAAATGCTGCAGATCTACTGATTTTATATTGCCAGTAACAGTTCTCACCAAACTTCCGTTTGCACTGAAGATACTGATATTCTGTACTTCTTCGTTGGTCTGGATGAATACTTTGTCTGCTGTCGGGTTAGGATAAACTGTTAACTGATTTTTTCCGTTCTGTCCGCCAGTGGCTAAGATCTGCGTGTCGTATACTGTTTTAATATAAAACAGATTGGCAGTGTCTCCTTTCAGGATCGCATTGGCTCCGGCAGGAACATTAGGAATGCTGATCACACCGTTTGCTCCGGCCGGTACGGTATAAGTTGTCCCGTTAAGCTTAATTTTACCTGCAAATGCCGGATCAAAAACCAGTGTCAGGGTTGAGGTTTTTGCTGTGGTATAATTGATGAAGGTCGCGGTTTCAATTTTCAGCCTTTTCGTAAGCGTATTGCCGTCATAACTGGTCGATCCGTCGGTTGAATTCATATTTCCTGAGATCGTGTAGTAAGTGCTTACTTTTCCGTCAGTTGTAAAATTATGTATAAATGTGGTTTCAGCTGAAGGCTCGCCCAAAGTTACATTTCCTGATCCTGATACAGACGTTCCTGAGGATCCTGACGTTGTCAAAGTAAATGAAACATCTGCAGTCGGTGTGCCGGTAACTGTTACTGTTTTCGCTGCAATATTTTTAACGAATGTCAGTCCTGAAGCCGGTAAACCGTCAACGGTTACATCTGTGGCAGTTCCGCCCCAGGTAAATACCATGTTTTCAATTGGGCTTCCTGCAGCGACAGTCTGGTCATTATTTGCAGGGATATCAAGCGTCTGGGTGCTGACTACCACCGGAGTTTCTCCCTGAACATAAACCATAGGACTGGTGTAGTTAACGAGCATTGCTTTTAAACCTGCATTGATGTCGTAGGAAGTATCATCCGCAGCGGTGAAAGTCCATTTCATGTCTCCGCCGTCAACGCGTCCAGCATACTGCATTACTTTGGTTTTGGCTGCTTCGGGTTCGTCAATCACCAAATTTTTCACATATAAAGCAGCATCGGTATCAAAATTATTATAAACCCCTGCACCTTTTTTTGCTTTTACCGTATTGGCAACCGTTTCACCTCGTGAACTGGCCACATATGCGTCAAATTCTACAGGGTAATTCACTGCATCATAAGCAATAAAACGGTTTTGCCCGCTCATTGTATTGTTGAATGCTTTAATGATGCCGCCGTTTTCGCTGGAGAAAGTTCCGGGACCGGTGAAGGTATCAGTTCCCTGCATGGAGATCAGCATCGGATATTTACAGTTTCTGAAAAAATTTCCTTCAAGAAAGAGGGAAGAACCCATTGTAGATCCTGCACCATATTTAGAATTTCCGTCAAAATAATTGTTATACACGTGCGCAGAATAATACCTTACTCTCGGATGTCTTGAATCTGAATGATCGTACCAGTTGTGGTGGTAAGTCACATAAAGTCCTGCCGTAGTTCCTTCGCTTAATCCCAATAGGTTTGCTTTTCCGCTGTCCCAGAAGTGGTTGTAAGAAAGCGTTACGAACGTTGATTTTTTCACATCCAGGGCGCCGTCTCCTTTTACCTGATCGGCATCACCGCCTGCTTTTCCGTAAAACATATCGTTGTTATGAACCCAAACATGATCATTGGACTGCTGTAAACCAACATTGTCACCTTCGGCAGCGTCGGTCAGCATAAATCCTAAATTACGGACTTCAATATTTGAGGCATTCTTGATCCGTACTCCCCATCCGTTGGCGTAAGCATCGTCTCCAATTCCTTCAAGAGTAATGGATCCTGCGGCGAAGTTATTGTTTTCGATCACCAAATCGCCGCTCAGAAGGTAGCTCGGATCGGTGATGTTTCCAATCAGTCTTACCGCCAAAGGACGGTTGTCTTTTCCTTTTTTGAATCCGTCCAGAATCGTCTGCAGACCTACACACGGGTTTGCAGTAGCGCCCGTAACATTCATCGATACGGTGTTTTTGGTATTCTGAGTAATATAAATGACCACGGCGTTGCTTTTCAGGGTACCGTCCATATTGTACGCTCCCGGTATTCTTCCGCCTTCGTGGGCAAAGCCGTTACGGTCGTGTGCAAGAACAGTTACCGTATTGGATACGGAGGCTGTTCCTTCTGTGCCTGCTTTTACCGGAGCTACTTTAATGATATAATTGCCCGCTGCAAGTCCCGGCAGATCTGCACGGAAATAAGTCCCGTAATTTCTGATCAGCTGGGTGTCAATTTTGCGGTCGGTAATTCCGGCACCGGAATAATATACATTATAGCTGTCTGCATCGCTTACCGGATCCCATTTTACGTAGGCGCTTTCCAGCGAACCGGCTTCTGCAGTGATGTTTACTCCCTGTGCGCTGATCAGCACTGCGGTAAACAGCCAACTCAGGATGGATAAAAATTTAGTCATAATTCAATAAATTTGTTTAATAATTATAATTTATGTAATGGATTACACAAAGTTATATGAAATATTAATATGCGCAAGAAATAATTAATATTTCTGATTATTGTGGTTAAAAATGTAATATTAAAAGGGTTTTCGAATGGATACGGCTGTTAAGAAACTTAATTTATGAGCTGAATTTAACATTATTTTAACCTTCAAAATCTTCGTTTAAATCTGTTTTTAAGTTCAATACGTCAATAAAAGTTATATATTTGTGTAATCGATTGCTGATTTATTTGGCATTTATATCCACATCAGGACAGCCTAATTTGTATTTTATGAAACTGTTTGTATCAGTTGTTTTTCTAGTCTCCTTTTCTCTGGGTTTTGCGCAAATCCCGAAAGACCTCTCCTTCACCAATGAATCGGAGCTGCAGAAAGTGCTGAAGAAATTTCCGTCGGTTGCTCTGGCGAAGGCTCCCGTTTCTGATGATGTAAAAGAGATTAAAGATATTCCTTATCATAGTTTAGGAGATAGAAAACTTCTTCTGGACGGTTATCTTCATCAGTCAGCAGGAAAGAAACCCGCCGTCATCCTTATTCACGGCGGAGGATGGAAATCCGGAGATAAAGAAATGATGATGCCGCTCGCGCAAAGTATTGCCTCGCAGGGATATCAATGTTTTGCGGTAGAGTACAGGCTTTCAGGGGAAGCAAAATATCCGGCAGGGATTGATGATGTGCTGAACGCGATCCGTTTTTTAAAGTCAAATGCAGCGCAGTTTAATATTGATGCTTATAAAATTGCGGTGCTGGGAACTTCTTCTGGAGGGCAGATGGCGGCTTTGACCGGGACTAAATATTCGGGGCAGGTGAGCGCTGTCATCGATATCGACGGAATTCTGGCATTCAGTCATCCGCAGTCAAAGGAAGGAACTTTGGCCGCTGAATGGCTTGGCGGAACTTATCAGGAAAAACCTGAGATCTGGAGTGATGCTTCGCCGCTATGTCATGTGGACAGAAATTCTGTTCCCGTGCTGTTCATCAACAGTCAGTACGAAAGGTTTCAGGCAGGCAGAACAGAAATGACTGAAGTCTTAAATCGATATTCCATCTATTCCCAATCAGAAAAAATAGAAAATTCGCCGCATACGTTCTGGATGTTCAATCCATGGTTTGAACCGACGGTAAAATATGTGACGCAATTTCTGAATAGGCAGTTCAAACCATAATTTTAAAATTTAATCATAAAAAAAATAATATGAAATCTATACATCCCATTCTGGCCATCCCTGCGCTTTCTTTATTGCTGAACTGTAATGCGGCCAAAACAACCTCACTGGCTTCCCAAAATGCTAAAACTTATGCTGAACTTTCAGTAAAAGAAGGCGGCGAATGGAAGGGCAAAAAATATGAAGGCGGCACTTTTAAAAATGTTCAGGATTTAACCCTGCCGTCAAGCCATACGGATCATTCTTACTATATCCGTTACGAGGGGCCGGGCTGGGAAAGCAATAAAATAGGCTACCGTCTGTATCTGGACTGGCGCAATGCCATTGATATTTATGGTAAACTCACCGAAGAGATGGTGCTTCAGGGAGTAGGACGGGACGGATTTGATTCCTATCACGAGATGAGCGATTGGGGCGCCGATATTCTTAAAGTCGGGAAAGGACTCGGCATCGGTTCTATCGGAAGGGTGGTGAACAATGAAGTTTTGCATTTCAATAAAGTGGAAAACACCACCGCCAGGGTGGAGAATTCCAAAGCAAACTCCAAAGTTTTTGTCCATTATAAAGGCTGGGAAACCAATGGCGAAACCACAGATATGAGTTCCGAACTCACGGCTTTCCCTGATCAGCGCTATACCAAACATACGATACAGAGCAGCAAAGCGCTTACCGGAATCGTTACCGGAATTGTAAATCTTTACAAACTGCCGCCCATCCAAAAAACCAGCACTAACGGGAAATGGGCGTATATTGCAACCTACGGAAAACAGACCCTGTTCAATGATAACCTGGGGATGGCCGTGTTTTACAAAACCAATGATGCGGAGAAAGTTTTTGAAGGGGCGACTGATCATTTAATTCAGTTTAAACCAACGACAGGAAAAGTGACTTTCTACTTTCTGGGCGCGTGGGAAAAAGAGCAGAACGGCATCAAAACCGAAGCGGAATTCTTAAAGTATCTGGATGAAAACCTTGCCAAATTAAATACCTCCAACGAATTAAAGTAAAGCTTATGATTTCTTTTTCAATAAAACGAATTTCTTTAGTTCTGTTTGGAGCAATGGTTCTGACAGGATGTAAAACGGTTGTGAAAACTGACGGTGTTGGAATGGAAGTTCCTGCAGATAAAAAATGGTCAGAAAGAATGGCACTGACTTTAATGAAAAAATATCCTGAAGCCTATATGCTCGATGATAAAGCAGGGCCTAAATGGGATTATGTTCACGGGTTGGTGATGATTGGTTTTGAAGAACTCTATGCAAAAACCAAAAACCCCGAGTATTTTGATTATGTAAAAGGTTATGCCGATGCCACCATTGATGCGAAGGGAAATATCCCAAGCTACAAATTTGCGAGTTACAATATCGATATGATTATCGCAGGCCATCATCTGTTCGATTTATATGCTAAAACCAAAGATGACCGATATCTTACTGCGCTGAAAACTTTACGTTCACAGCTCGATACACAGCCCAGAACGTCAGAAGGCGGTTTCTGGCACAAGAAGATTTATCCGAACCAGATGTGGCTGGACGGACTTTATATGGGTTCGCCGTTTTACGCCAGATACAATTCAACCTTTGAAAACGGTAATAAACTGGATGATGTGGCCTTGCAGTTCGAGCTGGTGCAGAAAAATATGGTTGACCCTAAGACAGGTTTGCTGTTCCACGGCTGGGACGAAAGCCGCGAAATGCCGTGGGCAGATCAAAAGACAGGAAATTCTCCAAACTTCTGGTCAAGATCGATGGGCTGGTACGCCATGGCTTTAGTGGATGTCCTTGATTATTTTCCAAAAGACCATCCAAAAAGAGCGGAACTGATTTCTTATTTAAATGATCTTTCTAAAGCGATCGTAAAATATCAGGATGCTACAGGGCTTTGGTATCAGGTAACCGATCAGGGCAGCCGTGAAGGCAATTATCTGGAAGCCTCAGGTTCATCAATGTTTGCGTATGCGCTCGCCAAAGGCGCCAACAAGGGCTATCTGCCGAAAACCTATAAAGCTGCTGCAAGTAAAGCATTTGACGGACTTGTTAAAAACCTGATCACTGTTTCGCCGGAAGGTTATGTTACCCTTACCCAGGTTTGTGCGGTGGCGGGATTGGGCGGAAAACCATACAGAGACGGTTCTTACGAATATTATGTCAATGAGAAAAAGAAAGACAACGATCCGAAAGGTACCGGACCGTTTATTCTGGCCGCTCTGCAACTTGACCGATAACCGATGAAAAACCGGATCACCTTACTATTTCTTCTGATATTGAGTCTGCACCATCTGAACGCGCAGTCTCTAGAAAAAAAGTGGAGTAAAACAGCATTTTCTAAAGACGCTGCTTTCCTTGCCTCTGAAGAAGCTGTACGCATTGCAGAGAATGTTCTGCTGTATCAAAAGTCAAACGGAGGCTGGGGAAAGAATATTGCCATGCAGAAAGTACTTTCTGCGCAGGAAAAAAAGGAGATAACAGCGTCCAAAAACAACCTGAAGGAAACGACGATTGACAATAATGCGACCGTTCAGGAGCTTAGTTTTTTGTCCAATATCTACCGGTATCACCCGAACGAATCCTACCGCGCTGCTTTTCTGAAGGGCCTGGATTTTCTTCTGGAAGCACAGTACGAAAACGGCGGTTGGCCTCAGTTTTATCCCTTACAGAACAGTTACAGTTCGCATATTACCTATAACGATGATGCGATGGCCAATGTGCTTTTTCTGTTTAAAAAAATCATGGATGAAAGAGAAACCTATCCTGTGAAAATACCGTCAGAAACGCTTTCAAAAATCGAATATTCTTTTTCAAAAGGTATTGAAATCATCCTAAAAACCCAGTACAAACAGAATGGAAAACTTACGGTCTGGTGTGCGCAGCATGACGAATTCAGCCTGTTTCCAGCTAAAGCGCGGGCTTACGAATTTCCCTCACTCAGCGGAAAGGAATCTGCAACACTTGTTTTGCTTTTGATGTCCGTTGAACAGCCTTCAACAGAGGTCATCAATGCGGTGGAACACGCGGTGAAATGGTTTAGGCAGAATAAAATCACAGGTTTTAAAGAAGCCATCGTTTCAGGAGATAAAAAACTAGTTGCTGACAGCACGGCGCCGCCAATCTGGGGGAGATTTTATGATCTGGAAACCAACCGGATTTTCGTCTCCGACCGGGACGGAATCAGGAAAAGTTCGTATGATGACATCGGGTTTGAGCGCAGAAACGGGTATGCATGGTACACTTACGAGCCGGCTGCAGTACTTAAAAAATATGATCAGTGGAAAAAGAAATTTGTTAAGACCATTCCCGACAAAAATTATTATATCGTTTCCAGAGACGGTTCCGGGGATTTCGAAAGCATTCAGAACGCCATTGATCACTGCCGATCTTTTCCCGACGAAAGAATTACACTGTTCATTAAAAAGGGAACGTACCATGAAAAAGTAAAGGTCCCTCAGTGGAATACCAATATTAAAATGATCGGCGAGGCCCGTGATCATACCATCATTAGTTTTGATGATTATTTTGATAAAGCAGACCGCGGCAGAAACAGCACGTTTTTCACCGCTACTTTCAGTGTTGAAGCGAATGACATTATCCTGGAAAATCTCACCATCAGGAACACTGCAGGTGAGGCTGGACAGGCCATTGGACTGAGCATTACATCGGACAGGGTAGCGGTGGTCAACTGCAGCGTAATCGGGAATCAGGATACCCTTTACCTTGGAAATGAAGGGAAAATCTATATAAAGGATTCCTATGTCGAAGGTACCACCGATTACATTTTCGGAGGCGCAACTGCTTATTTTGAAAACTGCGTCCTCCACAGCAAAAAAGACTCCTACATCACGGCACCATCAACTCCTGAAGGAAGTGAGTTTGGCTTTGTCTTCAATAACTGCAGACTGACCGCAACTGAAAAGGTGACTAAAGTTTATCTTGGAAGACCGTGGCGGAGTTTTGCCAAATCAGTATTTTTGAACAGTGAACTGACTGCAGCCATCGCGGCAGAAGGTTGGCATAACTGGAATAAAAAAGAAGCAGAACAGAACGCTTACTTCGCCGAATTCAGAAATTCAGGAGAAGGAGCAAAAGCGGATTTGAGGGTTAAATGGTCTCATCAGCTCTCCCGAAAAGAAGCTAAAAAATACAACAAACAGCATATTTTAAAAACCGACATCAACAGCAACTGGTATGAAAATCTATAAATTATTACTGCTTTCAGCACTCTTTTTAGTGGGTTGTCAGGCCAACAATATTCATCGGAAAGTTACAGTTCATGCGATTGGTGATTCCACCATGGCCATCAAACCCGATCCCGACAAAAACCCGGAAAGAGGGTGGGTGCAGGTTTTGCCACAGTATTTCAACGAAAATGTGGAGATTAAAAATTATGCCGTCAACGGAAGAAGCACCAAAAGCTTCCGTGAACGCGGTAACTGGAAGCCGGTTCTGGAAGCTTTAAAACCCGGCGATTATCTGTTTATACAGTTCGGGCACAATGACAGTAAGGATACCGATCCGGAGCGTTATACGAATCCTCAGACGGCTTACCGCTATAATTTAATCCGGTATATTGAAGAAGCCAGAGCCAAAGGGGCGGTTCCTATTCTTTTTTCATCCATTGCGAGAAGAAAGTTCAATAAAGAAGGGGTGCTTCTTGATGCGCATGGAAATTATACCCTGGTGGCCAGAATGGTTGCCGATGAAATGAAAGTCCCGTTTTTCGATATGCAGTACCTGACTGAAAACCTCGAAACTGCTTATGGTGTGGAAGGTTCCAAAAAGCTGCACCTCCATTACCAACCTGGAGAAATTCCTTACTATCCTGAGGGGAAAGATGACAATACCCATCTGTCCGAACTCGGAGCCAATGAAATCTCCAAACTTTTTATTGAAGAACTGAAGCGCCAGAAACATCCTTTGGCAAAATATCTGAAATAGGAAAGTATAAAAGTCTTTGGTCATACAAATAATCCGTGTTTGAAATAAGTTCGCTCAGTGCTGCCGTAAAGCTATTGCCTCTATTTATATCTTCAATCATGCTCGTGAGAGATTGGAACAGATGTTGACGTGAAACAGCAGTGAAAATGTTGTGGTGCACCGGTAAGTCCGGATGAAAATATCTCACATTCTTTTACTGAATAGCAACTTAAAAAACAAAAGCAATGAATGTACTGTTTGTATTGACTTCCCATGACCAATTGGGGAATACCGGTGAGAAAACCGGTTTCTGGATTGAAGAATTTGCAAGTCCCTATTACTACCTCGCTGATAAAGGGGTAGAAGTAACCCTTGCCTCGCCTGAAGGAGGGCAACCGCCGATTGATCCCAGCAGTGACAAACCGGAAAACCAAACGGAAGCGACTATCCGTTTCAAAGCTGATCAAGCGCTGCAGGAAAAACTGAGCAAAACGCATCCACTGTCTGAAGTGAAGGCGGAAGATTATGATGCTGTATTTTATCCAGGAGGTCACGGACCGCTCTGGGATTTGGCTGAAAGTAAAGATTCAGCGGCGCTGATCGAAAGTTTTTACGGTATGGGAAAACCTGTCGCTTTTGTATGCCATGCTCCGGGAGTATTGAAAAATGTGAAAGATGAGAAGGGAGATCCTTTGGTGAAAGGTAAAAAAGTGACCGGATTTACGAATACAGAAGAAGAGTTGGTGAAACTCACCGATGTTGTTCCGTTTTTAGTGGAAGACATGCTGAAGAATAATGGGGGAATCTACAGTAAAACTGATGATTTTCAAACGTATGCGTTGGAAGACGGTTTGTTGATTACGGGCCAGAATCCTGCCTCCTCAGAGAAAGTAGCAGAACTTCTTTTGAATCAACTTAAGAAATAATAAGTTTCAAAGGAAGTGTTTAAAAAATAAAATGTTCCGGGTGATCTTTACCCCGGAACATTTTCTTGTCATCATGAGTGGCTTTAATAAAAAAATAGGATCCAAGACTTTAAGAGCAGTCTTTTTTGCCAAAGAATTGCAGCCTTTTTTCTAAATTTGCCCCTTCACTAAAATACCCAATTCCCAGCATGATTGATAAAAATTTTTACCTTGAAAACCTCTCTGCGTTTGATATCCTGATCCAAGACGAAGACCCCAAACAGGCACAATCGGTGATTTTTCGGGTGTACAGCATGTTGCAGCGCGATAAAATCTGGCTTCAGAATGTTGCCACAGAAGAGGAAATATTTGATGAAGATGCCGAACTTTTGGAAGAAGTAGAAGAAGAGTTGAAGGAACTTGATGCTAAATATGACTTCCGGTTTGAGACTTATTACCAATTGGTGCAGCAGGAAATGACCAAATTGTCTGGATTGAGGATTGACAATGAGGAAGATGATTTTTTAGATGATCATGACGCAGAAGAAATCAGTAATTTACAAGACGATTTCCTTACCGAAAAAGATGAGGATCCGGCAGAGGATTTTTATACTGAAAATATCGATGCTTTCCCTCACTTGTCCGATGAAGAGATCGATTTGGTTCCCGAATATATTCTTGAAAGTGCCAAAACGCGCTTCAATTATCCGGAATTTTTAAAATTATTTCCGTCCGCCGACGTCTCATCTGTTGAAGAAGAGTTTCTTTTCCCCGTTATTGCAGGAAAAGCATTTGGTGAAACCGATACTGAAATCGCTGAAAAAATCTTTTCATTCTTCACGTCTTTAGGCTATGAAATTGCGTTTCCGCAACTTCTTCTTCTCATTGCACAAAAAGGAAAAGAATTGGGACGGGAGATTTTAGCTTTTAAAGTGGCATCAGATTCTTTGAATCAGGGAGCTCATCCAACCGCAGTCATTCAGCAGATTTCCCAATTATTGCGGGGATCAATTTAAAATATTTCCTACAACACCATACTCAGCTGCACCCTTTTCCTTCCCTCATCCACTTCAGTTATCCTTACCTGAACATGCTGATGCAGTTTCACCACTTCGTTCACGTCGGAAACAAAACCGTCTTTCAGCTGCGAGATATGCACCAGTCCGCTTTCTTTGATTCCCAGATCCACGAAACAGCCGAACGCGGTGATGTTGTTCACGATGCCGGGAAGAATCATTCCTGTTTTTAAATCTTTGATGCTTTTCACGGTAGGGTCAAACTCAAAAACTTTGGCGGCTTTCCTGGGATCCAAACCGGGTTTTTCGAGTTCTTTCAGAATATCTTTAATCCCTAAAATGCCAATGGTTTCGGTTACATATTTTTCAGGACTGATTAAAGCAATCTTTTCTTTATTAGCGATGAGGTCAACGGTTTTAATACTTAAATCTTTTGCCATTTTCTCCACGACAGGGTAGGCTTCCGGGTGAACCGCTGAATTATCCAGCGGATTTTTGCTGTTGGCAATTCTCACAAAAGCTGCGGCCTGCTGAAAAGCTTTTTCTCCGAGTCTGGGAACTTTTTTCAGTTGTTTTCGGTCTTCAAAAGCTCCGTTTTCTGCGCGGTAACTCACAATGTTTTCTGCCATCTTTTCCCCTATTCCTGAGACATAACTCAACAGCGATTTGCTTGCCGTATTCAGATTAATTCCAACAGAATTTACGCATTTCATTACGGTAGCATCCAGTTCATTTTTCAGCTGAGTCTGGTCTACATCATGCTGATACTGTCCGACTCCGATTGATTTCGCATCAATCTTCACGAGTTCTGCCAATGGATCAGAAAGTCTTCTGCCAATCGAAATGGCTCCACGAACCGTGACATCGAAAGAAGGAAATTCATCCCGTGCAATTTTACTTGCTGAATATACCGACGCGCCGGCTTCTGAAACGACAAAAACCTGAGGCGGCGTATCGAAAGCTATTTTCTTGATAAAGAACTCTGTTTCCCGGCTTGCCGTTCCGTTTCCAATCGAGATCGCCTGAATATTATAGGCATTTACCATGGAGCGGATCTTCTTCATCGCCATCCCGCTCTCGTTTTGCGGAGCGTGAGGGTAAATGGTTTCGTTGTGCAGCAGGTCGCCTTTTTCATCCAGACAAACCACCTTACAGCCGCTTCGGTAACCGGGATCGATAGCGAGAATCCGCTTTTCGCCCAAAGGCGGTGCGAGCAGCAACTGTCTCAGGTTTTCAGAGAAGATGCCGATGGCTTTCTGATCTGCTTTTTCCTTGGCTTCCTGTAAGGTTTCATTTGAAATGGCAGGTTCCAGCAGTCTTTTGTAGCTGTCTGTAATTGCTATTGCAATCTGATCCGTACATTCATTATTGGATTTCAGGATGGCGTTTTCAATGAGGTCGAGGGCTTCGTCTTTATCGATTTCTATTTTGGTCTTTACGAAACCTTCAGCTTCCGCTCTCAGCATGGCCAAAAGCCGGTGGGAAGGAATCCTGTTCAGGCTTTCTTCCCACTCGAAATACTGGGAGAATTTCTGAGCGGCGGCTTCGTCTTTTTTGGCTTTCACCACTTTCGCGGTTATCATCGCTTTGCGCTGGAAAAGCCGTCTGAGGTTTTTGCGGACGTAGCCGTTTTCATTGATCCATTCTGCCATAATGTCTCTGGCACCCTGAAGGGCTTCCTCCACAGAAGCCACCTCATCATTCAGGTATTTTGAGGCGAGGAAGTGCAGGTCATTCGCTTTCTGACTCATGATGATCCTTGCCAAAGGTTCCAGGCCTTTTTCTTTTGCGGTGTCGGCTTTGGTTTTTCTGCGCTTTTTGAATGGGAGATACAGGTCTTCCAATTCCTGAAGGTCGAAACTTGTTTCGATGCGCTGTTTCAGTTCAGGGGAAAGGGCATTCTGTTCTTCTATAGATTTCAGGATGGTTTCTTTTCTTTTGGTAATTTCCTCAAACTGGGTGTTGAGTTTGGCGATCTGCTCAATCTGAACTTCGTCGAGGTTTCCTGTGGCGTCTTTCCGATAGCGGGAAATAAAAGGAATGGTGCAGTCTTCGCCCAGAAGTTTCAGGGTTGCAATGATGTTTTTGTCAGAAAGAGGAAGAGATTTTTGGATAAAACCGGTCGCCGTCATAATAGAGTTTTAAGACCGCTAAAATAGGGAGAATATCGGGAACGAATCAAGAGTGAGTAGAGAAACAATAATACTATCTTAAAAGACTTTCCTTTGGTCATGCCCCGTCTCCGGGAATCTTTCCCTCTTTGTGGCAGGCGCTTTTACTATCAGGTATCCAGTGTGATTTTATCAAAGATCTGACGGGGAGAAGTATGATCGGAAATGGTAATTAATTTGACGTGTTCCGGCAGTACATTTTCTTTTAAATTCCTGATGAAAACAGCGGATTTTTCGCCGAAAAGCCGCAAATCAATGATCACCGCGTCGACGTCTGCCTTTGAACAGATATTGAACACACTTTGCGTTTCCGTTGGCTTCACCACCTCAAACTTTTTCTGCTTGAGAAAATTGGAAATTTTAGAGAGGGAATATATTTTATTGTCGAGGATAAGGATCTTGCTTTTCATAATCATTTTCAGTTAGTTATGAACTGTAATAAAAAAACATGCCAGTCCTTAAAATTTTGAGAATATTTTGAAAAATCAGTGATCATCAACAATAAGCCTCGCGAAAAGACTTTTGGGTAGCGGTAAAACCGAAGTGAAGCAAAAATGAATTGGATATATTAGGATCCAGCACTCCCTAAACTGTTCAGAACAGCTTCTTTATAGCTTCGGCCAATGGGGACGGTAACATCGCTGAGCGCTATTTTACTTGCTGAATAAGCGGTTATCCGGCTTCTGTTGATGATAAAGGAGCGGTGAACTCTTACGAAATGTTCTTTCGGAAGCAGATCCTGAAGTGAGGATATATTTTGTCTCGCGACCAGTTCCGAACCGATCAATTTAATCCTCACATTATTTCTTTGGCTTTCAATGTATTCAATATCAGCAACAGGAATTTTATATACTGACTTGTCAATTTTAAGTTCGATGATATGCTGGTCTTTGGCGGTTTTCAAAAGGTTATTCTGCTCCGTAAGCACGGAATTATCGCGGTTCACTCTTTCCAATGATTTCAAAATGGTATACCCTAACGGAATAATGGCTGCGATGTTAATATCCAGTGCGGTGTTCATTATTTCTGAGGGTTCAAAAAAGTGGTTGCTCTGATATCCGGGGATGTAATGAGGCTGAATATAATACATCATAAATGGCCGCTGAATAAGTACACTTATAAACAGTACCAATAAACTGTAGTAAAGGGCGAACGGAAGGTATTTCTTTTTCAGAAAGAACATTGGGTACAGAAAATACAGACTGATATAAACCAAAAGCATCCTGGAAGGAAGACAGAATATCTGAATGAGCATATTTCTGAGAAAATCATAATCAGACAGACCCCATACAAAACTCCAAAACAGTACAAACAGCATCCAGTATAAAAAATGGTTGGTAAGCCTGCACTGGGTAATGTTCATTTAAATAATGTTTAAATCCTGAGGAAATCCTTTATTCAAAAATAGTGTTTTATTCTTGAATAAAATCTTTCGCCGTACATCCTGCTGTTCGTCCCTCATGGGTTGCTGTATGTACCGGGTGCTTTCAGCATTAGGTTTTATGAAATATTTTTGTTCAGTAAACTCATGATAAAAAGCATGAAAGATTACTTCCATCAAAAAACATTTACTACCGATTATGAAAAAAACAATTCCCTTATTTGTTGCTCTTTTACTTTCAACACTTTTTTACTCCCAGAAAATCGAAAGAATAGAACCTGCCAACTGGTGGATCGGGATGAAATACAATACCATCACCCTGCTCGTTTACGGAAAAGACATTTCTAATCTGGAACCTAAAATCTCCTATCCCGGCGTTCAGCTTGGAGAATCTAAAAAAGTGGAAAATCCCAATTACCTCTTTGTAACACTTAATATTTCCGACAACGCCAAACCCGGTATTCTTACCATTGATTTCTTTAAAGAGAACGGGAAGAAAATCACTCAGAAATTCCCATTGCTGGAAAGGGAAAAAGAAAGTGCTAACCGTGAAAGTTTCTCTCAGAAAGATGCCATTTACCTTATTGTACCCGACCGTTTCGCCAATGGAAACCCAAATAACGACGTGATTCCGACGATGAATGAAAAAACCGTCAGCAGAAGCATTGAAGATAAAAGACACGGAGGCGATATTCAGGGCGTTATTAATCATTTAGATTATATACAGTCGCTGGGTTTTACCCAAATATGGAACACCCCTTTAACAGAAAACAACCAGCCGGAATACTCATATCACGGCTATGCGGCGACTGATTTATACAAAATAGATTCCCGTTTTGGGACCAATGAAGATTTCAAAAAGCTATCTCATGAAGCGAAAAAGAGAAACATCGGAATCATTTGGGACGTCATCCTCAATCATTGCGGAAACGAATATTATTTCGTGAAAGATCTGCCCTCTGAAGACTGGCTTAACTTCTCCGACACCCATACCCGGACCAATCATCTGAAATCAACAGTTAATGATCTCTACGCTACCGAAATTGATAAAAAAGAATACACCGATGGATGGTTTGATGATCACATGGCTGATCTTAACCAGAAAAACCCTTTGGTCGCAAAATACCTCATTCAGAACACCATTTGGTGGGTAGAATATGCGGGGATTTCGGGACTTAGAGAAGACACCTTTTCTTATGCGGACAAAGATTTCCTTTCCGTCTGGACTAAAACCATCATTGATGAATATCCGAATATGAATATCGTAGGTGAAGAAATGACCAGAATTCCTGCTCAAAACGCCTACTGGCAAAAAGACAAAATAAACAGCGATGGTTACCAATCGTACTTACCCACTGTGATGGACTTTTCTTTGACGGACAATATCGTAACCAGCCTCAACAGAACGGATGATTGGTATTCGCCGTGGCGCGATGTCTATCAGGGCGTAGCTTTAGATTTTTTCTATCCTCATCCCGATGATCAGCTCATTTTTCCCGACAACCATGATATTGACCGTTTCTATTCCCGGATCAACAAAAACTTTTCACACTGGAAACTCGGAATTGCGATGTATATGACCATGCGGGGAATTCCACAGTTTTTCTACGGAACTGAAGTACTGATGACTAATGAAAAGGCAGGAAGCGACGGACAGCGACGAGGCGACTTTTATGGCGGCTGGAAAACAGATGCTAAAAACACCCTCACAGAAAAGGGTTTATCTACCGACGAAAAAGAAGGAAAGGCCTACTTCTCGAAATTACTGAATTGGCGAAAAACCAACTCCGCTGTTACCAACGGAAAATTTCTTCACTACGCTCCCCAAAAAAACAATGTCTATATCTATTTCCGGTACAATGACCAACAGCAGGTTATGGTTTTGCTCAATAAAAATGAAGAAGAAGTCACCATTGATTTACAACGGTATCACGAAGCGGTCCCAACTCAGTTCAAAGCCAGGGATATTATTACAGATCAGGAGTTTAGTTTTGAAAATACCCTGAAAATCCCTGCCGCAACTGCCATGATCCTGGAGATTGAAACTGACCGCTAAGCCGTTCATTGAAACCTATATCTCAATAACTTTCCGATGACATCAGATAAAGTTTTTCAGATAGGGTAGCTTTTAACCCGTAAAAGATTGAGTTTATGAAAACAAAACCTCCTTTAAAATGATTAAAGGAGGTCTTTGGTTATTGAAATACCAGCTGCCTGGGAACAGATGGCTGAAGTTTATTCCGCTCCGGAATATTTTTCTTTATACCTGCCACAAAAAAGCCCAGCGAAAATGCTGAGCCTCATTTCCTGATCATGAATTGAAGATTTTAAAGGTGTTTAAAACCCTGTAATTCCTTTACCATCTCGTACTGTTTTCCGGTAAGCTCAATATTTTTAGACTTCAGAAAGTGAAGGATTGAGGTACAGTTCACTTCAGCATTGATGAGTTTTGCCCGCGGATTGCTGTTCAGTTTTGTAATTTCCTGGAGTAATAAAGAACCCGCGCCTCTTCTGCGGAGATCTTTATGAACAGCAATTTGGGTAAGGTCTCCCGAAAGCGGCTCAAAAATACAGTAGCCCACCAGCTGTTCGCCGTCGTAGGCGCCCAGATACACAAAATCTTCCTGAGCGCGGTCGACCGACTGAAAACTATTCTGCCAGGAAGGCTCAAAGTCCTGGAATTCCGTCATCTTTTCAGGCAAAAGGTCGGTTACCGGTTTAATTTGAAATTTCCCAGCGGTATCTCCTAAAGCTGCTTTCACCGCTTCGTTGTTCCAGCTGAAATAATTGAATTCTCGGGTGATCTTAAAGCCTGCTTTTTCATATACCGAAACCGCCGCTGTATTATGCTGCAGCACCTCCAGCAGATATTGTGAAATACCTGCATGCTGAAGATACGGGATCGAGTGTTCGAATATTTTGCCGGCAAGACCTTGTCCTCTGTGGCTTTTCAGCGTTCCGGTTCCGGTATCGTAAGCAGTCTTCAGACCGTTGAAATCTCCGGTACCGTTCAGGGTAAAGGCGACAATCTTTTCACCTTCAAAGGCTGCGAAAGATAATTCGGGTTTGTACCCACAGCGGATGAGCATGCTCTTCAGTTCATCTGCATTGAGCTGCATTTCATACTCAGCAAAGGCTTCATTAAAGGCCTTGAAAACCGTTTCATAGCCGATGCCATCAAGTGATTTTATTTCCATTCAGTGAAGATTTGGCGGCTTATTTTCTGATGAATGAAAATACACTCTTTACAAACTCATCATTGTTTTCGTAATACAGCAAATGTCCGCCCTTGATCTGTACCACTTTCTGTTTTGGGAATTTAAACAGTTTATAGTGCTGCGGACCGACGGCGTGATCCTGCGTTCCGCTAATGACCAAAACGGGAACTTTTATATCCGGTGTAAGTTTGGTGAAATCACCGTAATATTCACTGATGTTCCAGACGTTATTTCTGAAACCGTTTTCTTCCGGTCTCTTCTCATCGATCTTATCCAGAGTGTTCATATTTTCCTGACTGTCGGTAAGCAGTTTATACATCTGTCCTTTTTCATTCAGTTTTCCCATCGCTTCCCCGAGGGCCGGCATATACTGTCCTTCTTTTATTTCAATTTTACTTCCCGTCAGTTCATTGGCATACGCAACCTGGCCCATCACCGAATCATTCAGATAGAGTGTACTGCTGACCAGAATCAGGCCTTTAAGATGACTGCCGTATTTCGCCGCGTAAGCCGTCGCAATAATCCCACCGAAGGAGTGCGACATGAGATACACTTTCCCGGCACCCAGCTTTTTGCGGATATCTTCGATGTCTTCCACCATTCTGTTTACGGAATAATCATTCGTCAACGACGCACCTGACCGCCCACTGCCGCGCTGGTCGTAATACACCATTTTAAGGCGGCTTTCGAGATTTTTACCTTTGAGGTTTTCGAAGGAATCGCTCCACATCCCGGGACCGCCGTGAACATAGATACAAAGATCACCGGTTCCGGAAACTTTCGTGAAAAGCTTCGTGCCGTCGGAAGTCTGAGTGAAAAAAGGAGTTGAAGTTTCTGCTTTTTCAGAAAGCGTCTGCGCGAAAAATAACTGAGCCAGTATAATATATACTGCAGTGAGAAGTCTGGTGTTCATGTCAATAAATGGTTATTAGTTTTTTTGATTTCTTACTGCGATTGGTAGCGCTGCTGATTTTTTTGTTACAGGATTATCAAAAAAAATGCAGGTTACCTTAAAGACGATGAATCTAAAACTTGACAGGACGATTAACCAGCCGGTTATGGTGTTTAGGTTTTCAGAAATCAAACCAATGACGTGCGTACCCGAAGAGCACAAAAAGCAGATAGCCGTACAGCAGAACAACCGGCAATGCATAATACCATTTCGTGGGCAGTCTTTCTTTACTGTCTATTTTACTTTTAATGTCGTCGAGCACATATTGCGGAATCAGTTTCAGGGTAGCGGTGATGAGCAGCGGAACAATAATCAGGTCATCGAGCAGGCCCAGAACCGGGATGAAATCAGGAATAAGATCAATGGGACTCAGCAGGTAGGTTACCGTAAGGGCGGCCAGGAATTTTGCTGACAGTGGCGTGCGCCTGTCAAACAGCGCATAATAGATGGGAACGGTTTCCTGTTTTAGTTTTCTTACCTTTTCTTTTAACTGACGAAGCATGACGGTAAAATTAGGAAATTATGACGGTATTAAGGGGAGTGTTTAAAGTGCTGCATTTTTTTAACCATGGAGTAAACGGCAGTTTTATGGAGAGTACATAGGATGCAGCGTCGGGTATTTTAACCACAAAGAGCACCAAGGTGCCACAAAGGATACCAAAATCGCTGGTAGCAACCAGTTTTTGTACTTATAGCATGAAATCATCAGATGTTATGTGGTGGAATTTTTAACCGCGGAGTTCACAGCGGTTTTACAGAGAACACAGAGATATAACGGATTTTCCGAATAGGTGAGACTTAAAATTAAGGTTGTCCAAGTTTAGTCATACTGCGCCGCATATACCATAAGGTCGCGGTAGAGCGGGTCGGTGGATTTATAGTACAGGCGGATCAGGCTCCGCAGCTGTTCAGCAGTGTTGTTTGGTGTCATGAAGACTTTGGCATATTCCACTTCGCTTTTTGCCATTTCGGTGTGATCTGCCTGAAAACCCTTGATGAAATTACCGCTTTTAGTGTAGTAAAGTACGAAGTTATCCGGAGTGTAGCCTGTGGCATTCTCGATGATTTTGGCAGTGGAGGCGCCGTTCAGATAAGCGATGAGGTTTTCTGCATTGTTTTTGTCGGTCATGAACCTAAGTGTGGCATCAAACTCCACGAGGCTGTAAGATACCCCGCCATCTCTGGAGTAGCGTACCCGTACCACAGCCGGCTGTTCTACATTAAGGCCTTCTACTTCTCCGGCTGCCAGGATAAACTGATAATACATACCGTCATTGGAAGTCCAGTTGTAAAAATCGACCACTCCAACTTTTTTCAGCTGAGAATGGAATAGCGTAAAAGAAAGAAAAAGGGCAAAAGATAGAAGTGTTTTCATGGTTAAGGATTTTATACAGTCAAATATATAAATAAAAGGACTGTAATGTAAAAAATACATAAAAAAATATCCGTCCTTTATGAAGGGTACTGCACAGCCCGTCAGTTGCTCCGGCACGATTGCCGAAACCGGAAAAATTCATTCTCTAAAATATGATTTTCCCAATATTCATCCATATAATTTTAAGGAAAATTAAAATCAGGTTAAAATTTTTTAAAAATTCAGAATGTTTATGGTGAATATAATTACATTTGCATCCTTAAATTTAAAAAAATAATGAAAAAGTTTTCTTTACTGCTTTTATTTTTTGGTCTGAATCTGTTCAGTTCCCAAAAAATTCTATTTGATAACACGAAGGCGGAAATGGCCGGAAATGCTGACTGGGTTATCGATTCTGATGGCACAACTGCACAGCGGACTCCCACACCCGCGCAGAGTGGTATCAATTCTTCAACATCCGAAACCTACTGGAAAGGGGCGCTGAGCGCATGGGGAGTGGATCTGGTGAAAATTAATCCCAATTATATTCTGGAAACCCTTCCTGCGTCCGGAAAGATCACTTATGGCGACAGTACCAATCCTCAGGATCTGTCAAACTATAAAGTATATATCGTAGACGAACCCAATACCAAATTTACCGTGGCAGAGAGCAATGCAATTGTTAATTTTGTGAAAAACGGAGGCGGACTTTTCATGATTAGTGATCATACCATCAGTGACAGAAACAACGATGGATGGGATTCTCCTGCGATCTGGAATGATCTGATGGCGAATAACACGGTTCTTTCCAATCCTTTCGGAATTACATTCGACCTGAAGAATTTATCAGGAACTTATACCAATATTGCCAGTCTTCCAACGAATCCTGTTTTACACGGAACTGCGGGGAATCCTTCCATGATCATGCTTTCCAATGGAACTTCAATGACGCTGAACACCTCGAAAAACCCTTCGGTTCAGGGCCTGATGTTTACGACAGGAACTTCCGGAACCACCAATGCACTGGTTTCCACAGCAACTTACGGAACCGGAAAAGTGGTGGCACTTGGCGACAGTTCGATTCCTGATGACGGAACAGGAAATTCGGGAAATACCCTTTATAATGGCTATACAGGAGATGCGAACGGCAATCATAAACCGTTGCTGCTCAATGCGGTGATGTGGCTTGCTTCTGCCAGTAATTTGAGTCTTGCGGATGTTTCCGTTTCAGAACTGGTCGTTTATCCTAATCCAAGTTCAGACTTCCTTACGTTCAAAGGCAGTTCAGTAAAAAATACAGCGTATGTTATTCTTGATGCTTCCGGCAGAACGGTTGCAAAATCGGTGACCAACGGAAATCAGGTGGATGTCAGAGATCTTTCTAATGGCGTTTATACTTTAATGCTTTCTGTCGAAGGTCAGACCAAATCTGTCCGGTTTATTAAAAATTAAAATCTGTTTTAAATAACAGAATGATTGGTTAGCAATCAGTTTTTTACTGCTCAAGGTCTTCTGACTTTGGGCAGTTTAATTATTTCCTGATGCGGCAGCGGTAGAAATTAAATCTATATCATCAGCAGATGCTAATCCTTTTTAGTAAAAGAAGAATGTACAGCGTTCATCATCCCTTGAGTGGACCAGGTTCCGGAAACGATCATACGTCTGATGGTATATAACGGATCTGCAGGATCTCTTTTGGTGGACAGGATATAAGCCATTTTATAATCTCTCTTTTTTATTTCAGTGATGGCTGCGGTATTCCAGACTCCAAACGGATAAGCAAAATCCGTTACCGGTTTACCGATGATTTCCTCCAGTTGAGCCTTTGGTTTGACTAATTGTGTAACCCAGTCGTCTCCCTTGTATTTAGTGACCATGTGGTGATCCCAGGTATGTGCACCTACAACGTGCCCATCGTCCGATAAGCTTTTGATTTCCTCTTTGCTCATATATCCCGGTCGGTCAATAGAAACGGTCATGATAAAAAACACGCCTTTAAAACCGTATTTCTTCATTTCCACAGCACCAATACTGAACTGTGCTTCCCTCGTATCATCAAAGGTGATCATGATGGGTTTTTCGGGTAATGGGCCGTCAAAAACTAAATAGTTATACAGCTGTTCCGGCAAAACGGTGTGGTATCCGGCATCCGCCAAAGCTTTCATCTGTTCTGCAAAAGCAGCAGGTTTTACGCTATATACTTTGGTATTTTCACCCGCACTGGCCCCGAAATCCTTAATATTATGATAGCATAAAACAGGCACTTCTTTTCTTGAAAGAACAGTCGCCGCATCCGCCATGACTTTTTTTTGCCCTGCGGTTTTTGCGGGAGCGTTAATAACCGGCGTCCCGGCAGTTATTTTACCGGGTTCCGGCTGACAGCCGGCCCATAAAAACAACCCGACAAAAACGGACTCAACAATATTTTTCATCACTCAAAAATTAAATTACTGGTACTGGATGTAAATCGGTATCGGAGTGAATTTCATTAATTCTTCGGGAGTGTACAATTTCGCATCATTTTTATAAAATAACTTGAAACCGGTAAACTGCACAGGTTCTCTATAAATATAACTCACATAAGAGTCTTTTTTTAAGCTTTTACTTCCAAACCCATCCATATTCATGACGATCTGAACTTCGGGAACAGTTTTGATTTCTTTATAATTTTTCACCATTGCCTGAGTAAACCGGTGGACAACCAGTATTTTTGGAGGCAACTTGTTTTTGCGTACGAGGTCTGCCAAAATATCAATGGCATCATTAATATCAGCGGCATTAAAATACCCAATTTTGGAACCCGGCCGCTCTCCGTTCTTCATCGAAAATTCAGGATCTATTCCAAGATGTACGTTAGGCATTGAAAGGTAGGGTACCAGTTCTGTCACTTCCGCTTTCACGGAGCTGTGTCCCACCTGAATATCCAGAAACACCAGCGCATTGATGGGTTTTGCCCAGCTGATCACCGTGTCAATCTGGTGAAAAGGCATTCGCAGGCGGTGCATGTTATTTTTTCCCGGTGCTCCCTGAGCCGTCACCGCAATATAGTGCAAAGCAGGAATGGTCTCCACCGTCGAATCTACCGCTTTCCATTGGGTTATTTCGCCCTCCAGTTTCGCCAGCATTTCTTTTCGGGGCAGTTCCCCTAAGATTCCCATTCTTGTTGAATATAAATTTCCGTAAAAGGCAACAATTCTGTGGTAGGGCAATAGCGCGCCGGGCAAAGGATAGGGCGCTTTTACAGGCCATCTGCCGCTGGTGTCACTGTTGCTTAAGGCGAGTATTCTTTTATTGAAATCGGCCGTATCAATATCAATGGCGTGCACTGTTTTCTTCTCAACTGAATCCCTTTTTACGGTGTCCGGTTTCTCTGTTCCTTTTACCGTTTCGGCCGATTTACCGCCGTTGCAGGCTACAGTACTTAAAAACAATAAAGTGAGGGTGAAAAATGTAAGGAGGTCGCGACAGGTTTTCCCCGTGAACATACAGTCCACCACAGCAGGAGTTGCCAAATGTGGTTGCTCCTGATCCCTGATAACGTACCCGGCTTTCATTGTTGTGTTTTATCAAAGATAGTGATTTTTTAGATGGCTTGAATCAGAAGTCTTTACACAGCATTCCCTTGATTAGGTGTTTTTTATGTTTTGCTGTTCTGTCCAAAGTCTTTTATATTTTCTGAATTTCAAAAACAAAATTAGAGTAATGGATGGGTGTACTATTACAAACAAAATAACATTCAATTGCTGATAGGTAATCCCAAGCATATTGCTCATTACCTGCATGAGTTTTACACATATCCAAAAAACGGTATCCATATTATTTATTTGAATTAATTTCCCTTGCTGGCACGAAATGAAATTCGAAGCAGTGTTATTTCCCCCCGCTGCCGCACGAATCCTTTCGTGTGGCCCCAATATATTAAACATGATCAAAAATCAAATATCCTGAAAACTTCTATACCATCCAGAAGCCCTTTTTCATCCGCATAATCAATTGCACTGCTGTACCGGTAATCTTCCGCTCTGAAAACCAAACCCGCTTCCACAGGATTCTGATGCACGTAATCTATTTTTTGTTTAATGACACGGTTGCTCCATAATTCAATGGGTTTATTGTCGTGGCGCCAAAACTGATAATGAGTGACATTTGAACTTTTTTCTGCTTCTTTCCTGAAAGCCTCCAAAAGAAAATCTTTCCGGCTTTCTTTAGGATTTTCCATAATTGCTTTTACCATGGCCTTGCTGGTAAATCTTTTCAGATCACCGATCAGCAATTCAGGCTTTTGTCCTTTTACACTTCTGAAAACCAAATGAACATGGCTGGACATAATGCACCACGCATGAATTTCCAAACCTTTTTCTCTCTGGCAAAATCTTACGCTTTCTAAAAATAAATCTTTATACTCGTTTCGGATGAACACATCCAACCAGCCCACTACTGCGAAGCTTATAAAATAAAGACCTTCAGGATTATGGAATTTATAGTTTCGGCTCATTTACTATTGTGCTTTACGTAAAAATATAAAATTCTGCTGATATTATTGCGCGATCTTATTGTAACCACGCGAAAGGATTCGCGCGGCAGCGGCGGGAGCTTATTTAGAATGATGCCTGTTAGTAACTTTTTTTCTGACTAAAGCAAGCTATACATCAGCCTCTATGTAAATCAGTACCTCATTTACCATAAAGTTCACCATTATGTTTACCTGCTGTTTTACATTTTTGTTTTGTAGGATGAAATATTTTTATACATTTGGAGTAAGTAAAATTACGTTATTCCGTAATTAAGAATAAAAAAACCTCCCTAGCGGGGAGGCCTTCTTAACTAGGATTTTTTTCTCCTCTTATAGAGTAACGGTAAAATAGGTGCAACTATTTTTACCAATACCAAGAGGAAATCTAAAAAATGGTCTGAGTCCATTTGAATAGGTTCTCGAGGTTTTAATCGGGAACTTTTTGTTTTCCAATGCCCCGAGCTAAAAACAAAAGTAGGAAATTGAATGTGATATAGAAAGCGTTAAAAATTAATAGTCTCGCTATAAGCTGTAAAAGTTTTCCACACTCGCACAGACCTTGCGTCATTAGGGTATCATAGGTGATCTGTAAAACAATCGGCTTGTTTCAGAGCTTTTAATATTAAACAAATTTAAATAGATATAATATTTAAAGGGATTTTTTATTAAACACCAATTTTTAAAATGTACTATTTCTGAGTGGATTAATTTATACGTAATACCCCCGCTGTCGCACGAAATGAAATTCGGCGAAGCAATCCTTACATATGACCTCTAGTAATTCTACTTCAAATTCATGAGTCCCACTACTGCTTAAGGGTGATCGCCTTCTTGGTAGGGTTAATCTTACTATTTTGTAATTGAATATATAACCTCATTCCTTAAAGATATAAGAACGTATTTATTCCCAGATTTAAACATATATGACTCCCATTTATCTCTCCCTATTAAAGAAACTGTATGATTGTCCATCTCGTTGTCTTCAAATGCATCTAACATCATTTCCTTTGTCATTCCGGGAACTAATTCTCCTCTTAGAACCCGATTGCCATTAATATTTCCATATTTTTTGTAAATTAATTTTACATATTCTTTATAGTAATTCTCGCGTTCCTCTTGCTGTTTTTTGGTGTTTTCTAAATGAAGACTTTTCATTTTTGGCACTTCGGTGTTATATTTTACTACATAGTCGTCATATTCACTTAGCTCAACATACGTTTCATCAAATGTTTTTGTATTGTGAGAACCGATGATTGGAATCATCGAATAATCTCCCAGTTGAGTTTTAATATAAACAAATATACCATCTACCTTTTCTGACATGGGATCCGAATGCGAAACTCTAACATCGGTAGCGACTATGACATCATTATTGGTGTACATTGCGGGAATTGCTGAATATATGTTTAAACGGTTGTCTATTTTAAAATGAGCTTTTTTTAGAAACTTTCTTCCTATTGTTTTAAGTTTATGATATTCTAAAAGATCAAATTGAATTAGATTGGCAAAATTAAGACCTCCATAAGTATTAAAAAATTCGAAGTGTTGATCATTTTTTTTTGCGTAAAGTTTTACTGATGGATATGTTTGTGAACCTGCAGAAATTTTTGCGTTAAATTCACTTAATGTGATTTCTTTCTGACCCTCGACGAATTTAACTCTATCAATTAATAATAAAGAATTTGCTAATATACTATTATACTCACCGATAGTTAAAGGACGAAATTCACCAGGCTCAAAAATTCTATAATCGGTTTTATGTTTTTTTGTAGTTTGAACATTCACATCCAAAAAATTAACATTTCTTAATGATGCCACTATTATCTTCTTATTTATAAGGGAGAGAAATTCTTCACCTGTAGTAAAATCAGCAATATTTTTTATTGTTGTACTACTCTGCGCATAGAGGTTAATCGTTAAAAATAATAAGAATATAATAATTTTCATAATAATATTTGTTTAATTGTATACTACGGGACTGTTAGAGTTTGCATTTGACGAATAGATTGGATGAAAGGAAATTTTGTGAATCAGTTCTATTATTATGGCTAATTATTTACTAACATTCAACAGCGTACCACTCCCGCTCCCCAACACCGTGCTCGGCATCACGCCATCCCATTTCAGCACACGCTGGTATTCCACATAAGTAGGCGTAATTTCCTGCTGTTTCAGGCTGATGGCTTTTGCCTCTGCCTGCGCTCTGATGACCACAGAAGCCGAATCTCCTTTCGCCAGCTGTATTTTCCTTTGTGCATCGGCCTGCGCAACTCTTGCCTGAGCTTCCGCTTTAATCGCATCCGCATCAGCCGTCGCCTTGTCTTCAATCGACTGGCGGATGGCTTTCGGAGGCTGGATATTGGTTTTCAGCTGAGAAACCATAAACCATTTCCCGATTCTTTTATTCACTTCTGACAGAATTTCTGCCTCATAGGTTTCCCGGTTGTTGAACAGGTAATCAATAGAATGCCGGTTCGCCACATCATTGATGGCGCCAATAATGGCATTGTTCAGCCAGCCTTCCTGTATGGCTTCCAGTCCGCCCTTTTTGTAGGTGGATCTCAGGTTGGTAAACATATCAGACGCGGTAGATTCCTTCACCGAATAGTTGAACGAAGGCTTGATCGGGCAGGGGAACCCGCCTTTGGCCACGATAATAGATTCGGGATATTCAATATGCCTCTGGTCGAGCGGAACTTCCTGAATTTCCTGGGTGTATTTATTATAGAACACGACTCCCGAAACCTCTTCAGTATTCGAAGCGCCCCGCTTATCGCCGAGTAAATTGATGAGAAGCCCTTTGTGACCTACGCTGATCACTTCATAATTCATAGGCTGGAACAGTGCCGCCAAAACGGACAGTAAGATAAAAGTGACAGGTTTCCATTTAAAACCGGTTGGTTTGCGGTTCCCGTTTTTATCGGGTTCAGAATAGGTGAGGACGTCGAGTTTTTTTGTGATGATCCCAAGGGTAACCAGTACCCCGATCAGCACCAACAGTAGAAATGTTAGAGACATAAATAGTTTTTATAGGTAAGTCTTAAAGATACTCATTCTGATGAATCCCACAAAAAGGAAAACCGTAAAGCAACAAATGTTTTCATGGCTTTCTATTTTGAAGTATTAAAATTGACCTGGGAGATTTTTGCGTTAATAAAAATTGATATTTCTTCCTTATCAATCCATTCTACTGGTAGCCAGCGTAAAAATCCCCACTGTTTGAGTGGCAGCAGTAAATTAAATTTTACAAAATCATTTTCTTTCCGCCCGAGTTTTGGGGATTTTCATGGAAGAAATATCAATTTTTTAGCAAAAAGATCCAGTCTTGAACTTTTTGTTACTTTTTGTTTCAAACAAAAAGTAAAGAAAAACGGCCTTAGGATTCACCAGATTGCTGTTTTCAAGCATATCAAAGAAGAAAGGGGGAGGTTATTATCATTTAATCGTAATACATATTCAAACCATTTTAAGCAGCTAATTCTCTACACTTTCTCCGATAGCAATCAGAAGCGTTAAAATAAAACCCCGGTACCCTAACATCGAACAGTATACGGACAGTGGATATAGAATGGATATATAACTGTCGAAGAAAGGATATACAATGGATATACAACCGATATACAAAGGATATAGAAACTGTACCTCCTTATTTTCTCTTACAGTAAATTTTCCTGTCAGAAACCCTTTGATACAAAGCATTTGCAGAACAGTTCGGACTGAAAACCGTACCGCTGTAACTGCCCAAAAATGCCCTTTTCTTCCCTTTAATGGAAAAAAATGGAAAATTATGGAAAGTTTTGCCCTATTTTACCTTTTCAAGAAGATACAGTTTCGTTCCGGAAAATGCCAGTTTAGGCATCAGGTTGCCTTCCAGAACCATGGTTTTGCTGCTTACATCGATAACGGAAATGTAGTTGCCGGAATTATATTCGAGATAATTTTCTCTCTCTTTGGTAGCCGGATTTTTCCCGAATTCGAAATCGTATTTTACCCAGTCTTCCTCTTCAGTACTGCAGTGTATAGGCTTGAATTCGGACCTTTTGGCATTAAAAACCATCTGATCGAATCCTCCGCTGCATTCGCTGCTGAAAGAACTGTCAGGATTCCCGTCTTTCTCGAAATCAGCAAAAGAACCTTTATAGGCTCCCACCACTTTCCAGGTGCCGTCAATACGGTCTTCGTCTATTTTTCCTTTGGCTTTGGCAACCGTCCAGCTGATGCCCTTCACGGTTCCTTTCACCGCTTTGTAGGCGACCTTAGTGGTTCCTTTTACCACTTTTGCGGCGGTGGAAACGATACACGAATTCAGTACAGTCACGGCAGAAACGAGGATGATCAGTTTTTTCATACTTTAATTTAAAACGAATATAAGCTTTTTTAAAAACACCTCCGGATTTCTGTCAATGCTTTTCACGGGAAAACTGTCACACACAAAGAAGCCGTGTTGATCTGATCCGGCTTAGAGAAGCCATGAGGTTAGGAATTAAGGAACAGAAGTTTCCGAAAATATCAGGATGGTACAGTTTTTTCTGAACTAAATATAGGGTACTGCACACCAAATATATTCTGCCGCGGCAGATGGGTACCTATGCCTTTGCTGCTGACATTTAAATTTAAATCCTTTTTCCATGAAAAAATTAATGATCGCCTTGGTGAGTATGGCTGCGGTAAGCTGCTCACAGAATGAAAAACCCCAGAGCACGGAACCCGCAGATTACGCGGAAACTGAAAAAAAACTGATTCAGAACCACATTCAGGATTCCATTAAGGGAGACAGTATCGATGCGTCTACTGCAATGCCTCCGCAGAATGCCCCCGAAAAGGAGAACCGGTAATCCTGATATTCATCAATATCAGCCCGCTTTTAGTAAGCCAAAAAAAACGCGCCTTTACGGAGCGTTTAGAATATCATGGATGACTCTTAAAGATTCATAAAAAGTTTCGGGTTCACAGGCGTGTTGTTTTTGTGCACTTCGTAATGAAGATGAGGTCCGGTAGAACGTCCTGAATTACCTGATCTTGCAATCACCTGATTCACTTTGATCACGTCATTGGCCTCAACCAGGATCTCTGAAAGATGACCGTAAAGTGTTGCAAGTCCGTTTCCGTGGGAGACAATGACGCAGTTTCCGTACCCGCCTTTCTGTCCTGCGAAAATTACCGTTCCTTTGGCAGCAGCGCGCACATCTGTCCCGTAAGGCACCGCGATATCAAGTCCTTTATGAAACTGCATCTGGTCGGCCTCCGCCGGCGGATTGTTTTTATCCTGGGTTTTTGCTGCCACATTGTCGACCGAAGTCACCGGGATTCTTTTTATATTCCCAAGGCTGTCCTTTACTTCGGTGTACTGAGGCTCAGGTTTGGCTGCAGGTTTCATCGGTTTCGCACTGGCAAGTAACACATTGGGAAAAGGGATCGGGTTTTTCCGCTTCCCGAAATTGGAAGAGATATATCCTTCCGTAGGGATGCCGAGCGGCACCTGCTGCAGTTTGTTCTGCAGATCCATTAAATACTGGCTGTAGCGGTTGGTTTGTTTTGCAAGATATACCGCGTTGGAAATGCTGTCTTTGGCAAGCATCTCAATTTTGCCGTCACTGATGTTTTTGGAAGCCAGAAATGAATTGAGTTCTCTCACCGTGTTATCAACCAAAGTAAGGTTGTTTTTCATCTCGAGGTAATCAATGCTGTCTTTCTGGGTATTTATCTTTACTAAATTTACTTCGTAAGTTTTGTTGCTTTTTTCAGAGAAAATTTTCCCGATGAATAAGGCCTGTCCGAAAATAACAAGCAGAAGCGCTCCCAATAGAACATTCACCTTCTTTTTGTTGCTTAAGAAATTCTTCATTCTTTATAATACTGTTTTACGTTTTTAGGTGTGCAAAAATAATTAAAAAAATAGATTAGTCGCTGGGTGTTAGTCAATGAACATTTAAAACCCTGATTAAAATCAATTCAATCAGCAGGTCAGCATTCCTGATATTAAGAAATTTTAAAAAATTAATGTTAATAATCCCCGGAATGGATAGCTGCCAGAACAGCTTTATCAGTCTTCTGTTTTTCTGCATTGAAGGTTTTCTTAGGATATTTCTGCTGTCTCACAAAACCGGAATGCTTTTAAGTATTCTTAAAAATTGACTTCCGCGCTGTTAATCTTATCATAAAAACCGGGGCTTTCCGCTTTTCTCCCCAAAATCTTTTTTTTCACTAACACACTTTTGTATCTTTGTGATTCAAGTGTAAACTATGGCTAAAAAAGATCAGAGCAGCGAACAGGTAGTGGGCGTTGTAGGAAGTGGGAGTTTTGCAACAGCAATTGTGAAGATGCTTACCGAGAACTGCAAAACAGTTCACTGGTGCGTAAGAAATGAGTTTGTAAAAGGAGCCATTGAGCTTCGGCATCACAACCCGACTTACCTTACTGCGGTACAGTTCAATGTGAAAAACCTGCAGCTGACCACAGATGTTAACGAACTGGTGTCAGCCTGCGATATTGTGGTTTTGGCGACCCCTTCCATCTATCTGTCCGATACTTTAGATAAGATGACCTGCGATTATAAAGGAAAGATCTTTGTTTCTGCCATCAAAGGAATCGTCCCGAAAGTGAATGATGTGGTAGCGCATTACCTTCGTGACGAATTCAAGATTGGGTTCCGCAGCCAGGCAGTTATTGCAGGGCCGTGTCATGCCGAAGAAGTGGCGATGGAAAGACTTTCTTACCTTACCATTGCTACCGTGGATGAAAATCAGAAAGTGCTGCACGATATATTTGCGTCCCGCTTTATCAAAGTGAACTGCAGCTGTGATATTCTGGGTAATGAATACAGCGCGATTCTGAAAAATATATATGCCGTAGGCGCCGGTATCGCAAGCGGATTGGGTTACGGAGATAACTTCACTGCGGTTTTCGTTTCCAATGCCATCCGTGAAATGGAACTCTTTCTGGAAGGAATTCATGAAATGCCGCGGGATGTGAACGAAAGTGCCTATCTCGGCGATTTATTGGTTACGGCTTATTCCCTTTTCTCCAGAAACAGGAATTTAGGGAATTTAATAGGAAAAGGATATACGGTAAAATCAGCGATTCAGTCGATGAATATGATTGCGGAAGGGTATTATGCCGCAGATTCGATCTATAAAACCGCAAAAGAGAAAAAGATGAATACGCCTATTATCGATGCGGTGTACAGGATTCTCTACGAAGATAAAAACGCAGAAAAAGAATATAAAAAACTCACTGCCAAGTTGAACTAACCCATGAAAACGGGAAAACTACATCAGATTGAAACCTACTCATCACTGGAAGAAAAACTGAATGTGTGGACCCACTTTTTTGGTTTAATTCTGAGTGTAGTGGCCTTGGTCCTTTTGATTTACCGGGCCGCCGAACTCCACAGCATCTGGGCGATGATCAGTTTTCCGGTATTCGGACTCAGCATGATTTTGCTGTATTTGGCTTCCACGCTTTATCATCATTCCAAAACGCCTGCGTTAAGATACTTTTTAAATATTGTTGATCATGCCGCGATATTTGTCTTAATTGCCGGCACCTACACGCCGTTCGTGCTTGTAACGCTGAGCGGAACGGAAGGTTGGGTCATCTTTTCCGTGGTGTGGTGCATTGCGCTGGCGGGTATTGTGATGAAAATATTTTTCACCGGAAGATTTAAAATTTTATCCACCATATTGTATGTATCAATGGGCTGGCTGATTATTTTCAGTTTTAAAAGTTTAATGCTGAGTCTGGATCACAAAGGCCTGGTATGGCTGTTTTCCGGAGGAATTTCCTATACCGTCGGTGCGGTTTTATACAGTCTGGACAGGATGAAGTTTAATCACGTGATTTTTCATATTTTTGTTTTAATGGGAACTTTCTGCCATTTTATGGCAGTTTATTACTATGTAATTCCGGTCGCTTCCAGATAAAATTATGGATTAGTTATTGTACTCAAACTAAAAAAAATCACTTCTTATGCCTGATTCTTTTCACAAAAAAACACCGAAACCCAAATACGATGTCGTATTGATCGGGGGCGGAATTATGAGTGCTACGCTTGCAACACTGCTGCATGAATTTGATCCCAATCTTGAAATCGCAATTTTCGAAAGACTCGGAAGATTTGCCCGCGAAAGTTCCGCCGCGTGGAATAACGCCGGAACAGGACACTCCGCATTCTGCGAACTCAATTATACTCCCGAAAAAGAGGACGGCAGCATTGATATCTCCAAAGCAGAGAATATTGCGGAACAGTTCGAGATTTCCAAACAGTTCTGGTCTTATTTAATTAAGAAAAACCACATTACCAATCCGAAAGAATTCATCACCTCTTGTCCGCACATGAGTTTGGTATTCGGAGAAAACGATGCTCAGTTTTTAAAGAAACGTTACGAGAAACTTAGCCAATCCGGCCTTTTTAAAGGAATGCAGTTTTCTGAAGACCATCAAAAGCTTCGTGAATGGATTCCGCTCGTGATGAGCAAAAGAAAGGACAGCGAAGTTCTCGCCGCCACTAAGATGGATTTGGGAACCGACGTGAATTTCGGAACGCTTACCAGAAAAATGGGCCGTTATCTGATTGAGGAATCCAATGTGGAGGTTTTCCTTTATCATGAAGCCAAAGATCTGGATCTGAGGGCGGACGGCAAATGGGAAATCGAAATAAAGGACCGGCTGCATCAGCATACCCAGGAAGTGGTCGCTGATTTTGTATTCATCGGCGCCGGCGGCTATGCATTGCCGCTGCTTACCAGTTCTGACATTCCTGAAAGTGAAGGTTACGGAGGTTTTCCCGTTTCCGGAGAATGGCTGGTTTCCCACAAACCTGAACTTATCGAGAAACATCAGGCAAAAGTATATACCCTTGCAACCGTGGATGCGCCTCCAATGAGCGTCCCTCATCTGGATTTAAGAATTATTGACGGTGAGAAAGCTTTGCTTTTTGGCCCTTTTGCAGGGTTCTCTACGAAATTTCTAAAAGAAGGAAGCTATCTGGATTTACCAGACAGCATCAATTTCAAAAATATCCGTTCTCTCTTTGGCGCATGGTGGCATAATTTGCCTTTAACCCAATATCTGGTGAGACAGGTTGCGATGACGAAATCCCAGAGAATACAGCATCTGCGCGAGTTTGTAAGAGATGCCAAAGAAGAGGACTGGGAGATGAAAGTTGCCGGACAGAGAGTACAGATCATTAAGAAAGATGAACAGCTTGGCGGAAAGCTGGAGTTTGGGACCGAAGTAGTGGTGAATAAAAACGGAACCATCGCCTCTCTTTTGGGGGCGTCACCTGGAGCTTCTACCGCCGCTTATGCCATGATTCAGGTCCTGGAAAAATGCTTCGGAGAAAAGCTTCAGAATGAATGGAAAGATAAGCTGCTGGAAATCATTCCGACTTACGGACAGAAACTGGCAGATAACCCCGAACTCACCGAACAGATCCGTAATTATACCAAAGAAAAACTTGAACTCGAATACTGATAATGGCCACCATCACCAAACCTCAAATATCCCCCGAAATCCTGGAATCTCTTAAAACCAAAGTAGAGGAGGAGAAACAGGTGATTGTACATTGCTGTTATCCGGCGAGTATTTACGTAGCAAACTTAATACGCATCTGGCAGTCCACTTTTTTGATTGATGACAGCATCCCTCATAAAAGCCATCTGATCCATCACGAAAACATCTCGCTTTTTCCTTACTGGACAGAGGTTCCGCCCATGAAAGATTTTTGGTTTACCTTAGTGTTTTCCGGCCTGCCCAAAGAATGTACCTCCTTTGATCTGAAGGAAGAAATTCCTGAAGAGGGCGGCTTTTTTATACAGAATATCAAAAGAAACGGCACCGATGTGTACCGTGTAAAAATAATATAGAATGAAGAAAATTTACCTGTTGGTTATGGCCGCTTTTTTATGCAGCTGCACCAGTAGCCGTTATGTTACTGTTCCGTTGGGAAAAGGTGCCGAGCGTCAGAAGATTGCAGCAGACTTTGTGCAAACTTATCTGAACAAGTGCAGCAATAAAGACTATTCAGCATTTGAAGGTTTTAATATCTCTGCGAAATTCAATTCCAAACTTCACCCTGATTCTCTGAAAAGATCATGTGACAGAATCGCCTATAGTTACGGAAAAGTGAAGGTTGAAAAACTCGCCTCAGTGCATTCCAGAAAAAGCCCCAGAGATTTTATTGATGTTTTTAATTTTAAAATCACGACCGAAAAAAAACCGGAAGTCCAGTACCTGCATTTAGGAATGTACCGGGATCAGAACTATCTTGAAGTACCGTTTTACTTCAACAAAGATGAAAATTATCTCGATTACCGGAAAAAGAAAAAATAGAACATGAAAAAACTGGCAGTAGTGATGATGCTGATCTCCACATTTGGATGGGCTCAGTCTCCAAAAAAACAGATTTCAGAAATTAAAAAATTCCAAACCGAACTCAATAAAGAATATAGGAATCCGAAGGAAACCCCTTTGCGCGGTGATAATTATACGAATTTCAAGCAGCATCCATTCTTTCCTGTTGATTTAAAATACCGCGTCACCGCAAGATTCGACAGAACACCGAACGCAGTACCTTTTGAACTTCCCACTTCATCAGGGAAAACCCAGCCTTATGTGGAATTTGGAAAAGCCATTTTTGATCTGGACGGTAAAACCTATGTGTTAACCGTTTATCAGAGTTTGAATCTGATCAGGAAAGAAGGGTATGAAGATTATCTTTTTCTGCCTTTCCGCGATGAAACCAGCGGCAAACAAACCTATGGCGGAGGAAAATATATGGATTTGAGAATCCCCAAAACCAACGAAATTATTCTCGATTTCAATAAGTCTTATCAGCCTTACTGCGCATACAACGCTTACGATTACAACTGCCCGGTTGTTCCGGAAGAAAATTTTTTACCCGCAAGAATCGAGGCGGGTGTCATGTATGAAGACGTTTATCATCATTAAAATTTTCGGAAAGAAAGCTTTTTTATCAATATTATTAAATATCTCAACTGTTTTTTACTCAAAATTTAAGAAAACTTTAATTTATTTTTTTCTGTTTGTCTGAAACTTTGCCCTAATTTTATTTGTTCAAATAAATAAATGATGGAAGTTTCCTTAAAAAATCAGGTCGCCATTGTCACCGGTTCCTCCAGCGGAATTGGAGCCGGAATTGCAAAATCCATGGCCTCATCCGGCGCAACGGTGATTGTCAATTACCCTTTTGAAGGTGCGCTGGAACAGGCCAACTCAGTTTTAAAAGAAATTACAGATTCCGGTGGAAACGGGATGGTTTATCAGTGCGATGTTTCCAAAGAAGATCAGGTGGTGAAAATGTTTCAGGAGGTGGTAGCCCGGTTCGGAACCGTTGATATCCTGGTGAACAATGCAGGCGTTCAAAAAGACGCCAAATTCACCGAAATGACTCTTGACCAATGGAATACCGTCATCGGCATCAATCTTACGGGGCAATTCCTTTGTGCAAGAGAAGCAGTAAAAGAATTTCTGAGGCGCGGCATCGATCCGTCCCGTTCTATAGCTTGCGGAAAAATCATCCATATTTCTTCCGTTCATGAAATTGTTCCCTGGTCTGGACACGCCAATTATGCATCCAGCAAAGGCGCCATCAGAATGCTGATGCAGACTCTAGCACAGGAATTTGGCGCTGACAAAATCCGGGTGAATTCCATCTGTCCGGGTGCCATTCAAACCCCTATCAACAAAAGCGCCTGGGAAACCCCGGAAGCACTCGCTGATTTACTCAAATTAATTCCCTATAACCGTATCGGTCAACCCGAGGATATCGGCAATTTGGCAGTATTTCTGGCAAGCGATATGGCGGATTATATCACCGGAACCAGTGTTTTCATCGACGGCGGAATGACGACTTTTGAATCTTTTTCTACCGGCGGGTAAAGGCGTTTCCTTACAAAATATACAATATGGCTGCAGAAAAAAAAAGACTTCCCGATATTACCTGGAAAAAATGGGGACCCTACGTCAGCAACCGCGAATGGGGATTGGTGCGTGAGGACTACAGTCCGGATGGCGATGCCTGGAATTACACCAGCCATGATACTGCAGAAAGCAAAACTTACCGTTGGGGCGAAGAAGGGATTTGTGGAATCTGTGATGACCAACAACTTCTCGTTTTTTCACTCGGCCTCTGGAATAAAAAGGACAGAATGGTGAAAGAGCGGTTTTTCGGTCTCACCAATGGGGAGGGAAATCATGGGGAAGATGTGAAGGAATATTACTATTACCTGGATAATACCCCGACGCATTCCTACATGAAAATGCTGTATAAATATCCCCAGAATGCCTTTCCCTACGACGATCTCTTAAAAACCAATGCAGAAAGAGATAAATTGCAGCCCGAATATGAACTCATCGATACCGGCATTTTTGATCATGATGAATATTTCGATGTTTTTATTGAATATGCCAAAGCTTCTCAGGAAGATATTCTGGTGAGAATTACCGTTTCGAATAAATCTTCAAACGATGCTCCGCTTGTTCTGCTGCCTACAATTTGGTTCAGAAATACCTGGAAATGGGGATATGATGATTATAAACCGCAGCTTTCTTCTGGTGATAAAACTATTGGGATCAACCATAAGAATTTAGAAATCAAAAATTTTTATTGTAAAGATCCTGCGGAAAGTCTCTTTTGCGACAACGAAACCAATGATCAGAAACTCTATCAGCAGGCTAATGCGGGCAAATATTGCAAAGACGGAATCAACAGTTTGATCGTCAGTCAGAACGAAGCCGGGATCAATACTGAAAAAACGGGAACAAAAGCATGTTTTGTCATTGATGGTATTATTGCCGCCAATGCCACACAGATCTTTGAATTCAGATTATCAGACAAAGATTTGACAGAACCTTTTAAAGATTTTGATGACTTGTTTCAATCAAGACAAAAGGAAGCTGATGAATTTTATGGCGAAATTCAGAAAGGGATAAAAAGCGAGGATGAAAAATTGGTACAAAGACAGGCATTTGCAGGAATGCTCTGGAGCAAGCAGTTTTATCATTACAACGTGGAAAAATGGCTGAAAGGTGATCCCGCTGAAATCAATCCCCCAAAATCGAGGCAAAATATCCGCAATGCTGACTGGAAAAATCTTAACAGTTTCGATATTATTTCCATGCCCGATAAATGGGAATATCCGTGGTTTGCTACCTGGGATCTGGCGTTTCACTCGATCAGTTTTGCATTAATTGATCCCGATTTCGCAAAGCAGCAGCTTAAACTTCTGACCCTGGAATGGTTCATGCATCCCAACGGACAGTTACCTGCTTACGAATGGAATTTCTGCGATGTGAATCCGCCGGTGCACGCATGGGCGGCCTTCAGAGTATTTAAGATCGAAGAATATCTCAGCGGTAAACCGGATATTGAATTTCTGGAAAGTGTTTTTCACAAATTACTGATGAATTTCACCTGGTGGCTTAATAAAAAAGACAGAAACGGCAATAATATTTTCGAAGGCGGATTTTTAGGACTGGATAATATCGGTGTTTTCGACCGGAACCAGATTCTTCCCAATGGTGAAAATCTCGAACAGGCGGACGGCACGAGCTGGATGGCCATGTTTTCGCTTAACATGATGCGCATCGCAATGGAACTTGCACTTTACAACAAAGTGTACGAAGAGCTGGCCACCAATTTTCTGGAACATTTCCTGAGCATTGCTTATGCCCTGGATAATATGGGAGAAAGCAAATTTTCGCTTTGGGATGACCAGGATGAATTTTTCTATGATGCCCTTTCCTTAAGCGACGGCACCAATATGTTTCTTAGAATCAGAACGATTGTAGGGTTGATTCCGATGTTTGCGGTAGAAGTTATTGAGGATGAAATTCTTCAGAAACTGCCCCAGTTTAAAGCGAGAATGGACTGGATTCTGGAAAACAAACCGGAACTCGCTGCTTTGGTTTCTTATTGGGAAGCGAAAGGCCAGAATTCTAAGCATTTATTATCACTGCTCAGAGGTCACCGGCTGAAAAAACTGCTGACGAGAATGCTGGATGAAAACGAATTTCTGAGCGATTACGGCGTAAGGGCATTATCGAAACAGTATGATGAACATCCTTTTCAGATTAAGCTCAACGATACAGATTATTTTGTGAAATATTTACCGGCAGAAAGTGACAGCGGAATGTTCGGCGGAAACAGCAACTGGCGCGGACCCATCTGGTTTCCGGTCAATGCGCTGATCATTGAAAGTTTACAGCGTTTTTTCTTTTATTACAGTCCCGATTTTAAGGTGGAATGTCCCACAGGAAGCGGAATGTTTTTAAATTTAGACGAGATCGCAGATCATCTGAAGGAAAGGCTGACGGGGATTTTTCTTAAAGACGAAAACGGGAAACGTGCATTTAACAGGCAGTATCCAAGGTTTCAGGAAGATGAAAACTTTAAGGATTATATTCTCTTTTATGAATATTTTCACGGGGATAACGGCAGAGGTGTTGGGGCTTCCCATCAGACCGGATGGACCGGGATTATCGCCAAGCTCCTTCAGCCGAGATTCAGCCAGTTGGGAATAGTAAAAGAGGAAACTGAAAATGCAAATACTTCTAACTAAGATATTCTCCTAAAAGTTCTGGCATAAAAATAGCTTTTTGTCAGGAATAACCCCAATACAGAATGCTATGGAAACGTCCAAAAGAAACACCCCGGGACCACTGGTAGTTGCATCAATTATCATTGTGGCTTTAGTCATTATTTCCTATTTTATCATCATTTCGTTTTTCCCTGAGCTCTTCCAATCAATGCCGAAAGGGGAGGTCCAGCCTGTAAAATAGAGATTAGATTTTCGCCAAAAACTCTTCAAATGCAGGAACAACTGATACCGTTCCGTCATTTTCTATTTTGTGGAGTTTTAGAAATTCAATTTCATTGATAAACCGTTCATCGAATGGCTTCTGCACCCGAACATAATTTTCAGTAAAACCGAACATCATTCCGTTTTTATTTTCGTGCTCCCAAAGTATAGGAAGCGTTTTTCCCAGTTGAGTCTGGTAAAAGGCCATCTTCTTTTTCTCGGAAAGAATTCTAAGCATTTTATTGCGTCTTTTTCGTTCAGAAACCGGAACAATACCGTCCATATCTGCTGCCTCGGTATTTTCCCTTTCAGAATAAGTGAACACGTGTAAATAGCTTATCGGAAGTTCATTCAGAAAGTTATAGGTTTCTAAAAACTTCTCTTCAGTTTCTCCAGGAAAACCAACGATTACGTCAACTCCAACGCAGGCGTCCGGCATTACCTCACGTATTTTATTAATTCTGTCCGAATACAGACCTGTGAGATATCGGCGTTTCATTTTCTTCAGCAGATCGTCGCTTCCGCTTTGCAGAGGAATATGAAAGTGAGGAACAAAACTTTTGCTTATAGAAACCAGTTCAATACTTTCGTCTTTCAAAAGGTTCGGTTCGATGGAAGAAATACGGATTCTTTCAATACCTTTTACCTGATCGAGTTCTGAAATTAAATCGAGAAAAGTGTGTTCATGTTTTTTATTACCGAATTCGCCTTTTCCGTAATCACCAATGTTAACACCAGTTAAAACAATTTCTTTAATTCCTTTCTCTGCAATTTCTTTCGCATTGTTCACCACATTTTCGATGGTGTCGGAACGTGAAATACCTCTTGCTAAAGGAATGGTGCAATAAGTACATTTGTAATCGCAGCCGTCCTGAACTTTCAGAAACGCGCGGGTACGGTCTCCGATGGAATAACTTCCGATGAAAAAATCGGCTTCATCAATTTCACAGGAATGGATCAATCCATGATTTTCAGTTTTTTGTAAATCATCCAGATAACTCAGAATATTGAATTTCTCTTTCGCACCCAAAACCAGATCTACGCCTTCGATTGCTGAAATTTCCTCAGGTTTTAACTGTGCATAACAGCCCAGAATTACTACCAAACCTTCAGGATTGGCTTTCATCGCGCGTTTCACGTGGAGTTTACATTCACGGTCGGCGTTTTCAGTCACCGAACAGGTGTTGATGACGTATACGTTAGCTTTTTCGTCAAAACTTACTTTTTCGTAGCCTGCACCGGTGAGCTGTCGGGCAATTGTAGAGGTTTCTGCAAAATTCAGTTTGCAGCCAAGCGTATGAAAAGCAGCGGTTTTCGGTTGTAGATGTTCCATAATTTGAAGCTGCAAATTTAAGGATTTTTTTTAACCTCGTTATTGATTTTAATCACAAAAAAAAACCACAGATGATGTGGTTTTTCTGATAATGAAAAAAATATTTGAATGGTTTTTGTTGGTTTAAATATCAATAATTTTTTGGTAAGCATTTGCCGGCAGATCCCATGAGCAGGATGTTGCTTCGCTGGAGAGATAGCCTATTTTTCTGTTTTCGGTATCAAAAACTCTTACCCCTTCCAGGTTCAGCTGCTCGGTTCTGTAAATGTGCAGACTGACCGATATTTCATCCGCATTGTTGATAATTGAATGGATGCCACCCAGTTCTTCAGGGAAAACGTCACCTTCCTTTGCAACGGTAAGGGCATCGAATTCGATAAAATTCGGGTTTTCGCGGTAGCTTACTTCAGACAGGCTGCCTTTGAGGATTTTTATTCGGCCGTCATAATTCCCGTGATCGTGAATGGCCGTAAAATTATCTTTGCCCCAGATCATCAGAATAGCAACGCATTGATCACTGTAAACAGGGATTCTTACATACGTTTCCGAAGAAATCTTCATGTCAGAAATTTTAAATATTTCATTAAAATCGTCGTACTTAAAAGTAAAGAGCAAATCACAGATTTCTTCAAAATTCAACCGTTTCTTTGTTCTTAAATCTTCGAGAACATGAGCAAGACCGGGATCATCGAATGGAGTTTTCATCAGTTAGAGTTTGATGAGATAAAGTTAGTCACAACCGACAGGTCAATACCGGAAAACGGAGTGATTTATATCAGCGTTGATTTTTGTCATCAATGCCGCTAAGTTCAGCTTTTGTATTCATCCCTCACTTCATTACTTTTCGCATAACAGACGGGTGAGGCATTGTGCTGAGCTTCCTCTGAATTCTGCTTTTTCAGCATTTCTGTATTGAAATCTGCGGATTTGTTTCTTGCGATAGAAAGAGTCTGCCAGTCTTCATTTTTAAGCATTTTTGCGGCGTAAATTATTTGTCCGATGTGATAGGGATAATGTGCCAACTGTCTTAAGACAGCATCGAAAACCGTATGTTTTTCTCCACGGATGTAAATGATGTGATGGATGTTTTCTTCACTGATCTGGTTTAATGCAGCAAACAGTGCTGCCCAGCCTTTCTCCCAGATTTCGAGCATTCCGGCTTTTGACTGAATGTCGTTTTCAAATTCGGAATCCCGGTTTCGCCAGTCTTTTTCACCGTCTTCCGTTAAAAAATTGGTCCAGCGCGAAAGCATATTTCCGGAAATGTGTTTGACGATGGTTGCAATGGAATTGCTTTCGGGATTATACTGCCATAAAACCTGTTCATCATTCAGCTGCCCGAATGTTTTATCACCGAGATCTTTATAGTATTGAAAACGTTTAATAAACAGTTCTTTCATGATTTTCGGTTTAGATGTACTCAAATTTACAAAATTACCGGCAGAGATTTGCCCGTATTGTTTATTTGATATTCGTCAGATTTCCGCATAAGTTTTCAAGGTGAAAGATCTTGTGAAACGGTGATTCGATCTGCTGCAGATTTTCTCGGTTCTGGATAAAAGTATAGCGAGACGCCAGCGAATTCATGTCCGAAACGATGACGAGCCAGCATTCATCAACACTTCTGTCGTAATATGGAAATTTTTCGTTTTTCTTTTCGATGAGTCCAATGATTTTTTCTGAAGCGAGCTCATCAAAAAGCCCCATCGTGAAATCGTGGGTGATGAAAACATTTCGGCGGTGAGGGGATTTTCTGATCTTTTTTACATATCCGCAAGATTTGTTTTGCCATATGCATTTCCTGATGTTCTGTACAATTTCTTCCTGTTTTTCGAGCAAATCGATTTTCGAAAGATTGTGAAACTCCAGAAAATAGACGCCGCGAAATTTCGCAGTGTCTTCCTGTTCCAATAAAATCTCGGCCTGACGGAAAATTTTATTCAGTTGGCTTTCAATTTTTTTTATTTCGAGATGATTGATGACTTCGGTTAATTCAATTCCGATTTTTTTGTCGTGGAAACTGGCGATGAAATCAGGGCTTTCACAGGTGAGATTCTCGAACTGAACCTCAGGGAAATGATGAAGAAAAGAATTGAGTAAAAGTATTTCTGCTTTCTTTTTATACTTGTCTCGATCGTGAAGCTGGGAGTCGTCAATTTGACGGTGATAGCGTTCTATCGGCTTTTTTTTCAAATGTCGGTTAAGATAATAAAGCGAAAGATTTTTGATTAAATCCTCTTCGGAAAATACCTTTTTCATGACTTGATTTTTAAATAAAAAATTGAAAATCAATATTTTACGCTATTAAAATTAGATAAAAAAACGATATGAAAACAAATTATTACTAAAATTTACTAAAATTTAATATTGAATTTATAATTTTGATAAAACTAACACCATGATTAAGGAAGAAAAAAGATGCAAAAACTGCAGTCAGCATTTGCTTCTGAATCAGAAATTCTGCCATGAATGTGGCCAGAAAACCGATACCCACAGGATTAATTTTCACTTTCTGGTTCATGAAGTTCAGCACGGTATTTTCCATGTGCACGGAGGAATTCTGTTTACCATAAAAGAGCTTTTTACCCGTCCCGGTGATACCTTACGTGAATATCTTGCCGGAAAACGCAAACCTCATTTTCCTCCGCTGACTTTTGTTTTGATTATGGGCTCAGTGTGCGCGTTGATTCAATTTTTGCTGAAGCATAAAAAAGCCGAGAATAAAGTCCACAACGTAGAAACCAGTTTATCGAAATCTGAAATTTCAAAATATATCGATTTTAAAGGACTTATCGCTTATTTCGAACATGTTTTCGAGTGGCTCGGCGGACATCTCGCTTTCACTATTTTACTGATGCTTCCCATTGCTGCGCTAGCGTTTTTCTGGGGATTCAGAAAGTATGGCTATAATTATCCTGAATGGCTCGTTATCCTTCTTTTTCTGGCAGGGCAGTGTTTAACGCTTTATCCCGTTTTTATCTTTCTGAACCGATTTGTAGGGGATTTTAATTTCTTCTTTTTTATGCTCTGCTGGGGACTGATCACTTTTTCACTGGTTCAGTTTTTCAATACCCGTGGGAAATGGTATGTAATTTTAAGAACATTTTGGTCCATATTCTGAGCTATTTGCTTTCAGTCGTTTACATTGTTTTCGCCATTTTAGTCATTACAGCGGTGGGAGTTTTACTGTATGGTTATGATAATATTATTCCTAAGATCATGCAGAAATTATGATAAATATTATGATTACCGAAAATTAATCTTAAAAATTTCCGGCAGGGATTAAAATATTTACCTTTGCACCTTAAATTTTAATGAAGAAAATCTATGGATTTTAAAAACTTTACGATGCCTTTCAGCATTAACTCTGAATATTCAAAAAAAGTAGCTTATTTTTCAATGGAATTTGCCATTGACCAAGCCTTAAAAATATACTCTGGCGGATTGGGCTTTTTAGCCGGTTCACACATGAGAAGTGCCTTCAATCTGAAGCAGGATTTGGTGGGCATCGGTATTTTATGGAAGTTCGGTTATTACGATCAGGCCAGAAACCATGATCAGACGCTGCAACCGACCTGGACGCGAAAAATGTATTCTTTCCTTGAAGATACCGGAATTAAATTTCAAATTGAAATTCACTCCGCACCAGTTTGGGTAAAAGTTTATTATCTCGATCCTGAGATTTTCCATACGGCTCCAATGTTTTTTCTTTCCACAGATGTGCCTGAAAATGACCATGTTTCAAAAACAATCTGTCACCGGTTATATGATGCTAACGAGTCTACAAAAATCGCTCAGTATATCTTACTCGGAAAAGGAGGTGCGAAATTACTGGATCTGATGAATTTCGAACGGGATGTTTATCATTTAAACGAAGCTCACGGTTTGCCGGCAGCGTTTTATCTGCTTAAAAAATTTGGCGGTGATTTGGAGAAAGTGAAAGAAAAATTAGTATTCACAACGCATACCCCTGAAGAAGCAGGAAACGAAAAACATAATATTTACCTCTGTCACGATATGTCCTATTTTTCCGGACTTTCCATTGATGAAGTAAAAACCATTGAAGGCGTTCAGGACGACCGTTTCAATCATTCGCTCTGTGCGTTGAGGATGGCGAGAGTTGCGAACGGGGTTTCTCAGCTTCATGGCGAAGTTTCAAGAAAAATGTGGAGTAAATATTCCAAAATCTGTGAAATTAAAGCCATTACCAACGCTCAGGAATTTAAATATTGGGCAGACAAACCGCTTTACGATGCAAAAGATGAAAGCGATTCTATGCTTTTTGATTTCAGAAAAAAACATTTAAAGAAAAGATTTTTCAAAACGGTTGCAGACCAAACCGGGAATTTATTTGACCCTAATGTCTTCACCATTGTTTGGGCCAGAAGGTTTGCCGGCTATAAACGAGCTGACCTGCTGCTTCATGACAAGGAAAGATTCGAGAAACTGCTGAACAATCCTAAATATCCTGTACAGATTATCTGGGCCGGAAAACCTTATCCGATGGATTATTCCGCGATCTCAACCTTCAATACGCTGGTTGAGGAAAGCAAATACTATAAAAATATGGCCGTGCTTACCGGTTATGAACTTGCGCTGAGCAAGCTGATGAAACAGGGGTCTGATCTTTGGCTGAACAATCCGCGGGTGCCACGAGAAGCATCGGGAACGTCAGGAATGAGCGCTGCAATGAACGGATCCGTGAATCTTTCTACTGATGACGGATGGATTCCGGAATTTGCTAAAAACGGCGTGAACGGATTTGTTGTTCCTCAGGCAGATTATGATAATAGCAGCGTTTATGATCAGGATAATTTCGATCTTGAAAACCTTTACAGTGTTCTTGAAAACCAGATTCTTCCGACTTATTATGACCGGCCTGATGAGTGGAGAAAAATTCAGCAAAACGCAATGGAAGACGTGAAAACGGCTTTCAACAGCGACAGAATGGCTGACGAATATTATAAGCAGATTTACGCTTAAAAAGTATTTAAATTCAATTTACGATATACAAAATCCGGGAAAGATGATTTCCCGGATTTTATTTTTATCTTAGAAAACCAAAAAAAGCTAATGAATCCAAGCATCTGGGAACTCGAAACATTTTACAGGAACCGCGATATCATTATTGTTGGCGCAGGTTTTACAGGTTTGTGGACTGCAATCTCCCTTAAAGAAAAGTTTCCTGACTATTCTGTTCTGGTGGTGGAAAGAAGTCCTGTCCCGATGGGTGCTTCGACCAGAAATGCAGGTTTCGCGTGTTTCGGGAGTTTAACCGAAATTATTGCGGATTCGGAGAAAATGGGTTGGGAGAAAACGTTGGCTTTGGTGAAAATGCGTTTTGACGGTTTACAGAAAATTCAGAACTCCTTTAAACCTGAAGAAATTGATTTTGAGCTTTGCGGCGGTTACGAAATATTGAATGACGATCAGCCTTTACAAAAAATTGATGAAGTCAATGAAAAACTGAAAACCATTACGGGTTTAGAAAAGACCTATTTCCTGAATCAGGAAAAAACAGCAGAATTCGGGCTTGCAAATTCAGCTTTTCTGGTGGGAAATCCTTGTGAAGGTGCTTTGCATTCCGGGAAATTACTGCAGAAATTATTGGAAAAATGTCAAGGTTTGGGTATTGAATTCCTTTTCGGAACGGAAGTTTTGGAGATTTCCGAAACTGAAAATTCCGTGAAAATCATCACTGCAAATTTCAATATTCAAAGTGAAAAAGTCATTATCGCGACCAATGCATTTACGAAAAATCTCCTGCCCGAGATCGATATTATCCCGGCGCGCGGACAGATATTGCTTACCGAACCTGTGGAAGGTTTAAAACTGAAAGGAACCTTTCATTACGATGAAGGATTTTATTATTTCAGAAATATAGGAAACCGGATTCTGCTCGGTGGGGCACGAAATCTGGATTTTAAAAGTGAAGAAACTGCAGAATTGGAAACCACTGAGGTTCTACAGAATCATTTGGAAAACTTTTTGAAAACAGTCATTCTACCTGAAACTCCTTTTGAAATTGCTCACCGGTGGAGCGGAATTATGGCAATGGGACTGGAAAAATCACCCATCATTGAAAGAATTTCACCGCGACAGATTGCGGCCGTGCGGCTTTCAGGAATGGGAGTTGCGTTAGCGCCAATGATAGGCGAAATAGTAGCGGATTTGTTATAATCTATTGAAGTCATAACGGAAGTAAATCCCAACCAACCGCTGATTTATCTTAAACTCAAAAAGTTGAAATCAGACGTTTGGTAGATTTCTGATGAAAAAATTTTTAAAAGATTTTTAGAAATCATGAAAAAAGAGTTGGGAAAATCCTTGAGATCGATGATAAGAAGAATAAACTATTAATAGTGAAAGGGGAAAAATCATTAAATTTGCATTATGATCAATAGCGACCAAATAAAAGATGCACAGTCCCGGATCGGGGATTTATATAAATATCTGCAGATCGAAAAAAAGAAAATTGAGATCACCAATGATGAGGAGAAAACGGTTTCCCCGGAGTTTTGGGATCACCCGAAGGAAGCGGAAATTTTCATGAAGCAGCTTCGGTCCAAGAAAAAATGGGTGAATGATTATGAAGAGATTTTCATGAGATTTGAGGACATTCAGGTGTTGATGGATTTTGCAAAAGAAGATCCGGATTCTGAAAGAGAACTCGATGAATCTTTTCCTGCGCTGTTGGAAAAAATTGAAGACCTGGAATTTAAAAATATGCTCTCCAACGAAGGCGACGAGCTTTCAGCGGTTCTGCAGATCACTGCAGGCGCCGGCGGTACCGAATCCTGCGACTGGGCTTCGATGCTGATGAGAATGTATACGATGTGGGCAGAAAAGCAAGGTTATAAACTTCGGGAGCTTAATTATCAGGAAGGAGATGTTGCGGGAATAAAAACAGTGACCTTAGAGATCGACGGCGAATTTGCATTCGGTTATCTTCGCGGAGAAAACGGAGTTCACCGTTTGGTGAGGATTTCGCCTTTTGATTCCAACGCCAAACGCCATACGAGTTTTGTATCGGTGTATGTTTATCCTTTGGTGGATGATACGATTGAAATTAATATTAATCCGGCCGATATTTCATTTGAAACCATGCGTTCGAGTGGAGCTGGTGGGCAGAACGTTAATAAGGTGGAAACCGCTGTCCGTCTTCGTCACGCCCCTACAGGAATCATTATCGAAAACTCCGAAAGCCGGTCCCAACTTCAGAACAAGGAAAAGGCAATGCAGCTTCTCCGTTCCCGTTTGTATGAAATGGAACTCGAAGAAAGAATGAAGGCGAGAAACGAAATTGAAGCCGGAAAGATGAAAATAGAGTGGGGAAGCCAAATCCGGAATTATGTGATGCATCCTTACAAACTGGTAAAAGATGTAAGATCCGGTTACGAAACTTCCGATGTGGACGGCGTAATGAACGGAGAATTAACGCCTTTTCTGAAAGCATTCCTTATGGCGGACGGAACAGCAGCCACCGAAGACGATTTCAGTCTTTAAGTTTTGGGAAACTTTAACAATTTAAAAATCTTTAAAAAACCCCTGTTTTATTATCTTTGTCAATATGGAACATTTTGAAAGTTGGAAGGATCTTCTGAATCCTGAATTTTATATAAAAATGGGCGGTTTCTGGCTCATTTTGTTTATCATCTTTGCTGAGACCGGTCTGTTTGTCGGTTTTTTTCTTCCCGGTGACAGTTTACTTTTCGTGTCAGGGATTTATGCTGTCGAGATTGTGAATCAAGCTCTGGGTTCTACCGGCAGCGATTTTCTAGATACGGTAATTTTGGCCTCTGCGATATCAGTGGCAGCGGTAATAGGAAACGAGGTAGGATACTGGTTTGGCAGAAAAGCAGGTCCTGCACTGTATAAGAAAGAAGATACGTTTCTTTTCAAGAAAAAATATCTGTTCCAGGCTCATGATTTCTTTGAGCAGCATGGAGCATTAGCTGTAATCATGGCGAGATTCCTGCCTGTAGTGAGAACTTTCACTCCTATTGTAGCAGGGATTGTAAAGATGGATAAAACACGGTTTCTGATCGATAATATTATTGGTGCTTTTCTCTGGTCATTCTCCCTTATTTTTGCCGGACATTATCTTGATAAACTTTTCAAGGATCAGTTTGGGATTGATCTGAAATCCCATCTGGAAATGATCATCATTATTATTGTACTGATTACAACGGTACCGATTATTATTAAATTCTTCTTCGGTAAGAAAAAGGAAGAAGAAAAACCTGCAGCATAAACGGTTTTAATAAAAACAAATAAAAAGCAACCTGAAAAATCAGGTTGCTTTTTTTATGAGCGAGAATTTAAATTTAATGACCTCGAAACAGATTTTTTAAAAATCTTTGAAGCGATCTTCAATTGAATAAGTCCCTTACTTTATCAAAAAATGTTTTCTCTTTACCCGAAGGTTCCGCCATCATTTCGCCGTTCTTTATCTGGTTTTCGAAAAACTCTCTCTGCGCAGGTGAAAGGTTCTGTGGCGTCCATACATTGATGTGTACAAACATATCGCCTTTTCCGTAACTGTCTATGCTTGGCAAACCTTTTCCTGAAAGTCTGAGGATTTTTCCTGACTGAGTTCCGGCATCCACTTTTATTTTCACTTTTCCGCCCACCGTAGGAATTTCTTTCTGAGTTCCTAAAGCTGCTTCTGCGAAAGAAACATAAAGCTCCTGATGAAGATTGTCGCCTTCGCGTTTGATGGCTGCATCCACTTCTTCTTCAACCACGACCAACAGATCGCCGGGATTTCCACCAAAAGGTGCATCGTTTCCTTTTCCGCGCACATTCAGCTGGATGCCTTCTCTTGCACCTGCCGGAATATTGATCGTTACTTCTTCGTCTTCTTTCACTAAACCCTGAGCATTGGCGCCTGCAGGTATCTTGTCGGCAATTTTTCCCATTCCCTGGCAGGTAGAGCAATGGGTCTGAGTCTGCATCTGCCCGAACATCGTATTCATTACTTTGATCTGAACTCCGCTTCCGTTACAGGTTGGACAGGTTTTTGAAGTAGCGCCGGGCGCCATTTTCATTTTTTTTACTTTGATGGTTTTCTGGGTTCCGTTGACCATCTCCTCCAGGTTCAGCTTAATTCTTACCCGAAGATTGGTGCCGCGCAGCTGCTGTCTTTGTGCACCGCCACCGCCACCGAAATGTCCGCCGAAAATATCTCCAAACTGGCTGAAAATGTCGTCCATATTCATTCCGCCACCGAAGCCACCGCCACCAAAGCCGCCGCCACCGTTCATTCCGGCATGTCCGTATTGGTCGTAACGGGCTTTTTTGTTGCCGTCGCTCAAAACTTCATAAGCTTCCGCCGCTTCTTTAAATTTTTCTTCAGCCACCTTGTCGCCCGGGTTTTTATCCGGGTGATGTTTCAAAGCCATTTTGCGGTAGGCTTTTTTTATTTCGTCAGCCGAAGCAGATTTTGATACTCCAAGAACTTCGTAATAATCTCTTTTTGACATATTTTATATGAGGGAATTTCGAGTGAATCTCCTTAGTAGTGAAGATGCCTATTCAGGCATGCTTTTTCCCCGCGGATTTACTCACTGCTTTCTTTTGTTAGTTTCCTGTTACCACTTTTGCAAAACGGATCACCTTGTCATTCAAAGTATATCCTGTTTCAATGACATCTACAATTTTTCCTTTTAAATCTTCTGATGGTGCAGGAATCTGAGTAATTGCTTCATGAAAATCAACATCGAATGTATCGCCTGCTTTCACTTCCATAGGTTTCAGGCCTTTCTCCGATAATTTATTTTTAAATTTCTGATAAATAAGTTCAACGCCTTGTAAATCAGCTTCATTTCCGTTTTTAGCGATTTCTTTTAAAGCTCTTTCGAAATCATCCAAAACAGCAAGCATCGAAATCATCATATCCTGATTGGCGTACTGAAAAAATTCCATTTTTTCCTTAGCCGTTCTCTTTTTATAATTTTCAAATTCAGCGAAAAGGCGCACATAACGGTCTCTTTCTTCTGCCAAAAGTTCTTCAGAATTAGGTGTTGCTGTCACATTTTCAGTGTTCTCAGCTTCCGTGTTTTGGTTTAATTCTTCCTGCATGTTTACACTTTCTTCGTGTATATCATTGTTTTCCGACATAATATTACATTTTATTAGTCATCAGTTCGCAACAATTTTGCCAAAGAAAGTTTTAGGACAATTCGGCAGAAAATGCTATTCGGTGCTGAAGCGGTAAGAAACTCCGCAGGAAATAAAATAGTCAGGAGATATTTCGGAAATCCCGAAACCTGAAGAAGCGTCCAATTGCAAATCGTTACTGATAAGATAGGTGAAACCGCCGTGAAGGCTGTGATCTGCTTTCCTATACTTATTTAAAAATCCAAAAACTTCTGCAAATGCTCCCAATCTTTCGGTGACGGTGTAGGCCGCTGATAATGTGTATACTGCTGTTGCATCAGGGGTTTCACCATTCCAGTCTGCACCGAGATTATATCCCATACGCCACTTCTCTGATAGAGTGTGCTGAAACAGAAATTTAAAACTCGGTGCGATATAAGTCGTTTCGAAATGCTTTGAACTCAGTTTATTGGCAGTTAAATGCCCGATAAATGAAATTTTCGGAAGAACGTTTTTTTCTTCTGTAAGTTTCGCCTTAAAACCAAAAGTCAGCGGCATCATTCCGGAAAATGTTTCATTTCCCAATTTTTCTGAACTCAATTCAGTAATCATTCTGACCTCAAAATGGTCATTGATTCCGTATTTCCAAAGAATGTTCGGATGAGAAAACTTTTCGGAATAATCACCGGTTTTTTCGTAAAGAAAGCCGCTTTCAATCTGAATGAAATTTTTTGGGGTAAGTGATGCCGATTCGGTCTGATCCGGACGGTCAGTCTCTATACTTTCCTGTGAACTCAGGAAAGAAAATGTAAGTAAAACCATTGCAGAACTGATCTTTTTCATCATGGAAAGAATGTTTCAATAAGTAAGTACAAGTTTAAGGCGATAATGATTACCGCAATAACCCAGACAATAATTTTCAGCCAGCTTTTATTTACAAACTCGCCCATTTTCAGTTTGGATCCGGTAAACATGACCAAAGGCACCACCGCAAAACTGAGCTGCATCGAAAGTATAACCTGGCTTAAAACCAATAGATTGGTGGTTCCCTGTTCCCCGTAAAGAATGGTTACAATCAAGGCGGGAATTACGGCAATCAAGCGGGTAATTAATCTTCTCAGCCAAGGTTTTAAGCGGATGTTCAGAAATCCTTCCATCACAATCTGTCCGGCGAGGGTTCCTGTTAATGTTGAATTTTGACCGGACGCAAGTAGTGCCACAGCAAAGAAAACGCTGGCAAGGGTAGTTCCCAAAATCGGCGCCAGCATCTTGTGAGCATCGTGGATATCTGCGACATCCTGATTGCCGGTGGTATGAAAAGTAGCTGCAGCCACGATTAAAATCGCCGCATTGATGAAGAAAGCAAGGAAAAGCGAAATGGTACTGTCCAGTGTAGCAAATTTTATGGCCTCTTTTTTTCCTGCGGGAGTCCGCTCATAATTTCTGGTCTGCACGATGCTGCTGTGTAAATAAAGGTTGTGCGGCATGACAGTAGCACCAAGGATCCCAATCGCTATGTAAAGCATTGACGGATCGGTAATGATTTCCTTTTGTGGAACCAGTCCGCTGATAATGGGGAAAACATCGGGTTTGCTCAGTATGATTTCGTAGGCAAAGCAGCCGAATATTACAATAATTAGTCCGCCTACGATACTTTCGAGATAACGGAATCCTTTCGCCTGCAGGAACAGTATAATAAAAACGTCAACCACCGTGATCACCACCCCCCATGTCAGCGGAATGCCGAAAAGCAAATTGAGCGCGATGGCTGAACCGATTACTTCTGCAAGGTCGCAGGCTGCAATTGCAATTTCACAGAATACCCAAAGGATGAAATTAGTGGTAGGATTAAAATGATCTTTACAGGCCTGTGCTAAATCTCTTTCCGCAACAATTCCTAATTTTAAGGATAAATGCTGAAGAATGATTGCAAACAGATTGGAAATTAAAATAACCGACAGTAGAGTGTAGCCAAACTGCGCACCACCTGCAATATCTGTCGCCCAGTTTCCGGGATCCATATAGCCTACAGCAACCATTAATCCCGGCCCTGTAAATGCTAATAATTTCCGCCAGAAACCTGCGTCTTTCGGGATATTGATGCTGGAAAAAACTTCAGGTAAAGAGTTTGAAGTTCTCTCGTGTCGCCATGCTTTTGTAAAGAGTTTTGAAGCCAATGTCTGTAAATGTTAGATTAGTCTAACAAATTTAGTTAAATAAATATAATATGCAAATTCCAGCAAAAAAAAATTACCTGAAATCTCAGGTAATTGGTTAGAAAATAGGTTGATGAATCTAAATTCTTAAATATGTTCAGATTTTTTCGTCTTGTTAAAGATCCAGAAAATGATCGGGAAAATCAGAAGGGTAAGGATTGTTGCAGTAACCAAACCTCCAATAATTACGACCGCCAAAGGTTTTTGAGATTCGGAGCCGATTCCGGTAGAAAGCGCCGCCGGTAATAAACCGATGGATGCCATTAACGCTGTCATTACAACAGGCCGCGTTCTGGTTTTTACTCCCTGCAGAATGCCGTCGGCGACATTTATTCCTGATTTGATATTCTGATGGAATTCTGAGAGTAAAATAACGCCGTTCTGAATACAGATTCCAAAAAGTGCAATAAAGCCTACACCGGCGGAAATACCGAAGTTCATACCGGTTAAATGAAGGGCAATAATACCGCCGATTAAAGCAAAAGGAACATTTGCCAAAACGAGAAGTGAGTCCTTTAGATTTCCGAATAAAACGAAAAGCAAAAAGAAAATCATCACCAGACTTACCGGCACTACCTGAGCCAGACGTGCTGTTGCACGCTGCTGGTTTTCGAACTGTCCTGTCCAGCCGATGCTGTAATTTTCGGGAAGTTTAATCCCGTCCACTTTTTTCCGCGCTTCGGCGATGGTGCTTCCTAAATCCCGGTCGCGGATAGAAAATTTAATTCCGATATATCTTTTGATATTGTCCCTGTAAATGAAGGCGGCTCCGTTATCCTGATGGATTTCTGAAATTTCTTTTAACGGAATCAGTTTGCCTTCCTGGGTAGGAACCATCAGCTGGGCAATATCGTTTTCATCTTTTCTGTACTCCTTTGCATATCTAATCCGGATATCGAATTTTCTTTCACCGTCGAAAAGTTCAGATGCGGTTTTACCTCCGAAAGCGGTTTCCAAAACTGATTGTGCATCGGAAAGTGCAACGCCGTACATCGCCATTTTGTCCCGGTTCAGAACGACACTTACTTCCGGCTGCCCAATATTTTTAATAATACCCGGTTCCTTTACGCCATCAATATCTTTAATAATACTGTATACCTGTTTTGCATATTTATCGAGGGTATTGAGATTGTCGCCATAAATTTTCACACCGTTTTCAGCTTTGAAACCAGCGACCGCTTCGGCAACATTGTCTGAAATCGGCTGAGAATAATTAAAAGTAATTCCCTGATATTCTTTCAGTTTTGCATCCATTTCAGCAATTAAATCTTCCATGGAGATTTTTCGGGGCCATTCTTCTTTCGGTTTCAAATTTACGGCGAACTGTACAAAGCCGAATCCGTTGGGATCGGTTCCGTCGTTACTTCTTCCAGTTTGGGACAGTACTCCGGTAACTTCGGGGAAGGTGAGCAAGGTTTTTTTGAGTTTGTCTGTTGTTTTCAGGGATTCATTTAAACTGGTACTCATGGGCATTTCTGCGGTTACCCAAAGCGAACCTTCGTTAAGTGGCGGTAAGAATTCGGTTCCTAAAAATTTCGATGAAAACAGGGTAATTCCCAAAAAGCTTAATGCCACAATTAAACTCATTTTTTTGTGCTTAAAAGCATATTTAATTCCTTTTTCCACTATTCTTTCCCAAAAAATAACGAAAGGATTGTGTTTTTCTCTCACGTTTTTGTTGAGCATCATGTGGGAAAGCACCGGAACTAAAGTAAGCGTAAAGAGCAATGCGCCGATCAAAGCAAAACCGAGGGTAAAAGCCAGCGGGGAGAACATTTTACCTTCCACTTTCTGAAATGAAAAGATAGGAAGCAGGGAAGTGATAATGATGAGTTTGGAAAAGAAAATGGCTTTTCCAAGGCCAATACCGGTATTTTTAATCCATCCTGCTTTGGCCAGTTTGTTGAACCTTTCGATACCGTATTTTTTGGCTTTGTGATCCAGCATCACAAATATTCCTTCAACCATAACGACGGCTCCGTCGATGATAATCCCAAAATCTACTGCACCCAGAGAAAGCAGATTGGCGCTCATCCCTGCCATTTTAAGACAAAAGAAAGCGAATAGCAACGAGAGCGGAATAATGATCGAAACAATGAAGGTTGTGCGCCAGTCGGCCATGAAAAGAAATACGATGACGGTGACAAATATGATTCCTTCGATCAGGTTGTGCATGATGGTGTGGGTAGTAAAATCCATCAGTGTTTCCCGGTTGTAGAAGGTTTCGATTTTTACATCTTTGGGTAAAATTTTGGTGTTGAGTTCTTCGATTTTTTCTTTTACAAGTTTTAAAACTTCAACAGGATTTTCGCCTTTCCGCATCACGATGATTCCTGCCACCACATCATCTTTGTCATTGAAACCGGCCTGTCCCACTCTTGGTAATGAACTTTCCTGCACAGTGGCCACATTTTTTACCAAAATTGGGTTGCCGTGATCGTTCCGGATGGTAACATTTTCAATGTCTTCAATAGATTTTAACAGTCCAATACCCCGAACGACGAATGACTGGCCGCTTTTTTCGATAACATCGCCTCCAACATTCAGATTGCTTTTTGAAACGGCGTCGTAAACCTGAGATGTGGTTAAGCTGTACTGATCCAGTTTTCTCGGATCGATGCTGAGTTCGAAAATTTTGTCCTGTCCACCGAAAACATTAATGTCGGCAACACCGGGAATTCCGCGCAAAGCACGGTCAACAACCCAGGTTTGTAAAGTGAGCAATTCCCTGGAATCTTTTTTCGGACTTTCCAGGATATAGCGGTAAATTTCTCCGGTTGGTCCGTAGGGTGGCTGCACGTCGGGCTGCGCACCTTCTGGAAGCGAAACGGTTCTGAGCTGATTGTTGACCTGGTTTCGGGCAAAAGTGTCATCAACGCCATCATCGAAAATAATTTTAATAATGGAAAGTCCGAACATGGTAGTGCTCCGAACGCTCGATTTTTTCTGTACAGAACTCATGGAGAGTTCTATTGGAGTGGTGACAAATCTTTCCACTTCCTCGGCACTGCGCCCGTTCCACTGGGTGATGATGACAATTTGGGTATTGGTGACATCCGGAAATGCTTCAATCGGCATATTTTTGAAACTGATAAATCCTGCAATGGCCAGGAGTGCCACCCAAACGAAGGTGAATGCTTTGTTCTTTAAGGAAAAAGCAAGGATATTTTTAATGAATTTATTCATTGTCAATTTTTAAGTCTTAATTGGAATTCTTTTACTGGATTTCGTTTTTATTCGTTCAGGCTTCTGTAAATCAGCAGCTGACTGGCTGTAATTACGATGTCGTTTTCTGCAAGTCCTTCCGAAATAAAAGTTTTGTCGCCGGTTTGCTTCAGAATTTTCACTTCCTGAATTTTAGCGTTGTTAAAAGGTTTAAGCAGGACCACAAAGTATTTATTATCATCGAATATCAGGGCACTTTTTGGGATTGCAATTGCAGTACTGTTTTCGGTACTTGATATTTTTATGGTGGCTTTACTTTCGGGGATCAGTGAGCCGTTGGTATTGTCTAAAACCACTCTTGCCTGCATCGCATTGGTTTCGGGATCGATAATTTTGAAGATTTTATCAATTTTTCCTGTATAGATTTTTTCGGGATCTATGAGTGTTGAAACCTGTGCTTTCATTCCAATGTTCACTTTACTGATGTCGCTTTCGTTGATGTTTACGATCGCCCATACTTTTGAGGTATTGGCTACATCGAAGATATTATCGCTGCGGTCACTTCTCAGCTGCATGTCTTTATTGATATTTTTCTGTACGATAAAGCCGCTGATGGGCGCCACCACCTGGTAAATATTTCCCTTTTTTACATTATAAACAGTACTTACCGCTTTTGATCTCTGCATCTGATCCATTGCTTTCTGCAGTTGGCTTTTGGCTTCGCGTACGTCTTTTTCGGTATTCAGCTTCCCCTCGTACATTTCATTGGCTACGCGCAAATTATTCTGTGCAATGACCAGGTCTGTCCGGGCATCACTTACTTCTTTCTGAACTTCAGCCAATTCCGTACTCCTGATGGTGGCCAAAACCTGACCTTTTTTGACGTAATCACCCAATTCAACATTTACGCTCATCACATTTCCCCCAACCAAAGGAAAGACGTCGATATAGCTGTTTTTATCGGCAGAGATTTTCCCGTAGAAACTGTAGGTGTTTTCGACGTACTGGTTTTCGACTTTTGCTGTTTTAATGGATTTGATCATGGTTTGACTCAGTTCAAAACCTTTGGATGTAGTTTCTTTGGTTTCCTGTTTTTGGGAACAGGACATTAATACAAAGGCAAGTAAAACAGAGAGGGTATAATTTTTCATTTAATAATAGATTTTGGTTTGTACTAATTGATTGAGCTGTTCGGCGGAGAAGATGATCTGTTTTTTCATTTCATAGATCTGTAAGGCAGTCTGTCTGTAGCTTTCCATGAAATCTGTAAATTCCAGGAGACTGACGTTACCATGTCTGAAGTTGGTGAGCATGCCTTTATACACCTGGTCCAGATGATCCAGATCACTGGTTTTGATCTGCGAGAGCTGGTTGTAATGATTTTTCCATGTTTGGTAGGAGGACTCCACCATGGTTTCCAGATTTAATTTTTGATATTCTGCATTTTTCTGATTCTGACTGATGGTGAAATTGGCTTTCTCAATATTTCCCCGGTTGGTTTTCCAAAGTGGAAGAGGGATTCCGACCTTTAAATTGATTTCATTTTTAAAAGTTCCGCCGGTTTGATCCCAGGCTGCGCCTAAAGTGAGATCCGGTGTATTTAAGGATTTTTGCCACTGTGCGTACAATTTGCTGTTTTCCGTCAGTTTCAGAAAATAAAGATAATCGGCATTGTTTTCTAATGCTTTTCTTTTTAAATCATCCATATCGGCAAAGGGTTGTGCTTCAAGAATCTGCTTTGCTTCCTCCTCCGAAACCTCCGTTTCGAAATCATCACTTGTGCCTGTTAAAACTTTCAGGTTTTGTTTGAGTCCGATGATATCGTTTTGAATGGTATTCTCATCACTGCTTAGCTGAATTACAATGGACTGCAGCCTTACCGCATCTTTCAGCGAAACATTTCCTTTTACCGACTGTGTTTTATAAGCCTTCAGCAAATCATTCATATAAGCCAACTGCTTTTGGGTACTTTCCAGTTTAAGCTGGGCATAATAAAGGTTGTAATATTGAGCCCGAAGCTGGGTTTTAAGCTTTACTAAAAGCTGGGAGAACTGCAGCTGCGCCAGTTCCTTATTGGATTTGGCGAAGGCAATTTCGTTTTTCTTTTTGCCTCCCATATAAATTAACTGGCTTATTTCGGCACTTTTCGCATTTTTTACATCGAAAACTTTCTGATCCTCGGGATTGTAGGCATTAAACTGCAGCGAAGCCTGAGGCAGTTCCCAAATCCTTGCCTGCAGAATGTCTGCATCGGCCATGTCGATGTTATACTGAGCAGCAAGCACATGAAGGTTATTTTTCTGGAAAGCGGTTTCGCAGTCCGCTACCGACATTTGCCGTTGGGCGCTCAATAGGGTTGAAAGGGCAACAAATACCCCGGCAATTCTGTTCATTTCTCGTTGTTTTTTAGAAATGCGAAATTGCGGTGCTCAACTTAAAATGAACTTAAAGAAACCTTAAAAAAAGATTAAATTATGATTTTGGGAAAGTAAGGGTGAATTTGTTGATGTTTTCTGATGGGGAAGAGTAGGCTATTGCTGCGCCGTGATATTCCAGAATTCTTTTGGCAATGCGCAGACCCAGCCCGGATCCGGAAATATTCTGTGAATTATTGCCGCGCATAAATGCTTCGTATAATTTCTGCTGCTCAAGGGGCGAAATTGTTTTACCTTTCGTCATCATTTCAATGGAAAGTTCATCCGTAGCTTCAATAATTAAAATAGCAGCTTTGGTATCTTCGGAATAAAGTGCAGCATTTTTGAAGAGATTGGTGAAAACAATCTGCAATAAGGACGGGATGCCTTTAATAACGAGAAGACCATGTTCAGAAGTTTCTTCGGAAATCTGAAAATCCATTTTCAGGGTAGGATGGCTTTTTTCTACCGTTGCAAAGGCTTCAAATATCACCTCATCAATCCTGACTTCTTCATAAAGATTCTGGATGTTTTCTGTATCGAACCTGGTAAGAAGCGAAAGCGAGTTAATCAAATCAGAGAGTTGATGCACATCCTGCTGAACCTGTTTTAAAGATGATAAAATTTGAGGAGGATGCTGCTCCAGTTCAATTAAATTCTCGAGCTGAAAGGCAATTCTGGTAATTGGAGTTCTTATTTCGTGCGAGGCGCTGGCGGTGAAATCTTTCTGTGACTGGAAGACATCATTCAGCCTCGAAATCATCAGGTTGAAAGATTTCGCCAGAACATTAATTTCATCGTTAGACTCCTGTACCGGGATTTGAGTCGTTAGCTTATGCGCTGTAACTTCCGACACTTCCTTATTTAAATTTTCTAAAGGGCGAAGAAACTGGCCCATAAAATAATAACTGAAAAAACCGATCAGCAGCGTGCTGATTATGTATGCGGTGATGAGTGAAAGTTTAAGGTAAGCAAGCTTGGACTGGCCGGTGGTATCCACTGCGCTGGTGATAATGTAATAATTTTTGCCGTTGATGTTTTTTAAGGCGGCATATTTCTCCGGTTCCGATTTTTCCAGATAAACTGTTTTTTTTTGATCTAAATCATTCAGCAAATCCGCGTCCCAGCTAATAATGGTGTCCTTTAAGGTGCTGTAAATGAGTTTTTTATCAGCATTAAAAATTAAAATAGACTCGTTAAGAAGAATGTTGTCTGAATTTTCACTGAAAAAGACAGGTGCTTCCTTTTCGAAATTACTGGATTTCGAAATAAAATGAGAGGTAAACTCCAGCCTCTGCTTAAATCTTTCTTTGAATTCATCTCTTCTGAAGTCTTTAAAAGCGATGTATATGATGACCAGCGCAATACCAAAAAGCAGTGAAAAAGCAATGCTGAGATTGAAGGCGATTTTTCTTTTTAAAGACATTTATGAAGGATTTAAATAATACCCAAAACCGGAACGGGTATGGATGAGTTTTACCGCAAAATCTTTATCTATTTTTTTTCTCAAAAAGTTGATGTATACTTCTACCGTATTGGTATTGGTATTAAAATTATGCTCCCAGACGTGTTCAGTAATCTGCTGTTTGGAAACCGTCCGTCCCTGCGCTTCGGCCAAATATGCCAGCAGCTGAAATTCTTTAACGGTAAGACTTATTTCATTGCCGTTTCTGAAAACTTTCTGTTCCGTTTTATTAATGATAAGGTCTGCTATACTTATAATTTCATCAGCAGCGGGGTTGTTATTGCTGTTGCGCCTTAATAATGAACTGATCCTCATCAGAAGTTCTTCAAACTGAAAAGGTTTAACCAAAAAATCATCTGCCAAACGGCTGAATGCATTCTTTTTATCAGAAATATCACCATTGGCAGAAATGATAATAATAGGAGTATTTTGATCTTCCTCACGGATTTTTTCACAAACCTCGAGACCAGAAATTTTAGGAACATTGATATCGAGCAAATAAAGATCGTAATGCTCATTCTGTTTTAATTCCGTGATAAAAGATTCCCCGTCATATACTTTTTTTACCGAGAACCTGTTGTTCTCCAGAAATTTGGTAAGTTCTGCGGAAAGGATGAGGTCGTCTTCGAGTAAAAGAATGTTCATTTAAAAATTTTGCACGAAATTAAGGAAATTTATCTGAGACAATAATTAATAAAAAATCCCGACAAACTGCCGGGATTGTATTGATCCGTTGATGAGGTTATTTTGCAAATCTCACCGCCATTTTTCTGTCGATTGCTCTTTCAGCATCAGATGCAGTAGCGGCAACTGTAGCGAATTTGCTTCCGTAACCTTCAGCTCCCAAAACCTGTGCACCAACTCCGGCTTTAGCTAAAGCGGCTTTGATGAAATTGGCTCTGGCTGTAGAAAGTTTTACATTAGCAGCTTCATCACCTACTTTATCGGTATAACCGCCAACTTTAATTTTAGCTTCAGGATAAGCTTTCAAGATAGCCACCAGATTGTCCAGCTGAGTTTGAGAACCGGCTTCAAGTTCTGTTGAGGATCCCATTTTAAAGTTTACTTTATCAAAGGTGTACCACGCATCTTTTAATGCAGCATCATCCGAAGCGTTTTTATAGCCGCCGGCTTTCAGGAAAGAGATCATTGAATCTTCCATTCCGCCTTTGTATCCTTTTAAAGCAACACCGTTCAGATCAATGTTTTCATCTGTTTTCGGAGCGGTGACCATAGCAGAATCTGCAGGCATTGCCATAGCAGTGGAATCTGAGACTACCGCAGTAGAATCTGTAATGGTTGTGGTTTCAGTTGCCGGCTTGTTACACTGTTTCCACAGAAACCATGCTGCAAGGGCAAGAAGTAAGAGCGGAAGTAACCATTTCCAGATCGATCCGGCGTCTTTGTCATCAGTTCTCTCAGGATTCATATGGGTATTTCCTCCTCTGTTAACTTCCACTTTAGGCTGATCGTATGATGTTACCGTAACTTTTTCTGTTTCAAGAGGAGTATCAGCACCGCCCCAATGTCCTAAACCTAAAGAGGCTAGTGAAAGCCCGGCAGGAAGCAATGACGCAACAATACCTTTCTGGTCTCTTAAAAGCCCGGATAATCCTGAAGCTCCTAAATTATTGTCTGCAGCGTATTTTCCTAAAGAACCTACGGAAGCACCTGTCACCATATTCAGCAATGAATTTGATGAAGAGTTGCTAATTCCTGCATAACCTGAAATCGCATTAACCAATCCGCTAATTTTATCCCCAAAAATCGAAGATAGAACAGTAGATATCACAGAATTACCGGAAGAACCTCCCAGTAAATTTCCAAGTAATCCGCTGGACGAGGCTCCAGTAATAGAGTCTAAAACACCCGGGTTGTCAGCATGATTTGCCAATCCTCCCACAACAGCAGGCAGTAAACCGCTTATTGCTTTAGAAATACCTGATTCACTTTCCCCTAATTGGGAAGCTGCCTGAGAAACTAATGCAGGACCTAATTGTCCCTTGATAAGATCGATAACATTTAATGACATAATAGTTTATTTTAAAATTTAACTTAATAAAGTTATGCAAATTTCAATCCATTTGATGTTGAAAATGCATAATTTATAATAAGATTAACATTCTATTACGTTTAATTCATTATATATTGTCTTTAATATGATTTCGCGAAAATAACTCTCTGTTTTGATGGTTTTCCGGAAATAAGGGAAATGCCGTCTTCCAGCTTATTGTCCAAAGGAATGCAGCGGATCGTTGCTTTGGTTTCGTTTTTAATCTGCTCTTCCTCTTCGGGAGTTCCGTCCCAGTGGGCAGAAATAAAGCCGCCTTTTTCGTCCAGTACTTTTTTAAACTCATCGTAGGTCTCCACTTTGGTAATGTGGGTCTCACGGTAGTTTAAAGCCTTTTTATAAATATCCTCCTGAATGGTTTTCAGTAACTCTTCGATATAAACATCAAGATTTTCAATCGGTTGTGTTTCCTTTGTCAGATTGTCTCTTCTTGCGATTTCTACTGTTTTATTTTCTAAGTCTCTCGCGCCGAGAGCAATTCTAATCGGAACTCCTTTTAATTCGTATTCGGCAAATTTCCAGCCCGGTTTGTTTTCGGTCCTGTTATCATATTTTACAGAAATTCCTTTTGCTTTTAATTTCGCCTGAATATCGAACGCGACTTCATCCAATTGCTGTAACTGTTCTTCACCTTTAAAAATAGGAACAATAACTACCTGAATCGGTGCTAAAGTTGGAGGCAGAACCAAACCAAAATCGTCGGAATGGGTCATAATTAAGGCGCCCATCAATCGGGTAGAAGTTCCCCATGATGTTCCCCATGCGTGTTGTATTTTTCCTTCTCTGTTGGTGAATTTTACATCGAATGCTTTACCGAAATTCTGCCCTAAAAAGTGAGAAGTTCCGGCCTGAAGTGCTTTTCCGTCCTGCATTAAGGCTTCGATACAGTACGTTTCATCAGCGCCTGCAAATCTTTCAGATTCTGTTTTAATTCCTCTGATGACCGGCATTGCCATAAAGTTTTCGGCAAAATCAGCATAAACATCAAGCATCTTTTCGGTTTCCTCTACCGCTTCTTCCTTTGTAGCATGTGCGGTATGACCTTCCTGCCAAAGAAATTCTGCTGTTCTTAAAAACAGACGGGTTCTCATTTCCCAACGCACAACATTGGCCCACTGATTAATTAAAATCGGCAGATCACGGTAAGACTGAATCCAGTTTTTATAAGTATTCCAGATGATTGCTTCCGAAGTTGGCCGGACAATTAATTCTTCTTCCAGTTTCGCTTCAGGGTCAACGATGAGTTTTTTAGGGTTATCAGGATCGGTTTTTAACCGGTAGTGGGTTACCACTGCACATTCTTTAGCAAAACCTTCTGCATTTTTTTCTTCCGCTTCAAATAAACTTTTGGGGATGAAAATCGGGAAATATGCGTTTTCGTGACCTGTTTCCTTGAATCTTTTATCCATCTGATCCCGCATTTTTTCCCATATTGCATAGCCGTAAGGTTTGATCACCATACAGCCACGAACTCCGGAATTTTCTGCCAAATCAGCTTTTACCACTAATTCATTATACCATTTGCTGTAGTCTTCGGCTCTGGAAGTAAGTTTTGCCATTATTTTATTATCTTTAGATTTAACTTTTAGAGGATATGCTTATCTAATTTGAAAAGCGTATTTTTACGCAAATTTATACCCTGAAGTTGGTATAATTTTGGTACAAAGTGCAAATATAAATCAAATTAAAACTTTTCACCTTATCATGAAAAAAATTACTTATAAAAATTTACTTGAATTGCTGAAATCTAAAACAGTTTTAGCGCTTTCAGGTGGTTTAATTTTGATGTCCTGCGGTACTCAGATGGGTGGCTACAGTGAGACAGACGGCGTTTATTATGATCCGAATAAGGATACCTTACCTGAGGGAACCGTAATGAACAGCGGAAACAGAGTGGGTGAGTACTATGACTATCAGGCCAATGATAATCAGAACAAATATCTTAATTCGGATAACCGAAATGAAAAGTGGAATGACAAGAATGATAACGGAGGTTCTGATTGGGGCAATTATACAGGAACTGACACCTATTATAATGATTCCTGGGACTATCCTTTCGGCTTTTATTCCGGATTTGGTTTCGGAATGAGTTATGGCTGGGGTTTTCCGTGGGGTTACGGAGGTTATTACAGCCCATGGGGATTAGGATATAATCCTTGGTATGGTTACTATAATCCTTACTACGGTTATAATCCTTATTATGGTTATAACCCTTACTACGGGTACAACCCGTATTATGGCTACAATCCTTATGGATATTATTCTCCTTACGGAAACGGCTATAACAGTTACGGCGGAGGTTTCACTAATAAAAGGAGTGGTGCCGACGGTGCTTTCAGAAGTTCAACAAGAATGTCAAACTCAAACCTGAGACAGAATAATACTTCCAATTCAGGTTTCAGGAACGATTCTCCAAGGATGAATACGAACAATCCTCAGATGAATAATAATCCGAGATTTAACCAGCCGAATAATAATAACAGTCAGCCAAGATTCAGAACAAATCCGCAGCCTAATACCACTCCGAGACAGAACAGCAGTCTGAGAGAGAACAATGCTCCGAGACAAAGTACGCCAAGCTATAATCAGCCGACAAGGTCTTATGATGGCGGAGGGTTCAGATCAGGTAACAGCGGCGGATATAACAGTGGTTCTTCAAATTCAAATTCGGGATCTACAAGGTCGTCAGGAGGTTTCAGAAGATAATATTTAATAGTGTATATTGATAAAATGATTAAAAAGTCTTTAATGATCCTGAGCATTTCTGCTGCATATTTTGCAAATGCCCAGGATATCTCAACTCTTAGGAATACGGCAGAGGTATATTCTAATTCATCCTTAAACGGTACTTCGAAGTATAATTCGATGGCAGACTCAATGGGAGCGTTAGGAGGAGATTTTTCTGTTCTTAATTCGAACCCTGCGGGTATTGCTGTAAGTATTGCAAGCGAAATTTCCGGAACTTTAGGGATTGAAAGCAATAAAAACACCACTTCCTATGCCGGTAAATCGTTAGATTACAAAGTAAATAATACCGATTTGGGAAATGTGGGAGGAACAGCGGTTTTTCAGATCGATTCTTCTCCGTGGAAATTTGTAAATGTTGCAGTGAATTATTCCAGCCAGTCTCTGGAAGATTATTCGGAAACACCGGATAACAATGCTTTGGTGTACGAAATCAGAGATACAAATAATGCGCTGGTTGACGAACTGTCTTTTGCAGGTCACGCCTATAACCGTTACGGAAACCGTTCAAAGATGAGCATTGGTGTCGGCGGGAATTATGACAACAGAATATATTTGGGTGCCGGACTGAATTTTCATAATTCTGTATTGGATCAGTATGATTCCGCGGCGTTCATCAACAATGCGAACGTACAGGATGTTTACAACAAACAGTATACTCCATTTTCAGAATCTGCCAATGGCTTTTCTGCGTCAGTGGGTATTATCGGTAAAATAAATCCACAGTTCAGACTGGGTGCTTCCCTGGAAACACCAACCTGGTGGAGTATTGCAAGAATTTACAGCGAATACGAAAATCCGGTGGACGGAACGTATACCGAAGACCGTAAACTTTCCACGCCATTGAAAGCCACTCTAAGTGCGGCCTATGTAGCCAGCAAAAATTTTGCAATCAATGTGGATTATTCACTGGGGCTTACAAAACCGAAATATAAAGTGTATGGAGATGCAGAAACAGAACTGAACCAGTTCTTTTCAGACCACTCCAACAATCTGTCAGAAATTAAAGTCGGTGCAGAATACCGCTTGAACGATTTCAGATTAAGAGGAGGGTATGGATTTGCGGCAAGTCCGTTTGATTCAATGTCAATTCAGACCGTTTCGGGAAATACAGCGTATGACAATTTAATTTTAGGAAAAAGAAATACCATTGCTGGCGGGATTGGTTATGATTTCAAATCATTCTTTATCGATGCGGCTTACCAAAACGTAAGTTCGGAATACAGCAGCCCGTTTCTTCAGGGTTCAGCAGCCAATAATACAGGCTATTTTTCCAACCAGTACATTGTGGAATCTGACGCGTCAGTGGTATCCAATGTCAAAAACAAGAGAGATAATTTCTATATCACATTAGGCTGGAAGTTTTAATTTCCAGAATTAAGTGAAATAATGATGGGGACTCCGGAGCAATCCGGAGTCTTTTTTGTTTAATGGTGATGGGATAAATGGCTTAGTAAAGCCAGCGCAATACCGCAAATGACCATCAAAATCTTAGTCCAGTCTATATTGTGGTTTTTATTGCTTTCGAAAATAATCACTGAAGAAATATGAAGGAAGATTCCGCCTACCAGAGCTAAGAAATACACCTTAAAATCAGGATTGAAATAATTCCCCAAAAGCAGTCCCAAAGGAGAAGCAATGGCAAAAAAAGCGATAACCAGCCATGACGAAGTGGTGAATTTGTTTTTCTGAATAAGAAACGCTCCCAAAACAAAAGAAATAGGAAGGTTATGGAAAAGAATTCCCATTAAATAGGGATCAAAAATATTTTTCTCATTCGCCAACGGAATCCCTTCCAGAAAAGCGTGGATGAACATCCCGATCATCAAAGCAATAGGAAGAATGTTTTTTTCTTCGTGATGATGATGAAAGTGTCCGTGTTCAAAGCCTTTGGTGAGATTTTCGAGCAGCATTTGCAGCAAAACCCCGGCAATAACGAAGATTCCAATATTATGATTGTCTGACGAATATACTTCCGGGAAAACATCATTCAGGCAGATGGTGATCAGAAATCCGGCACTTAAAATCAACAGGTTTTTAGCAAATTTCTGTTTCTCCCCGAAAAATTTCCCAAGAAAAACTCCGGCTAAAACACTTAAAATCAATAAAAGTATGATCATGCTTTTTATCTTTTTTTCCTGAAAACATTAATGCATCTCGGTGAAGCTTCACGGTCGTATTCGCCCAGGTTATAGTCACCATAAATTTTCACCCTTTCAAATCCGGATTCTTCTGCATATTTTCCGATCTCTTCAAGGGTATGAAGTTTTACTTTTTCAAAAAAATGAAAATCTTTTCCCTGATCAGTAAAATTGATATCTTTGATGACGTGTTGGTTTTCAATTCTTTTGGTGATATGAAAATCGATCCCTTCTTTTGTATTGACCGCTTGGGGAACTAAAGTGTTTTTGACCCATTTCTCATTCAGGAAATCCAAAACGAAATAACCGTTTTCTTTCAAAGCATTCGTCACCGATTTGAAAATTTTCTTGTCCTCGATTTCATCTTCAAAATATCCGAAACTCGTAAAAAGATTGAAAACTGCATCCACTTTTTCCGGTGAAACGTCAGGATAAATTTCATCCCGCATATCGTGAACTCCAAATTTCAGGAAATGTTCTGCTGAACCATCTGTTTCGAACTTTTTATTCTGAGAAATGCTTTCTTTGGACAAATCCAGGCCCAAAACATTGTAACCCAACTGATGAAGAAAAACGGAGTGTCTCCCTTTTCCGCAGGCCAAATCAATAATTGTCGAGTTTTTAGGAATTTGCAAATCACTGATCAGCAGCGAAATAAAATTCTCTGCTTCTAAAAAATCCCTGTCTTTGTAAAGAATATGATAATAAGGAGTATCAAACCAAGTTTCAAACCATGCCATTGTGCAAAAATAACTAAATTTGCATTTCTTAAACCACAAAGTCTAAAAATATTTAGCTTTTCAAAATATCAAACGGGAATAAAAATTCCTTTCGATCAAAAACATTATTAATTATATACTTTGGTATCTTTTGCGGTTTAAAAATAATTATGGACGTAAACAATTTACAAATACAAATCAAAACTTTTTTCGGACTCGAAGAGGTTTTGGCCGAAGAAGTTAAAAAACTGGGCGGCGCAAATGTTGAAATAAAAAACCGTGCGGTAAACTGCGAAGGCGACCTCGGGTTTCTTTATAAAGTGAACTATTCAGCGAGAACGGCGGTGAAAATTTTAATTCCGTTGCTTACTTTTAAAGCGTGGGATGAAAGCCGTTTTTATGATAAACTTTTTGCTTTTCCTTGGGACGAATACATGACTGTTGACCAGACTTTTGCGATCGATGCCACTGTTTATTCCGAAAGATTCAAACATTCCCAGTTCATGTCTTTGAAAATGAAAGATGCTATTGTTGATTTTTTCAAATTCAAATACAGAAAAAGACCGGATGTGGATGCAAGAGAGCCGGATATTAAATTCCACCTTCATATCGACCGCGAATTGGTAACCATTTCACTGGATTCCGGTGGAGATCCGCTTTTTAAAAGAGGGTACCGGAAAGAACAGGGGGAAGCACCGATCAATGAAGTGTTGGCAAGCGGAATGCTGCAGCTTGCAGGTTGGGATGGAAAAGGAAATTTTTTGGATCCCATGTGCGGTTCCGGAACTTTGCTGATTGAAGCAGCGATGATTGCAATGGATTTGCCGGCGCAGATTTTCAGAAAGAAATTCGGTTTTCAGAACTGGAAAAATTATGATGCAGAACTGTTCCAGAAAATAAAAGAAGTAAGAATTAACCGTGTCAAAGAATTCACCGGAAAAATTGTTGGTTACGATTTGGATTCCCAAATGTTGAACGCTGCACATCTCAATATCGAAGCTGCCGAAATGGAAGACGTGATTGAAGTGAAAAGACAGGATTTCTTCGAATCTAAAAAAGAATTATTCCCGTTGATGATGGTTTTCAATCCGCCTTATGACGAGAGAATTGAAATTCAGGATGATGAGTTTTATAAGAAAATTGGGGATACTTTCAAAAAGAATTATCCAAATACCTTAGCTTGGTTTATATCTTCAGATCTTGATGCTGCGAAGAAAGTTGGATTAAGACCTTCCCGCAGAATTAAGCTTTTCAACGGAAAGCTGGAATGCAGATTCCTACAGTTCGAAATGTATGAAGGAACAAAGAAAATTCACAAATTAGAGAATAAATAATCCAACGGTAAAAAAGTCTAAAAGTAAATTTATGTTTTGGGATATTTTAGATATGATTCTCAATTTATTTAATCTTTTTCCGAATAAAAAGGAAGATGACGCCACTAAACATTTCAAAAAATAACATTGTATAGCATTTCCATCATCATCGCCATCTACAACCGTAAAGATGAACTTTTCGAGTTGCTCAATTCATTGTCCCATCAAACCGACAAAGATTTTGAAGTCATTATTGTTGACGATGGCTCTCTGATAGATTTACGACCAACCACCGAACTTTTTGCCGAAAGCTTAACCATTCAGTTTTTCCGTAAAGACAATTCCGGTCCGGGTTTATCAAGAAATTACGGAGCAAGAAGAGCGAAGAATGAATGGCTCGTTTTCGTAGATTCCGATGTGATTGTCGAGAAAGATTATATCGGAAATATCAAAAAAGACATCGCTAAGATTCCTTGCGACGCTTTTGGAGGTGCCGATAAAGCGCACAAAGGTTTCAATCTGATGCAGAAAGCGATTTCCTATTCCATGACGTCGGTTTTCACCACAGGCGGAATCCGGGGCAGCAAAAAAGCGGTGACCAAATTTCAGCCGCGGAGTTTCAATATGGGCGTCCGCAAATCCGCATTCGAAAAAGTCGGCGGTTTTTCGGAAATGAGAATCGGTGAAGATCCGGATCTGTCCATGACCCTTTGGGAAAACGGCTTCAGCACTGCTTTTTTTGACGATATTGGAGTTTACCACAAACGGAGAGTCGATTTTGGTAAATTCTCCAAACAGGTCTATCAGTTCGGTTGTGCACGGCCAATCCTTAACCAGAGACATCCAAAATATGTGAAAATTTCGTTCGCATTTCCGTCATTGTTTCTCATCGGCTATATTTTAGGATTTATTGAATATTTCCTGTTTCAAAAAGGATTTATTCTGGCGATGTACGGCTTATACACCGTTCTCGTGTTTTTCCATGCGCTGTACAAAACCAAAAATATCAGCATAGCCTCATTTGCCATCATTTCCACGTATATACAGATGTTTTCCTACGGTTACGGCTTCCTTAAATCCTGGGTTTTACTCAATGTTTTAAGACAGAAACCGGAGGAAGCATTTCCAAAGCATTTTCATCAACAGTAGTTTGGGCGCACATTTCCGGCTTTCACTACTCGCTTTTTCTTTGCGGCGACAAAGCCGCCGCAAAGAAAAGAGCTCAGTATAAACGCCAAAACAAATTGTCAAAAAAAAGAAAACAGATTGTCCAATTTTTTCACAAAAACAAAGCAAAAGCCTCTCATCTGAGAGGCTTTTTAAATGTATTTAATCACATTTTAAATGAACTTTAAAGGAGGTTTAATTTACAGGCTATTCACCTTATAAACAATCAATATTAGTCATTCTGCTTATAAATCATGATGTCATTATATCGGCTGTTTTTATTCAGCTGCGTTCCTTTTATGATGGTGGTTGCATCGCCGAACGGATTGCGGCAATAGCCGTTCAGTTCCATCCACTCGCAGAGTTCGATGATCTGTGATTTGTTAGAGGTGAAATAGAAGTAAGACGTGTCCTCGATGCACTTCAATACATTCAGATAATCCGCCAACTTCCAGTAATCTTTCTTATTGTAGCTGGAAACATCCGTAGACAGATAAGGAGGGTCTAAAAGATACACTACGTTGGCCGTATTGCGGTATTCTGCAAACAGGTCGCGGTAATCCTTTTTTACACGGTGTACGCCTTCCAGATAGCCATCAGACTTATAATCCGATTGCCGTACGTTGTTGTAAAGCGTTTGTTTCTCCAGTTCCTGAAGGTTGGTTGCGTAATTCATACTGAAGAGGATTGAACTTGATAACGTGATATAATCCACGTAACCCGGCTCCTGTTTTACGCGTTCGATGATCTGATCACGGTAAGCGCCGGTTACGCGTTGCGAATCGCCGACATCCTTTAAAATCTCCCTGAAATCATGCAGAACAGCGTTTGTTCTTTCGGTGTTCTCAAGCCGGAAGGAATAGCCGTCAAAATCGTTATACACTACATTGGCTTCCGGGTAATGTTGCTTAACCGTGTGGCTCAAGAACCCGGAACCACCAAATAAATCCACGTAGGTTGCTGTGGATGAAAAACCATTTAAAGCCTCTTTAAATTCTTTTTGAAACTTTCTCTTTTGCCCCTGAAAAGGCAAGGGCGCCTGTACATAATTGTACTTCATAAATTATAATTTAAGTTAATATTTTAATACATTTGCAGTCCTACAGTAAAACAACAAAGCCAACCAAAGAAGACTTGCGTCCTCCATGGCTGGCTTTGTTGCTAATTAAATTACTGTAGGAAGTTTTTAATTTTGGAGGACGTTTTTTATTTCCCGCCTCCTGGGAACTTAGTATTCTACGATCGCCTTCCGGCAATGATCTTTATCTAGTGCGTTCAGCAGTTTTACCAGTTGTTTGCCTTTTTCTGTAAGCGTACCGTCGCGCTCATTTTTACCCAGTGCGCTGGAAATTGTTTCCCCTTCACGGCCAAAAGCGTAACCGCCTTCAGTTCGCAGTAAGGCGTTCCATGTGGCGCGAAATTCGCGGTTTGCCCAAACATCTATATTATAGGCGGTATCTCTGAAATAACCATCTGTGTCACCGTATTTCTCATCAACATAATGCCGATTAACAACAGTAAGAGGAATGATTAACCCGGTCGCGATGATCAGCAGCGCAAATCCTGTTATTTTCTTCATCCCCTAAAAATCTCAAAATCTTCCGGCTCTAAAGAATAGATGCAGCGATTCTCGTTATTTGGGTTTCTGTCTACCTGCGATACATAATAGAGAAACGCCAGTTCCCTTTCTAAGACCTGCTTCTCACTGAATGGAGTTCCTGCCGGAATCTGACTTGCCACGGCTTCATAAAGTTGGTTAATCATTGCCACAGGAATCATCTTGGTGTCACTTTCTAAATGCGTGAAACTGTGCGATACCGTTTCATCTTCATTCTGTGTTTCTGTAACAATATAGTCTGTGACAAGTATTGGGAAAGAATCACCTTGCTGATCTCCTACTTTCATTTCGAGCATTATTTTTGCGTAACGTGGTGAACGGGTACGGTATAAAGTTTCTTTTTTTGTAATTAGTTTTGCCATTTTAAAATGTATTTATAAATTTTGTTCCATTCGAGTTTTCTAAGTATGTTCCACTTACCGCTGAATCGTAAATTACAGTCCATGTGACACCATCTTCAGAAACTTCTATTTTGCTTCCTAAAGTATATCTGTTAGATTCGAAATAATACTTATGAATAAGCTGCCTAATTGGATAAACTGCGCCTAAATCTATTTTCGCATAAAATAACCCTGCACCTATACTGTAATAATTACTAAAATTACCATCAGTCACCAAGGTAGTGTTAGCTACTAAAATATGACCGCTATTGTAAATCGCAGTGTTTTTCCCTAAAGCAACATTATCCCTTGGTGAGTCTCTCAAAGCTTGTATTTCACTCCAAATATTTAAACTATTACTACTGTTTCCATTACTCCATGAGCGTATATATCTCATGTTTAATTTTGTATCTGAATTAATCCGTGTAATATCTACCGTAATTCCTAAACTATTCAGATAACTCACATAAGAATCAGATTCGTAATTTCTCCATCCTGTATTTTTAACTAATTTTCCTCCAGTTGCTGAAACTATTGAATTACTCATATCAGCAAGTAAAGCTGTATTCTCATTAACTTTTAAATCTAATGGAATACGAAAAGTATCGAATACACTTGCCCATATTTTACCGCCAGAATAAGAAATTGCAGAGCCAGTTGCTGCTTGTAGTCCAGCTTGAGAATTAAAAGCGAAATATGCACATGGAGCTGGTATTTTAGCAGCGTCTCCAATAGTTTTTAATTTTATTATTTGGGATGTATTATTAGAGTTATGTTCAAAGTGTTTTAAATTCGATGTTGAACTGAATCCTGAAAGGTCTAAAACAACATCTGTTAGATTATTTTTAACTCCATTATCTTCAATTGAAACGCGCTGCACTGAATCTGGAAATATCGCAAGATTTCCTTTTATAATATTTGTAAAATTATTTAAAAAACCATATCTGAAGCTATATAAATTAGGAAATTGGCTCATAAAAGTACCAAAATCTAAAATGTTAAAATTTCCGTTAGATTGTGTAGTTAAGTGGAGTGAATACACATCTTTTTTACCACCTAACAATTTTAGCAGCATATTCCCCGTAAAGGAACTTGCATAAGTCTGGTCTATAAATATATTATTTAATGTAGTGGTGAAATCAATGTTTTTTAAGATTGAAATGGGTATATCAGAACTACCATCGCCTTTATTAACAACAATATCATTAGAACGTGTAGAAATTCTAAAATATGCTCTTATAGTATTAATAAAAGGCATAGAAACTAATTCTATTTTAGCACGAGAAAAAATTGACCTTCTCATAACCCTAAAACTTTAAAAAAGTTAGTGTTTCCACGTCTTACAATTCTATAAAAAGAATCTGTAGGTGCATTTGAAGGTGCTGTACCAATCCATGTTGCAGGACTTGTAATTGCGTGGGTTAAAGTACCTGCTACAACATAAACATCAATAGACCAAAATGGGGGCAAGGTAGATGGGTCAGGTATGGTCAAAGTACAACTTGCAGTAACCCAAACTTCTTTACCTCGCCAAGATGCCTGCGCAGGTTGAGATGTTCCAATTTCAATCTGTTCAGATAACTGAAACTCTCCTTTATCAGAGGTGCTGCTATCTGCATTTACTACTCGTGTAGGTACGTTGTTGGGTGCTGTGGGTTTGTCGAGTTTTAAACCAAGATCTTCCGTGGTTGCATAGCCTGATAAATCAGGAGTTGTGCCTGTCTTTATAATTTCATATCCGTTAGCCGGATTCCATGCAAAGTTGGCGGTTTCACCATCTTTTATCGAAAAAGGTAAATCTGCGGGATTAATCGGAATGAAGTTTGGCGAAGTATCTGCCAAATTAAAAAACTCAATATCATCACCTGTATCGTTTTTAATCGAAAGCGGGATTCCATTGTACAACGGCTCAGTTCTGTAATTATAAAACCCACCTATCCTTATACCGGTATTCCCAAAAAGGCTATACCGAAGTCCGTAATTTGAGATAATAAGTACCGTGTCCCCTGAATGAACATAAACGCCATTCCAGTTGTCTATTGCTTTCTCGCGGAAGCCAACCACCGTTTCATCAACAGAACTTCCGAAGGGGTTAAGCGTAATTTTAAAGATTTCCAAAGCACCTTCGGGTATTTCTGGCTCTTCGTATTCATCCAGCTCTTCGCCTTCAACCATATAGAATGGCGCGGCGTTATTGATCGCATATCCGCGAAGCACTTTTACAGAGCCAAAAGAAAGCGGTGTAAAAGGAAAAGTATTCGGGAACGTTCTTTGCACAATTGCCCCATTCACGCGAACCTTGTTTACGCCCGAGCTGTGCACGGCCAGATTTACAGTGCCGCCTGTAACGGTGACGTCGCCCAAAGAAATTATCTCACTGGACTTTACGCTGAAAGGCAGCTGAGATTCCATAATCACACCGTCAACCAAATCGGCTTTTTTCTGAAGCGTTGCGGTTAAACCCTCCACATCATCAAGCGGAACCTTTTCCCACTTGTGCCGGAAAGAATCCAGCCACGTGTGGAACTGATCCTCGGTCGGTTTTTTGAGCGTACGAAACCACTCTTTGATTGTATTTGTATTTACTACAGGCATCTTTCTTAATTAAATCCTACGAAACGGATGAATTTTACAATTCGGGACGGTTGGACGTTGCTCATCGGTGTTGCTGGACCGGCTTTCACAGTAAAGCTGCGGTTTGTTGCCACACCCGCGCGACCATACATATTATCGCCCGGATTATCACCATTTGGCGCAATGGGAATATTAACAGAAAGCGGCGGTAAATTGCCGGTTTCTATCGTGACCTGAGCGGCACCAAGGTTTCCACCGAGTGCTCCAAAGTTCACGTCTCCTGTTTGATGCCCTACAGCCGTACGGCCTGCCAGATCAGTATGCTCAACCCAGCCCGTCGGGATTTCATCCTCTGGCCTGTCCCAGATTGCAACTAAACCTACCGGTACCGCTTTTTCAAGCTGTAGCAAACGATCTTCCAATGCAAATAAGGTCATTGGTCTACGGAAATCCGCCCAAGGATAGGTAACAGGACCTTCCCCAAAAGTGGCATATCGCGAGTAGATCACACTTTTAACAGAACCATCCTCAAAACCCCTTTGATCACCAGTTTCAACAATTACCACATTGGCGGTTTTGGTTGTACCTACAAAAGGAATTAACTCACCGTAAATAGCAACAAAACCATCGGTAACCGTACCGCCTGTTGAATCCTGGCACCCGGTAATAATTGCCAGATCACCGGCAAAGTTTCCAAAGGCGTTGAAGTTTTTATACGCTTCCTGTGCAGCATCCAAAACCTGTGTGCTCAGTGGGAAACCGCCCGATTGATTATAGTCGATTTTATTCATTACTCTTTAATTATTTTATAACGTTTGCTGGCCAACCGATAAAAGTCAACCAATGATTTCATTTCATAAATACTGAACACAAGGTCAGCCGGAACCACTACGATAAAATCTACACCGGTGTCGGAATAATCCGAATCATCGTACAAATACATTGTTCCCAGGAACTTTGGTTTCTGTTCGGCATCTGTGTAGATGTACTGCCTTTTAAAGGCGTTACCTTCATCGATTCTGATCCGGCGCAACTGGTTATCAAACCTGTCATTCAAGGCTGCTCTTAAATAGCATATCTGCGAATTATGAGCAAGGTTGTAAATATTGTCGCGGCGATACTGAAGCCACCAATAGTGCACATCTGCAACCGGTGAGAGCAGCAGCGTAATCCATGCATTCATTAGATCACTCCTTAAAAAGGTTGGGGTGAGCAATGGTCCGAACCGGTTCCAGTTAATAATAAACCACATATTAATTCGCTATATATTCGATGAAATCGTAATTCTCTATTTCAAAATATCCCGATACCGGAATCCGTTTTACCGAAATATTCTCAAAGGTTCCGTAGGATGTTCCGGTAGCATCAATCCATTTAGAGGCTGCGTTCACCAAGTGCGGGATCATCACGCCATCCGTGGTCTGTAGTTTATCAATTAGCGAGGTAAGTATCAGTTCGCCATCAAAAGGTAATTCCTTCATAAAAGCCTTCAAAGAATCTTCTACAGGTTTACGGCCGCTTGTGATTGAAACTCCATCAGCTGTCAACAACAGTGGATTGTAGTAGATTTTCAAACGAAGCTGAAGCACATCCGGAAGGTAATTGATGATCGTAATTCTTACGCCTGCATCCCTTACATAATCTTCAAAATAAACCAGCAAGGCTGCATACTGTTCAGGAGCCAAAGGCTCCAGATCACCACTTGCGTTTTCGGTTGCTACTTTAATGATCAGACGGCTTTCAAAGGTTGCTTCCGTTACCGCGGCGTACTTAATGATTTTTGAAGCCTCGATCTGCTCTTCGGTAAAACCATCGTTAATAAATTTATCTGAATCTGGGTACAGATCAAATCCGTACTGAAAGTCTAAAGCTTTGCGACGGTACCACCGTTTTGTGTGTGGCTTCTGTTCAGAAAGAATTGAATTCACTTCAACCTTATGCGCATCGAAGAAAGTCTCCAGTACCCAAATTGCGTACGCGGTAACATACAGCCATAACCGCCAATTTGCAGTTTTAGAGCTTGAACTAAAAACTGCTAAATTAGGATCAGCTTCTTTTTTTGCGAGTATGTCTGCGTAAATCGCATCTATCGTTCTTGCCATGTTTAGCTTACTTTAAAATTTTTGTCGATGATCCAATATCCAATGCCCTCCAGTTCCTGTTCACCGTCTGAAGCTTCACCGCTCCAAGCGGTTGCCGGCTGTATGTTTTTGGCCGCGTAATAGGTCTTCACATCCCGGTTAATCTCTACATCTTCAGGGATGCTCAGTACAGAACCGGAAGCCAACACCGCCGTAATGCTTATCGCATTGGCTTGTGCAATCTTGAAGGCGTTCATCACGTTTCCGGTGTGCTGAATAGCGACATCGAACAGGGATTGGTTATGTAGGACTGTGATTTGCATTAGTTTATTTTTCCGTTCAACTGCTTGTATTTTCTCAGTTCGTCGGTGAGAGCATCGATGCGCTCCTCAAGTTCCCTGATGGTTTGTTCGGCTTCATTGAATTTTTTAATGGCATGTTCAAGCCGGGTTCCTAAGTCATCTACAAGGGATTTGTAATAATTAAGAAGTTTTTCGGCGTTTTCGATCTGGGAGGTTTCCGCATCCGCCTGTGCTTTTTTCCTTCCAAAAAACCAACCGCCAAAGCCAGTCGCTAAAGTTGCCAGGAGTACACCGAGGTTTTCGATAAAAATTTGATTCATTCTATGTTAATTATATTCAGCATTGATGCTTAATTCTAAATTTGGGGAAATAGCAAGCGTGTGGACTTTCATTCCATCTGCTACAAATTCCTGTCTTATTGCCCTTGCGTACTCATCTGGACTTTCTCTTTCAACATAATTTTTACTTGCAACGCCAGCGGTCGGATATTGTTTATAGTCGCCTTTCTCTGCCATCAGGAGATGTTTCTGATGCTGATAAGTTGATTCACTTACCACAAAATCTCCGTCGTTAACAAGTGGAGCATTACTATCATCGAAAAGAAAATCATTCATCATATTAGGTCATGTTTCCGGTCTGTGTAGCAGCGGTTCCAGTCGTTGTTACTACTCCAGATTTTATAAATTTTTTAATTGCGGCCGCCATTTTTTTGGCGATTCTCTGTCGAGATTGTTCCGCGCTTTCTTTTTCCTCAGCTTCGGTTTCCCAGATTTCCAAGAGTTCCGTAATGAATAAGTCTTCCGCTATATCTAAACTCATTTTAAAAGCTGTTTAAAATCATTTTTAATATCTTCAAATTGGGTCTTTAATATCAAGCTGATTGTCGGACCATTGTTGGTGGTGTAACCTTTTTCTAAAACCGTAAAAAGCCTTTCCATTAAATCGAGCAAATTCTGGTTATTGGCTTCGATCAATATTTTTTCAGAGACTTCTACTTTTGCCGTTGGTGTTACCCAGAGAAATTTTTCCGTTTCATCTTGAGCAATAATCATCCAGTCGTCATCATCTTCTATTCTGATTGCCAAAACATAACTTCCAATCTTTGGCACTTGCAGAAAGCTTTCCTTTCCGGTAAGAACCGGTCGAAGGCGGACATCTAAATACTCCTGATCATCTTCATCGATAAGCACACATGTCGCGTTTTGCTCGTTAACAGATTTCACCACGGCAATGTTGGAGGTTGCAGGTCCGAATTTTTTAGCAAAATCTTCGAGTCCTTTTCTAATTTGTTCCTCTGTCGCCATTTATCTATTCATTATAAAACCAAGTTGCACTGTTTGCCGACCACCACTCATTCCAAATTCACCCTGCACGGACTGAATGAAATAATCTCCCGTCTTTTCCGGGTACATACCGCCCTTCAGCTCGATGATCATTCCCTTGTTAGCATAAGGCACAAGAAATAACTGAATATTGCCTTCATAGCCTTTGTAATCTTCCTGAGTCTGTAACCTGTTTACAATTTCCTTGAGAAAATTTGCCGGGATATCCGCCTTTATTTTTATATCTTTTTCATTGTCATATTTCGTTAGATCAGACTTTGTGCGCTTCACTTCACCTTTTGCGTTTTTTTCCCGGACTACTATTTTTAGATTCTTCTCGACTTTCCTTTTCTGGAAATCATCATCTCTCACCGTATTCCAGCCAATTTTTACTTTTATTCTTTTCTGAACTTTCCCGAAGACAGTTCCTACGAAAAGCTCGTCAAAATTGAAATAAACAGCCAGACTCACTTCTTTTTTCAGATATTCCAAAACCTGAATCCCGGTTGCGTTTTTGAACCGAACATTCTTTAATGGGATTTCCGGTATTTCATTAGAAAGTTTAATGTCTGTTCCTGCTGTCAAATCTTTTAAAAGCTGTTTAACAGTGACAATTGCATACGTTTTGTTAAAAATTATATCATACAATTGCGAGGCGTACCCCTCACATTCCAGCTCAACAGGAATTCCCATTTTTACGCGGCGGACAAATCCTGAAAAACGCCTTTCGTTTTTGTTATTGTAACCCAAAAGAACTTCTACTTTGTCGCCTTCTTTAAACTGATAAATTTTGCGACCTTCCAAGTCCAGTGTTTTATCCGGATTCTCATTTATCATGTGTGTCCGGCGCGGTAAGGTGATGGTGCAGGTGTCAACAAAATTTCCAACATCTGTTTTCCAAGTCACTTTATTGGGCTTTATGTTTTTGTAATCGCCAATTGTGATACTGCTGGTTAAATAAAAAGCCATTATTAAAACTCTAAATCTGTTATAAAATCGCTTTTGCAAGTCATGGTAAATGGTCTGATCCAGTGATTTTGTCCCTGTACTTCCGGGAACTCCAAATCTGTTACAATGATCCTACAACTTTCATCCAGAAATATTTCAGGATATCCACCGTGAAGTGTTTTTTCCAGAGTACTTTCTTTGAAATCAACCAAAGCGCGGATTTTGTCTTCTGGTACCGTTCTGTTTTTTCCAATAAGGAAACCACGGATTGTGAATTTATAATCGTCAATATTGATGATCTCATTCACGGTTCCTTTGCGCTCAACAACAGGAGTAGAAACTACCGTTGTGGCAAGGTTTACAGAAATGGTACAGGCATCAATTGAAATGTGAAAACCTTCATAGGTTCCTGCATTGATCCTCCCACCCTTGAGCGTGATTGGAAACCAAATATCTTGGCCATAAGCACCAATTTTATTGAAACTGATATTCTTATTAGAATAATGGATGGTGCCTCGAGGATTTGGATTTTTAGTAATACCAGGGATTTCGACATCTTGAGTGAAATTCTTTTTATTACCATCTCTATCCACATAGTAAGAACCGCGGCCAAAGTATTCTTTGTACAGGTCATAAAGATTAAAGACGTTTGCTGAATTTGCCATGTTATCCGTTTTGTGCGCCGTTGTATAGAACTCTACCCATCATTTCCATTAACAATTTTTCAAGCTCGTCTCTACTTTCATTATTATTTAAAGTGGTGAATTGAATCGTTTCAAAGAATTTCCCAAGCGTGATATTAATTACGCGCGGTCCACCGCTAGAAATCGTGTCTCCAGCTTTCTTGGAAGACTCTTTATTTTTCTTGCTTTTTGCCTCAGTATCACTGATAATCCCTTTATCCTTAAATCTTGTTAAGTCTGCCTGATAACTTGGCGTTGCTGGATCATCCTTATTGACGATGGTTTTCGTAGCTTCTACAGTAAGATTATTGTCATCTGTTACAATGTCGCGAACCCATTTATAAGCGGCTTCTAAACCATCGAGGATAGGACTTAATACTTTCTCCCAAATCCAAACTAAGGCATCACCGAGCCACGTAATTACAGGTTTAATGATACTTTCTAAGGTCCAGCCAATAAGCCGGAAAATATCTTTGATGATTAAACTTTTCCCAAGCCATTCTAAAATACCGCCTACAATTTTACCCAGTTGAGCTGAAACCGTTTTTGAATAATCCCAGATGGTTCCGAAAATTCCAGAAACAATATTCAGGTAATCCATCCATCCGCCAGTACTCCTTGTTAAACCAGTGAGGTAAGCAATACCGGTTCCCAGTCCTTTAGAAATAAGGTCGATGTATGGAGTGATTTTTAGTATTGCCGGACCTACATAACTCAAGGCTTTTTGACCGAGATCCAAAAACTGAATAATTATTGGGCTCATGGCATCGCCGAGGTCAATAAGACCATTTTGCGCCATGTCCTTGACTGCATTCCATCTACCTGATTTGGTTTTGCCTTGCGCCTCCAATGCTCCAGCATAGATACCACCAGAACTGCGCGCCATAGCGAGGGATTTTGCCAACTCACTGTAGCTTACATCCATTTCTTTGACTTCAGCAATAGATTTTCCGGTACTTTTGGAAAGCATCTCATAGATGTTCACTCCAACCATACCAAATTGCTTAATGTCCATCGCTGTAGCTTTTCCAACAGTTTTAATCTGTTGCATATTGGCAGCCATCCGACCGAGTTCCGCATCTCCACCACCCACCGCAGCGATGGCATTAGCGAGATTCATTGTGTCTTCTCTCGCATCTTTGGCATTAAGACCGGCAGAAATTAAAGCTCTGTTGACTCCGAGAAGCGATTCAGTACCGTAAGGAGAAATTTCTGCATCCTTCCGGATATTGGCGTAGGTTGTTGATGCTTGATCTTTACCGAGAAAAGTAGAAAGACCTGTTACAGCCTGTTCTTTAGCCATACTCCCGGAAATTGCTGTACCGATCCCGCCCGAAACTACTCCCAAAAAAGCAGTTCCGGCAGTCAACGCTAATCCAGCAATCATTCCACCCAATGCCATTCCGCCAACTGAAAAACCTCCTCCAGAACTTGTGCTGGATGCACCAGAAACATTCCCCTGGTGTTTTCCTGCCATTCTTTGTAATGATGCCAGTTCTCTTCTTGCTGAAGAAATCTGACTGGTAACAGTTGATGACTTTATAGTGCTTTCTACCTCCCGAATTCGTTTTTGTAACTCATCGTAACTTTGCCCAAGGACTTTGTTACGCTGATTCATCTTTTCAGCGTGCTGAGCCATTCGACCGAATGTTGATTGAGAAGTTGCGCCAAGTTTCCCTAGACCGCCGCTCATCTGATCACGCATTCGTACTACAAACTCAACAATATTACTCACAACTCTTTTTTACCTTGATTTTTCCAAATTTCTAAAGCGATGCCTGTTCTGAAGAAAAATTTCTCTTCACCCCAGAGTCTCATCGCATCTGCGCCGAATTTCATAGCTCCGAAAACTATTAAGAACTCAATTCCGCCTTCCTGCTTTTCAAAGGCATATTTGCCAGCTTGACTAAGCGCGAAAAAATTCGCCTTTCTTACCTTCTAAAATGTTATTGATTTGCAGGAAAACCGCGATAAACAAGTCTTCATCTTCAATCAGCTGATAATCGCCTTCCAGCCATAGCTGTTCGATGATCATAGCAACCGCTTTCGACATTCCATTGATTCCGATTGCGGTTAGGTAATCGCCAAGGTCTTCAGCGGTTGGAGGTCTGAGAACTGCAAGGAATTCATCTACTTTTAAATAGATCAGTTCCCGGTTCGCGTTTTCTTCTTTCCATTCATCCAGCTTCTTTTGGGTGAATCTTTTCACAAATGCTGATAAATCCTTAACCACCGGTGATTTGTCGTTTTTTGCTTTTTCAGCTTCCTTTGCCTGTCTTTTGGCGAATACGTTTTTTAAGTCTTCTGTTTGTGACATTCTGATATTTTATTTTTGATTAATGAATTAACTGTTGGCTCATTGCTAAGAATGGCAGCGTTGTTTCGCGGTTCTTTGCGCCTTGCTCCATTCCAACACCTGTCTCAGTAAACTGCACACCGCGGACGATGTAGGTCTTGCGCTTATCCGTAATTCTTCTTTTGAAAGAGATACTGATAATAATAAGCTCGTGCGGTACCTCTGTGATATCATCATAGCCTGCATCCTGCGCCGCTTTATCAATTGCATCGGCTTCGAATCCTAAAAGTTTGATATTACCTTCATACTTGATGTTGGAGGTCATAATATCAATCGGTTGATCACCTGCACCCATCAGATGTTCTGCATCTTTTGTTTTTTTACTTTCAAAACCGCGCAAACCTTTTATAGTTCGGTTGAGAACTTTTACTTCAAAATGTGACCAGGCACATTCTTTTGTAGTGATATTTACGTTTGACATTTTTTAAATCGTTTTTGTTAATCCTAGGTTGATGATGATCCATGTCAGATATCCAAGAGGTTGGATTTTCACCTGCATTTCCAAAGTGTTGGTATTAATAAGGTCCTGATCTAAGGAAATGATACAGTCTACGCCGCTGATCTGGTCTCCCATCTGTGCCAGTAGCTGCGTTTTAACGGTTTGCTCCATATACGTCGCATCAGCATCGTTGATTTTACCGTCCGGTGTAATTCTCACATCTGTTTCCACAAATGGAGCTGTAGTAGCGGTGGAGATTCTTTGCGCTTTGTCGATTAAGCGACCGTGAACTAAGATTCTGAAATCGTCATCAGAACACATGTTATCCCGGCCGAAAAAGAAACCGGAGATTCCTTCCCGGATATGCAAAACCATAAAGCCAGCACTTGCGAAAGCATCCAGTTCTGTTGGTGTGTATTCTTCAATCGGACGGTTTCCGATGAATGCAGAATTAATACTCAATGCGCCTTTTTCACCGCTTCCGATTTTGATGTGAGCTTCATATTTAACCGCCCTCGCTAAAGCTAAAGGAACGGCTGGTCTTCCATCGGAAGCAACACTTCCCAAAACAACTCCAGCATAACCATTGGTCGCAGTATTTGGATCGTAAGTATTTGCAACATCGGTATTAGCGACTCTTCCGGAAATTAAAAATCTTACCGGGCGATTGATACTTTGTTGATATTCCGCAAGCGCTTTTGAAGCAATTACGGCGGCTGAAACATCAGCGTCCAGAAACTCTGCTCCAGCATCATAAGCACCCGCAGGTTCTCTCATAATTCCAATGAGATTTACACGACCTTGCGAAACCGTAAGTAACTTTTTTGCACCGTTGTTATTGGTACTGGTTACAGCTTGCGCCATGGTCATGGTGTCTTCGGTTCCAAGAATCCAAAGTTCCTGCGAGCCTCCAAGTTCTGTGTAGAACTCATTTAGAATTCCAAAGATGAAAGGTTCTGCAGCTTCGGTATAACCTTTCTTAACCGCATCGTCTAAGCCATAGACTGTATTTACTTTGCCAATTAATCCAGCGGTTTGCGCTGTAGCTACGATTCCTGCAACACCGTCAGTTATGTTGACTTGTCGTAGCAAATTGCCGTTGGTAACATTGGTAATTACTTTCGGCGTTCCAGTTTCTTGAGCCATAATTATTGAGCTAAGTTGTTTTTGTATTCAGTTAATGCAGCTTTCAAAGTGTCTGCTTTGAGATCATCTGTTTCCAGCTCGAAATGTTTTACCAAAGCTTTCAAATCGTTGTACTTCATCGTATCAACATCATTATTCGCTAAGAAAACATCCAGTGCAATTTGACCAGCTGGAGAATCAAATGCGCTTAAATCTGCATCCTTTGAATCATCGCCCTGATCGGAGTCATCCTTATCGGAATCATTACCATTATCGGAATCATTGCCTAGCAGAACATCATTCGAATGAACTTCCAAATTTGAGGTGTCATTTGAATTTTCCACCGAGTCGTTTTCCGTATTGGTTTCCACCTGATCTCTTGTGTAAGATTCTATCTTTTGATCTTGCAGGTTATTTTCCTGGGCAAAACTGATGGCGTGACCTGAGGTGTGAAAAACTCTTCCATCACTTGTAATGTGGCATTCGTTACTTCTGGAATGGCGCTCAAAATAGTCTTGAGCTAAATCTGTATGTTTCATTTTAATTGATTTTTAATAAGTGTTTAAACATTGATTAAATCAGGCGTTTCCAACGGAGTACACCGATTATTAAAAACAAAGAGAGGATTCCCATAAAGATTCTTCCGAACCAAATTTGAGTTTTCTGCCAGAACGTTAAAGGCTTTTCCACTTCAACAGGCACTTTGATGTAAATAGGTGTTTGCTCGTGCTCCTTGGTGTGGGTTTCCTCCCATTGTTTATGTAATTCCTGTGCTTGCGCTTCACAATCACAGTTTAATTTATTGCCGTCTAATGTGGTTTTGGGAACTTTCAGACTTTTACCAGGCTTTGAGGCTGCTTTGGTTTCCTGAGTTTCCCGTAGTACCGGTTTCCCGTTCACACAGTCTACAAAAGCCGTGTAGAATGAGCTGTCTTTTTCCACTTTAAAGATTGTATCTCTTACAGTTTTAACAGTCTCCTTCGTTTTCGTGATGATCACCGGTTCCTGCGGTTCCCTGCTTTTGCAGGAAACCACCATCACCAGCGAATAAAAAATCAGAACTATGAAAAAAAAATTGCGTTTCATTTTAAAAATTTATTTGTTTCAGCCAAGTTTTGACATCAAAGCTTGGACAGGCTTTGTTCACTTTTGGAAAATCCCGATGGCCAGTAATTATGGCAGTGGGAAATTTTAATTTCAGCTCTTTTAAAAGCTTTATTTGTGATGCTTTTTGCGCATCGGTTCTGTTATCCAGAGGTTTGTTTTTAGCATCTACACCGCCGATATAGGCGATATGAATACTGGGTGTGTTGTAACCGGCAACACCATTGGAGATTTGCTCAATCGGAAAAGTGTTCACTATTTCGCCATTGGCCTTAATCATAAAATGATATCCGGGATTCTTCCAGCCTTTCACCCGCTTCCAATAATCTTTAATTGAATCAATGGTTGTGTTTTGCGGTGTGGCTGTGCAATGCAGCACTAAATATTTGATAGCTCGCATAAGTGTTTTTAAGAAAAAAAGCCTACCTAATCAGATAGGCTTTTTATATTTATTTTGTGATTATTGTTAAGCGCCTTGAACGATTGAGATAACTCCTTTCCAGTCAGCTCTCTTACATCTTGCACCCATTTTCAGTAATGTTGAGTAAACGTCACCGTAATACAGTGGGTTCCCTTTGTCATCAAACAAATGAGTGTCTCCCATTGCCTTGGTAACAGATTGCTTTTGCCATAACAGACAGCCTAAATTGTCAGTTGCTGCAAGAGCGGTTCCCGGTGCAATGGCTGCACCTTCAGTGGTAAATGCCAATACTGAACTTCTTTCCAAAATTTTGAATCCTGCGAACTCACCAACAATACCCTTTGAAAGGTCAGCGGCGTTTTGGAATGCAGCCATTTGGTTAGCTGATAATGAATCCAAAAATTGCTGATACATGTAAGATTCAAGCATTGCATATCTCTCAGACTTTGGAACATTATCTTTGTTCATGATCGCCTGAGCTTTTTGAAGCTCTTTGTAGCTCAATGCCTTTCTGGTTCCAGTTTGGCCATCTTCACCATTTACAGCCTCGGCTGCACCTGTAGTTGGGATTTTTCTGTTTGCTGGTAAATTATCAGCTGTAACACCGCCGCCAACTGCTGGTTTAAAGGCTCTCACCCAATTGTAAATTACTTCATCACCTACAGCCTCAATTAATGTATTGACGTGATCGCCAAGTACAGAATCTGTTTTTTGGTAAGAAATTTCCAGCTGGTCTGCCAGTGGCAAATGAGAAGGATCGGTAGTCCATACATCAAGCGCATACACTAATGCTGTATCGGCTCTTTGAACCGCTGTAGCTGGATACACTGATCTGTTTTTTACCGTTCCGGGCTTTGCGCCTGCTTGCGGAATGTAAACCACTGAACCACCTTTTACGAATTGGGATTCATCAACACATAGTGCTAAATGTGGATTTTCTTTCCATAGTTTTTCAACTACGTATTGTGCCCACAGTTCTTGTGGTACTTTTGGATTTTGTGCCATATTTTTTAGTCTTGTTTTAGGTTAGGATACTTCTCATCTCTCAGTTTTTCGTAGAGATCAGGAAACTCTTTCTTTACGGTTTCCAGTTCACCGGAACTGTACAGATCGTCGAAGGTTTTACCATCGTATTTGCCAGCTTCTTTTTGCTCCGTAACCAATATCTGCGCTGGCAATGTATCGATCAAATCTTTTAGCCCCGACGGGTTTTCGGCATAATCTTTCTCAAGCTTTGCTGCCAATTCGTTGGTCAGTTTTTTAGCGGTTTTTCCACCGGCAATAAGATCCTGTACTTCTTTTGCTACAGACTTGCCTTTTTCAGTTTTGAGTTCCAGTTCTTTTGCATCCAAAAGGTCTTTGTACTCGTCAGCCTTATCAGCTTTTGCAACTAAGTTGTTGATTGCTGTAACGACGGCAGATTCATCGCCGTCCTTTAGATTCAGTGCGGTAAGAATTACGGCAGCTTCTAGTGTGTTTTTCATATTATTTAAAGTGAAATTTTCGAGATCGGATAAGTTCAACTCGTTGTTATCTTTATCATAAAGATTAGCAAGAGCATTATAGTTTCCGGGAATATCCACCAGTGATATTTCACGCGAAAACCATTTCGTTACGGTTGGTTTTGTTTGTCCGGGCAACTTTAGATTTTTAGCATCTGAAGCTTCCAAAACGACAATCTTTCCAACAGAGGCAGCGTTTAGAAAACCGCCTTCTATCTGGTCAACTATTGATTGACCTTCCGGATGTGATAGATTAACAACCGGCTTTGCAAAGACTTTATCGCCATCGATACGGAAATCATCCCAACGAACGACAACACCTTTGTCTCGGTTGTGCATGTGGAAACCTATTGGATTCTTTTTGACTTCATCAATCTGAAACCCAGCAGTAAGACATCGATAACCGTAAACATTCACAGAATCATCTGTAATGCAAAATTCTTTGTCAATTTTTTTGAAAGTGTCGCTCATTTTAAACGTTTGTTCTTTTATGAGTTCCACGCTTAACATGATGCATCCCATAGGTTTTGGGAGAAATGCCCGGGTTCCAGCCAAATTTCTGTACAGAACTTCTCTCATTTCTTAGAGTCACTCTTTCATGATTTGCAGTCGGATTTATTCGACTACCATCAGTCTTTTGAGTTGGACCTTGGGAAACAAGCTTTTCAGCACTATTGACAGAGCGATTAAAATCGACTGTATTAGTTGTTGCTACTCTAGATGTCGCGGCTAAACCAATCATTGCCGCCATTAAACCGAGTTTGTGTTTCATTGAGATAAATGTTAAGTTTTTCGAGTTCCCTCTTATTGTGGTTGCAAACTTCCAAAAACCCCTAACCGTTTGAAAATTAGTGCGCAAGGATTGCACAACTATTTCACTTTAAGGCTATTTCACTTCATTTTTGTACCGAGAAATACTATTTATGGCAATAAGCAAGGCGGAACAAAGGGAACACGCACGCCTTTTATATGTGAATGAAAAAATCACATTAAAAGAAGTAGCAGAGCGTGTTAAAGTCACTGAAAAAACAGTGGGTAAGTGGTGCAAAGAAGATAACTGGGACGGTCTCAGAAAGAGCCTTTTGAACACCCGGGAAAATCAATTGATTCATTTTTACAATCAATTGGACGCTCTCAATATGGATATTGCTAACCGTCCTGAAATCAAAGTTGATGGCAAACCAATCCAACGGCCGTTAAAGAATATTCCCACCTCTGCGGAAGCCGATATTTTAACCAAAACAACATCAAATATTAATAAGTTGGAAGTTGAAATCGGTCTGGGTGAAATTGTGATGACAGGTAAAAAGATAATCACCTTCATCCAACAGATTAATCTGACAGATGCCAAGCTTTTCAAAAACTATTTCGATGAATACATAAATTCCCGTGTTAAAAATGGCTAACAAAAAAAAGTCTGATAAGGAATGGTTAGCCGAATGGAAAGAGTTCGGAGATAACGTTGACAACGCAACACCAATCGATTTAACCGAACTTTCTGTCGATAAAATCAAAAGAATCAAACGTCTTGAAGACAATAATGAGGAATGGTTTAAATATTATTTCCCAAATTTCTATACTTCAGAACCAGCTGATTTTCATCTGAAATCAACTAAAAAGGTCATGAATAACGATGAGTATTACATCGTTCGTTCCTGGGCCCGTGAGCTCTCAAAGTCTGGTAGAACAATGATGGAGGTTCTTAAACTTGTTTTAACAGGAAAAAAGAAAAACACTCTTATGGTCTCAAACTCCTGGGACAATGCCAACAGACTTTTAATGCCTTACAAGACGATTTTGGAAAGAAACAACAGAATCATCAATGATTATGGTCAGCAGAAAAGAATCGGTAGTTGGGAAGAGGGCGAGTTTACAACTCGTAAAGGTTTTGCCTTCCGAGCACTGGGCGCAGGACAATCACCGAGGGGAACTCGAAATGATGCTATTCGTCCCGATGTTATTTTGATTGATGACATCGATACAGATGCCGACTGTTTAAATCCGGAAATAATCGAAAAGCGAGTGAAATGGATTCAGCAGGCATTGATCCCAACGCGATCTATATCAAAGGGGTTATTGATAATTGCCTGTGGAAACATAATCGCAGATTATTGCTGTATTACAGAAATGGCACTAAAGGCAGATTCTCATGAAATCATAAACATTCGAGACGATGAGGGAAAAAGCACTTGGCCTCAGAAAAACTCAGAAGAGGCAATTGATAGAGTTTTGGATATTATCGATTATGAATCTGGCATGAAGGAATATTTTAACACTCCAATGGAAGGTGGTAAAATTTTTAAAAATATTGTTGATTCAAAAGCATTTATTCTGAAACACTGTAACCACGTCATTATATATGCCGATCCAGCACCAAGTGATAGTGAAGCAAAGACATCTTCTGATAAAGCAATCGGTATTATTGCTAATAAGGGATTGGACTTTCAAGTTTACAAAGCTTGGTTGGATAAGATGACCAATGCAAAATTTGTCCAGTACCTATATCTAGCTTACAAGATATGTAAGAAAGCTGGTGTTGATCCAATAGTGATCCACGTTGAAAATAACTCACTACAAGACCCATACTATAAGCAAGTCATTTTACCAGAAGTTGCGAGAACCAGAGAAGCAGAAAAGATAAATCTTCCAATTACACCAGACGAAAGAGACAAACCTCATAAATGGAGTCGTATTTCTGGAACGCTTGAACCGATGGTAAGACTTGAAACTTTGACTTTCAATGAGGATGAAAAAGATAATCCCCACATGATTAGACTTAAAAAGCAATTTACTAATGCAAATTCCAAATCAAAAAAATTAGACGGACCTGATATGGTTGAAGGCGGTGTTGTAATTATCAATGATAAAATCGTAGTCGAATTAGCATCTGGAGGCATAGAGTCTCAACAGCGTGAACCAAATAAACATAGGCTTTAAACATATTTTAAAATGAGTTTAATAACACCAAAAGACCTCGACACTGAACTGTACGAAGAGGTCATTAACCAAATCACACGATATCAGGAACCGGTAGAAAATGAAGACCCGGAAACAGTACCAGTTGCTGAAATCAATCAAGAGGTGCAGGATCACATCGATGATGCTGAATCTTTCATCAAAACTTTTCTTTTTAAATATGATCTGGATAAACTTTTTGGGACTGAAGATTCAGAGCCAGCGGTAAAAGACCACGCTCTGAAAAAGTGCGTAAAAGTAACCACCTCTTGGTTCCTGATCAGGAAGGCAAACCCAAATGTTAACCTCACAAGATTCGAAGCTGATTTTATGTTTTGGATTGGTACAGAGGAAGAGCCGGGATGGATTTACGGAATCCGCGACGGGAAATTAAATCCCGGATGGCCATATCCTATAGATAATCCAGAGACTCCAGAAGATGAAAGTGGCAGCAATGTTTACTGGACATCCACAACAAAACGAACTAACCGATTTTAAACAATGGCAAAAAAAATAGGACCGCAACCGAATAAGCAACCTGCACAACCTACGTACATTATTCAGGATATTAATCTTGTTTCACCAGATCGAAGCAGGAAAGATGTTCAGTCGCTGAAGAGTTCAGTTATCAGTGCTGAATCCATTCAATTCCCTAACAGAGTTTTACTTTATGATCTGTATCATGACGTTATTACAATGGACGGATTTTTAGGGGGAATTATTGAGAAGAGAATTAATTCAGTTCTCAACAAAAAATTAAAATTCCTCGACAAGGAAGGTAACGAAAACAAGGAAATCACAAAGCTGATGCGCAGTAAATCTGGCAGGGCTTTGATAAAGAAAATCCTTGAATCTATCTTCTGGGGAATTTCCGGGGTTGAGTTCAAAATCGGGGAAAAGTTCTCTTTTGAAGAAATTGAGCGAAAACACATTAAGCCGGAAAAAGGTTTGATTGCTAAAAACCAATGGAGCATTTCCAAAGACGAAGGTTTCAGAATTGATGATATGCCATTTGTTTGGGTGATTGGCGAAAAGAAAGATCTCGGTTTACTTTTAGGCTGTTCACTGTACGCAATTTACAAACGCGGAAACTTTGGTGATTGGGCGCAATATGTAGAGATATTCGGCCAACCGGTGCGCATCATGGAGTATGATGCTTATGATACGCAGACAAAAGAGGAATTGAAAAAAATTCTAAATGAGTCCGGAAACTCATTAGCGATGATGATTCCAAAGCAGGCGACTTTCCAAATGCTGGACGGTAAAAGCAGCAATGGTGACGGTCAGCTTCAAGGCGGTTTTAAAGATGCCTGTAATGAGGAAATGGCGATCAAGATTCTGGGAAATACAGAAACTACGTCCGCCTCCAAATCGTCAGGATATGCGCAGTCTAAGGAACACGGCGAACAACAGGATGAAATCATTGCGTCTGATCTAATCATGGTCGAAAATGAGCTGAATTCTGAATATTTCCTTAACATTCTGAAATCATACGGTTATGATATTGAAGGTGGTGAATTTGAGTATGAGTTAGAATTAAATCTGGCAAAACTGAAACTCAAAATGGAGATTGATTTCAAGGTTGCAGAAAAGGTTCCTGTTGAGGATGACTATTGGTACGACACCTATGGTATTCCAAAACCCAAGAATTACGAAGCTTTGAAAAAGAAAATGGAAGAAAGCAAAATGCCAATCATTGAAGCTACCACCACTAAAAGCGATGACGCAAAAGCTAAAGATAAAACTGCGAAAAATGACGAGAATCTTGCCGATTTTGCCAACCCTACAATTTTAGACCAATTTTTCAAAAAGATGGCCGATTTTTTCGACCACGCCCGACGGTAATCGGGCGATTAAATGACTTGTATGCTAGCCACTGTGAAGATTGCGGTGGACATTTACCGAATCTTGCTGATCAATACACAAATTGGGACGATATCTATCATCTGATCGCGGAACAGATGAACAATCCAAACATTCTCATTAATGCTGATTTGCATCTTAAAACGGCGCAAACTTTAATGAAAGCTGTAAATTCAGGCATTGAAGGAATTGGAAGTTCTACCGCAGATCAGCTGCTTTTAATTGAAAAATTAAAACAAAACATCTACGCCTTTTCGGCTGCTAAGTCTCTCACTCAAATGCAATATTACCGAGATGCAATGATTGAGGATGGAAAAATAATCAGTGGATCAGCATTCGTTAAAAAAATAGCTGATACTGGAGAAATTTTCAATAAGAAATTTTTGGAAGCCGAATCCGAAAACGCACATTACAGCGCAATAATGGCAGATAAATGGGATCGGTTTGCGGAAGAGGATTGGCTGCAATATTCTACAGTTGGTGATAGTCGTGTAAGACCATCGCACGCGGTTCTTGATAAATACACCGCTCCGAAATCACATTTCTTCTGGAAAACAAATTATCCGCCAAATGGCTGGAGCTGTAGATGCATGGTGGTTCCGGGAAAATCAAATTATCAAAATAAATTGACGGACCAGGAGGCAGACATACAGTTAAAAGAAGAAAACAAAGATTCGCCTTTTTACAATAATGTTGGAATATCGAAAGTGATATTTAAAGAAAACCATCCGTATTTTATCAATTCAAAAGGAAAGGAGCAAAATCTGAGCTGGCAACAGTATGGATTGCCCAATCTTGAAAAAATAAAAACTTTTGAAGACTACTCCGAAACATGGATGAATGCAAAAGGTGTGATCACTGAAGTAGATTTTACCGCGGGCGACCCTAAGAAGATTGACAAACTAAGAAAAGGCATTTTAATAGACCGATGAGTCCAGAAGAATTTGACAAAGTTTTGCAACGTAAATCAGCCGAGCTGAAGACATACACTGAAGTAAAGTTTCCTGCAAAAGCCGGAAAGATCGCTTTGCGTTTTGTGAACGGGAATTTTCGGGCGCAAGGCTTTCAAGGTGCATCTTTCAAAAAGTGGAAAACTACCAAGCGCGGTGGAACCATCCTGGTGAAAACCGGAAAATTGAGGGCTGCAACTTATTTTACAACGCAGGTTGGTCAAGCGACAATTCAGAACCACATGCCTTATGCAAAGGCGCATAATGAAGGATTCAGTGGTGATGTCACTGTAAAGGCTCACACTAGAAATAGGTACGGAAAAACAAAGATCGGCACCGGTAAATATACCAAAAGCGGAAATGAAAGGCAGAAAACTGTTACCATGAAAACGGGTCAAAGTTCTGTAAAATCTCACACCAGAAAGGTGAATATTGCACAACGCCAATTTGCTCCAACCGCTGCCAATCCAAGTCCTGTTTTAAATAATGCAATCTCGAGAGAAGTTTTAAGGGATATCAACGAAATAATCAAAAAATAATGGATTACTTTTTTTCACAAATATTAATTGATCTTCAGAAAAGGATTTCCAAAGAAGTTCCGGTGATTCAATTCATTGATCAGGATTTGGGCCAGCTTGGCCAAGTTGGCGAGAACGGAAGACCATCGTTGGCATACCCAGCGGTTCTGATTGATTTCCCAAACTCCGACTATTCTGAACTTTCCAGTTCTGCACAGTTGGGAATGGTACCAATTACTTTTCAGCTGGTATTTGACAGCTACAGTGCAACTTGGCATAAAGCTCCACTAAAAGACAGAATGAAAGGGCTGGAGTATCTTGAGATTGAACAAAAGCTTCACAATGCGCTGAACGGATGGAGTGAGGATTATTTCACCAACCTGACCAGAACCAACGTGAAAAGCCAGAATAACAATGATATCGGGTTACGCGTCCGCCAACTGACTTATACGACATCTTACGAGGATTACAGCACAAATCAGGAGGAAACCAAAGAAGTGGTTTTTAAATTTAATGGTGGATTAAAACCTAATTAAAAAGCGTTAACTGTTCGGTTTTTGTTTTGGGAACGGGCGTTCCCTTGATATTCATCCATTGTCTGTATGAGATGAAAATTTGATGTTTTGGAAAATGATTCCGCAGGATATCGGTATCCGGGACATCAGAATGCTTATACTGTTGATAGACAGAAATAATGTACTGTAAGCGTTTAATGTAATTATTTCTGTTGTAAGCCATTCGGTACAAAAATAAAAAGCCTTGACATACAAGTCAAGGCTATTTTACTTTGTCAAATTTTGATTTCTATTGATGCAAATTGAATTAAAAATTATATGTTTCTTTTAATAAATCATAGGCTTCTTTTATAGTAAATCCCACGATAAGCATCTGACGTAAATCTTCTCTAAACACTTTCGGTAATAAAAAAAAGAAAAATCCGTTTTCGCGCCAATCCTGAGGGTTACAAACTGTTTTGATTTCCTGATTAATAACAAGGTCTAAATGAAACGTTACACACCTGCATCTTCCAGCCCCATTCGTATAAAATTTATGGAAAAAATCTTCAGGCGATTCCATTTACCAACTTGTTTCATTTCTCTCCGACATATTTACAATGGTCCAGCTTTTAGATGTGGGTTCCAGATTGTACCACACTTTTGCTTCTTTATTTTTGTAGCTTTTAATGGTCCCGGTTTTTTCCGCTGGTTGCACTTCTTTGGTCCAGAAAGCGAAAAGGCTTTCACTGTCACCTTTGGCAGATGAGAACACGTAATTTCCGTTAATCACCTTGTAAACTACACTGACTCCCATTTTGCAGGGATTACCAAGTTTACAATCTTTCACTTCAGCTTCAGAAGTTTTTTCCGGTACCAATACGTAAGTGTAGTTTAAACCTTCCTTATAACTGTCAACCAATTTGTAATCTGGATAAATGTTTTTTGTGAAGGTCTTCGAAAATGTTTCATCGCCGCTGTTGGCCTTCTGTAGTAATTCTACATTTTGCCCGAATACAAGTCCGGAAATAAAAAGAAAAATAAGAAATAGTTTTTTCATTTTTTTAATTATAAGATTAACATATAAATTATTCCTGCAAAATGTAAAAATAATTACTGATGAAAGTTTCTGTTTTATTGCCGTTTATTTCAATTTGCTCATCAAATTGATTCTTATCAAGGCGGGCAACAAATTTATTCTGTGAATTGTAAAGACTGTATGAAGTAGCATCCTGATAAACTGAAAGGAATGCAGTGTTTTTGTCAGCAACTGAACTGGCTTCTAGCAGACCAGTTAAAAATAAATTAAAAGCAATTTCTATCTGGTGGTTTTGCTTGCTCTTAGCATCAGCAACTATATATTTACACCTCTCAATATTAGCTATTAGGTCTTCATTTTTTAATCCTAACTTCTCGTTATATAGTTCGATTAGGTTATTATATGACACAGCTTTAAAAAGCGTCTTTTCCTGTCCAAAAAATATCCCGGAAATAAACAGAAAAAAAAGTAACAGTGTTTTCATTACAAATATATCTGGTGACTTTTTAAAGAAGTGAAAAACAACTTCATCCTATCCAAAATAGCTAAATATTTCTCCTGTTCCTCCACCGGAAGCGCAAGAAACGTATCATAATCATCATAGTTTTCAGGATTAGCAATTTCCATATAATAAGTTATTGTAGAAATTTGATGCTTATCTCTCTTGGTCGTAAGCAATCTCATAATTTCTCTTAGGCTTCCTTTAAATAATCTTTCGTCTTCTGTGTAAATAACCCAGTGTTCTCCGTTATTTACAAATCCTAAAATACTGATGCCTTCAAAATCAAAGGGATATTTTATTCTTCTGCCAATAGGAATTTGATTGAACATTGATTTAGTAAGCTTCTGATTTCCAAGTTTTGCAACTGAAACAGTAACTGTTTGTGCTTCTGAAAAGTATTTCTTGAAATCCATATAATTTACTGTTTTTTAAGTGCCGCGACAGGAACATTTACTTTTTTTAGTTCACCAGCTGCACTGTCAAAGTAAAATAAGACTGCAATTTTTTTATCACTTTGAGTCTCAATTCTGCCAACGGTAAATGTATAACTCTCTGAACTTTTAAGTGACACAACATCACCTTCTTTAATTTCTTCCATATTTCTGATTTTATTAATTTTATCAAATTTAATAATTTTAATTAACAAATTTTTAAAAGATTTTTAACCTCTTTTTTAAACACCTTTAAAAACTGATTATCGCCAGACTGTTCCTCGTCTTTTTTTGTGGCCGTGAAGGTATGCCAGATATGAACCGGTTCAGTAATTAGAAATTCTTCTACAGCTTCGTGATGAATCGGATAGGCTTTAATTTCATAGCCTTTGCTTTGCAGGAACTGAAAAATTTCAGTTTGTGGGATTGTAAGTTGTACTTCCATTTTGATAAGATCGGGTGGTTTTTGGGTAAGTTTAATCATTCTTCTTTTTTAATTTTTTCAGCGAGTTCCCGGTGCATCTTTTCCCTGGTTAATGCATCGACCGCTTTTCGTGGGAGAAAGTCTTTTTTAGGCTGCACCAACGTTTCAAATTTTTCCTGAAGCTCTTTGGGTAATTCATTGAAGTACTTGCCGACTTTCGCCTCCGTTCGCGGTTCCTGTTTCTTTTTCAACAGTTTTTCCCGGGTTGCAGCTTTCACATCTAAATATTTGTTGCTCCAGTCCATAATCTCGAAAGTATCGCATTTGTACACTTTGCCAAATTCGCCCTGTCTTGCCATTTTGAACATGAGAATAATATCTTCCAGTGCATCAGTTTTAAATTTTTCGTACAGGTCGCCAGCAAGGATGTCAATTTGATAGTCATAAAGCTCTTTGCCGGTTACTTCCAGAAAGAATTCTATAATCCGAGATATTTGATCTACAACCGGTCGTTTCCTGCCAAGTGTCATAACCAGCGGACTTTCTTCGATTACTTTTGCAACGCTTATTTTCTGCTCTATTTTAGCGAGCATATTAAAAGCCTGTTTAGTCTCCGTAAATGTCTGTAAGGTCATCAGTACGGTTTGCGCTGGATCGTGTTTTATTAAGTTTTGCGAAGTATTTTGCATATTGCTTCGGGTTTGCTTTGATTGATACTATGTAATTGAGATACTTATCTGTATTGCCGGGCCGGAAAAGTGTTGTTGGGCAAAGGTGTTGGTTCATCACCTCGTTGTTCTTCCAGTCGAGCGTTTTAACCTGTACAATTTCTTTTAATTCCTGTACGGTGTAACCATCTTTCAGCCTTGCCGATATGGGCGCTATATTGCTTTTAATCGGCTTAAATCTTTTGCCTGCCAAATCATTGAGCATTGTTAAGATTTCGATTTCCGGGGTGGTGATTTCTTCATTCATATTTTAATATTTAAAATTGGTCCAGTGTAGAATCAATCCGGAATATTGATCATCTTCCATTTCTGAAATAAAGTAATCTTCAAACTCTTCAACTGTGTCAAAACCGTCATTAATTGCTAGAGTTAAAATTTCATCATCTCCTAATTGTCTACCGTTTATCGAAACTTCGAATCCATTTCCGTAATGTGGCATGTAAGTCATAAAAACCCTTTGTCTAGATATTAATGGAATCCGGGGAGCAAACCGAAACATATTTTTCTGTCTTGCATTGATAAAAAAATCAATATCCATTCCCGGCTTCCAGCGGTTCTTTTCATCTTTTCGGATGGTGTGATGCTTCGGTGCAAAATCTTTATATTTTGAAGTCGGCCAAGGCATTTGACTTGGTAATCCATCTGGATGCAAATAATCTTCATAAAGTTCTTCATCAACAGATAAGAGACTGGACCAAATCTTCTCTACAAAGTAGGTCGGCTTTCCGTTTATTTGTGTTTTAAATGACAGTATCATTAGTTATAAGATATTTGTTCATTAGTAAAGCCCTCAACCAATCGGCTGGTAAAGGTTAAATCCTTTTGAGCATTGCGGAACGCATTGTAAAGACTGTCTAGTCTTGCAGGCGGTATTTGGTTGAAGTTTTGCACCTTTGCTGCTCTGCACGCAATTCCCTTTACATACTCCATAGAAACATTTCTATTGACCATTTTGAAAACTCCAAATATCGAAGCGATCAGGCGTTTTCTTTTTTTATCCAGATCGTTTTTCTGTTTGGTGGTTTCATTCTCCAGGAACGTGCAAAGTGTGTCCAGTTCCAAGGCGTTAAGTTGACGAGCTGACGATTTTTCGCCGTTGGTAAACTGAGCGATGATTGCCGCTCTTTCATCTACTAGACCTTCTTTTGAGAGTAAGGTCATTAATTTTTTAATTGTTGCCATTTTATTCTGATTTTAATTTGGAGCGGCGACAGGATTCGAACCTGTAGTGACCGGTTCACCGCTCTTTGATATATAGAGAATTTGTGTTCTAAGATTCCTGTTCGAAATACAGTTTGTAATACTTGCCGTTTTCGTCCTCACCATTTTCAATCAACTTTCTATCGCCGTGAACATAAATGTGAAAGTTTTTATCAAGCTTGATGATGCTTTTGAAGCTCCGCTGCTGTTTTTTCACAGCTGGTACGCTGATTGGAAATTCGTCTAAAATAGAAATCTGCATTTCCTGCTCATAGTCTGTCAAATAATTCCCGAAGCTTTCAATTACCTGTTCATCTTCCAAAACTTCTGAGGTGAATTCATCAAAACTGAACTCTTCTTTTTCTTTGAAAAATGTTAATGATTTATTGAGGAACTCCGACTGGTCTACCATTGAAATCTCATATTCCTGTGGAAGTTGCTTCGTGACGAAATCTTTAAATACAGACATTGTTTGCTGTGTTTGGAAAAAGTCATCCGGGCGTTGCTTTACTTTCAAAAAATCTTCGAACCAATAATACAGATCACCGTTTTTGTTATTGTCAACAACTTGTAATACATAACCGTTCTCACTTTCAGTATTGTAAATCAGTGCAGCTTTGTCAATCTTGGTAAGGCTAATCCCTTTGTCCTCTTCAAGATTCAGTGAATCCGGTATTGAATGTATTTTTAAGAAAGATTCCCTTTTTTCGGTTTTGAAAATTCCTATTTTATCAAAATCGTTTTCGTCGGTTTTTGGAAAGAAAACAATAAACAATTCTCCACCTTGAACTCGTGGATTTTCGGCGGCATCATAAAGCAATCTTCCGAGGTTTTGAGAATTATTGATTAATGTTTCTGGGTCTTCAAAAATCAAATTCGCAATCTTGTAAGCCCGGTTATTTGATAAATAAGAATCACTGTAGAAATGAAATGTTTCTCCTGTTTTGAAAGCTCCTAAAAAGTAGTTTTGAAGCAATTCTAACATATTGTCATTCAACTGTAACTCCTCGCTGGAAAGGTAACAGCCTTCCTGATTGATTTTGTTACCGATTTTGTGTGCAATTATTTTCATTTTTCTAATCTTTAGGAAGTAAAAAATTGAGGTCCATATCTGCCGGAAGGTCAACGCCGGTAATTGAAAGAGGAATGTTTTTTTCGATACCGGTACCATCCTTTGTAACCGCCTCGATAAACCATTTGGAAACCTTTGGTTTGTATTCGCTTTGGATCAGTTCTACGCCTCGCTGAAAATCCGTATCCGGGAAATCTTTGTCAGCGATCTGGCGAAGCTCCAGAACCTTCTTGCTGTCTAAGTCACCGTTTCCATTTCGCTGCAATAACCGGTAAGCGATTGAAAGCACTTTTTTTGAATTTTCATCCTTACCCAGCGAGCCAAGGAACTTGTGAACCATTGCGATCCCGTACGCCGCGTTCTCGCCGTAACCGTCCGTAATTCTGTAACCTAGTTTAATGCTGTCATTTCCGACTGTGATTGTGTGCGTTTGTTGATTAGACCTTACGCCGATGGTTTCGATTTTCTGTTTCAGATAAATTTGAAAATCCTGAAAAACTTTAGCTTTTGCTTTTTCCAAAGCTTCCGAGGCGTCGCGTAGAATTCTCATTGATTCCGGCATTGTTTCCGCTGCCAATTCGTCAAGAGCTTTTAGGTCTGCAGCTCGTTTTTCCTTTTCAGCTTTTTTCTGATCACTAAGCTGTTTTGCGAGTTCCCGTTTTTGTTCCGGTGATAATTGGGTGATGTCGATTGTCATAATATGTTGTTTGTTAGTGTTAAATTTTTAAGTTGGTTTTCGTACTGTATCAGTTCTTCGTTGATCTTTGGCCAATCATCCTGAAACCTGTAATCTTCTAATTGAGCCTTGAGATTTTTAATAATTTCTTCGAGCTCCTGTTCGGTGGGTGGAAACATTTCGGTCATATTTAAAAAGGGCTAACCCAGCTGTGTTTTGTGATATAATTTAATTTTGTTGTCATCTTTTCTTCCACGGTGTCCGGTAGCTGATAATCTTTGCCATTGAGTAGGGCGCTTCGGTTCTGGTGGATGAGCATTCGGTCAAAGTCTGTGAGGTACTTTTCGCCGTAACTGTCGTACTGTAGAGCTACAGTGAGCTGTAGAAATCTTTCGTCGTGGTTTTCTGTCATAGTTTTTATTCGATTTTTGCGTGATAGTTTGCTGAGCGTTCTGCATCAATAATAAATTCTTCACCACCGCCGTAACGGCTTTCCGGAAAGGCTTTGAAACCTTCTACTTTAATCTTCACATCAGCATCGAATTTTATATCTTCAGCTAATGATCCTTTGGGATTTCCGCTTTTGTCGGCTTGTGAAATGAAAATCCACAACTTGTTTCGGAACTTTTCCCGCAATTCCTCGAAACTTTTTTTGTTGAGTTTCGCATATTGCAAACTGTCAATCATGATGATTTCGGGGCTGCGCTGTTTCTCGAGCCGCTCGCAAATCTTTTCCATTGGCACCCGGTTCCCAAATAGAACCTTATCTTTTACAGAGCTGATTCCCGACCGCTCTACATTCATCTTAAAAGATTTGGTTTTGCCCTCTTCCAAAGTGTTTATCAGCACTTTGTTTTTCACAAATCCGGTGAGATACTTTGCCAGCTGCATCATGAATGATGATTTTCCGTTGAATGATTTTCCGTAGATAATCCAAACTCCACGCGCTTCCGGTTTGCCAAATGATGCTTCCCATTTTCCTTCGAAGTTGAAATCTTTAAACTTTGTACTTTCCAGCTCTTCGACTGAGAAAAAATCATTCGCCATATTATTCTTTTTGCTTTCTTGTTAATTTTGCAATTGCTGGCCTGCTTACTCCGTATTCTTTCGCGATTGCAGTAAAGGTTTGGCCGCTTTCAACTTTTTTCAGAATATCTGTTTTTTGATCTTCATTAAGTTTTGGTGGACACTTTGAATTTCCACCACTGGGACCCCAACAGAGATTTTCATAATGATAATTATTGTAATCGCCATCAATATGGTTTGCTGTAAACTTTGCTTCAGGAGCTACTCCCTGCCAACACTCCAGTACTAATTTTGCTAAACCGATCTGATAATCTTTGTAATAAAAAAAGCGGAAAGGCTGCTTGCCTCGGTTTCTTTCTTTTAGCACAACCGGCATGTCATTCATTAAAACTTCTGAGCCGTCTTCGTTTACTTTTAATCCTTTGATTTCTGGGTGATATCTAAATTCTTTCATTGATCTGTTAATTTTCGTTTTTCATCAATTCTTAAAGCGATAATACTGTCAGAGACCGCCCTTAAATCACCTTTAGAATTTCTCGCGATGATTTTAATGTTATTTTCATCAGTCAACCCGTTTGATTCGCACACGGCTTTTATATCGGTATATGTGGTGTCTTCGAGCTCGTAGAATCTTCCGAAACGGCTGACCAATTCTTCATATCCTTTTTTTCTCAGTCTAATCCCGTCTTCGAAGCGCTTTTTCAGATAGTATGTGGCCAAAATGATAATAGAGCAGTGTCCTTTGAGTTCGTTGTAAAGCGTGATAAGAAAGAGGAGGACTTTGTCATCAATTTTATCCACTTCATCAATAATCAATTGCGGCATATCCATCGCTTTGAATTTTAACACGATATCTCGCATCATGTCGGCGATTCTCACAGATGGATTTTTATCCCCGAGCTGGTAAAGAATTTCCTGTAAGAATAATTTCCGGTCCCAATATTGTCCGCATTCGATTCTTACCACATTTTTGTTTTCCGATTCAAATTTTTTGGTTGCGGTTGATTTTCCGGCGCTCGCTCTTCCGATGATGGATAAAACAAGTGCATTGGTTTTGGCATCTTCCAGCATATTATAAACTTCAACACCGTTGGTGGTGGGTGCAAACTGCCAATCTTTGGAGTTATAGCCGATTTGAGCGCCGATTTTTCTGAACATATCGTCAGTGTAAGGCTCCCAATTTCCACTCAAGAGATGGGAAACTACAGCGGAACTTGCGCCCTTCAGCGCTGCTGCTGCTTTATTTTGACTTCCTTTTTGTGCAACGTAAAGTCTAAGTTGATTTACAATTGCTATTTTTTCTTTCTGATCCATATCTGGTATTAATTTTTATTAAATGTTTCGAATACTGATTTTCGGTTGGTCTTGATTTGCTCTTCTTTGGTTCCGTACGCAACCATTTTCGCTTCAAGTTCCCAATTGTCTATAATCATTGCGTTTTGCTCATCAACGAGTGATTCTCGTGTGATTCCGGTGCGTTCTGCAATCTCCTGGTACCTTGTCCAGTCTCGCATCATTTCCCGGTCTCTTACTGCCAAATCTTTGAGCATTTGCGCCTTGCTGTCTTCTGTAGAGAATTTCATCATTTGGCTGTGTTCTCGTTTTTTCTGAGCATACGCGACAAATACTTTTTGTCCTTTTTCGTTGAGCTCGTAGAGTTTGATGTACTCATCCAAATATTCAGGATCATAGTTGACAATGAGTTTGGTATTCACATATTTCTGTCTGAAATCCTCATCGATTTGGTTGTCTTTATCATAAACCTCGAACTCGTAATCAACACCGGAAACCGTAAGTTTCATTCCTTCTTTTTTGTAGATTTTCGGTTTGGTTTCCTCCAGCCAGAACATCGAGATTTGTTCGAATGCATCAAGTTCCTGGGTGTGTTCTGACTTGGCTGCGTACACTTCGTTTCGTGATTTGTTGTATCGTGGATGCTTCATCGCGTTCCACTCGTTAACCATCACGATGAAATGTTTGTATAGTTCATCTTTGGTCGGCAGCGCATTTTTAAACTCCTTGATGAAATCAACATTCACCTGTGAGCGACTTTGCTTTGCTTTTATCGACTGTTTGTCTGAAAACCAACGCTTACCAATGACCTGTTGTTGAAAGCGGTTAAAAACCTGCTCGATGGGGTTTGATTTTCTGCCGACTTTGTGATGATAATGGGAGTTAGAAACTTTACTATACAACTCTTGCATTTTCTTAGTTCTGTGACCGGATTGCGCATCGTAGGTAAACAGATAAGGTTTTGCACCGGCTGTGTTGACTGCCATCTTCAAAGCTTTGAAGTGATCAACATGGGTTTCAGACTCTGACAAACTCCAGCCTAGTATTTTTTCTGAATAAACATCGATTACTACGTCGATGTTCATATCCGCGCCCATTTTGTTCTTGTTATCCTTGATGTGGATGGTGTCGAGCTTGGTTCCGTCAATGGCCCAGTGTGCATTAGGGAATAGCGTTTCTTTATTTTTCTTGATGCTGTGACCAAATCGGTTGATGTAAGCATCTTTGCCGTCGCGCGGTCTTAACCAAATCCTTTCGTTTTCCGGCTTCATGATGAAGTTTTGAATACCACTTTCTGAAAGTCTTGGAAATCCTGTTACAGCGCGTTTCTTTTCATAGGCCGCAAACAGTTCCGGGATTGAACACTTAATCGGTAAAGAATAGTAAGCGATTAACCATTCGCCAACCTCCTGCGATATCTTCAAGGAGTGATTGTTACAATAATTGTTATGAATCAGGCCCTCTAATCCGGTTCTTGGATATCTCTTATTCGCTTTTTTCAGAATACAGGACTCAAACTTAGCGCGTAAGGCTTGTGGGTTTTCCGGAAGATCAAACGGATAACGGAACCTTAAATCATCGCTGATATTGTGCACCGATTCTGCAATATTCTGCCAAAGCTCCGCTTTGTTAATTTTAGGATTGGCGTTGGTAACCTTTACAATTACTTTGTTGATGGCATTAAAGACGGCAACATTCGCAGTGTACTGTTCAACAGCATCACTGTTGGCTTCAGATAAATATCTTCCGTCCTCAAGTTCATAATTGGCGAAATATGCAGCAGCGTTTTCATCAGAGGCTAGAAACTCAGAAAAATGAATTGTGCTTTTTTGCTCGTTTGGATTTATACCTAAATCGTGCTCAATTATGTTTTTGAAACGTTCCGGCAGCGAACTGTAAATGTATAAGGCTGGATTGCCAAGACCGCCGCCGTTGCGAGCCTTCTTTATTTTACCTTTACTTGCCAATTGCTTGAGGTTGTTAAAGGAAATAACACCTGTTTCAGAAAGCCAATTGGCTTGGACACATAAAGTATTGTTATAATATTCGAACATAGATTTAAACGGTGTTTAAATGGTTGTTAATTTTGTTCCCAGCGGAGGAATCGAACCTCCGAGAAACCGTTTGGGATTAGTCTTCTGATTGCTCTGATTCTTCCAGAGCATCTAATTGTGCATCAATATTGTTTGAAACTTCCATCATTACCTCCTTAAAATCGTAATTACATAAATCGCGTGTTTTTTCTGTAATGAAATTGTTAATTTCCTCGATTAAGTCATCTACGTAAGCCATTTCTAAATATTTTATAGGTTAAAATTTGTTTTGTAGTGAAAGTCGAAATGCCGGTTCCAAAGAATAATGTGGTAGTAATATTTTATTACAATTGCACAGTGCTTTCTGTACGGGATTAATGTTATTTTCATAGCTATTGCTTTAGGAGTTTTCTACGGTTTTCAATTATAGATTTTAAAGCTGCTACAGCTTCCGTGTGGTTCTTGGAGTAAACTCTTAAAAATGCTTTCTCAACTGAAAATCTTGAAATACCTACAATAGAAGCCGCTAAATCCCAATCACCGCGTCTTTTTGCCTTATGCAACTTCTGAAGCTCCAATAAGTATTCATCCTCTTCTGGGGTAGAAGGATTGAAATAAATTTTAGGTATTTTATCATTTTTTGCTGTTTCTCTTGCTTCGTTTATTTTCATTTGTCTTACTTTTGTCTTAATTACACGACAAATATAAATAGAAAGTTTTCTATTTACAAAATAATTAATAGAAAACTTTCTAAAAAATTTACACCATGAGAAATATTGTTGAAAAATTGCAGGAATATCTTGATTTTAAAAACATCCCTATTGCAGCAGCTGAGAGGGAGATTGGGTTGTCAAATGCTAGTCTTAGCAAACCATTCCGAGCCAAAACAACAATTAAAACCGATACATTAGAAAAGTTTCTATATGCTTATAATGATATTAACCCGATGTGGCTAATGGATCATTCACCAGAAATGCTGTTGAAAAATGAAACGGGCCAAGTGAAGGAACAAATGCAGGTCTATAAAACCAAAAAGACCAAGGAGGCAATCATTAACATACAAGAGGTACCATTATATGACTTGGAAGCTACAGCGGGACTACAGGAGTTATTCGATACAGGAAAAACACACAGGATTCTCGATACCATAAAAATCCCTAACCTTCCTAAATGCGATGGAGCTATTCCCATTACTGGTGACAGTATGTATCCGCTGCTGAAATCCGGAGATATTATTTTATTCAAACAAACCTCCGTTGAGAATATCTTTTATGGTGAAATGTACCTAGTGAGTGTGAAAATCGACCATTGGGAGGAATATGTGACCGTAAAATATGTGCAGAAATCGGAGAAAGGCGACGATTACGTAAAGTTGGTCAGCCAGAACCAGCATCACCAGTCAAAAGATATCAGTATAAACCATATCGTGGCAATTGCAATGATAAAAGCAAGCGTACGTTACAACACTATGTTTTAACTGTTTGTTTATCAGGGTTTTAAAGTGTAAAACTCATGTTTTTTGATATATCTTTACCCCGCTAACTCAAATGATTTTATAGTATTTCAATATTAAAATTATATCATTCGGTAATAATCTCTCTGTATTTTTTTTATTTTTTTATAACCCCAAACCTAACCCCTACGATAACCGCACTAGGCATTTTAAGGTTTATTGATAATTATCTTTGATCTTGATTTAAAACTCTTTTAAAATATGATTAAACACTTTTTTAAACATTAAAAAACCGCCCGAAAACCTTTATAAATTGGGTTTTCGGGCGGTTTTGTGTTTCAGATGGTAATAACGCTTAAATCTTACCCTTTAACGAGAGGCCGGAAGGAAGCTTAATGGTAGTAAATGGTAGTAAATTTTACTTTTTGTCAATTAGAATTTTTTGCATTTTTTTTCACGTAAGCCCCAATAACAAAGACTTTCCTCGAAAATTATCTTTTTTTTATTTTGACCTTTTGTGTTGCATGCCCTATCAGACATGCCGTTCAATCCGGGGCGCAGTTACTTTATCAATAGAAAATTAGTTATTTTTACAAAAAATTTACAATGAACAGTTACTTAGAATTCAACTTCAATATATCACCACTACAACCCTGGAACGAAATCCTCATGGCAGAACTCATCGAAATAGGTTTCGACAGTTTTACCGAAGAACACGACGGAATTCTGGCCTATATTCAGAAAGAGCTGTTCAGCGAAGAAGAACTTCAGGGAATTCATTTATTACAGAGTGATGAAGTGAAAATTTCCTATACTTTCCAGGAAATGCCCAACATCAACTGGAATGAAGAATGGGAGAAAAATTTTGATCCTATCAATGTTGAAAACCAGGTTTCCATCCGTGCAGAATTTCACGAAAACCAAAACCTTCCCCACGAAATCATTATTCAGCCGAAAATGTCTTTCGGAACGGGGCATCACGCGACTACTTATCTGATGATTCAGCAGATGCTCGATATGGATTTTGAAAACAAAACTGTACTCGATATGGGTTGCGGAACCTCCGTTCTTGCGATCTTCGCCAAACAGAAAGGAGCCGGAAAAACCGTTGCCATCGATATCGACGAATGGTCCGTTGAAAATTCAAAAGAAAATGCAGCAAGAAACAATGTAGAACTCGAAATCTCACAGGGAACCGCGGATAATTTGGGTCAGGAAAATTTCGACATTATTTTGGCCAATATCAACCGGAATATTTTAATCTCTGACATTCCAACTTATGTTTCAGTATTAAATAACGGCGGACAGCTTCTGCTTTCCGGTCTGTGCTTTTTCGATGTGGATGATATTCTGGAAGTCTGCACTGCAGAAAAACTAACTTTAAAGAGGAAACTGCAGCGGGAAGAATGGGTTTCCTTACTGCTTGAAAAATAGAAAAACCCTGCTGATGCAGGGTTTTTTGTGAACTTGACAGGACTTTATTCAAACCATTTATTAGAAGATATTGACAATATTTTGAAGGTTTTAAATGGTATGTAAATTATACTTTGATGTCCCAAAATAAATGAAAAAGTGATGTAATTGAATATTTTCACATAAATAAAGAATATTATAATTTAATAGGTAATTTTACTCTTCACCAGTTATCAATATATTTTTCTTTTTAAAACAATTATCAAAATTAATTGAGTACTTGTAAAAAAGTATCTTTAATAAATATAGATGTTTAGTTTAATAAAAAATAATTTTTTTCATCTTCAAAAAGACGTAGTGAAAAATCCCCTTTAGGTATATTTTTTATATACAACTCTACAATGTTCATTATCGGGTCAGTTGCATTAGGTAATTTGGCGCTTAAATATTCATACATTAAATCAATATACTTTTCATTGTGGTATTGATAAGCTAATCTTATTACATGATATACATTTAAATATGCTTCTCCTTCTTCTAAAAGGCCTGCTACGGTTGCGAAAACCCATAACATAGGATCTTTTTTACATAGAAGTGCAGCCATAATGTATGAAATAAATGTTTCAAGCATATTTGGGATTTTATTAGCTCTTATTGCATTTTCCAACCAAGCCTCAGAATATAATAAATCGAAGTCAAGAGAGGAATCAATATTTTTAGTATGTAATTCTTCACATGCTTTATCCGGTTCTCTATTCTGAAATTTTGGATAGTTATTAAGGATTAGAGAATTAAAGCAAAAAAAATTTAAGTACCATTCATCTTTTTGTAAATCATTATTATCGTACTCTTCAGTTAAAAATTCATCTAATAATTTAATTCCTTTTTCGTATTGCCCTTGATGAATATAAGAATCAGCCAGAAGGGCTTTTGATAATCTATATTCTGTTTTCAATTCGATTGCCTTTTCATAGAATTTTGCCGCAAAATTAAATTTCTTTAACTCAAATAATAACCCAGCCATTTCAAAATAATAATAGCCTTGCTTTAAATACTCTTTATTAAACTTTCTTGCTTCAAGATAATATCCAAGTGATAATTTTGTGTTGCCAATATTTTTATGAAAACCAGCTAAATTGTAATTCGTTATAGCAATTCCTAAATTGTAGTTTTTTGCTTTGGAATATTTAAGTTGTTTCTGCAAAAATTTCTCAAGAATATCTTGCCTTAAGGGATTTTGATGCTTTGCAAGCGCCAATATTGCTAAAGAAGTATTTTGAATGGAATTATCTTTTTCTAAATCAAACATAAAATCTAATTGATCTAAAACTTCTTCGGATTTATCTGACAAAAGAAGGTGTGGTAAAAAATTAACTAAAAATTCGTGATTAGTCTGGAGAATTTCTATTAACGAGTTTTCGAAGAAAATTTTTTCAGCATATTCAGATTTACCTGAATTATAAAGTAATATGCAATAACAAGACAATAAAATATTTGTAAAGTATTCTAAACCTTTGTCATTCAGGTTAGTTATGTCGTAGCCAACTGAAGAAAATTGACTGTCTGATAATGATAAATATGTTTTGTCATTACCAACTATAATTTGGAGGTTCGAATCAGCTTCGTTCCTAACTAGTTTAAAATAATTATTGTTTTTCTGAATTATGCCTTTAAAAAACTGAACTGTGGAACTTGAGACAAGACTTGAATCAACTAAATTTTTTTTTATGTAAGTCGAAATAGGAAAACTGAAAATTCCTCGTTTTATATTACTAAATTTTAACAGATAATCAACAATTATATCATTGTCAAGTGAATTTAAAATTTTTTCTTCTGAAAATTTAACTTTTATTTTTTCTTCATTTCTTATTTGTGAGGTTAAATCGTTAGCCCAATTATAGTATAATAAATCTTCTTTCATAGAATATCTTATTATCATAACAGGTATTTGATAACTTTGAAACTGTATAATTTTCTCTAGAGTAAAATGAAGATTTTTGACATGATAACTATTTGAATTTTCAGTTGCCTTTAGTTGCACCCAAAATACTAATCCAGTGGAATCTCCATCGTCATTAAAAATTTCGACTTCACAATCAATTCCATAGTCTTTGTCCTTATCCCTGATTACCCATTTTTCAGGTAAAATACTTGATAATGCTTGTCTTGATTTATCTTCTAAGATATGATTTCTAGTTCTTTTGGCCATTCTTTAAAATTCGTTAATAATGTCAATCTCAATGACAAAATGGATGATAAATTATGATTTTTTTTAGTACTTTTTGATAATTAAGGAATGTATGATTCTTTTCAATGAAATTAAAAAAAAGTTTATAAGTTCATAATCTTTAATAGAGAGAAAACTCTTGTATTATTGGTTTAATATTGGTGATTTCTGATAAAGTATTTTTCTTGGTGATAAGCTATTTATATCTAGAAGATTGACACAGAACTTAGATTTAAATTAGCAAATAAAGAAAATAAAAATACTTCGAAAAAAATGGTGGTTTAATGAAAAGAACCTTTAAGTATTTCCCAGTCGAAGAAAGTAGAATCAGCTTTCATTTCTGCTTCGAACTTTTTATCAGGTTGTATTCCAAAGTCTGCAAATGAAAGTGGTAAATTGGTCAATAAGTGATATTTTTCAATGTACCCATCTGAAATCCAAGGATTACCTAGAATACATATTGAATTGTAGTACAATATAACTTGTTCAAAGTTTGACAATTGTGCTCGTAATATTTTCACATATGAATATTTAATTTCATTATTCTCATGTTGGAAAACATCGTGTTTTTGGGAATCAACATATTTAACAGTTTGAAACAAATGTCTGTAGTAGTGACCAATTTTTGTCCCGTGCCCGGTGAATGGTTCGTAGAGAAGAATAAAAACTGCTTTTTTGCCATTATGAACTATTTCCAAATCTTTTAATCTGGTATTTTTCACTTTTTTTTCAGATTCATATCTAGCTTTTTCTCTAAGGGAATCTGAATACATTTTTTTTTCTTTTTCCAGCTTTTCAATTGTGTTCTTAAAAAATTGCTGAGAATTTATTTGGGGTAAGATGTGCGAAAATACACTGTCACTAGCATGACCAATCCCATAAAAGAAAATTAAATAAGCCAAATTTGTTAACTGTTCTTTATTTAATCTTGTATCCGTAGGAAATTTGTCGTGCATAGATTCTAAAACGAAGTAAATATACCTTAGCTCAAAATAATATGTGGTAAATGCCTTACGACCAAAGATTTTATTTTGAATGTTTTGTTCGTTTACATTTTCCCTGTGTAATCTTACAAGTTCAAAAAACCTATTTTCAAACCTTTCTATGACGATATCATTTGCCTGCTTGTCAAATTGATCTCTTTGATCTTTGTTAGCATCGTACTGAATATAGAATGCTAAGAACGTTAGAATAGAAGCAAACCAAGCTATTACTGGACCTGCAGTTCCTCCAAAGGCATCGCCGATTGCACCTCTGCTTCCTCTGTCTCCTTCGTAGAAATATCTTGACTGCACATACTCAGGTCCTTCGTAGTATAGGAATAATGCACCAAGAATCCCTACAACCGCAGCAATAAAAAAAATAATTATATTTTTTGTTTTCAAAGCTATATATTTACTTCATTACTCAACATTATTGTAAAGCGCTTCTTCAGCTTTTATTAATGGTAGGTGCCATTCCCAAAGTTCCTCAAGTGTCTTAAAATTATCGGGTATCTTATTTCCCTCCTGAAACATTTCTCCTGGACTAAGTGGCATTGCCCAATGGCGATAGCTTTCGACCGTTCTTCTAGGATGAAGCGCTAAAGAACTTTTAAAGTAATCTGTACAATAGTGATAATGATGCGTATGTATGAATCTATTCCATGCATTTCTTACATCATCTTCGGGTCTGATATCTATTAATTCAAATTCTTCCATTGCTCGATCTTCAACATCGCCCCAAGCCTCACTTAATAAATCTATAGCTTCAACATCACTAATAGGTGCTGAATAACCAAAAACTGTTACTCTTTCTGCAATTTCCAATCGATCAGAAAGAGAATCCCACTGACCTTTTATGTAAGGATCAGTATTATAATCTTTCTTATCAACCGGATATAATAACTGAGTTGGTTCAAAAATTTGCTCTGTTTTTTTTGAGTACATTCCAGCAGGTCCAACCGTGCCATTTGATTTGTCAAACCCTAAAGAGACGCATCCATGTAAAAACAATATACCTGGGCTTTTTGTGAATTTTCCATTCCTGACATATGCCTTATAAAGAAAGGGATCCCAATTAAAAGTTGCTATTACGTCTTTTGTAGATCTTAGAGCCAATATCATATAATCATAAATTGTTGGTTCATCGGGTAGATCAAGCTGTTCAAAGTACTTATAAACCTCAAGCTCGATAACCTCTTTTTCATCTGGAAACCTACATTCATTAGAGATCTTACTGTATAGCTTTTCAAAATCATGCTTCAATGCTCTATAATCATCTGGTAAATGATCAACGATACCGTTTAGCCCAACAATATCTACAATATTCCACATTAAGGGAAGTTTTTTTTCGTTCTTTTCAGGGTTTTTTAGCGTTGATGCAAATGAGGCACCAGCCCCTAGTAATAGTACGTGCGTGCCACTGCCGTGTACTTTTTCGATTTCATCTTGCGTGTTCATGTGTTAATGTTTTTATTTAGTAAAAATAACCTTAAATAAGTTTCTAAAAAAATATTAAAGTTTTAAACTTTTAGGATATGTTAGAATTAGAAAAAGATATGATAAAGAAATAGATGCTAGCATAACAATGTGGGACATTTTTAAGCACGGAAATAGGATTGTATGTTGCATTTGAGATCATACTAAAACTCCAAGTATTTAAGATTGGAGTTAAGAGCTTTCTTATGTATAAAATATATTTAGAAATTGAAGCTTTTACAAATTACTAATTTCAAAAAGATGCTCTATCTTTTTGAGTTTTTCAGCACCTAAGGATGGTATGGATATAAATAATCTTTCCCTTGCACGACTTAATGCCACATAGAATAATCTGTGCTCTTCCAAGCGCAAACTCTGATTTATTAAAAAATCACATTGCGCCTCAGTTTTCATCACCACTAAAACGTTGTCGAATTCATCACCTTTGGACTTATGAATAGTTTTGCATGATGACCTCTCATCATCTACTTTAAGGCATACGGCTATCTGCTGATAAGTATTTCGGTCATAGAAATCTTTTGCTTTACCTCTCGTAGCTGCCGGAAAATTGTTTCTTATATCCGAACGGACAAGATTGTAGAATTCAAAAAAAGACAGATTTTTATACTGATCATATTTTGACAAAAGATTGGCAAGTCCCTGAAGAGCCATAGCTTTACGGTCATTTTTATTCCCAATAGGTAGGTAGTTGAACTGGATCTCCTTCATTGCATCTTTAAACCTTTTTTCTTTTGCAAATTCTACTGCTCTTACACAAGACATGATGGCATTACGTCTGTCAGAATTATCAATGTTTACTAACTCTTCAATTAAGTTCGTTTCAGGTCTGTCCGATGTCATTTGAGTCCCAAGTTCACGAGCTGTAATATTATCCCAAGATAGTATTGTGAGATTTTCCCCACAAATCTCTCTAGCGTATTCACTAGCAACTCTGTGATGTCCAATTAAAAGTGTACATCGCTCGCCGACAACGTTTCTTAAAGGCTGCTGATTCATGTCTCTTCTAACATGATTCAGAACACCGATGATTTCATTTGTACTCCTGCGATTGTCAATAATTTTATAATCTTGCAATCCCTGCAGTTGATAATCTATGAAATGAGCGGGATCTGCTCCTTGGAAACTGAATATCGATTGTGCCTCATCACCGATAATACCTGTAATCGTACCCCTTGCAGCAATCATCTGTAGTATTTTCGCTTGAATAGGGGTGGTGTCCTGAAACTCATCAATAAAGAAGTAGGGATATTTTGTTTTAAGAACCTCGACAATGAAAGGATATTGTTTAAGTAAATTATAAGCAAAGAAGAGAACATCTTCATGATGCAATACACCTTTTGCCCAGAATAATTTTTTGTACGATAATAGTTCTGGAGCCAGTATATTCAGGCAAGTTGCTGCTCCAAAGTTCCTTCTTTCACCGTTATCCATAGTGTAGAATGCTTTGCTATTGTCTACAGATATTAATATCTCATCACCATCCAATTTATAGTCTATTGTTGATAGCCAGTTTGCAATACCTGGCACATAGTGTGGTAAAGTTTTTAATTGATTTAATGTATATGGGTGTCTTAGTCTTGATGAACTATTATTTTCGTCCAGCCATTGTGTAATTTTTCTACGACTGGCTCGATGTTCTTCATGACCGTCCATTTTAATGGTATTGAATTCAAATTCGTCAGCAATGTTACCTATGAAGGGTTTGACTACATTGTTATATAGAAAACTATGTATCGTTGATACTTCAATTCTATCCGCTCCGGACTGCAATCTTTTTGCTATCGTCTCAACAGCTACATTAGTATAAGTGATACAGGCAATTTTTTTTGTTACACCTAATCTATTTGAATTTTGAAGCAGATGTCTCATATGATTTACGAGCCAGTGTGTTTTGCCCGCACCAGGTCCCGCAAATATTCTAAAATGCTCTTCAGTGTTTATAATGGTTTCTGATGTGATAGTTGTTACTGGCATATCCATTGAATTGCTTGTTGAATGTATAGGGGGACATTGAAATCCTTTTTTGTTTTATCTTCAGGATTTGCAGCTATATTTGGAAGAACAAGATTGTCTTCAAGTAGTGTTGCAAGTTCTAATGCATTGGCACCTTTACCTACAGAAGAAAGATATCTTTGCGCTACTATAGCATTCTTCTGTTCCTGTTCTGTCCAAGTAGTATCATTTATTGATTCAACGGAAATTCGGAAGTTTCTGGCAGCGGGGCTGTCATGTATTCTATCTAAGAGCTCTGCTTTTGAGCGACCAGCATTGTTCAATTTAAGCAGATCACTCAATTCCTCTTTGTTTGAAATTGAGTTTGTTAAAAGAATGTCGTTTCCGAGATTTGACAACATAAGCTCAAATTCAAATGTTTTCCCGTTTTTGTGATTTTGGCCAAAGAATCGAATATTAGGATGTGCCTGGTATTTTTCCAATTTATCATCAATGTGATTTTTGTATTCATAAACAGTATGGTCTTGCCCTGTTTCAAATGTGTAACATTTGATAAATGTTCCTTGAACTTTTATTTTTCTTTCAGGATCTTTGTCTTTCAGGCAGACTATTCTTTTAGGTATTGTAAAAGGTTGTATTGAATCGAAAATACGTAGAAAGTGGTCAAAATATCTTCCTCCTACTGGAACAATTGCGATGTGGTGGTCTTCGATATCAATGCCAATATATTTAGAAAGTGTTGGAAGAAGAACTTGTTCTGCCAGACCTTCTACAAAGATAACCTTTTGTGCAAATAACATATCTGACCTTGTAGCATCTAAAAAACGTTGCACGTAGGCTTTCGATTCCTGACCTTCAGCATCATTTGCAAAACATTTTCCCGGATATCCTGCTGTAATAATATTGTTTTCATTATGTAGGCATATTATGTCATCAAGTGATACCGCAGATGTTATCTGTGTGGAATGAGTCGTTACAAAAATCTGTCTTACCTTCCTTTCCAATCTGTTTTCCTTCAGAAATTTTAAAAATTTATACTGCATTGAAGGATGGAGATGTGCTTCGGGTTCTTCGATCGCTAATAACGGGAAAACCTTCGCATTGCTTCCAAGATACTTACCATCAGAATTTACCTGCATTTTGGCTAGTAATAGTGACATATATATCAAATTATTGTAGCCAAGTCCATTGTGCGTAGCGGGAATCTTAATATCCAGTCCTGCATAGCCAATAATGAGTTTTAATGCAGAAAACAGCTCTACTTCTGAAATTCCTCCATCGAAGTCAGGTGTAGCATTATTGAAGGTGGCGCCGGTCTGTCGCGCGTAATTCAAAATCTGATCCTTTCCTGCCTGCATCCTATTCTGTAATTGTGTGATCAATGCCCTTGCCTGTTCTGAAAATACCTGTTTCGCCGCTTTGATTTCAGTTAGTTTTGTTGCTTCAGGCTTTACAGCTTCATCAGCTGATTTTATATCATAATCCAAAAAGAAATCAAGTATGTCTTTGAGCATCGTATTCCTTCCTGTAAACATATCTCTTTCGACATCTCTAATAGCATTTAAAAATTGAAAGTCAAATTTTTGAAGTGAATCTGAATCCGCGGTCTGCAAAAGGGCAGGGTCACCACCGTATATTTTATACGTGTAAAATCTGAGATAATCCTGTTTGATGACATTCCACGCTATATCGCGTGTATTACATTCTTCCAATGATAACAAATATTGTTCGTGCTTATCAATGGGCAGGAAAAATTTATAAGTCAATCTTGCTTCATAATCAACATCTAAAATTGTTAACCAATTTGATACCGTGACAAGATCTTCACTATTGGCAGGTTCATCATTGCTTTTTTTAAAGGTTAGTGAAATTGTAATGGAAGGAGGTAGTCGTTTTAGATTTTCTAAAGATGTATTTTTCGAAAAATCGTCGAGCTCAAGACGTCTTGAACTTTCGCCATTTATGACAAGGCTAATAGCTTTGATTAGGCTTGTTTTTCCTGAATTATTATGGCCAATGATAACATTGATACCATCATTAAATAAGATCTCATTTCGAGGGAAATTCCTGAATCCCTCAATTGATATTTTTGAAATATACATGATTTAATAGCTTTTCGATAAATCTACTTAAAATAATTTAATGAAACTTCATCTCGCAGACCATTTTTCATGACTTATTTTATCAGTTAATCAAACTATAAAGGAAATCAAGCTTTATACAATTTTTTCTCAAATGGAAAAAACTAGCCTGATATTTTAGTTTTGCCTGTTAGCAGGGAAGCAAGGATGCGTCTACTTTCAAAGCATCTGTTTTTAATCCAAAATATGCTTACAATATGTACTTTTGTTATTACAATTAATCCATGATGAATAAACCTATTTTCTCCGAGTTTTTTCTAAGTAAATTTTTATATGATTTTAAATTATCTACTGTTCCTAATATACGCCGAATCAAACATCTCGTTGAATCTCTAATTAAAGAAGAGAAGTCAGGAAAGTTTAAAAGCTTAAAAGAAGAAGAGGTAAAATCCAGATTTCTCACCACTTTTTTTGGTGATATCTTAAACTTTAACTATGGAAATGCCCATAACTGGATGTTCCGTGAAGAAAAAAAATCAATCACTGATGCCACTAAGCCCGATGCAGTTCTAGGATACTTTTATGATGATAAAAAAAAGGATCAGGTCAGAGTTGTAGTAGAATTAAAGGATGCCGATACAAATCTTGACGATAAGCAAAAACGTGAAAAGAACATTTCCGCAGTAGAGCAGGGATTTAGCTACGCACATAAGACTGGTGGGGACTGTAAATGGGTTGTTGTTACCAATATTAATGAGATCAGGTTCTACAGATCACATGATAGTTCGAAATATCAGGTTTACCTATTAGAAGATTTAAACAATGAAAATAAATTAAAGGAACTTTTATTTCTATTTCACAACGATAGATTTATAAAATATGATCTTACTGAGAGATCCAATACAGATACTCTGTTCGAACTTTCTAAGGATCAATCAAAAACTGAAAGTGAAAACCTTCATATTATTGATAAAATTTACTATTCACTTAAAAGGTTTGAAGAGTTCGGTTTTGTAAATTCAGATTATTTAGCCTCCATAAAGCCATTTAATATTTTGGATGAATATGTATGGCATTATCATGATCATAAACTTTTTACGATTAATCCGGAGATCTATAATTTATTGAGAGGGATTTCAGTTCATAAAAAAGAAATTATTTTATCCCAAGATTTACTGGAAGAATTAGGGACGGAAGGTGTCGATGAACCTATGGAAAAATTGAGATGGTCGTTCAAATTTCTCAACAAATGTATGATCACTAAAATTCATGCAGTTCTTGACTATCAGTTAGAACTAAAACAGCAAAAAGGTGTACTTAAGCTTCCAAAGACCCATATTTTCAACTGTGAGCCTGATAATATAGTGATGGCGGATATTAATTTAAGCTCTGAGGATACTTTCTGTGATTGCATGATCTGTAATTATAGAAATTTTGATTTTGACAAACTTATCAAAAAACTAAAACAGGCTGATGGAAATCTGGATTATCTTACTAAGGATTATGCCTTTGGAAATTTTTTGGTATCATCCAATAATTACAGAACATCCTATTTTATTTTAAATGAAATAAGGAATTTGACAAAAGTTAGTCCTGAAAAAGGGGTGACTTATTTTCTGGCTTCGCTGAACACTACGTTTTTATATCACCTGATTCAGATGTCATCAATGGAAGATATAGAAGAAATCCGAAGCAACATAAGGGCAATCGATATGGATAAGTTGCTTTATAATGAGTTGGAATTTTATATCGAAAGGGATGTGCTGGATTACTTAAAGAAAGTAAAGGACGACGATCTTATTGATAAAGGTCTGGATACTGTAAACAAGCTCCTCGAGCAGGTTATTTCATTAAAGAAACTGATTGATGACGGAGGGTCGCAGACAGGTCCGGAATACGCATACAATCTGCTTATAAATTATGAGAAATGCTTCAGGCATCACTACGGCAATTCCATTTTTTATGTAAAATTTGATAAATACAAGAAGATCACTGCTCTCACTCTGCAGGCTTTAATGATCAGCTATAATACTGCAGGTTATGGTCTTCAATATGTCAATGATTTTATCCTGACAGAAAGTATATTACATATCCCTTCTGCTAAACTACAGGAAATACTTTCTCAACAGGATATGATAGAAGTTGATAAGAAAAGCATAGACAAGCTGCTATTAAAACTGAACAATCTTTTGGGCAGTTATGTAAAAAATGGTTTCTTTAATGATTTTGCTAAAAATGATATTGTATCGATTCAACTGGAAAACTGGAATTTCGGGCAACAGTACAATACTATTTTTACAAATATTTTCACCGTTCTTTCAAGAATAGATTTGAAGAAAGAACAATTTGCTCCACTGATCAAAACTTTGATAGGTTTCTTGGATATAGAGGATAATCTGGCTCATTACAATATAAAAGAGCTCGAAAATTTTATGATCAGACGCGGAGATTTATTTGAGGAAAAAGATATGGAGTCTATTTTAAATATTGCGATCAGAAGAGATAAAGTACATAATCACAAGTATGAAGGTTTAATAAGAAATGTCCCGAAAGCCTTTCTAAAGCATAAACCACAATACAAATATTCCAACATAAATTTAATTAATAGGCTGCTTTTAAATTGTCAGCGAGAGGATGGGACTTTTAAGAATTTCAGAAAAGCTATTAATCTGGCTCAGATTGCAGATGATTCATGTAAGAAAATTTTATACGACGCATTCACAGATTTTTTAAACATGCAATTTGATGACGAATTCTATACATTATTGCTGCATGCCGGAGTGATTACATTTGATGAAGGGGATTATTTTGAGAAGTATCTCAGTTATGTCAATAACAGAATACGCTACAGAGATTTTAAGTTAGATTCCGTAGAATTAATCAATTTGTCTTTTCTGAATTTTATTCTACTCATATCCAAACTTAAAATTGACGTTGAGCTGGCGTTCTTTAACAAATTAGCAGGCTTAAACACTTTTGAAAAATGGCTTTTGAATCCTAAAAATTTTGATTATTATCTTTTTGATTCCAACTGGCTGATATCGGTTGCTGAATACCCGAATTTTTTAAAGAGGTTAGCAAATATTCCTGATCTAACTATTGCTGTGGATAATAGATTGCAAAGCGATTTTAATCCGTCCTTAGCTGAAATTAAGTACCGATATCTCATTGGCAGCAATTGAAATGCTATGAAAAATCTCAAATGATTGTAATCATTTAGATCGGTGATATTTTTATAGGACGCCTTGTTATTTTTATTTTTTTCGAAAATCTGTTTACTATTTCTTAAATTATTCCTATGTTAGGAGATGTATAACAGCCATAAAAACTAACTCGTTAAAAAATTAAACATATGGAAGGATCGGCTTCACAGGCAGGATTTTATTACCAAAATAATGTCGCAGCACTTCAAATTATTGATTGTCTCTTTTACCAGTCTGACATAAGAGAAGTGATGCTCGAGAATTATAAAAAAGGGAATCACATTGATGACATTATCGTCTTAAAAAATGGTCACACAGATTATTTTCAGGTAAAGTGGTCGGAAGATGAAGAAAAATCTTATACTCTTAGCGGCATGTTAAAATCTGAGACTAATGCTGATAGCGGTAAAGAAACCAAAAAATCATTATTTAAGCAACTTGCAGAGGGATATGTAACCGCGAAACGATGCAGTGGAACTTTTTCGATCAGTTTATATACAACAAAAAAAGTAGGGCGGCAGAAGAGGCCGAGTGAAGGATTGAACCATAGCCTTTCAGAGGTGATAGCCATTTTCTTTGAACCCTTAAAATCTTTTGATAGGCGATACGACGAAATGGTCAATTTTGATGAATATCGACCTACAATTGAAAAAATACGGGCTGAATGTGCGCTTGATGAGAATTCATTCGACGAATTTATCAAATCTCTTGAATTTAGGTTTGAACAAGCTTCAATAGAAGAAGTGCAGCATGCATTGAAGTTTAAAATGGAAACTTTGGGCATTGAGACGATATTGATGGAAAAGCTGTTGAATGCTGTGGTCAAATGGAGTATTTCAGGTCAGGGTATTACCAAGCAAATTGTCCTGAAGGAACTGGGAATTTTGGAAAGGTTCGAAGATAAACTTTCTCATTATTTTAAAGTGGTTGCAGATGAGCACTATGTAGAGAACGAGACTTTTTTCGGTCAATTGGAAAAGGCCTTATCGGAACTGCCAGGCGGCTATATCTTTATTGAGGGACTTCCCGGAATTGGTAAATCAACATCGCTGACAAAATTCAAGATGCGTCACAAGGATGTTACCTTAGCTTATTACTGCTTTATCCCGGATTTAAAAAATAATTTTGGTGAACTTCGTCATCAGTCTGAATATTTTCTGAAATCACTATGTATTGCGATAGAAAATAATTTCCCCCATGTTGAATTGCCTAATCTGTATTCGGAACGCTATCAGGAAAAATTCTCACAGTATATTGATAAACTTAGTACCCTGGAAGAGAAAATAATATTTATTATTGATGGTCTGGATCACGTACATAGGGATACTGCGGTCGGGGAGGATTCATTGCTGAATTCCATTAAGGGACATCTTCCTGAAAATATCTTTTTTATTCTGAGCTCACAGTACATCGCAGTGCTTTCATCTTCTGTTTTGGCGCAAATTGATGCTGAGCCGCAAAGATATATCAAGGTAATTCCATTTAACCAAAGCGAAATAAAAGAGTATCTCGATAACAAGGAAGTCGACTCAGCTGAAATTTTAGATTCGGTCGAACAGATCTCCGGTGGTATACCTCTATACCTCCATTATATTTCTGAGCATTTAGTAAAAAGCCGTAAAGAAGACTTTGAGGAGATTTTATCTGATTTCCCCCAGTTAGCGGACGGTACAATTGATTTGTACCACGAATATCTGTTTCAGGGGATAAAAAATGACAGTTTTGCGAAGTGGGTTTTAGCTGTTCTGGCTTATCGTAAGGAAAACACCGAACTTGTAGAGATTAAAAATATCTTAAGTCTTGCAGGTGAGGAAAAGAATCTGACGGATATAGAAAATGTAATCAATCGATTTTCACATTTGCTGAAGCAGGTGGATGGCAGATCCTATGCTATATTTCACAATAGCTTCAGGGAATTTATCATTTCAAAAACCCCAAACTTAAAAGAAACCTTCAATACGGCACTAATCCAGTATTATAAGCAAAATCCTTTCACAGATGACGCTTATCGGAACTATTTCAAGCACCTTTTTGAATTAGGGAAATTTGGTGAAATTATTTCAATGACTACATTGGAATGGGCAAAGGAAGCATGGCAGAATTATCGATCCATTGAGGAAATTAATACTAATATTGATCTGGCTCTGAGGGCTAGTATTGAGATCTCGTCACTACCTGAATTTATCAGGCTTGCTTTTTTAAAGGACCAGTTTGGTCAAATTGGAGAAAAAATGGACAATTCAGAAATAGATTTGCCCATCTTGCTTCTGCGCGCCGGTGAATTGGCTAATAGTCTGAGATATATATGGGATGGAGATTTTGTTCTCACCAGTAAAGAAGGTTTATGTTTTTATCTAAAAGAATATTTTGCGACAACGGGCAATCTTCTACCTGCAAATGTGATCAACCAAGGATTCTCAAAACCACTGACAACTAATACCTATGAGAACTTTGTTGAGTTCTGCAAGGCAGAGGCCTTATTCTCAGAAGATATATTGCCTTTATTTTCAAAGATAGATCAGATGCTTTGGTCCCCTGCTAACGAAGATCACACTGACCACATGGTTGAAGAACAAGCACCTGATGAAAATGAAGAGTATAATAACGCTATCAAGTTGCAGGTTATCGAATATCTTGGCGACTGTAAACAATATCGGAAATTGTTGATGCTTGAAAGTGAGTTAGGAGACGAACTACTGAAGCAAAAAGTTCGGATTACACTGATAAAATTGTTTTTAATTAGTAAAGAAAAGAGTGCAGCAATCATTAAATTAAAGGAAATAAATTTTGGTCTGGTAGAGGATGGGGATTTCATAGAACTGGTAGGATTTTGTACGGATTATTTTACTGATGAGGAAGTTAGAACCTATTTTCCATCGAGAGTCATCCCAAAACCTGTTCTGCCAAATGACATTATTGACAAAGATTCTTTGAACTCAACCTTAAGTGACGAAGTCGTTGGTCTTTTTAAAATTCTTAAAGTTCTGTGGATTTTTCAGCAGGACAATATCTATACGCTAAAACGTGAATTAAACTATGTTTCGGATTCTACAGAGCAGATCTATGAATCAATTTTTCTATTGTCCCGTTTATGGCATGAGGAGAGAAACGGTCAGCTTGAAGAAGATGAAATCGAGGATAACTTTGAAAGATGCATTGAAAATCTCTATGGGGATGAAATAAATCTGTCCGAAACGAGGTCAAGAGGTCTTTTCGATATGGATTCAGAAAGTCCTGCCATTGCCAGAAACATAAAAATCCTGTTTGCTGATGTTTTTGCAGTAGCATTTGGTATTTTATCAGCTGAAAAAATGAAATCGCTGGTGAATTACTGGATGGAGAATGATGATAAGGACTATCAGGCATCCAATATAATTGAGCCGTTGAAGATGATGCACCAGGTAGATCCCGAAAATACATTAAAAAGGCTTTCGGAAGTATTCCATATTCAGGATAAATTAAAAAATGCGGGAAATGGCAGAATGCATCATATCGCTATCAGCAATCTCATCAGATTTGTTGGCAAAAGGTTTCCTCACCTTGCTTTTAAGTTGATGGAATTTGAAGAAGAAAATATTGATAGGGAAGAAACATTGAATATCGTACTGAAGCCGATGATCCGGAATTGTACAGCTGATGATGTCAGATTTTATCTGGCTATTGCGAAAACAATGGCCAGATGGAGCAATGGTTCCAATAGTGAGGGGCATTTTACAAACGTTAGCCTGTTGCTGCTTAAACGTGCAATTTTCTATAATGACCAAGAAATGATTCAGCAGATCGTAGACTTGATGAAATTCAATGCCCTGACAGAACTTGAAAAGCCGGAAATTATTAATGAAATCACAAAAATATTTGATGAAAATAATATTCCTACAGAGGATTATGCATTGGATCTACCTGTTGAAGAAGCTGATCTCAATTTAGTGGCAAGAGATGAAGAGACTACTCCCAAGAACAAAAAGAAATTTGTTTACGCTGATGTAAAATTGCCTCCTGAGGGAGTACATCAGCTCTTTAAAGAGGATTATCCAGGATTTATAGTTTATATTGAAAGAGCCCTTGAAAACCTGCGCAAAAATCAGTGTAATCAAATATTACGGAGGCTATATAATTCATACAAGAAGACTTTTGCATTATTATTAAAAGGGATTAATTATCCCGAAAACTTAGATAATGATAGAGCTGCAAAACTTACGAAGCAGTATGTATTGTTTAAAGAAAAGATTGTAAATATTGTCATTTCTGAGGCCAACAATATCAGGGAAATTAAAAGTTTTTTTAACGAATTGGTGATCAATATTGCAGATATTTTACAAAGTCCTGAGTTTCAAGATCATCTTGAAAAAAAAATAAATGTAGATAAATTGCTTGATAACCTGCTTTATGAACTCCATCTCCAAAGGAACCACGATCTGCAGTATATTTTACCGGATTCCGAAGTTATCATTTTTGTGGACGAATGTCCACTGGATCATCTTGATGATTTTGTTGAATTTCTAGATATGCATACCAATGGAAAAACGAGAACGCTAAGCTTACTTAAGATATGCAACCGTTTTTTATTTCTTGACTTTAAGAAAGCGAAAGAGATTCTCTCAAGGCTGTCAAGATACGAGTATGACAGTGTTTTATTTCCGAGGGAAACAGATCACGATAAGCCTGCGTTCGATATTCTGGCATCGATCCTTAGAGAAGACGTCGATTTTGGAAAAAGATTTTTACTTAATAGCTACTATATTCAGAAAAGTAAATATAATCGTGAATTGACAGTGGCGATTGACAAACTGTTGAAGTACAAAGAATATTTTGAAGGTGATTCAGTAAAAGCATATTATGAAGCGAATTTACTTTATAATAAGCAACTCAGTGAAGGTATAACACCAAATGAACACAGGTATGGGTTCATCCTTGAACACATTGAGACACCAAGTTTTAAAGAAATAACAGTAAAACATCTAATCTGGCTTTTTAATTATCCCGTTGTTAAAATCAGAGAATTGGCGCTGCGTTCTTCCTTTGATATGTTTTGGGATGATCCTGAGGCTCTTGACATATTTGTAAAATGTTGTATCGTAGATGGTAACGACAATGAAGTAGAACATGGTATTGTGGTGCTGCAGGCAATTGCACTGAAGAATACAGGAATTCTTACCAAACATAGGGATGAATTATTTGCAGTGCTTGATAAGGAGCATTTTAATATTGTCCAAACGGGGAAAGAATTATTAAATCTGATAAATACTCATTTACCTGGATTCCTTTCTGAAGAAGAAACGGCAGAAGTAAATAGCCCTTTAGTTCATTTTCAGTCGGAAAACATAAAAAGTGTTTTTTATAAAAAGAATAGTACGAGATCATATATATTATCCAAGTTTCAAATTGAACTACTGAAAAAAATTGATAATTACTTTAATAGTGCTGAATCAATGTTTGTTTTGATTTACGAAGATATTAAAAGTAGAGGAAGAAGTGAAAATCCCAGATTTGAGGATGCGGCTGTACATAGGCAATATAATATCAATACAAATTTTGACAATATTGAAATTCAGTCTCATTATTATGATGAGGTAAAAAGCAGTATCAATCGTATATTTTACAGTAAGATCAATGAAAATTATTTTGATCAGCAATTTATCTCCGGGATTGGAAATGATTTTAGATTGTATGATCCAAGCAATTTATTATATCAGGTACAACGGAAAGTCGATAATGTTACCTGGTTCACATTGGGAATTTCTGAAGAGGATTTTATGATGTTTAATGATTTTGAGTCTGTGATTCAAAACTTTGTCCATAGATCATCGGAATTTGTTCCATTGGTTGAGATAGGCAGCCAACGCCAGAATAAATATAAGGAACTTAGCGGAACCTGCTATTTTGATGCGAGGGCTTTTTTGAAATCCCGTGATTTTACTATTTCTAATCTGAATCCTCTACCATTTCAGTATCAGAAAAATATTTATGCATATGATATACCATTTGTAATGGCAGGTTTACCGCCATATCCGGTCGAAGAGATCAAACCGCTTGTTCAGATTGGATCAAATAATTTCCGTGGTGTGTTTGTTGCAACTTACGCAAATCTTACTTCTGATGCTTTCTCAGCTATGGGATTGCAAGAAAGGAATTTACTGCAGATTATTTTGGGTGATGAAGAAAGTATTTTGAAAGCAAACGAATGGATCGGCTCATATGCAAGTGGTCCTGGATGGAGGAGATATAAACCAGGTTCCCATGGGTTAACTTTAGAAATAAAGAAAAAGAATCTTTTGGAGTATCTTGAAAATAATAATTTGGTTTTATGTTATGAAATTGAAATGAGAAGATCTATAGATACTGACCGAACTGAAGATATAATGAAATGGCATATGCTGAGCAGAATTGTGGAGATAGATTTATTAAATCAGGACTTGAATGTGGTGAACCAAGTAAGCTAAAACGGTATTTGCTTTAAATATAGTTTTCATCAAAAAACATTAGTATTTTTCTGTGCAAATACAGTTTATCACATTCAATCACATTGATAACACAACGAATACCTTATTTATTTAAGTATAACATATTATTTTACTCAAATAATTGTCATGATAAATTTTGTTTCTTTTAAACTTATTAAAGAGTGCAGTGAAAGAAACTAGATAACATACACACTTCACCAATAA
>JAHIQD010000029.1 GCA_018902795.1 Bacteroidota bacterium | reverse complement strand
CCCCCATAATTTAATCCTTTTTTTTGAAAATATTTATTAAATATTTTTTCTTTTTTTATGAGCTCTTTTTTAAAATCTTTTAATTTTTGATTATTTTCAAAAAAATCTCCAAAAGAGAAAAAATCTAATCCTTGTTTTTTTGCTTTTTGTTGTGTTGAAATGTTTGTAATTATCCCTTTGATATCAAGATTATCTAATCGCGCTTTATCTATAACATTTTGTAATCTTGAGTAATAATAGTCATCATGCACCCCAAATAAAATAAATTCTTTATTTTTCATATTTTTGTTTTGGGTTTTAACAAATTCTCTTCTGTTTATTAAAGGAATATTTTTAAACCTGGCAAAAAAAGAAATTTTTTTTATCAAATAATCCAATTTTTTCAAAATTCCCCCTTTATTTATCGAATTAAAAGAAATATTATTTTCTAAACAAGATTGTTTGCATATTTTCCCAAATAAATATTTTTCATTTATTGTTTTTATTTTGTTTGGATTTTCTTTTTTTATTATATAATCTATTATTTTAAGATTGTTTAAAGGCTCCATAGCACTATAACAAAATTCTTGTTCTACTATATCCTTGATAAAAATTCCATCATATGTTAAAGTGTTTAAAGGTTTTTGAGAAAACCAATTTTTAAATAACTCCAAAGCTTCCACATACACATTTTCATATTTATCCGGAATATAATCATTTATTTTTACAAGATTATTAATTTTCATATTTTTTAAAATAGTAAAAATCTCATTGTCAGCAATTATTTTAATATTTTTATTTTCTGATTTTTTTATTTTCTTAAAAATAAATTTCCAGTACAATTCATTTACACTCTTAAAAATCCCCCAATCTGGAAAAATATCCTCTTTTTTTAAGAGAAATATTGTTTTTCCTTCAGAAGATTTGTTTTTATTAGACATTTTTGTTTTATTGATTTTGATTTTTTTTGGCATTTTATAATCTATTACATTAACAAAGGAAATGACAATTCCTTATTAAATTTAATTTTATATAGTAATTAATCTTATTAATAATACTTTTTCTCAATCTTTGAGGGTTAGTTTTAACATTTTTCATATTGATGACTTGTGTTTTAATGTCAGGTTTTTTATTTTATTCTTTTAACAGGAAAACACTTCTTTTAATTGCTTCTTTAATTCCCTCTCTTTTAACATAAGCTCTGAATTTGCCTATTAATTCTATTTTTCTTTTTACTGATTTAAGAATTCCTCTTGGAAGCCAGTAAAAAAAATCTCCTGTTTCATTGTATTTTACTGCTTCATTAAAAATAGCAGGTAATTGACTTATTTTTAATCTGTCATCAACTGTCCTGAACAAGCACATGTAGTGGGCTTTCTTTCTTTCCCAGATTGTAAAATCAGGTGTTTCAACAGCAGGTTCATCACATCTAAAATCTCCGTCTGTTAAACTTGTTTTCCCAATTTCATCATAAATTTTCCCGTGTTCTTCAAACCATTTTCTTATTGCAGTATTTTTATAAGGCATAGTCATATTCCAGTATATTGAATCTGGTTTGTGTTTATTTGCAAATTTTATTGAATCTTTAACTCTTTCCAGATTATCTGCAGGAAGTCCTATTACATAGCAAAAACTTAACAGCATTTTATGTTTCTTGATTAAATTTGCAGCCCTGTCAATTGCTTCAAATGGTTCGCCTTTGTTTACTAATTTAAAAACTTCTGGATTTGCAGATTCAACTCCAATTCCCACTGAACTACATCCTGCTTTTTTTAATAAAACTAAGAGCTTGTCATTTACATCATCTGCTCGTATATTAGTCACAGCTAATCTTAATTTTATTTTTTTTGCAAATAATTCTAAAAATTTATAAAATCTTTCAGGAATCACCAGGGAATTATCATCCTGAATAAGAATATGCAAATGAGGATTTAGTTCTTTTTTTGCCAGTTCTATTTCTTTGATGCAGTCCTCAGGTTTTCTTGGTCTCCATTTTTTTTGTCCCACATGTGCTACAGGACAAAAACTGCAATTATAAGGGCACCCTCTAGAAGTCATGATTGGATATCTTCTAATTTCTTTCCACTTGTAAAATAACTTATAATCTGCATAAGGAACATTATTTGGATCAATGATTATTTTGGGATAAATGACTTCTGGATTATTGTGTCTTTTTGCTTTTTCAATTAAATCAATTATAATTGGTTCTGCTTCTCCTTTTACAATATAATCTATATTTTTATTTTTTTCCAGGTATTCAGGATATAATGTGGCATGAGGTCCACCAACAATGACAGGAATTTTGGCATTTATGTCTCTTATATTTTTTATTAATATTTCTGCTTCTTTTACATTTGCAGTAACCATGCTTACTCCAATCATATCCGGATTGAACTTACTTAAGAAAGTAGAAATATTTGGAGCAGTATGTATTAACTGATAATCTATTACTAGAACCTCATGCCCTCTTTTTTTTAATATAGAAGCTAATATGGCCAATCCCATATGGGGCATATTAACACTGCATGTCAGTCTATGGGGGTTTACTAATAAAATTCTTTTTTTATTTCTTGTTTTGCTTATTTTTTTCAAGTCTTTCAATTCTTTAAGCTTCATTTTGTAGACATTATTCCTTTTACTTTAAATATGCTAAGCAATTTTGCCTTAATCTTTTTAGGAAGAACTTGCAATATTTTTTCAGATAATGAATAAAGATTTTTATTATAGTAAATTTTTTCCTTGATTTTTCTGGAAAATTTTGACTGTTTATCAAGAGCAATATCTAGGGATTCATTTTTAATCTCTTTAAAAATCTTAAAAAAATCTTTTTTATTTATTGATTTATCAAGAAATACTGGATTATGTATATAAGATGGATTAGCAAGTTCCCATTTAAAATCTTTTAATAGATTATTTTTT
>JAHIQD010000024.1 GCA_018902795.1 Bacteroidota bacterium | reverse complement strand
TTTCTCAGATGTTCAGGGGTTTACAAGTATCTCCGAATCACTTACACCTCATGAACTGGTCGAATTATTAAACGAATTCTTAACAGAAATGACTGATATAATTTTAAACAATGAAGGAACTGTGGATAAATTTGAAGGTGACGCTATCATTGCTTTTTTTGGAGCACCCAATTATCTTGAAAATCAAGCCGAAGTGGCCTGCAAATCCTGTATTGAAATGCAGAAAAGACTCGCTGAACTACGCGCAAAATGGAAAGAATTAAATAAACCCGAACTCAAGATGCGAATCGGTCTTTGCACAGGGCCTGCCGTTGTAGGAAATATGGGCTCAAAAAGCCGTATGGACTATACCATGATGGGTGATACGGTTAATACTGCAGCAAGACTGGAAGGGGTTAACAAAATATACGGAATTTACACGCTGATTAGCGAAACGACTTACAGGGAATCCGGCAATAAAATAATGGCAAGGGAAATTGATTCAATCAATGTTGTGGGGAAAAAAGAACCGGTAACAATTTATCAGCTTTTAGGTTATCCGGAAGATGTTGATGAACGTATGAATAAGACAATAGAAAATTACTCCAACGGCCTTTATGCATACAGAAATCAGGACTGGGAAAAAGCCGGGAGTTTTTTTAAAGCAGCGTTGGAGCTTACACCTGAGGATAGCCCAAGCAAGGTCATGCTTCTCAGGTGTGATGAATATAAAATCAATCCCCTTCCAGAAGACTGGGATGGTTCGTTCAGTATGAGCACAAAATAAATTATTTAAGCATTATGCGAAAGCGAACATCAAACTATTCTTTTCTGCTCCTCCTATCAATCCTCTACCTCATTTTTCTTTATAACGTAAAATCTGCATCAGGCGCATACAATGATGCTCAAGGTTTCAAGACATCTGCCGAATTCTTGAACAGGGGAATGTATCTGGAAGCTGTTGGCACATACCAGGAAATTGCCGTCTATTCGGACAATTTCAATAACAGAGCACGAGCTTTATTATTTATAGGAACCACATACAGCCTTTACCTTGATCAGTATGATGCTGCCTTAAAAGAGTTCGAAAATGTCATGAAAGTTTATCCGGGCAGTCCGGCTGCCTCTGATGCTCTGTTTAACAGCGGGATGGTCTTATATGAAAAGGGTGAATTTAAAAAAGCTTACGAGTTTTTTAAACAATATATGGCAAAATATCCCAATGGCATACGCAGGCAATCCGCAGAAGTATGGGCTGACAGCGCAAAGGCTCAGATGTCACAGATTCGGGAACCTGAAGAGATTGCTTCGATTCCTTTGGATAAGATGGATGTTGAGGATACAAATATCAGGGTTTTGATTAAAAACAGCTCTGAAGAAATTACCATTTATTCAGAGCAAAACATCTCACTGTACAATCCATTTTCAAAGAAAATGATTTATCGCAGCTCCGGATCTGTAACCTTCACAAAACAAGGGGAGCAGCTTGCGGCAAATGGCCGGAAGCTTGATCTCCATAGATGCATGGTCAAAACCGACGGCAAAACTATTATGGTTGATAATCGCAGATTCAGAGGCGATCTTACTATACTTGCTGATTCAAAATTGCTGTCTGTTATTAATAATATTCCGGTTGAACAGTATCTTTATGGTGTCGTGCCGAAAGAAATGCCGCATAGCTGGGCAAAGGAAGCCCTGAAAGCTCAGGCTGTAGCTGCCAGAACATATGCTCTTTATATTAAAGATAAAAGCGCTGACAAACCGTATGATGTGGAATCAACCACGACATCGCAGGTATACGGAGGATTTGACTCTGAAAAAAAGGAGTCTAATCTGGCGGTTGATGAGACACGTGGTCAGGTAATCACCTATGATAGAAGACTTATTGTCGCCTATTTTCATTCAAGCAGCGGAGGGCATACCGAAGATTCAAAAAATGTATGGACCGCGGATCTGCCGTATCTTAAAGGGATTCCTGACAGTTTTAGCGCAAATATCCCAAATGGCGAATGGAGGTTTTTTGTTTCATATAATGACATGCAAAATTGTTTGAACAAGTACGGACTGAATATTGGACAGATCAGTGGGCTCAGTGCCGGCGGAAAGTCTCGATCAGGACGTTTACTGGGAGTAAGGGTTATTGCAAATAACGGGACAACCGAACTAAAAAGCAATAATTTCAGAATAAAGGTTGGAGCGACCGGGTTGAAAAGCACACTTGTAAAAATAACTCCAAATCATGACGGCATTCTTTTTACCGGCAAAGGTTACGGTCATGGAGTCGGTATGAGTCAATGGGGCGCCAATATGATGGCCAAAAAAGGGTTCGATTATCAGGATATTTTAAAGCATTATTATCAATCTGTTAAAATAGTGGCTCTAAGCAGCCACTAAGTCACAAAGGCACAAAAGGATTTTAATTTTAAAGCGTTATCAAAAAAGAGACTGCCGCCAATGCAACCACATGAAATAATAAAACAGATCCCGATTTTTAAAACATTAAGCGATTCTGATCTAAATGACCTTGTTGATTCGCTTCGCCTGAAACCCCTGAAACAGGGGCAGACTCTTTTTTGGAAGGGCGATGAAGGAACCGCTCTCTATATCGTGAAAAAGGGAACAATTAAAATTGTACTTCCGTCAACAGAAGGCGATGAAATTATTGTTACAATGTTTTCAGAAGGGGATTTTTTTGGAGAAATGGCCCTGCTGGACGGAGAACCCAGATCCGCGGATGCTGTTGCAATAGAACCATCTGAAGTATTCATCCTCAGCAGAGCAAACTTTCTTTCATTTCTACAGGCAAATGTTGATGCTATTAAATCGATTCTTTCCCTGCTCTCGAAAAGATTGCGCAGAACAGATGACATGCTGGAAGACACCTGCTTTTTGAATGTTTCAGCAAGACTCATAAAAAAATTAATAGATCTCGCGGAATCTCACGGGCGAACAAAGGGCAGCGAAGTGCTTATCGACCTTTCTTTAACACAGAAAGAGCTTGGCGATATGGTCGGAGCGACAAGGGAAAGCATTAATAAAGAGCTTAAATCATTGCGAAAACAAGGTCTGATAATAATTGAGGAAAGCAGAATCCAGATACTCGACATATCTCGCCTGAAAAGCAAAATTTTTTGATTTCGGCCATGCCTAATAGTATAGAGACCTTTGAAAAATGCTCAATTTTGTTCAAGTCCAAGGAAGGCGAAAATTTTAACCGGAGGAATACATTGAGTATTTCGAGGCTTAAAATTTGAGTCTGACACCGACACGAAGTGAAGCTTTAGCGCTATTTGGGCAAAAGGGGGCGTTTTGCAAAGGTCTCAGTGTAGTGAATTTCATATCCATCATGTGACCTATTTCATTGTAATTTGGGTGGTAAATAAGATTAAATTGAAATATGCTCCAAGTATTGCACGATAAATCCACTTCGATTGATTATAATAGCAGTATCCATCAAAACTTAATCATCTTCGCTCAATAACCTTGGAAAGGAGAACATATTATATGCTATCCATTAAATCAAAAACAGGAAGAATAAATGTGGTAAGAATAGTCGCGCTGGTGTTTGTGTTTATTATATCGTCTTCGTATGCCTATGCCTCGCAATCTACCATTACAGAGGCCGAGGGCTATGCCTGCATGGGTGAAGACAGGTCAAGGAGACAGACAGAACAGGCTGCGCTGGACGCCGCAAAGAGAAACGCAATAGACTTTGCATCGACCTACATGACAAGCGAAACGCATGTCAAGAACTTTGAACTTGAGAAGGATCTAGTATCTGCATATGCAAATGCCACAGTAAAAATCATTAAGGAACTCGAGAAGAGCTGGTACAAAGATGTGAACGCGGGGAATTGCTTTAGGGTAAAAATTAAGGCCGAGGTGATACCTGATGAAAAGGCAATGGAGAAAGTCTCTAAAAGAAAGGATGTTGCCGACGATCCATCTGCCCCGCTCCATGTCCGGCTCTGGACGGATAAAAAGGAATATGAGCGTGGCGATAGAATGAGAATCTACATAAAAGGGAACAAGCCTTTCTATGCCCGTGTCATATACAAGGATACTGCCGGGGAAATGGTTCAGATCCTGCCCAACCCATACAGAAATGAAAACTATTTCCAGGGGGGAGTTATATATGAGATACCGTCGGGCAACGACAGATTTGATCTGGAGATAAGCCCTCCATTCGGCGAGGAAAATATATCGGTATATGCAAGCACATCACCGCTGGGCGATATAGACCTTCACTCTCAAGGGGGAGTCTATTTTGTCAAAACAAAGGCAAAGGACATCGGTGCAAGAACAAGAGGAGTAACACTAACCGGAAAATCAACCGGCAAGAGCAGCTATGCCTCTGAGTTTTATGAGGATAAGGCTGAAGTTAAAACAAGGTCTGCGAAATAATTTTGAAGAAATAAAAAGGACAGATTCTTGTGAATCCAGCCACGCATGGTGCGGTTCTAAAGAAATTAATTTGAATATCACTAAACCCCAAAGGAGGTCTATTTGAAATGAAGAAGAGATATTTAATTAACCTGAATTACATTGTCGTATTTGCTGCAATAACAGCTTTATTGGTTGGCTGCGCTTCTGACCCGCTTACTCAGACACTTAAAAAATATGAATATGCACCTGTAATGCCGATGTCTGCAACAATGCACATAGGAGATATTTATGAGACTAAAGGGTTGAAAGCTCCTTATGTATTTATGAGAGATAGACTTTCTGATTATATTGAGGAAATTATGGACTCAGCGGGAGACGATGCATCTATACCGAACACATCAAGTGAGCGCCAATTTAATATCGGAGCTGAAGCAGATATTATTGGTGAAGCAAAAGCTGAACTATCAGCCTATCACATAGCTAAATTTAAGATTCGCTTCGGCGGTGTTGTGCAATACATTATTTCAAAGACAAAATTTGAAGATGAAATTTATCGCAAAATCAGGAAGATATACCGCAATCGCAATTTTGACAAAAAATATGTGATACTTGG
>JAHIQD010000031.1 GCA_018902795.1 Bacteroidota bacterium | reverse complement strand
TAAAAAGGTTGCAATATATGTTAACGCATTCGTATTATGCGAAACTGTTAGCAACAAGAAACCCAACTCAAAATAAAGGCAAAAGAACGGCAGGGATTGACGGTGAAACATGGTCATCACCGGAGACCAAAATGAAAGCCGCTCTCAGTTTAACTGATAAAAAGTATGTTGCAAAGCCATTAAAAAGAGTATATATCGAAAAATATGGGTCAAAGAAGAAACGCCCCCTGGGTATCCCGACTATGTACGATAGAGCAATGCAATCGCTCTATGCCCTGGCATTAGAACCGATTGCAGAAGCAACTGGGGACAGGACATCATTTGGCTTCAGGAAATTCAGAAGCACTCATGATGCATGTGAACAAGTTTTCGTCTGCATGTGTAAGAAAAACTCCTCCGATTGGGTACTGGAAGGAGATATCAAAGGCTGTTTTGACAACATATCTCATCAGTGGCTAATAGATAATATCCCGATGGATAAATCAATTCTGAAACAATTTCTAAAGGCTGGTTATGTATTTGAACGCCAGTTATTTCCTACTGAAGCAGGAACTCCACAGGGTGGTATTATATCACCAATCTTGGCCAACTTAACACTGGATGGGATTGAGAAAATACTTGCGGATAAATACCACACAAATAAAAGTGGAAGAATAGATAGTAATCATGCTGCTAAATACAAAGTCAATTTTTCGAGATACGCAGATGATTTTATTGTCACTGCAAAAACAGAGGAAATAGCTAAAGAAGTTAAAGAATTGATTAAAGTATTCCTGAATGATAGAGGTCTTGAACTATCTGAAGAGAAAACGTTGATCACCCATATTAAAGATGGTTTTGACTTTCTCGGATGGAATTTCAGAAAATATAATGGTAAACTTCTTGTCAAACCGTCCAAGAAATCCATTGATAAAATTACTGAAAAAATCAGTAACACAATCGAAACGGGGAAAACTTGGAAACAAGAAGTATTAATTGACACCCTTAACCCAATTATAACGGGATGGGCAAATTATCACCGTTCTGTTGTATCCAGTGAAATATTCCATAAAATGGATCATAAAATATGGAATATGCTATGGCATTGGGCTAAAAGAAGACATCCTAATAAACCTAAACATTGGATTGTCAACAAATACTGGCATTCCTCTGGGAAAAGGAATTGGGTCTTTTCTGAGGGAGATAAACAACTGAATCTTCTATTTGATACAAAGATAGTCAGGCATACAAAATTGAAGTTAGACATGAATCCCCACCTTGATAAAGACTATTTTATCTCAAGAAAGATAAGACTGGGGGTCAGGAAATTAAAAGGTGTGGCTAATAAAGTGTTGGAGAAAGTAAAGAAGGTTTTGCAACCTGAAACTGAGACCATGACAAATAACTGCTGCCCGATTTAAAGGGTTATCGAATACTTGAGCCGTATGCGGTGAAAGTCGCATGTACGGTTCTTGGAAGAGAGAGGGCGAGTAATCGCTCTTTCTTATTCAACAAAGGTACGAAATCTGGCTATAGTGGTTTAACCGACAATATAGAAGATGGACTTTCGATTTCCGGCTTATGGATGGCTCCTAAGGCACCCACAATTATTCATGATATGGAAACTGGTAAACCCCACATGTTCCCATTTTTGGGTAGAAACCTTGTAAAGGGAATCAATAACATAGGGGGTAAAGGATATGGAAAAAAGCGAATGTCAGTCTGTAATCGACTGAATAGAGGTTCTACCTCAACCTGATAGGGTGCTAACTTTCCGTTGGTGTTTCCATTGTATGAACAGGGACAAACCCAGGAATGTAAGACAATCAATTACGCTTAAAAGCGAGATGCTTACAGACACATAAGGTGTTAATGGGCTGTAAACTGGAATTACAAAGGGGATGCTTGAGCCGTATGAAGCGAAAGTTTCATGTACGGTTCTTAAAGGGCTTGAGGCCGGCAACGGCCTCCGGCTACTTGACAGGATTTCTGACCAGTAGAATCTCTATAAAATATTCAGTAATCACTTTTTTTTACTAATTATCTTTGAGTTTCCAGTTGAAATAATCATTAGATAGCGAAGCATTTATCGTCTTAGCATGCATATATTACTTAAAAATTCTAATTTCACTGTATTAAAATTAGAAAGAGGATCAGGAGCATGAAAAAGACCAAAGAACATAACACAGAAATTCCACCTTATGAACCAGAAATAATCGAAAAAGACCTCTACACACTATTCCCTCCAGAATGGCTGAAACAAGCAGCAAAAGAAACCGGTCTCAT
>JAHIQD010000023.1 GCA_018902795.1 Bacteroidota bacterium | reverse complement strand
GCTAAGGTCTAATGCTCAGGATAAGTCTTACTTGCGAGTCGAACTAGTTCACCTTAGCCCCTCTGGTTTTCAGTATACTTTGGTTAATAAATCTAAGTTAATTTTTCTTTTGCAAATCTAATAGCGTAGTCGAAGTCCAAAAAAGCGGGCCTCCCGGCCCGCTTCCTCATCAGTCAAATCGGTGCATTACACAATATGCACAATCTTCAGCGCATTCATCTGTCCGCTTCGCAGCTCATACAGTTCCCCGTTCACCTCCTGGAAAAACTCCAGCAGAACGTAGAACATCTTTACACCATCAGCAGTAGGCAGTGCGTCAAGCGTGACGGTCAGGTCTGCCACATCTTCATTGATCACCAGCGGGGCAGACGTGGAATAAAAGGTTTCTGACTTTTCGTTCTCAGCGTCCAGACTCACACAGGCCAGACCAAGATTCACATGCGTTGCAAACTCTGGGACTTCCAGATCACTGTGCGGTTTAAAACCCCTGATGCTGATGCTGCCTGCCACAGGGTCAATGACCAGTTCTTTCTTTAAAACCGTCTGAAGCGGTGCGTGCCTGTTAAAATCATAGCCCGTAAGCATAGCTTTTCCCTCGGCCGTACCGAAGCCCTTCGCAAACTTGCGCTGTCCCCGCACCGACAATGCGTCTTTATTCTTAATCTTCGCGATCACGCTCACCAGGCGGCTGCTCGTACGCATGTCTTTCGCCCTGCGCAGAAACTCGCTCACGCTGTTACGGATCAGTTTACCTGCGCCGTTGATGTCCGCAAACTCATTCATGTTTTCTCGCGTTCTCGCAAAATTGGCATCATTCAGGATGCGTTCTTTCTCTATGCCGCCTTTCGCACGTACATAGTGTCCTTCGGAATTCTTGTAAAAGCTCATGCCGTCTAGCACGCCTTTTAATTTTAGGATGGAGGATTCTCTTGCCATCGTTTTTACTTTTTAAAATTATTATTCAGTTAAATTCGGTGAACTGCTCTTCATTTTTACTCAATGTTGAAAGTGTCCTCTTGCCGTTTCGAACCGGTAAAAAAATACGTTTCAGTCATTCAGTTGCAATGGGGTTCAGTTCGGTGTAAATCTGTTGCAACTTGTTTTACAGGACAAATATAGGGCGTCGCTAAACCGCTTGCAAACAGTGTGTTACGTTTGGTTCTTAATGATTCGGAAAATAATATTTTGTGCGGAAAACTGCTTTCTGTTCCAATAAACTGCTTCCTGCATTTTTGATGCTTTTTTGTACGGATTGGTGCTTATGGTAGAGAAGGTCAAAGGAAGGTCAAAGGAATGTCAAAGGAATGTCAAAGGAAAGGGTAACTGTACTAGGCCCCAAATAATAGGCATAAATAAACAATTCATAACAAAACGTGCAAAACGTTACATTGGTAATGATTTTTAAGCACTTATGTTGGATATTAAAAAATAAATTGATATATTTGTGGGTAAGAATGTTATTGAAATATTCTGTAAAACGTTCATTAAGGTGCCGGTAAAAAGTAAAAGAATGCCTCGGAGATAAAACCCTCCAGACGTTGACACGTTGTTAGCACAACCGCTGTCAGACCAACCTATGAAACGAACTGCATCTCACTGAGATTGCAGAACAGAAACACAAACTTGATAACATTGTCTCGGTACCGCGATGCGGGTGCCTTCAGAAAAACACGTAACCGACAGTGCCGCCCGATTCTTGCGGCAGTAAATAGAATCAATTATACCAAAAAACTACTTATGAAAAAATCTAAACTTTTCTCTGTAGGTTCTTCTTTTGCTTTTTCCACTCCTTTCTAGTGTTTTACAGTTGTTTTGCTGACAGAAGTCTGATAAAATAATTGTTTAATTAAAACTTCAAAAAGAATGAAGCTTACAAACACATGTAAAAATGAAAGAAAAATTGATTATGGACGCCGTGGACGTCCATGCCGTTACCCGCTACAGCATCGGCCACTGTAGAAGAATCTTAAGAACAATTAAATCCTCACATGCCAAACTCAAACACCAGAAAGTTACCGTCGAGGAGGTTTCTGAGTATTTAGGCATCGATGCCGAACAGATCCGGAGTTTCTTCCGGAAAACAGGCTGATCAGTCAAAAAAAGACATTCGCGGAGTGTCTTTTTTTATGCTCAATAATAACGCAAACCACATGAAATTAGTGAGAAATCCCCGTTAAATAGATGGGGATTTCTTATACTGCAGCGATATCAGGACTAATTGTCTACTTGGTACAGTTACGGGTACCTGCCAATGCACCTTAAAAAAATGGAACTTAACCTCCATACAGGCTTACAGTTCTCCCGCCTTTAGGCAGTAATGATCAGCGTAAGCTTCCTGCTTTAGAAGTTCTCGATCTTATCAGTCAACGTACTGCTGCCCTCATCCTCATCCTCAACCTCGACCTTTACCTCAACCTTTACCTCATCCTTATCCTCAACCTTACCCTCAGTTCTCTTTTTTCCACCGCTTTTCCCGCCACTCCAGCTGCTCTTTTTTGGTGAGGTAGCTCCAGGCAATCACGCGGCTGGTTTTATTGCCCGTGCCGAGTGGGAGGGTTTTGACCATGGTGATTTCCATCTCGTTCAGGGTTTTATAGATCTTTTTCAGATTGGATTCCTTGGACACCAAGGTAGAAAACCAGTAACAGTTGGAAGCAAAATCTTTACTTTCCCGGATCATATGATTAATAAAGGCAGATTCGCCGCCTTCATAAACCAGTTCGTTGCTGAGACCGGCAAAATTAAGTTCCGGCGTTTTTATCTTTTTTCCGCTAAGATTACTGGCCTTTCTGTGGCTTCCTTTTTGGGCTTCCTCCGTAGAGGAATGAAAAGGGGGATTGCAGAAGGTCAGATCAATTTTTTCCTCAGCGGAGATGATTCCGCTGAAAAACTGAGCAGGATCTTCCTGTAACCTGCACTCAATTTTATTCTGAAGAGCTGCATTGGAATCCGCGATTTTTTGGGAAGACTCGATGGATTTCGGATCAATGTCTGAAGCGATGAAATTCCAGCCGTATTCCGTAACGCCAATGATGGGGTAGATGCAGCTGGCGCCCACGCCAATATCCAAAGCCGTAATTTTTTCACACTTAGGAATGCTCCCGAAATTGCTTTGACCTAATAAATCTGCCATATAGTGCAGATAATCTGCCCTTCCGGGAATGGGAGGACAAAGGTTTTCTGCAGGGAAATCCCAGTATTCAATACCGTAATAATGGTGTAGCAAAGCTTTGTTAAGCAGTTTAACGGCTTTTGGATTCGCGAAATCCACAGATTCAGCGCCGTGTTTGTTCGGGGTGATGTATGGAGCCAAATTTGGTTCAGCAGCTTTCAGCGCTTCGAGATTATAGGGTTCGCGGTTTTTGTTCCGGGGGTGAAGACGCGTCTTTTCCGGGGGTTTCTTTTCGGTGGACATGTACTTGGTCGTGTTAAAGCGGTGGTTTTCAGGCGTCCGTGTATTTTTTTACGGTCGTTTCAAAAAGGTCAATATCAAATGGTTTGGCAAGAAAATCATCAGCGCCGGCTTCTTCCGCAAGGGCACTGATGTTGCTGTTCGCGGAAAAATAAAGCACCGGAATGTTTTTCAGGGCCTCGTTGGATTTCAGCAGCCTCGTGGCTTCAATCCCGCTGATGTCCGGCAGCCAGTTATCCATCAGAATAAGATCTGGCATATAGTCGGCCACCTGCTGTTCCACGCTGTTGGTGGAAGGTGAGGTTTTCACTTCACAACCGATGTCTTCGAGAATTTCTGTACAGAGTTCGAGAATCTCGAGGTTGTCATCGAAAATAAATACCTTTTTGGTTTCTTTTATTGAATTTTTTTCAGTCATTTCCTAATTTATTAATATAGTCGGGCATTTCCGCGGTATCCAGCACCGCATCCACAGCCACATGTTCCATAGCGTATTCGGGCATAAAACTCACCACCGCCGACGATGGTTTCTGGATGAGCGCTCTGCCGCCTTTTTCTTTTACTTTTTGCAGACCGGCAGTGCCGTCGCTGTTGGCGCCGGAAAGCAGCAAACATACCACATTTTCTTCATATACCTCTGCGGCACTTTCAAAAGTGACGTCAATGGAAGGCCGTGAAAAATTGACTTTTTCAGAGGCATCCAGAGAAAGTGTTCCGTCATTTTCGATGAGCAGATGATAGTCCGGAGGGGCAATATAGAGGGTTGCGGGCAATAATTTTTCTTTTTCTTCAACTTCTTTTACCCGGAGTTGGGTCTTTGATGCTAAAAGTCCGGTCAGAATGCTGTCTTTACCGGGTTTGCGGTGCAGCACAATAATAATGGGAAATGCAAGCAACGGGTTGATGCCCGGCAGTACTTTCAGCAGTACGTCGAGGCTTCCGGCAGATCCGCCTATCACCAGTGCTTTGCAGTCTTTCATATTAATGTATTTTACGCCATATTTTGGCGGATTTCATTCTTTCGTAATTCTTCGAAACGGTGGAAAAGTCCAGCGTCTCTTTGGTCCCAAGGGCCAGATAACCGAATTTTTCCAGACTGTTGTCAAAAAGCTCGAAGACTTTGTTCTGCAGCGGCCTGTCAAAATAAATCAGAACATTGCGGCACAGGATCAGCTGAAACTCATTGAAAGAATTATCCGTCACCAGATTGTGCGTGGAAAAAATAATTTTCGATCTCAGCTCCTCACTGAGTTTCCCCAGAGAATAATTGGCGGCATAATAACCGGAAAAATGTTCGCTGCCGCCTGCCGCGATATAATTTTCCGTATACTGTTTTATTTTGCTCAGCGGCACCATAGCCTGAGCGGCATTTTCCACCACCGCACTGTTGATATCAGTGGCATAGATGAGCGACTTGTGAAGCAGGTTGAGCTCTTTTAAAAAGATGGCAACAGAGTAGGCTTCTTCCCCCGTGCTGCAGCCCGCAATCCAGATCCGGATCAAAGGGTAGGTGCCGAGCTTGGGAAGAATTTCCGTTCTGAGCGTCTTATAGAAAGAAGGATCCCTGAACATCTCCGTTACATTGATGGTCACCTGTTCCAGGAAGCGTTTGAAATAGCCGGGCTCCGTTCTGATCTTATACCGGTATTCTGCAAAACTTACAAAGCGGTCCAGCTCGTAAAGCCGCACAATACGGCGCTTCAGCGAGGCCCGTGAATACCCTGTAAAGTCGTACCCGTAAATTTCCAGTACATCGGAAAGAAGGGTTTCAATATGTTCATCACTGTGTTCCGATTTCACGTTTTAAGGGATTAATTGTTGGAGCAGCTTCATCAGTTCATCTACATTCACCGGCTTCGAAAGATAGCCGTCGGCACCGGCTTTCAGGCATTTGTCCCGGTCTCCGGTCATGGCCTGAGCGGTTACCGCGATCACCGGAATGTCTTTCAGCGACTCATTGGTTTTCATTTGGCCTATGGCTTCATAACCGTCCATTTCGGGCATCATCATGTCCATCAGCACCACGCCGATGTTTTTATTGTCCGAAAGCATCTGCAGACCCTGTCTTGCGCTGAGCGCGGAAACACACCGGTATTTCTTTGCTTTCAGGACGGCATGGAGGGCAAAGATGTTTTTGCTGTCATCGTCAATGATAAGAATTTCCTTTTCGCTTTTCATACAGAGAGATTTTAGATTTTGTCATAGAGCCAGACTCTCAGCAGAGAAACCAACTGATCGATATCCACAGGTTTTGAAATATAATCGGATGCACCCACCGCAATGCATTTTTCCCGGTCGCCCATCATGGCTTTCGAGGTCACCGCCAGCACCGGAAGGTTTTTATACTGACGGTCGGACCGGATCTCCCGGATGGTTTCATAGCCGTCCATTTCGGGCATCATCATATCCATCAGCACCACATCAATAGCGGGCTCTTTTTCCAGCGCTTTCAGGGCTTCTTTACCGTCCATGGCCGGGATCACTTTCATCCCGTGGATTTCGAGGGCTTTGGTCAGCGAGAAAATATTTCTTACATCGTCGTCGGCGATCAGCACCGTTTTGTCTTTCAGGATGTTCCTCAGTTCACCTTCGTTACCTGATCCTGATATTCTTTCGTGTTTTTTCTTGTTCTTTTCTTCTACCAAATGAAGGAAAAGGCCTGCCTCATCCAGGATCCGCTGATATGAATAGGCGGTTTTTACCACAATGGAATCCGCATATTTCTTGATCCGGCTTTCTTCTCCTTTGGAAAGGTTTTTTCCGGTGAACACAATGATGGGAAGCTGCTCCAGTCCTTTGTTCTGCTTAATGGTTTCAAGGGTTTCATACGCCGTTCTGTCCGGCACGCCCATGTCGAGAATAACGCAGTCGATCTCCCGGTTGTGAAGGGATTCGATGCTGTCCGAAACATTATTGGCGATGTCGGTGGTAATATTATTGGCTCTTAAGAAATAGCTTAAGGCTTTGGCATGCTGCTCATTTTCCTCTACGATCAGCACTTTTTTAGGCGAGCGGTTCAGGGCGTTTTCCAGCTTGCTGAAGATGTCCTGCATCTGTTCCAGCGCAAAGGGTTTGTTGATGAAATCTACCGCACCTCTTAATAAACTTTCCTGTTTGAATTTCATGGACGACATGATGTGAACAGGAATAGGCTTGGTCTGCGGATTCGATTTCAGGGCTTCCATTACTTCCCAGCCGTCCATTACCGGCAGTTGAATATCAAGCAGAATAGCCAGTGGCTTGTAATGCTGTGCCATTTCGATACCTGCATCTCCGCGAACCGCCACGATGACTTTATAATTTTTAGTCCTCGAAAAGTCCATAAGGATTTTGGCAAAAGCAGTGTCATCTTCAATAATAAGAATCACTTTATCCCCTTTCTGAATATCATCGCGGTCATCCTCAATCTGCTGTGGAATACGGTCGGTTACAAAACGTTCAGGCTGTATTTCTGCCTCCTGAACCGCATAAACCGGAATTTCTTCCTGAACCTGAACGGGTAAGCCAGTTGCCTCTTCAATATTTACCGGCACCACAAGCGTGAATTCGCTGCCTTCGCCTTCGGTACTTTTCAGCTGTATTTCGCCACCGAGCAAACGCGCCAGTTCGCGGCTGATAGAAAGCCCAAGTCCGGTGCCGCCATATTTGCGTTGAGTAGAGCCGTCTGCCTGTTGGAATGCTTCAAACACCATTCTCATTTTGTCCTTAGGGATGCCGATTCCGGTATCGGTGACTTTGAAATATACTTTTTCTTTCGCGTCATCACCGGAAACGTGCAGCGTAATGCTTCCTTCCGAAGTGAATTTGATCGCGTTGGAAAGGAGGTTTTTCAGAACCTGCTCCAGACGGAGTTTGTCCGTGTGCAAAGTTGTTGCCGTCTCAGGATCAGTAACGATGTTTAAAGCCAGATTCTTGTCTTTTGCCATTGGATTGAACAGCATCTGCATATCCGTCGTAATTTCGTTCAGCGGCACCTCGTTGATTTCCAGGGTCATTTTTCCTGATTCAATTTTGGACAGATCCAGAATTTCATCAATAAGCGTCAGTAAGCCCTGGCCGGAACTCTGCATGACTTCGGCATATTCTACATATTGCTCATCGAGGTCTTCGCTTTCAGTCATTAATTTCGAAAGCAGTAAAATGGAATTGAGCGGGGTACGCAGTTCATGCGACATGTTCGCCAAAAATTCAGATTTATACCTGGTGCTCTGTTCCAGTTCAATTGATTTCTGCTGAATGTCAATATTGCGCTGTTCAATAAGCGCATTTTTTTCCTCAAGAAGTCCGGTCCTTTCTTCGAGTTCCTGGTTGCTCTGCATGAGTTCTTCCTGCTGTACGCGAAGTTCTTCTTCGGAAGCAAGAAGCTTCTGCGACTGTGCCTCCAGTTCAGCATTGATGTTTTCAAGTTCTGAATGTTGGGTTTGGAGTTCTTCTGACTGTGCCTGGGTTTCCTCCAGAAGTTCCTGAAGTTTGATGCGGCTTTGGGCACTGAAAAAGGCCAGTCCGATATTTCCGGCAACAGAACGGAGAAATTCAAGCTCACGGGCAGAATAATCGTGCATGGCGCCAAGTTCAATCACCCCAAGAGGTAAATTGTACCGGGTAATGGGGAGCGCAACAATGTTTTTGGGTTTCGTGTTTCCGGTGGCGAAGCTGATGGTAACGCCGTGATCTGGAATGTCCTTCACCACGATTTGTTTTTCAGAGCGGAAAGCCTCACCCGAAATACCTTCACCGATTTTTAAAGGTTTTCTGGCGGCATCATCTGCCAGGGCATAACTTCCGGTAAGATGCAGTTTGTTGTCCTCACCCTGCAGGTAAATCGCAGCTACGTGGCTCTGGGTATTGGCCGTAAGTTCATCCAGAATATTCGCAGCCAGTTTTTCCATGCTTTTGTCTCCCATCATGCGGTCGTTGAGCTGCGCAATGGTAGAACTCAGCCATTCTTTCTCTTCCAGGGTTTTAAATGAGGTCTGAAGCGATTCGGCCATATGGTTCAGCGGACCTGCCACACTGCCCAGGGTTTCCTGAGCGTTTTGGTCCCAAAGGATATTATAATCACCGCCGGAGATTTGTGCCGCTACTTTTTCGATCGCAAGCAGGCGGTTTTCTGTTTCTTCGTTCTTTGCCTCAAGCTCCTGCGTAAGTTTTGTTTTTTCGTTGAAGTCCTGCAGGACTTTGCGGTAAAAAACCAGCGTAATGGTAATAGCCAGAAGCGCCGAAATAATGATCAGCCATGGCGTGTAGGAGGCAAACTGATCCATGGTTTCCGTGCGGGATTTCAGGATGGCCTGTTCTTCTTTCTGCATCACCGATACGGTGTTGCGGATTTCGTCCATGTATTTTTTTCCGCTCAGCAGCTGCTCAGGCTTTATGGTGTTATGCTCTTTTTTGTAGTTCAGATTTCGGTCCAGAATATCGATTCTCGAGTCAATACTGCGCTGCAGTTTTTCCAGATTTTTGCTCTGAGTATGGGTGTTGGTCACTTCGGCAGATAATGCGTTGATGCCTTCTGATATTTGTTCTTTTGCATTATTATAGGGCTCCAGAAACTGAAGATCTCCGCTTAGCAGATAACCGCGCTGTCCGGTTTCAGCATCTTTTACCAGCGAAAAAACATGATCCAGATCCTGAATGATCCGGTTGCTGTTTTTCACCATCGAAGCACTGTCGATCAGGTTTTTAATACTGATATACGATGCCATCGAGCTTATAAATAAAAGGACCAAAGATAGTCCCAGTCCGTAAAGAAGATTATTTTTAAATTTCATCATTGTTACTTATTGATTTTTTTCCTTCTCAGGATTTACCGGTATTGTAAAATAAAATTCTGAGCCTTCACCGGGTGTACTGTTAACGCCTACGGTTCCCCCATGTCTTTCTATGATTTCCTGACAGATATAAAGCCCGATGCCCAGTCCCTGAAACCGTTCGGAAGTTTCCTCGATCCGGTAGAATTTGTCAAAGATTTTTTGTTGATGCTCCTCTGGCATGCCCATTCCGAAATCCCGTACCGAAAAGTAAATTTCATCCTCCCGTATCATGGAGCTGATGTGGATTTCTTCGGTGTCGGGTGCATATTTAATAGCATTGGTCATAAAATTAATAATGACCTGTTCAATCCGCATTTCATCAGCGTACACATTTCCTTCCACATTTCCTTTCTTTACGAGTTTTATTTGGGGATTCGATTGCTGCATGATTTCAAGAATATGGTCAAGCAGATGATCAAAAGAAAAATGTTTTTTATTAAATTTTAATTTTCCGCTTTCAATTTTCGAAATATCCAGAAGATCCGCAATGAGTACATTTAATTTTTCGACCTGATTCTGTACTTTATGCAGTCGGGTTCTTATCGTTTCAATGTCGTTTTTATCCAAACTCCGTTCCAAAAGCTGAATGTATCCCTTAATGCTGGTCATCGGTGTTTTCAGTTCATGACTGGCGATGCTGATGAACTCATCTTTTTTCCGCTCTGCTTCTTTTCTGAACTCAATTTCTTCGCGCAGGGCTTTCTGCATTTCATTCAGGGCACGGCTTTGCTCATAAATCCGGTAGAACGTTTTTACCTTCAGCAACAGGATATTCATATCAACCGGTTTGCTGATATAATCCAGGCCGCCGGAGGAATATCCCCTGGTAATCAGGTTGACATTGGAGCTGGCAGCGGATAGAAAAATGATGGCGGTTTCTTTTGCTCTGCTGTAACCCGAAATGGTTTCGGCGACTTCAAAACCATCCATTCCCGGCATCTGAACATCAAGAATAATCAGGACATAAGATTTTTTAAGTATTTTTTTCAGCGCTTCTTCCCCGGATGATGCGGTATCTACATCAAAACCGTTTTTTTCGAGCACTTTTTTTAAGGAGATGATATTTTCGGGAGCATCGTCTACGATCAGAATCATTTTTTAATAAATATTTTAAAATTTAATAACAAAAGTCTCCAAATATATGAATTTTGAACCTTTTGCAATCAGGTATTCTTACCGCGCGGCTTATCTTTTTGCCTGCGTTCGCATGACGGGGGATCTTTTTACTCAGGAAAAGTAAGAAGTTCTCTTTCAAGCCGGTCGAAGTTTTCCTCATTTTTGAGTGCTGCAAAACGTCTGATTTTGTCACATTCTTCCCGTGTAGCAAAAATCATGCTGAAGAAGATTTTGGTCTCTGATTCACTGATCTTTTCAAAACCGATTTCCATATCGAATAAGGGCTTCGAAATTCTTTTCCAGGTGACTGAATGAGGGGGCTGAACAGTTTTGAACACCGATGAGTTTTCATAATGGCCCTGTTCAGGCCCATGCATGGTAAGGATCCATCTGCCGCCTGGCCTCAGATCAAATTCGTGGATGGTGTTGGTGAATCCTTCTGGCCCCCACCAGTTTTTCAGGTGCAGAGGATCTGCAAAAGCCTGATAAACATGTTCTATTGGCGAATGTAAAATTCGTGAACTGAAAATTTCGCGGTCGGAGTTGGAGTTCATGGTCTCTCGTTTTTAAAATGAATTTCAATACTTGTAATTTCTCAATATACGTGCGTTCTCACGCTCATCCTTAACCTCAACCTCAACCTTATCCTCAGCCTCAAAAATAAACAGTGATTCCTTTTTCAGCACTTTCCAGTGCCGCTTCAATAATCTTCATATTCTGAATGATTTCCCGTCCCGGTGAAGGCAGGTCCGAACCGAAAACGATGTGTTCGTAAATTTGCTGATAATAATGCATATAATTTCCCGGCTGACTAAGGGTGATGAGTCTTTCCCACATGGAGCTTTCATTAAAATAATGAAGAATTCCGTCGGTTTCATGCAAAGGTTCCGTCCAGTCTTCCCCAAAGGTGGGAACAGCCCCGGCAACCAGTTCGTCTTCCTGCCTGTCGGTTCTTTCCTGTAAAAAGCTTCCGTTATCACCATGCAAAACATAGGCATAATGTGCTTCTTTACTGAAGACAGACGATTTTAGTCTTACTCGTAAATCATTTTTATAATAGAGTAAAATTTCGAAATAGTCGTTCGCAAAAGCTGAACCTTTCATGGAAAATACATCAGCAAAAAGTTTTTCCGGAAAACCGAAAAGCTGCGTGGCCTGATCGATGAGGTGAGATCCCAGATCATGAACCGATCCTGAACCTTTCTGCGCCGGATTTTCTTTGTGCGCTTTGCCGCTGGCTTGGGTACGGAACCGGTCAAAACGGATTTCTGCTTCTTTAAGAGTTCCCAGTTTTTCCTCGGCCAGGATTTTTTTTACCTGAAGATAATCCCGGTCGAATCTGCGGTTTTGATAAACACTCAGGAAAAGGTTTTTCTCTTCCGCCAGCCTTACGAGTTCATTCGCTTCCGTTACACTGACGGTAAATGGTTTTTCTACGATGACATTTTTTCCCGCTTCTAAAGCTGCTTTTGCATATTCGAAATGTGTCTGAACGGGAGTGTTGACCACAACCAGATCGATATCTGCGAGCTGAAGCATCTCTTCTACAGACCGGTAAATCGTCGCCTCAGGATATTGAGATTTGGATTCTTCTTTCGATCTTTCCACCACCGCAGACATAAAAAATCCCGGATGTTCTTTTAAAAACGGCGCATGAAAAACTTTACCGCTCATACCAAAGGCACAGAGCCCCACTTTTACCAGTTGCATACTTCTAATTTTAACACAAATATATTGAGAAATACCGGTTTTTAAATGAGTGTAATGTTTAAATGATCTTTAAATGACCTTTAAATCAATCTTAAAAAGCACGTTTTTCGGACCTGAAACTGCGCTTAATTTTAGCCTTAAAGTCAGTGAATATCCTTTTTTTGCCTGGCTTAAGGATGGGAAAAAGCGGGCAGCGGACATCCGGACCGGAACCAAAAAAGGAAAAAGAGTCCTTCAGTCTCCTCAAAAAAAACAGGTTGTATTTTATTGGTTATCAAATAGCTACCCGATACAAACGACTGTAAACGATAATAAACAGTTCTCTACCGGCTAATTTTCACAGACCGGTGAATCTTTGCATCAGAGATTCGGGGAAAATCAGTGAGACTCGTTTCTGATGTTTAATTAAAAATTTAAAGCCATGTCACTAAGAAACAAAGTTACCTTGATTGGTAGAACAGGTAAAGAAGTGGAAATCGTAAACTTCGAAAACGGAAAATTAGCAAAAGTAAGCCTTGCAACAACAGATCATTACACCAACGCCCTGGGCGAAAAAGTGGAAGAAACGCAGTGGCATAATCTGGTAGTCAACGGCAAACTGGCCGACATTATGGAAAAATATGTGGACAAAGGGAAGGAAATTGCCGTGGAAGGTAAAATTGTTTACCGGAATTGGGATGATAAAGATGGTGTGAAACACTATTTCACGGAAATCCGCGTCGATCAGATGGTCATGCTTGGCAGTAAATAACAGATTCACTCTGTCAAAGCCTTTAAATTTAGTTTTTATCGGCTTTGACAGGGTTTTCTAAATTCTAAAAACACAAAATCATGAAAGTAAAAGTTTTAAAAGTACGGTTGTCAGATGAATTCATCACTCACGACCAAAGTGTGCTCGACCGTTTCCTGAAGGAAAATAACGTGCTGAAATTTGAATCGGCGTTCGTAAAAGACGAAGAAAGTTACTGGTCGGTAATTCTTTATTATGAAGAACTCAAAATGGCCGTTAATGACGCCAGAAATCAGAAATATTCCGTGGAGATGGGTGAGAAACTTAATTCGGATGAAATTAAAATTCTCGATTCCCTGAAGCTTTGGAGAACTGAAAAAGCAAAAAACCAGAATCTCCCCGTCTATTTTATCGCGACCAATAAGGAGCTGCTTTCCATCGCCAAATACAAACCTGCCAAAAAAGAGGAATTACTCGAGATCAAAGGTTTCGGCAAGCATAAAATCGAAAATTATGGGGAGGAAATCATTGAGATTTTGGAAAGTGTCTGAATGCATTCCGCCCATTTCTGTATCTGATGGGGATGGGCTTTTTTATTCCTGAAATAAATGAAAGTATAGCAAACTTCTTTTTATTTTTGTAGAAGATTTTTGATGGATGGACCAATACATTTTTTTTTTAAGAAAACATATTTCTGAATTTTACGACCTTACAGAAGAAGAATGGAATTTTGTTTCGGAGTTTTTTACTTTAAAGAAACTTCGGAAACATCAGTTCCTCATACAGCAGGGGCAACATGTACAGGAAGAGTTTCTGATCGTTTCGGGTTTGGTGAAATCGTATGAGATTGATGAAAACGGAAAAGAATTCATCATACAGTTTGCGAAGGAAAACTATTGGGTAAGCGATTATTTTGCATTTCAGTTTCACCAGCCTGCAACCATGAATGTAGATTGTATTGAAGACTGCACCTTTCTCGCCCTGTCTTTTGAAGGCCGCGAAATCATCTGCGAAAAAATCCATAAAATGGCTAATTTTTTCAGGCAGAAATCCAACCGAGGGTTTATCGGCCTTCAGCAGAGAGTATTGTCCCTGATGAAAGAATCTGCCGAAGAGCGCTACAACCAGCTCCTTGATAAAAATCCGGATCTGATACAGCGCGTCCCAAAGAAAATGCTTGCCTCTTTTCTGGGGGTAAGCCGCGAAACTTTGAGCCGGTTTTGATTCTCCTTCCCAAAAGTGAGGTAAGTCACTTCTAAATGGTGACTCATCACATTTTTTATCCCGTTGCTTGAACCGAACTTTGCATTATAATTTTAAAGAGAATATAATGAAAAAGATACTCATCGTTAATGCAGGTCAGAACTTCGGTCACAGCGGCGGAAAATTCAATCAGACCGTAACAGGGAAAACCGAAAGTTTTTTCAGCGGGATTCCGGGAGTGGAGGTAAAAATTACACATACCGATTCAGATTATAATCCGGATGAAGAAGTGGAAAAATTCGTGTGGGCAGATTATATTATTTACCATACGCCAATCTGGTGGTTTCAGCTTCCTCACGGTTTCAAAAAATATATAGACGAAGTTTTCACAGCAGGTCATCAGAAGGGAATTTATAACAGCGACGGACGTTCCAGACAAAATCCGGAAATTAATTACGGTACGGGCGGGATGCTCGGCGGAAGAAAATATATGCTCACCACCAGTTGGAATGCACCTGAAACTGCATTCACCATTCCGGGAGAGTTTTTTAATGAAAAATCGGTAGATGAAGGTCCGCTTTTCGGTTTTCACAGAATGAACGCTTTTGTGAGTTTAGAGAAAGTGGAAGGTTTTCATTTCCACGATATCGAGAAAAATGCTGATGTCCCAAAAGATATGCAGCGCTATGAAGATCATCTGAAGTGTGTTTTCGAAGAAGAACTTTGCGCATTGAAATAGTATAAACGTTCAGCTGCTTCTATATGGAAGCAGTTTTTTTGTAGAAAGGAATCAGAATGAAAATTGAAGGCCCGTTTTCAGAAATACTTGTCAGGGATTCTGACAGAGAAAAATGAAATCCTTATTTTTGTACCGTAATAATCGAAACAGATTATTTATTACAATAAATCATGAGCCAAAAATACAGCATGAAGCCAAGCTTAGCCAAAGGAACCCGGGATTTTACCGCAAAGGAAGTGATCAACAGAAGATTGATCATCAATGCTTTACAGAAGAACTTCGAACTCTTCGGTTTCCAGCCTTTGGAAACTCCCAGTTTTGAGAATCTTTCTACTTTGACCGGTAAATATGGGGAAGAAGGCGACCGCTTGATTTTTAAGATCCTGAATTCCGGCGATTACGCCTCCAAAACCAATGATGAAGACTGGACTTCTAAAAATTCCCAGAAACTGATTTCACAGATCTCAGAAAAAGCCCTCCGTTATGATCTTACGGTTCCGTTTGCACGTTTCGTGGCGATGAATCACGGACAGATGGTTTTTCCTTTCAAAAGATATCAGATTCAGCCGGTTTGGCGCGCAGACCGTCCTCAGAAAGGACGTTTCAGAGAATTTTCTCAGTGTGACGCCGATGTGGTGGGAAGTGAAAGTCTGTGGCAGGAAGTGGAACTGGTTCAGCTTTATTTGAAATCATTCGGAGAACTGAAAATTCCTGTGACCATTCATTTGAACAACCGGAAAATTCTTTCAGGGTTGGCGGAATATGCAGGCATTTCAGAACAGCTGATTGATTTTACCGTGGCGCTCGACAAGTTGGATAAAATCGGGAAAGACGGAGTAGTGAAAGAGCTTTTGGAGAAAAATATATCACAGGAATCTGTTGATAAACTTGATTTCCTTTTCAGCCAGAGTAATGATGCGCTTAAAAATGTATTAGAGCTGAAATCGAAATTCGAAGAAAATGAAACCGGAACCGCAGGCGTGAATGAGCTGGAATTCGTTCTGACCCAATGCCTGGAACTGGGGATTTCTGCAGAGAACCTCAAATTTGATATTACCCTCGCCAGAGGACTCGATTATTACACCGGAGCCATCTTTGAAGTGAAAGCCAACGGTGTTGCCATGGGTTCCATTGGCGGCGGCGGGAGATATGATAACCTCACGGAAGTATTTGGGGTGAAAAACATTCCGGGAATCGGAATTTCATTTGGATTAGATAGAATTTTTCTCGTCATGGAAGAACTTGGATTATTCCCTGAAAGCAATGAGATTTCAGTGAAATATCTGTTTGCCAATTACGGAGATAACGAAGCCGTGGAAGCTTTGAAAATTATTGCAAAACTTCGCGCAAAGGGAATCTCTGCCGAACTTTATCCTGAATCCTCCAAACTGAAAAAACAGTTTACTTACGCTGAGAAAAAAGGAATCCCAAATTTGGTGTTCTTCGGGGAACAGGAGATTGCGGAAGGAAATATTACAGTGAAAAATCTGGCAGACGGCGAACAGAAAACCGTTGCGATTGAAGAATTTTTAAATCAACCTCAACCTTAACCTTAATATCATGTGGTGGATTTATGCTTTGTTATCAGCGTTTTTCGCGTCATTGACCGCCATTTTTGCTAAAATTGGGGTTGAAAACGTAAACTCCAATCTCGCCACTGCCATCCGCACAGTCGTGGTTCTGGTCATGATCTGGCTGATTGTTTTCTGGAAAGATGAAGTGAAGGGAATTACCGAACTTTCCCGGAGAACATGGTTTTTTCTCACCATTTCCGGCGTGGCCACCGGGCTTTCCTGGATTTTCTATTTCAAAGCGCTGCAGATGGGCGAAGTCTCCAAAGTGGCAGGAATCGATAAACTCAGTTTGGCGCTCACGATTATTTTTGCCGTGATCTTTTTAGGAGAAACCCTAACTTGGAAAACCGCAGTGGGAGCGGGTTTAATAATCGCAGGAACTTTATTTTTGATCTGGAAATAAGCAGCGGATCATATTTACTGCTGAGTTGCTGAAACTGAAGACTATGATTTCTTTTCTTCTTTCACTATGTTTTTACGGAATAAGGATAAGATAAGAAACAGGGCAACAGCCAAATCCACAATATTCCATACAGTTCTTCCCAAGGCTATTTTAAAAAACGGCTGGAAAAGAATGGCCAGCGAAAGATACAGGAATACGAAGTTCCCGTCTTTTCTCTGTGCCGCCGCATAGGCCAAATACCCGAAACCCAACATGCTGACAAACCGCACCAGCTGGTAATACCCATAAGGCATCTTTAATAGGCAGAGTAGGAGTACTGCCGCGAGGCCGGTTTTGATAACTTTCTCCAGTTCCAGGGAGCGATGGGGTCTCTGTCTTTCCATAATCCTGCTTTTTTTATTCTTGCTTCAGTTTCCAGTTTTGCGTAGCTGTTGTCCTTCGAATATTTTTTAAAATGCCAGGCAAGGCCGTTTTTTACAAGCTCTTTATTGACGTTGATGCCGTTGGACAGAACAATTTCCGCAAGAATCCTTCCGTTGCGGTCTCTCTTAAAACTGTTGCCAATACTGACATATTTCCCAAAACATAAATCCGATACAAACTGTTTGGCTTTAGTGCCGAAAGGCTGCTTTTTCTCCGGACAGTCGATGTGTGCGAGCCGTATCACTTCTTCCTTGCCATTCATTAAAATACAGACCGTATCGCCGTCTTTTATTTTGATGACCTTATAGGTGAGATGCTGTGAAAAGAGGATTAACGGGAAAAACAGAAACAAAAGGGTTTTGGACATTATTGAAATAGAATTGGATGATGATATGGTCAGCTTGAATATTTCCGGATTATAGACCGGAAGATATCCCATGTAAAACTTGATACTGCAAATATTAAGATTTTAAAACCTTTCTCCAAAAATAGCACCTATAATTTACCTTACATTACGGGTTCCCATAAGTCATCCGATAATTTCAAAAAAACTACATTTACAAAAAAAACTACCATGGAAAATTATATTGAAATCAACCGGAATTCATGGAATGCTAAAGTCGCGCCTCACCTCAAATCCGATTTCTATTTCGTGGAGGAATTCGTGAAAGGCCGCAATTCTTTAAATTCCATTGAACTGGGCATTTTAGGAGATATTAAGGACAGAGAAATTCTGCACCTGCAGTGTCATTTCGGTCAGGATTCCATCTCACTTTCCCGTATGGGCGCAAAAGTAACGGGCATTGATCTCTCCGACAAAGCCATTGAAGCGGCAAAGGATTTGGCTTTAAAGTGCGGAACGGATACTCAGTTTTTGGTTTCCGACGTATATGACCTGCCTCAGGTTTTAGATCAGAAGTTTGATATCGTGTACACGAGTTACGGAACCATCGGCTGGCTTCCCGATCTGGATAAATGGGCTCAGGTCATTGCTCATTTTCTGAAACCCGGCGGTAAGCTTGTTTTTGTAGAATTCCATCCTGTGGTCTGGATGTTTGATGACGATTTCACTCATGTGAAATACAGTTATTTCAACGAAAAACCCATCGTCGAGACTTATGAAGGAACTTACGCGGATCAGTCAGCAGAGATCGTTCAGGAGTATGTCATGTGGAATCATCCCACTTCCGAAGTCCTCGGAAGTCTTTTGAAAGAAAATCTGCTGCTTACTTCCTTTGAGGAATACGACTGGTCGCCGTATGCATGCTTCCGCCACAACGACGAATTCGAAAAAGGAAAATACCGCATTCCGCAGTTGGGGAATAAGGCTCCCCATGTTTTTTCTCTGGTCGCGGAGAAGAATAATAATGATTAGAAAACCGGATGTGGTTTCAGAATAAGCGACATATTTAAATAAACCGGATATCCTGAAAACAGACTTTTTTTAAAAATTTAAAATATTAATTCTGAAATTGGAATTTGCAGCAAAATTTTTGTATCATTGCAAACTGATTTTCGGATTTCATTCCGGATTACGGGGGATTAGCTCATCTGGCTAGAGCGTTAGACTGGCAGTCTAAAGGTGGTCGGTTCGATCCCGATATCCTCCACATGGTGAAGCACAGAACATTAATGTTTTGTGCTTTTTTTGTGTTAAGTGTAAATCAGTTTCTGATTCACAATAGGCAGCTGGCGAATAGATGGCTGGAGCGTCCCGAAAGCATTCGGGAAGGTGGTCGGTTCGATCCCGATATCCTCCGCAGGGTGAAGCACAGAACAGAAATTGTTTTGTGCTTTTTTGGTATTAAGTGTAAATTTGATTCCATGGACAAATATTATGTGTATATACTTTATTCGGCAAAATTAAACCGGTACTATATTGGACAAACTCAGGACATTGAAGAGCGGCTTCGGAAACATCATTTTTCAAAAGACCATTTTACGGGGAAATCCGACGATTGGGAATTAAAATACACCGAAGAATATTCAAGCCGGAGCGAGGCCATCGCACGGGAAAGTTCAATAAAAGCGAAGAAGAGCAGGAAATATATTGAGTTCCTGATTCAAAATAGGGCAGCGGGCGAATAGATGACTGGAGCGTCCCGAAAGCCTTCGGGAAGGTGGTCGGTTCGATCCCGATATCCTCCACTCAAAATGAGTTACAGCTGATGTTGTAACTCATTTTTTTTGAATAGTACCCGTGACGGTTTGAATGTTAAAATTTCAAATATTTATTAAATTTCGTACCGAAATACTATCTTTGAAACGGATTTCAACGGGATAGGTTTTGAAATCAAATGTACCATTCAAGCAAAATATTTTATGACATCATATCCGGTTCCTGAAAATGAGGAAGAAAGAATCAAGAAATTGGAATTTTTTAATCTCCTGCATTTGGGAAAAGATCCGGAACTTGACGTTTTTGCGGAAGGAGCCTGCCTGATTGCCGACTGTCCCGCTTCCCTCATTGCGATGATGGAAGAACAGACCCAGACCATACAGAGCTGCGTCGGAATGGAGCTCGATTTTGTTGACCGTGAAAATACCATCTGTCAGTATGCCATTGCCAGCAGGGAAGTGCTGATTATCAATGACACTTTCCAGGATCCGAGATCATCGCAGAATCCATTGGTGATCGCCGGCGGAATCCGTTTTTATGCAGGCGTGCCTCTGATCGATGATGAGGGCTTTGCATTGGGTACCCTCTGCGTGATCGATTATCAGCCGAAAACCATTTCAGAAAAACAGATTTCCTCCCTTAAAAAAATGGGGGAAGCCATTACCAAAATTCTGATCGGAAAGAAAAAAAATCTTCAGGCTGAATATTTTCAGGAAACCTTCAGCATTACCAATAATTTAATTTGTGTTCTGGATAACAGCTTTAAACTCAAAGAAGTGAATCCGTCATTTGAGGACACCTTCGGCTTAAAAAAACATCAGGCTGTAGATCAGAGCTTTTTAAGTATTCTGGGCGGTCAGAGTGAGGAATTACACCAGCTGATGAATAATTTCCCCGGAAAAGATGAAGAGCTGGTATTTACTGCCACCACCCAGACTGCCGGGAATCATCCCGCAGTGATCGAATGGCATTTAAAACAGAATCAGAATCATACCGAAATTTTCTGTTTTGGAAGAAACATCACCAGGCTGGTGGAAGAAAACCAAAAGCTTGAAACTTCCGAACGGCGTTTCAGAAACTTTTTTGAAAATGCCATTGGGCTCATGAGCATGCATGACATGGAAGGCAATATTCTGGCGGTGAACGAAAAAGGACGCGAAACCCTGAATTATTCTGAAGAAGAAACCCACGGACTGCCCTTGAAAAAACTCATGCCGGAACAGCACTGGCCTTTTCTGGAACAGTACCTGGAACGGGTTAAAGAAAACGGGGAAGACGTGGGAAATATGGTGCTGAAAACGAAAGAAGGTAAGGAAATCATCTGGATGTATCATAATATGGTGGAAACAGATGAAAAAGGAAATCCTTACGTAATGAGTACCGCCCTGAACATCACCGAAAGGGTAGCGTTGGAAAAAGATCTGATGCATACCAGAAAAATTCTTGAGCAGACCAGTGAGGCGGCTCAGGTAGGCGGCTGGGAGGTAAACCTTAAAAACAACACCGTGTTCTGGTCCCGGTCAGCGCGGGAGATCCATAAGGTAAGCAGGGATTTTGTTCCGGATCTGGAAAATGCCCTGAATTTCTATAGTGACGAAAGCGGAGAACGGATGCGTTTTCTGTTTACAAGGGCCGTGACGGAAGGTTTCGCTTATGATGAGGAAGTTAAGCTGAAACGTCAGGATGGCGTGGAAATATGGGTTAGGGTAAAAGGAATCCCTGAGTTTGAAAACGGCGTATGTACCAAAATATTCGGCATCATTCAGAATATTGATGCCTTCAAAAATACTTATCTCGAACTGGCGAAAAAGGAGGCGATGCTGCAGTCCTTCGTCAGTGATGTTCCCAATGCAGTAGCCATGTTTGACCGGGATCTGAATTACCTCACCGTAAGTAAAAACTGGATAGACGAGTTTTCCATGAACGGCATGGAACTGATTGGCAGGCACATCTTTGAGATTTCCCCTAACGCCCCCGAAGAAAGAAAAAAAATATACCGTGATGCCTTACGGGGTAAAAAGTATAAGGACGAAGACCTTACCATACAGGTTCCCGGAAAAGAAGTGCCGCAGCACTATCATCTCGAGGTAAGCCCCTGGTATCTTTCCAGGCAGGTGGTCGGCGGGATTATTGTTTCCGCACAGAACATGACAGAGGTGGTCAACGCTAATGCTGAACTTAAAAAAGCGAAAGAAAACGCCGATCTTGCCAACAGAGCCAAATCTGAATTTCTCGCCAATATGAGTCATGAGATCCGTACACCGCTTAATGGGGTAATCGGCTTCTCCGATCTGCTGCTGAAAACTCCGCTCAATGATATGCAGACCCAGTATCTCAATTATATCAACGAATCCGGCGAAAGTTTGCTGAGCATCATCACAGATATTCTCGATTTTTCAAAAATAGAATCCGGTAAAATGGAACTGCTGATCGACAGATCCAATGTCTATGACCTGGTGGGCCAGGTGGTCAATGTGATTCTGTATCAGTCCCAGCGCAAAGGCATAGAACTGCTGCTGAATATTGAGCAGGGACTTCCGAAAACACTGTTTCTGGACGAATCCAGAATAAAGCAGGTGCTCATTAATCTGCTCGGAAATGCCGTTAAATTTACCGAACAGGGCGAAATAGAGCTGAAGGTGGAGAAACTCAACATGAATGCGGAAAAGATCACCCTTCGCTTTGCGGTAAGAGATACCGGGATCGGGATTCCGTCCGACAAACAGCAGCGCATTTTCGATGCGTTTACCCAGGAAGACAGTTCTGTGAGCAAACGCTTTGGCGGAACCGGTTTGGGACTTACCATCTCCAATAATATTCTCAAATATATGGGCAGTCAGCTTACGCTGACGAGCGAAGTGGCAAACGGTTCAGTATTCTGTTTTGACATCGAAATCCCTTATGAGACCGGCGGCAATGATGAAAATACGGATCTTGAAGATCTGCCGGTAAAAAACGTACTGATTGTTGATGACAATGAAAATAACAGAATCATCATGCAGCACATGCTGGCCTATAAAAACATCGAATCCAAGCTGGCGGCCAATGGGCTGGAAGCATTGGATATCCTGACGAAGGGCGAGCGCTTTGATGTGATTTTAATGGATTATCACATGCCGCATATTTCCGGTCTGGAAACCATTGAGAAAATCAAGAAAATGTTCAGCAGCCAGGAAGAATTGTCACCATTGGTGGTGCTTCACACTTCCTCAGAAGAGCATGAGGTCATCAATGCTTTCAGAAAGGATGAAAAATCCTACTGCCTGCTGAAACCGATTAAGTCTGAAGAACTCTACGATACCCTGAGACGTGCCGTGCAGCATACCGTACGGGATGCAGGGGAAATGAACTCAGCACACGAAAAGTCTGAGACCTCATTATTCCCTTCCGGACTGAGGGTGTTATTGGTGGATGACAATCCGGTGAATATGGTGCTGAACAGTAAAATGATGCAGGCCATCATGCCGGATGCCCATTTAACAGAAAAAACTGACGGTCTTCAGGCACTTGAAGCCTGCAGGGAAGAAGCCTTCGGTCTTGTCCTGATGGATGTTCAGATGCCCGTGATGGATGGGATCGAAGCCACCAGACAGATCCGGATGCTCTCGGACTATCTCCAGGTTCCCATTATAGGGGTTACAGCCGGCAATGTACTCGGAGAAAAAGAAAAGTGCCTGGAGGCAGGAATGGATGATTTCTTACCGAAACCTTTAAGACAGGCCGATCTGTCCGAAATGTTACAGAAGCATCTTACCAATGGATCTGAAAAAACGCCGGCGCCGGAAATCCAGCTGGAAAAGCACTTAAGTCTTGATCATCTGAATGAACAGGTGGGCGGTGATGAAGCGTTCCGGGAAATGTTTTTAAATTTGGTTCTCCAGGAACTGAGCAGCTCGGAAGAAAATCTGAAAACAGCGGCAGACCAAAAAGATACAGAAGAACTGAAAAAAATACTCCATAAACTCAAGGGCACTGCCGGTACAGCCGGACTGTTCAGATTGGCAGAGATCGCCGGTCAATGGGAAAAACAACTGGATCATTCTGAATATTACGAGCTTCATACAGCGGTTGTTCAGGAGATCAGAACTGGGCTTGAATTAATTAAGGAACTGATAAATTAGAAGAATTATGTTGATTTTAATCGCGGAAGACGACGAACTTATTTTAAAAACAATTGAACATAAATTAGTAAAAGAAGGCTGTGAAGTGATCCTCACCCGCAACGGAAAAGAAGCCATAGAAACCATACAGAATACTGAGGTAGACCTGATCATTACCGATATCATGATGCCTTTTGCATCCGGAATTGAAATTCTTTCCGCGGTGCAGAAAACTGGCAGAAAAACCCCTGTGATTATGCTTTCCAGCATGGGTCAGGAAGAAGTGGTGCTCAATGCTTTCGGGCTGGGCGCTGCCGACTTTATCGTGAAGCCTTTCAGCCCCAATGAGCTGATGCTGAGGATCAAAAGGTTTACTGTTTAAATAATGATATGGTGCTGCTGAATATTACCATTCACGAACTCTTTCTTACTTTTCTCGGCATGCTGGTCGTGGTGCTGCTGTTAATCATTGCAGTGCTCTTTTACAGCTTCAGCCAGTACAGAGAACTGCTGCATATTTCTAACTGGTCGCGCATTATCGATAAAAAGGTATCACAAGTTATCGTCTTCGGAAAAGAGGAAAGCGCCGCCGACGGTGAATTTACGGAAGTTTCAGACAATCCCTCATTCCGGGATCTCTTTCTCGAAAAGCTCGTAGGCTCAGAGAAAAAATTCTCAGGCACCGCCCACGAAGAAATCAAGGATCTTTTCCGTGCGTATAATCTGGAAAAGGAAGCATTCAGCAAGCTCAGCCAAAAAAAAGCCTATCTCATTGCAGGAGGAATTCAGGAACTCACTTCGATGAAAGTGGAAGCCGCGGTTCCCAGAATAACAGCCCTGCTTTCCCATCCTTCCCCCGCTGTGTATCAGGAAGCACAATATGCAATGGTCGCTTTCAAAGGATTTGAAGGCCTCCGTTTTCTTGATACAGAAACCCATAAAATTTCAGACTGGCAGCAGCTCAGGCTGCTGATTTCGGTTACTGCCATCCCAGAAAACTGCGAACAGGAAGTAAACGGCTGGCTCCGGAGTTCCAACGACTCAGTCATTATTTTCACCCTCAGTTTGCTCAGGAAATTCCAGATGCTTTCCTTTTACCCTTCTGTCTGGCATTTACTGGGCCATCCTTCATCTGAGGTAAGGATCCGGGCGGTGCAGACTTTGCTGTCGCTCGAGAATGATCAGACCATGCCCGCTCTTGCCGTTTCTTTTCCTGAACAGCCGCTGGAAGTACAGCTCGAAATTCTCCGCGTGATGGAAATTTCCCGCGACCGGCGTTCTGTGAGTTTTCTGAAGCAACAGCTTCTGGAACATCCGGCATCCGGCATCCGGATTCAGGCAGCTGAAGCGCTGTTCACCCTCGGTCATCAGGAATATTTAAACCAGGTTTCCCGCGACCCTGAGTCCTCAGAAGAATTAATTCAAATTATCAAACACGCCCTTCAGGAAAAAATATGTTAACCTTTGCCCACCTTATTTACGAACTCATCATCTGGCTGTTTTTGATTTACGGTGCCGCCGTAGTGGTCATTTACGGATGGATTGGGATTTATGCCCTCGGCGCGGTCATCCATTATAAAAAACAGAATACGTTTACCGATTACAGCATTATTGCCGCCAATCCCAATGCACCTGCCTTCAGTCTCATTGCGCCCGCCTATAATGAAGGAATGACGGTGGTGGAAAACGTAAGGTCGCTGCTTTCCCTTTATTATCACAATCTCGAAATTATCATTGTGAATGACGGCAGCAAAGACGATTCCATGCAGAAACTCATCGAAGCTTACGAACTGGAATCCTCAGCATTTTTCGTGCAGGGAGACATCGAGACCAGCGCCATCAGGGGAATCTATAAAAGTAAAAATCCCGCTTTCGGAAAACTGATCGTGGTGGACAAAGAAAACGGCGGTAAAGCAGATGCCCTGAATGTCGGCGTGAATATCTCCTCCGGAGAATATCTCGTCTGTATTGATGTAGACTGTATTCTGGAGCAGGATGCCATCCTGAAACTTGCCAAACCTTTCCTGGAGCAGACCGATAAAAAAGTAATTGCCTGTGGCGGCGTCATCAGACTCGCCAATAACTGTAAGATCGAAAACGGTAAAATCGTAGACGTGAATATCCCCAAAAGTCTTTTGGGAAAAACCCAGGCTCTGGAGTATATCCGGGCGTTTGTCCTCGGGCGGATGGCATGGTCGCGTGCTTCCGGACTGATTCTGATCTCGGGTGCTTTCGGCGTATTCGATCGGAAAATTGTATTGGCATGCGGTGGTTATGACCGCAAGACTGTTGGCGAGGACATGGAACTCGTCGTGAGGATGCGCAAGTATATGGAAGAGAAAAACGAACCCTATGAAGTGGTGACAATTCCCGATCCTTTATGCTGGACCGAAGCCCCGGAAACCAAAGAAATCCTTAAAAAACAGCGCAACAGATGGATGCGCGGCACCATGGAAACCCTCTGGAAACACCGGAAACTCATGTTCAATCCCAAATATGGCAAACTCGGGATGGTGAGCCTGCCTTACTGGTTCTTTTTTGAGTTCCTCGGCCCGCTGGTGGAGTTTTTTGGGTATATCGTTTTTGTTGTCTTTCTCTTATTGGGGATCATCAGTTGGCCCTTCTTTCTGGTCCTCTTTGCACTGGTGATTTCGACAGGGTTTCTGTTTTCCATCTATGCCATTTTGGTCGATCTGGTGAGTCATCAGGTGTACACCAAAAGAAAAGACTTCACCACGCTGATCACAACAGCGATTTTAGAACCTTTTTATTTCCACCCTCTCGTCGTCCGCGCCGGCGTCAGCGGATTTATTGATTATTTTAAAAAATCCCATGCCTGGGGCGAAATGACAAGACAGGGATTCAATCAGACCGCCAAAGACCTGACTTTGAAGGAAAGACTTGCAGCCATTTTAAAAGTAGGCCTCAGAAACTGGGGCGTTTTTGCCTCGGTGTTTTTATTTCTTTTCCTGCTCAGCGTTTCCGCAGAGTGGGCATGGTACCGCTATCATTTTTCCGACAATAATGATGCACTCATCGCCAGGAATCTTTTCGTTGAAAACCTCCTGTTCGTTTTGAGACTCCTATTTGGATTGGGAATCATTTACCTGTTGGTAAATTTTGTGAAAGAAAACTGGGCCAAAGCACTCGTCATTCTCACTGGATCTGTGGTGGTGATCAGTCAGTACTTGCTGTTCATTTATTTCTCAGAATCTAAAAATCTTTTGGGCGCAGACCTGCTGTATTATAACAGAGACGAAATGAATCAGATCCTGCAGGCCAGCGGAATGCTCAGCACCGGGAATCTTGCATTAGCGGGAATTCTGATTGCCATAGCGGTAATCCCTTTTTGGCTCGCTTCCAGATCCGCTTTCAAATCGGTGTATGCAGGCGCTGCGTTCATGGGCCTCGGCCTGCTGGCTTTTTTCATACCGACAGATGCGTTAGCGCTAAACAATGTTAATGAATTCGACCGCAATGCTGCCAAAAGCAAATGGGCTTATTTCTTTAATTCAAATGTTGATAATGTGGTAAGTGAGTATCCTGAAATTGCCGGTTTATTGGGCGGTACCGATAATTTTGCCGTGAATGCCGACATGCTGGATCCTAATTTTCCATTCTGGAGAAAAGAAAATACCCCTGACTTTTTAGGACCTTATATGAACGCTTCCGACAAAGTTCCGAACCTCGTGTTCGTGGTGCTGGAAGGAATGGGCCACGCTTACAGTTCCCCGAAAGGATATATCGGAAACTTTACGCCTTTTCTCGATTCACTCTCTGGAAAAAGTCTCTACTGGGAAAATAATCTGAGTTCTTCAGGAAGAACGTTCTCTGTACTTCCTACGATGACCGGCTCGCTGCCTTTCGGAAAGAACGGTTTTATGGAAATTGAAAAAACACCTGAACATTTCAACCTCTATAATATCCTGAAAAAGAACGGATTTGAAACCTCGTTTTTCTACGGCGGAAACGCGGCTTTCGACAGAACCAAGGAATTTCTGAATTATGCTCAGGTGGATCACATCGTGGACGAAGCTTCCTTCAAGGCACCCTTTAAAAAACTGCCGGCCAATAACGGGGAGAGTTGGGGATATGAAGACCAGGCCGTATTTTCCAAAATGCTTCAGGTACAGAAACCCGAAACGAAACCCTATTTCAGTATCATCCTTACTTTATCGACTCACAGTCCGTTTTTAATCAATAATAATGATTACTACGAAAAATTATATGAGCAGAGAATGCAGTCGGGTCAGCTTTCGCAGGAACAGAGAAAATGGGCGGCTCAGCATAAAAAGCAGCTCGTATCCGTTCTGAATGCCGACGATGCGTTGAAGCGTTTTTTCGATGCTTACCGCAAACGGCCGGATTTCGCAAATACCGTTTTCGTTATTACCGGCGACCACAGTATGCCCGAAATTACCCTGCAGTCTAAAATAGACCGTTACCATGTCCCGTTGCTGATTTATTCGCCGCTGCTTAAACAGGCAAAACATTTTAAAAAAATCGTGAGTCATTTTGATGTCGCGCCTTCCATTTTGGCTTATTACCGGAACAACTATCAGCTGAGCACGCCGAAAACCGTTGCCTGGGTTGGAAAGGGTCTGAAATCAGATTCAGATCTCACTTCCAGCGGAATCCCGATCATGAAAAGTAAAAATCAGCTGATCGATTTTGAGTACGGGTTTTATCATCTGGAAGACCAGCAGCTGCTGCTTCTGAACAATATGGAAGAGGATGAGGTCAGCGATCCCGCCGCCAACACCAGGGTGAAAAGATATTTCGACGATTTCAAAAGCCGCAATGCCAGGTTTTATTCCACCAATCAGCTCATGCCGGATTCGGTCATGGTTAATTTTATGAAAAAAACGTCAGCTAAATTCTAGAACTTCTTCGTATAGCCCAGCGAGACATCAAACTGGTTTCCTTTAACATTCGGGCGGAATTCCTGATTGAAGTACATCGCGGATACTGAAAACAGGTTGGTCTTCTGTACCGAAAAGTTGTACTCAGCGCCCAGTTTAAAGGTTTTGAGTTTAAAGGTTTCATTTTCCAATAGGTTGCTCCGGTTTTCTTCGGGGCTGATACCGGTTCCGGCCTGAAAAGCAAAATAATCCTGTCCTCCTTTAGGGTAGTATCTTACCGTTCCGGTATAGGAATGTGAAATGTTCTGATGATCCGGCGTGATATAGGTGCGGAGATTAAACCAGAAGTTTTTATAATATTTCCCTACAGATGCGGTGTATAACCAGATATTGTCGGTAAAATACAGCTGCCTGTAACCGATTTCCGCTTCAAAACTTTTCGGAAGGTTGGCGTTGAGCGAAGCTCCGGTTCTGTATTTGGGAAAAATACCGACGTCATTGGAATACCCTGCACCGATATACAGATAAAACATTTTGGAAAGTTTCGGATAGGCTTCGATTTCAAACTGGGTGCCGCTTTCCGCAAATTTATTGGCATAATTCCCTTTGAGAATAACAGATCCTACCGGCATCACTCTTTTGTAACTGATCCCCGCCATATGCCAGTCATCCGTAAACTGCTTGTCGAAATGAGAATAACTGTAACTAATACCGATGGCGTTCTTCGCATTCAAATCATTGATTTTTACGGCAAGTTCCCGTGCTTCTGTGTTTTTTGGATTCAATGCCAGCAGCTCACCCACCGTCTGATCTGCTCCTTCATAGTTCCCGTCTGCAGTCTCGGCTTTGGTTTTCAGCAGGAGAAACGGTTCCGATTGCGGATGATAAACCAGTCCTTTGTCGAGGATTTCGACGGCTTTTGAATTTTGGTCATTCCAGTATTCCAGGGAAGCATAGGCCAAAAAGAAATCTTCATCCTGCACATTTTTATCGGAGAGCGATGAAAATACCTTTCTTGCGGCCTCCGTATTTCCGCTCCAGGTATACAGCCTTCCTAAAAAGACCGAAATATCGGTATAATCGGGAGACTGTTCCAGCGCCTGCTGTGCAAGAGCGATAGAGGTGGGATAGTCTTTCTGTTCGAAAGCGGCGGTCCGTGCTTTTTGGAACAGCTCATCAGCGCTCAAATGCTGCTGACTGTAAAGGGATAAGGAAAACAAAAGAAAAACTAAAAATCCAAGACGCTGTTTCATAAACGGTTACAGTATAAATATTCTTTACGGTTAATCAGATCAGGAAAAAAAACTTGGTCTTTTCCCAATATTCCGGTAAAAATAATAATTTGAAAACACATTTCACGCACTTTGGTGAAAATTAAGCGCATAGCGGACAACGGCTCCCTTTTCTCTTCCTTCCGTCTTTAATAATAAATACTGAACGGTGGAAGGCGTGACAAATATCAGGATAATAATAAAAGACAAATGAGTGTTTTATTGTCAGCGCTTATTATATTTGCAGGGTAAATAATAATAATGTTTTCTAAAACCTGCGAATACGCCATCCGGGCCCTCATTTATATCGCGCAGCAGTCGAAAGACGGCGGCAGGGTGGGGATTAAAGAAATTTCCTCCGGGATCGGTTCCTCGGAATATTTTATTGCAAAGATTCTTCAGGATCTGAGCAGAAAAGGCTTTGTACAGTCTGCAAAAGGACCGAACGGCGGTTTCTACATGGATGCGGCCAATCTCAGCCAGTCCGTTGCAGATATTGTTGGGGAGATTGATGGGGATAAACTGTTCTCGGGATGCGGTTTCGGCCTCCATGAATGTTCTGAAGACCGCCCATGCCCAATTCACGACCGTTTCGTGCATGTCAGACAGCATATTAAAGAAATGCTCGAAAATTCCAAAATCCAGATGTTTGTCGAAAACCTTGATTTAAAACTGACCTTTTTAAAAGAATAAAAAAAATTTAAAATAATAAAACACTTTTTAGTGTTTTATTACACTGGTAAAGGATAACTCCTCTGATCTCTCAAAAATCTTAACAAACTATATATGACAACTAAAAAATTATGGACCTGGCTTGCCGCGGTAATCATTGGTTCCTTCGCAGTTTTAATTTTCTATGGCGTGGAAATTTACAGGAAAATTCCGCCTGTTCCCGATAAGGTCATTACCACCGCTGGGAAACTGGTAACCACCGGTCAGGACATCAAAGACGGCCAGAATGTCTGGCAGTCCATCGGAGGCCAGACGGTAGGAAGCATCTGGGGACACGGTGCCTACATCGCCCCGGACTGGAGTGCCGATTACCTGCACCGCGAATCACTGCTTCTCCTCGAGAAGATCGCGAAAAAAGACGGCAAAATCTATAAAGACCTTCCGGATGACGAACAGGCAAAATATCAGGTGCTGCTGCGTAAAGAAATCCGCAAAAACACCATGGATGCAGCCACCAACACCATCACCCTTTCACCCGAAAGAGCTGAAGTGCAGGCCGAACTGGCGCAGTACTATTCCAAAATCTTCATGAACGATCCGGAAATGGCAAAACTGCGTGATCAGTATGCCATTCCGAAAAACACCGTGAAAGACCCAGAAAGGATGGCGAAAATGAATGCCTTCTTTTCCTGGGCTGCGTGGGTCTGTATTACCAGCCGCCCCGGTGACGACGTGACCTACACCAACAACTGGCCGCATGATGAAATGATCGGCAACGTAGCCCCGCCGTCACTGCATTTATGGTCCGGTCTCAGTGTGCTCATGCTTTTGGGCTGCGTAGGATTGCTGGTGTTCTATCACGCAAGAAACAAAGAAGAGGAAATCAGTGAATCACTGCCTCTGGAAGATCCGCTGAGAAACATGAAACCTACCGCCTCGATGAGGGCGACCCTGAAATACATCTGGATCGTAGCGCTGCTCATTTTGGTGCAGATGCTCGCCGGAGTGATTACAGCACATTACGGGGTGGAAGGAAGCGCATTCTACGGATTTCCGCTGGATGAGTTCCTGCCTCAGTCCGTTTCCAGGAGCTGGCACGTTCAGCTCGCGATTTTCTGGATCGCTACTTCATGGCTCGCGACCGGACTGTATATTGCGCCTGCTGTGTCAGGATACGAACCGAAATATCAGGTCTTGGGCGTGAATGTATTATTTGCCGCGCTGCTGATTGTGGTCTTTGGCTCTCTAACGGGGCAGTGGCTTGGCGTAATGCAGAAACTCGGCTATGTGGATAATTTCCTCTGGGGACACTCGGGCTACGAGTACGTGGAACTCGGACGCATCTGGCAGATCCTGCTGCTGGTAGGCTTGATTCTCTGGCTGGTGCTGATGGTAAGAGCATTGCTTCCTGCCCTCAAAAGAAAAGACGGAGACAGGCATTTATTGCTGCTCTTCACCCTTTCCGCAGTAGCGATCGCGATGTTCTATGGAGCCGGACTGATGTACGGAAGACAGACCCACATGGCCATTGCAGAATACTGGCGCTGGTGGGTAGTGCACCTTTGGGTAGAAGGCTTCTTTGAAGTATTTGCTACCGTCGTGGCGGCATTCCTGTTTACCAGACTGGGACTGTTGAGACTGAAAGCTGCTACCCATGCCGTACTTTTTTCAACGATTATTTTCCTTGCCGGAGGTATTTTAGGAACCTTCCATCACCTGTATTTCAGTGCGACCCCTACCGCGGTTTTAGCGTTGGGAGCAACGTTCAGCGCACTGGAAATCGTGCCGCTCGTACTCATCGGGTTTGAAGCCTACCAGAATTACCAGATCAGTAAATCCACCAAATGGATACAGGCTTACAAATGGCCCATCTACTGTTTCATCGCGATGTGTTTCTGGAACTTCCTGGGCGCGGGAATCTTTGGATTCGCCATTAATCCGCCCATCGCATTATATTATATCCAGGGGCTGAATACCACAGCCGTCCACGGTCACGCCGCACTTTTCGGAGTATACGGGATCCTCGGGATCGGGTTGATGATGTTCATGCTCAGAGGCCTCTACCCGGACCGGGAATGGAACGACAAACTGATCGGCTGGGCATTCTGGCTGACCAATATCGGCTTGCTGGTCATGGTGACTATCAGTCTGCTGCCAATCGGGATCATGCAGTCGGTGGCATCCATCAAGGAAGGATACTGGTATGCACGTTCCGCCGAATTTATGCAGACCGATATGATGCACACCCTGAGATGGCTGCGGGTACCCGGCGATATTATGCTCGCGGTGGGCGAACTCCTGCTCGTGATCTTCATCATCGGCCTGAAAACCGGCTGGTCGCTCAAAGGAAAAAGATAATAATAAACCTGAAGAACTGTCATCACAGAGGGCAGTTCTTTTTTAATTAAATACCATGAAAAGAAATGGAAATTTAGTGCCGCTTTCCAGAGATCACCATTTCGGGCTGCTCTACTGCTGGAAAATCCGCGAAGGACTGAAGAAAAACATTGAGTACACCCGCATCAGGAAATATATTAATTATTTGTGGCACCATAGCCTTTCCGCCCATTTTGAAGTAGAGGATATCGTGCTGCCCGAAACCGAACATACCGGTCTGCAGTTTCAGATGGAGCAGGAACACGCAGAACTGAGAAAACTGGTCAGCTCGATCAACCAATCTGAAGACGGAAGACTTCTGGAAGATTTTGCCAAAGCGCTTCACAGCCATATCCGATTTGAAGAACGCGTCGTATTTCCCCATCTGGAAGCACATCTTTCCGATCAGCAGATGAGTGACATCGGCCTACAGCTCGCTGAAATCCACGCCCCCGAAACCGAAAATTATCCGGATCAGTTCTGGAAGTGAGGGGAGGAGATTTCTTTATTGGTAAAGGTAGCTGAAAGAGTAAAAAAGGGTTGCAAAAAAAAAGCCGCAGAAAACTGCGGCTTTAATCGTATATCTCGGCAAGGATTATTTACCTGCAACAATATGAAGTTCAAGATCTACTTCCTGAGAAATCATCCAGTCTTTCGGATCTCCTTCAGTACCGTAAGCCAAGCCCCAATCCTGTCTGTTGATAGTGAATTTAGATTGCAGACTTGCTTTACCGTCAGTAATTTCCACTTTCGCAGGGAAAGTAACGTTTACGGTTTTGTCTTTGATGGTAAGGTTTCCGCTTACTGTTTTGTTCGCGCCTTCTGTTTTGCTTTCAGTACCTGCAGCAAGATCTTCTACTTTGGTAATTTCAAATTTCACGCTTGGGTATTTTTCAGCATCGAAGAAATCTGCGCTTTTCAAGTGACCGTCAAGGTCAGCTGAAGTTTTTCCTTCGCTTAATTTAGGATCTACTGAAGCAGGGTCAGTTACCAGTGAACTGATGTCAGAAGTTAAGCTTCCTGCAGTAAGGTTTCCGTTCTCTACAGAAAGTGTTCCTGTCGTTTTCATCGTCCCGAATCTTGGATTAAGTCCGCCTTTGTGGTAACCGGTCCAGTTTACCGCACTGCTGTCAGCGTTTACGGTGAGGGTTTCTCCAATGTTTTCAGCAACAGCCTGCTCTGTTGCAGTAGATGCGCTGTCTGTTTTAGATTCTTTACATGATACCACAACTAGAATTGCGGAAAGTGCCAGGATTGATAGCTTTTTCATTTTTAAATATTATTTTGTTAAAATTTCTGTGCAAAAATAAGCTCCTTTATCCGGGGAGAAATTGATGTATGATAAGAAATGCCGAAAAGCGGGAAGAATAATAGATCGAAGATTAAAGAAAGACCCTCCCTGTTTGCTCCGTTTAAAATACTGTGCCCTCTGTGGTTAATCAATCTCAATACCTCATTCAATACAGCATTAAGTTTAAACGGCAAAACACTGATGCATTTCTCAGTCCCTGTTTGCTCCGTGACAAACGCTGTTTACTCCGTTTAAAACACTGTGCCCTATGTGGTTAAATCAATCTCAATACTTCATTCGGACCGTATTTAAACCCCACTCATCAAAGCCTTCTGCAGTAAAACAGCGTCCTGATGCACTTTCCCTTTTGCTTTAAAAAAAGGGGATTTAAAATCTGCCTCCCGTTTCCGTTAAAGTTTCCCTCTCAGTTTCTTATGCCGCTAAAATTCCGTAATTTTGCCAATCCCGAAAATTCAGATTCCGGGAGCATAAAAATGAAAGATCCTAAAGAATATATTGAAGTGTACGGTGCCAGGGAACACAACCTGAAGAATATTTCCGTGAAAATCCCCCGGAATGAACTCGTGGTGATTACCGGTTTATCAGGCAGCGGAAAATCTTCACTCGCTTTCGATACCATTTTTGCTGAAGGGCAAAGACGGTATATCGAAACCTTCTCTGCCTACGCGAGACAGTTCCTAGGTGGTCTGGAAAGACCTGATGTTGACAAGATCGACGGACTTTCCCCGGTGATTGCCATCGAACAGAAGACCACCAACAAAAACCCGCGTTCCACGGTAGGAACGGTGACCGAACTCTATGATTACCTGAGGCTCCTTTTTGCAAGGGTTTCCGATGCCTATTCTTTAAACTCCGGAAAAAAGCTCGTGAGTTATACCGAAGAACAGATCATCGAAGTCATCAGAGAAAACTATAAAGGCGAAAAAGTAATGCTGATGGCACCCGTGGTAAGGTCCAGAAAAGGACATTATCATGAGCTCTTCATCCAGATGTCAAAGAAAGGCTACGGACAGGCGAGGATCGACGGCGAGCTGCAGGATATTGAAGCAGACTTAAAACTCGACCGTTATAAAACCCACGATATCGATATCGTCATCGACCGCTGGATCATCGGGGAAAACGCCTCAGAAAACCGGATGGAAAAATCGCTGAAAACTGCCATGCAGATGGGAGAGGGAACCATCGGGATCCAGATACTCGGAACCGAGGAGATTGAATATTTCTCAAAAAACCTGATGGATGCGGAAAGCGGATATTCCATGGCATTGCCGGAACCGAATACCTTTTCATTCAATTCCCCGAAAGGAAGCTGTCCGCACTGCAAAGGGCTCGGCACCATCAAAGAAGTCAACACTGATTATTTTGTTGAGAATCCTAAACTTTCAATCAATCAGGGCGCTTTGGTACCTCTTAATGACATTAAATCAAATAAATGGATTCTCGGTCAGCTTAAAAACATTCTTGAGATCTTCGGACTCGGTCTGGCGACGCCGTTCAAGGATATCCCTGCCGAGGCATTGGATTATATCTACCACGGCTGCCATAAAGAATTCAATAAGGATCTGAAGTACGCCGGAATCACGAAGAAAATAAAGGTGAGTTTTGACGGTCTGGTTCCTCTGATCAATGAGATGATCGATGACAAGGACAGTTACGATGCGGTTCTGCTCGAAAGACATTTCACTACAGAAGAAGTCTGCCCTGAATGTAAAGGGACGCGGCTTCAGCCATCCAGTCTGAGCTTTAAAATTGACGGTAAAAACATTGCGCAGATCAACGCACTTTCTTTATCCGACCTTATGGACTGGCTGAATGACGTGGAAGATACCTTTATCGAAAAACATCAGATCATCGCCCACGAAATCCTTAAAGAAATCAAAACAAGGCTTCAGTTTCTGCTCGATGTCGGGCTGGAATATCTGAGCCTGAGCCGAAGTTCGCGCACCCTTTCCGGTGGCGAATCGCAGCGGATCCGCCTCGCTACTCAGATCGGGTCTCAGCTGGTGAATGTCCTCTATATTTTGGATGAGCCCTCCATCGGGTTGCACCAGAGGGACAATGAAAGGCTGATTAAATCATTAAAACATCTCCGGGATATCGGAAACTCTGTGCTTGTCGTGGAGCACGATAAAGACATGATTCTGGAAGCCGATGAGGTTTTGGATATCGGTCCGAGAGCAGGAAAATTCGGTGGGGAAATCCTCTGGCAGGGCAAACCTAAAGATTTGCTGAAAGCCGACACCGTTACCGCCGATTATATGACCGGAAAAAGGAAAATAGAAATCCCGGAAACCAGAAGAGCCGGAAACGGAAAATCTATTGTACTGAAAGGCGCTTCCGGAAATAACCTCAAAAATGTAAATCTTGAAGTCCCGCTCGGGAAACTGGTCGTGGTGACCGGGATTTCAGGCAGCGGTAAATCTTCACTCATCAACGGAACTTTATATCCAATCCTCAACAGGCATTTTTACCGGAGCGTGCAGGAACCTTTACCTTACAAAAAAATTGAAGGGATTGAGCATATCGACAAAATCGTGGATGTGGATCAGGCTCCTATCGGAAGAACGCCGCGTTCCAATCCGGCAACCTATACCGGAATGTTTACCGATATCAGAAACCTGTTTGCAGAACTTCCGGAATCGAAAATCCGGGCGTACAAAGCAGGAAGGTTCTCATTCAACGTCAAGGGCGGAAGATGCGAAACCTGTCAGGGAGGCGGTCTTAAGGTGATAGAAATGAATTTCTTACCGGATGTGTATGTACACTGTGAAACCTGCAACGGAAAGCGTTTCAACCGCGAAACTCTGGAGGTACGGTACAAAGGAAAATCAATTTCCGATGTTCTGGAAATGACGATTGATGAAGCGACGGAGTTCTTCCAGCCGATTCCGAAAATCTTTGCAAAGGTAAAAACCCTGCAGGATGTCGGGTTGGGTTATATCACGCTGGGGCAGCAGTCTACCACACTTTCAGGAGGGGAGGCGCAGCGGATTAAGCTCGCCACCGAATTGGCCAAAAGACAGACGGGAAATACTTTGTATATTCTGGATGAGCCTACAACCGGACTGCATTTTGAGGATGTAAAGGTACTGATGGACGCCATCAGCAAACTGGTAGACCTTGGAAATTCATTCATCATCATTGAACATAATCTGGATGTCATCAAACTGGCAGATCACATCATTGATGTCGGAATGGAAGGCGGAAACAAAGGCGGTGAGATCATCGCAAAAGGAACACCGGAAGAAGTCGCCAAATCAAGAAAATCTTTAACCGCAAAGTATTTAAAAAGAGAACTGGAAGCATAATTGCTGTTTTCCTTTTTCAGAATATCACCCTGTCAGAATTTAAATTCCGACAGGGTTTTTATTTGCAGGCAAATAGAAACCAAGAAAAATGTATTGGCAGCATCTTTGAATAGCATACGAAACCGGGTTTTTATTTATCTTTAATAAAATTTTTCCGTGGAAGACCTTCTGAATATTGTATTGCGCTCGCTCTGTGTCTATCTTTTCATGGTGGCCGGAATCCGTGTTTTCGGTAAAAATCAGCTTTCGCAGCTTAATGCAGGAGACGTTGTATTGCTGATGCTGATTTCCAATGCCGTGCAGAACGCGATGGTAGGCGAAAACACTTCCCTCGAAGGCGGTCTTATTGCCGCATCAGTCCTGTTTCTTGCTAATTTTATCTTAAAGAAGTTAATGTTTAACAATCCGAAAGTGAAAAGCTTTCTGGAGTCAGATCCGGTCATTCTGATCCGCGACGGAAAGGTGCTGACTGAAAATTTAAGAAAAGCAGAAATCTCCCTGGATGAACTGGAAGAGTCCATCCGCGAACACGGGGTGGAAAAAGTGGAGGAGGTGAAGCTTTCCGTGATGGAAGTGGACGGCAACATCAGCGTGATTTCCGAAAACGAAACGGATAAACAGATTCACTATTCAAGAATTAAACGAAGAATTAAAAAGAAATACCATTAAAATATGAACTACGAAATCCGTGATATGCTGCCCGGTGACGGCGCAAAAGTAATTGAGATTTTTGAACAGGGGATTGCAGGAGGTAACGCCACTTTCGACCCCACCGCACCAAGCTGGGACGCGTGGGATAATAAATTTTTCAAAATCTGCAGACTTGTTCTGGAGGATGAGGATGAAAATGTGGTGGGATGGGCAGCACTACAGCCCATCAGCGGCCGCGACTGCTTTAAGGGTGTGGCAGAAGTGAGTATTTATCTGGCTGATCAGGTTCAGGGAAAAGGACTGGGGTCGATGCTGCTGCAGAGATTAATTCTGTCCAGCGAAGAACAGGGGTTCTGGATGCTTCAGGCAGGGATATTCCCGGAAAACCAGCCGAGCATCATTATTCACGAGAAGTTTGGCTTCAGAATAGTGGGAAACAGGGAGAAAATAGGACAGATGAACGGTGTTTGGCGAGATGTGGTGCTGCTGGAAAGACGAAGCATGGTAACCGGAGTTTAATAACGGAGCCGGAAGACGTGACGGAATATAGTCTAAAAGGAGTGATTTTATCCTTCATTTTCAAGTTTGGCATTAAGATTGAAACCTGTAAGTAAATCTTTAAAAAATTTAAAAATGAAGAATTTATTTAAAATAGCTGCAGCAGCAGGTTTAGCCTTTACACTGGCTTCGTGCGGTGCAGTAAATGATGTATACGGGAACAGTAATCCCAACAGCTACCCCGGAAACTATCCGACCAACAACGGTACAGTATACAGAACACCTGACGGTACAGTGTACAGACAGGGTGAAGTATACCGGGACAGAAACGGTAACGTATACCAGAACGGCCGCGTAATACAGACCGGTGACGTATACGGTCAGCCTGGTGTTATCACAAGAAACGGAAACTATCCCTCAAACAACGGTACGGTATTCAGAACCCCTGAGGGTACGGTGTACAGAGAGGGTGAAGTATACAGAGACAGAAACGGCAATGTGTACCAGAACGGCCGGGTGATCAAGAGTGGTGATGTTTACGGTCAGCCTGGTGTTATTGCAAGAAACGGAAACGGGAATGTTTATTACCCTAACAACAATGCCAAAAGGCTTCCTCCGGGACAGGCTAAAAAAATATATGGCGGAAAAGCCAAAGACTATGCACCCGGACAGATGAAAAAAAGAAACGGAAACTGGAACGATAACCGGAACGGTGACTGGAGAAATGACGATGACAGAAAATATTCGAAATACGGTGATAAAAAAGATAAAAAGTACAAGAATAAAGAAGGGAAACGTCAAGACAACGACGATTAACAATAAAAGAAAGGCGGGAAAATTTTTCCCGCCTTTCTTCTGTATATGTTTCTGGTTTATTTATCGATAGATCCTAAAACTTTCTGGGCAAAACCGTTCAGCGCGTCTCTTTCGCTCATTCCGTTTTTCACATTGCTGTGTACTTCCAGAGCTCCGCAAATATTCGTAATCAATTCCCCCGCAACGTTCAGATCCTCTTCGGTGGTTCCTCTGAATTCTGAAAAAGCTTCCAGAACCTCCAGTGCCGTCTCCAGGTTTTCCGGAGTCTGGGTCTGATAAAACTGTCTGATGATAGGTAATTTCATTATTTTAATTCGTTAAAAAGATTAATAAGACTTTCTGCCTGATTGGTCTGAACCTGGTTTAAAAGTTCACCGTTTTTAAAAACCGCAAAGGTAGGGAGGTTGTCTACTTTTGCCAGTTTTCGGCTTTCAGGAAGTTTCTCTGCATCCACATAATAGAAAGGAATTTCCTCATTTTCTGCCGCCAGTTTTTTTAACTTCGGCTTCATGATTCTGCAGTTTCCACACCATGTTGCACCGTACTGTACAACTACTTTTTCATTGTCCGCAACAATCTGCTGCAAAGCATCTTCTGTTAATTCTGTGTACATTTTATTTAATTTTAATGATGAGGTATTAACGTAATGCAATATGATTTACAGCATTACATTTCTATTGTTATTTGCTCTGATTGGCCAGATATTCTGCCGTTGAAGTTCTGTTTGCCTGCATGGCCTCTTTTCCTTCTTCCCAGTTTGCAGGGCATACTTCGCCGTGTTTCTGTACGTGGGTGTAAGCATCAATCAGTCTTAAAAATTCTTTAACGTTTCTTCCCAAAGGCATATCGTTTACTGCTTCGTGGAAGATTTTTCCCGTTTCATCAATCAGATAAGTTGCTCTGTAAGTTACGTTAGAGCCGGTGTAGAATTCATTTCCTTCTTCATCAAATTCGAAATCCTGATCTACAATTCCTAAAATATTCGCAAGCTGTCTGTGGGTATCGGCAAGGATGGGGTAAGTAACGCCTTCAATTCCGCCATTTTCTTTTGGAGTGTTCAACCATGCAAAATGCACTTCGTTGGTATCGCAGGATGCACCGATTACTTTCGTGTTTCTTTTTTCGAATTCACCTAAAGCTTCCTGAAAAGCATGAAGTTCTGTCGGACATACAAAAGTAAAATCTTTCGGGTACCAGAATAACAACACCTTCTGTTGGTTTTTGGTTGTTTCTTCAAAAATGTTGATTTTTAAATCATCGCCCATTTCGCTCATAGCGTCGATTGCGATATTCGGGAATTTTTTTCCTACTAATGACATATTAATTGTTTTTAAAAGTTATGCTGCAAAAGTACAATGTTTTTATCAATTGAAAAAGCGATTACGATTTATAGTATCTATCGAAGAGAAAGTTTTTAATATAAAACGTCAGTCAAGACGGAGACGCGAAAATTAATAATTGCTTGCATAAATTAAACTTGTGTATCACGTGTTTTTATAAGGTAGAATTCATTATTTGCCATGATATTTAAAATAAAGATGTAAATTCACGTTGTTAAATTTATAAACTATGAAAAAAGTTCTTGTTACTCTTTTGGTTGCATTTATACTGATTCAGTTTTTTCCGATTGATAAAAACAACCCGGCTCCCACTCCGCAGATGGACTTTCTAACAATCAAAAAAACACCGGAAACTACCGCTGCGTTAATCCGTAACAGTTGCTACGACTGTCACAGCAACGAAACTAAATATCCGTGGTACACTAACGTGCAGCCTTTTGCATGGTTCCTCAAAAGCCATATCGATGACGGGCGGAAAGAACTTAATTTCTCAACTTTTGCCACCTACGAACCTAAACGTCAGGCTCACAAGCTGTCTGAGGCGGCGGAACAGGTGCAAAAAGGGGATATGCCTCTGGATTCTTATGTATTAATCCATTCTGAAGCAAAATTAAGCGCGCCTCAGCAGCAGGAACTTATGCAGTATTTCAAACGGGTTGAAAACGATATCCGCACTGCCAATAATTTACCCGCTGAAGAAAAAAATAAGCGTTAATGACTGATTCTTCCAAATATTATGTTTTTTATGACGGCGAATGCGGCTTCTGCAGCTACTGGATCCGGTGGATTCTGAAAAACGACCGTAAAAATCAGTTTCTTTTTTCTTCGCTTCAGTCGGAATTCGGGCAAAAATTTTTGAATGAAAGAGGTTTGGAAAGTAAACAGTTCAGCACCCTTTTTCTTTGGAAACCCAACTCCTTTTATTTGACGAAATCTCAGGCTGTTTTGAAGATCGCGAGAATTTTGGGAGGAAAATACGCGCTCCTTGGCAATTTGAATTTTTTCCCCGGTTTTATTTCAGATTCGGTCTATAATATCATATCGGAAAACCGGCTGAAACTGGCTTCTCAGCAATGTCTGGTTCCAACTGAATCCGAAAGGAAAAAGTTTGTCGAAAGCGTGGAATAGACTGTTTACTGAAAAACAATCTCCATAAGAAATTACACGGAGAACGCTTCGTGCAGGGACAGGGACGGAGAACGCGAACGCCCAAAATAAATCTGTTCCGCCAACTTTATACAGCAAACTAATTCTTATATTTGCACCTATGGAATATAATACCAAAAGGACACAACTGCATATGCCCGAATACGGCAGAATCATACAGAATCTTGTTGAGCGCTGCAAAGAACTTTCCACTAAGGAAGAACGGAGCGAAATGGCGGTGGCAATTGTAGATTTCATGGGCCAGAGAAATCCCCAGCTTCGTGATGAAGAAAACTATAAGCACAAACTTTGGGACCATCTTTTCATCCTTTCCAACTATGATTTGGATGTAGATGCGCCGTATCCTTTTCCAACGATAGAAGAACTTCAGGAAAAACCCAAAAGAATGGAGTATCCCAAACTTCAGGGAGATTTCAAATTTTATGGGAAAAGCATCCTTCAGCTGATCGATAAAGCTATTGAGCTGGAAGCCGGCGACGAAAAAGACGCACTCATCCAGGTGATTGCCAACAATATGAAAAAATCCTACAATGTGTATAACAAAGAACATGTGCAGGATGAAGTGATTTTCCGTCATTTAAAGGATCTTTCCGAAAACAGACTCGATCTGACCGGAATTGATTCTCTGGAGAAAAGCAAAATTTATTACGCAACCAACAGGAATAATAAAACCGGCGGAAAAAGCAGTACCAACCAAAATAACCAAAACAAAAGAAGAAATTTTCAACACAATAAAAACCGGAAATAAGCATGAGCGGATCATTTAAGATAAAAGGAGGGAAAAGGTTACACGGGGAAATTACTCCGCAGGGGGCAAAAAATGAGGCGCTGCAGATCTTATGTGCGGTTTTGCTGACTGATGAAGAGGTAAGAGTGAAGAATATTCCCGATATCCATGATGTGAACAGGCTTATTGAAATACTGGGCGACTTCGGGGTAAAAATTAAAAAAAACGGACACGGCGATTTTACTTTCAAATCAGATGCGGTAAACTTCGATTATATCAAATCCAGCGAATTTAAAAAGGACGGATCCAAACTTCGCGGTTCCATTATGCTTTTAGGGCCGATGCTGGCCAGATTCGGGGAAGCGTACATGCCGACGCCGGGCGGTGATAAAATTGGAAGAAGACGCCTGGATACGCACTTCCAGGGATTCGTGGAATTGGGTGCCGAGTTTCATTATGACGAAAAAGAATATCTTTATTCCTTAAAGGCCAAAGAACTCCGCGGCAAGTTTATTCTTCTTGAAGAAGCTTCCGTTACAGGTACTGCAAATATCATCATGGCAGCGGTTTTGGCCAAAGGTAAAACAAGAATTTACAATGCTGCCTGCGAGCCTTATCTTCAGCAGCTCTGCAAAATGCTCAGCAGAATGGGCGCCAATATTTCCGGGATCGGTTCCAATTTATTGACCATCGAAGGAGTAAGTCATCTTCGTGGAACGGAGCACACCATGCTTCCTGATATGGTGGAAATCGGTTCATGGATTGGTCTTGCGGCCATGACAAAATCTGAAATTACTATCAAAAACGTCAACTGGAACGAGCTTGGCGTGATTCCCAATACTTTCAGAAAGCTGGGTATCGATTTGGAACAGCGCGGCGACGATATTTACATTCCCGCACAGGAAAATTATAAAATACAGAAATTTATTGACGGTTCCATTTTAACGGTTTCCGACGCACCTTGGCCGGGCTTCACTCCGGATTTGCTTTCCATCATTCTGGTGGTGGCTACGCAGGCAAAAGGTACGGTTCTCGTTCATCAGAAAATGTTTGAGTCGAGATTATTCTTCGTCGATAAATTGATTGATATGGGCGCGCAGATCATCCTGTGTGATCCGCACAGAGCTACCGTTGTCGGTTTAAATCACGAATCTCCGTTGCGCGGAACAACCATGATTTCCCCGGATATCAGAGCCGGAAACGCGCTGCTGATTGCCGCACTTTCTGCAGAAGGGAATTCAACCATCCATAATATCGAACAGATCGACCGGGGATACGAAAATATCGACGGAAGACTCAGAGCTTTGGGTGCAGATATCGAAAGAATTTAATGGGAAAAGAATCTTAACATTAAAAAATATAAAAGCCATTTCAGCATTTGAAATGGCTTTTTTTAGGAGCTTGAAGGAGATTATTTCTGTTTGAAACCGGTCCCGCTTTCCACTGTATCTTTTTATTTTTCAGTAAAAAATAAAAAGGATGCCGTTGCAATCGGGGCTAAGATGCAGGAACGTTCTCTTGGTTACCAGCCGCCGCCGCCGCCGCCGCCTCCTCCGCCTCCGGAAAATCCTCCTCCGCCGCTTCCGCTTCCCGAACTGGAAGGCTGTGTGGAAGAACTCGCAATAGATTGAGAGAGCGAAGCGTTCAGACTGTTGGCAAAATTCATGTGCATCATCGAGTTACCGACATACCAGCTGGAAACATACTGCTGATTTTCTATTGCCGAATTTTTAAGCATGCTCTGGAATTTTTCACCCCAAATTTTATCAACGCCCAAAACCATCGCATAAGGAAGCATTTTTTCAAAAACCTCGGGAGTCATTTTCGGAGGATTGTGAAACTGAAGGGTTTTTTCTTCCGCGGTTCCAAGGTACATTTTGAAGCCGCCGATCAATGACTTGGTTTCAAGTTTCTCCGGAGTCGGCTGTTTGATAAGGTACTGAAAAAGAACAAAACCGATAAAACTGAATATCAGAAAACCATAGCTCGCATAAAATCCGAGATTTAAAATCCGGTCAGTATCGGCAGATACTGCGGCAGCCCAAATTAAAGTAAGTCCTCCGGAAATAAGTCCGAAAAGTATTTTCACGACTTTATATCTTTCGTAAAATAAGGAGATGAGAACCGTCAGCACAAAAATGACAATGCCGGTAAAAATTCCTGCACCCAAATGATTATCGCTGTAGGTTACTCTGAAACTCAGAAACAGACCAATTACGTAAAGTCCTATGACAGTGATAACGGGTAAAATAAGTTTACCGGAATTGTTTCCTTTCTTTAAAAATCGGTCATGCTGATAACCCAGATTCGCTTTGAAATCCGTCACGGCGCTCCCTATTTTGGAGCTGTAATTTCCGTCAAAAGAAATGGTTTGATCTTCTCCGGGAAACAGCTTGTTCATTAAATTAATTTCCTCTATTGGTAAGGTCTGATCAGGATTTTTGAGTTTTTCGAGGGTGTATTCTTTGCCGCCGAAAATTCCTAAAATCCTTTTGTCTTCTTCAATGATTTTAATAAAACCTTTGACCGCAAGATCCACGATCGCTGCCGTAATCATCTGTCCTGAGTAATATTCCTTTTCCAGATAGCCCAGAGAAGCAGGGGAAAGATTCTGTGGAGCAGAAAACTGAGGATACATAACGGGTTTCTGCGGGTCAATCCCGAATTTTCTCCAGCTGATCATGAAATAGCCCAGCAAGCCTAAAGCGCCGAGAATCATCAGTGCGGTCGTTCCGTATTTTTCTAAAAATCCCGGTGGAGGCGGAGGCGTGAAAATCCCTTTTTTAAAGCCGACTGCAATGGTCAGACCTTCGTTCTGTGGAAGTTTCTCCGCGGACCATTCAATGGAATTTCTCGACAGCTCTTTGCCGGTACAGTTCGAAGTATTACTGCCGTAACTTCCGGTGTAACAGGATTTCTGGATAATTTCTGCATGCTCCGGTAAAGTGACCTTAGCATGAATCTCATCTACAGGAAAATCCCACAAAGTTCCGTTGACGTTCCAGTAAAATTCATCATAAGTGTCAAAGAAACCAATTTGATCGGAAGTTTTGTAGGTCAGTTCATAGTCGTAAACACCGCGTGTTAACAAACGGTCTTTATTTCCGAAATAAATGACATAATCTGAATTGGTTTTTTCAGTATGATAATCTTCTTTTATGCCATTTTTCTGAACAGAAATAATGTCATATTTAATCCTGACTTTCCTGCCGTTGATGTTTCGCCATAAAGGAAGCGACCGGAAAATTCCTCTTCGGATCTTGATGCCTCCCGCGAAAACTTTAATCTTTTCCGTTACCGTTACTTCAGCATCTTTACTGATGCTGATGTCTGCATCGAATTTCAGAATATGCTCGTAACTGCTTTCACGTACAGAATCGGCATTCAGATCCTGAGCAAATCCTAAACTGAAAATGAACAGGAAAAGGACGAAAAAACGTTTCATCTTTAAAATTTAACAGACGGCACGGCGCGTTCTGCAACATTCTCGAGTTCAAAGAAAGCAGATTTTGCAAAGCTGAACATGTTCGCAATAATATTGCTTGGGAAAGTGTCCACCAGAATATTATTTTCCCGGACTGTCCCATTATAATACCTCCTCGATTTTTCAATATCTCCTTCCAGAGCAGAAAGTTCACCCTGCAGCTGAAGGAAATTGGTGTTTGCTTTCAAATCCGGATACTGTTCTGCAACCGCATTTAGATTCATCATCGCCTGATTCAGATTTTTTTCTGCGGCTTCCTTTTCCTGTATGGTGTTTGCGCTCATTGCGGCAGTTCTTGCTCTGGTAACGCTGTCGAATGTTTCTCTTTCATGGGTGGCGTAACCTTTTACGGTTTCTACCAGATTTGGAATTAAATCGTGGCGTTTTTTCAGCATTACATCGATGCTGCTCCAGGCTTCCTGTACCATTGTTCTGAGTTTCACAAGGCGGTTGTAAATGGAAATTCCGTAAAGAAAAAAAAGAACGGCTGCGGCCAGAATAATTAAAATAACAGTCATGATATTGGAGTTTTTATGGATTTATTATTGAAGTCTATAGTGCATGAGTACAGAAAAGTGTCTGAAAGTTACACTATTAGCAGTTAAAAAACGGCAAAAAAAGCTATCTTTGCAAAAATTTTTGGGCTCGAAAAGTTCGAGTAACCCATTCTTAACCGTTTCCATCACGCTTCAGGAAAATCTGATCTGTTGGAAAAGAAACAAAATTTTATGTCGAATATTGTCGCTATCGTTGGGCGCCCCAACGTAGGAAAATCCACACTTTTTAACCGTTTTCTCGAGAGAAGAGAAGCGATCGTAGACTCTACAGCCGGAGTAACCAGAGACCGTCATTACGGAAAATCTGACTGGAACGGAGTTGAATTCACCGTGATTGATACCGGTGGTTACGAAGTAAATACGGAAGATATCTTTCAGGAAGAAATCACCAAGCAGGTTCAGTTGGCCGTTGATGAAGCTACTTCCATTATTTTCATGCTGAATGTGGATGAAGGTCTTACGGATACCGATCAGGAGATTTTCGAGATGCTCCGCCGCTCTAACAAACCCATTTACGTAACCATTAATAAAGTAGATTCTGCAAAAGAAGAACTTGATGCTACCGAATTTTATCAGTTAGGAATCGAAAAATATTACACTTTATCTTCTGCAACAGGTTCCGGAACCGGAGAATTGCTGGATGATATCGTAAATGAATTTCCAACGACTGACTATAAAGATCCATTTGAAGGATTACCAAAAATAACCATCGCAGGGAGACCGAATGTTGGAAAATCAACGCTGACAAACGCTTTACTCGATGTTGAAAGAAATATCGTTACCAATATTGCAGGAACAACAAGAGATTCCATCCAGACTTTATACAACAAATTCGGACACGAATTTGTACTGGTTGATACTGCCGGAATGCGCCGTAAAGCAAAAGTAAAAGAAGATCTGGAGTTCTATTCCGTGATGCGTTCCATCCGTTCCATTGAATATTCCGACGTGGTAATTATCATGGTGGATGCCACTTTAGGTTGGGAATCTCAGGATATGAATATTTTCGGTTTGGCACAGAAAAACAGAAAAGGAATTGTAATTGTGGTGAACAAATGGGATTTGGTAGAAGACAAACAAACCAATACCACACGTGATTTCGAAAATCAGATCAAAGAAAGAATCGGGCAGTTTACGGATATTCCTATCTTATTTATTTCCGCTTTAACCAAACAGAGAATTCTGAAATCCGTTGAAGTAGCCATGGAAGTATATGAAAACCGGGCGAAAAAAATCAAAACTTCAAAACTGAATGAAGTCATGTTGCCAATTTTCGAGCATACGCCGCCGCCTGCTATCAAAGGTAAATATGTAAAAATTAAATATTGTGTACAGCTTCCGACGCCAAGTCCGCAGTTTGTATTTTTCTGCAACCTGCCGCAATATGTGAAAGAAGGTTACAAAAGGTTTACAGAAAATCAGTTGAGAAAACAGTTCGGTTTCACCGGAGTTCCAATTGAAATATATTTCCGTCAGAAATAATTTTTTTGAGGAGCAACAAATCTCAGCTTCTCAGAAAATGCGGTCCCGCTTTCCGCTATATCTTTTACTGCACTTCGTTTCGTAAAAGGATGCCGCTGCAATCGGGGCTATAATAAAAGACAGTTTCTCTTTCATAGAGGTACAAATAACGCTTAATTGGCGCGGTTCCGGGACGGAATCGCGCCAATTTATTTTCATCCTCAACCGAAATAGTAAGCTCCTGTCAGCAACAGAATTTTTATCATGCAGATTTCAATAAAAATTCACGAACTTTACCGCATAAATAACAACTATGATTACTGTTTTATCTGATCAATTTTCCCTTGTCAATACCTGGATTAACGAACTTAGAAATGTAGAACTGCAGAACGACCGAATGAAATTCCGTAGAAATATGGAGCGTATCGGTGAAATTGCCGCTTTCGAAATAAGCAAAGGTCTGGAACAGAAAGAAATAGAGATTACAACACCTCTGGATCAGCTTAAAGTAAAAGAAGTTGCGGTGCAGCCAGTAATTACAACCATTTTAAGAGCGGGCGTTCCTTTGTTTCAGGGAATCTTAAATTATTTGGATAAAGCAGATTGCGGTTTCGTTGCCGCTTACAGAAAACACGATGCCAACGATTATTTCTCCATCAAACAGGATTATTTAACCTGCCCGAATATCGACGGAAGACCGCTGATTGTAGCCGATCCGATGTTGGCGACAGGCGCAAGTTTAATTGAAGCCATCAAAGATTTATTAAACCACGGAAAACCTACCCAACTTCATATCGTCGCAGCAATTGCTTCAAGACAGGGCGTGGAAACCATCCAAAAAGAGTATCCGGAAGCAAAAATATGGGTCGGAGTCATTGATGAACATTTAACGTCCAAAGGCTACATCACTCCCGGATTAGGCGATGCCGGTGATTTAAGCTACGGTGAAAAACTGCAGCGATAACTGCACTTAATCTTAACCTTAATCAACTGCCATTACCAGGACAGAAACTTTATTGTTTCCTGCTTTAAGAATTTCCCACGCAACAGAACTCATGGTATTTCCAGTCGTGAAAACATCATCAATAATCAGAACATGTTTGTTTTTTATGTTTTTGGCAATTGAAAATAGATTCTCGGTTTCGGTTCGGTGTTTTTTATCTTTCAAAGCCTGTGCTTTCTTGTAGAAATTTCTTTTGATCAGATCATGATCATAAGGAATCTTGAAGTTTTCCGATAACGTTTCTGTAAAAAGATGAAGTTGATTGTACCCTCTTTCTTTTAATTTTTTCGGATGCAGCGGAACAGAAATCATCAGGTCGGGTTTTTCCTTCCCGAAATCAAGCCGTTCTGTTACCCACTCAGCGATCGTTTTACCTGCTTTTTCTCTGGATGAGTATTTGAGCTGATGAACAATTTTCCGGCTCAGGCTTTCTTCCTCAAACTGCATTAAAGCAAAAGCGTTTTCAACCGGAAAAAGCAGAGAACATTTTTCTTTCAAAAGATTGGTTTCAGAAAAATGATGGTGGGTAAAACGGATCTGATCAAAACAAAGTTCACAAACAAGCTCCTGTCCGTTGATTATACGGTTGCAGTGCAGACATCGGTTTGGAGAAAGCAGATTGAGCAGCAAGTTTGTAGAATTTCTATTAAAAATACAAAATTTTATAACATTCTTAATTACATCAAATTTTTCCTGATTTTCGCGATAGATTTTTTCATGTCCTCATTAAAAAGTTCTTTCTCCAGCCGAACGGGCGGGGCCTGCCTTACTTCACAGTCATAAATGCTGCAGGTTTCGCAGGTCACCCCGACATTGATGGTTTTTATTCTGTCGCTTTTCGCAAATTTTATCTTTTTAAGGGAGTTTGCGTTCAAAAGAATTCCGATGCAGTAACTTCGGTTTGTGCCGTCAGAAAATGGGTTTTTCTGTGAGGTAGAAATGACGAGATAGGAGAGTCCGCTGTCTTTGTAATGCGAAATTTGTGCATCGGTAAGGGTTTCGTTTTCCTTTAAACTCATCAGGTTCTTCACGGCGATCCACCTTCTGCAATAGTGTTCATTCGTTGCATTGGCGTGTGGCGCCTGCTGCTGATTAAGATGTAATTCTTTAAGGATCTGAATTTTATCTGAATTTTTCTTCTTTGTAAAACACAGGTAGAAAAGATCTTTAATTCCCAGTTCGGAAGGAAGAACGTTGGTTAAACGGTAATAAAATGTTTCGGGAGAATTGGTGAAATGCTCAGTTAAACTTTCAAAATAGGTGGGTTCCCATTCGTCGGCCTGAAAAAAATCATTGATTTTTTCCGCCAGCGCTTCTCTAGGAATCAGCAGACATCCTGCAAAATAGGAAGCGTAAAAATTGTTCAGTAAGCTTTCAAAGCTCGTAAAATCCAGCCAGGAATAGGTATTAGGCCGGGGGGTGAGCTGCAGAACATTAAAACCGATTTCTTTTGCAAAAATAAAAGTTCTTTGGTCTTCATCTAAAATTTCATTCAGCAGCAACAGTTTTTTTTCCGGGATGAAAAGCGAACGCAGTTTTCCTGAAGCGCCATATTGCTCAAAGTTCAGACTTCTGATTTCGTAATGAAACTCTTCCGTTAAGATTTTTTCAAAATCAGCCGAACCTGGTTTAAGAGGAAACTTGTTTTCAGTAAAATAAATTTGAGCTTTCTCCTCGATTTCCGGGAAGTAATTATCATAAAGCTCCTGAAAACTTCTCAGCACTGCAAAGTAGAACATTTCTTTTCCGAGGTTGTAATTCTGTGAAATTTCAATCAGGGTGTTGATGAATGCGGTGACTTTTTTCGGGGCATCACTGATGATACTGATCAGATTGCTTTTATTGATACCGAAAAGTTCCAGCGGAATTTCCTTGAAAAAATCCGACTGCAGAATTTCGGTGAAAGGCGCCAAACCTTTGTCCAGTTTTGTAGAAACAAGTTCATCGTAAGAACAGTTCAGTTTTTCTGAAAGCTGAATGATTTTATCATGTTTCGGAAATTTTTTACCGTTTTCAATTTCATTAAGGTACGATTTGGACATGCCGGTTTCATTCGCTAAATCCTGTAAAGACCAGTTTTTTTTCTGCCGCTGCTGTTTAAGTTTCAGTCCGAAAACTGTTTTGATGAAATTGCCGTCATGCATGGTTATAACTTATCAATTTAATTGCTGATGACAAATTTATGAAAAAATTAACAGCTGTTCGCATAATATTATTTTAGCGAACGTTCGCTAATTAAAATATTTTATTTAAGTTTGTAAAATCAAATCAATAAATCGATAAAGATGGAAACGGCAACTCAATTTAAGATTCTTGCAAAAGAGCAGTACAGCGAAGTTTTTACTCCGGAACTGATAGATTTCCTTACGGAACTGCATTCAGTTTTTGACGAAGAAAGAAAGAAACTCTTGTTGGCCAGAAAAATGAAACAAATTGAATTTGATCATCATCATCTGCCAAAATTTTTAAATGAAACTGAAGAAATCCGAACTTCAAAATGGGTTTGTGATCCTCTTCCCCAGGATTTGCTCGACCGTAGAGTTGAAATTACCGGTCCGGTAGAACGCAAAATGATCATCAATGCACTCAATTCTGGTGCTTCCACTTTTATGGCTGATTTTGAAGACAGCAATTCTCCGACCTGGCAAAACTGTATGGAAGGTCAGCAAAATCTATCAGATGCAGTGAACCGTACCATTGATTTTGAAAATGAGTCCGGCAAAAAATATCAACTGAATGATAAAACTGCGGTTTTACTCGTTCGCCCAAGAGGTTTGCATCTTGAAGAAAAACACATAGAAATCGACGGTGAAAAAGCTTCGGGTTCTTTAACCGATTTTGGGATTTACTTTTTCAGAAATGCCAAAAAACTGATTGAAAACGGAACCGGACCTTATTTCTATCTGCCGAAACTGGAACATTATCTGGAAGCACGATGGTGGAATGAAGTCTTTAAATTTTCTCAGGACTATCTTAAAATTCCACAGGCAACGATCAAGGCCACCGTTCTTATCGAAACGATTACCGCGGCTTTTCAGCTTGATGAAATTTTATTTGAATTGAAAGAGCACAGCGCTGGACTCAATTGCGGACGGTGGGATTATATTTTTTCCTACATCAAAAAATTCAGAAATCTTCCAGAATTTCTAGTTCCGGACAGAGATCAGGTGACCATGACTTCGCCTTTTATGAGTGCGTATTCAAAACGTGTCATTCAGGTTTGTCACAAAAGAAACGTTCATGCGATGGGCGGAATGGCTGCTCAGATTCCGGTAAAAAATAATGATGAAGAAAACGCAATTGCTTATGCAAAAGTTCGTGCAGATAAAGAAAGGGAAGTAAAAAACGGTCATGACGGCACATGGGTGGCACATCCCGGCTTGGTTCCCGTTGCTAAAAAAATCTTCGATGATTTGATGCCTGAAAAAAATCAGATCAATGAAAAGTTTGACGAGTATCAGATTATAGAAGCTGATCTGCTCGAAATTCCAAAAGGAACGATCACTGAAAATGGGGTCAGAAAAAACATCAACGTCGGAATTCTGTACATCGAATCCTGGCTGATGGGAATCGGAGCCGCCGCGCTTTACAATTTAATGGAAGACGCTGCAACCGCTGAAATTTCCAGAACCCAGGTTTGGCAGTGGCTCAAAAATGAGGCGAAATTAGAAGACGGAAGAACTTTATTGCCTGCGATGGTTTTGACCTGGCAGGAAGAAGAGCTTGATAAAATTAAGAGCTATGTGGGTGAAGAACGCTTTAATAAAGGAAAATTCAACTTAGCGACAGAAATTTTCGATGATCTGGTTCTGAACGATCACTTCGAAGAATTCCTGACCCTGAAAGCCTATCAATTCCTTTAAATATTTCAGTAAAAACCAAATCCAAAATATTATGAAAAACCAGGAACAAATCCGCCGGCTTGAACAGGACTGGCTGGAAAATCCGAGATGGAACGGCATCCAAAGACCGTATTCCGCCGCAGAAGTACTAAAATTGAGAGGCTCTTACCAACTCGATTACACCATTGCAAAACTGATGTCTGAAAAATTGTGGGAAAAACTGAACAGTCAGGATTTTGTCGCAGGTTTAGGCGCGCTCACAGGAAACCAGGCAGTACAGGAAGTTGACGCAGGTTTGGAAGCGATTTATCTTTCCGGTTGGCAGGTGGCGGCAGATGCCAATTTAAGTGGCGAAATGTATCCGGATCAGAGTCTTTATCCAGCCAATTCGGTTCCGAGTGTGGTGAAAAGAATTAATAATGCTTTGTTGAGAGCCGACCAGATTCAGTCGGTAAACGAAGTGGATGAAGTCAACAGAAAGAACTATCTGGTTCCTATTGTTGCCGATGCGGAAGCGGGTTTCGGCGGAAACTTAAATGCATACGAACTCATGAAGCAGATGATTGAAGCCGGTGCTGCCGGAGTTCATTTCGAAGACCAGTTATCTTCCGCTAAAAAATGTGGCCATTTGGGAGGTAAAGTTTTGGTTCCGACTCAGGAAGCGATCAATAAATTAGTGGCGGCACGCCTCGCAGCGGATGTTTGCGGAGTTCCAACCATTGTGGTGGCCAGAACTGATGCTGACGCTGCAGATTTGCTGACTTCAGATATTGACGAACGTGACCAAAAATTTGTTACCGGAAAAAGAACGACAGAGGGCTTTTTTGAAGTTAATAACGGAGTAGAGCAGGGCATCGACAGAGGTCTTTCTTACGCACCATACGCTGATCTGATCTGGATGGAAACCTCAAATCCGGATTTGGATTATGCCAGAAAATTCGCAGAAGGCATCCACGCGAAATTCCCGGGAAAAATGTTGGCCTATAACTGTTCGCCATCGTTCAACTGGGCGGCAAAACTTTCCGTTCCGGAAATGGAAACTTTCAGGGAAGAACTCGCAAAAATGGGTTACAAATTCCAGTTTATCACGCTTGCCGGATTCCATGCCTTAAATACTTCCATGTTTGAATTGGCTTTGGCTTACAAAAAACGCGGAATGGCCGGTTACAGCGAACTTCAGGAAAGAGAATTTGCTTTGCAGAAAGAAGGTTTCCGCGCGGTGAAACACCAGAGTTTTGTAGGAACCGGATATTTCGATGCGCTTCAAACTGTTATTACTGCAGGAAATTCTTCCGTCGTCGCGATGAAAGATTCTACAGAATCTGCACAGTTTCACTAAAGATAGTAGTTTTTATTTTTATAATTGTTAATCAATCCTTCCACAACTTTGTGGGAGGATTTTTTGGCTTTTAAAATTCTATATTTCATCATCGCAATTTCCAAATCATCACATTATCCTCTCAAAATCTTATCTTTGCAGAATGATTAGAATTACCAAAATTTTCACCTTCGAGACCGCGCATGTTCTTTACAATTACGACGGGAAATGCAAAAATATGCACGGGCATTCCTACAAGCTTTTCGTTACCGTTAAAGGAAATCCTATCAATGATCTGGATCATCCCAAAAACGGAATGGTCGTAGATTTTGGCGATATCAAGAAGATTGTAAAATCAGAAATCATCGATCTCTGGGATCACGCAGTTTTGGTAAACGGCGCTTCTCCGCATAGAGATTTGGGTCAGGATCTGGAGCAGAAAGGTCATAAAGTAATTTTCTGCAGTTACCAGCCGACGTGTGAAAATATGCTTTATGATATCGCTGACAAAATTAAATCCAAACTTTCAGGAGAGGTAACTTTGGCTTATTTGAAACTTCATGAAACCGAGAATTCTTACGGAGAATGGTTTGCAGAAGATAATTAGAAGTTTAAAATAAAGTGTACCGAAAGACATGAAGATCAATTTAGAACCCAATAAAAAAGTTTATTTCGCTTCCGACCAGCATTTTGGCGCGCCAAACCCCAAAGAAAGCAAGGTTAGGGAAGAAAAATTCATCCGCTGGCTTGACGGGATAAAAGCTGATGCGCAGGTTCTTTTCCTGATGGGCGATCTTTTCGATTTCTGGCACGAATGGAATCATGTGATTCCTAAAGGTTACGTGCGGGTTTTAGGAAAACTGGCAGAACTGAAAGACTCCGGAATTGAGCTGTATATGTTTGTCGGAAACCACGATTTGTGGATGAAGAATTATTTCGAAGAAGAAATTGGCTGCAAAGTGTATTTCGATAAGCAGTATTTCGAGATCAACGGAAAAAACTTCCTGCTTGCCCACGGTGATGGATTAGGTCCTGGTGATAAAGGCTACAAAAGAATGAAAAAACTTTTCACGAATCCTTTTGCACAATGGGCTTTCAAATGGCTTCATCCGGATATCGCGATGAAAGTGGCGATTTATTTTTCAACTAAGAATAAAATGATTTCGGGTGAGGAAGACAAAGAATTTTTAGGCGAAGACAAAGAATTTCTGATTATTTATTCCAAAGAAAAACTCAAAACAGAGCAAATCGATTATTTCATTTACGGTCACCGTCATCTTCCCATGGTTTTGGATCTGGAAGGAAAAGCAAAATATATCAACCTTGGCGACTGGATTTCCTATTTCACTTATGGAGTTTTTAACGGACAGAATTTTGAACTCCTTAACCACGGAGATACGGGGGTTACACAGAGAACACAGAAATAAGAAACGATGCACGAAAACGAGATTTCACAGATTGTTTTTGATGCCGGGTTACGGGTTCATAGAACGCTTGGGCCTGGACTGCTTGAATCTGCGTATGAAGAATGCCTTTATCACGAACTTCTGAAAACAGGTCTGTATATTGAAAAGCAAAAACCGATGCCGCTCACCTATGAAGAGGTAAAATTGGACATCGGCTACCGCCTGGATTTTCTGTTAGAAAGAATGGTGGTTGTGGAAATAAAATCGGTTGAAGCTTTAAATGATATTCACCTTGCACAAGTTTTAACTTACTTGAAACTCTCAGAATGCAAGCTTGGACTTTTAATAAATTTCAATACAGCCCTTTTCAAAAATGGTTACCGACGGATTCTTAACGGTAATGTGGCGTTATAATTCTCCGTGACCGCTGTGTAGGCGCTGTGTCTCCGTGGTAAAATTATTTAATAAACATGCAAAACATTTTCAACATACAGACAGAATCCGATTTCCAGAAAAAATGTCTGGAAAATTTCCGTTATCAATATGAAAACGTGGAAGTATACAGGAAGTTTGTGGACTTTCTGAACATCAATCCGGATGAAATTCAATCAGTAGAAAAAATTCCATTTCTGCCGATTGAGATGTTTAAAAATCATTTGGTTTTAGACAGAAGTTCACCCGCAGAAAATTATTTTCAAAGTTCCGGGACGACTCAAATGACGCGGTCCAAACATTATATTGCAGATCTTGGGCTGTATGAGCAGAGCATTTACGAGAGTTTTGTACAGTTTATCGGTAAACCGGAAGATTATATTTTCCTCGGTTTGCTGCCCAACTATTCTGAAAATCCGCATTCCTCATTAATTTATATGGTTGATTTCCTGATGAAGAAATCCGGGAAACCTGAAAACGGCTATTTTCTGTATAATCACGCGGAGTTATTTGATCTTTTGGAAAAACTTTCAGCGGAAAACAAAAAAGTCATCCTGTTCGGGGTCTCTTTCGCGTTACTCGATTATCTTGATTTCTGCAGCGATCAGTCAATCCATCACTTAAATACTCAGAAACTTACAGTGATAGAAACCGGTGGAATGAAAGGCAGAAAGGAGGAAATGACGAAAGACGAACTGCTCCGGATTTTGCAGAAAGGTTTCGGAACGGAAAAGATTTATTCCGAGTATTCGATGACAGAATTATTATCGCAGGCTTATTCTTTGGGAGAAAATATTTACGAAAGTCCAAACTGGATGCGGATTCTGATCAGAAATACCGAAGATCCATTTTCTTACGTTAAAGAAGGCAGAACCGGCGCTATCAACATTATTGATCTGGCGAATATTCACTCCTGCAGTTTTATTGCGACCCAGGATTTGGGTAAGGTTGAAAACGGAAAATTTCAGGTTTTAGGCCGGATTGACCATTCCGATATCCGCGGCTGCAGTCTTTTGGTTTCTTAATTTCTTATTGAAATGCTTAAAGTAGAAGAACTTACTTATAATTTTATCTCGAAGTTTTACGACTTTGAGAAAGATTTGGTATTGACCAATCATTTTCATTCTGATTGGGAGGCGGACATTTTAATTGTGAATGAAGAAGGTTTCAGTCATGAGTTTGAAATTAAATTTTCAAAGGCGGACTTTAAGAATGATTTCAAAAAAAATTACCAAAATACCAAAACCAAGGAGAAATTCCTGAAACACGACAAAATTTCCTGTGGCGATTATATCTGCAACCAGTTCAGTTTTCTCTTGCCCATGGGAATGATCGACGCCGAAAAAATCCCTCAACATTGCGGTATTATTGAATTTGATCATAATCCGGATACTTGGGAAACGGTTTTTTATGAAATCCGGCAACCTAAAAAGGTTCACGAACTGACCTTCTGGAATTTAGTGGACAAAGATTTAATGCTGAAAATAATGGCGAGGAATTTCTACCTGAAAAAGCTTGAAGCCAAAGGCAAATTTGAAGAACTGATACTGCCGCCAAAAATTTTCCAGAAAAAATAAACTTCGTGCCGCTAAACTGTAGCATTTTTTTTGATGTTTAAGAAAGGTTTCTAAATTCTTACCTTTACTTTAAACTCACCAGATGGCTTCAAACAAATTCAAAATTATACTTTGGTCCGTAGGAATTCTAATGCTGATTTTCTTGGGGTTTTTTCTCTATCAGCTGACTCAGTCGGAATCAGTAAACTCAATCATGATTCTTCTGATGCTTCTTTTGGGACTGATTTTAGGCGGAGTCATCGCATTCTTAGCATCCAAAAAGCTGGCTTCAGAACCGTCTGTAATCACCGAAAGTTCTCATACCATCGCGGAAAGTATGCGGAAAGTATTCAAAGTAGTTTCAGCGGAGGGACATTTCAACGAAATATATAATTATGAAGAGACGACCAAGCTTTTTAATTTTATTCCTTCCAAAAAGAAAGCGTTGGTGATCGTTCAGGCGAAAGTTTTGGTGGGTTACGATTTCGAGAAATTTCAATGGGAAGTCGATGAACAGAACCGGAAAGTGAAACTTCTTAATTTTCCAGCTCCCGAAATTATCTCAACAGAAACCGATTACAAATACTACAATATCGAAGAGCAATTCTTTAATCTTTTCAGCAAAGATGATCTGGCGAAAGTGCAGCAAAACGGAAAACAGCAGGTAATTGAAGCTGCGAAAAAATCTCACCTTCCGGAAGTAGCTGCAGAACAGATGTGCACTTTGTTAACCGAACTTTTAGCGGGTAAGAATTTCTTTCTGGAAAATGCTTCAAAAATCACGGAAAGCAAAAACCAGATTGATTACCGCCCGGTAAATGGAGATCGGTAATACACTTTTACCATATCCGTAAATCATTGTAAAATACTTGAACTAAAATGCTTTGGTCTGTTACATTTTAGTACTTTTACATTCTAAAATTTTAAAGTGATGAAATATTTTTACACGTTTGTTCTGGCGCTGCTCCTTCCTTATTTTGCAGCTGCACAGCAGATTATTTCCTACTCGGTAAATCCGTCTAATTTTGACGAAACCGATGCTGTCACCGTTACTTTTACGGTGAATGAAACCAATTTTGGCGTAGGATCTTCCCACGCACTTTATCTCTGGGCCTGGTCTTTTGACTCCAATAATACCATTGCGGACGCGCCTACCAACGGAACCTGGACTGCATCCAACGCTGCCAATAAATTAACTTACGTTTCCAGTGCCGGTGCTACAGGAACCTATACTTTTACGATGAATACGGTAAAATCATTTTACGGAAACCGGGCAAATCCGCTTTCCAAAATTGGTTTTTTGGTGAAAACAGTAAACGGTTCCGTTCAGTCTCAGGACATCGTGCTGAATGTAGGGAAATTTCAGTTTAATCTGACAAATCCTGTTGCGGGAAGTACCAATGTAGTGAACGGGGGAACTGTAATTAATATTACAGGAAATTCGTCACTGCCGGCAAACTATCAGATAAAAGCGAACGGAGCGACGGTTTACACCAGCCCGACTGCTTCCACCGCTTTAAATTATGCATATAACGTTACGCAGGACGCTAATATAACAGTAACCGCTACAAATGCATCAGACGCTACAGCAGTTACAAAAAACTTTACCGTTGCGCTTGCTGTTCCGGTGCAGACGGAAGCCATTCCTGCTTATATGAAACAGGGAATCAATTACGTTCCTTCTGATCCTACGAAAGTGGGACTGGCCATCTACGCTCCCGGAAAACCTTATGTTCACGTGATCGGAAGTTTCAATAACTGGACGGTGAGCGGGAATTATCAAATGAAAAAAGATACCGCCAATCCGAATTTGTACTGGACAGAAATTACCGGACTTACGCCTTCACAGGTTTATACCTTCCAGTACAGAACTGCGGACGGAATTAAAGTAGCTGATCCCTATTCTCCTTTGGTGCTTTCGCCTTATGACGATCCGTTTATCAATCAGACTGCAACGGTTTATCCCAATCTTCCGGCTTATCCTGCAGGGCAGAATTTCGAAGTTTCTGTGATCCAGACTGCGAAACCCGCTTATAACTGGACCATCACTAATTTTAATAAACCTGCGAAAGAGAATTTAATTATTTATGAACTGCTTGTCAGAGATTTCACGACACAAAAAACCTGGAAGTCTTTGATTGATAAAATAGCTTATCTAAAGTCATTAAAAATCAATGCGGTAGAATTAATGCCGGTGATGGAATTCGACGGAAACAGTTCGTGGGGATACAATACCGGTTTCCATTATGCTTTAGATAAAGCGTATGGAACTCCGGAAAAATTCAAGGAATTTATCGACCTGTGTCACCAGAACGGAATTGCAGTTATTTTAGATATCGCTTTGAACCACGCTACAGGTAGAAGTCCTATAGAAAGAATGTGGATGATCGATCCGGATGGCGACGGTTTCGGAGATCCTGCAGCGGACAATCCATATTTTAACCAGGTGGCAAAACATGCTTACAGTGTGTTTAATGATTTTAACCATTCAAAAGATGAGACCAAGTATTATGTTAACCGTGTCCTGGAACAGTGGATTAAAGAGTATAAAGTCGATGGTTTCCGCTGGGATTTAACGAAAGGATTTACCCAGCTCTGTACCGCCTCAGATCAAACGTGTACCAACGGTTCCCCGGCGGACCGGGTAGGTATTCTTAAAACGTATGCGGATTATCAGTGGAGTCATGATCCTACCTCTTACATTATATTTGAACATTTAGGTGCTGATGCAGAAGAATTGCAGTGGGCAAACTATAGAGTGGACGAAGGAAAAGGAGTGATGATGTGGGATAAGCAGACGGATCCTTATAACCAGAATACGATGGGCTATGCCAGCAACAGTAATTTTAACAGAGTTGATTTTAAAAACCACAGCGGATTTACTGAAAGACGTGCGGACAGCTACGGAGAAAGCCACGATGAGGAAAGAATCATGTATAAAAATATTACATACGGGGCGAGCGGAGCAGGTTATAACGTGAAAGATCTTGCAACAGCACTGCAGAGACAGAAAGCTTACGGCGCGGTTTTTCTTACCGTTCCGGGTCCGAAAATGATTTGGCAGTTTGCGGAACTTGGTTTCGACAAAAGCATATACACTTGTGAAGACGGAGTAACGGTAAATACTGAATCTGATGCCATTCCGGGAGACTGTAAACTTAGCCCGAAACCTTCAGCGTTCGGACTTGCTTATGATACTGATGCTGCTCGAAAATCGGTATATGATACCTGGGCGAAAATTCTGGAACTGAGATTGGCTAACGATGTTTTCAATACGAAAACCTTCACTGTAGAATCAGGAAATTTAATGCCGAGAATATATATTAATAATGCTGCCACGGCGAGTGCGCTGAAAAATGTGGTGATTCTGGCCAACTTTACTTTAACTTCCCAAAACATGGTGCCGAACTTTCCATTCACCGGAAATTGGGTGAATTTAATGGACAATACTTCGGTTCCGGTAGCGAATACAACCGCGCCAATTACTATTGAAGCGGGTGGTTTTAGAATTTTCGGAAATGCTTCTGCGCTGGCAACTGATGAAGCCGGTTCTGTTAAAAATGCAGTTTCATTAATTCTTACTCAAAATCCTGTCATCAACGGAACGGCAAATATCCGTTACACGAATGCGAAAAACGGAACTTTGGGGATTTATGATTTATCCGGAAAACTGATGAAAACGGTTAAGACCTCCAAAGACAATGGTGATGAAGTAATTTCCATCAGCGGGTTGAAATCAGGTATGTATTTGATTCAGCTGAAATCCGACAAAGGAGTTGCGGTAACCAAAATGATGGTGAAGTAATTTCCTTAACATAAAAATGAAACGGTCTGCAATTTTTGCGGACCGTTTTTTTAATACTGAAAATCTTTCGGAGTATGTTTAATATAGTCAGCAAGAACCTTCATCTGATCTTTATGGCCTAAATTGATCAGTTTCTGATAACTTTCCGGCTGATCTAAATTAAATATTTTCTGAGCGGTTTTGTTGGCCCGGATAATGATTTTCGGGAAAACTGAAGTCATCGAAACTTTCGGGATCTGCAGTCTTTCATTAATTTCCTGATCCAGCAAAAACCAGTTCATGCTTTGATGAAGATTCAGCAGAAGTTTGCGCTGCACAGGAAACCTGTAAATCGTGTTCTCCAGATTTTCATCAAGCAAAGCCTTGGCTAAATGCGCAGAATCTGAATCGCCTTTATCCTGCAAAGAACTCCATAAATAAAGCTGCTCCGCCGCCTGTTGTTTATTTTCGGGAAGAAATTCAGACTGAATGCCCAGGAGATAACCAATATATTTCCAGAGATGGAAAACACCTAGTTCCTCCTTTTCCGAAATTTGAACGCCCAGCTTCTTCAGTCCCTGCATAAAAACAAGGCTGAAACCGGTGTAAGTGGCAATCATATCCCATGTATTGATGGGTTCACCCCAGGTTTCTGTATCCCAGCTTTCGCTTTTCTCCTTTATTTTTAAACGCGCGTACGAATGCATCAGACGCGTTCTGACAATCAATTGATAGGCTTCTGAGTTAATTTTCAAAGCGTTCTCGCGGGTAACATTTACCCAAAATTCTAAGGTGTCTTTCAAACGTTTAACAGCGCCTTTTTTCAAAGCTCCTGTAAAGATTAAAGGTTTGTTGAGGTACGCATAATCGTAACCGCCCATTAAAGTGAAATCACGAAGGATAATAAGTGCATTGGTGCCGCTTCTCATGCAGAATCTCGCACCGATATTTGCCAGATTTTCATCGAACCAGGCCGGAACTTCCTGCATCTGGAGGAAAAGTTTTCGTAAACTTTCGGGCGCATCATCGCTTTCATTAATTTTTATGGCGGAATATTTCTTAATCAATGCACTCGCCTTTGGATACGGAAGCTTCAGATAGGTGGCTCGCACCGCATCGTCACCCAATTCATCAACCTGATGATAAAGGAATGAATACTTTCCAAAGTCTTGGATATCGGGTTTAATATCTGCCCAGTCAAGAAGTTCTTTTCCGTTGCCTTTTTCCCAGAAATTTCGGAAATGAGTTGCGTTATAAAACTTGGGTTTTGCCTTCATTTTTTTTGCAGTATTAAATCATTCGGTTCAAAAAACCTTTCACAGGATTGCAATCTTCGGACCACATAAGTTACGGATTTTTCTTACAAAGTGCTGATGCTTATCTAAGAAATCGATTGTCTGTTTTTTTATTAAATTAGTCCAATAAAAAATGATGCTCAGCAAAAATTCACTTTTCACAGGCTATTATTCGGTTACAGGTGAAAAAATATATCTTGGTGATAAAATCCGCCATTATATTGTCTCCAATATTTCTTCCTCGTTTGTTATTCAGTATGATGATGAGGAGAATGAATTTTTCATGATTCCCACAGGTAAAGATGCTAAAAATCTGCCTTACCGAAAATATCCGATCAAAGGAAATTTGGATTCCGAGTATTCAAAATATCACATCGTTGGAAATATAATCATTCCTGAAAATCCAAAAGTGGGAAAGATGGTGAGAATTACGGTAATCAACAAAGGTGAGGCTTTCCCTTTCGGCAGCCACGCAGAAGTTTTGAAGATTGAAGAATGGACAGTTGAAGTAAAATCTGAAATCAACGGAGAGATTTTAACACTTAGTTTCGGGGAATTTATTGTTCCTAGAGTTTAATAAGCCTGTTTAGTTTTTTAATGAAGGCTGAAATTGATTGATTAGAAATTAAAGAGTGCTGCCGAATAGATTATCTTTGCGGAATTAAAACCGCATCTATGTCTTTCGAATCTTTAGGCTTATCACATAATATTATTAAATCTGTTAAAAAATTAGGGTTTCTGAAACCGTTTCCCATACAGGAACAAACCGTCCCGGTGATTTTAGCAGGAAAAGATTTAATGGGAATCGCACAAACAGGCTCCGGTAAAACGGCGTGTTTTGTAATGCCGATTCTGGAAAAACTTCAGAATGAGGAAGTAAAAAAAGACAGAAATATCCAGATTTTAGTTTTGGCTCCGACGCGCGAACTGGTGATTCAGATTGATGAGGTTTTCCGAGCTTTCACTGAGAATCTGAAAAGAGAAATCAGAACGATGGCAGTTTATGGCGGCGTTTCTATCAATCCACAGATGAAAGGCATGTTCGGTGTCGAAATTTTGGTGGCAACGCCTGGTAGATTGCTCGATTTAATTGAGCATAAAGCTTTAAGTATCTCCCAAATTTCGCATTTGGTCATTGATGAAGCCGATAAAATGTTCCAGTTAGGGTTTGAAGAGGAGATGAACAAACTCTTCGCGATGATGCCTTCAAAGAAACAGACGGTTTTATTTTCCGCAACTTTGAATGATAAAGTCGAAGAGATTAAAAAACGTCTGACCATCAATCCTGTTCTTGTAGAAATTAAGGCTGAAGAAGTCGATCTCGATAAAATTACTCAGCTTGCCTATCATGTTACCGAAGAAAGAAAAGGTCCGTTTTTGCGGTATTTAATTAAAGAAAAAAATATAAAACAGGCTTTGGTTTTTACGTCGTCCACCAGAAGTGCGGATAATCTTGCTGAAAAACTCAAGAAAAATAAAATTCCGGCTACGGCTGTTCACGGAAAGAAATCTCAGGGTTCAAGATCAGGAAATTTACGCGATTTTAAAGAAGGAGAAACTCAAATACTGGTTGCAACAGATCTTATCGGACGCGGGATCCACATTGAATCTTTGGAATACGTCATCAATTATGAACTGCCGCGTTCGCCGTTGGATTATGTTCACAGAATTGGAAGAACGGGCCGTGCTAACGACTCAGGCACAGCAATAACGCTTTTGACAGATGATGAGTTACAGCATTTCAGAGTAATCCAGAAAAAGATGGGAAAAAGGGTTGATCTGATCAGAACGGAAGACATTAATCTTCACGGCTATTAACCGAAAACGCATAAAAAAAGCCTCTCAAATTTTGAGAGGCTTTTTTATTTATTGTGGAATACTCAATACTTACAAAGAAGCCGAGTGAACCAACATATCTGCCAATTTATTGGAGTAACCCATTTCGTTATCGTACCATGAAACTAATTTCACGAAGTTTGGTGATAACATGATTCCTGCATCTTTATCGAATACAGAAGTTCTTTTTTCACCTACGAAATCCTGAGAAACCACTGCATCTTCAGTGTAACCAAGAATTCCTTTCAAATCACCTTCAGAAGCCGCTTTCACTGCCGCACAGATTTCTTCGTATGAAGTTGCTTTTTCTAATCTAACCGTTAAATCTACCACAGAAACGTCTGCTGTAGGAACTCTGAATGACATCCCTGTCAGTTTTCCGTTCAGTGAAGGAATTACTTTTCCTACTGCTTTTGCAGCACCTGTAGAAGATGGAATAATGTTGTTCAAAGCAGAACGGCCTCCTCTCCAGTCTTTCATGGATGGTCCGTCAACAGTTTTCTGGGTAGCTGTAGTTGCATGAACCGTGGTCATCAAACCTTCTACAATTCCGAAGTTATCGTGAATTACTTTTGCTAAAGGTGCAAGACAGTTGGTCGTACAGGAAGCGTTGGATAAAATTTTGATATCGTCAGTTAAATCCTTGTGGTTAACACCCATCACAAACATCGGCGTATCATCTTTTGGGGGAGCAGAAAGAATAACTTTTTTCGCACCGGCGTTGATGTGAGCCTGAGCCGATTCTGTTGATAAAAATAAACCTGTAGATTCTACGATATATTCTGCGCCTACTTCGTTCCATTTCAGGTTGTTAGGATCTTTTTCAGCAGTCACTCTGATTTTCTTTCCGTTAACGATAAGGTCGTTTCCTTCAACAGAAACATCTCCCTTGAATTCGCCGTGTACAGAATCATATTTAAGCATATAAGCCATGTATTCAGCATTAATTAGGTCGTTGATTCCTACTACTTCGATGTTTTCTCTGTCGGCCATTGCTCTGAAAACAAGACGCCCAATTCTACCGAATCCGTTGATTCCTACTTTGATTGTTGACATAATATTTTGTTTATTAATTATTTGTTGTTATTTTTTATTAAGTTTTTAATTAGATGGCCAGTATTTCTGAAAGTTTGAGCAAATCCTGGTCAATTTCATTGTGTTTTTTAATGGCTTCTTCGAAAGGCGTAAACACTAAAGTATTCGACTGCATTCCGGCCATTACATTCGTTTTTCCTTCCAATAAACCCAGTACAGCTCCGTAACCCAAACGGCTGGCCAGAACCCTGTCAGCACAGCTCGGGGAACCGCCTCTTTGGATATGGCCAAGAATAGCAACGCGGATATCATAATCCGGGAAGCCGGCTTTTGTCGCTTTCGCAAGATCGTAAATGCTTCCCAGTTTTTCACCTTCTGCCACTACGACAATACTTGAAGATTTTCCTGCTTTTTCCGCTCTTTCAAATGTTTCGAAAAGATCATCAATGCTGTCTTTTCTTTCGGGAATCAGGATGTCTACTGCACCGGTTGCCAATCCACTGTTGAGAGCAATAAATCCTGCGTCACGGCCCATCACCTCTACAAAAAACACTCTGTTGTGGGAGGTCGCGGTATCACGTATTTTATCGATGGCTTCCATTGCAGTATTTAAGGCGGTATCGTAGCCTATAGTATTGTCGGTACCGAAAATATCGTTGTCAATGGTTCCTGGGATTCCGATTACCGGGATCCCGAATTCTTCATTGAAAACTTTTGCTCCGGTAAAAGTTCCGTCACCGCCGATGCACACCAAGCCGTCAATGCCGTGTTTCACACAATTGTCGAAGGCTTTTTGCCGTCCTTCTTTGGTTTTAAATTCCAAGGATCTGGCGGATCTTAAAATGGTGCCGCCCGCACCAATGATATTTTTTACAGAACGGGGTCCCATTTTAGTGAAATCGTCATTAATCAGGCCGTTGTAGCCTTCTCTTACCCCGAAGCATTCAATGTTATAGTGATTTGCAGTTCTTACAACCGCTCTTAAAGCTGCATTCATACCGGGAGCATCACCGCCGGAAGTGAAAACTGCAATCTTTTTTACAGTACTTTCTTTCATAGATAAAAATTTCACTACAAATTTACAAAAAACTCCGTTAAATATGAACCTAAGATTTAACAGCCTTTAGAATATTACGGAAATATAATTTACAGCAATGGCTAGTGTTAAATTTGCTGTTTTGTGAAAAATCATTAGTTTTGCCGAATGTTGAGGAACAGGACATATCGCCGGTTTGCAGCTGTACTCTTTACAGGGGTATATCTTTTCGTGGCGCTGTTCTCGCAAAATTTTCACAATCATGGAAGTGGCGAGGTTTTCAAAGACTTTAATTTTAAGAAAACTGAAAAAACCTTTTCCACGGGTCATTTGTCAATCAACTTCACCGACTGTCTTTCGTGCCACATTTTGCATGACGGAAACTCTTTGCTACCTGAACACTTTCAGTTCTCAGCACTGAAAAATGAAGATTTCCGGAAGCAGCTTTTCGCCTGTGAGCAGAGATTTGCAACACGCGAATTCTTTGATGTTCAGCTTCGCGGCCCACCTGTGCTTTTCATTTAAATAAAACATTTTACACAAAAATGTAGCTTTAAAGGTTTGTGATCAAATCTTTAAGTTTTTCGTATTTACTCAATTCAAAATCAACATTTAAATGAAATTCATTTTCAATATACTGCTAATCTTTTTCGGATTAACATTTTTCAGCGCACAGAAAACTTTTAAAATTCAGGGGAAAGTCATCGATTTTCATGATAAAGTTCCATTGAAAGATGCCATCATCAGAATCGGAAATAATGTCGAGCTTTCAGATCAAAACGGCAGTTTCAGCTTTCCTTCCGTTAAAAAAGGAAACTATACATTAACGGCGTATCACCCGGATTGTGAACCTTTTACCGAACAGATTAAGGTAGATAAAGATCTGGAAATCACCCTGAATCTGGAACATCACATTTCTGATATTGAAACCATTACCATTCACGGAACGCACAAGAAGACCAATACTTTAATCGTAAAAACCTTAGATCAAAAAGACCTCGAAAGAAATTCTACCGAAAATTTAGGGAATGTACTTTCTGGGATTTCCGGAGTTGGTGCTTTAAAAACCGGGAACAATGTTGCAAAACCTGTCATCCACGGATTGTACGGAAGCCGGATTTCCATCATCAATAACGGGGTGAAAATGGCTGAACAGGAATGGGGCGTTGAACATGCACCAAATGTGGATGTAACGCAGTTTGAACATATCGATGTCATCAAAGGCGCGTCAGCATTGAAATACGGCAGCGACGCCATTGGCGGAGTGGTTTTAATGATTCCCGAAACCTTCAAAAAAGCGGATACACTGAAAGGTTCTGCAAATCTTTCCGGAATTTCAAATGGCCGCGGAATCGGTTTCGATCTGAACATCGTAAAAACCTGGGAAAACGGCTGGGCGGTTAAAACGAACGGCGGTTTCAGGAAGCTGGGCGATCTTCACACATCGGATTATAATCTGATGAACACCGGACTGAATTTCAATTCTTTTGGCTTTACGGTGCAGAACAACAGTTTTCTGCAGGGAATTTCTTTCGATTACAGCATAACGGATCAGGAAATAGGGATTTTCCGCGGCTCGCATATTGGGAATCTGGAGGATTTTTATAAAGCTTTACATTCTGATGTTCCTCTTTATCAGAGGGATTTTTCGTATTCCATCGACAATCCGAAACAGGATATTCAACATCATCTTGCGAAAATTTCTGCCTACAAAAGATTTAAAGATTTGGGGAAATTTTCCGTTGATTACAGTTTTCAGTACAATCACCGGAAGGAGTTTGATGTGAGAAGAGGCGAGCTTTCAGGAACTCCGTCTTTGGATCTCGAGCTTTTTACCAATCAGTTGAATATCAATAATTTAATTGAAAGAAAAAACTGGGATCTGGAAACCGGAATCGATTTAAGTTATCAGTACAATTATTCAACACCGGAAACGATGGCGAGAAGGCTTGTTCCTAATTATACGAAGTATTCGGGCGGAATGTATTCTGTCATTAAATACAAAATCACTCCAAAATTGAATGTTGAAGGCGGTTTGCGTTATGATGCAGCTCAATATGATGTAAAAAAATGGTACGACGAAAAAGACTGGGAGAATCTGTACGCTAACGATTTTGAAGATTTTCATGTGGAAACCGTAGGAAACCGCATATTCACGAAGCCTGTTCTGAATTATAAAAATCTTTCTTTTAATACCGGTTTCGATTTTCATCCTTCAGAAAAATTCAATCTTAAATTTAATTATGCAAAAGTAGGCAGAACGCCCAATATTGCTGAACTTTTTGCCGACGGTCTTCACCATTCCGCGTCAGTTCTGGAACTCGGAAATATGCGTTTGAAAAATGAAGAAGGGAATCAGTTTAACTTAAATATCGATTCTAAACTGAATGTTTTAGGCGGTTTGCAACTGTCCGTGAATCCGTATTTATTTGTCACCAAAAATTTCATCAACCAGATCCCGACCGGAATTCAGAACACCATTCGGGGCGTTTTCCCGGTGTGGAGCTACGAACAGATTGATGCAAGAATATTCGGAATTGATTTCGATGCGCAGTTAAAACTCAATGAAAATTTCAGTTACAAAGGCCGTTTTGCGTATGTAAACGGAAAAGACAAAACGAATGATCAGCCTTTGATTCTGATGCTCCCGTCGAATTTCTCCAACAGCCTGGAATTTTCTAAAGCGCAGTGGAAAAATTTCTATTTCAAAGTGGAAAACCAAACCTTCCTGCAGCAGAAAAACTTCCCGGTGTTCAACCCAACAATCCAGGTGTATGAAAATGGAGTGGAACTGGAAAAGACCTTGGATCTTTCAACGCCGCCACCGGCATATTCTTTGTGGAGCATTCAGACTGGTTTGGATTTCAACAGACATTTTTCCGCAGGATTGAATGTGACGAATCTTTTCGATAAAAATTACAAGGATTATCTGAACAGAATGCGGTTTTTCTCCTACGAAATGGGAAGAAATATTATCCTCAATGTGAAATACAGATTTTAAGCTGGGTGCTGAAAATAGACATATTTAACAATAAAAAAATTAAAAATGAAATCATTCATAAATTATAAAAACTCCATAATTGTAGTATTAATGCTGCTTGCCACATTTTCTGTAAGTTGCAGCAGAGCCGATGAAGACGAGGATGTGCTTTCGCAGGAAGATATATCGAATATTATTCTGAATGTAAAAGATGATGCAACCGGAATTGCGCAAACTTATAATTATACCGTTAACTCGGCAACAAATCCCGTGATAAAGTTAACGGACGGAAAATCTTATACGGTAACTGCCATTTTCAAAAACGGCAATGAAGATGAAACCCAAAGCATCAAATCTGCAAAAGATGAGCATTTTCTGATCTATGATTTTCAGGGGTCGCAGATCAATTTAACCCGTGAAGATGACGAATCATCCACCAGAACCGACGGAAAAAAATTGGGATTGATTACGAAATGGAATGTTACAAAAGCGGTAAATTCAGCTTCTCCACAATTGGTTTTAACATTAATTCATGATGCAACATCCGTAAATGAAGCCCAAAACGGAACAGCTTTCGGAACAGTGGAAGGTGGCGAAACCGACGCAATGGCTACTTTTGGCATTAGTAATTGATTTTTAACGTTTTTTAGCAGTATTACATTCTTAAAAGTCTAAAAAAATTACTATTTTTGCAACCTAAAATTTTCAATTAATAACAATGAACGTTACAGCGACAAACCACGATGAAGTAAGCGCGTTACTTACAGTTACATTAGATAAATCAGATTACAAAGATAAAGTTGAAAAACAACTGATTAATTATGCGAAAAACGCACAGGTTCCTGGATTCAGAAAAGGAAAAGTGCCATTGAGCATGGTGAGAAAGCAGTATGAAGCGGGGATCGCTTTTGAAGAAATCAACAAACAGGTTTCTGATGCGTTGAACAATTATGTAAACGAAAATAATCTGAGATTGGTAGGTCAGCCAGTTCCACAGCCGGTTGAAGAGTTAAACCACAATGCAGAACAGTTATCTGTTGCTTTTGAAGTAGGTTACGAACCGGATTTCAAAATTGATTTGGCAAAATACGAAGCGCCTCATTATAAAGTAGAAGCTTCTGATAAAGAAATTGGTCAGAGCATCGAAAATATGCAGAAGCGTTTTGCAGAAAAAGTAGTACAGGAGAACATCGGTGACGATTCTCATATTGCTTTGGAAATCAGCCAGATTGTTGAAGAAGACGCAGAAGGGGAACATCATCATCACCCAAAAAATGTGGTAATCGACGCTGAGAAAAAAGAAGCTTTCAAATTGGTGAAAGATTTGAAAATGGACGGATCTGTAACAATTTCTAAAGAAGATTTGCAGAAAAATGAAGAGTTGGCGAAAGAATTAGGGTTCAGCAAAGAAGAAGTGGAGCATCTTCACCACGATCAGCAGAAAGTAACTGTAAAAGATTTCTACGGATTGAATTTGGCAGAACTTAATCAGGATTTATTCGATAAAGTATACGGAGAAGGAACCGTTAAATCTGAAGAAGAACTGAAGGCGAAAGTAAAATCTGAGCTTGACGAATATTTCCAACAAAATGCTGATGTTCATTTCGTGAACAAAGTGTTGGAGCAGATCAACGAAAAAGAAGAAGTGAAACTTCCTGAAACTTTCCTGGTTAAATGGTTAATGTTCAGCAACGCAAATATCACTGATGAAAATCAGGCAAAAGAAATTTTGGAAGCAGAAAAAAATCAGTTGAAATACCAGATTCTTGAAGGTAAACTGATGAACGACAACGAAATTAAACTGGAGTATACTGACGTTTTGGCACAGGCAGAACAGTTGGTAAGAAACCAGTTGGCGATCTATGGAATTCACCACTTATCAGATGAAGAAATTCAGAAATATGCGGTTGAAATGTTGAAAGATCAGGAGCAGGTTCGTCAGATTTCTGCAGAAGTAGGAATGGCTAAACTGAAAGATGTAATCCTGGAAAAAGCAACCAAAAAGGAAACAAAAATCTCTCACGATGAGTTTTTGGAAGAACTGAAAAAGTAATCTTACTTTAATAAATAAAAAATCCGTCTCAGCAATGAGATGGATTTTTTTGTTGATACCCAAAACACCGGATGAAGAAATAATGCCTGTTGTTTTCCCCTTAACATTCCCAATCCTTTATGATATAGTATGGATATACTATGAATATAGTATGGTTATAATATAAATACACTATGCCCAATTGCACATTACCTGCACGTTTCTTAACATGATAGTTTGCAGTCAAGGCATCATGAGGAGAGAAAGCAGGAAATACGGTAAACGTTTGTAAGTTATTTAAAATACAGTTGGCAGGTACACCATCCGGGATTGAAAAAAGTGGAATGTGGCTGTTAAATGAGATAGGTCTAGGACGGCCGTGGCATGTACATATGGTTCTGCATGTACGCTTGTGTATTTAAATATACAAATAAGGCGGGCTGGTGTGTTAAACAGTTGCAGAAAATTTAATAACTGAAATACTCCAGATTTTTATTGGAGGTGAGAAAATTCTCCATTTTATCGAGCTGTTTTTCTGAAATATGGAGTTCCAGGGTAAGCAAAATATGATCGAATTCTTTTTCTATTGCGATCTCGTTCAATTCGCTGGTCATTGCTTTCAGATCTGCTAATATTGAGCTTTTGTGGGTCATGAAATTATGCGTGCTCATCCGCATTTTTAGAATTTTATGATGATGCAGCGGCAGAAAATGTTTTGTTAAATATTTCGCGGTATATATGATGAGAATTGCCGAAATAAGAAAGATAAAGGCGATATACACTTCCCCAAAACCGATGGCCATCCCAACAGCTGCTGCCATCCAGATAATGCCGGCGGTGGTGAGTCCGTACACGGTGAAACCTTCTTTAAAGATAACTCCAGCACCCAGAAACCCTATTCCGCTGACAATATAGGAAGCAATTCTTGCAGGATCGCCGCTGCCGGAAACCTTGTAGGAAAGAATAGAAAATAAGGTAGAACCAAGGCAAATCACCGTAATGGTTTTTAAACCGGCGGATTTATCTTTCATTTCTCTTTCAAAACCGAGAATCAATCCGGCAAGCACAGAAATGAGCGCTTTAAAAACATCTAAGAGTTCAAAATGTTCTGGCATTTTTTATTTTAAAGATAAAACTTTTTTAAGAACCGAATTCAGCTTTCCATTCTTCTGCAGCATCGCAAAGGGTTTCATAAAATTCTTCGCCGTATTTTCGGATTAAAGGTGTTTTCAGAAATTTATACACCGGAACTTTTAGTTCTTTCCCCAAAATACAGGCATCATTGCAGATTTCCCATTCATGATAATTCATGGCGGTAAAAGTGGAATATTCAGTTACACGGATCGGGTAGAGGTGACAAGAAATAGGTTTTTGCCAGTCCACGGCACCGTCTTCGTATGCTTTTTCAATACCGCATTTCGTTATGCCTTTCTCGTCGAAAATCACATAAGCGCATTCTTCCCCGTTCACCATAGGAGTTACAAAGTCGCCGTCGTGAGGATCGATTGTCCAGGTTCCCTGCTCTTCTAAAGCCTTTACACCTTCAGGTCTCAGATAAGGTTTTACTTTATCGAAAATTTTATCAAGAATTTCAGTTTCATATTTTTCTAATGGTGCACCTACATCACCTGCAACGCAGCATGCGCCTTTGCATTTACTGAGGTTACACACAAATTCTTCTGCAAAAATATCTTCAGAAATTAATCTGTTTTCAATTTGTATCATCGTTTTTAAATATTAAGGTTGAAATAATTGGCAAGCTTAAACATCACCAGGCAGCTAATAAGCAGCCAGAGTCCTGTTTCCTGCATCCAGTACTTGGGGAGAAATTTCAGCATTCTGCTTAAAATAATGGAGGCCGGAAGCGCGAGCAAAAGTAAGTATTCATAAACATTTCCCATGTACAGTATAATGGTAATTAACTGTGCGAGAGAAAAAATTAATAAAAAAGTATATTTGAATTTACTGTTGGGACTTTTTTTATTGAAATGTTTAAAGTGGTCCATCACCGCGTGAATCAGCATTAAAGCCACCGGAATGAGCCAGATCAGATCTTCCAGATCTTTCGACGGTTTAAAATTATTGAAAGGAAAATAAGCCTCGTTCCATGAGTTCATCCCGAGGAAATAGGCGATCCCAAAATAAGAAAGTACAACAAGGGAAATTCCGAAAAACAGACGGAAGATATGAAGCCCCACTTTATCTGAAGTTCCGATGATGTGAAAAATTACAAAAATCGTCATCGGCCAGGTCGTAGGAAGGAAAACAAAATTCAGAGCCAGAATCGCTCCTACTAGAATAATTGAGTTTTTGCGGACCATCGTATCATTATCAGTCAATAGCAGCAATAGGATGGAATTGGTGAAGAGTGAAACTGCAATTCCTATGTCCAGATCTCCCGGATAAAGCGCAAAAACGAAAGCGGTATATAAAAATAGAGGGAGATGGGTTTGGTAATTCAGCGCAATGGCATTAAAACAGAAATATCCCAGTGCAACGCCTGCAAAAGTAATTGCGGCTGAAAAAACGTCCAATGAGTTGAAATCAAGGAAGTTAAATCCTATTACGATCAAAAGAAGAATGCCAATGTAGACCGGTATTGAAAAAATATTGCTTTCTTTTGAAAGTAATCGAAACATTTTTATTAATTTTGTGCAAAGTTAATTTAAAAAAGGAAAATAATGACGTCTTTCTTTCTCTTCTTAAGCAGTGTATTCAAATGGTCTTTCGGGTTTTTTGAATTTGCAGGAAATTTTGTAAACTGGATTTTATTCTTCGTAGCATCAGCTTTGTTTACCTATTGGTGCTATGTATTGGTCACCACTTTAGGAGGCGACAAAGACAAAGAATATTTTTCTCCAACCGAAGGACATCATCCTTACTATGATCCGAAGATCAACAAAAAAGGATAACTTAAATAATTGATATTTTTATTATTATAAAAATCCCGGAATTCTGCAATTCCGGGATTTATTTTATCTCATTTTATCCTATTAATGAATAGGAATTACCAAAACGGGAATCGAAGAGCGGCGCGTAAGCTCTTTGGTTAAGCTTCCCACAAATACATCATAAATTCCGCTTCGTCCGTGTGATCCCATCACCATGTATCCCGCATTCTTTTCCTTGGCATAATCCAGAATAATATCTCCGGCAACGCCCTGTTTGAGGATGTGCTCACAGTCAATATCCTCTGCGAGAATACGTTGTTGTATGTTGTTTAAACGAAGCAATTCTTCCTTGATTTCGTTCTGTTCCACTTCCGGAAAATACTGAAATCCCATATCACCAATTGCAAAACCAATGTCCGCCGGAGCAACGTGAATCAGGCAGATTCTTCCCTGTGTTTCTTTCGCGAATTTTACAGCTCCGCTAATTAATTTATCTGTAGAATCACCGAAATCGACGGGTAAAACAATATTGATCATGATTTAATTTTTTGTTGATTAAAGTTACAAAAATTTCCTGAAACGGAGAAGTGGTGCTACTGAATCCTCAGATCGAAAACTTTCTTTCCTTCCAGATAACCCTCGAGAATATCATTTTCCGAAACTTTTCCGACTCCTTTTGGCGTGCCCGTAAAAATCAGATCTCCTGTTTTTAATGTAAAATACTGCGAAACAAAAGCAATGATTTTTTCAGGCGAGAAGATAATCATTGAAGTATTTCCGTTCTGAACTTCTTCTTTATTTTTAAGTAAGGAGAAATTCAGGTTTTTCATATCGAAATCACTTTTTTTATAGAAATCTGAAATTACCGCGCTTCCGTCAAAACCTTTTGCCAGTTCCCACGGAAGACCTTTTGCTTTCAGTTGGCTTTGAAGATCTCTAGCGGTGAAATCGATTCCCAAACCGATTTCATCAAAATAATTCGCTGCTTTTTCTTCCTGAATATATTTTCCGCCTTTGGAGATTTTCAAAACAACTTCCAGTTCATAGTGAACATCCTGAGAAAATTCAGGGATATAAAAATCCGAACCTTTCTTTAAAACCGCGGTGTCGGGTTTCATGAAAATCACTGGGTTTTCAGGGATTTCATTTCCGAGTTCTTTGGCGTGTTCCGCGTAATTTCTGCCGATGCAAATGATTTTCATTTTGATTTTTTTCTTGATTAAAACTTGCTTCTCAATTGAATTCCCGTCAAAACTTTCTTCGTATACAACGGAAAATCAGCATTCTGAATCCAACCGTAATAACCCAGATCTTTCTGGAAAACATCTTTCACCCTTTGTCCTTTATATTTCCCGAAACTGAATATTTCCTTTTCATCATCATCAAAAGCAATAAATCCTGCTAAATCCGCAAATTTATGGTGGAAAGAAAATTCGCTCAATCCGGCAATTTCATTTGGCAAATCTGCGTAATGACCAACCTGTGCGTCCAGAACTTCAAAAGTTGCCAACACATCTGCTTCTGCAGAATGAGCGTTTTCGAGATCTTTTTTGCAGTAAAATTGGTAGGCGGCGGTTAGATTTCGTGGTTCCATTTTATGGAAAATCGTTTGCGCGTCCACCAATTTGAATTTGCTCAAATCAAAATCAAGTCCAGCTCTCAGAAGTTCTTCTGCCAAAAGCGGAACATCAAAACGGTTGGAATTAAATCCGCCCAAATCCGAACCGGCGATCATTTCCATGATTTTTGACGCGATCTCGCTGAATTTTGGCGCATCTTTTACATCTTCATCACTGATTCCGTGAACAACGGTTGATTCTTTCGGAATATACATTTCTGGATTGACCAGCCAGGTTCTGCTTTCGCGCGAAGAATCAGGATTTACTTTCAGGATGCAGATTTCCACGATTCTGTCTTTCGCTACGTTGATTCCGGTAGTTTCCAGATCGAAGATACAGAGCGGTTTATAGAGTTTTAAATTCATTATAGATAATTGATGATAGATTTATTTGAGCTGTTTCTGAAAAATAAGGGAAATCAGAATATAATATAAAATAACCAACGGAATTCCGACGGTTTTAAAGAGAATTAGAATCAATACCGCGCCGATTAATAAAGCAATTTTCGGATAATTATCCTCCAGTTTCATCGATTTGAATTTCATTGCGATCATCTTTATCGGGCTTACCAAAATCCAGGATGAAATCACCGTCAGAATAATGAGCAGTAAAGAATTTTCAAACAGAAATTTAAAACTTTCAGTTTCAAGAAAAGCGTAATAAAGTCCGAAAATTAAAATGGTATTGGAAGGGGTATTTAACCCTTTAAAATAATAGGTCTGTTCTTCATCCAGATTAAAAATCGCGAGTCTTAAACATGAAAATAGAGTGATGAAAAGTCCGAGATATTTAATTTCAAAAGGAAGTTCCATTCCCAACAATTGATTTCCGAACGGTTCCAATGCTTTATACATCGCAATTCCCGGAAGCAAACCGAAACTCACCATATCGGCAAGAGAATCGAGCTGAGCGCCGAGATTGGAGTTCGATTTCATCGCTCTTGCAATAAATCCGTCGAAAAAATCAAGAATCAGAGAAGTAATAATGCAGATGGCGGTAATTTGGTAATTGCCTGCTAGCAAATGAATGACACCAATGCTTCCCGAAAATAAGTTCGCCAAAGTAAATGCGTTGGCCAGATTGTTTTTAATAAAGTTCATAGAAGCAAAAATAAGGTTTTTATTAAAATTCCTGAGTTCATTTTTCTGAAAAAAACTAATTAATACGGAAATATGAAATTAATGTAAATTTGCAGCGCTGTTTTTAATAAATTGAATGAAAGATATAAGATTACAGGAGGTTTTTGCTCTTTTTTACAGGATTTTTTTAGCGTTCTTCTTCTATCAGATTGCACGTTTTTTATTTTGGTTTTTCAATAAAAATTTAATCGGGATCGATTCGGTTTCCGATTATTTTAATATTGCTTATCACGGAACCGCTTTTGATACCACGGCGATTCTCTATGTAAATTCCCTTTTTATTCTGCTGAGTTTGGTTCCGCTGGTCATCAATACCAAAACATATTACCAGAAGTTTTTGTTTTACCTCTATTTCATCACCAACGGAATCGCTTATGGAATGAATTTCGGCGATTTTGTGTATTATAAATTCTCACAGGCAAGACTCACAATGGCTGCGATGCACGTTGCGCAGCATGAAAAAAATATCGGGAAGGTGTTTTTGGTTTCTGTTGTTGAACATCCTTTTGTGATTTTCTGGTTTATTGTTCTGATGATTTTCTGGATTTTCCTTTACCGAAAAGTAAAAGTGAAGGAAGAGACGCCGGTAAAGAAATGGCGGTATTTTTCGCTTTCAGTTCTTACTTTATGTATCGTTGCAACGCTGGTTGTAGGGGGAATCCGTGGTGATTTCAAACATTCTACAAGACCGATTAATCTCGTAGATGCCAATCGGCACGTGGATAATCCGCTGCAGGCAAATGTAGTTCTGAACAGCGTTTTTTCCTTTTTCAGGACGATGAATACCAATAATTTCCAGGAAGTGCATTTTGTGGATGAAAAGTTCATTAATGAAAACATTAAACCTTATAAACTGTATCAGAGACCAGATGTAGAACTGAAACCGAACATCGTTATTTTCATTATTGAAAGTTTTGGCAAAGAATATTCCGGTGCATTCAACAGAAATACCAATATTAAAAATTTTGTTTCCTATACGCCGTTTTTCGACAGTTTGGCTGGGCAGAGTCTGATTGCAACGAATGCGTTTGCCAACGGAAGACAGTCGATCCACGGAATGAGTTCGGTTTTGGCAGGAATTCCGAGTCTGAAGGACGCGTTTACAAGTTCGCCTTATTCCAACCAGAAAATACAGTCGATTGTTTCGGTTTCAAATGAAATGGGTTACGATACTTCTTTTTTTCACGGCGCACCTAATGGTTCAATGGGGTTTCTAGGTTTCGGGAATATTCTCGGGTTCAAACATTATTACGGAAAAAACGAATACAATAACGATGCGGATTTTGACGGAATGTGGGGGATTTGGGACGAGCCGTTCTTTCAGTATTTTGCCAAAACGCTGAACACAAAAAAATCTCCTTTTATGGCAACGATGTTTTCAGCGTCATCGCATCATCCTTTTAAAGTGCCGGAGAAATATCAGGGCAAATTCAAAAAAGGTCCGCTGGAAATTCACGAACCGATTGGTTATACCGATTTTGCACTGAAAAAGTTTTTTGAAACCGCAGAGAAAATGCCCTGGTTTAATAATACAATATTCGTTGTCGTAGCAGATCATACGAATCAGGTTGCTTATCCTGAATATGAAAAAGCGATGAACCGTTTCGCCGTACCGATTCTGTTTTATTCGCCAAATCCCAAATACAACCTGAAAGGAGAGATTACCGAACCTGCCCAGCAAATGGATATTTATCCTACTTTGGCAGATCTGATGGGCTATAACAAAAAGATCCGAAGCTGGGGAAGAAGCCTGGTTTCCGATAAGAAAGAAGATTACTTAATTGTAAATTCCAGTGGGGTAGAGCAGTTTTTGATTGGAAATTATATCTACCTGTTCGACGGAAAAGATTTTACAGGAATTTATGATATCAAAGATTTGGGTTTCGAAAAAAATCTTCTCGGTAAAGTGAAAAATCCTGAGGTAACACTGGGCGAAATGAAAAGCAAAGCCTGGTATCAGGATTATATGAACCGGGTAATTAACCGTAAACTGAATTAAGACTCTGAAATTAAACCGGCGTTTAAATTTTAGGATTTTGGCTTTTCTCTTGTAAACTATGTTACGGATAGTTAAATATTTGGTGTTTAACTTTTTTTAATTACATTTATCCAACTAAAAATTAAAATAATTTATAAAATGAAAAAAATAATTTTCGCTTTCGTTGCTTTATTTTTCGCAACGCTTTCTTATGCTCAAATCGAAGGAAAATGGAAAACCATCGATGATGAAACAGGACAGGCAAAATCTATTGTAGAAATCTACAAAAAATCTGATGGCAAGTACTACGGAAAAGTGTCGCAGCTTTTAATAAAACCTACTCATGAAACCTGTATCGACTGTAAAGACGACAGAAAAAACAAACCGATTTTGGGAATGGAAATCGTAAGAGGAATGAAAAAAGAAGGTAAGGAATTTACAGGAGGTACCATTACCGATCCTAAAACAGGTAAAACTTACAAATGTAATATCACCAGAGAAGGTGATAAACTGAATGTTAGAGGATATATTGGATTTTCACTCATCGGAAGAAGCCAAACCTGGCATGCGGTAAAATAATCTTGAAAATAAAATAAAAAAGCAATTCGAAAGAGTTGCTTTTTTTTATGTCCAATATCATCTGAAGGTTTGGGAAAAAATCTTTACTTTTGTAGTCTAATTTTTCAATGAATATGAAGGAATATACTTTTCGTGAAGTGATTGCCCAGGCAATGAGCGAGGAAATGCGTAAGGATCAATCAATTTATTTAATGGGTGAAGAAGTTGCTGAATACAACGGTGCTTACAAAGCATCGAAAGGTATGCTCGACGAATTCGGCCCAAAAAGAGTAATCGATACCCCAATTGCGGAGCTCGGCTTTACAGGAATTGCGGTAGGTTCGGCAATGAACGGGAACAGACCGATTGTTGAATACATGACTTTTAATTTTGCCTTGGTTGGTATTGACCAGATCATTAATAACGCTGCCAAAATTCGCCAGATGAGCGGTGGACAGTGGAATTGCCCGATCGTTTTCAGAGGTCCTACGGCGTCAGCAGGTCAGTTGGGTGCAACACACTCTCAGGCGCTGGAAAGCTGGTTTGCAAACACACCGGGTTTAAAAGTAGTGGTTCCTTCAAATCCTTATGATGCGAAAGGTTTATTGAAATCGGCAATTCAGGACAACGATCCTGTGATCTTCATGGAGTCTGAGCAGATGTATGGAGACAAAATGGAAATTCCGGAAGAAGAATATTATATCCCGATCGGGAAAGCAGATATCAAGAAAGAAGGTAAAGATGTTACTTTGGTTTCTTTTGGTAAAATCATGAAGTTGGCGATGCAGGCTGCAGAAGATATGGAAAAAGAAGGGATCTCAGTTGAAGTGATCGATTTGAGAACTGTTCGTCCGTTGGATTTTGATACTGTGATTGCATCTGTGAAGAAAACAAACAGACTGGTTATTCTTGAAGAAGCGTGGCCGTTTGGATCTGTTTCATCAGAAATTACTTATATGGTTCAGCAGAAAGCGTTTGATTATCTGGATGCGCCAATTAAAAGAATTACCACTCCGGATGCGCCGGCACCTTATTCAGCGGCTTTATTTGCCGAATGGTTCCCGAAACTGGAGAAAGTGAAAGAAGAAATTAAGAAAGCAATGTATATCAAAGCATAAACAGAAACTCCCGAAAGGGAGTTTTTTTTGTTTAAATCGTCATTTAATTACTAAAAATCATTTCTGAATTATTTTTTAATCTAAATTTGTGCATTAAATATTATTAAAGAATGTCAGAAGTAGTTGAAGGCGGTCATCATTTTGATACGAAAAAACTCACAGCAATGGGGGTTTTGGTTTCCCTAGGAATTGTTTTCGGTGATATCGGAACCTCGCCGCTTTATGTGATGAAGGCGATTGTGAATGCCAGAAAAGATGGCGGAAGTATGCCTTTTGATGATTATATTGAAGGAGCGCTTTCATGTATCATCTGGACGCTTACCCTCCAAACTACCATTAAATATGTGGTGATCGCTTTAAGAGCCGATAATAAAGGGGAAGGCGGAATTCTTTCTCTGTATTCCCTGGTAAAAAGACTCAAAAAGAAATGGCTCTATGTTATTGCGATTATCGGAGCCGCAACGTTGGTCGCCGACAGTGTGATAACTCCTTCACTTACGGTTATGTCGGCAGTGGAAGGTCTTAAGATCTACAGTCCGCATACCCCTGTGGTTGCAATTACCCTGATTATTCTGGCGATAGTCTTTTTTATTCAGCAGTTTGGTACTGCATCGATAGGAAAGTTCTTCGGTCCCGTGATGGTGCTTTGGTTTCTCGTGCTCGGGATATTCGGGTCCGTGCATGTTTTTGACCATCTCGATATTTTGAAAGCTTTTAATCCCTATTATGCTTATAATTTAATCACCCATTCGCCCAGTGCAATTGTGATTATGGGTGCGGTTTTCCTTTGTACCACAGGTGCTGAGGCGCTGTATTCAGATTTAGGACACTGTGGCAAACAAAATATACGCGTGAGTTGGGTTTTCGTAAAAATTATGCTCATTTTGAATTATTTAGGACAGGGAGCCTGGTTGCTTGATAATTATCATCAGGTGGCTGAAGGAATCAATCCGATATTTGGAATTATGCCTCAATGGGCGATTCTTCCGGGAGTGATCCTCGCAACAGCGGCCGCCATTATTGCCAGTCAGTCAGTTATTACCGGATCTTTTACGATGTTTTCAGAGGCGATGTCGGTTTCTTTCTGGCCCAATCAGCAAATCGATTATCCGTCCGGAATTAAGGGTCAGATGTATATTCCAAGAATCAACTGGGGATTGATGGTCCTTTGTTTTATCGTGGTGATATATTTCAAAAAATCTGAACTGATGGAAGCGGCGTATGGTTTGACCATCACGATTACTATGTTAATGACCACAACGCTTTTGTTTTACTGGCTCAGCAGAACCAGGGTAAATAAAATTTTTGCCATCGGATTTGTTACGGTTTACCTTTTTATAGAATTAGGATTTTTCTATGCCAACGTTATCAAGTTTTTCGATGGCGGTTGGCTTACAATGGCTCTGGGTGGCTTTATTGCAACCTGTATGTATGCCTGGTATAACGGCCGGCTTATCAAGGGAAAATTTATCAAATTCGTTAAACTCGATAAGTATGTGACCATTATTAAAGATCTAAAACTGGATGAAACCATCCCTAAATATGCCACCAATCTGGCTTTCCTAAGCCGCGCGAAAAGAGAGGACGAAATAGAATCGAAAATCATTTATTCCATTCTGCGGAAGCAGCCGAAACGGGCCGATCATTATTTTATTTTAAATATTGTCAATCAGGAAGATCCGTTCACATTCAAATATACCATTGATGAAATAATGCCTGGAACAATTTACAGAATTAATTTCCTTCTCGGTTTTAAGATCGACAGAAGAATTAATGATTATTTCGATCAGGTTTTGGCAGATATGATGGAAGAGGGCAGTATCCCGTCCCGAAGCAGCCATCCTTCACTACGTGCCTTTAACATACCGCCGGATCTTAAATATGTCATTATTGACAACACCTATATCAACGATACCCTGTTAACGGTGAAAGAAAAAATGACGCTCAATATTTATAATTTTGTGAAATATATTGGCAGCGACGATTTCAAAGCGTGGGGAATTTCTGCCCATAATGTGGTAGTGGAATCTGCGCCGCTGCTGGATCAGAAGGTGATTACCAAGAAAATTAAGCAGGTTGAATTCAGACATTACAATTCATAATAACAAATTCCCGTATTTTTTTCGGGAATTTTTTTTTATGGAAACACCAGGGTTTTCATTTAGAATAAAATCAATAAATTTGTAGATAATTTTTTTGATGAATACTAAACAGAAAGAACTCAATATAACGACGATAAAGGAGGTTTTAAGACAGTACCTGCAGGATAAAGGTTTTAGAAATACTCCTGAACGCTATACGATCCTGGAAGAAATATATTCCATGGAACATCACTTTAATGTGGATGATCTTTACCTTCTGATGATGCAGAAGAAATATCATGTGTCCAAGGCAACCATTTACAATACGATTGAAATTTTTCTCGATGCAGGCTTGATCCGTAAACACCAGTTCGGGGAAAAAACACTTACTTCTTCCTCTTATGAGAAGTCTTACTTCGATAAACAGCATGATCACCTGGTGATTTACAAGAAAGATTCAGACAAAGAAATTGAAGAAATCATCGAGTTCTGCGACCCTAGAATTCAGGGAATTAAGGAAGCAATTGAAAACGCATTTGGCGTAACTATTGATTCTCATTCGCTTTATTTTTACGGTACCAAAAAAAATTAATGAAAAAACTTTTCGTGTTATTTCTTTTCATCAGTGCACATTCTTTTGCGCAGATTGCTACAAAACCACAGGATCCTTTGGTGAAAGATCCTTATTTCAATACCGCGCAGAAAGCTCCGCAGGGCGAAAAGGTGCGTCTCATTCATTCAGATTTCTTTCAGAAAACACCGGAAAAGTATAGCGGTAATCCCTATTTCTCGGGCAATGTGCAGTTTGAACATCAGGGCTCGCTCCTGAGTGCAGATGAAGTGATTTTCTATGAAGAGCAGAACTTTGTGAAAGCCATCGGCAATGTAAAACTTCAAAATTCGGACGGTTCGGTAATTACTGCCGGAGAAATGGAGTATGACGGAAACTCACAGAAGGGAATCGCAAGAAAAAATGTGGTGCTTACTGATCCTAAACAAACCATCAAGACCGAAACGCTGTATTACGACAGGCTGTCAAACAAAGCCTACTTCAATACCGGAGGAACCATTTCGGATGCTACAAATGTAATGTACACCAAGTCGGCGACCTACGATCTGAACTCAAAAATGATTGATTTCACTGGGAATGTTAAAATTAATAACCCCGATTATACGGTGGAAGGCACGAACATCGTGCAGAACCAAAACACCAATACCGCAATTTTCAGCGGACCTACTACAATAACCAATAAGAAAAACCCCGCCAATCTTATATATACGGAAAAAGGAACCTACAATATGACTTCCAAAGAAGTATATCTGAAGAAGAATTCCAGAATTCATTATAACGATAAAATACTGACCGGAGATGATATGTATTTCAATCAGATTACCGGATTTGGAACAGCTAAGGGAAATGTGACACTCCGCGATCCCAAGGAAAGACGCTATATGAAGGGTGGTTACGGTGAAATCTATGAAAAGAAAGATTCAGCAATGATGACGGACCGTCCGTATGCGGTGAAGATTTTAGAAAAAGATTCCATGTATTTCTCCGCACAGAAGATTTTGGCTTACCAGAAGATTGATGAAACCAACCCGTTAAAAAAGAAGAGTTTCCTTAGAGCCTACAAAAAGTCGAGAATGTTTAAATCTAATATTCAGGTGCGGGCGGATTCGCTGTCATTTAATGAAACCGACGGCATTATGCATCTCTTCGGAAAACCTATTGCGTGGAGTGGTGAAAAACAGGTGACGGGTGATAAGATCGAAGCCTATTTCGATACGGAAAGCGAATATATTGATTCTTTAAAAGTAGTAGGAAATGCCTTCGCCATCAGTAAAGCAGATTCATTAAATTTAAAGGATGAATTCAATCAGGTAAAAGGCAAACTGATGACGGTTTACTATAAAGAGAATGAAATCAGTCTTGCAAAAGTTATCGGTAATGCGCAGGCAATTACTTATGCCGACGACCAGAATGAGAAAACCAAAGAGACCGAAAGGATAGGAGTTGCGCTTTCAACCTGCGGAACGATAGAAGCAGAATTTGAAGAAAGACGTGTGCAGATCATTTCCTGTAACGTGGGAGCAAATACAGACATCTACCCGATGAGTAAGATCGCACGGGAGAAACGTTTCTTTCCCGACTTCAACTGGAATACAAAAGACAGGTTGCGCAAGTGGCAGGACATTTTCCTTGATACGCCTGAATATGAAGAAGTGAAATACCAGTCCGATGATACCTTATATAACGCGGCACAGAAAGCCATCGACGATGCCAAGGCAAAAGAAGAGGCAAAGAAACCGAAAAGGGTAAGGAAATAAAACGTTCCGGAAGAAAGTTAGTGTAGAAAAATACAAGAAAAAACAGAGGCGTTCCGTAGGAACGCTATCTTTTTTAAATTCAAAAAATATATAAAAATGCAAGCCGATTTTTTTAAGTACCAGGCTAAAACTACGCAGTTCGCTGCAGGTTTCGAAGTAGAAAAAGCCGAAGGAAGTTACATCTACGGCAAAGACGGCAGAAAATACCTCGATTTTGTTGCCGGAGTTTCCGCCAATACCTTAGGTCATTCCCATCCGAAAATTGTAGAAGCTATTAAAACCCAGGCTGAAAAATACCTGCACGTCATGGTTTATGGTGAGTACGCCCAGGAAATGCCCGTAAAACTCTGTAAACTTTTAGCAGAGGCAACTCCGGAACCTTTGGAGGTGACTTATCTGGTGAATTCAGGTGCAGAAGCCATCGACGGAAGTTTGAAACTGGCAAAAAGATACACCGGAAGAGAAGAAATTATCTCTTTTAAGAATTCTTATCACGGCAACACGCATGGCGCTTTGTCGGTTTCCGGGAATGAATATCACAAACGTGAGTTTCGTCCGCTTTTACCTTTGGTAAGTTTTATTGAGTTTAATGATGTAAAGGATTTAGAAAAAATCACGGAGAAAACCGCCTGTGTTATTCTGGAGACCATCCAGGGAGCTGCAGGATTTCTTGTTCCTGAAAATGATTATCTGAAGAAACTCAAAGCGCGGTGCGAAGAAGTGGGTGCGTTGCTTATTTTGGATGAAATCCAACCCGGGTTCGGACGGACAGGAAAGTTATTTGCTTTCGAACATTACGGAATTGTTCCTGATATCCTCGTGATGGGTAAAGGCATGGGAGGAGGCGTTCCTGTGGGAGCATTTATGAGTTCCCGTAAAATTATGGAAACGCTGTCACATTCTCCAAAACTGGGTCATATTACTACTTTTGGCGGTAATCCGCTGATTGCAGCTGCAAGTTATGCAACCTTAAAAGAAGTGTTGGAAAGCGGACTGATGGATGAAGTGGAAAAGAAAGAGCAGCTCTTCCGTGAACTGCTGGTTCATCCTAAAATTAAAAATATCAACGGACGCGGATTAATGCTTGCCGTAAATCTGGGCTCGCCGGAATATACTCTGAAGGTCGCCAAACGGTGTATGGAAAAAGGTCTGGTCGTTTTCTGGCAGCTGTACCGTAATGAGTACATGAGGATTTCTCCGCCTTTAACTTTGTCTTTGGAAGAAATCCGGGAAGGCTGCAGAATTATTCTGGAAGTTTTAAATGAAGACTGAAAACCCATTTCAAAGGAAAAACTGAATGAACTTTTAGCCCCGATTGAACGGCATGTCTGAGCTCTTTTTTATTTGGCTGCGGCAGTTTCGCCGCAGCCAAATAAAAAAAGCGAGTAGTGAAAGCGGGTACAGATTATGATGCAAAATTCCACGCTTCGGGCTACATGATATTTCGCACATTTCAGCCAATATTTTGCATATATTAAAAATTAATTTATATATTGCGACACATTAAAAAAAGGCAGAAATATGGCGAAAACGAAAGTGCAGTATGAATTTCCAATGCACTGTCAGTCGGAGATTTTATATGAATATATGGCAAGCGCAGAAGGGCTTTCTGAGTGGTTTGCTGACGAGGTTGTAGAAAAAGGCGATGATTTTTTCTTCAGCTGGAATGGCGGGCCTGCCGAAAAAGCTACGCTGATCCGTTACAAGCCTGAAAGTTTTGTGCGTTTTCGTTGGGAAGAGGATGAAGGAACCAAAAACTTCTTCGAAATGACGATCGTAATCGATGATATTACTGAAGATTTGTCACTGAATGTCACCGATTTCTGTGATGCCGGTGACGAAGATGAAAACCAGTTATACTGGGAAAACTTGATCGAAAATCTAAAAATAAAATTAGGCGCGTCTTAATTTTTTTTGAATACCGATAAACTTGATGGACGATTTTTCGTTCATTATTTTTTTAACCTAAACTCAGCTTATTTTGGAACAGCATATCTTTACTTCCGAAAATTTCCAGGCCCAAAACCGCGCATTTTTTTATGGTGATGCGGTGAAGGTTTCTTTTTTTGTCCGCAGTTCTCAGCTTATTATTGCCGAAGAATCTTATTTTTTTCTGATGGCTTCATTGCGCAAAATGAGAATGAAAATTCCGCTGACTTTTACGCTGGAATTTTTTCAGAATCTTTTTACGGAAAACGTAATTAATCAAGGTGTTTCAGACGGAATTATCCAGCTTTTGATGTATAGGAATTCCGGGGAAGAACAGTTGGGAAAAGCTGAAGTTTCTTTTTACTTTGAAGTGAAAACCGTTAATGATGTGTTGGGAATTCAGGGTGATTTTGAAATGGATTTAATTAAAGAAATCAACGTAAATACCAATCTTCTAAGTAACATCCGTGTTCACTGTCCTGAGAATATTTATGCCGAAATTTACGCGAAGGAAAATGATCTTGATGATGTTATTTTGCTGAATCCCAATAAGAGAATTGCAAGAAGTATTTTCGGTAACCTGTTATTTTTGGAAGGCAATGTGATTAAAATCCCGAAACAGACGGAAGGCGCTTATATTTCGCCTTTGATGGAGAACTTCGTCACTTTTGTTCATAAAAATAAACTCGCCGATGTTCAGGAATCTGAAATGATCGCTTTTGAATCTCAGAAAGCAGAAGAAATTTTAATGATTTCTGATGAGAAAGGAGTTTTCACGGTAACAAAAATCCGAAATAAAGCTTTTCAGAAAACCAGATTCACAGAAATGGTTGAAAAATGGAAAAGCAACTTCGCCTGAAATTGACAAACCCGGGAAACAACTTTAAAGAATGTCATTCACCGGGTTTTAGTTTTGGATGTTATGATAATAACGGAGGATTGTATCTTTAATTACTGAGCTAATGTTTAAAGTTTTGTTAAAGTTTTTTATTAAATCAGTTCATCGAAATGTCTTCCGGTGCGTTTGCCCAGAGAAGAAACTCGCCGCCCAGGTTTTGCATGATATTTTTCCACAAATGATGGTCGTTGGGTAAGGTATAATCTAAATTATATACATCTACAACCGTCCAGATTTTTCTGCGGATTTCGCTTTCCAGCTGTTGTGCGGCCCAGCCGGAATAACCTGAGAATACTTTGATCTCCTCCACGGAAATCTCTTCGCTGATGATTCCCGTAACGACACTTTCAATATCTTCGGTGAGGTAATATTCGTCATTGATTTCGGAAAAATTTTCAGTGATCTTTTTTCCTTTGTTGATGAAAAATATTTTGTCATTTTCCACCGGTCCTCCTTCATAAACATCTACCGGAAAGCCAAAAATGGTAAGCAGCCTGGCGCTCATGTTGGTATTCTTTTTATTCAGAATCAGCCCGAAAGCACCTTCTTCACTATGATCAACAATCAGTACTACAGAGCGTGAAAAGATATCGCCGGAAATATCCGGAGTGGAAATTAAAATTTTACCTTTGTAAGAATAATTCATCTGATAGGTGAGGCCAAATAAAAAACCTGTAATCAAATGTAATAAAAAAAATTAATGGAAAACCTTCACGACAAAAGAAAAATTTACGAAAAATCCCAACTTCTTGAAAATCATATCAAAGAAAATCCGATGGAGCAGTTCCGGAACTGGTTTTTGGAAGCGGAGGAAAATCCTGATGTTTCTGAAGCCAATGCGATGGCAGTTTCAACACTGGAAAATGACGGCTGTCCGCGTACCCGAATGGTTTTGTTGAAATCTTTTAATTGGGAAGGCTTTGTTTTTTATACGAATTATGAAAGCCGGAAAGGAAAAGCTATTGAAAATAATCATAAAGCATGTCTTCATTTTTTCTGGCCAACTTTGGAAAGGCAGATTATCATCAAAGCCAACTTAGAAAGAGTTGCTGAAAATTTGAGCGACGGATATTTCTTTTCACGTCCTAAAGGAAGTCAGTTGGGCGCAATGGTTTCTCCGCAAAGCCAGGTAATTCCGGACCGTAATTTTCTGGAAGAAAAACTCAGAAATTTAGAAAAGGAATTTGAAAATAAAGAAGTTCCGCGACCGAAAAACTGGGGTGGCTATTTGGCCAAACCGTACGAAATTGAATTTTGGCAGGGACGTCCGAACCGGCTTCATGACAGAATCATTTATGAACTCCAGGAAAATTTTGACTGGAAAATATCGCGCCTTGCTCCTTAAACGAAAGCGTAGTAATATTTACGACGGATAATATATATTGAAGACTCAAAAATCTCAATGTTTAAGCCAAAAAAAGCCTCATCAACTGATGAGGCTTTAAAGTTAGTATAATCTAACGATTATTTTTTCTTAGCACCGCCCATTACTGAATCAGCTAAATCAGCACCAGCTTTAAATTTCGCAACTTTTTTAGCAGCAATTTTAATTGGTTTTTTAGTTGCAGGGTTAATACCTTGTCTTGCAGCTCTTTCAGCTACTGAGAAAGTACCGAAACCTACTAGAGAAACTTTTCCGTCTTTTTGCTTCAAAGTAGTTGTTACATTAGAAATGAAAGATTCAAGAGCAGCTTTAGCAGCAACTTTTGTGATGTTAGCATCCTTTGCGATTGCGTCGATTAATTCAGACTTGTTCATAATATTAATTATTTAGGTTAGTTTTATTGTTAAAGCAAATATAAAACATTTTTCAAATTGTGCAAATTTTTTAGATATATATAATTAAAAAGTGATTAAAATCTTAAATTTAACAGAAACTCATAAATCAGGCTGTTATCCATTAATCAGCGTTTGCGACTTCTAAAATTATGCCAACTCCTTTAGCTGTCGCCATTTATTGCTTTTGATTATTTCAAAACTATGATTGTGAATTATTGAATTTGATATCAATATTTTAGCTTCATTGAGTATAATGATACAAAAAAAGTTCATACTGCCCATTCATACTATTATTAACAGTGGTTTTTTATAAATAAAGCAATCAATAAAATGATAATAAATTCTGTTCGTTCTGATTAAAATAATTAAATTTGCGCCATGCTAATTGAAGTTTTTAAATCTAAAATTCACAGAGTCCGGGTAACCGAATCTGACCTTAATTATATAGGAAGTATCACCATTGATGAAGACCTTTTGGAAGCGTCAGGAATCATGGTGGGTGAAAGGGTGTTTATTGTGAATGTTAACAATGGTGAAAGATTCGATACTTATGCCATCAAAGGGAAACGCAAATCAGGGGAAATCTGCCTGAACGGCCCTGCTGCACGACGTGTTCAGCGTGGCGATATCATCATCATTATCGCGTACGCGCAGATGACGCCGGAAGAAGCAAAAACTTTCCAGCCGAAGATTATTTTTCCTGATGAGAAAACAAATCTTCTTACTTAATTTCTCAATAGAAAATTCATTTCAGTTTTGGAAGAAATCAAAAAAACCAATCCTCTAAAATCATTCATTACGATTGCTGTTTCTTTAGCTATTGCCGCACTTTTCATGTGGTTTGCTTTAAAAGGAATGGAATTTAAAAAAATTGCAGGATATTTCGCAAAAGCGAATTATTTCTGGGTTTTTGCCGCCTCACTTTTCGGGGTTTTGGCATATTGGTTCAGGGCTGTTCGCTGGAATTTGTTACTTGAACCGATGGGTTATAAAATTTCAAACGCGAACGCTTTTTGGACCATCTCTTTTGGATATTTAATGAATCTTACCATTCCGCGAAGTGGTGAACTCGCACGTTCTACTGCGCTTTTCGGGGTGGAAAAAGTTCCGGTAGATAAATCCTTCGGAACGATTATTCTCGAGAGAGTGGTCGATTTGGTTTGCATGGGCGGTTTTCTGCTTTTGACTTTGATTTTTAAATACGATGCGATTTTGTCATTTTATCAATATGTCACCGCAGAAAAAGGAAAAACACAGCAAACGGCGCCAAATAATAATTTGTATTTTTTCCTCGGAGGGTTGATGATCCTCGGCATTTTATTTTTGTTGTTAAGAAAGAACCTTCAGAAATTTACGGCCTATCAAAAGGGACTGAATTTTGCGAAAGGGATTTTCCATGGTTTGATGTCAATTTTTAAAATGAGACAAAAGGGAAAATTCATCCTTCTTTCAATTGCGATCTGGATTTCCTATTATCTTGCTGCTTATCTGGTATGTTTTGCACTTCCGGAAACTTCTGATTTTACTTTTGCTGACGGCTTTTTCATCATCGTGGTGGGAACTTTGGGAATGATGGTTCCTGCATCCGGTGGAATTGGTGCTTTCCATTTTGCGCTGAAATTGGGCATCATGGCTTTATTTCTTTCTATGGGTAAAAACCCTGAAGAAGGTGGTGAAGTAGGGCTTTCCTACGCATTTATTTCCCACACCATGCAGCTGGTCATTATGATTGTAATGGGAATTATTTCTATTCCGATGCTCGCGAAAGCGAGAAACGAATTGGTCAAAAACAGAAGCTTAAAATAAAAAATATCTGCGTCATCTTCCAGGTTAGCGTGAAAAGAATATCCCGCAAATTGGCAGCTGACGCAGATGAAATAATAGCTGAGTTTCAGTTTTACCCAAATGCTCTTTTCAGCAAACTTTCCACTTTCGGTTCGCTTCCTCTGAAATTTTTATACAGCTCCATCGGATCTTTCGTGCCGCCTGATGAGAGTAAAACTTTATATTTTGCTGCAATTTCCTGGTTGAAAATTCCATTTTCCTTGAAATACTGAAAAGCATCTGCATCTAAAACTTCTGCCCATTTGTAAGAATAATATCCTGCCGAATATCCGCCCTGGAAAATATGTGAAAAACTCGTGCTCATCGCGGTTTCCGGATTGGATGGGTAAAGATTGGTCGCTTTCGTTTCTTCCACTTCAAAGGTTTTGATGTCGCCTACTTTATCGGCATCAGTATGGTACGCTATATCCAGAATTCCAAAACCAAGCTGTCTCAACGTTTGGTAACCTTCCATGAAATTTTTAGAATCAGATATTTTCTGAATTTTTTCATCAGGCAAAATTTCTCCGGTTTGATAATGTTTGGCGAAAGTTTTCAGGAATTCCGGTTCGTAACAGAAATTCTCTAAAAACTGCGACGGAAGTTCTACAAAATCCCATTTTACTGAGGTTCCCGAAAGATTCGGATAAGTAGTGTCAGCCAAAACGCTGTGCAGCGCATGACCGAATTCATGGAAAAGCGTAGTCACTTCCTGAAAAGTAAGTAAACTCGGGGTATCTGAAGTAGGTTTAGAAAAGTTGCAGACCACGGAAATATGCGGTCTCGAATTTTCACCGTTTTTCTTGTATTGATTTTTAAAACTCGTCATCCACGCACCGGCTCTTTTTCCTTTTCTTGGGAAATAATCAGCGTAAAGAAGCGCTTTGAAGGTTCCGTTTTCAAAAATTTCGTAGGTTTTTACTTCGTCGTGGTATTTTTGAATTTCGTTCGTTTCCACAAAATTCAATCCGAAAAGTCTTTCAGCTAAACCGAAAACAGCTTCCTGAACTTTTTCAAGCTGAAAATAAGGTTTCAGTTCTTCATCATCAATATCGAATTTTTGTTTGCGTAGTTTTTCAGCATAAAAAGCATGATCGTAACTTTCCATTTCTTCAATTCCGTCAGCTTTTGCAAGCGTTTTCAGTTCCGCAATTTCTTTTTCTGCGTAAGGTCTGGCTTTTTCCAGAAGTTCATTTAAAAATGAAGTAACCTGATTCGGCGATTTTGCCATTCTTTCCTCCAGAACATAATCAGCATAGGATTTATAACCTAAAAGTTGCGCTTTTTCCTGTTTTAAAGTGATGATTTCTTTAATTAAATTCTGATTATCGAATTCATTATTATTAAAAGATTTTTTACCGTTTGCCAAAGCCAGTTCTTTCCTGAGTTCCCTGTTTTCAGCGTAAGTCATCAGGGGAAGATAACTTGGATACTGCAAAGTAACCACAAAACCTTCAAGATTCCTCTCTTTTGCTTCTTCTCGGTACTGCTGGATTATCGCTTCAGGAATTCCCGACAGATCTTTTTCCTCGGTAATGTGTTTGAAATAATTATTCGTTTCCGCTAAAACATTTTGCCCAAACTGCAGCGATTTTTTTGAAAGTTCAATACTGATATTTTTAAATTTTTCTTTGTCTGCATCGTTCAGCAAAGCGCCGCTTCTTACAAAACCTTTGTAAGTTTCTGTCAGCAACATTTGCTGTTCTTCGTTGAGATTGTATTTTTCCTTTTGGTCGTAGACTTTTTTTATTTTTTCAAAAAGAGCTAAGTTTTGAGAAATCTTCGCAGAAAATTCAGTTAAAAGGGGTGAAACTTCCTGGGCGATTTTCTGTATCTCGTCGTTGGTTTCTGCAGAATTTAAATTGAAAAAAATATTTGAAACTACATCGAGCTTTTCGCCGGAAAAAGCTAATGCTTCGATCACGTTTTCAAAAGAAGGTTCAGCAGGATTTTTCACTATATCATCAATCTCTTTTTCCGAAACTTTGATCAGTTCCTGAAAAGCAGGCAGAAAATGTTCTTCTTTAATTTCATTGAAAGGTGCGGAATGATATGGAGTCTGAAAAGGTATCAATAATGGATTTTGCATATATAAAAATGTTTAATGTTTCCGGGTTTCGCCATATGAATGCCGAAACGGTAGATTATAAAAGACAAATTTACTTAAAAATAAATTTTATATTTGTTTTACTTAATAACTAAAAAATAACTTATGAAAACTTTTTTTAAAATTGTTCTTGCCGTTTTTGCTGTGCTGATCATCGCGATGTTGGTTGTTGGCAAAGCTTATCATTATGAGAAATCGATCGTCATTAATGCTCCTGTAGAAAAGGTTTATGGAAATGCCAGCTCGATGAAAGCCTTCAATCAGTGGAATCCGTGGATGAAACTTGATCCGAATTTAAAGGTGGATTATTCCGGAACTTCCGGTGCGGTTGGTGATAAATACTGCTGGGTGGGAAATAAAGAGGTTGGCCAGGGCTGTCACGAAATTACAGCGTTGGTTCCCAATCAAAAAGTAGGGACGAAAATGCTTTTTATAAAACCTTTTGAAAGTGATGCAACATCAGATATTTTATTCGCGACTGAAGGAAATTCCACAAAAGTGACCTGGAACATGGATTGCGAACTGGATTATCCGATGAATCTGATGAAGTTTTTTATGGATGGACAGATGGATAAATCTTACGGAGGCGGATTAATCAAACTGAAAGAAATTTCGGAACAGTAAATCATAAAACGTAATATGAGCCGGGCTTTTGCCTGGTTTTTTTATTTTAAATAGATTCTTACTTCAATATATTGCTGCATGATTTTCAGATTTAGTTCAATTTTTTTTTGATGTTTCAAAAGACCTTGAAATAATTACCTTAAATTTGTCGTTGATACCAAAAAGTAAACTTTTTAAGGGTTAAATTAGATACTGAACATCACAAAAAATTTTAATGAAAAAATTCACTGCCATCGCGCTTATTTCAATAGCATTGGTTTCCTGCAAAAAAGAAACACAAACCATCACCAAAGTAGATCCCAAAACTGGGAAAACCGTTACCGTAGAAGTTCCTGTACAGGATTCGGCGAAAGCTGAAAGTTCTGCAGTTTCAGCGGCCGCGATTAAAGATTCTTTAGGGGTTTATAAACAGTCTTTCAAACTGGAAAAAGGGAAAACGTATCCTTTAACTACTTACCAGAAAGATGTTCAGACGATGACCGCTCCGGACGGAAAAACCCAGAGCGGAACCAGCGAAACTACCGACGAAATGTCTTTCACAGTGAACGGTTTCGACAAAGGAGTTTACGATATCACCATTAACCTTTTAGGAAAAAGAAATTCTCAGTCTGCAAACGGAAAATCAGTTGTTGTGGATACCAAGCTTGCAGAACCTAAGGAAGAGCAGCTGAAAATGATGTGGAAAGTAAACAAAGCCCTCGTAGGAAACAAACTGAATCTTAAAATGGATGAATCCGGAAAGGTGATTTCAATAACAGGTTTTGATGCAGTGTATCCTAAAATTTCATCTTCTTTAGGAACGGTAATTAAAGATGCGAAACAAAAAACAGCTTTTGTAAACAGTTTCAAGGAAAGCTTTAATGAAAAAGTTCTGAAAGACCAGTTTTCGAAAAATTTAACTTTAATTCCGGCAAAAGGAGCTAGAATTGGAGACAAGTGGTCACAAAGTGAAAATGCCACACCTGACGGAAAAATAAAACTGACGACCAATTACACCCTGAAAAGTGTTGCAGACGGTGTTGCTACCATTGCGGTGGCAGGCGGAATTCCTCATAAATCTGACAAAAAAACTCAGGAAGGAATTACCAGAAGCATGAGTTCCGAACTGTCACAAAACGGAACCATTACCCTTGACCAGAATACAGGATGGATTAAAAACCAGCATATCACTGTGAAAACAACCCAGACAGAAACCCTGTCCGACGGTAAACAGACGCAGAGCATGAAAAGTGTTTCCAACTCCACTGTAGTTGTAAACCCTTCTAAATAGGCACATTACTTAATGGCTAATTAATTATTTCCCATAAAAATGAAATATCTTTTAGAATTAATTCTTGCAACCATCATCATCTTTTTTCTTTGGAATATTTTAAAGAGAATGTTTTTTTCCGCTTTTTATAAATTTCCCAGACCTGAAAATAAAGAAAACCCTTCTTCCCAAAAATCGAAGAAGAATCTGGATTCTAAAATCAACTGGGATGCGGAAACAGTTGATTACGAAGAGATTAAAGAAAACGACGAAACCAAAAAATAACACAGAGCCCTTTTGAATCTAAAAATTTTGAAAGGGTTTTTACTGATAAAACTAAACATGGCAAAAAATAAAAAACTCATTTTCATTATCGGAAGTATTGTTGCTTTTGTAATTCTGGCTTTGATTTATGCAAATCCTGTTCTGACAGGAAAGCAGCTTTTTCAGCACGATATTGTGCAGTACAAAGGCGGCGCAAAAGAATTGCTGGATTACCGCGCGCAGAACGGCGAAGAAACCTACTGGAGCGATTCCATGTTCGGAGGAATGCCGACTTACCAGATGGGAGCGCAGTTTAAAGGCGATATCATTAAAAACATCGATACGCTCCTGAACTTTTTACCGAAGCCGGCAAATTACATTTTCCTTCTTTTTTCAGGGTTTTTTCTCCTCGGAATGGTCGCAGTAAGAAACTGGAAATATGCACTTTTAGGCGCTACATTCTTCGGTCTTTCCACGTATTTTTATATTGCACTTGCTGCCGGACACAACGGAAAAATCCATACAGTGGCTTATTTTGCACCGCTTTTGGCAGGAATTCTTTTAGTGTATATCCGTAAAAAATATATTATCGGATTTATTGTAACTGCCCTTTTTATGGGATTGCAGATTGCGGCCAATCACCCGCAAATGACGTATTACCTCTTCATTGCGCTTGGATTTTTATTCCTGTCTGAATTAATCCGCGCCATACAGGGGAAAACCGACTGGAAACATTTTGGAATTTCTTCCGGAATTCTCGCTCTCGCTTTTGTTTTAGGAGTTGGGATGAATTCCCAAAGAATCATGGCCAATTCGGAATATGTGACCGAAACAGTCCGCGGTAAACAGATCCTGAATAATAATATTCATTCCTCTGACAAATCGGGGATGGATAAAGAAAGCATGCTGATGTGGAGCTACGGCAAAATGGAAACCTTAAACCTTTTCATTCCGCGGTTAATGGGCGGATCCAGCACTGAAGAAGGTTCTGATAAAATGATGAACCGGGTGCAGGAAATGGTGCAGGAAAATGTGTCGTCGCAGGAGGAAATGAACAGAATTTCCAGAGGTTTCGGTTCGCTGACGTACTGGGGTGAACAGCCTGGAACTTCCGGTCCTGCTTATCAGGGTGCGGTCGTTTGTTTCCTTGCAGTTTTAGGTTTTTTCTTCGCCTGGAAAAAATACAGATACTGGATTTTGGGCGCATCGGTGCTCACCATTCTTTTGGCTTGGGGAAGTAATTTCATGATTCTCTCGGATGTTTTTATTGATTTTGTGCCTTTTTATAATAAGTTCAGAGCGCCAAGTTCTATCTTGGTCGTAGTTGAATTATTGTTTCCTTTAATCGCAATGGTCGGACTTTACCGGTTTTTCAATTCCAATGAAAATACGGAAACCATTTCTGAAAATATCTTAACCGAAGATTATAAAAAGAAGATTCTAACTTATGTGAGCGCAGGAGTTCTGGGAATTACTTTTTTATTATTGATTTTCGGAAAACCGCTTTTAGGTTTTTATACCAGTAATGAAAAAACATATCTTCCACCATTCCTTCTTGATTTTCTCGTGGATGAAAGATTCAAAATGTTCCGCATTGATGCGATAAAAGCATTAATCTATGTTGGAATTACCGCTGCGGTATTGTTTTTAGCGCTGAAGAAAAAACTCAGTCAGAATATTGTTATTGCCGTGATAGGTTTGGTGAGTCTGTTTGATTTATGGAGCGTGAATAAACGGTATTTAAATAATGATAATTTCATTGATAAGACATTTACTGAAAATCCTTTCCAGACGGAAAATTCAGAGTTACTGATGCAGAAGGTTGGAGATAACAGCAATCTACGGGCGCTTTTGGATAATGCGAATATCAATAAAACTTTGGAAACCATCGCCGAAAAAGACAAAACCCATTACCGGATTTACAATCAGATCATAGGACCTTTCAGCGAAACCAACACTTCGTATTTCAAGTCTTCGATTGGGGGTTATCATGCGGTGAAACTGCGGCGTTATGATGATCTGATCAATGAATATTTCAGCAAAATGGATACGGTAAAAGTGCCGAGGATTCTGAATATGCTGAACACCAAGTACATGATTTTTGGCGATGCAGAAAAACCGCAGGAGGTTGTAAACCCTCAAACCAACGGAAATGCATGGTTTGTTTCTGAAGTAAAGTTTGTGAATTCGCCAAATGAAGAAATCAAGCAAATCGGCGAAATTGACACCAAGAAAATTGCAGTAGTTTCTAAAGACGACCAAAAATATTTTGAAGGAAAACAGTTACAGGCAGATTCTACCGCATTCCTGAATTTAAAAAAATATCAGGCGAACGAACTGGAGTTTAAAACACAGTCGAAAACACCTCAGTTAGCAGTTTTCTCAGAAATTTATTATCCGAAAGGCTGGAAGATGATGATTGATGAAAAGGAAGTTCCGTACATCAAAGCCGATTATTTATTACGTGCAGTTCATGTTCCGGCCGGAAATCACACGGTAAAAATGATTTTTGAGCCAACAGTAATCCAAACAGGAAAGTTGATTTCGATGATTGCATTTGGAATTTTCTTGATATTGAGTGGTGCAGGGATATTTTTCCTTTACCGCAAAAGAGGTGAAGTATAAATGGAAAACAAAAAAATCTTAATCATCACCTATTACTGGCCGCCCGCAGGTGGACCGGGAGTTCAGCGGTGGTTGAAATTTGTTAAATATTTACCCGATTTTGGATGGAAACCTACTGTTTTTATCCCCGAAAACCCAAGTTATCCCATTGTGGATGAAACTTTGGAAAACGAAGTTTCTAAAGATTTGGATATTATTAAAACCAAAATCTGGGAACCATACCAAATCGCAGAATTGTTCGGGAAAGACAATAAAAAATTCAAGGCAGGGCAGTTTGATGTCGGTAAAAACCAAACATGGAAATCCAGACTTTCGATTTGGGTGCGCGGAAACTTTTTTATTCCTGATGCACGCGTATTCTGGGTGAAACCTTCCGCTAAATTCCTGAAAGAATATTTGAAGGAAAATAATTTTGACGCTTTTGTAACGACCGGTCCGCCGCATTCGATGCATTTAATTGGTCTGGAACTGAAAAAGGAATTTCCCAACCTGAAATGGGTTGCTGATTTCCGGGATCCATGGACAGAGATTTCCTATTACAAACATTTAAAGCTGACCAAAACTTCAGATCAGAAACACAGGGATCTGGAACAGAAAGTTTTTGAAACTGCCGATATTACCTTAGCCACAAGCTACAGCGATGCTGAAAATTTCCGGAAGAAAGGAGCGAATTCCTTTTGTATTACGAACGGGTTCGACAGGATTGAAGATTCGTTTCAGGAATCAGGTTCAGCCAAATTTACCTTAAGTTATATCGGAGTTTTGGAACAGCTGCGAAATCCCGGAATTCTTTGGACGGTTTTAAATGAACTTGTGAAGGAAAATGCAGATTTTAAAGATGATTTTGAACTGAAGTTTGTCGGTCGAATTGATGATAAAATTCTTGCTGAGATCGAAAGTTCCGCACTTAAGAATTCGGTGAAAAATTTAGGATATCTGGCGCATTCTAAAGCAAATATTGAAATGCAGGGTTCGGATCTGCTTCTGATGACCAATTTCCCGGATGAAAGTTCAAAAGGAATAATTCCCGGTAAGATTTTCGAGTATTTAGCAACCGGAAAACCGATTGTTTCTTTTGGTCCGAAAGACAGTGACGTAAAGAAAATTCTGGAGGAAACCAAGGCCGGAAAACATTTTTCTTATGACGATTCGGAGGATTTGAAGGAATTTGTTTTGGAGAAATATAAAAACTGGAAATTGGGTACAATTACATCAGATACCCAAAATATTGAAAAGTTTTCCAGAAGAAATCTGACGGAAAGGCTTAGTGAAATTTTATCCTAATTTGAAAAGATATATCGACCGAAGTCATTTTGGTGATGGGGTTCAAAAAAAAACCGTCTCAGTTTTGAGACGGAATTTTTTTATGCTTGAATGATATTATAACCAACCCATTTCCTTCATCCAGTCATCATTGTAGATTTTTCCTACATAACGGGAACCGTGATCGTGAAGCAAAACCACGATGACATCATCTTTTGTAAACTGATCTTTCATCTGAACCAAAGCAGCGATCGCACTTCCCGCAGAATATCCGCAGAAAATACCTTCTTCTTTTGCCAGTTTACGGGCGTAAATGGCACCGTCTTTATCGGTTACTTTTTCGAAATGATCAATCACAGACATATCGTAGTTTTCGGGAATAATATCTTCTCCAATTCCTTCTGTAACGTAAGTATACGCGTGATCGTAATGGATTTCGCCGGTTTCGTGAAATTCTTTTAAAATAGAACCGTAAGTGTCTACCCCGATTACTTTAATGTCAGGGTTTTTCTCTTTAAAGAATTTTCCACAGCCTGTTACTGTTCCGCCTGTTCCTGCACCTGCAACGAAATGCGTCAGTTGGCCTTCCGTCTGTTCCCAGATTTCCGGAGCAGTTTGCTCGTAATGCGCCTGACGGTTTGATAAATTATCATACTGGTTGACGTACCATCCATCTTTGGTTTCAGCTGCCAATCTCTTGGAAACGGAATAATAGGATCGCGGATCAGTAGGTTTTACATCTGTAGGACAAACGATCACTTCAGCACCTACAGCTCTTAGAATATCACATTTTTCTTTCGACTGTTTCGAGTTGGTGACGAAAATACATTTGTAACCTTTAACAATTGCGGCCAAAGCCAGTCCCATTCCGGTGTTGCCGGAAGTACCTTCGATGATGGTTCCGCCTGGTTTCAGTCTGCCGTCTTTTTCGGCATCTTCAATCATTTTTACGGCCATTCTGTCTTTCACTGAATTTCCTGGATTGAAGGTTTCCACTTTTGCCAAAACCAAAGCAGGAAAATCTTCTCCCAAAACTTTGTTAAGCTTAACAAGCGGTGTGTTTCCTATCGTTTCGAGGATATTTTTAGCGTATTTCATTATAAAATTTTTAATTTTAAGAAGCTACAAAAGTAGCGATTCTTTTACTTTCTCTGTTTTCTGCTTTTAATTATACTTAATCGCTTTTACGGGAGAAATTTTACTGATCAGATAACTTGGCAAAATTAGTGCAACAGCCGATACAGCAAGAATACCGAGAGAGATGGAAAGAATATAGAAAATATTGATGTCTACCGGAACCGTGCTCAGGTAATAGTTTTCGGGATTGAGTTTAATAATACCGAAATATTTTTGAATCAGTAGGAATCCGAGTCCGATAAGGTTTCCGAAAATTAATCCCGGAATCATGATCATTAAGGTATAATTAATAAAAATTGTCCGGATCTGTCCGTTGGTGGCACCCAAAGTTTTCAGCATTCCGATGGAGTTTGTCCTTTCGATAATTAAAATTAAAAGCACCATCACAATGTTAATAATCACTACAACCAGCATGATGATAATGATGAGCGCAATATTGGTATCGAAAATTGCAATGAAGTCCATAATTTGCGGATATTCGTCGGTTGCTTTTACTGTATAGTTTTTGTAACCAACCAGTTGGTCTATTTTTGGGGCGTCTTCGTCAATATAGTTAATGTTTTTAAGAAAAACGTCAATTCCGCCGATCTCAGAATCCTTCATGCCCTGGATTTTGCGGGCGTGATTAATTCCTCCAATGATAAACAGGTCATCAATCATTTTGATGTCGGTTTTATAAATACCCACCACCTCAAATTTGCGGTAAAGCGGGCTCTGGTTTTCTTTGGAAAAAATAGCGACGATGCTGTCTTTTACATTCAGGTGAAGATCGTTGGCAATCTTTTGTGAGATACAGATATCACTGTTAAAACCTTTTTCGGTGACCACAGGAATTTTGCCTGCAACCAGAAATTTCCTGAATCTTGCGGAATCGAAATCTTCACCAACACCTTTAAAAATTATTCCCGAAAAGTTATGTTCATTACGAAGTATACCGCTTACGGCAACATATTTTTGCATACTGGCCACATCAGGAATTTCCCCGATTTTTTTTAACTGAAGTCCTTCACTGCTCAGAACTGAGGAATTATAGGAGTTGTTGGATTGTTTTGATTTGATAGAAATATGTCCCGAAAAATCGGCCATTCTTTCTTTAATTGCTCTTTTGGATCCGAGTCCTGTAGAAACCGTAATCAGCGAAACGATGACGCCTAAAGCCACAGAAAGCCTGCCAATAAACACAATAATCCGTGAAAGATTATTTTTGTTATCTTTGGAAAAAGCAATTTTTTTAGAAAAATATAACGGAAATTTCAAGCGGATGAGTTTAACTGCCAAAATTAAAGATTTACTTCTTATTGTGCTAATTTATTTTGGTGTTTGCCAAATGAATTTTGCCCAAAACATCGATAAAAACTGTTTTAAAACCGGCGCCGACCGCCCGGAACTCTACCTTCCGTTGCTCAAAAATAAAACCATTGCTGTGGTCACCAATCAAACCGGATTGATGAATGACAGAACTTTTCTGGTAGATTTTCTCGTACAGAACAATATTAAAATTAAAACCATATTTGCGCCGGAACATGGTTTCCGCGGTGATGCTGATGCCGGTGAACACGTTAAAAATGGGGTAGATGCCAAAACGGGAATTCCGATTGTTTCTCTTTATGGCGACAATAAAAAACCTAAGCCCGAACAGCTGAAAGGTATTGATATCGTTCTTTTTGATATTCAGGATGTTGGCGTTCGGTTTTACACTTATATTTCAACTTTAACTTATGTGATGGAAGCCGGCGCTGAAAACGGAGTGGAAGTGATGGTTCTGGACCGCCCAAATCCCCACGACGGTTATACTGACGGACCGGTTCTCAAAGACCAGTGGAAAAGCTTTATCGGAATGCATAATATTCCCGTGGTTTATGGTTTGACGATGGGAGAATACGGAAAAATGGTGAATGGTGAAAAATGGCTGAAAAACGGGGTTCAGGCAAAATATACTTTAGTTCCGATGCTGGGTTACCATAAAAAACAGCGTTACGGGGTTTCGGATAAACCTTCCCCAAATCTCCCCAATGATAAAGCCATTAATCTCTATCCGAGTTTGTGTTTCTTTGAAGGAACTCAGGTTTCTGTAGGCCGCGGCACCGATTTGCCTTTTCAGATTTACGGCAGTCCATGGACGAAAAATATGCCGTATCAGTTCACGCCTAAACCCAATTTCGGAGCAAAAGATCCTTTCCTTAATGGTAAATTATGTTATGGCGAGAATCTTTCAAATTATCCAACAGATTTAAGGGAACTTAATATCGACTGGCTTTTGAACGCCTACAAAAACTATAAAAATCCGGCGCAGGATTTTTTCCTTAAAAATCTTTTCTTCGATAAACTTGCGGGAACCGACGAACTCAGAAAACAGATCGTCGCCGGAAAGTCTGCCGGAGAGATCAAAGAATCGTGGAAAACTGGTCTGGCAGATTTTGAAAAAATCAGGGTTAAATATATAATTTATAAGGATTAATGATAAGCTTTGATTGAGTCCTTTTAATTCCTAAGTAACCAAACTTCTGTTTCAGAAGTTTTTTTATTCAGATTTTCCAGATACGAAAGATGTTTTAGAGATTTCTCATTAATATAATCTGTTTTTTATTAAAAATAAATTCAAATAAATTTTGTTATTAACAATGTTTGTTTAAATTTGATGTTAGTTTAATATAAAAAACAAACCTTATGAGAGAAAACTACAATGTTTCTGAAAATTCGTTAGATATGACGTATTTCAGAGCCCCTCTGAAGATTGCATTATCCTTCTTTTTGCTGGGGTCAGCCTTCACTTTGTCACATGCTCAAAATTTGCGTGCAGCTGAAAATCCATTGGCTTTAGCTAAGCTGAGTTATAATGAGCAGTACAATCAGGCTGCGCTGAAAATGACGCCGTCTCCGGTAATAAAAACAACATCAAAAGGAGTTCCCGCTTTGAATGGAGTCTATACAGTCGGAGTTGGAGGTAACTTTGCGACGCTTTCTGCTGCGGTAGCCAGTTTTAATGCGTCACCGATTACCGGCCCGGTAACATTCAGTTTATTGGATTCTACTTATCCAGCTGAAACTTTCCCTATTGTTATCAATGCAAATGCCGGTTCCAGTGCTACCAACACATTAACTATTAAGCCTGCGGCAGGAGTGGATGTAACCATCGCCGGTTCAGCTCCTGTTCTTTTGAAGATTAACGGTGCTGATTATGTAACTGTAGATGGAAGTAATAACGGCAGCGGAAGTGATAATTTAGTACTGAATAACACCTATCCAAATGGTGCCGATCTACCTGTTTTAGCTTGGGTAGCCAGTACTGCTACGGATGGTGCCGATTATGTAACACTGAAGAATATCAAATTTTTGGGTTTTGACCCTTCCAATACTATTGCAGGTGTCTTGGTTTCAGGTCCAACTTTAGGTGGAGCGGGAACAATTCCAAATAATTATCTGAAAGTGGAGAGTAATACCTTTAACAGAGCTCAAAATGCAATGTTTGTCATAGGGTTGGCAACCAATCAGGATGATGGAGCGGTTATTAAAGATAATACCATAGGTTCATCAAATCCTCTGGAAAGAATGGGTTTCAGAGGTATTGCCGTGCAGAATGCCAAAAATGTGATGATTAGCGGAAATATGATCAATGGAGTAAGTACTTCTTCTACATCTACCTCCTCGGGTATTCTCGTAGGTGCTACCATTAACAATATTACCGTAACCGGTAACCAAATAAATGATGTAAGTAATACGAATGCAGGTGGTTATGGTTCTAACGGGATTTATTCCAATGCTGGTACAGGATCCACAAACGTTTTAATCTCCAATAACTTTGTAAGCAATATTTACAGTTACGGTTATCCTTCACTGGGAGGTGTTGGCGATAACGGTCTCGGAATCGTAGTAGGCGGAGCTGGAACTGATGTTAGAATTTATAACAATACAGTATCGCTGAATACCAATCAAACAGTAGCAGGAAGGCCTGCGGCCCTCAATATTCTAAGCGGGGTAACAGCTGGTGCGGTAGATGTAAGAAATAATATTCTTGCCAATAACCAGACCACATCTGGAGAGCGTTATGCAATTTATTCCGGAGCGGCTAACACTGCTTTTGCTAAAATTGATTTTAATAACTATTCCACTACAGGTGCTAACTTAGGGTATATTGGTTCTGCAAGATCCAACTTAGCTGCAGTTCAGGCCGGTTTTGGAAGTAATCTGAAATCACTGAATGTCACCCCTGTGTTTACTTCAGCAACAGATCTTCATATGACCACTGCAAACAGTGCGCTGGATAACAAAGGAACTCCGCTTTTGGATGTTACTGTTGATATCGACGGTGCTGCAAGAAGTGCTACTAAACCTGATATGGGAGCTGATGAATTCAAAGCGTCATTAGCCGGAACTTATACCGTAGGTTCAGCTGGTGATTATGCTTCATTGACTAACCCAGGCGGTGTATTTGACGAACTTAACCTTTCAGGCGCTACAGGCAATGTTACATTCGATATTACTGAAGATTTAACTGCCGAAACGGGAGCAAATCCGCTTAATCCAATTGTAGGTGGATATACAGTAACCATTAAACCAAGCGGAGCGGCACGGGTAATTTCCGGTACAATGGCTTCGAACGCGTTGATCAGAACAGCTGGAGCCAGCGGAGTTACTATCGACGGTTCGCTTTCTGGTGGTACAGACAGAAGTCTTTCGATCACCAATCTTAGTGTTACTGCACCACAAGTGGTAAGATTCGGAAGTGTAGGTACAACTACAATGAGCAACAATACCCTTAAAAATACCATCATAACCAATGGTATCAATACTTCAACAGCAGTTGTAATTCATGACAATGCACTTGCTGCGACGGCTGGGTATTTCAATAATATTACAATTAAAAATAACGTCATTAAGAAAGCTTATATGGCTGTTTACGCTGCATCAGCTGCTGTAGCGGGTAACGGAGGAATTACCGTAAGCGACAATGATCTGTCAACGGCAGGTGCTGATGCTATAGCTCTTGCAGGTATTTATGGACAGGGTCTTGATGGTGCGATTATTCAAAATAATACTATTGGAAACTTTAATGCAACAGGTGCTTACGCGAGAAGAGGTATTTGGTTAGCAACGGGAGCGGTAAACAGTGTGGTGAGTGGAAACACAATTTCCAACATCAACTCTGGTGCAGCTGCTGGAAGCGGCGCAGTAGGAATTCTGGTATCCAGTACTAACGGCGGTTACAAATTAAATACCAACAACAGTATTGATAATAACAGTATTACTAATCTCTCTTCGGCCTCTACCAGTATAGTTGCGGGAATCCAGTTATTGGGTTCGTCAGCAGCTGTTTCTACCAGTGGTGTTTCTTTAACCAGAAATAAAATAACCAATATCAAGAATTCCAATGCCGGCGGTTACGCTGCAGTAGGAGTTTATCTTAATGGATATTCAGTTGCAGCCAATGGAGGAGTGAATGTTATTAATAACTTCATCTCCGATGTTGCGAATTATGGTTATAACGGTACTTCGTATCTGGATAATGGAGTAGGAATTACTTTCAATGGGGTAAGTACAGGTTATAAAATTTATAACAATACCATTAACATGGCTACAAACCAAACTATACCAGGTATGACAGCCGCAATCAATGTGCCGTCTTCCATTACTGGTGCGGGAGCTATTGATCTTAGAAACAATATCTTGGTAAACTCTCAAACCACTTCTACCAGATATGCGGTATATAGCGCGGTACCAAACACCGTGTTCAGTAATATCGATAATAATGACTATTACAGCACAGGAAGTGTGGGCTATTTAGGTTCAGCAAGAGCAACATTAGCAGACTGGCAGACAGCAACAGGTAAAGATGTTAACTCACTGAATGTATTACCAGTATTTATGTCCCCAACCGACCTGCATCTTACCATTGCGAATACGGCTCTGGATAATAAAGGAACCGCACTTGCTGAAGTAACTGTCGATATCGACGGCGATGCAAGAAGTGCTACAACCCCAGATATGGGAGCTGATGAATTTTCTATTGCTACTGCTGCAACTGAAAATGTGAAAGCAGGTGTTAAAATTTATCCGAATCCGGTTGTAGATTACGTGAACATTAACAACTCATCGAAAATTGATTCAGTTGAAGTGTACAACGTAACAGGTCAGAAAGTATCATCAAAAACATGGAACGCAAATTCCGGAACTGTTGATATGAGAAGCATGACTCCTGGAATGTACATCATCACTGTAAAATCAGGAAATGATGTGCACACTGTAAAAATTATCAAAAAATAATCACATACAGTTCAATATTTGAAGTCCGGCCAAAGGCCGGACTTTTTTTATGGCTTAATGAGAAGAAAACTCCTCTCGCAAAGATTTGTATGTAACAAAATGAGGTAAAGCTATCCCATTTCTTAGTTCATTCCGCAAACCCTGGGGCAGCATTCTGATTAAAAACTCGCTTTCACCTGCATCGATCCGATATGAATGGTCCTTTCACCGGAATTTCTTCCTTCATAATTCACATTCAGCTGAATAAACGAATTGATGGATTGCTGTAAGAAAACCGACCAAACCTGATTTTTCCCCGGCTTCAAACCGTCGAGCATCTGGTTGCCGACAATTGAAAAGTTATTTCCGGTAAAATCATTGTTAATAAATGAAAAATTCCCGCGGACAGAGGTTTTTCTGCGTTCCCACTGTAAACTTCCCGTAAGGTCGAAGGTTTTCAGGAATTCTTCTCCGTCTGCTCTTTTTTTCTGTCTCAAAGCCGAAGAAAGCTCTGCCTGAATGGCTTCAGTGAATTTATAAGTCGCTTTCGGTTTCGTTTCGAAATTATTCAGAACATAATCCCGCGAACTGAAAAGCTGCGACGCATTTTCAATATGGTGAAGCGAATTTTCCCAGTCAACACGGAAATCTTTGCTGAACCAATATCCTAAATTCAGAAAATTAGAAGTTTGCGAACGCTCTTCATTGCTGAAATTGGCATTAATTAAATTGTCATTCGCAATAAAACGGTAATTTCCGTTCCAGCCGGATTTTTCTGTAGGATTGAATTGTACTGAAGCCAGTAAATTCTGGTTTTTCAGAATCTGGTCTTCATTTTTTTCAAACGGATTCAAAACCAAAACCCTTTCTCTTTTATAAAAGGAATTCTGGGAATTCAGTGAAATATTGAAATTCCATCGTTTCAAAAACTGATTTTCAGAGTTGAAAACAACCGAAGGATTTACAAACAAAGCCAACTGCATTTTGTTTTTATTCGACGGAATATAATTGACGGTATTCGTATACACCCTGATGTATTGAGCCAAATCTGCATATTCAGCGATTTCGAATTCGTCTAACTGCTGAATTCCGTCGCCGTTATAATCCGTCCATTTGTAAACGCCCTGTCCGTCGGTCACTTTAATATATTGGAATTCCCGCTGGGCTTCCTGACCGTTTCCGAGTTCATAAAAAGCCTGCAAACGCATTCCGTTACGGAAAAGCTGCTGGTTGTAAAGAATATTTCCGACCACAAAATCCTGGTTGAGATTGGCTGAGATTTCCTGATTCTGATAATAAAATTTCCGGTAATGAATCAAAGCATTCAAAGTGGTCTTGTCAGTTTTAATGATCTGGCTTTCTGCCATGATTCCCAAAATATGATTCATGTTTTCCAGAGCATTATTCCGCACAGAATCGTTGTCACGGAAATACATCCTTGTCAGTAATTTCGTTCGTGAAGAATCGCTTATTTTTTTCTGGATGAAAACTTCTTTCCAGCTGAAACTTGTCACATCCAACTGGCCGGTTTCATTGAAGTTTTTCTCGTTATGCTCCATGCTTCCGCCAATCGCCCAGCTTCCCTTTGGAGTCGCATATTCAGAAATCACTCCGCTTCTTACAAATTTCGTATCCTGGAAAACTGCTTTCGTGTCGAGATAGGAGAAATTCCCTTTGGTGTTGAATTTTCCTTTAATCCAGCCGAAATCCAGATCATTTTTAATTCCTGTATAAGAATCTTTTTCGTCCAGATAATTGATTTTATAATTTAAAAATGACGAATTGTTCCATTGATTTAAAAAGCTGAAAATAAATCGGTTTTGCGTAATCTGATTGAATTCCTGAATGAGATTAAAATCACGCGAAAACTCCACATCATTGATTCTGTCCAGAATATGGAATTGCGAATTGATATGCTGGAATTCAAAACTTGGAGTTCCTTTCCAATTGTTTCTGCTGAAGGTTTTATTCCCGAAAACCCGTCCGGCATACCCGATATTTTGATCGGAATCTTTCGATGAAAACAGGTTCACATCAAAATTACTCAGCGAAACATCGGCACCGATCTTTCCGTCTTTCAGCAAAAATTCCGAATTAGCTGAAAAAACCTGGGTTTTCTGTGGCGAAGGCAGTTTTCGGACGGCTTTGTACTCGCCCATATTTGGTCCGACATACTCAAAAACCCGACCGTTGTTGGTGGTTTGTTTGATTCGGTAATCGCCGAGATTCTGGCCAAAATAGGTGAACGCAACCTGGTATAAAGTTTCAGTCTGATCAGTAGAAAACTCATAATAGTTACCGTTCGGATTTTGAATGAAGTGATACAGGATTTTATTCACATCATATTCAGTAACCGTTCCGGATGGCGCATACATCAAATCGGGATTGTTGCCCGCATTGGCTAAAATCTGCTCATCTTCCTTGCTTAAATTCAGGGAAAGCGGTGCGTTTTTATTGTCGTTTTCCATAAACCAGTTGAAGCCGTACCGTGCTTTTTCCCTTTCATGACGGATGCCGCCCGTCACCAGAAATCTTGTATAATTTCTGTTCGTGTAATTGTAGGAAATGGTAATAAAATTCTGTTTAAAAATTGGTCTGAAACTCGTAAAAGTAATTTCTCCGGTATTATAATTAATAATGTAATCCTGGTTTTCGCCCCGTTTCATTAGAATACCGTCGATAAAAACCTGTTCAGAACCTGAAATGATGGTAATAAACTGCTCGCCGTTTTTACCGGTGAGACGGTAAGGTCCCTGGTTTCCTTCCACACCCTGAAAACGGATGCGGTGAAATTCGCTTCGTGCAACACCCGCGGAAAGATCAACGAACGTTTTGTTTTCCTTTCCGAAATTGGTCTCAAACTGCATGCCCATACTTCTCCGCTGAAATCTGCCGAAATAGGTGTTTTCATCAAGCAAATCCAAATGTCCTGCGCGGAGAACCGACTTATCTTTAATATTAAGCTGCATGTAAATCTTGTCAAATTCTTCAAGGGTCTGGGTGTAACCGTCAGCCTGAATAGGAAGATTGTGATCGGAAATCGAAGCGAGAACCGAAACGTCTTTGGAAAGTTTCCCGGAGATCTGAAGGTCCATCGAGCTCTGAACACTTTGTCCCTGGTTGTTCCCAAAAGTAATTCCGCGGATAATCGACCCTTTGGAATTAAGGTCGCCGAGGATTTGTGAACGCGTATTTTTCACAAGAACACCTTCGTCCACAATGATTTTATTTTGGGTTCTGATAAAATCCAAAGTATCTCTGGAGAAAAAATCCTTGTCTATTTTTGCCGCAATAACGGAATCCTTCCTGGTAGAGTCTGCAGGAATATTGGGGTTTTTCCACGTGAAAATCTGAGCATTGACATGAAGCAATGCTGATAAAGTGAGAATGAAAAATAATATTTTTTTAGCCAAATTTCCTTTTATGTGGAGCGGTGTAAAAATAACGAAAAACGCGCTTTAAAATTGCAGTTATATTATTAATACTAATTTAACAGTGTTGTTATGATATTTATAAAAAAGATCGTAGTTTTGCCCGAGAAATTATTAATTATTAAATATTTTAAAAAATGAAAAAATTCTATTCTTTATTCGCAGCTGCAGTTTTAGCTGTAACCGTAACTGCACAAACAACAAAAACTTTGGTTATTAATACAGCCAATATTGGCGGTACTGCTGTTTTAAATACAGGTAATTATAATGGTGGTGCGGAAAGAACCTGGACAACAGACGGTATTGGTTTTGGAGGAAAAGCTATCACTGGTACTGCAGCAAATACACCTGTTACAGGTCCCGCAGGAGCACACATCCAAGCGCAGGCTAACAATGGAGTAATTTATAATACAACAGCGTTGCCAGGAAGAATTGTGAGTGTAACAATAAACTCAGTAGGTACTGCGCAAGTATCTTCTTTGTTTGGTGGTAACTCAGCAAGATTGGTAAATTCAGCTACTGCTAACTATACAGTGACAGGAGGAACACAAGTGGGTGCGGCTTCATCTACAGGTTGGTCAGCAACAGATTTAGAGGGAACCAACTATACCTATTTTGCTGTAAAAAGAGGTGCTAATGCAGGTTATATTACTTCAATTGAAATCGTTTATGAAGAAGCTACAATGGCTGTAGACAATGCAAACGCAATCAAAGCAAACTTAGTAAAAAACACAGTAGTTAACAACGAAATCTCATTCGCTGCGAAAACTGATGTGCAGATTATTAACATGAATGGACAAGTTGTAAAATTTGCTTCTGTAAACGAAAATACTTCTCTGGAAGTTGCTTCTTTACCAAAAGGAACATATATCGTTACAGGTAACGTAAACGGTAAAGCAGTTTCACAAAAAATTATCAAAAAATAATTTTTTATTGAGAAATCAAAAGAAGCCTCCATTTTGGAGGCTTCTTTTGTTAATAAAACATAACATGAATCATGTTTTATTTAGGTGTAATAATGATTAACTTTGTAGGAGAAAATAAGACAAGAACAACTGTTAATGGCTGATGAAATATAGGGCGGAAGTATTTGGTTTTTCTTAACATGAGCTCACTTAGTGTTAAATTTTAAATCTTTTATTTTCAATTCAAAAAAATGTGTAATTTAGCAATCCAATTTTTAACAAAAAATTAAATTTTATATTATGAAAAAAATCTTTACAATTTTAGGGGTTTCTGCAGCAGTATTTGCATCTGCACAAACAAATTTATTCGCAGGGTCAGATTTCAATGACTGGGCAGCGTTCGATTCAAGTTTAGGGTTTGCTCTTAAATCTGGAGAACAAAGCGTAAATGGTGGTATTGGCGGAAGTGGTGCTCTAAAGATTACTGACAACACGACTACACAGAACATTTATGTTATGACAGCTAACAAAAACATGAATACGGCTGGAATCAACTACATTACTTTAAAAGTAAAAGGTGTGGCTGGTGGAATCTCTTTCAACGCTGGAGATGGAACTCCAACTGGAAGCAAGTATTTTAATATTCCTGCTGGTACAACAAGCAACGTAACTTTGACAGGTACTGGAGCAAACGCTTATACAGGAACTGTTAACGCTGCTGATTGGATTACTGTTACGTTAGATCTTACAGGTGTTAATTGGGGAGCAACTCCTACTTTTTCTATTAAACTTCAAAAAAGTTCAACTAACGCATTATTCGTAGATGATATCAAAGGTTCTGCAACATTAGCTGTTGGTGATGTTAAGGCGACTAAAGCTAATTTAGTTAAAAATACAGTTGTAGCTAACGAAATCATATTTGGTGAAACCGCTAAAGTATCTGTATTAAACATGGCTGGACAGATTGTTAAAACTGCTGATGCTTCAGAAAATTCTAGACTTAACGTTTCAGATCTTTCTAAAGGTACGTATGTTGTAACTGCTGTTGTTAATGGAAAATCTGTTTCTCAAAAAATCATTAAAAAATAATTATTCTTTTAGAATTAATAAAGCCACTTCTCAGAAGTGGCTTTTTTTATTGTAAAAGGTGACGGTCAAATAACATCCTTAGTGAATCATCTTGCATTAAAACCATCCTCTCCTAAAGTAATTGGTCACTGCAGAAAAATTCAGTACCAGCGTAAAACGGATTCTTCTTCCGTAATCTTTGAAAGAGGGTTCAAACCCCAAAGAACTCTGAAGCGGGAAATACACTTCCAGAAAATCCGGAATCACTTTAACTTTTACGCCGGAATCCCAGATGAACTCCGCGTTTTGTAATCTGTTTTTATACACTCCTGCATCAGCATAAACATTAAACCAACGCCATACATGCGAATCCACATTCACCGACGTGATCCATTGGTTGGCTGTTTTCCCCACCTGTGACTTAAAGCCGCCTTCTGCCACAATCAATTGCTGCGAAAGTAAGCCCGACACAGCACTTTGTCCTAAAAGTCCATATGAAAATGCGTAGTTGGAAACCCTTGCAATGCCATAGTCGAAAAGGCTGTTCTTTGTTTTATTGGTGATAAAGTAGCCTCCAAAAAACCGGAAACTTATTTTTTTGTCCTGCGCAAATTCCCAGCGGTAAAAAGCTTCTCCTGACACTTTCTGAAAATCTTCCATCCACTGCAGGTTTCCGTTGAGGTATTTTTCATGGATCATACTCCGGTCCGAATAGCTGTAACCCAGATTCCAAAGATTATATTTTGCGTATTCGTTGTCAGCAGCCATTTTTGGAGTAAGTTCTTTATCGAAAAAGTTATAGGAAAAGCCTAAATTTCTTCCAATATCGCTTCGCGGGTTCTTCGTAAAATTAAAATTCGCAAATGCCGAAAATTTACGGTAAGTCAAATCGTAATCATAGTGAAAATAGGAACCCGAGACCCCAATATCCAGACTTCTGTAAAAACTCTCCGCCGGCTGAAAAGAGTAGGCCACCCCGCCGGAACCGGTTAGTTTTCCCGTTCCGGTACTGAAATAAGGAGTGAATGAATAATTGAATTTACGGTCGAAAAGAGAGGTGTTTCTGAAGTTTAAACCCAAAAGAACTCTGTCGTACGCATTAAAGTTCACTCTCGGATTAAGGTAAATTTCATTAAACTCAGGATTAGGAATGTCTTTAAAAAGCTTGAATTTTATTTTTTTAGTGTTCCTGAATAATCCTTTGGCATAAAGGTAATTATCACGGAAGTTGTTTTCCGGAAAAATATATCCGCTGTTAACCACGATTTTCTCGGCGTTTGACTGTGGAATATTGTAAATCTGAGGGTCTTTGGAATCATCGGTATCAAACCAGAATTCATTCACCTCGCTGGATTTTGTTTCGGTTTCAATTTTAAATGGAATCGTCTGCTCCGTATTTTTTGCAACTTTTACCTGAAATTCATCACCAATTTTTTCGAACCTTTTCAATTTGAAATTCACGCGGTTTTTCTTTTGGATAAAATGGTCGAAAAAATCTCCCGAATATCCTGATTCTAAAGTAAGCTCATCCAGAAAATTCTGTTTGTTAACATGTTGATGGCTGTTCTTTTTTAAATACTCAATGATAAAATCGTCAAATTTTTCGTTTCCCATTTTCTCCGCGATAAAAGAAAACAGACTTCCTGTTTCGAAATGGCTGATGGCTTTTGCATTGTAATTACTCAGATTTTCAAAAGGCTCGGAAATTTTCTGATCAAGATTTTGCGTCATGATATACTGGTAAGCCAGCCCGTACCTTTCCGAAAGTTTCAGCTGTGAAGCATGGAATAATTTAAGAGGCTTAAAACCAAAAATATTAATGTTTTCAGGAAGTTCGCCCAGTAGTTTTTTGTCTTGGTAATACCGTTCGATGTACTGAATTTCGAGATAGGTTTTCAGACCGTTCATCAGCCAGTGATCATTGCTTTTTTCGAAAACTGCCGCCTGTTCCACAATGTTTTTCGACAGAATGCTGAAATAGTTCAGATCATTTTTTTCTGATTCACTGAAAAGTTGGTAACCGAATTTCCACAATTTAACATCCTCAAGACCTGTAAAATCTTCATTTTTTCTGAATTTTTCACTGATGAATATTTTATTGGGTAAAAATCCGGTTTTACTTTTTATGAAATTGAGATGAAGCGGAAGATAAAATTCAAGATTTTGTTTTTCGGTTTCCGTTAAATGATATCCAAAATTCACACTGAATTTTTCACCGTCAATGACTGTTGAAATGGTTGGATTTTGATTTTCGGAGATCAAGAATTCAGGATCATTATTAAGTTTTCCCTCGAAGTAATTGGGTTGAATTTCGTTCAGGTTACTTTGGGAAAAATAATTAACAGGGACATCGAGATTCACTTTCCAGTAATTTCCGGGACTTTGATTTTCCTCAATGTCGATAAAGTTTTTTGAATATTGGTTGGCATCTTCAAAACCGTCGGGAACAATAAAAAAATACTTCAGCGCGATTTTTTTTCCGTCGCTTCCGTAACCGGTAAATTTCTGTAGAGGCAGATTCAGAACGTAACGCAGCGTAATTTTTATTCGGTCTCCGGGTGCCAGTTTTTTAGAAAGCGGAATAAAGATGTTTTCCTGTGAAGCATCAATTGCAGAAATCATGTTTCCTTCAATTTTGATTTCTAAATTTCCCAGACTGCCGAGTTCATCACTTTTTGCAAAGTACATATCGCTTTTCCTGTCTTCGAGTTTCCGGGAAAGGAGAGGTGTGCTGCGGTTTTTGTAGGCCGAAATCCAGTTGAGTAATTTAACCTGATCTAAAGGGGAATTGGTGTTGTTGAAATAAGTAATTTCTTGATTTACAGAAATCTGCCTTTTGTTTTCCGAGATTTTAGCTTCGATATAAATACTGTCCTGCTGCGCAGAGACCGCAACAAAACTGGTAATCAGCAAAAAACCACAGAGAAATCCTTTCATTGTATAAATTCAATCAAATATAATGATGTTTTTCAGTACTTGACAAAAATTATGAAGAGCTTTCCGGAAAATAGCGAAACTGACCGGTTAGAAAGTTTTAAAAATTTTGCAGCACTTTAATGAATGTTGATAATGCTTATACGCTTTCATAGATACATTGAATTATTCCTTAATGCTTTGCACAAAATGAAAACAGTCTGGTTTTTATTAAACTGAAATTGTTTTTATTTATTTCATAATTATCAGTATTTTTGAGTAAATGTTCCGGATTGTTTAAATTTTACCATATCGCCGCTGTATTTCTGGTATTCCATGTTCAGACTGTTTTTTCGCAGGTGGTTGAAACCACAGCGCCGTTGATTATTGACGAAAGCAAATCCACCATCAGAACGAGATTTACGCCGCCGAAGGGTTATTTCTGGGTGAAAGAGGAATCCGGAAGTTTCAGCGAATATCTCGTTAATTTCCCGCTTCATCCTCCGGGTTTTCCGGTACGGGATTTTAAAGCAGTTCCGATCGAACGGCAATATAGTCATGTTGCCATTCTTAAAATTGATGTTGGTGATAAAGACCTGCAGCAGTGCGCAGATGCATGGATGCGCCTGTACTCGGAATATCTTTGGCTGCACGATAGAGAGGACGAAGTTGGTTTTGAGTTCACCAGCGGACAGTTTTTTTCCTGGAATGATTTTAAAAAAGGAGTCCGCACGAAGGAATTGACGGATCGGGTCCGCTTTATCAGTACAGGAAAAACTGATGATTCATATGCCGCTTTCAGAGCGTATTTGAATGTTATTTTCAGATATTCCGGAACCATTTCTTTAGACCGGGAATCAAACCCTGTTTTACAGAATTCGCAGATTAAAACCGGAGATTTTCTGATAAAACCCGGAAGCCCCGGACATTCTGTAATCATCGTTGGTACAGCCAGAAACAACGGTGGAAAACGCCTTTATCTTTTGGCTGAAAGTTTTATGCCCGCGCAGGATATTCATATATTAAAAAATCCTTCCAACGCAGCTATTTCGCCTTGGTACGAACTTGATGTAAATGCGCCCCAAACCGTTACAGCAAAATATATTTTCAAACCTACCGTGATCAAACGGTTTCGGGCTTTGAAATAAAAAAACGGAAATTCAGTTGCCCGAATTTCCGTCTCCACTATAAAAACTATTAACTATTATTCTGCTGTTAATTCGAAATCACCTTTAATTCTTACCAAATCATTAATCATTGGTGCAGGGAATTTAGGCCCTAAGTCGAAGTCTGATCTTTTCAAAGTTCCTACAACCTGGTAGCCGTAAGTTGTTTTTTTGTTCATTGCATTTACTGTTGAACCTCTGTAAACTAAAGTTAGAGAAACCGGTTTTGTAACGCCGTGCATGGTTAAATTACCTTTCAGATTGTAGTAATTCTTTTTCGTTTTTGTTAAAGAAGTACTGGTGAATTCCATTGTTGGGAATTTTTCAGCTTCAAAGAAATCTGCACTTTTCAGGTGGTTGTCTCTGGCTTCAACATGAGTGTTGATAGAATGTACATCCGCTGAAAAGGTAAGCGTTGAGTTGACGAAGTTCTTTTGGTTCGCATTGATGGTTAATGCTGCTTTGTCAAAGTTTCCTGTGATATCGTTGATTCCAAGGTGAATCACTGCAAACTGAATTCTTGAATGGGCAGGATCACTTTTTAAAACCAGCTGAGCGAAACTGGAAACCGAAAACAATAGAACGGTAAGGATGGAGAATAACTTTTTCATAATACTTTTTTAATTTTGTTATTTGTTATTTAATGATAGTGCAAAGATATTGCACTTGATTGACAATGACATTGATGTAGGATAAGAAAAAACTAATCACAGTTTCCGTCTGTGTCACAGCTTTCTCCCTGGCCAATAATTTGGAGGCCTTTGTCGCCGGCGGAAAATTCGGTATAGGATTTTTCAAGAACCTCCAGGAAAAGTTCTGGCTGCTGAGCTCCGGATACGCCATATTTGTCATTAAATACGAAATAAGGAACCGCATTGATGCCTAACTGTCTTGCAAGAAGACCGTCCTGAGACACGGCGTGCGCCATTTTATCGGATTGCATTGCGTTTTTAATATCTTCTTCAGCCAAACCTACTGATGTTCCAATTTCGAGTAATGTGGCTTCATCATCGATATTTTTTGCAGCGATAAACTGAGCTTCAAATAATGCTTCTTCCATTTCATTCGCTAAATTCTTCTTTTTGGCCAACTGAATTAAAAGATGACCTTTGAAAGAATTGGCTACTTTGGAATGATCAAAATTAAAATCGATACCTGCTTCTTTTCCAGCGTTTTTAGCATGTTCGTGCATGGCTTTCGCCTGCGTAACCGGGATGCCTTTCGCTTTCGAGAAATACTCGTAAGGATTGGTGTCGGGCTGTGTCTTCAGGTTGGGATCCAGCTGAAAACTGTGCCAGTTGACTTCAATTTTTTCGGAATCGGGGAATTGTTCCAAAGCTTTTTCAAACTTCTTTTTCCCAACATAACAGAAGGGGCAGCGGATGTCGCTCCAGATATCTACTTTCATTTTCTTTTTTATTGAATTGATGAATCAAAAGTACAAAGCCTGAATTGAATTGGGGTTGATCTAAGATAAGAAATTTTAATAATCTGTGGCTGAAATATTTAGAAATCAAAAACAGAGGCGCAATACCAAATACCAGAATGCTAAAGTAAACAGCGAAAGCGGAATACCGACACCAATCATCAGGTTGCAGAGTTTGGGTTCCAGTTTGTGGGAAACAGCGATGATGCTGGCGGTAATCATGGGAGCCATTGCAGATTCCAGAAAGGAGATTTCAGCAGTTTCTCCCCTTTGTTTTAAAATGACAAAATAAAGGACGAAAATAAGTGCCGGAAACAGGATTAATTTAAATAAAAGTCCCCAAAATAAGGGTTGGGTGTCGCCGTCAAGTTTTTGCCATTTCAGTTGACTTCCCACTGAAACCAGTGCGAGAGGAACCGTTGTTGCGCCAAGTTTTATGAAAACATCATCCAGGTCACGGGGAACTTCAATACTGAAAATATTGAGGAAAACCGCCAAAGAAAAGGCAATGAACGGAGGAAACCTGATGATTTTGTTTAGGATTTCTGAGATTGAACTTTTGCCTCCAGAATAAAAATTTGCTACTGTAATTCCAACCGTGGAAAGCGCCACAAATGAACCCGGCTGGTCAGCAAGCATCACTGTTTTCAAGCCGCTTTCCCCAAAAATCGACTGTATCAAAGGAATGCCTACAAACGAAGTGTTTCCAAAGCCTGCGCACATAATCACTGCACCGGTGACCACTTTCGGCCATTTCATTTTTTTGCCCAGAAAACTGAAAAATACGACCGCCAGAAAGATGTTAAGCCATGGTACAGCAACCGGAAAAATCACTTCATAACTTAAGATGATTTTCGGAATATAATAAAGCGACAGTGCGGAGAGGGAGATGTTGACGACAAAAGCATTCAGTGCAACATGCCCGTTTTCGGGAAAAAATTTGGTTTTCTTCAGGAAATATCCGAGGAAAAGGCAGAGAAAAAGTAAGATTAAATTAGACAATTGGGTAATGAATTAAACGGGAATACTGAATGCAGAAATCCACAACCATTTACTGCTGTTACTGCTGTTTCTATAACCTTAAAAGAACCGGTTTTAACACTTTGCTGAAACGAAGCGCCCTTATCCTGCTGTTTTATTTGACAAGAGCGCTGCGCCTTTGCGTTGAAAAAGTTTTTACAGACTGTTGGAATAGGCGTTCCATCCGGCTATTTTATAGCGTAATGCTGCTTTTTCAGCATCATCGGATTTATATATTCCGCGTCCTACAATCATGAAATCGGTTCTTAAGTTTTTGAAGACATGTTCCGGGGTGTTATACTGTTGCCCTTTTCCGTCGCCGGAATCCGCCAGATTGACGCCCGGCGTGAAAAGCAGAAGCTCGTCAGGAATCTGCTTCTGTGACACACCGCCAATCACATTGGGATGAGACTGTGCAACTTTAAGCGCTTCCTCCTGATAATTCTTATCCGTTAAAGTGCCTTTGGAAGACATTCCTAAAATCGCAACAACACCTACGTTCAGGAAGCAGTCGAGCGAATCATATCCGCCGATGACATGAGAAGTAACGAAATCTGCCCAGTTGGAAATTTTGTAGATTCCGTAGGAAAACTGCAGTTCCTGGGTGTTTCCGATGTCGGCAAATTTGCGGTCTTCCATCAGCAGGAAATTATATTTAGTGGCCAGATCTTTCAGCGGTAGGATGGTAGTGTCCGGATCAAAATCGGTGATAATATCAATATGGGTTTTCAGGGCAACGATGTGGGGACCTACTTTTTCAGCCAGTTCAAGGAGTTCCTGAGTGGAAATGACATCTGCAGAAACAATAAGATTCGATTTTTTTTCAAGGGAAATTTCAAGCAGTTTTTTTGCCACAGAATGGTCTGCATTTTCAAGTTTCTGTTCGTAAGAGAGCCGTTTTTGCTCTTCAAATTTTACCACGTTACCATGCAGAAAATCATTGATTCTCGATACTTCGTCATCCGATAAATGGCCTTCATCTTTAAGGATCTTACACACTTCGGAAATGGTGAAAAGCGCATGTACACGGTAGCCTTTGTCTTCAAGCATTTCTTTTCCGCCCTGCTGTCGGTCGAGAACCACCACGATATCGGACACCGAAATTCCTTCATTTTCAATCTCAGGAATCGTTTCGAGCAGTGATTTCCCACTGGTAATCACATCTTCCACCAAAAGACAGTTCTGACCTTTGGTATAAATGCCTTCGATCATTTTTTTGGTACCGTAATCTTTCGCTTCTTTTCTTTTGATAATGAGAGGAAGATAGCTTTCCAAAGACATTGCAGTCGCCATCGGAAGCGCCGCATACGGAACACCGCAGATAAGATCGAAATTGTCCAGCGGAAGCATATCCAACAGGTAATTCGCGAGGCGTTTCAAAATCTTGGGATCAGAGGCAAGAGGCCGTAAATCCACATAAAACGGACTTTCGATACCACTTTTAAGGGTAAAACGGCCGAATTTGATAATACCTAACTGATAACACTCGAGAAAAAACTGTTTCTTATTTTCCATTTACTTTTTACTTTCCTACAAAGTTAGGGTTTTCAGAGAAATCTCGTGGAGCGTTAAAAGGTTAAAAAGTATTAAAAGTTGACCGTTGCCCTCGGTAAATCAAAATTTTAAAATTTAGATTTTGTAATACAGCCCCGGAACATAAAGCCAATATTTGGAAAAAATTAACCTCCTTTAAATCGCTTTAAAAGAGGTGAGTTTTGTGGAATTACTTTAATTTTTCTAAGAAATGGGGGACGATGCAGCGTGTTCGGTCTTTAAATAAATCTTGAATTCGGTTCCCTGGTCTAACTGGCTCTCTACCATAACCTTGCCTCCTGCGTTAGTCACAATTTCTTTCACCAAATATAATCCGATGCCTGAACCTTCTATTTCGTTCTCTAACCTGTAATATTTTGAAAATATAGATTCAAACTTAGTTTCGTCAACACCCATTCCATTGTCTTTTACAGAGATCACTACAAATTCACCTTCCCTGTGGGTGGTAACTGCAATGATGGGTGGCCGTTCTGCAGCTTTGAATTTGATGGCATTGTTGATCAGGTTATAAATGACCGTTCTTAATTTTCTTCGTGAAAATGTGATTTCTGAGATATTAATTTCACTGGTGATGGTAGCATTTGCCGCAGTAATATTATCATTTAACGTCAGCCGGACATCTTCCAGGATATGTTCGAAATTCAGAAGTTCTTCTTCAGCTTTATATTTGTACTCGTTTTTTCTTTCTTCGGTTAACTCATTAATTAGCGTGTGCATTTTAGATAAAGCACTGTCCACAATTTTCAGAAGAGAATTGAATTTTTTTTCATCATTTGGAGACACTCTTTTAAAAAGTTCTATGGCCATTACCAGATTGGTAAGCGGATTTTTGATGTCATGGGAAATGGTATCCAACAGAATTTCATAGTCGGCTAACAGTTTTTCCTGCTCTTTCAGATCCTTAATCCGCATGGTGATTTCCACAAAAGTGATAATAACGCCATTCGTTCTGTTATCTTTCATTTTTATATAAGGAATGATATTCATCTGGTACCAGCGAAGGTCAGTCGTCTGGATTTCTTTTTCCAGAATCTCATTGCTGCTGATGACCTGCTGAATATTATCTACAATGGAGGGAAAACGGAAATTATCTTTAATATCATGAATCGGTCTTCCCAAATCAGTGGCAGAAAGACTGAACTGTTTCATAGCGGGAGGAGTAAACTTCTGCAGTTTTAATTCCCCGTCTACAAAAAGCTGTGGAATGATGGTATTCCTGAAATAATTCTCCAGTTCATCATTATGTTCTTTGAGTTCCTGTATTTGTTGGTTTTGGTCAGACATTTAGCGTATTGTAATTTAGGATTTCGCAGCGTGTTCTTAAAGTAATGGAAAGGTTGTTGGTTTGTTTTCAGTAACTTACCTCTCGTTGCGGAGGTGCAAAGATAAACCAAACATTGCGTTAATAGGGTATTTCATAGAGAAACATTCTAAAGTCGCGAAAAATATGCAGGAAATAAGCTGGAAGGACCGGCACGGTTTTCTTCCTAAAAATGAAACGCTCTAAAATCACTTTAAAAGAGGTTGTTTTTTATTGAGTTTTCAGAACTATTATCTGAAAATCAGGGTTGTGCAATGGTTACCTGTGTTAGCGGAAGTATTTTTATGTTGTTCTATTCAATTCATTATTTCCTTGAATTCCATCTATTGCTTCAAATACTTCGTTTTGATTTTGTTCATTAGTCCAACCTAAAGAAGATAGTTTGGTTCTAACTTGAGCCTCGTCTTTGCCTTTAACAAAATGATAAAAAGCAAAGTCAATTACTTCAGTTGGAATTCTTTTAATAACATAAGAAATTAAAAAACGAGTTAAGTTTAAATAACCAAAAACAAAGGTTAATCCAAGTTGTAAAAGCCAACTAATTATTAATCCAACAGCACCAACATTTAAACTTTTAATCGTTAAACCTTGTTGGAGTCGAAGTTTTAGAAATTCAAAAAATCCAATTCTTTCAAAATTGTTTTCAGCTAAAATTAGATTATATTGAAACAGTTGATTTCCAATAAAAACTATAAAAATAGAAACTATTAAAATATTTTTCAATTTATTGAAATCTGTAAAATTCCCAAACTTGATTCCAAGCTTTAATGAATATGCTAAAGCTAAACCAACAATAAATTCAAATAGGAATATTATATATTTTCCTGTCAAAGATATTTTTGCAATTAAAAATGCTAAAATTACAGCACTAATAAATGCAAATAGGATAGGGAAAACAATATTTGTTTTACGAATAGGGTTGGGCTTCGGTAATTCAGTTGGGATTTGATAATCATCCCAATTTTCTTTTGATTCTTGTTGTTTTTCGAGTTCTTTTAATTCTTCTCGATTGTAATTTTTTTCAATATCTTGAAAAACGTGAATAAAAAGATGAACTCTTTTTGAATTTCGACCATTATCCCAAAATTCATTACCTAAAGATTCACTTTTTACAATTACATTGCCATAATTAAAGGAAACGATAATCGATTCTGTATATTGACTCATTCCTAAACTTTTTGCTTTTCGTTTAGCTTCAACGGAGTGTTCATCAACATAAACTATGTCCCAATCTAATTTTTCAAAAGTTTGGTTTGTAATTGCAAAAAATGCTTTCTCAGAAAGTTGAGTGTGAAATTCAGTTTTATATTTTGGGGTAAAAGCAAATTTGTGAGTTTTTTTAATTTGCTTTTCAATACTTTTTAGTTCTGGTGTCATTCTAGAGTTCTGGTTTGGGAATATTTCCGCTAACGTTTCGGGGCTTTGCGGTCGGTCGGGTTTCGGAGCACAAAATTTCAATTAATTACTAAAGCTTATTAGAAGCACAAAGCTTCAAGTTTACACGTCAGCCCGCCTGACGCAAAACCCGTGTGCCTGTTGCACAACCAAATATACTAATAAATTACAAATTCCTGCATGAGTGAAAAAACCACAAAAACATTCATTAAATAACTGACAATCAGAGAAAGGCATCAACGCCTACATCCCCAACTTCGGGCAATACAAACCCGAACGCGAAGGATTTTATTACAACAAATCCGAAAACCGTTACGAATGCCAAAAGCCCGGCGGAAACCATGCCGCATTGCTCTTCAAAGGCACCAAAACCGACAGCAAAGGCTACTCGAAGAATGTTTACCGCAGCTCGGAAAAAGACTGCGGCAAATGTCCGTTACGGGCGGAATGCTGCGGAAAGGTCACGAAGTTCAAGAAACTGGATGACAGCATCCACAAACCTCTGTACGACGAAATGCACGAAAAGCTGCGGCGCGATCCCAATTACACCCGTTTCCTTACCAAGCGCCGAAGTTCGCGCGTAGAGCCGGTCCTCGGCACGCTGATTAACCATCACAACATGAAGAGAATTAGCTCGCGAGGTATGGCTCAGGCCAACAAACATGTCCTGATGGCAGCGCTCACCTACAATCTAAAGAAATACCTCAAGTTCATTACCCGAAAAGTTCACCGCAATGCCCAAATCATGAACCTTCCGAAAGGGAAGTTTTGGTTTTGGCAGAACCTCTTTCCCTCGGCTTCCATAGCTCCCATTTAAGCCACCCGAAAATCCGAAAAACTCTTATGGGCAAAAACAAAAACCTCTCTTAAATCGCTTTAAAAGAGGTTGGTTTTTATTGAGTTTTGAGAACTAACGTTGGGTAATTAGGGTTGTGCAACGGTTACCTATGTTATCTGTAGTTGCAATATGTTAGATTTTAATTTTTTTGATAGCATAATAATTCAGGATTCCAATAAGCCACCAAATTGGAATTTTTAACAATGTATATAGTAAATTAAAACCATCAACAATTTTGAATTTTTTGTAAACATTATTTATTTCTATTTTGTTTGAAATGAAAGGAAAAACTAGAAAGAACAAAAGAATAAATGCTATTTTCAATTTCTTATTCAGAATTATCATTTTCCATCTTAAAAATAAATAGAGTAGGATATTGAAAATAACAAGCATAGCGAAATCAGAATAACTAAATAATGTAAATGGTTTTGCTGGTTCAGTAAAAATATCAACCATTTCTAATAGATTTTTTTTATGTTTTTAGGAATTGTTTTCCATCCATTTTTTGGTTCAGACATATTTTGAGGAATCTGATATCCAAATATTATTTCTGAATTGTCTAAATCTAAACTATCATATTCGATTAATACTTTTTTTCCGATAATTGAATCTCTTTCACTTTTGTAAAGAAATCTGTTTGAAGTGTTATTTCTATATTTTCCTTCGAAATAGAATTCATATTTTGTGAAATTTTTCCCAAAAACTTCTGAATTCAATATTTTTACAATTGTATATTTTCTATTTTTTATTAATGAATTATCTTTTTGTTTATGATACATAACCACAATCATTATAAAAAATGCAAACATAATTATTGAAACTAATTTGCTCTCTTTCTCACTCATTTTCTATACGGGATCTTCGTTGTGCAATTACAGATAACGTTTTGCGGCTTTGCGATGGTGCGGCTTAATATGAAACATCTTTCTATTATAAACTAAACTTCAAAATAACTAAAATCTTTAAACTTGCGAAAATCCCGCACTATTGCAAAACCGCTGTTATCTGTAGTTGTTTTTCAGCGAATTATTAATCCGTAATATCCATCAAATCTTTCTGCTATTTCTCCAGTTTTAGCGTTAATTTTTAATACTTCTGTTCTTCCAGCAGGTTCGTTAGCCGAATTTTTAAATTCATTTAATTTGTTGATCACCAAATAAATATAAGAATTTAATTTATAGTCAAAGCGCAGTTCTGGTTCATCTATTTTAATTCCTTGTTCTTTAAAATTTTCAACGGCAATTTTCAGCGCGATTTCTTTCGAAATAAAATTGGAATTTTGATCATCATATAAAAATTGTGGAATAAATTCTAAAAGTACAGGCTCAATTAACTTTAATTCATTGTTGAGTTTTACCCAAGTTCTGGCTTTCAATCCTGCTATTTTAGAATAATTAAAAAAATATAAGACCCAAATTTCATTAACGTTTTTTTTGAGTTTTCTTCTTTCTAAAAACTTTCCAGTTGTAGAACGTTTTCCTTTTTCATATAAGTAATATGAACCATCGTCTACACTAAAATATGAGAAAAGATTAGAATTTGTATTTTGAAGAATTATGCTGTCGGAAACTCTAAGTACATTAGACGTTTTTAATCTTTGAGCAATTCCGTTTAAACTTATGAAAAGTGAAAGTAAAAGTAGTTTTGTTCTCAAATTTTTTATTGTTAATAACGGTTTGTACAATTACAGATAACTCCAAATATACGCAATTAATTCATAATCCAAAATCATGGTTTTCATTGATTGTCAGGCGTTTATTAAAATCTTATATTTGCGCATTATGGATATCCTAATCAGTGAGTTATGAAAAATACGAAGATTGATTTCAATCCCGACCTATACGATATTTCACTCGGCGAACATGCAGGAAAAGAAATAATCTGGCTCCGTTTCCCCTACGAAGCCAGCCTCGTTCTCATGCTTAAATCCAATTCCCGGGCACGATGGTCACGAACCCAAAAATCATGGTATATTCCCGATAACCAGAGAAACAGGCTCCTCTGCAACCTCAAACCCAAAAATATCGGCAAACAGGCACTCAGTAAAATACATCCCGTCAACCTCCCGGCTTTCAACGCCTATCACGACCAGCTGGTGCTCAAAGGATTTTCAGCCAACACCATCCGCACCTATACCACCGAATTTGCCCAGCTGCTCTATCTCCTGCACGCATACCCCGTCGAAGAACTTTCCGCAGAGAAACTCCAGAGCTACTTCCTTTATTGCCACCGCGAACTGGGCCTTTCCGAAAACCTCATCCACAGCCGCATGAACGCGCTGAAGTTTTATTTCGAGAAAGTCCTGCACCGCAGCAGAATATTTTTTGATATTCCCAGACCCAAAAAACCACAGCTCCTCCCCAAAGCCCTCAATACCAAAGAAGTATCAAAAATAATAGCAGTCACCGAAAACCCAAAGCACAGACTCATCATTCAGCTCTGTTACGGCATGGGCCTGCGGGTGAGCGAAATCGTAAACCTCCGCGTCCAGGATATCGACAGCGGTACCATGCGCGTTTTCATTTCCAGAGCCAAAGGCAAGAAAGACCGCTATGTGAATTTACCCGAAACCATTCTGCAGGATCTCAGGACCTATTACAAAGAACACAGGCCCAAAGAATACCTCTTCGAAGGGAAATATAATGAACAATATTCCGTTAGAAGTGCCCAGAATGTTTTTAAGACGGCAATGAATAAGGCAGGGATCATCAAAACAGTCGGAATCCATTCCCTGCGCCACAGCTATGCGACCCATTTGTTGCAGTGCGGCACTGATATCACCCTTATTCAGAAACTCATGGGACATCAGGACATGAAAACCACCCTCGCATATACCCACGTCACCGACCGGAACACCAGCGCCGTGAAGTCGCCCCTCGACCGGCTCATGAATCCATATTCCGGTACATAAGGGCAAGAATAACTAAATTAAGGACAGGAATTAATCTCTCGCAAATTGTCCTGATTACATTTTTTTCGGTTAACCATCGCTCACTTCGTCAAAACCACCGACCTAGGAGATTTTTGCGTTAAGAAATCCGCTTCGAGCGGATCGCCGACTCCTATTATAAAGAAAGAAATGGAGGCAAATTGATATTTCTTCATGAACGTAATTTCTAATGATGAACTGCATAAAAATCCCCAGTGTTTGAGTGGCGGCAAAAAATTATATACACAAAAGCTTATTTACTTTCCGCCCGAAACCTAACGAAGTGGTTCGACGACTGAAAGGAGTCAATTTGGGGAAACCCAACGCAGTGGTTCAACGACCGAAGGGAGTTAATTTCATAGAACAAATATCAATTTTTTAGCAAACCGACGAAGGAGGTTCGCCGATTCCATTAAAATATAAATAACAATGAGGCAAAAAGATCCAGTCTTGAACTTTTGGTTCTCGTATGTTTGCAATAGTATAAATATCAGTTACTTTGGAGAATAAAGCTAAGAGACAGAAGAAATATTTTGTGTCAGGTAATTAAGTTTAATATACCGTAAAAAGAAAGATTCTCTGTCTCAAAGTTTCTCCGAATCTGAACAGTACTTAGGGAGTTTAATGCATCCCGTATAAATGCGAGAAAAGATTAAAAGGAACTGTGGCTTTTTTCCAATTAAAATTAAAAAATTATGGAGAAACATTGTGTAGGGATTGACGTGTCAATGGACTTTTTAGATTGCTGTTTCGCAACTTCAGATGGTTTTCAGAATCACAAAATTGGAAAGAGTAAAAAGTTTGGCAATAACCGTGAGGGTTTTAAAGAACTTTTGAAATGGACAAATCAACAGAAAGTTTTGGCGGAATTAATCTTTGTAATGGAGGCAACAGGAGTTTATTATGAGCACTTGGCGTATTATTTAAGCGAGCATGATTGCAATTTATCAGTTTTACTCCCTAACATGGTTAAGCATTACTCCAAGAGTTTAAATGTAAAGACCAAGACGGATCAGAAGGATTCTGAGGTTCTATGCAAGTTAGGATTAGAAAGAAAATTAACTCATTGGAACATGCCGAGTAAAATCATGCGGGAATTAAAGTTTTTCAGTCGTGAATATCGTGAATTAAAGTATAAAATCAACCAAATTAAAAATCAATTACACGCACGCCATCATAGCCACGGATGTCCTTCTTCAACAGAAAAAAGGATGAAAAAGCAACTCGCTTTACTTGAAGCCCAGGGCTTGGAAGTAGAGGCAGAATTAAGAATGTTAGTTATGTCCGATTCTGAGTTTTATGAGAAAATTCAAAAGATTTGCACTATACCCGGAGTAAGTTTTATAACAGTAGTGTGCATCATAGCGGAAACCAATGCCTTCGCTCTAATAACGAACACAAGACAATTGGCGAGTTATGCAGGATTAGATATTCAGCAAAATCAATCTGGTAACCGAATAGGTAAAACAAGAATCTCCAAAAAAGGAAATAGTTTTATCCGTTATGCATTATATATGCCCGCTTTGTGTGCCAGTAGATTTAATCCAGTAATGAAAGATTTTTACAATAATTTGAAGGACAGAAAGCCAGCAAAAAAGATAGCAGTAACAGCTGTGGCTAGAAAGTTATTAATCTTAATGTATATCCTATGGAAAAGCGATGAAGAGTTTGATTCATCTTATGAGCAAAAAAAAGTAGACAGGATTGCGCCTGCCTACACAGGATGAACATAAAGCTCTCCTTAAAATAGTTTAAACAAATATCGAAAAATATTTGGAAATTAACACAGTACCGTTTGTTTCAAGACAAAAGAACTTAAAGAAAAACAACTAAAAAGATTAAAAACAGACAGTCTTTCTGGCACTCTCCGTCGGGAATCTTTACCACCGCTTCCCCAGACCCGACCTAGGAGATTTTTGCGTTAAGAAAAATTACAATTATTTCTCATTCAACCCTTCAACTATTCCGAGATAAAAATCCCCACTGTTTGAGTGGCGGCAAAAATTTATAATTGAAGCGAAACTAAACTTTCCGCCCGAGTTTTGGGGATTTTGTTAGAAATAATTGAATTTTTTAGCAAAAAGATCCAGTCTTGACCTTTTTGCTTACTTTTTGTGTCAAGACAAAAAGTAAGT
>JAHIQD010000022.1 GCA_018902795.1 Bacteroidota bacterium | reverse complement strand
TCTTCTACTCCGCTCCCGCCTCTCTCGATTTGGGATTGCAAAGATACCCACTTTCAGCCGTTTTCCAAATATTATCCGAAGTAATTTTAATCAAATACCCCAACTCGCTGATTGTGTGAAAGAAAAATTTCTAAAAGGCTTCTTCCTTCAATGAAGAGAAGGCATTATTTACCGGGCCCATTGCAGCGCAAATCCTTTTTGAAGTTTGTCCTCATGAAAGGAAAATATCAAAGAGACCGCATTGGAAAGAGGGGCCTAAGCTCCCAGCACAGCAGTTCCCCTCTTGCTGCAACATAAAAATCCCACTCTTTAAGAGTGGGATTGTATATAGATAAGAATTATGTTTAGAATTTCAGATTTCTGATTTTGCGGAAAAGGAAGTATCCTATTAATACTCCGGCGGTGTCTGCAGCCAGATCCAGCCCTTCGAGTGATCTGCCCAGTTTCATTTCGTCCTGCAAAATTTCTGTCAGAATCGAGTAAATGAGCATGATCTGTATATAATAGCTGAATTTTATTTTAGGCAAGGCAGCCATAAAACAAAACCCCAGCATGGTGAAGATACTCAGATGCAAAACTTTATCAATTCCATTGAACATGAAGGGATACTCCATATTTTCCACGCCCGGCCTGAGGAGCATAAAAGTAAGAAATGCCCAATAAATGGGCAAAATCTTAATAAATATTTTTGATATTTTATCCAAGAGATTCCTGGTATTGCTCTGCGGAAAGAAGTTCTGCCACTTCTGCATCTTCTCCGATCTCCAGTTTAATAATCCATCCTTTACCGTAAGGATCTGTATTGAGCAATTCCGGCTGGTCTTCCAGATCTGAATTAAATTCAGTCACTTTTCCCGTCAGCGGTAAGAAAAGATCAGAAACAGTTTTCACCGCTTCTACACTTCCGAAAACATCTCCTGATGCAAGTTCGTCATCTACAGAGTCCACATCCACAAAAACAATATCTCCCAATTCGCCCTGTGCGAAATCTGTAATGCCTATTGTAGCGATGTTTCCTTCAATCCTAACCCATTCGTGGTCCTTGGTGTACTTTAATTCAGACGGTGTGTTCATTTTTATAAATTTTAGTTTTTCAAAATTACTTAAAAATATCAGAACCTCAAATCTTTCAAAAGAATTTAATTAAAATCTTATGCCCGTCCATTCAATAAAATCTTTAAAGACGATGGTCAGAAAACATTCCTGAGGAGAGGCATTCTGTTTTAAAATTCTATACTCATATATATAATGTGATTAAGTATTTTTGCTTCTTTTAGTATCTTTGTTTTAATTAAAAGCGCAACCTCGACACCGAGTTTCGTTTTCACCATTTAATTACTCCTTAATAAATTAAAGAATGAACTTCAACAATAAACTGGCAACAGCTCACCAAACCTTTGAAGAATGGCGGAAAATTCCCTTTCCTCAAAAACAGAAACTGTTATTAAAATTAGCTGCCCTTTTAGAAAAGGATGCTGAAAAGTTCGGAAAAAACATTACCAGAGAAATGAACAAACCCATTTCTCAATCCGTTGCCGAAATAAAAAAATGTGCCTTGATGGCGCGGTATTATGCAGAAGCTGAAAACATCCTGAAACCGGAAAAAATAAAAACTGAATTCAGAGTTTCCGAAATCCATTATGTTCCCCTCGGAGTAATTTTGGGGGTGATGCCCTGGAATTTTCCGTTCTGGCAGGTTCTGAGGTTTGCGGTTCCGGCTATTCTGGCAGGAAATACGGTGGTTCTGAAACATGCTTCGATTTGTTTTGGAAGCGGGAAAATGATTGAAAAGGTATTTCTTGATGCCGGTTTCCCGAAAGGTGTTTTTCAGAATCTGGAAATCGGACATGCTGAAGTGAAATCAGTTTTAGAAAATCCAATCATTAAAGGCGTGAGCCTAACGGGAAGCGAAAAAGCCGGCGCAGAAGTGGCTTCGATTGCCGGGAAAAACATTAAGAAATCTTTGCTGGAACTTGGTGGAAGCGATGCCTTTATTGTTCTGGATGATGCGAATTTTAAGAAAGCTGCAGAAAGCGGTGCGAAAGCGCGGCTAGCCAATTGCGGACAGGCTTGTAACGCAGGCAAAAGATTCATCATTCAGAAAAATATTGAAAAAGAGTTCCTGCCGGTTTTCATCAAAGAATATCAGAAATTTGTACCCGGAAATCCCATGAAAAAAGAAACCAATCTTAGCGGAATGGCGCGTCCGGATTTGGCTGATGAACTGGAAAAGCAATATAAAAAAGCGGTAAAAAACGGCGCAGAAATTATTTTACCGCTTGAAAGAATTTCGGACACCCAATTCAAACCGGGATTAATTAAAGTAAAAACCGGCAATCCCATTCTTCGGGAAGAACTTTTCGGTCCGCTCGGAATGGTGATGATTGCAAAAAATGATGAAGACGCCCTGAAATTGGCTAATGATATTCCTTTCGGTCTGGCCAATGCAGTGTGGACAAAAAACAAAAAAAGACAGCAGTTCTTTATCGAAAATCTGGAATCCGGAACGGTAAGTCTCAATAAAGAAACAAGCTCTGATCCGCGGCTTCCTTTTGGCGGCGCTAAATCCTCAGGTTACGGAACGGAACTTTCAATGATTGCCCTAAAAGAATTTGTTACGGCAAAAACGGTGGTTGGAAATTGATTTCGTTCATCCTATATCTCAAAAATAATGAGGTTAAATTTTTATAAACTTTTAGAGCGGGCTAAAGCCCGCTCTAATTTTTAATTCCTTTTTTATTTAATACAGAACTTCCTGCGAAAAGCTATTCACTTTCTTCCACTTCATGTTTCAGTTGCGCTTTGTATAAAGTTGCGTAATACCCGTTTTTGTTCAGAAGTTCCATGTGCTTTCCTTCTTCCACAATTTTCCCGTGTTCCATCACGATGATTTTATCGGCTTTTTCAATCGTTGAAAGCCGGTGTGCAATAATAATGGAAGTTCTGTTTCTGGTGATTTTCTCCGTCGCTCTTTGGATGAGTTTTTCACTTTCGTGATCGATGGAAGAAGTAGCTTCATCGAGAATCAGAATTTTCGGATCAGAAAGATAAGCTCTCAAAAATGATAATAACTGCCTTTGCCCTAAAGAAATGGATGAACCTCTTTCACGCACTACATAATCGTATCCACCGGGAAGACTCATGATGAAATCATCCACTTCAATCTCTTTTGCAATGCTTCTTATTTTTTCTAAAGTCACCGATTCATCTCCAAACGCAAGATTCTCAAAAATACTTCCGTGGAAAAGGAATACATCCTGCAAAACCACCCCGATATGACTTCTGAGATTGTAGAGTTCATAATCTTTCAGCGCGACATCATCCAACAGAATCTTACCGGAATTAATATCGTAAAGCCGCGTAATTAAACTGATTATTGTTGATTTTCCGGCGCCGGTTGCTCCGACAATCGCTACGGTTTCGCCAGGATTCACTTTAAAACTGATGCCCTGTAAAACTTCCTGCTTATCATCGTAGGAAAATTTCACGTCTTTAAATTCAATTTTTCCGTCGAAATGATTCTTAACGACTTTCCCGTTATTGGGTAAAGAAAAATCTTCATCCATCACTCCCAATACCCTTTCTGCACCAACAATTCCCCGCTGGATATTATTAAACCGGTCAGCAATTTGCCTCAGCGGACGGATCAGCATTGAGATATACTGAATGAACGCAATTACTACTCCCGCCGAAATGGTAATATAGCCGCCATAAAACAGAACAAATCCAATGAACAGCGAAGAAATAAGCTCTACGACAGGAAAAAATAAGGAGAATATAAAAACCGTTCTCAGCAAAGCTGCTTTTAAGGTAATATTAATGTCATCGAATTTCTGGAACTCGGCTTTCTGTCTGTTGAAAACCTGAATGATCGACATTCCTGAAAGCCTTTCCTGAACGAAAGAATTCTGATTGGAAGTCCATGTTCTTTCATCATTGAACGCTTTTCTTAATCTTTTCTGGAAAAATCTTGTAATCACCACCATCAGAGGAAGTATTGCCAAAGAGATGTAACTTAAATGCACATCCACCTGAAACATCATGACAAGCACAAATACGATCCTCAAAATATCTCCGAAAACCATCAGAAATCCGTCAGTGTATACGGTTGCGATAGTTTCCACATCACCCACCGCTCTTGTTACCAGCTGCCCGATTGCAGTTTTATCAAAAAAAGAGGTCCGGAAATAAATGAGTTTGTGGTACAGTTTTTCACGGATATCGCGGATGACATTCTGAGAAATATAGTTGGAAAAATACACAAGAAAAAAATTCAGAATGGTTTCCCCGAAAACCAAAGCCACCAGAATATAGATGTGTTTCATCATCGACGCTTTATCGCGCAGCTTGATGATGTCGCTGTCTACGATCTGCATCGTGAGATACGGACGGTAGGTAGAAATTACCGATAAAAGAATTGAAATAATCAGGGTGACGATAAACCATGACCGGAATTTCATCCCGATGGTGAAGAGTCTCTTGATAATATCCCAGGTGCTTTGTTTCTTCATATTTTAATCCTCTTTCTTTCCGATTTCCTGAATTTCAACCGCAGGATTTTTCAGGCCTTCTTTCAGAAATCTGTTTTCTAAAAATTTATAAATCCCATACACTGCAGCAATTGACAGTACCCAGCTGATAAAATTCACTCCGGAAAATCCTGTATAATTAATCTCATCGATCAGATCCGGGTCTGTTACTGCAATATAGATTCCGTAAAACAAACCGAAAAGCAGCTGCGTTCCCAGATACACCCCAATCGCCAAAAGACCGTACTGCCATTTTATTTTCCCAAACTTTTCGGCCAGAGAAGCATAATATCTGTACGCTGCTATTAAAATAAAGATTCCAATCATATATTAGTTTTAAAAATTATATCCTACATCCACTAAAAACAGACCTTGCGCCGGTGCGGAAGTTCCTGCCGAATTTCGGTCTTTTTTTTCAATGATCTTTCTTAATTCTTCAGGCTGAATTTTCCCGTTCCCAATTTCCACCATCGTTCCTACAATAGCACGCACCATATTTCTTAAAAAACGGTCGGCAGAAACGGTAAATTTCAGTTCAGAACCGTTCTGTTCCCAAAAGGCTTTGTAAATTTTACAGTTATTGGTTTTATTATCCGTGTGAAGTTTGGCGAAACTCGTGAAATCTTCATATTCGAAAAGAATTTTACACGCTTCGTTCATTTTATCAATATCCAGCTTCCTTCTCCACATCTGCCACGAAGAATCCTGGGTAAACGGATTTTTCTCTGATGAAATATAGTATTCATACGTCCGGTACGTGGCATTGAATCTTGCGTGGAAATCTTCTTTCACTTCAAAAATCCTTTTTACAGCAATATCAGGCGAAAGAAAACTGTTGAGTTTATGCGTAAGATTTTGATCTAAATTTAAATCAGTATCAAAATGTGCAAACATCTTTTTTGCATGAACGCCGGTATCGGTTCTTCCTGCACCGGTTGTTTTAATTTCTTCACGAAGTATTGTTGAAAGCGCTTTTTCCAGTTCCTCCTGAACAGAAATTTCGTTGGGCTGTATCTGGTAGCCGAAATAATTTTTGCCGTTATAGGAAAACTCTATGAAATATCTCATTGCTGCAAATTTCTAAAATTTAATCCGTAAAATTCAAGAAAATTCGAGTAATTTGCCTTCTATGAAAAAGATTCTGCTCCTCTCCGATTCTCATTCCTATATCGACGAACGAATTCTGGAATATGCAAAACAGGCCGATGAAATTTGGCATTGCGGAGATTTCGGAAATCCGGCTGTGATTGAGGAACTGGAAAAGATTACTACCTTACGCGGCGTTTACGGAAACATCGACGGGGAAAAAGTAAGAAAAATTTTCCCGGAAGTTTTGCGTTTTACGTGTGAAAGTGTAGAAGTTCTGATGATTCATATCGGAGGTTATCCCGGCAAATATTCGCCTTTGGCAAAAAAAGAAATTACAGAAAATCCGCCCAAACTTTTTATTTCCGGACATTCGCATATCCTGAAAGCGATGTACGATCAGAAAAACAGTTTGCTCCATCTGAATCCGGGAGCCTGCGGAAAAGAAGGCTGGCATAAAATGCGCACCATGATGCGGTTTGAGATTACTCAGGATAAAATTGAAAATCTGGAAGTGATTGAATTAGGGAAGCGATAGCATGATCAGGTGTCTGAGTATCTGCAAAATTCTTAACTTAGAGGTTAAATTCTAAGCCATGAGAAAAAAACTGCACGAGATGCCTCTGTACAAAAAAGCGGAAGAGATTTCTCAAACGGTGGGAACGATTTGCGATTTAATTCCCGAAGACAACGATTATCTGCAGCATACCAAAATTCATCTTCTTGAAAACACTTTAGTCATTCAGGCAAAAATTTCAGGTGCAGAAGCAGTAAACCTCTGGGATATCAAGATGGAAAACGCCGCCATCATCAGAAAATGCGCCAGAGAACTCATGATCAGTTATCACAGTTTAACCGCGTTTGGTTTTGATGAAGCCGATTATTACTTAATTGTGAGAAGACAGATTGAAGAATTCCGTCTGCTGTTCAGAGAATGGGTAGCCGGCTTTAATCCAAAACATTTCATCGTGGATGAATGGGGACTTTTTAATCCGCCGGGTATTCCGCAGGATTATGTGCAGCGTGATGACGAACTCGATTTTTTGGATGAAGATGATGATGAAATCGATTTTGGTTATAACGATGAAGAATAATTCTTACTTTTTCTTCTGCAAACCGTCATAAATACTGTGAATCAAACCATCCGCAACGGAAATTTTGGGAACAAATATTTTATTGATATCGCCCCAGTTCATCACATTATTAAATATTTCCAAAGCCGGAACCAGCACATCAGCGCGGTCCTCGCGAAGCCCGAATTTGCTCATTCTTTCGGCCACCGTCAGCTCGTTCATCTCCTTATAATATTTTTTCAGGTACGCCGTAGACATTGGTTTCCCGTCCTTCGTTTTGCTCATCGAAAATACTTTATTGATGTTTCCTCCGGATCCAATGGCCACTACAGGTTTTTTACTGTTGATGTTTTTCCGGATTTCTTCTTTCATTTCTTTCCAGAGGTCATCCGTCACCAGACCATTCATCAGACGGATCGTGCCGATGTTGAAAGAATTTTCATAACTCATTTTACCGTTTTCGTAGAAAGTAAGTTCTGTAGAACCGCCGCCCACATCGATATAGAGATAGGCAAAATCTTTGTCAAGTCCTTCCGCCACGTGGTTTTCGTAAATTAATGTCGCTTCTTCATCGCCGGAAATTATTTCAATATCAATTCCGGAAGTGTTTTTTACTTCCCGGATGATCTCTGCACCGTTTTTTGCATCACGCATCGCACTGGTCGCGCACGCGCGGTAATGTTCCACTTTATAAATTTTCATCAGATCGCTGAAAACTTTCATCGAATCGAGGACCATTTTTTCTCTCTCCGGACCTATTTCACCGGTGCTGAAAACATCCATTCCGAGGCGTAGCGGAATCCGCAGAAGATTAAGCTTCATAAATTCGGGCTTCCCTTTCTTGTGTTCCGAAACCTCGTTGATTAAAAGCCTGGCGGCATTACTTCCTATATCGATTGCTGCAATTCTCATGATCGTTCAGTTGAAATTTTAAAAAAAATAACTTCAGTGGCTGCTTAGTTTCACAATTCTGCTCATCAGGCAGACCGATGTTAAAAACCGTAAAATCAGTTTAAGGTGGTACTCAAATTAAAGTTTTTGACAACGCCGTTAAATACACTATTAAAGATAAGAAGAATCAAACGAAAACGGTAGCAAATCGCGGATGGATCTGGTTTTGTAAATTTCGCCGTCCAAGGAGGCAAAATAAATTTCAATCCCCTCTTTCTGCTTCGCTTCATATTCCAGAATCGACTGACGGCAGGCACCGCACGGTGGAATTGGAGTTGAAGAAACTGCGTCTTTAGGTGCTCCGATCACGAAGAGCTTCTTTATTTTCACATCCGGGAAATTGGCAGCGGTCCAGAAAATGGTTGTTCTTTCAGCGCAAAGCCCTGAAGGATAAGCTGCATTTTCCTGATTGCTTCCGGTAATGATCTCGCCGTTCTCTAATAAAATGGCACAACCTACATGAAAGTGGGAATATGCTGCGTATGCATTTTCACGAATTTTTTTCGCTGCATCGAAAAGTTTTTTTTCGGTATCATCAAGACTGTCGTAATTGCTGATCGCTTCAAAAGTAATTTTAAATTCTTTTTCCATTAAAAAAAATTGGGGAGTAAAGATAAGTCTTATTTTTCAATTCCCGGTGGGCAAATTTAAAATGCTTACACTTCGTTTATACTACCAGAAAATCTGTACGTTAAGTAAATTTTAACAGTCTGATATTTTTGTTTGGTTTAGAAATTGGATTCATCTGGGGCACCCAATTTAAATACTCCGGAAGAATAAAAACTTTATTCTGTCTTCAACGGATCTCCTACAGCTGCAATCACTAACATTAAATATTAATTACAAATGGAAACCAAAAAAAAATCATCTCCGAAAGCAGAGAAGCAACAAACGGCGAATGGGCTTAGAGACCTTTTTACAGAAGGGCTCAAAGACATCTATTATGCCGAAAACGCACTGGTAAAAGCATTGCCCGAAATGTACGACCAAGCCAGCAATACCAAACTTAAAACCGCCATCAAAGATCATCTTGCCCAGACCAAAATGCAGGTGGTAAGACTGGAGGAAGCTTTTGGCCACCTCGGAATGAAAGCCGAAGCAAAAAAATGCCTGGCCATTGAAGGAATTCTTGCTGAGGGAAGAGAAACCGTCGGAAATGCTGCTGAAGGCCCGGTGAGGGACGCCGCCATTATCGGAAGTTCACAAAAAGTAGAGCATTATGAGATGGCTGCTTATGGCACCTTAGCCGCACATGCTAAAATCTTAAATGAAAAGGAAGTTCTTGACTTGCTCCTGCGCACTTTAGGCGAAGAAAAAAAATCTGACAGTGTCCTTACTGTCATCGCAGACACTGAGCTCAATTCTCAGGCTGCAGGCGGAAAACACCAGTCCAAAGACTTTAAGGCGGTATAAAAATAACTCAATAACCTAAACATTATGAAAGTAAACGAACAGGAGCCTTTCGATAACGGGGCCAATCCAAAGATAGAACAGCTCGGAAAATACAAAAATGATGATCACGGCGAAATGATGACAACCAATCAGGGGATCAAGATTAATGATGATCAGAACTCCCTGAAAGCGGGTGACCGCGGACCGTCTCTTCTTGAAGATTTTATCTTCCGCGAAAAAATGACCCATTTTGACCATGAAAGAATTCCGGAAAGGATTGTTCATGCGAGAGGATCCGGCGCACACGGCGTTTTCGAACTCTACAAACCGATGGGGAAATATACCAAGGCCAAATTCCTCAATGACACCTCAGTCAAAACACCAGTTTTCGTAAGGTTCTCCACCGTGGCGGGCAGCAGAGGTTCTACAGATCTGCCGAGAGACATCCGTGGTTTCGCGGTAAAATTTTATACCCAGGAAGGCAATTATGATCTTGTCGGGAATAATACCCCTGTATTTTTTATTCAGGATGCCATGAAATTTCCGGATCTCGTTCACGCGGTAAAGCCTGAACCAGACAACGAAATTCCGCAGGCAGCTTCTGCACACGATACATTTTGGGATTTCATCTCTTTAATGCCCGAAGCCATGCACAATATCATGTGGCTCATGAGCGACAGGGCGATTCCAAGAACGCTTCGTGCGATGGAAGGTTTTGGAATCCATACCTTCAGATTTATTAATGATGAAGGCCAGTCGCATTTCGTCAAATTCCACTGGAAACCGCTGCAGGGCGTTTTAGGTCTTGCATGGGATGAAGCACAGAGACTTGCCGGAAAAGATACCGATTTCCACCGCCGCGACCTTTGGGATGCGATTGAAAAAGGAATGTATCCTGAATGGGAACTTGGTGTACAGATCATTCCGCAGGAAGATGAACACCAATTTCCTTTCGACCTGCTGGATCCGACGAAAATGATTCCGGAAGAGATGGTTCCTGTCGAAATTATCGGGAAGATGACTTTAAACCGGAATCCGGACAATTTCTTCGCAGAAACAGAACAGGTGGCTTTCCATCCGGGGCATGTAGTTCCGGGCATTGATTTCACCAATGACCCGCTTTTACAGGGAAGATTGTTCTCCTATACCGACACCCAGCTTTCAAGGCTTGGCGGACCGAACTTCCATGAAATTCCAATCAACAGGTCTATCCCTGATGTAACCAATAACCAGCGGGACGGGATTCACCGTATGCAGATTCCGAAAGGAAAAGTTTCTTACCATCCTAATTCCATGGCTCAGGGATGTCCGTTTCAAGCCATGATTAAAGAGGGAGGGTTTGCGTCGTTTGAAGAACGCATCGATTCTTCCAAAATCAGAAAAAGAAGCAAAAGTTTCTTCGATCATTTCAGCCAGCCTGCCCTGTTTTATAACAGCATGACGCTGCACGAAAAGCGCCACATCCAGAACGCATTCTCTTTCGAACTTGGAAAAGTTCAGCGGGTGCCGATCAGGCAGAGAATGGTGAACATGCTGCTTGAAGTGGATGAAGATCTCGCTAACCAGGTGGCTCATCATTTGGGACTTGTTCCTGAACGTTTGCCTCAGCCGATTACCGGAAGTATTCCTGCCGACGGAAATCCGTCCGACTACCACTCCTTAAAAGTGGAGCTTCCTATCAGTGAAGCACCGTCAGTGAGCATGGCGAATAAACTCCCGACCAATATCAAAGCGCGGAGAATAGCCATCCTCACTGCAGACGGAGTGAACGATGATGCATTTTCCAGGGTTAAAAAAGAGCTGTGTGAAATGGATGCCATCGTACAGATTATTGCTCCGAGACATGGTTTTGTTACCACTCAGTCAGGTGACCAATATCCGGTAGATGACAGCCTGCTGACGGCTGCTTCGGTAATGTTTGATGCCATCTATATTCCGGGAGGCGAGAGTGTTAATACCCTGATGGAACATGCAGGTGCGCTTCATTTCATTGCAGAAGCCTACAAGCATTGTAAACCTTTCGGTACAGACGATAACGGCGTGGAACTTTTAGAAAAAGCAGTCCGTGGCCTCACCCTTCCCGCAGACGGAATCGTGACCGACGGCGATATTAAGCTGTTTGCCGGCTCTATTATCCTGCACCGGTTCTGGGATCGCGAAATGAACCCCTTGCCTGCATAAAAGATTGCGATATTATCATAAGAGGTTTCTTTAGGGAAACCTCTTTTTTAATTCTGTCTATAGTCATGATTTCAAATCTATGAAGAACCTGAGCAAGAGACTGACGCTGATTCCTTACCTTTGAACTGTTTTAAAAAATTTAATATCATATGCTTTACAGTCCAATACAATTCAGAAACCTCGAACTGAAAAACCGCTGGGTAATGTCCCCCATGTGCATGTACTCCTCCGAAAACGGCGTTGCCAATGATTTTCACCTGCTTCATTACGGAAGCCGTGCCCAGGGAGGCACCGGTTTAATCATCGTGGAAGCAACCGGCGTAGTGCCTGAAGGCCGAATTACCAACAAATGCATGGGCATCTGGAATGATGAACAGGCGGAAGCGCTTTCCAAAATCGTGAAATTCGTCCACGAAAATTCTGAGAGCAAAATTGGGATTCAGCTTGCGCATGCGGGAAGAAAAGCATCCACCTGGAACGGCAAACAGATTTCTCTGGAAGAAGGCTGGGAAACGGTTGCCCCTTCACCGATTCCTTACGAAGAAAGTGAAAGAATTCCTCATGAATTAACGGTGGAGGAAATTAAAAATTTGGTTCAGCATTTTAAAGAAGCGGCGAAAAGAGCGGTCGGCGCAGGTTTCGATCTGATTGAGATTCATGCAGCGCACGGTTATCTCCTTCATCAGTTTCTTTCACCGTTATCCAATAAAAGAACTGACGAATACGGCGGAAGTTTCGAAAACAGAATCCGGTTTTTACTGGAAACCGTTGAAGCGGTGAATGAAGTTCTGGATGAAAACCACCCTTTGTTTGTAAGAATTTCCGGGACCGAATATGCCGAAAACGGCTGGCATCTGGACGAAAGTGTGGCACTGGCGAAAATCTTAAAAGCGAACAACGTTAATTTACTCGATGTATCGAGTGGCGGAAATATTCACGGAGTGAAAATCACCTTGTTCGATGGCTACCAGGTTCCTTTAGCATCCACGATTAAAAAAGAAGCGGATATCGCCACGGGCGCTGTCGGTTTAATTAAAACCGCGGAACAGGCGGAGAAAATCCTTCAGAACGGCGATGCAGACTTAATCTTTGTTGCCAGGGAAATTCTTAGAAATCCATATCTGGCGATACAGCATTCCTTTGAAACCAAGGAACACTGTTTCTTTCCGCATCAGTATGACAGAGCAAGAATTTAATCCTTCAATAAACGATTGGGAAAGCACTTTCCTGAAAAACTCCAAAAAAATATCCAACTCATGTATAAGTTGGATTTTTTTATTTTTAAGAATATTCAAATTTTCTGATGACTTCCAAAGTTCTGTCGATTTCTTTTTCCTTAATGGCATCGGAAATAAACCAGATTTCGTAACCGCTCGGCGGAAGGTAAATTCCGTTATCATCAATTATGAAAATGCAGATACTTGTTTAGATATTTGCGACTTCTCCAAAACAAAAATTTCGTCCGCGATTTTTGCCACATCTTCAGAATGATGACTAATGATAAATATAATGCAATCTTTCTTTAGTAATTGAATAAGATTATAAATAAAAGTACGATTTACAATATCAAGGGATGAAGTCGGCTCATCCAAAATTAAAAATTTTGGATTGTGATACAAAGCTCGCATCCAACCCAATAATTGTTTTTGGCCGCCAGATAAATTAATGCCTTCTTCTCCAACCAAAGTCATAAATCCTTGTGGTAAAGAATTGATAAACTTATCAAAACCTAAAGAAACAATATTTTGCAACTTTTGGTCATCAAGTTGGTCATCTAAAATAATATTCTCCAAAACATTGCCATTAAAAAGTTGAATATTTTGGGGGACAACACTTATTAAATCCCGCCAATTTTTTAATGAAACATCTTGTAAATTTAAATTTTCATTTATGATAATGTTTCCATTTTCGGCAAAATAATTCTTTTGTAAAATTTCCGTAAGTGTTGTTTTTCCACTTCCGCTTTCACCTAAAACACAAACAATTTTTCCTTTCTCAAGTTTCAACGAAACGTTATTCAAAAGTCGGCTCCTTCCATTAAATCTGAAGTCAAGATTTTTAATTTCAACAGAACTTAATTCAGTTATTTTTTCTCCCTCTATTCTTTCTTTTTCCAAAGAAGAATATTCAAACATTCTGTCAAACGCTACTCTTGCTTCCTGAATCGGAATACTAGCTAAGGCCAAATTAGTAATTGAAGCTAAAAGCGAACTTGCAATACCAATAATCGCCATCAGTTCACCAACTTTGGTTTCGCCAATCAAAACATTATAAGATGAAAAACTTAAAATTCCGAGCAAGATAAAAACTAATGCAATTCCAGAATACAAAGTAATTTTTAAGTTGAGTTTTCCTAATTCATAAATTTTATTCTGAAAATTTTCATAAAAGGCTTCGCTTCTTTTTAGAAAAAGATTTTGTTTAGAGAATCCTTTTACTACGTCAATTCCTCTAATGCTGTCAATATAATTTGCTTCATTTCCGCTATAAGCCTGCATCACATTTCTTTGAGATTCAATAATTCTTTTGTTAAACCTAAAAATCAAGTAGAAAACCAAAGGCGAAATCAACAAGCAAAACAAAGCCAGTTTCCAGGAATAGTAAAATAAAAAACCAATAGAAATCAGAACGCCCAAAACATCCGTTGCGGTATTAGTTATTAAAATTCTGATAACATTCTGTATTCTTTGTGTGTCGTTGAGTCTTGCTACAAAATCCCCAACCTTTCGGGTATCAAAAAATAATTTGGGTAAATGGAGCAATGAAGAATAAAACTTACGATTGATGCGCTCATTAAATGCCTTGCTTTGTTTTACAATGTACAATTCTCGTAAAGCTTGCACTCCAACTCTGCCGAGAAGCAAAAATCCAAGAAACCCTATGCTCAGCATCAAAACGCTGATTTTCCTTTTAGGTAAAATATCGTCTATTAATTTTTGAGAAAAAATCGACATTGCCATTCCCAATAAAGTAAAAATAGCACCCAGAACGATAATGTTATAAACAGCTTCTTTATCTTTGCTGATGAGCTCCTTCAGCCATTTTATCTTTTCTTCCTTGGTTTCGGAAACCTTCACAAAGTTTTTCTTCGGTTTTAGCGTGAGGCAGGTTTTAGACTTCCAAACTTCTTCCAAATATTCCTGAGACCAAGTTTCTATGCCTTTGGCAGGATCCCCAATAAGAAACTGATGAGTTTCAGCACCAATTCTATGATAGCAGACCACATAATGTTCGTATTTGTGTTCTAATATAACGTGTAAAATAACAGGCTCTCCGTGTTCTATCAAGGCATTAACATCTGCTTCGCAACCTTCGGCTTCAAAACCTATTTCATTGGCACATTGGTAAAGTCCTAAAAGCGTGGTTCCCGTTTTTGCAGTTCCACTTTTCTCTCGCAAAGTTTCCAGAGAAATATCGCCACCATAATAACGAACCAAAGATTGCAAACAACCAACACCACAGTCCGTTAAATCTTTTTGTAGCGAAAACGATTTTTGGATTCTTTTATTATTTTCCATCAAAATCCGCTAAAACTTTTTCAATTTTTATTGCTCCCGTGCTTCTGTGCACTAATTTATTTTCTGAATTATATCCCAAAAAATAAGGAATTCCTGTCATCGCAAAATTTATATAGACTTCCGATTTTGGATCGTTGCACCATCTGATATTTTCAGCTTTATCCAGATTATATTTTTGTGCAAACCGTCTAATTTCTTCCAATGGTTTGTCCGTAAACATTACCCAGTTTACATACTTGTGCTTACCGTTTATCTGCGAAAGTTCTTCCATTTCCATTTGGCAGTATTCACATTCGGGATTAAAGTAAACCAATACTTTATTGCCTTCGGGAATATCATTTTGCGTTACCGAATTTCCGTTAATATCCTTTACAGAAAAAGCAGGAATATTTTTCAACGCTTCTACTTTTTCTTTTTTCTTCTGAAACCCCACAAATAAGTAAATCAATATTCCTATCAAAACAGCAGGAATCAAAACCGCAAATATTTTTAGTAATCTCCTATTTTTCATTTATCCAGTTTTTTCTTACAACTATCAACCATCAACCGATAACTAATATTGCGCATTAAGAATCAAGAAACTCACAACGCCAACCCAAAACAATAAAGCTGTTCCATAGGTTAGAGCAACCAACCCAAAGGACTTCCCCAACTTTACCTTATTGTCCGAAAGTTCAGTAATTCCCCAAGCCAAAAATCCCCAATAAAACAATTCGAAAAGATTAACCAGTTGTAATGGATAAGCAAGCCATTTCTCGGTGGAAATATATTCTCGCAGGTTGATTAAAGAAATGGGATAATACGTTTGCAAATCTTCTAAAGTGTAATCGGTTTGCAGCCAATAGAAATTAACAAACTTATATAGTCCTGCAATAATAAAAATAAACTCTGCAATTAAAACAATAAACAAAAAGTCTTTGTATTCTACTTTCTCCAAGCTGGGTAAATCGAAAAGTTTAATGAAGTTTAAGCAAAATGCTACCAATAAAACTTTTATCCCAATAAGCAAAGGTGTTACGGCATAAGAAACCCACCACCATTTTTTTTGGCTCTCCATATAATTTTGAACCATTTCACTTGGATATTGCTCTGAAAGAAAATCAAAAATTTTTGTGGAACTTGCAAGATAGGTTGTATTTAATACGATTAGTATCAAACTACAACATACTATTATAAAGTAAAAAATAAAATTTTTCATATAACAAAAAAGAGGTCTTAAACCTCTTAATTAAAATTCTATTTAAATTCTCCTAGTCGCTTTCTTATCTTTATCCATTCATAAAAAGACATAATACAGACCAAAAAAAATGTTAGAAGTATTGCATAATTTGATACACTTTTATCTTCTGTCGTCAATAAGGATAATCTATACCCAAAGGATACAGCAGAAATTACAAGAAGAATAAAGAAAAATAGTTTTTTTGTTTTTAAATCCATATTATATATAATTTTTAATTACACGCTTTCATACCAACTCCCGCAGTAATCATTCCAGCAACTCCAATTGCTCCTCCCACAGGTGTTGTTGTTATACATAAACCTGCAAAAGTTACTACTAATCCAGCAATAGCCCATCCACAATCTGAAGACATAACCGCTCCATTTAAATTTTCCATTTGAATTAAGTCTAATTTTTTCATAAAATTAAGTTTTTAAAGTTAAAAATATTTTGTTAATAAAAAAACACTGTGTTTATCTTGTGCTAAGCTAAAAAAGAATTTTTACCTATTCTATTCCAAATGGAATAATCGTTATTCCATTTGGAATGAAATTTTGGTGAATTTGTCCCTTCATTTATGAATTTGTATAAAGGATATTAAAAAGATCTATTTACGGATTCCCGTAAAATTTATCTGAAATTATTTTTTATGTTTGTAATCAAGATACTTTAACGAAGGTTCTTGACTAACTGAAAATATAAATGGAAATGTACAGTATAGATTTGGGATTCAAAATTAAAAAATTAAGAGAAAGCAAAATGATATCACAAGAACAATTAACCGAAACCCTACACATCTCCCAAAGTAAACTCTCTAAAATAGAGAATGGCAGAATTAAGAAAATTGATTTTGTGCTTATGCAAAAAATCTGTACTCAATTCAATATTACTACAAGTGACTTTCTAGAGAAATGTATTGAGAAAAAGCACTCTTAAACAAATGTTTTACTGTATAATAGCAGAACACCCTATTATTTACATCCAATGAGGATATAATTTAAAAACTCTTTCAATATTTATATTCCGCATGACCTTCTATAGCTAGCTGAAGTGTATTTTACTGTATTAGTTGAGCTATCATGAATACTCAAATTTGCGAATCACTTCCAGCGTTCTGTCGATTTCTTTTTCCTTAATGGCATCGGAAATAAACCAGGTTTCGTAACCACTCGGCGGAAGATAAATTCCGTTTGCAAGCAGCTGATGGAAGAAATTGTTGAACAGCGCGTGATTGGCCTGCGCCGCTTCATCAAAATTGGAAACAGCATTCACATGAAAAAACACACTCATCATGGAGCCTTTTCTGTTGATCCGGTGTGGGATATTTTTTGCATTTAAAATCTTTCCGATTTCAAAATCGAGTGTTTCCGCGGTTTTATTGATATTCTGATAAAAGTTTTCATCTTTTCTGATCAGTTCAAGCGTCGTCAGACCCGCCCGCATTGCCAACGGATTTCCGCTTAAAGTTCCGGCCTGATATACGGCACCTTTCGGAGCAAGGTGATCCATAATTTCGTTTCTTCCTGCGAAAGCTCCTACGGGAAGTCCGCCGCCGATCACTTTTCCGTAAGTCACCAAGTCGGCTTTCACATTAAAAACTTCCTGCGCTCCGCCAAAACCTAAACGGAAACCGGTCATCACTTCATCAAAAATCAATAAAGCACCGTTTTCGTCACAGAGTTTTCTTAAATTCTGAAGAAAATTATTTTCAGGCAATACGCAGCCCATGTTTCCTGCAACAGGTTCTACAATAATGGCAGCAATCTCTCCCTGATTGTGTCGGAACAAATCTTCCACCTGTTCAATATCATTATATCTTGCCAACAAAGTGTCTTTAGCTGTACCGGCGGTAACTCCCGGAGAATTCGGATTCCCGAAAGTGGCAGCCCCGCTTCCGGCTTTAATTAAAAATGAATCGGAATGTCCGTGATAGCAGCCTTCGAATTTGATGAATTTATCTCTTCCGGTAAAACCTCTTGCAAGGCGGATGGCACTCATACAGGCTTCAGTACCGGAAGAAACCATTCGGATCTGGTCGATATTCGGAACGTTTTCTACAATTAATTTAGCGATTTCAGTTTCCAGTTCTGAAGGTGTCCCATAGGAAAACCCGTTTTCTGCCTGCTTTTTAATGGCTTCCAGAACCTCCGGATGCGTGTGTCCCAGGATGGCCGGTCCCCACGAATTGATGTAATCGATATAGGTATGATCATCTACATCCGTCATATAAGCGCCTTTGGCAGATTTCATAAAAACCGGAACGCCCCCAACGGATTTGAATGCACGGACAGGAGAATTTACTCCACCCGGAATATATTGGTACGCTTCATCGAATAAAGCCGAACTTCTCTGATATAACATTTTTGAATTTTTTTTAAAATTTTTCGTGAATCTAACTCCGCGGTTTCTTATCCTTAAGATAAATCAGCTGTCCTGCTTTAGGCTGTTCACCGAAAGACATTCGGTTTTTAGAATACAGCTTGCTCAGTTTGATTCCGAATTTTTGTGAAACATCGTGCATCGACTCTCCCACTTCCGCTTTGTAAGTCGCCACATTTCCGGCCGACGCTTTGGATTCCAGAAAAAGTACGTCATTTTTTCTCAGCTGTCCTCCATCCAGTTCGTTCCATTTCATCAGTTTGCTCTCCGAAACCCCGAATTTTTTCGAGATGGAAGTCAGGTCTGTATCCTCCGGAATAATGACAAATTTTCTGTCGCCATTGGGATGGTTTTTCACCAGGATCGAATTCAGTATTTCAGATTTGGTTTTAATCCTGTCATCCTGTTTCTGCTGTTTTGCAAAGATGGCCGGCTGATGAGCGTTGCCTGAAGTAAACGGCTTCGAGCTTGCTTTGCTCTGATCCACCTGTGCCATAAAGATCCTGTCGTCCTGTAAACCGGGATAGAGTTTCAAAACGGTATAAAGCACTTCTCTGGAACTGGAATTATCGAATTCGTACAGTCTGTACTTTTCTATTTTATCAATCAGTATGTAGGCATAACGCGGATTTGTAGCATATCCTGCTTTTTTAAGACCATGAGCCCATCCTTTATAATCTTTCATATCAAGATTGAAAAGATTGACATAAAATTTTCTGTATGCCAAGAATTTGGAGTGGTCTTCGTAGGATTCCCGGGGATCGTCATACACACGGAAACATTCGTTGGGAGCGTCATCGCTGTGTTTCATCGTCTTCCCGGTCCAGTCTTCCTTGCATTTAATACCGAAATGATTTTTGCCTTCCTGCGCGAGACGGCTTTGTCCGCCTCCTGTTTCCAGAAGCCCCTGCGCTAAAGTGATCGACGCGGGGATTTTGTATTTTTCCATCTCTTCCACTGCATAGGAAGCAAATTTCTGGATGTACTGATCATCGTTTTTCCAGCCCTGTGCATGGAATTTCGATAAAATGAGTAGCGTAAGGGTAAAAAATATTTTCTTCATACACTGTTGTTCGTTCAACTTTTTGTTACATTGATCAACGGCCTGTTCTGTTTTTTCAGCATTCCGTTGGCTCCGTCAATTCCCTGCAGACCTCCGGTGTGGAAAGCCAGAATGCTGCAGTTTTCCGGAAAAAAATCTTCTTCAATCAGTTCAAAAATCTTCTTCATCATTTTTCCGGTGTACACGGGATCCAGCTGAATTCCGGATATTTCGGAAAAATTATTGATAAAACGGATATTTCCGTCAGTTATTTTGCCGTACCCTCCTTCATGTGCGTCGATGAGTTCAAAATTCTTTTTTCCTGAAAGATTTAAAACACTGTCGTTCAGCGAATCATCATTTACCGCTTTAAAACCCAGAACCTTCTGATGATCTTCTGCAAATTTCGACAGGCCGGCCACGGTTCCTCCGGTTCCGACTGCGGTGCAAAGATAATCAAAACTTTTTGTTTCATTATTCAGCATGTGCTGAACGCCTTCCACAGCGGATTTGTTGGTTCCTCCTTCCGGAATAATTAAAGCGTCGGGAAATTCATTTTCAAGAATTTGGGTTAAAGATTCCTTGTTTCTGTATTCCGCTCTCGTTACAAAGCGGAAATCCATTCCGTTTTCCTGAGCGAATTTCAGGGTCGGGTTTTCCTGCCATTTATCATGGAGTTCCCCACCGCGGATGATGCCCAAAGTTTTTAATCCCAAATCTCTTCCCAAAGCAGAAACCGCAGCGATGTGATTGGAAAAAGCACCACCGAAAGTAATGATAAAAGGTTTTTCAGGATTCTGTTCCAGATAGTGACCGATGTTATAAAAGAGTTTCCAGTATTTGTTTCCGGATATTTCCGGATGGATCAGATCTTCTCTTTTCATAAACAGCCTGATGCTGCTCTCCAAAGGAATCTGAATGACAGGAATTGAAATACCGGGAATTTTCATGGTGCAAATTTCGGGAAAGTTTTTGAGAACTGCTTAGATGTTGGATGAAGGATGATGGATGAAGGATCGTTTTTACGGTTTTTTTGAAACTGCATTTTCTATGATTACCTTGTTGCGGCCCGGATTGAACGGCCTGTCTGAGCTCTCCCGGTGACGCCAGGAGCCGGGAAGCGAGTAGTGAAAGCCGGAAAAGGCGCCCAAATATTAATGAGCAATATACTTCCGGAAACTCCAGAATTTTCTTGTTTCGAGATAATTAAAATCATTTTCCATGGCATACGCTTCACGCTCGAAGGAAATGTATCGGTACGCTGAAAAGGAATCCTTCAGCCGGAAATACCAGTAGTAATATTCTATCACATACCACAGATAAAAGAAAACAATCAGCATTTCAAGCTGCTGACGCAGGTGAATTTTTTCGTGATTGATCAGTACGCTGTCCTGCTGCGACTCCGGTTTCCTCAGGATGATGAAAGGGAAAAGCGTGATCGCTGAAATTTTTGTATTTTTGAGGAGTGACTGGCAGACGATAATCATCTGACAAAGATAAAATATTCAGCCGTTTTGATTTAACCCATGAGCGAAAATACCATCAAAGAAAATGAGGACTTTTATTATAACGGACAGGGTTATAAGGTTTTTACAGAGAAATTCCACCTGAAGCGCGGCTATTGCTGCAAAAGTGGCTGTAAGCACTGTCCCTATGGCTATGATAAAAAAACCGACCGTTTTATAAAACCGATTAAAAAAATTTAATAATTAATTACAATGAAATCAACCATCAGCGAATGCCGCAAAATAAATTTTAAAGCAATGAGCAAAAAATATGCTTTTCTTCTTTTGGCTGCTGCAACATTAGGATTTACTTCCTGCAGTCCGTTTCAGGTAAAATCTGATTACGCAGAAACCGCAAATTTCAACACGTACAGAACCTATAAACTGAGAATCGACGATCTTAAGTTGAATGACATTGATAAGGACCGCGTACTGAACGAGGTTTCCAAACAGCTGCAGACTAAAGGTTTAAATGTTTCCGAAACTCCTGATTTAATTGTCAATGTGAAAGCGAACCACAAAAAAGTTCAGGATGTACAAAGTTCAAGACCTTACGGCATGTACGGATGGGGCGGGCCTTTCGGATGGGGCGTTGGGATGAACAGAACCTGGACTTCCAATTACAACCAGGGCGCTCTGATTATTGATCTGATCGACTCAAAAACCCAGAAACTGGTTTGGCAGGGAACCGGCAGCGGAATTTCGGTAGATTCTCCAAAGTCAAAACAGAAACAGATCCCGGAAATTGTTGCTGAGATTATGGCGAATTATCCGCCTCAGAAAGGAAAATAAATTTACGTTATAAAGAAAACCGCTTTTGAAGCGGTTTTTTTATTTGACGGTCAGAAAGTTTCAAACAAATGGCTATCTGCGCGTATCTATTTTAGAAATGAAACTTCTTTGACTTAAATGAAGTATTCCAATAAAGTAGGATTCCGCGGATTTTTCACCAAAAAAACTGCCCTTAGGCAGTTTTCATTATCGTTTTAATTCCAAATACTTTTTGAAATTTATTTCCCAATTACTTCGACAATCGGGTTGCCGATATTTCCGCTTGGGAACTGAATATGCAGAAGTGCCGAGAGCGTGGGCGCAATATCGGTCATGTTATACTCCCTGTTGCTTTCCCCGTTTTTAATTCCCCAACCCATAAAAATTAACGGAATATGCGAATCGTAGGAATTCCATGCACCGTGGGTGGTTCCCAGTTTGGAATATGCCGGCAGCCAGGAATCGTGATAAATCACCTGAATATCACCTGATCTCTGCCAATTGTATCCATTAACAATACGGGTTTTCAGAGGTTCGGGAACAGAAGATGAACCCGCTTTTTTCATATCCACTGCAAATAAAACAGATTTGTCCTTATTTAAAATATCAAGGAGTGCCTGTTTCACTTGTTCGGAATCCAGTTTATTGTCAGAGATCACTTTATCATCCAAATACACCTGATTATTGGTCACTTTGGCAATCAAATTATCCACGCTAAACCGGTCTTTCAACATTTTATTAAACTCTTTATTATCTTCTCCATAAAATCCGGCCGGCATTTGGTGTTCCTGCATAAAACCCACAGAATGTGCACCGCCGTGATCTGCAGAAAGAAAAACCGTATATTGATTTTTGCCGATATTCTGATCCAAATATTTAAAAAATTCTGCCAAATCCCGGTCTAATCTTAAATAAACATCTTCGACTTCAATTGAATTGGGTCCGAATTTATGACCGGCATAATCGGTAGAAGCTAAATTAATGGCAAGAAAATCGGTCACCGCACCGGCACCTAAATTTTCTCCTTTGATGGCCGCTTCGGCAATTTTCAGGGTAAGTGTATTTCCAAAGGGGGTGGAACGGATATTATCCTTTTTGGCCTGGTAATCGGCGGGAAGATTGCTGTAAGGGAAAGTCGGTGTTTTTGCACTGCCCAAAAGTCCTTCCCATGGCGAATTATCGGGAGAACTTTCTGTGTACTGGCTGATGGGAAGCAAAGTATTCCAACCGTTTTTCACCAGTTCATCCGGTATTTTCTGTGCATTAAAATCATTCACCCATTTTGGCAAAGCCTGCATATAATAAGAACTCGTCACAAAATTCCCTGTCGAATCATCAAACCAATACGCTCCGGTCGGGTTATGTCCTGCGGGAAGAATGGAGGCTCTGTCTTTTAAAGAAACGCCCACCACTTTTGCCTGAAAATTCGTCGCCAGTCTCAGCTGATCAGTCACGGTAGTTGCCCAGAGATTTTTTGGTGAATGGCTTCCCACTTTAGCATCCGCCGTTCCAACGGGCTTTACACTATCATCCGTTGTGCAGTACACATTTTTCCCTGTGGCTTTATCAAACCAGTCATTCCCGGCAATTCCGTGAATGGCGGGAACTGACCCGGTATAAATGGTAGTATGCCCCACTGCGGTATAAGTCGGAATATAATTAATATGAACATTATTCAGCGAATATCCCTGATTTAAAAGGCGCTTAAAGCCATCACTGCCATATTTTTCGTAATAACGGTACAAAAAATCCCACCGCATCTGATCGACTACCAAACCCACCATGAGTTTTGGTCTTTCGGGTTGGGAAGATTTATTTTTTTGCGCGTTCAGGCTGAACAGCGACAGAAAAACGAAACATAAAATCTGAATTTTTCTTGACATGGTTTTTTACTTTTTATGAAATACAAAGATAAGAGGTTTGGTTGGGATTGAGGTTAAGTAATGTTTAAAGTTGGAGGTTTCAGGCAGCCGGGAAATGTTTTTTCCGAAAGCATTCTCATGAACTCCTCATGAACTATCCATGAAGATTCTGTGTTGATTTCCAAAATAAAATATTTATTTTTTTTGGTAGCGTCCCACTAACTGTGTAAGTTGAAAAGTTATTCTGAAAAATTTTGGGCCCTTCAAAGCCCAGAAATTTTTCGGAAATAACTTTTTACTATTTTTAAACCTTTATACAGTTATGATCGACAAAGAAGAATTATT
>JAHIQD010000021.1 GCA_018902795.1 Bacteroidota bacterium | reverse complement strand
GGAGGGTAAAGATTAACCAATCTCTTCTTACCGAAACAAAAAAATCCCACTCTTATGAGTGGGATTGTAATATTACTCTGTTTTTTATTTGTTCAGCGCTTTGTTCAGATTTACCGCGTCCTGGTAGGTAGGATTCAGCTGTACTGATTTTGCTGCGTATTCTTTCGCTTTTACAGGATCGCTGTCTTTTACCAAATACGCTACTGCAAAGTATGCGTAAGAAAGCGTTTCTTTGTTAGCTTCCAATTCAGCAGGCTTTACTGTGGAGATGTATTTTTCATAAGACATCTTCGCCAACTCATTATTACCAGCTTGTTGGTAAGAATATCCCTGACTGTAATAAGCAGGTGCCCAATCCGGCAACAAACCACTCATCTTCTGCCAAGAAAGAATAGCGCCATTCCAGTTTTTAGCTTCCTGATAAGCATTTGCTAATTTAAACAAAGCATCAGTATCCTGAGGATTTGCCGCAACTTTTTTCTTAAGCTGCTCAATTTCTGGACTTGTTGCTCCAGCATCAACCACAGACTGATTGACTGCTCCGCCTCCCTTAATTTTCAAAAGCTCTGCGTCCCAATTCATTGTTTCATCTTTAGCTGCCTTCGCAATAGCAATTTTTTGCTGAGCTTCTGCAGATAAAGCCGCTTTTTTGGCAGCATCTGTTTCTTTGTGAGCCAAACCAGCGGAAATCAAACCTAGCAAACCTTGATCTGCCGGCTGAACTCTGCTTTTTTCAGCTTTTGAAATAAACTGATCCATACTTGATTTTGCCTCATTATAGCTGCCATCCGAAAATAAAAGATATGCTCTTAATTTATATTTAATAGGATCATTAACCTTATCAAAAACTTTATCTAAATAGATTTTTGAATTAGCGTAATCTTCATTAGTGAAGAATAACTTAGAAATTTCTAACTGGGTATCCGGATCTTCGTCGGCGTATTTCGCATAATTAAGCAAATCTTGAGTTGCCAATGCATTCTGCTGATATTTGATATCATAACCTGCTTTAGCTTTATAAGCCGGAGCATAGGTCGCATCAGATGCAATCGCACGGTCAATACTTTCTTTCGCTTTCTGCCATTGCTGAGCCTGCATCCAAAGTGTACCAATTCTTGTATAAACGGATGCTTTATTTTTTGCAACAGGCAAAGCTTTGTCATAAGCCGTCATTGCCGAACCTGCAACCTGAGGATTGTTAGTTAATTTCAATCGGTAAGCATCACCCAAAGTATAATAATAATACGCCGGTGTACCTCCTTTTTGAGATTTTTCCACTGCTCTGTTAAGGAAATCAATTGCCAAATCCGCATTTGCAGAACCACCAAATAGTGTTAAAGCTTCTGCCGCTCTGTAAAGAACCTCAGAATCTTTATCTCTCGCATCTTTAACAATATTCTGAATCTCTGCTACAGCAGATTTATCCCCTTTTCCGAGTTTAACAGATGCTAAACCTATTTTATTTAAATTGCTTTTTTTATCTGCAGCTAAACCTTTATTAAAGCTTTCTGTAGCTAACTCGAAGTTCGGTTCAAACTGAGTAAGGTAAGAATTTCCTAAATAAAAATAATTTTCAGCTGACGGAGACTTTGCAATCATCTGATTGAATATCTCTTTTGCATTTGCATATTTATGACTGTCTGCATTTGCTACACCATCCTGTAATGTCTGTGCAAAAGCAAAGTTTGAAAAAAATCCTACCGCAACACCGAAGGCAACTTTTTTTGTTAAATTCATTATATCTTTCATTTTAATTTGTTTAATAATAATTACATCAATAATATCCCAATTTCCATACCAAAAGTTCATAATCTAAATTCGAGCGAAAAAATTATAATAAATTAACGCATCTGAACTTCTCTTCTGAAAATGGTGTAAGGCTGAAGACCTTCTTTCGCAACTACAATCTGACCCAGCTGCTGACACGAAAACCTGATGAGACCATTTCCTAGCCCATAGTATGCTTCATTCGTAATAAAATACAAAATCCTCGTAAAAGGATACTTCATACTCCGAATGTTTTCAATTTCGGGGGCATAAGAAATATTTTCAGAAACCACCGGAAGGATCTTGACGGAATTTCTTAATTCCTGAGACACCTTATCATAAGGCCTACTAATTGTATTTAGGCTAACAACCCCTATCTTGTCAGGATGGCCGTTAATTTCTTCAATAATATTTTTGTTTCCGCTAATAATGGAAAATTTCAGTTTCGCCGGGGCTGTATTGAATTTCTGAGCCACAAAATTCAAATTACTCGAGTTCGTGCCGTCAAAAATAATATTTTTACTATCAGAATTGAGTTCATTTCTGATTACGTCCATGGAGATTGACTCTCGGGAAGAGTTTTTAGGAACAACAAACACCACTGCGTCAGCTGCAAATTTTGCAGGCTGCATTTCCATATCGATTTTCTGTTTATACGCCTGCTTTTCTTTATCCGTTAATTCACGGGACAGAACAATTACTCTTACTTTATTTTCAAGCAGATCGAGGAAAGCCAGATCCTCTTTTTTGATCACCAAATTTATTTTGGTATTGGGATTAAGTGCCATATATCTTTCGGTAAGTGCTTCCGAAACACTTTTAAAAGATTCATCAGCCGCAATAGTAATTGTTCCCTGCTGTGGATCATCTGCAACCCTATCGCTTTTTTTACATGAAATCATCAATGTAAAAAAACTTATCATGAAAATTTGAAAACTATACTTCATTTTTATCCTGTCGTATTCTATAAATAGCTCTTACGATTCTGAATATACCGTAGAGAATTAATAATGCGCCTAAGGAATAGGCAATATTTGGTTCCAGGAAAATTATAAAAAATTTATATATAATTACAACAACCCCTAAAACAATGTAAAAAAAACCTGTAACTAATGACAACCAGTTAAACATCATGAGCAAAAATACAAAAAATTAAAAAAAGAGAAGCGTCTGCTTCTCTTTATAGTATTAAATCCGTTTTATCGAATTATTCAAACTGCATTGTAAGCGGTAATCTGTATCGGTATCGAACAGCTTGTCCGTTGATTTTTGCAGGTGCCCATTTATTTTTAACAGATTTAACTGTTCTCATAGCTTCTGCGTTAAAATCTTTGTTAGGACCATTAGCTTTCACATCGGTGATGCTACCGTCACGTTCCACTACAAAAGTAATTTCAGTTTTTACAGTTCCTTCGTCTCCAGACATTACAGAGGTGTCAAAACTGTTCTGTACTTTACTTCTGAAAGAGTTAATTCCACCTGGGAATTCTGCTAACTGCTCTACTTCCGTATAAACCTGAGTTTCAGAAACCTGTGGTTTCACTTCTACTGTTGTGGATTTGCTTGGGCCCGGAGGCGGCGGCGGCGGTGTATAAGAAGGGGTTTTTACTCCTTCCTGGTTTTCCAATCCTGTAGTAGTTTCCAGCTGTTTAGTAATTGGCGGCGGCGGTGTTTCTACCTTCGGCGCTTTTACCGGTTCCGGAACCACGTTCTGAATCACCTCTTGTTTCGGCTCTTCTTTTGGTGGCGGCGGTGGTGGGGGTGGTTCATCTTTTGGCTGTTCAATGATTTTGTCTTCCTCCGGTACAATATCGATCAGTTTTGCATTAACTTCCTGCGTATCTTTAGCATTCATTTGTTTAATTTTCATTATCACAAATGGTGTAAACGCAGCAACGCAAAACAGAATCGTACCGAAAATAAAGGCTTTTGTAAGCACGGATCTGTAACTTGATCTCAAGTCATAAGCGCCGTAAGCCTTATTTCTATTTTCAAATACAATTTCATCTAAAGTAAGATTACTGTTGTATGTGTTATCTTCTGCCATTATTCTTTCTTTACTGTTAAATTTTCATTCTATTTTGTCGGAGCCGCAGGCGCAGTAGTAGCACCCACTTTTCTTTCATAAACAGCAGTTTCCCAAGGCTTAATATCGGTAATACCGTATATTTCATTCTTTGTAATTGCCATTTCGTCTAGAATATCTACGAAATTTTTATATACTGCATCATCCGTCGGCTTTATAATCACAGTAAATTTACTTTGATCTTTAGCTCTGGCCTTTGCCTGCTCTATTACTTTAGTAATCCCATTTCTATCAAACGTAGTTTCTTGAAGCGTCTGGTCATTAAGACTTGCTGCATCTAACTGATGATAGAAAATTCTATTGTCTTTTCCTATGATTATTGAAATTGAGTTCGATAAATCAATCTCTGTAGGTTTTGGTTTTGGTGCATCCGGTTTCGGTTTCGCCGGAAGTCCTAAATCCATCACATTCGGTTTATTGAAAGTCGTAACCAACATAAAGAATGTAATCAAAAGGAACGCCAAATCCACCATTGGGGTTAAATCTACGTGTGGTGCCTGCTTTTTCGAGCGTACCTTTCCGCCTTTCCCGCTGTTGTCTTTTACTTGTACTTCTGCCATTTTTTAATTATTGTGCCACTTCCTGACTTGTTATTAACCAGAATTTCAAGAAATCAATATCTCTCAATCCTTCAAATAAAGCTTTCACTTTCGGATATTTGGTTTGCACATCACCTTTAATCGCCAATTTATAGTCCGGGTTAACATTTAAACTCTGCTGAACCCAATCGATTAACTGTTTGTTGGTACTGTCCATCGGAACTCCGGTAGGGCTTTTGTAAGCCTTACGGTCTTCATCCGAAAGATCTAAATACCCTTTCAGCTGGTTCATCGGAACACCTACTGACTGTACATTAGTGAAAGCCACTTTTTCTTTGTCAGTAAATTTCAGACCATATTTCTCTCCCATCTTATCTAACAGTTGCATTCTTTCGGTTCCGTTTTCAACGGGAGTAAAATAGAATTTGCCGTCAGTTGTACTCAGCACAGTCATTAAACTCGCATCCGGAAGAAGTTTCTCAGATATAGAAGATGGCGTTGTTATCGTCTCAACATCAGGTTTTGCAAACTGAGCCGTAAGGATAAAGAACGTAAGGAGTAGGAAGGATACATCGGTCATCGCCGTCATATCTACCCTAATATTATGTCTTTTTGGTTTGACTCTCGCCATTATATTTTTATTTTTTTATTAAACTTCACATTTTAAGACGTCATTTCTAAAAACTCAGTCTTACAAAATCAATACAAAATTTCTTAGTGAAATTCTGCGAAAGACTGCTGAATTGACATTGCAATTTCGTCAATTTTGAAAGTAAGTCCGTCGATTTTAGAAGTAAAATAGTTATAAAGGATAATCGCTACTGCAGAAGTACCAATACCTAAAGCTGTATTTACAAGTGCTTCAGAAATACCGATTGATAAAGCAGCTGAATCTGGTGTACCTCCACCTGAACCTAATGCACTAAATGCTTTAATCATCCCGATTACCGTTCCTAATAGCGCAACTAACGTAGCCACTGTACCTAAAGTTGAAAGAATCATCATGTTTTTCTCCAACATTGGCATTTCAAGAGTTGTAGCTTCTTCGATTGATTTGTTCAATGCAACCATTTTCTGCTCTTTGTTCATTGTAGTGTCATGAGCCAAAGCTTTATAGGTCGTTAAACCTTCTTTTACTACATTTCCTACTGAACCTTCTTGTCTGTCGCACTCTTCAAGAGCTTCATCTACTTTATTCTGGTTAAGTAATCTTCTTACATTTAATACGAAATTATCAACATTTCCTTTACCTGCAGCTTTTCTTAGAACGAGTGCACGCTCAATTGAAAAGACAATTACGATAATCATGAAAGAAATTAGAATAGGAACGATAACCCCTCCCATATAGATAACTCCCATGAATCCGCTTGGATGAAGTTCTTTCGCTTCTAAATCTGAAAAACTTACTGAAGAAAGACCATTAAGCCTTGGATCCGCTTTAAAGTTTCCTGGATTACCCAAAACAAATAAATAAATACAAATCCCTAATACGATAAGAATAGGAATTATTAACGCAGGATTTAATCCCCCTAACTTTTTAGCAACTACTTGCTCCTCGTTGTTTGAAACATTCATTTCCATACTAAACTAAATTATAATTGTTATTTTTTTAAATTTTTCGAGTGTAAAATAAAGTCAAATTATTTAATAATGCAAGAATTTTAAGGCATTATAAATATTTTTTCCTCATGTTAACATTCATTAACATTGCATTATCTGTAATTTATGTGTTGAATTTTGGTTATAATTTTCAATTTCAAAAATACCTTTAAAAATTAACAAAAATTACATGCTTTTTTTTACGATTGTTTTATAAATCCCTTTTTCTGATATACAATTCAGACTACAATATTAATTATTTTTTTTGGGACTATAATAACTTTTTTAGGATTATTTCCTGCCAGTTGTTGTAATACGCGTACATCTTTCATTGCGATTTCCTCGATTTGCTGAGCGGTCAGATCAGCGGCAAGTGCCATCTTAAACCTCATCTTCCCATTAAAGCTTACCGGATATTCAATTTCGTCCTCCACTAAATATTTTTCTTCAAAAGCAGGGAATTTTTCAAACTCCACAGAAGTATGGTGTCCTAACTTTTCCCACAGCTCTTCTGAAAGGTGTGGCGCATAAGGAGATACCACAATAGCAAGCGATTCCAGAATTTTTCTTTTATTGGTTTTCAGTTTCTGAAACTCGTTCACCGCAATCATAAATGAAGAAACAGAAGTATTGAAAGAGAACTGATCAATGTCTGAAACCACCTTCTTGATTAAGGTGTGAAGAATTTTATATTCCTCTTTCGTTGGCTCTTCTTCCGAAACTTCGAAATCATCTCCATTATAATAAAGGTTATAGCATTTCTTCAGAAAACCGTAAACTCCGCTCAATCCTTGGGTATTCCACGGTTTCGACTGTTCCAAAGGCCCTAAGAACATTTCATACAGCCTCAGACAGTCTGCGCCGTATTCTTCACAGATATCATCGGGATTGACAACGTTGTATTTGGACTTGGACATTTTCTCCACTTCCCTTTCGGTAATGTATTTTCCGTCTTCCAGAAGAAATTCGGCATCCGCATACTCAGCTCTCCAAGATTTGAATTTTTCAGTATCCAACTCATCAGAAGTTCCTTTTAATAAAGAAACATCCACGTGGATTTTCTGAGTCGTATATTTTTCAATTAAATTTTTAGAAACAAACTGATTGGTTCCGTCAATTCTATAAACAAATGCACTCATCCCCAAAATCATTCCCTGATTGATCAGTTTTTGGAAAGGTTCTTCCTGATTGATATAACCACGATCCTTCAAAAACATATTCCAGAAACGGGAATACAGCAAATGTCCGGTCGCGTGCTCGCTTCCTCCAATATACAAATCGACCTGTCCCCAATAATCTGAAAGATTTTTATCTGCAAAAACTTCCTGGTTTTTCGGATCCATATATCTAAGAAAATACCATGAACTTCCGGCCCAACCAGGCATTGTCGACAATTCCAAAGGGAAAACAGTTTTCTCGTCAATTAATTCAGTAGCCACTACCTTTCCATTAAGCTCGTCCCACGCAAAATTTTTCGCGTTTCCTAAAGGCGGATCGCCGTCCTCAGTTGGTAAATATTTTTCCACTTCCGGCAGTTCCAAAGGAAGCGCAGAAACAGGAAGCGAATAAGGCATTCCGTCTTTGTAATATACCGGAACCGGTTCGCCCCAATATCTTTGGCGTGAAAAAATAGCGTCACGCTGTTTATAATTTGTAGTTCCGTGACCAATTCCGCGATTTACAACCTCTTCGATAATTCTTGCTTTGGCTTCATCGTATTTCATTCCGTTCAGGAAATCTGAATTTACGCAGACACTGTCTTTGGAATCGAAAGATTTTTCCTGAATATCTTCATCGGTTTCTACCACCTTTACGATATTCAATCCGAATTTTTTTGCAAAACGGTGATCACGCTCATCGTGTGCCGGAACCGCCATCACAGCACCTGTTCCGTAACCCATCAACACATAATCCGAAATATAAACAGGCATTTTTTCATCATTGAAAGGATTCACCGCATAACTTCCGGTGAAAGCACCCGAAACGTTTTTCACGTCAGTCATCCGGTCTCTTTCCGTTTTTTTGGAAGTATCTTCAATGTACTGATCAATTTCTGCTTTCTGTTCTTCAGTTGTAAATTTTTCAACCAAAGGATTTTCCGGAGCGAGAACCATAAAAGTTGCTCCGAAAATGGTATCAGGTCGCGTGGTGAAAACTGAAATTTTCTCTTCAGAATTAGCAACGTCAAACGTTACCTGAGCCCCCTGAGATTTTCCGATCCAATATTCCTGGGAATCTTTCAGCGGTTGTGGCCAGTCCAGTTTTTTCAAACCTTGTAATAATCTTTCAGAATAAGCGGTAATTCTCATGCTCCACTGCATCATCTTTTTCTGAAAAACCGGGAACCCACCGCGTTCAGATTTTCCGTCTTTCACCTCATCATTGGCTAAAACGGTTCCTAAGCCCGGACACCAGTTAACCGTAGTTTCGGCTCTGTAAGCCAAACGGTAATTCAGTAAAATATCCTGTTGATCAAGTTCAGAAGCGTTTTTCCATTCGTCGGCAGTGAAATTCAATTCATCATTCTGTACCGCCGATAAATTAGCTGAACCATTTTCTTCGAAATATTTAATTAAAGTTTCAATCGATTCTGCCTTGTCCGTCGATTTATTATACCAGGAATTAAACAGCTGAATAAAAATCCATTGTGTCCATTGATAATAAGAAGCATCGGAAGTTCTCACTTCACGGCTCCAGTCGAAAGAGAAACCAATTTTTCTTAGTTGCTCTTCATATCTTGTGATATTCTGTTCGGTGGTAATTGCCGGATGCGTTCCGGTTTGTATTGCATATTGTTCAGCTGGTAGTCCGAAAGAGTCGTAACCAACGGGATGCAAAACATTAAAACCCTGATGTCTTTTATATCTTGCATAAATATCAGAAGCGATGTAACCCAGCGGATGACCTACATGTAAACCCGCTCCGGAAGGGTACGGAAACATATCCAAAACATAAAATTTCGGTTTGTCGGTGTTATTTTCGGTTTTGTAGGTTTGATTTTCTTCCCAGAATTTCTGCCACTTCTTTTCGATCGATTGATGGTCGTAAAACATGTTCTATTTTTAAATAAGTCACAAATTTAAGGTTTTACAATGAATTTTAAATCAAACTAATAATTGTAAATTTGTAAAAACTATAGTTAAAAAAGCCGATGCCTGAAGTTTCTATCATTACTCCCGTATTTAATTCATCAAAATTCTTGGAACAGACGATCGATTCTGTCTTTAGCCAGACATTTTTTGACTGGGAATGGATGATTACCGATGACAGCTCTTCTGATGACTCGGTAGAAATGATTCAGAAACTCAATGACAGCAGAATTAAATTAATAGTAGCAGAAAAAAATGGCGGCGCGGGACATGCCCGAAATTTATCTCTGGAAAACGCAACCGGAAGATTTATTACCTTTCTGGATGCCGATGATTTCTGGGAACCGAATTTTTTAGAAGAAATGGTTTCGTTCATGAAAAAAGAAAATGCAGAACTTGCTTACTCCAATTATGCGCGCTGTGACGAAAATTTACAACCAAAAATTGAAGATTTCAAAGCGGACAAGGAAGTTACTTTTAACAATCTGCTCAAAACCTGCAGACTTTCGCTTTTGAGCTCCATGTATGATTCGTCAAGAGTTGGAAAAGAATTTTTTCCTGAAAACAGCAAACGCGAAGATCACATAATGTGGCTGAATTTACTGAAGAAAATCCCCGTCGGAAAACCACTGCCAAAAACCATGGCAAAATACAGAATGCACGCTGCAAGCATTTCCCGCAGGAAAACCAATATCATGAAAGACCAATATCTTGTTTATAAAGATTATATGAAATTTTCTACTTTGAAATCGGCGTATTATACCGCCAACTGGGCGCTGAACGGTTTTATAAAATATTCAAAATTGTTTAACTGATGGAATATTCTAAAGAATTCAAGCAGGCTCTAAGCGAGTTTTCGGCTATTGAAAAAGACCGGTTGATTTTCAGATTACTGAAAAAAGATAAACTGCTGTCGAAAAAACTGTATTTCGAACTGATTGATCCTGAAACGACCGATCAGAAAAGAAATCAGATGGAAGAAAATATAGAAGAAAAAGTTCTTTCAGCTTCCAGATACATCGGAAATCCAAAATATTACTTGGTACTCATCCGGAAAATAAGTGCCGAACTAACGGAGCACATCAAAATTACGACTGATAAATTCGGGGAAATTTCTCTGCATTTATTTTTGGTGAATAAAATATTAGAAAGCAACGATAAACTTAATCAACAGAGATTCGACAATGTTTACAAGCTTTATATTTATCTCATCAATAAAATTGTGAAAGCTTTACTGACCGTAAAAAAGATAGATGAAGATTATTGGATGGAATTTGATGATTTGCTGCAGGCCATTGATTTTCAGATCCACGAAAACATCTATCTTGAAAAACTCTGCATTAATAACAGTTTTGATTTCAACTGGCTGAAATGTGAACACATTCCTGATCATTTGGATCTGATTATTAAAGACATCAAAAGCCAGGGATTTCTTCGGTAAATTCAGACCGTTATTTTTGTGGCTGTACTCTGCCCACCATTGAAATCTTCTGCATGACCCGGTCTACCATTGCATCGCAGTAAATAAGATTAAATTCGAAAATTTCTTCCTTATTATAAAATTTTTCAATCTCATTCCGAAGATAAGTTTTTGCCCGGTTCACGCGAACTTTCACATTGCCTTCACTTACCTCAAGAATATTGGCGGTCTCCACAACACTCAGTCCGTTGATTTCTCTCAGGGCGAAAGCAATTCTGTACTTTTCAGGAATATTGAGCAGGCTTTTTTCGATAACCGAATTCAGTTCTTTATTCATCACAATATCTGATGTTTCGTTGGTTTCAATGTCTGAAACTGGGGTTTTTTCCGTCATCGCTTCCACATGTTTCGACCTCCATGTCTGGGTTTTGCGGTAACAAAGGTTAAGCATGATTTTAGAAATCCATGTTCGGAAAGAAGACCGGTTTTCGAACTGGTGAAGATGTTTAAAAGCTTCAATATAGGTTTCCTGCATCAAATCCTGGGTATCTTCATGGCTGAAGCGGTACATCATGCCAATCCGGTAGAGCGATGCATTATTCCTTCTGATCACCAGTTCAAAAAGGGCGGTCTCGTTATTAAGAATTCTATCGACCAACTCTCGGTCGGTGTATTTTTCTTGGGTTTCCATCATCTGTGATCGTAATCTCCGGCAAGTTTAGCCATGGAAAAAGCAGAAATCGCCATCACCAAATCGCGTACGGCCACGTCTGCAAATTTCCAGTCGATCAGTAAAGTTACGGCAATTAAAGTTAGCCATGCTGCTACCACCATACCGCCGATTCTGGGTTTTATAAAAACCAGAACGCCGGCAGCGATTTCGATTACTCCCACAATCATCATAAATGTACCTGCGGAAAACGGCAACATGTGGAGAAGGGTTGAGTTGAGATACTGGCTCCAGTCTGTAAGGATGTTTGTGAATTTATCCAGACCGGCAACGATAGGAACGATTACGAAAACGGATTTCAGCGTGTTGTACACGGAATGAATACTTGAGTGTTGATGAATTGCTTCCATTTTGAATGATTTTTAGTTAAAAATTCTGACTTCTATTACAATAGAGTCAACCTGAAACAAAAAGGTTACAAAATTTTAATTAAAAATAAGAAGCTTTAATTTCTGGAAACAGAAAAAGTCTATAATGTAACTTGGTAAGACAATATCCTTCTCAAAATAATTTCTGAAGCGTTCGGCTGGGAATCGACGAAATTTCTTGCGTTTTCGCTCATTTTCTTTAGCAGTTCACCATCATTCAGCAAATTTAAAATGTAAGGAGCTGCGAAAAATTCGTCTTCAAAAGATTTGCCTCCGTGACATGCTATTAAGTCGTCGGCTTCCGGATTTTTCTGATACTGATCTCCATAGAGAACAGGAATTCCAAAGGTCGCCGCTTCCAGAATATTATGCAGTCCTTTTGAATGAAAACCACCTCCTACAACGGCTACATCGCCATACGAATAAAGTTTTGAAAGCAATCCGATACAGTCAATAATAAGAATTTGAGCATTGGAGTTTCTGAGAATTTCCGCGCTGGATATTTGGGAATATAGTACGGCACCGGGGAACAGTTTTTTCAGATGTTCTACTCTTTTCAGGTCGTGAGGCGCAATAATTAATTTAACACTGCGGTCCTTTAAAACGATAAGTTCCGCAAGCCGTTCTTCAGATTCCCATGAGCTTCCGAAAACAACAGTTTTATGATCACGCTTAAAATCTTTAATAAATTCAACAGTATTATCACGTTGCCGAAGCTGTTTTACCCTGTCATAACGCGTATCTCCGGCTGTTGAAGAATTCTGCAAGCCAATACTTTTCGCCAGCGCCGTGGAATGCTTGGTCTGGTGAAAAAACCAGTCAACATTTTTTGCAAGCTGCTCTACAAACCATCTTCCGTACGCTTTAAAGAAAACCTGAGTCTCATAAAAAAGTGCAGACACCACAAAAATTTTGGCACCATTACTTTTTAAATCTGCCAGTAAATTATACCAGTACTCGTATTTTACGGTGATGAAGATGTCAGTTTTAAAGTTGGAAGTAAATTCTTTCACCCACCGTTCGGTGTCGAAAGGCAGATAGCAGACCGCGTCTCCAATATGGTTTTTGTGAATAATATTTTCGTAGCCTGACGGTGAAAAAAAAGTGATTAAAATTTTATGGGTCGGAAACTTTTCTTTGAGTTTCTCCAGAATCGGAAGCCCCTGTTCGTACTCCCCAAGGCTTGCGGCATGCATCCAGATCACTTTGTCTTCAGGAGAAAATACAGATTTTACAATTTCGCAGCTCTGCCTTCTTCCCGCCAAACCTTTCTTTAATTTATAATTAAATACGGCTCCGACTTTCAGGGCGGAGATTAGTAAACTAACAAATATGTTGTAGATGAATTTCAATTAAAAAAGATTTAATGTTCAAATGGGCTTTGTTCTTCGCTTCCTTTTTTTTGTGACAATCTCCAGGAATACATCAGCATTCCAATAATGAAAATAAAAATAACGCCTAGCAGATAATTTGTTGTGGTGCCGATTCCGCTGGTTTTACCTAAAGCATTTAACATACTTTCGTACGAAATATTGCCCAAGAGAGACATCGCAAAAATCATTAAAACAGCCACCACCAAATCTGCGGTCGCAGGATCATCTTTCAGGTTTTGCGGAATATTCAGCAGCGGAAAATCCGGTTTTTTTGAAACGTAGAATAAGAAAAGAAACATCGCGGTCATCAGTCCGTTTAGCAGCCAAAGTGTATGCTTAGAGCCAAAACCATCAGGGTTTCCGGCAAAATCATAATGGACAGGAATCGTTTCCGGCAAATTTCCAAAATTCAAAACGGTGAAGATCCAGGTAAAAACGAGGATGCAAACAGAAATCACTTTTAAAAAGAAGGAAACTTTGCTCATTTTTGATTTTTTACAGAATTCGTTTCACAAAACGCAGCCGGTGCGTGTGTTTTCCTAAATCTTTATTAAAAATACCTGACGAATCTAAAGTATCAATCCTTACTTTTCCGTAGGCATGGATAATCTGCTGATCTTCTAGCATAATTCCTACGTGGGATATTTTACCTTCATCATTTTCAAAGAATGCCAGATCGCCGGGTTCACTCTCTTCAATAAAATCTAAAACCGTCCCATTATCCGCCTGGTGACAGGCATTCCTTGGCAAAGAAATACCGTAAACTTTATAAACCAGTTGTGAAAAGCCACTGCAGTCTATACCGAAAAAACTTCTTCCGCTCCACAGATACGGAACATTTAAAAACAGCCTTGCCGTTTGGGAAATATTTTCCCGCGTTGCAGCTTGAAACATCGGATCATTCTCACCTTGAATTTCACTGCCGATCGAAAGCAGCGTGTGTCCTTCAGGTAAATTTTCAACACCAAAAACTTCAGTATAGATCTTGCGTTTGGACATTTCTTCCTCAGAAATTCCCGAAATCTGTTTGGTATCAACCCAACCTTCATACTGGTCGAAATCTATTCTGACTTTTGAAAAACTACCGTTAGCCTCCAGTATTTCAACGCTTTCTCCATACAGAATCTGCGAAACCATTTCTGACTGATGCGAATGTTCTGCCCGAAGCGGCGCAACCGAAACGATACAAATTCCTTTTTCCATAGATGTCTGAAAATTTTATTTCTTTCTGATTAAATTTACTCCGTCACGCAAAGGTAAAATAAGATTTTCAAAATCTTCGTCCTGCGCAACCAAATCATTCAGTTCCATGATCTTTTGCGTGGATAACTGTTTAGGATTTTCCTCTAAAACTTTACCGTACCACAGAACATTATCAAAAAGTATTACAGAGCCGGATTTCAGCCTGGGCTTTATCTGATTAAGATATTCAACATAATTTTCTTTATCAGCATCGATGAAGACCAGATCAAAAACTTCATCTGTTTCTTTTAAAAATACTTTCGCATCCTGAAGTTTAAAATCGATTTGATGCGAAAATTCACTTTCCGCAAAATACTTTTCAGGCAGATAAGCAAGTTCTTCGTTGACGTCCAGCGTAGTGATCTTCCCCTCCTTGCTCAAACCTTCAGCCAGACAAAGCGTTGCATAACCGGTAAAAGTCCCGATTTCCAGAATATTCTTAGGCTGCAAGATTTTGGATAAGATCGATAATAAACGCCCTTGCTGATAACCGGAAATCATATGAGGTTGCGTGGTTTTCTGAAAAGTTTCTCTTCGCAGTCTTTTCAGAATGTCAGGTTCAGCGGATGCGTGGTTCTCTAAATAGCGGTCCATTTCCGGACAGTTTTCTTCAAAAAAACTCATGGTAATTCAATTTTAATTTAAAAGCGCTGCTAAAGCTTTAAACTCTAACAGCGCTAAATATTTCTGAGATAATCTGCTTAGTTTTTAACTGGAGCAATATCCATCAGCTTCATAAACTCATCAAGTTTCGGCATGATGATAATCTCTGTTCTTCTGTTCTCTGCTCTTCCGGAAACGGATGCGTTGGTAGTTTTAGGATTGTACTCAGAACGTCCTCCTGCGGTAATTCTTGCAGGATCAACTCCAAACTGGGTCTGTAAAACCTTCGCCATAGAAGTCGCTCTCAATGCTGACAAATCCCAGTTGTCTCTTGGTGCGCTGGATGAAGTCAAAGGAACATTATCGGTATTACCTTCAATCAGTACTGAATACTTATCATAATCGTTGATGACTTTCGCTACTTTACCCAATACTTCCTGAGCTGCCGGTAAAACATTGTAATCACCCGTTTTGTAAAGCATTTTGTCAGACAGGGAAATCATTACCACGCCTTTTAATACTTTAATCTGAACGTCATTATCAGCAACATTATCCAAAGATCTTTTCAATCTGTTGGAAAGCGCCAGGTTGAGACTGTCATTTTTAGAGTTGGTAGAAATCAGCTGTTTGATATATTTATTGGACGCGTTTATTTCTCCAATTAATTTATCAATGTTAGCCGAACCTTTTCCTGAATTTGACAGACAGGCATCTAATGAAGATTTCAAAGCGTCATTCTGGCTTTTCAAAAGATTATTTTCACTGGACAAACCGGCGTTCGTTGCTTTCAAATCCTGTATTTCACGCTGTCTTTCACCGACGTTCGTGATACACTGGTTGTAGTTCAAATTCAATGCGTCAAACTGTTTCCTGCTTACACAGGAAGTCATCATAATAGCCATTACTGCAACGGCGAAAATCTTACCTAGTTTCATAAATATTCTATTTGTAGCCAAAAATAGAGAATTCATTTTAAACAGAAGAATTATCTTTGCTAAATATTCCTTAAAAATTGCTTAAAATACAAACATTTAAAGGCGTTTTAAACCAACTTTTGACTGATTCTGATCAAAGCACTTTTCTGCTGGCGGTAAGTGGCGGAGCGGATTCGATGACGCTTCTTTATCTTTTTCAAAAGACAGGTTTACAGTTTGAAGTCGCGCATGTGAACTATAAGCTCAGAGGAGAAGAATCGGATTTGGATCAGAAGCTGGTGGAAAATTTCTGTCTGAAGAATGGCATTAAATTTCATTTGTATCAAGTTTCAGAAAACGACAGAAAACCTGAAAATTCCATCCAGAACTGGGCGAGAGATTTGCGGTATCAATTTTTTAGAGATACTCAGAAGTCAGAAAAACTGGAGTATTTAGTTACCGCACACCACCTGAACGATCAACTTGAAACTTTTCTCATCAATCTTTCCAAAGCCTCAGGAATAAAAGGTCTGACCGGAATCCCCGCCAATGAAAACGGAATTTTGCGTCCGTTATTAAATGTTTCTAAAGAGGAGATTTATAATTTTGCCAGAGAAAATAACATTGCGTTCCGGGAAGACGCTTCCAATAAAAAAAATGATTACCTGAGGAATTTTATCAGGAACGAAATTGCTCCAAAGCTCTTCGAAACCAATTCCCATTTTTTGCAGAATTTTGGTAAAAGTCTAACTTATTTAAACCAAACTAAACAGTTCGTTGACCAACAGATTTCAGAACTGGAAACTAAATTCGTTACAAAAAATGACAGCGGTTTCCTGATCCAGAAAGAAAAACTCTCCCAACAGACGGATTTTGTAAAGTTTGAAATACTGAGAAAATTTGGATTTGAAAATGAAAAGGAAATTGCCAAAATTTTCATCGCAGACAACGGAAAAACCTTTCACAGTAAAGCTTACCGGCTGACCGTCCAAAGAAATGAATTGGTTTTGATTGAAAATTCAAAACTTAAAAACCAATCTGATACCGTTTCAATTGAACTGATCATTAATGAAAGGAACGAGATTATATTGAATGATTTTTTTGGGGAAGAAGATTATATTCCGCAAAATGAGATCTGGAAATTTGATGCTTCAAACCTAAGATTTCCGTTAAAATTGCGCCGAAGACAAACCGATGACCTGTTTTTTCCTATCGGCATGATTGGTAAAAAGAAAATCTCCAAGTTTTTTAAGGATGAAAAAATTCCTATTTTAGCCAGGCAGAATATCTGGCTTTTGTGCGACGGAAAAAATAATGTTTTAGGTGTTATTCCGTTTCGCCAGGACAGGCGATTTTCTGCGGATGAAAAAACAGAAAATATTCTAAAAGTAAAATTATAAGTCTGTCAAATAAATAAAGTTTAGAGAACCTTTTTAATACCGTTTTCTCTGCTTTATTTAAATGACCCGGTAAAAAGTAAAAAATATAATGAAATTTAAAAACTGGTTAGTCCTCATTATCGTCTTCCTTTTTCAGGGAGTTTCTGCACAGATTAAAGATCCTGTAAAATTCAAATACAATATTAATGCGCTTCCGAATGGTATTTATGAGGCGGTCTTAACGGCAACAATCGAAAAAAACTGGCATATTTATTCAAAAGATTTGCCGCCGGATTCAGGAATTCCGACCGAAATGATCTTAACATCAAAAGAAGGAATCCAGTTAGTGGGCGGTGTAATGGAAGTAGGCAAAAAGCATGATGAATTTTCTGAAGCTTTTGGTGCACAGATCGTCTACTATTCTGATTTAGTACAGTTTAAGCAGAAATTCAAACTGAAGAACAATACAAAGCCTGCCAACGTTGCAGCGGAAATTACTTACCAGACCTGTAACGACAGGGTTTGTTTAGCACCGAACACACTTGAGTTTCAGCAAAACGTAGCGCCAAGCCCTACGGAAACAGCAGCGGTTACTGCTGATGCAAAATCTCCGGAAACTGCAGCAGTGAAAGATTCTGCGGTACAGACTTTAACTCCTGATGTTACAGAAAACGTTGCAGCTGCTACTACTACTCCAACCGTAACTGAGCAGAAAGGACTTAAAGTTTCGTCTATCGATTTCCAGAATCCGTTGACTGACTGCGGTATTGCAAAACAGCAAAACAGTGAAAATTTCTGGACATACCTGCTTCTCGGTTTTTTCGGCGGACTGATTGCTTTGCTTACTCCATGCGTTTTCCCGATGATTCCATTGACGGTTTCTTTCTTTACAAAAGGATCGAAAGATAAAGCGAAAGGAAAACGGGACGCTTTTATTTACGGATTTTTTATCCTTCTTATTTTTGTGTTATTAAGTGTACCGTTTCATATTATTGACGGAATTGCAGGAAATATCTTCAACCAGATTTCTACAAGCGTATGGCTGAATGTAGCTTTCTTCATCATTTTTATATTTTTTGCGGGAAGCTTCTTCGGATATTACGACATTACTTTACCGAGTTCCATTGCAAACAAATCTTCAAAAGCTGAAGATGCAGGCGGAATTATCGGAATATTTTTCATGGCTTTAACGCTGGTGATTGTTTCATTTTCCTGCACCGGTCCTATTTTAGGAAGCTTGTTGGGTAGCGCAGTGACAGGTTCGGCAGATGTACCGATGCTCTTAACGTTTGCTTTGGCAGGATTTGGATTGAGCTGGGCAATTGTTTTCGGACTTTTAGCACTGTTTCCACAGGCTTTACAGAGTTTACCGAAATCAGGCGGCTGGATGAACACCGTAAAAGTGGTTTTAGGTTTTATAGAACTTGGTTTGGCGCTGAAATTTTTGTCGAAAGCAGATTTGGTTTCCAAAACATTTTTCCTGAAAAGAGAACTTTTCATTGTGCTCTGGATTGTGATTTCTATTGGTCTGGTTCTTTATTTATTAGGGAAAATAAGATTTCCGCACGATGATAAAAACCAGAAAATTTCTGTGACAAGAAAGATCATCGGTTTCCTCGGAATTGGTTTTATTATTTATCTGATTCAGGGATTAATTCCTGCCGAAAGACCGAAACTCCAAATGCTTTCCGGAATTTTGCCTCCAATAAATGTGAGTTATTTTCATGATGAAAAAGACGGCATTTTCGGAATGCATCCTGAACATGATTATTTCAAAGCCATTGAACTGGCGAAAAAAGAAAACAAACCCGTTCTGATTGACTTTACCGGTTATGGCTGCGAAAACTGCCGTAAAATGGAAGAGTTCGTCTGGAGCGAGCCTGATATTCTGCCAATTCTTCAGAATGATATTATTCTGGCCTCTCTTTATGTTGATGACAAAGAAGCACTTCCGGAAAACGAACAGACGAAAGTTGATATGGGGAACGGACAGCTGAAAAAAATTAAAACAATTGGCGATAAATGGTCGCTGTTTCAGCAGGTGAATTTCAATAATAATTCCCAGCCGCATTATGTATTGGTTTCTCCGGACGGAAAAGTTATCAATACGCCGGTGTCGGGCTATATGCCGAAAGAGGACTTTAAAAAATTCCTGACCTGCGGGATTGAGTTTTTCAAGAAAAATAAGTAACTCCGATTAAAATAAAAAATGTCCGCAATAGTTTTGCGGACATTTTTTATGAATAAAAGTAGTTGATTAAGGATTCGTTACGGGAACACTGCTGAAACCGATTGAAGTTTTCAGCGAAATATCTGAAGTTGGTGACTGTTTCAAAACATAAACAATTCTAGCCTGCACAGCTCCTGATTTCATCATATTATCTAAAGTCCGCGTTGTGTTGGCATCTAAAGAAAGCGTGCTTCCTACATTATCGCCAATTGCATCTCTCGAAGCAACTAATACTTCATTACTTCCGTTATTGGAAAGATAAACCTGTACAGATTTAAAAATCCCCATACTGGTGTTTGAATTTACCGTCATCGTTGCGTTCGAAACCCGGATGTCTCTGACGTTGGCGCCGGCACCGGTAAGCTGGTTAATACTCTGTGCCGCCGAAACATTGGAAAGCTGTGTGTTGGCCGGCGAACCTGCTGTTACCAAAACAGTGGCATTGTAAGGAAAAGTATTCTGTAAAATAGAGGAAACTGTAGAACAGCTTGCCAGCGTTGCCGTAGCAACAACCGCTGATAAAAACAAATTTTTCATAATAGTAAATTTTTGATATGAAACCTTTCATTCAGAAATTATACCAATGGCTAAAATTAACATAAGATTAACTATGCCGGAAACATATTCCGTTTTCAGTTACTGAAGTGCAACCGTAAATTTCCCTTTCGTTTCACCTGAAGCCATATTGCTTTTCCCGATCATCAGCCAAACTTCACCCATTTCTCTTGATTTATACATCAGTTCCTTTCCGAACGGTCCGTCATAACTGCCATCGGGAAGCTTAATCTGGTTGAAACGGATGTTCATCTGCGGATTTTCTGGAGTAATTTTGCCTGAAATATTTTGCCGGTCAAAATCCTTTATCTTTATGATGAGCTGCTGACGGTCATCAGTAAATTCATCGCTAATCGCCGCCGGAATTCTGTTAACCGTCCTGATGATTTTATCACCTTCAGTTATTCTCGAAATATCCTGAGGAGTTTCAGCGGACTTTACATCTTTTGAAATCTGCACACCGTCTGCCGGCTTTTCTTCTGTTTTCTCTTGAACCGATTGCGGTTGGTTATTCTTTACAGGGATTTCTGAAACCTCTTTTTTCCTGCTGCATGAAAAAACTATTAAAGGAATTAAGAAAAGTAACTTTTTCATGATACTTATTTTAGCGTTTGATAATAAATTATTTTCGAAAGAAAAGGCTTCTTCTGTTCCTGCTCCACCCTGGCGGCATTTTGCGGCATTTTCATCTTCACCGGGAATTTTTCGTAAAGAACCTCATCGTTATAATTTAAATCCTTATAAAAATTGAAATCTCCCTTTCCGTTGCTGATATTATAAACGGTCGCTAAATTTCCCCAGTTGATAAAGCTGGCTGCCAAAACTGTTCCATAAAAATACCAGATCATCTGGTTGAAAAGGAACGCATTGGTTTTCTGTTTTTGTATTTTAATAAAGGTCATCACTAAACCGATAATGGATAAAATTAAGAAAGCATACACCCCCAGCCTTTTGTAGGTGATCCCAAAATTCAGCACGTATTCCGAATTTTTCACAATTGCGGAAATCACCAGAACAACATTCAGGAAGATCCAGATCTTAGCTAAAACGCTCATCGGTTTCGCTTTTTCATCGAAATTGAAACTTCCTTTAAAGTAAAACATAATCACCAGAACGGCCATCACAATGGATAAAATCACCGCATTCACCCGATCGTGCGTTTCGGCGGAAAGTTGGTTAGGTGATTTCGGAATCTCGACAAACTGCTCATAGTTGAAAGTAATGATGAAAACCAAAAGCAGAAGATTTAAGGCAATCAAAGAAATAATTCCGCTCTTTCTTTCCGCACTCACCTCCAGAAAAGAAAAGGTAGGTTTTTCAGTTTTATCTTCCTGAAGAAAATCATTTTTAAACTGGTGATTCCAGCTGAAAAGGAAATTTTCAATTTTAAAATTCCAGAAATTAAAAGCGATAAAAAATCCAAGACAGCTTAATACAAAAAACTCCCAGAAGTTGAAATCCAATTCAAAATCAGTGAAAAAACCTGAAAAGTGGGAACTTCCCAAAGAATAGACTCCAAAAAAGATGAGAATAAAAAAAGTAGGAATTACAATGACCGATATTAATTTCTGCACCGTTACGGAAGTGTTTCTTTTCGGTAACCAGTCTTCAAACTTGAAAAACCTGTAAATGAAAGTGACAAAATTAACGACAAAGACAGGAATGACAAAAATGGATTTTAAATCTTTATTCTTCGATTTGAAAGCCAATAGAAACAGCGAAGTAAAGACCGCCAGAAAAGAGACGAAATCGCCGTACCAGGCAAAAGCTACGCTGGATAAAAATCCCGTAACAAAAAGAATTAAAAAGGTGGGAGTTCGGTTTTTCTCTGGCGTTTGATAAAGTGTAAGCAAGGCATATACAATTCCTAAAATTCCGAAATTGAGACCCATTTCTTCACCATAAAAAAGCGTGATGAACAGCGCGGTGGTGAGCAGGATTAATTGATGTGTTTTCATGATAATATCTGTTTGATTTTATTAATAATTCTTTAATTAATATTGCAATAAAGATTTTATACAAAGCGCTTTGAAATACAAAGTCAAGAGGCAAAAAAAATAGCTCTTACCTTCCCAACAATTTTTCAAGCGCGCCCAAATGGCTGGCGAAAGCATCTCTTCCATTCTGCGTGACGCGGTAAGAAGTTTTCGGTTTTTTGCCCACAAATTCTTTCTTTATTTCGATATATTTCGATTTTTCCAGCGCGGTGCTGTGACTCGCCAGGTTGCCATCGGTAATCTCGAGCAGGTTTTTCATTTCGGTGAAATCAACCCAGTCGTTCACCATCAGAACGGACATAATTCCCAATCTGACACGGCTTTCGAATTCTTTATTAAGTTGATTGATGTTGATCACGATTAAATTGCAAACTGATTATTTATACTTTTTATGCATCACAAGGCCATACACAATATGCAAAACCCCAAATCCTGCCGCCCAGAAAACCAATCCCCAACCAAGAAAGAACAGCGAAAGCAATCCTAATACAATCTGGCAATATCCTAAATTCTGGAGATCACTGAAGGTAAATTTAGAAGCGTTGACCAAAGCCAAACCGTAGAAAATCAAAGTGGCAGGTGCTATAAAAACAAACATACCGTGATACAGCATACCCAAGCAAAACAAACCGCCTGTCACCAGAGGAACGGAAAAATTAAGAAGAAGCCTCTTCGTCGTTTGGTCCCAGATTTTAAGCTTTTTCTCTTTACTTTTCTTCGCGGTAAAAAAATAACCGGACAATACTGCAACGAAAAGAATTACCAGCCCTATTACAACGAGCTCATTGACCAGCTGCGGGGTAAACACGTTTCTTTTTCCGTCGAAATAATTAATTCCTTCGCGCTGAAAAACAAAATACACGTAAATCGCGCCCAGCAGTGCTGCCAAACCGGCGAAAACCCCGGAAAGTCCGCTCAGCGAAATAAAACGCGAACTCCTCTCCATCATGGAACGGATGTGCGACAGGTCTTCGTGATAATTTTTTGAATCCATAAAAAGAACTTTGAACCGCAAAGTTAGAATTAAATTTTAACCGGCAAAATATTTTCAAACCTTTTTTTTGCTGCAGAATATCAGTATTCAAAAATGTCTATATTTATCCTAAGTCTTTCAACATTATTTTTATGGATAAAAAAGAACTCCGAAGTTCCATTTTCAGACATCTGGACGGAATTGTTACCGCACCTGTAGTCACCTCACTTCAGAAAAAAGGAATTATTGATTTGATATTCAGCTCAAAGGAAATTACGCTGACGGAAATCTCAGAAAAAACAGAAAACAACGGGGGCTACCTGAATGTGGCGCTCAGAGTGCTTGCTTCCCAGGGTTTCATCGGTTATCAGTTAAACAATATAACGGATGAAGTAACTTTATACGCTAACCGGAATACTGAGTTTCTGTTAAAATACGCGCCGCTATATGATAAAGTAAGTCTGTATCTGAAAGAATCGACGACTCCTGTTTTTCAAAAGCTTGAACCCGGATCGTTTGAAAACTTCATCTATTTGTTTGATGATTTCAGGAAACAGTTCGGTTACAGTACTCCCGAAAATGAAACAGAAAAACGAATCTTCCTCCAGATTTTAAAACATCTGGAAGGCTGTCTTGTTTCTCCCGTCATTGTACAGCTCGGAATGCTTGGGATGTTTCATAAATATTTTATGGAAACTTCGTTCCAGGCCGTAGAGTTTCATAAAAACCCGGAAAACTTCGAGAAAATTCTCGATTTTTTAACCAGTCTTGGTTGGTTTACCAAAAACAACAGCAACTTTAAATTTACTGAAAACGGTTTGTATTTTGCCCGGCGGGCTGCATCTTACGGCGTAACGGTTTCTTATCTTCCGATGTTTAACAGAATGGACGATCTGCTGTACGGGAATCCAAAAAAACTCCGCGAAATAGGCGAAAGCGAAGACGAAATTCATGTCGACAGAAAAATGAATGTCTGGGGAAGCGGCGGTGCACATTCCACTTATTTTAAAGTGGTTACTGATTTTATCATTTCCATTTTCAACCAGCCGATTCATCTTCAGCCAAAGGGAATCCTGGATATGGGCTGCGGAAACGGAGCTTTCATCCAGCATATCTTTGAAACCATTGAACGCCATACTTTACGCGGAAGAATGCTTGAAGATTATCCTCTTTTTCTGGTGGGCGCAGATTACAACCAGGCCGCACTGAATGTCACAAGAGCCAACCTCATCAATAATGACATCTGGGCAAAAGTGATTTGGGGCGACATCGGAAATCCCGTGCAGCTCGCCAAAGATTTAAAGGAAAACTACGAAATCGACCTTTCAGATCTGGTGAACATCAGAACATTTCTGGATCATAACAGAATCTGGAAAGATCCGGAAAATATGAATCCTGAAAGAACTTCCACTTCGACCGGTGCATTTGCGTTCCGCGGAGATAGAATACCGAACAGATTAGTTGAAGAAAACCTGAAGGAGCATTTAACGCTGTGGCTACCCTATATTAAAAAGAACGGGCTATTGGTGATTGAACTTCATACCTTAAATCCGGAACTTACAAGCCAACATCTCGGTGAAACTCCCGCAACGGCGTATGATGCTACCCACGGATTTTCCGACCAGTATATTGTAGAAGTAGAAGTTTTCCATAAAATCTGCAATGAGGTAGGCCTTACCGTTGATAAAGACCTGTTCAGAAAATACCCGGATTCTGATCTGGCCACCGTCTCCATTAACCTGCTGAAAGCGTAAAGATGATATCAAACAGTGGGCAGCCTCCGACCTTTAATTAAAAATTAATTACCTTTGAAGACAAATTAAACCCGAAAAATGCTGGCGAATCTAAGACATAAAATGGAAAGACAATGGTTTGGTGTCCTCACAAGAATGGGCGCAAAACTTGGAATTCCCGTTTCTAAACTCCGGGTGTTTTTCATCTACTCTACTTTTGCGACGGCCGGCGTATTCTTTCTGATTTATCTTGGGCTTGCATTTACGCTTTGGATCAAGGATATGTTTGTTACCAGACGTCCCAGTGTTTTTGATCTCTAATTAAAGACAAAATTCTAAATCCGTTTTTTACGGCGTAGAAGTTGTATTCTGCACTTCAATACGATCAATTGTGTTTTTTTATGGAATATTTACAGATACCTTCTTATGACGATTTCAGATCTCAGCAGATTTACACCTCATATTGCGAAACTTTTCCTGAAGAGGAAAGGCGCTGCGAAAAACAGTTCCGTGCTTTATTTTCAAATCCGCAAGCAAAGGTTTTTACCGTTCTGGAAGATTTCAAAAATATAGGATATCTCATCACCTGGGAACTTACAAATTTCATTTTTGTCGAGCATTTCGAAATATTCTCAGAATTCCGGAGTTTGAAATACGGCTCGGAAATCATCGGTCATTTATTTAAAAACTACTCCCACATCGTTCTGGAAGCAGAACCTGCAACGCTGGACGAAACGGCGCAAAGAAGAATCGGCTTTTACGAAAGAAACGGTTTCGCCGTGATCGACGAAACCTATATTCAGCCGAGCTACGGCGAAGGAAAAAATCCATTAAATTTATGGCTTCTCGCCAACTGGCAGCCGGAAAAAACCGACTGGATCAAGGAGGAGATTTATGATATCGTTTATAAATTCTGAGAAGTCACTAATAGAAAATTGGGGGTTTTTAATCAACTTCGTACTCCAGTTTGATCGTGATGCTTGCTTCCTTTTCTTTGGATGAAGTATTGAAAGTTCCGCCGTACGAATATTCTTCGGTAGAGTTAGGCTCCGTAATCTGAGTGACACCCATTGTGGCTTTCTTCAGATTTCCGAGTGAACTTCCAGCATTTTCAGCAATTTTTTCTGCCCGCTGTTTGGCGTCTTTTGTCGCATCAGCAATCATCTGCTGTTTGACGTCCGCAAGTTTGGTGTAAAAATAATTGGGTGGTGAAGACGTAAATTCAATTCCCAAATTGATAATCTCCGTAATATTTCTGGAAAGGTTTTCTATTTTTGCCACATCTTTACTGTCGATGGACACTTTTTGGGAAAGCTGGTACCCTGCAAAACTCTGCTGACTTCTTCCGCTGGCATCCGTAGAATAATTAAACTGCTTCTGAATATCTACCGCAGAAAAAACCATTTCATTCTTCGGAATTCCTTTTGAAACGAGATAATTCTCTATTACTTTCTTGTCGTTGGCCAGTGCATCATAGGCAGCTTTCAGTTCGAAACTGTTGCGCGAAAAATTTCCGCTCCAGGCGATAAGGTCCGAAGTGAATTTTTTACTTCCCAGTCCGGTGACGGAAATGGTATTGTCGGATCTGTTCCGGTTTTTAATGGCGCTTCCCAAAAGGCCGAGTCCGATAATGAAACCCAGTGAAGCGATGGCGATGGCAATAATATTTCTGTTCATAAAAATGTTTGGTGTTTCTGAATAATAAAACTGACCGATGAATATGAAGCATCAAATCTCATTCCAAATTTTAAGATTTCTTTAACACTTATTGACGCTGCTTAACTCTTATTCTTAAATATCTCAGGAGTGGAGGACGGCCTGATTTTTCTGGTCTTTACATATTCTCTGTACGCCATTTTCATGTCAGTATTGATGGCATTGACATTAAAATTTTTCCTGTACTTTTTTGCCAAAGAATATACATCGTCTGCATAGATGAGAAACCTATCGATTTCCTCCTCGTCCCAGCCCTGACTGGTATAAAAACTTAAATCCATCGTGGTTTTGATCTTTCTGAAAAAATCCTGGGTTTCCGCATAATTGGCTTTGGTAAGTGGAGAACTGCTGGCTTTACTCACGAGGCCTACAAGCGCAGACACCGCTTTCACAACATCCACTTGTCCGGCATTAAAATCTCTTGGTCCAAAAGCAGAAGGAGTGATAAGTTTTGGAGAAGGTTCAGTTGGTGAAGTTCTCATATAAGAATCCATTGAGGAATTAAGTGCCACCACTCTTTTTGGAGGGTCTAAAGATTTTACATCTTTTTTCAGGTTTCCGGTCGGGTTGAAAGCCAGTTCAATTTCCTCAATCAGGTAAGGTGATTTTTCCAGGGAAATATTGAGCGGTCGGGAGAAATTTTCAGTGGTGATCCTCTGGATTTTTCTTTCGTAAGTGTTTTTGATGAACCTGATTTCGTCTCCGGTTTTTGCAGCGATCATGAAATTGCCGTCTTTATCACTAAGGATTTTTTCATCAGTTCTCATATTGATAATGACCGCACTTGGCAATTCGGTTCCCGACTCGGTTGACACTTTCCCGAAAATATATTCCTGAGAAAATACCGATACGGAAATCATTATTAGGAACAGCGTAAGTAGTTTTATTTTCATTCTTAATCTTTGCCATAAATATAGGAGCTTATAACTCCCGATTACAGATTGTCAATATCTCCGCTATAAAATTTAACCGTATTTAAGGGCTTTTATGATATTTTAAGAATTCGGGAATTTCATTTTTGTTAAATGTTTTCTGAAGCAACGGGTTTCTGCGTGAGGGCTTTCCGCTATATCTTTATTATCGGCGGCGGCGAAGCCGCCGCCGATAATAAAGATATAGCGGAAAGCCCGGCCGGAATGAGGGAACGGAGGCGCAAGCCGGAGTGACCGAGTGAAGGACACGCCCTGATTCAGCTTCTTGATAAAAAGATGTTCACAAGATGACATATCATATAATTTGGAATAATATTTTCATTACCTTTGCTGTCTTACAAAAACATGGGGTTGACTGGTTTCGACAGCAAGATCAATGGGTAAGTAAGCATGCAGAGAACCGTAGTGCGATCTCTTTAATCCCTTGCTACACAATTTTAACTGGCGACCAAGAGTTTGCTCTTGCTGCTTAATCTGAATCATAGTAAGATAAGCGCTCTCCTGAAGACAGTAAGGAGGCAAGATATCCCACAGAAGTTCTGTTTCGCGACGTCTGATTCTGGGGTATAGCAATGCGGAAATAAGGTTTTGGAAACTTCGGCCAAAACTCGAAAACCTTAGAAGATAAGCTGAAAGTTGGGTGTTTACTCTCTGCTTTCAGTCGAAAACCAATAGTAAAATAAGCATGTAGAAATCTTATGTGTTGCTTGTTTGGACGAGGGTTCGAATCCCTCCAACTCCACAAATAAACCTGTAACCGTCTGTAAATCAGGCGGTTTTTGTTTTGTTTAGCAAACATTTAGCAAACATCTTTAAAATTTAACATTTTTCTGCCCTTTTACGGGTTCCGAAAAACTCCAAAAAAAAATCGGGAACAGCTCCCACTTAAAATAATCAGTAATTTTACAGAAATCAAAAAACACAATAAATATGAAAAATTTACTTTTACTTTTTGCCTTAATAATATCAGGTATTGCATTTGGTCAATTTACCGTTTCAGATAGTTCCGAAAATTGGGAAAAAATTGGGAATGCCTATGCACATACAATTTTGTATCAGAAAAAAGATAAGTCGAAGGCAAAAATAGAATATAGAGATTTTCAAAACCAATTTACTCTCGCAGGTGGCAATATAGATTTAACTTATTATGACTTTGAATTTTCGACCGAACCTGATACATTGGATAAAATGTACCAAATATTCAAAGACCATTTTGCGGGTAAAAAAGTAGAAACTTTGACCCTACAATTTCCGGAAGGAAAAATAGTTATTGAATTTGGTAAGGCATTAGGGACTTATTACGCATTAATGCAATTTGAAAAGGCTAACATCCTATTGGATAAGGGGGAAAGAGCCATTAAAAGTACCGGGTCAATGAAAGAAAAACAGATAGATAAATTATTCGGAAAGTAAAAATAAAAACCGGGAACGGCTCCCAGTTAATTTTTAAAACTCTTAAATACTTTCAGATACTCATCAGGATTAAAATTATTTTCTATTTCCTGCAGTTTCTTACTGATTCGGGCAAAACGTTTTGTCATCTTACCGTTATAATATCTTTTAAAATTCTTACTGAATAATTCTGTATAAACCTCATCGTTAAAATCCTTTGCGAAAATCTTATTCCACTCCCTCCATTTTTTGGATTCTATTTGGTTTTGATACATTAACCCCGGTAAGGCGGAACGGTGTTTAAAATAGCCGTTTATAAGGTGCAGTTTTCTGCAGACTTTCCCGGTAAAGGGGCAAACGAAAAACCATAATAAACCCGTTCCCAAATTTGAGGGGCGTGTTATCAGTTGAATTTCATAATTTATCTTTTCGGTACTATTGAACGTATAATCTACAGTTAAACTTCCGTTGGTGTCCCCTATTACGGTTTTAATACTAATACTGTTTTTTGTTCCGTTTCCGGACGTCCAAATAATGGAACCCGTTTTAAATTGGTCGGTTTTTATATATTCGTGTTTGCGTAAAAACGAAATATCAAAACTCCGTAAATCGTTTACCGTTGTTGGATAGTTTCCCCATCGTCCCATATTTACTTTCTAAAAAATCATTAATCATTCCATATTAAATTGCCATCACCATCTCTTTTCGCCTTAAAACCATAAGTACAACAACACCCGTGTTTGTTTCCCTCAACTTTATGCGGTAGTATCTGTTTGGTTACAGCATCATTCACAGACAATATACGTGAATTGTCTTTGTAGCATTCCGGATTCGTAGGGGCAGAAATTATTATCACTTCGTAGGTTAATGAATTATCAGTACTCAATCCCTTCAAAAATCCTTCAAGTTGGTAATCAAATGCAAGTTTTTGAAAATCATAAACATTGTTTCCATCTCTTTCATTTGCGCAATATGTAGCCATCGCAAAATATATTAAACTTTGAGCCGAAAAGTCATTGGAATTTGCAGTAACCATATTATTAAATGACGACCAAATAAAATCTTTTAATTGTTCAATCGAAGTTATTTTGTTTCTTTCAAAATCGTTATCTAATTGATTCTGCGCATATCCGTTATTTACTAATAAGTTAAAATATTTTTCTTTTAATGCATCAAATTTTCGCATTTCACCAACTTCCTTGTTTTGTGATTCTGTCAAGAAATAATATTTGTAATTAATTTTCTTTACGAAAACAAACTCATTACAGTTGGTGCATTTGAATTTTTTTGTATTTATTTCCTTGGGAACCATTCCACAATGTGGACACATCGATAAACTATATTGAGAATATTTTTTATCTAATTTATTCTTATCTGTTTTATAAAAGTCTGCAAACATATTTTTATTGTTTACTCAAATATACTCAAACCTAAATTATTAGGGAATGTTACTTTTTAATCTTTCTTTCTGTAAATTGTTGTTATATCAAAAAAAGGCTGTTCTACGGTCAGACTTTCTTTGCTCTCAATACTTTTTAGCGTGGGTAAAACAAACCGGGAAATATCCAACAAAAATTTAATTCTGTCCTTTGGTTCCAGCGTCTGCAAATCCTTTGTTAATTGCTCTAAATTTTCATTTAAGATACTTTGGAACCGTTCCCGGATTCCGCTGGTTTTTTCGTCTTGCATAGTTATATAGTATTAAATTTAAACTGCAGGTGGTCAGGTGGGTAATTTCTTATTTCAAACCGTTTCCGGCTGTTCCGGGGGTTGTGGTTTGGGTTTGTTTTGGTGTTCCTAATATTATGCGATATGAAATAAAACTGCTCCGTAAAATCTAAACTCCATTTTTCCCGGGTCAAAAATTTTTCCTTTAGTCTTTGGTATGTTTCCGGTTCGTTTTCTTTGTAATATTTCAGACCAGCGGAACACAAATATTTTGAGGTCTTTTTTTGCATCGAAATATCTAAACCAGTTACTAAACAAACTCTGTTTAATTGTTCCGGTGGTGCATATTGTCCCTTTATCTCTTTTAGTGGTGTTTCTATAAAAACGGGAATTGTTGTTTTTATCGGGGTTCGCTGTGGTAAATTTGCACTTTCAGACAAAAACAAAATCTTATCTACAAACTGCCCCTTTAGTTGGGTGTGCAGATTGTTTTTTCCTTTCAATATTTTATAATATTTTCTTTTCTCATTGCTGAATTTATTTCGTGGTGCATCGGTTAAACCTTTCCAAAAATCCGTTTTATTTGCCCTTTGGATATATTGCATTTCCTCCGGTTTTAAAGTGCTAAAATCAGGCGTTAAGTTGGTTAATAAAACGTTGTCCCATTCGTTCAAAAGTTCCTGCCCTAAACGTTGGTAAATCTCAAATTTGAGTAAATCGGTAACATTATAAATACCATACCTTTCAATATTAAAACTCTTTTTGCTCTTCACTTCAAAACGGAAAGTATTTAGATTAATTCCAAACTGTGGACTGTCTGAAAACTGTAAACCTTTGGCGTATGCCTTTAAATATTTGTATTTGGTATTATCAGTACGTTTTGAAAATTCGTTTTTGGGTTCCGGTATTATGAAAGGCGTTTTTTTATAGTATAAAATATTATTGATGAGGTGCTGAATATTGGTTTCCGGTATTATGTTTAAACCAAACTCAATATTAACCACTTTTAAGGCGTCATATTCGTCCGGTTTTATTGCAATATATTGCAGTATCTCTTTTAGCGTTTTAATGCATTGTTGGGGCGTAAAATCGTTACCATTGTGCAGATAGTTGTTATAATGATAATGCGGACTTATTGAAATTTCCAAATGATGAAAACCTGCAAATATTCCGTTATCAAAACTTTTCCTAAAATCGAACCTCATCAAATTTCCGTATCTGCAGAACCCAGCGAAATTATTATTCCGGTGGCGGTACGGGGTAAATCCCGGCATTTCTGCAAGTCGGTTTATTATACTTTGGTCTTTAGTGGAAAGTTTAATATTATCCAGCATTATTTTTTTATCTTTGCTCTGCAGTCAGTTTATAGATTGTAAGGATTGAACACCTTTAAGGGAATGCGCTTTTGCACTCCCTTTTTTTGGCTCTAAAATGTTCTTATAATTTCGTTTATGATACGTTGGCGGTCTGCCGGGGTATGGGGGTAAAATTGTTTACAGACCCTTAAAACTACCGAATCCCAGTCATCGGGTATAAATACCACTATTAACGATTTAACGCCATTAACGGGCAAATCTGAATAATAGAAATTACGGGTTTCCGTCGGTCTTAATCCTGTTAAATTGCATTTAGTCCAGTTGTTGGCGTTCCGTATTCTTAAAAGGTTTTCGGCTCCGGTAATGGAATTAAAACCGTTGTTTTTTTCGGTACGGATTAACTCCGGCAAAAATCCGCGGCGGTCTGCAGATATTAAAAGATATTGCCGGAACGTCTTTTTTACAGTGTCAATTCTGTAAATCAGTTTATAATTGTCAGGTGTGAACATCGCAATAAATATTAATGGTTAATAATCATTGCGTTTTCTATCTCATCTAAACGGTAATAAACCCGGGAACCAAGTTTGTAACTTTTGATAATGTTACGTTTTCGGTATTCGTGAATTGTTGGTTTTGTAATGCTGAACCGTTCGCAGATTTGTTCCGCTGTATAATAGCGGTTTGGCTCATTGTCTTTTAAAGACTTTTCGAGGTCGGAAAGTAAGGCGGTTTTAACTTTACTTACCAACTCATTTAGAAAATTATCGGGCGTAATGCCGACGAAATTGATTGTTTCCATTTTTGCACAATTTTAAATTAATAGTGCAAAATTTGCGGTAACAGTTTGGTAACAGTTGCTATAACTGTTATTTTTTACTCAAATAAGTTAGGGTGAGTATTTTTTAAAACTTTCAAATAAGTTGTATCGTCAATACTTAATCCCATACTATTAAGGGATATTAAGGCATCTTTAATATTTTGTTTTTTATAAGGCGTTTTGTCGGTGTTTATTTCAGGTGTACCGTTTGCGATTGCTGTCAGGATATTCTCAATGTAATTTTGAGGATTTTTAGTATTTGCATTTTTTAGTTTATCGTTTAAAATATAGACTATTCGTCGTGCAGTTTCGGAATTTGTGAGTTTTTGGGATTTTTTAAATAAATCTATTATTCCCAGTTCTTTTAGAACAATCATTTCAACTTTTATTTTTGTCTGCTCAATTGTTTCAGGTTCGGTAAAATTTTGTTCAGGGATGTGATTACGCATCTGTTTATTATAGCCGTTAGACTCATTTTCCAAATCATTTTTAATAATAACTAAAAAATCATCTATACTTTTAATAGTGTTAGAAATTTGATAAATTAAATTTTTGAATATTGATTCGTTCCAAAATAAATTAAAGTCCTTTGCTCCCTTAAAAACCTCATCATTATAATAAAATTCCCAAGAAGTTTTAATTTGCGAAAAGTAAGAATAAATATTTTTGATAAATGGAAGTCTATCTTTTCTATCTTGAATTTGATTATATAAAACAAAGTATCTTTCAATATTGGCGAGTTTCAAAATTTCGTCCAAATTGAAAATTTGTTTCGAGTTTTTTACGACAAATTCTAAATCTTTTTTAGATTGAATAGGACATAACAAATTTTTAATCTCATTTAACAAATCAAAATAGTGTGTAATATTAAAGGTTAAATTCTCTTTGTTATAATCACTTTCCTTAAAAGGATTGTGTGTTCCTTTATTAATATTTTCAAAATTAAATTTGTGCTCAAACTGATTATTGGTTTTGTTTAAAAATGATATTCTTTTCTGTAAAAAATCATTTATTTTTATAACAGAATGTTGATAATTTATAGTCGAAGATAAATCTATCATTACCTCAAAATTATCATTATTTAAATAGAAAGGCTTTAAAATGGAGCTCAAATCTATCAATGTATTTCTCTCTATAAAAGTTTCATTCCCTTCACATAGATTACTGTATATATATGTATTTCCCGCAAAATCGAAAAAATCAAATTTACCACCTCTCAGTTCATAGACTTCATAAGATAATTCTAATCTTCTATCCTGATTTTTTGATACTTCATTATAATCAAAGTCTTTATTAGTAAATGTTATATTAAACTTTTTTTTATGGTTTTTTATTTTTTCCGTAATAAACTCTGCAAACTCAAATAATGCAACATAAATTATATGATTTTTTTTAAAAATTGGTATAAATTCTAAATTCAGAAAATTTTCATTTCCTTTTAAAACCTCATCTTTTACAAATCTTAAATTACTTAAATAATAAATGTCTTCAATAAACTTTAATTCATAACCTTCGGGGTGGTCTACTAACCACTCTTTATAGATTTCTTCATAATTGGAAATAAAGTTAGAATACGAATAATAGAAAGAATTGAAATACCGTTTGGAAGGGGGTATTTTTTTTAAGAATGTTGAGGCAATTGTTTCTGTTGGTTTGAAAGTATCAATAAACTTTAAAAGTGCATCAAAATAGTCCTGAATGAGAGTTTCATCGCTAAGATTTTTGTCAAAAATTAATATTTTTTGATGCGATAATACCGTTCTATTATCTACATCAATTCTTTCTCGAATATAATAACAGTCATCATTTATCCATTGAAGAGTTTTAAATTCTTTGTCATTGAAAAAATAATTTAATTGATATTTTAAATTTCCTAAAACTCTTTCTTTAAACTTCTCAATTGAGAGATATTTATTCCTCCTTTTTTCTATGGAATAAAGATTATTAGCAATTTTTTCGAGGGTATAAATTTCAATAAAGTGAACATATAAAGGTGTTAAATATTCTTCAAAATTGAAATGAATACTATTTAGAGTATTGAAATAATTATCAATTTTTTCGATTTCTGCCGAAATATAATTTTCAGGATAGGCGGATTTAATACTACCAGTATTTTTGGTGGTTCGTCTAATTCCTGAAAATTGATGATTAAGAAACTGAAAATTAATAATACTGAAAATATCGATTTCCATATGTAAGGTTGAACGGTTTTATAAATATGCAAATTAGCACTTTTATAAATAATTAGTTTGCGGTTTTAGTTTGAGTTGAGGTTTCCGGCTCCGGTTGCTGTTGGGCGGTTTTCCAGTATTGCAGTATCTCTTTTGATTGGTCGTTAAAATCCTTACCAATATAATTAAGAAATTCCTTTTCAGTCTTATGTCCGGTAACTGCCATTATTATCGGGGTGGGGACTTTTATATAATTGTGGGTTGCAAAACTCCGTCTGCAGACGTGGGACGAAATTATTTCGTGTAAAGGATATTTCCCGTAAATAAATCTTTTGGTTTCGTCATCGTACTTTTTGCCAAATTCCAACCGGTTAATTTGAGCCTTTTTTGCTATTGTCCTTAGGTGTTTATTAAAGATTGTTTTTGCACTCTCTATATTATCAGAAAACACCGGGGGAAATTGCCCGTTTCTTTTATCAATTATCTTTTTTACCTCATCGTGTAAAGGAATTAAAACCCCGTTTTTGGTCTTTTGTTGGTGCAGAGTAATAAACGTATTCCCGTCTATATTGGTAAACATTTTAGGCGTCATTGTAAGTAAGTCGGACGCCCTTTGCCCGGTATAAAAACCAATAATTAACCAGTCTTTGGCGGTCTGCAGTTGAGGTTCCAAAAAAGTTAATTTCTGTATGTCCTGCAGTTCCTTTTCGGTAATAAATATAGTAGGCGTTTCGGTCGTATAACCTTTAATTTCATCAATATTTTTATTGACTTCAATATTTAAGGTTTTGGCGTGGTTAATAATGGTTTTGGGATATTTGATATAACGCCCTATTGTCCCTTTGGCTATTCCCTGACCCTCTAAAAACAACTCAAACTTATTTGATACTGATACGTCCCAGTCAGATACTTTTAACCGTCTGTTTTGGGATTTTATAAAGTCTTTAATCTTACCAATAATGGTAATTTGTTTTTTGGTAGTGGCGTCTGCAATTCTTTTGCCCCGGTTTTTGCGGAACGGCAAAACATCGGTTTTATAATAGTCTAAATAGTTATCCAAATAGTCCAACTGAACCAAACGACGCCCTCCGGAATAATAGGCGTTTATTATCTCATCTAACCAAATCCCGTTAATCATTTCGTTATCGTCCCGTTTCCGGTACTGCTCCAAAATAAAACTTTCAATTTCGGAAAGGTGTTTTTTAACCTCTTCAATATGTTTTAAGGTGGTTTTATGTGCAGACTGAATGTTTTTAGGTTTCCCAGTCTTTGGGTTCCAGTGTTCCGGGTTTATGGTTTCCCGGGTTTTGCGTTTGTAGAATTGCCCCCGTCCTGCAGAAAAATAACAGAAAATATTTGCATTGGGGTTTTTGGACTGAATAAGAAATTTAACGGTTGCCATTTTAGTAAGGTTGTAAGGTTGAACAATTCAAATTTACAACTTTAAATTAAGTTAGCAAACATTTAGCAAACATTTAGCAAACCTTTTCTTAATCTATTTTAATTCATTTAAAACCTCATAGTTATAAAACATCATTCAAAACACCAATATATAAAGGATTTATGAAATTTAAGTAAAATTACTTTTATCGGTTGAATTAAGGATAAATAAGGGTTTATAGTCCCTCCAACTCCACATTATTTTAAATAACCATCTGTTTTTCAGGTGGTTATTTTTTTCCTGCTTCTGTTCCCATATTGTCCCCCATATCAATGGTCGATAGTCCCGATCGGGTATAATGTAGTGCCTAATTAAATTTTTATACCCGATAAGGTATATTATAAATAATTTAGCGCTTTCACCTTACTTATACATTCCTTTGACTTTCCTTTGACATTCCTTTGACTTTTATAAAAAACATTGAAAATTGCAGAGGATCTAAAAAATATGCTGCGCGTTTTTTTAAATTAGCTTTGTGTAAGACCACACAAAAGGATTCGTGCCGGTCTCCTGGAGTTTTTTGTCATTTTAATTATAAGTAGACAAAGTTTAACTTAAAATAGTATTAATTCTATTCTCTATAATTATATAATTTTGAAAGAAAATTATTTGAACCCATGGAATGCAGACAGCTGATGGCGTAATGGAAAAATTAATCCTTACCTGCATGCAAAAGAGAGATAATGCGGACTCCGGTATGCGCGGTGTCCGGCACCAGATGTCTTTCTCCGTTAACAGTTTGGTAAAAGGAAACCCGCACGGCAGAAAAAAGCATACCCTCACCTCGCGGTATATCCGGACATGGGATGGTAAAAGCATCTTTCTGGAAATTGCGTGCAATAACCAACGGATCGGCAAAAACATGCGCATGAGCGAGGGTTTCAAAATCAAAGCGGAGCAAACCGACGCTGATCTCCATACAATCAGCCTCCTTTGGGAATTGGGCTTCCCTAATGTTAAAATCACTGACCTTAAACACAGGCGGATTCCACTCAAACTCACAGTGGCCACCAAAGAGATGCGGCCGCTCAGGAGTGAAAACAAAGGCTTTCACCAACTGTTGCCCGGTAGTGGTCGCAATCCCCTCACTTACTTTACGACTCCCGCGTTCAGAAACTGAATCACAGTCCTTAATATTCAGAAACAGCTGCATCAGCCTGGAGTGAAAAGTACCGTCTTTGCAACCCGACAGATAAGGCTGCAAAGCAAGCTTAAAGGCTTTGTTCACCTTCGAGCAGTGCGCAAACTCAGTATTGCTTTTCCTTACCGTTTCCATATTCGGACTTTCCTTGATGTTCTTACGCGAAAAACCTCCTCCCGCTCGGCGCGTGGGTGGCTCACCTTCCCGAAAATAGTAATTAATGCCCCCTCATTGTTCCTACAAAAAAGAGTGGCCCTATCTGCTTAGCCATAGGTATAGTTTTTATGATATTCACTATTCATTGCAGTCCCCTTCACGGCAACTTGTAGTCCCCTTCATGGCAACTTGTAGTTTATGCCGACTTTACTTCATGGATAAAGTATCAGGCATTCATTACCACGTATAAAAAACTTCCGCATAAAATGAATGAACCCAATACGCTGTTAAGTTACAATTTTTTTATGATCGTGCAGGAAATAAGGAGATCCTGCCTGAGTAATTAATAAAAAAATTCCCCCAACCTTTTGGCCGGGGGAATTTCTATACAAAACAATTGATTAATTCTAAAGTTGAGGCCCTGCAGCAACCAGTCTCTGGCCTTCTTTCGTGTCGCAATACTGCTCAAAATTCTTGATGTATCTCGCGCCAAGATCTTTCGCTTTCAACTCCCATTCTGAAACATGAGCGTAAGTATCTCGCGGATCAAGAATGCCGTCGGTTACATTAGGCAATGCAGTCGGGATCTCAAGATTCATAACCGGGATAATGGTTTTATCCGCTTTTTCAATGGACCCGTCGATAATGGCATCGATAATCGCTCTGGTATCTTTCAGGGAAATTCTTTTTCCGGTTCCGTTCCAGCCCGTATTTACTAAATAAGCTTTAGCACCGTGCTCTTTCATTTTCCCGATGAGGGTTTTAGAGTACATGGTTGGATGCAGCGTCAAAAACGCTTCACCGAACGCCGGTGAAAATGACGGTTGAGGTTCTGTAATTCCTCTTTCAGTTCCTGCAAGTTTTGAGGTATAACCGCAAAGGAAGTGATACTGGGCCTGATCTTCGTTCAGAATGGAAACCGGCGGCAATACACCGAATGCATCAGCAGAAAGATAAACAATTTTCTTGGCGTGTCCGGCTTTTGAAGGCAGAACGATTTTGCTGATATGGTAAATCGGATAGGAAACTCTCGTGTTTTCAGTAATAGAGTTATCGGTATAATCTGCTTCACCGTATTCGTTGACCACAACATTCTCTAAAAGTGAATCTCTTCTGATGGCTTTAAAAATGTCCGGTTCTTTTTCTTCTGTTAAGTCGATCACTTTGGCATAACAGCCGCCTTCATAATTGAAAACGCCGTTATTATCCCAGCCGTGCTCGTCATCGCCAATCAAGTATCTTTTAGGATCTGCGGAAAGTGTAGTTTTTCCTGTTCCGGATAAACCGAAAAATAAAGCAACATCCCCGTCTTCACCAACGTTGGCCGAACAGTGCATAGAAGCCATTCCTTTTAACGGAAGGTAATAATTCATCATGGCAAACATCCCTTTCTTCATTTCACCACCATACCAGGTTCCGCCGATAATCTGAATTTTCTGCGTCAGGTTGAACATCACGAAGTTTTCAGAATTCAGTCCCTGCTCTTTCCAGTCGGGGTTGGTGGTTTTGGAACCGTTCATAACGATGAAATCCGGCTCACCGAAAGTTTCGAGTTCGAAATTGGAAGGACGGATGAACATATTGGTCACAAAATGGGCCTGCCATGCCACCTCCATAATGAATCTTACTTTAAGTCTTGTATCTGGATTGGTGCCGCAAAAAGCATCAACAACATATATTTTTTTAGAGGAAGAAAGCTGTTTCAGAACCAAAAGTTTGCAGCTCTCGAAAATTTCAGGGGTAGTGGGAAGATTCACATTACCGTCCCAGTGAATCGTATTCTCGGTAACTTCATCTTTTACAATAAACCGGTCTTTCGGTGAACGTCCAGTGAAAATTCCGGTTTTTACGGCAACAGCACCAGACTCTGTCAATGCGCCTTTTTCAAATCCTTGGTTTTTAGTGGACATTTCAGCTTTGAAAAGCTCCTCATAACTTGGATTGTATACTACCTCTTCATAACCGGTGATGCCTAAATCATGTAATTGCTGGATGATTCTGATGTTCTTCATAATGACTTTTTAATTTTCTGATTCTTTTTAAAAAACAAATTTACCTATTATAGGTTATTAATGTGGTTTTAAAACTACTGATATTCGTCAGAATTCACAAGAAAATCGGAAAGTTATAACAATTTGATTTTTAAGCAATTAAATCATTCCATGAAAAAACGGAAGAAAAACCCCTGTCCGAAAAATAGGCCTCATAACCGGGAAATTTTGAACTCATCACAAAATCGCCTCCCCACGCACCCAGACTTTTCACAAATACAGGGCACTGATCGAAATATTTTTCTTTCACCGTTTCAATTCCGAGAAAATCTGACAGTTTTCGCTCATGAACTTCCATCAGTTGCGAAAATTTTTCTAAATCTTCACATTGCTGCACTTCTTTGGTAAGCCGGGAAAATGCTTCAATTAATTCCGGAGATTTTGTTTTCGAACGGTACAGCCCAATTCCTTCCCTGCTGTCCTGTTTCTGATTGAGATGGATAAAAATAAGCTCCTCCTTGAATGGGGGACTGAAATTTACGGTTTCAACCGAGCGTCCTTTTTCAAAAATCTGATAAAGGAGAGCAGATTTTTCTTTTGCTACAGCAATATCATAACCGCTCCCTCCCAGGCTCATTTCATTCAGTTCAAAAGCATCAGTTCCTGCCCATTCGGCAAGATTGTTTATCAGCGTCGAGCTGCTTCCCAAACCGTAATTGGCAGGAAACTGAAGATTTGTTTTTAAATAATAAGAAGAGTGGTCCCTGAATTTTACACCGGACAGTTGTTGGACGTTTTTAAGAACCTTAAGGATAAATTCGGCAGGTTGCAGAAGATTACAGTCAATAACTTTCCAGGTTCTGTAATCGATCTTTGCTTTGAGCCACAGCTGATTCTGATGGTAGGCTTCCCACAGAATGACGGCATTACCATCCGGAGTTTCCTCAAAAAAAAACTCCTGCCCCCATTTGGTAGGTACGGCAAGAGCTAAGGCGCCGTCAAGGACGACATATTCTGAAGTGAGCAATAATTTTCCCGGTGAGAATATTTTACCCATTATTTTTTAAATTGCTGTTGAAACCTCTACTTCACTGTTGATTTTTTTAATCAGACCCTGCAGTGTTTTTCCCGGGCCTACTTCGATAAAAGTATCCGCACCGTCTTTGATCATATTCTGTACAGACTGGGTCCACTTTACAGGACCTGTAAGCTGTTTGATTAAATTCTGCTTGATTTCTTCCGGATCTGAAATAGCGGTGGTGGTAATATTCTGATACACCGGAATCATCGCGTTTCTGAACTTGGTATTTTCAATCGCTGCTGCCAGTTTCTCCTGTGCAGGCTGCATCAGAGGGGAATGAAATGCGCCGTTTACTGGAAGCATTAAAGCTCTCTTCGCGCCGGCTTCCTTCATTTTTGCACAGGCCATTTCTACTGCTGCAGTTTCGCCTGAAATCACAAGCTGACCGGGACAGTTATAATTTGCCGGAACAACAATTCCTTCGGTTGCTGCACAGATTTCCTCCACTTTTTCATCGGGTAATCCCAGAATAGCGGCCATTGAACTTGGGTTCGCATCGCAGGCTTCCTGCATGGCTTTTGCACGCGCCGAAACCAAACGTAAACCGTCGTCGAAAGACAGTACACCATTAGCAACCAGTGCGGAAAATTCGCCGAGTGAGTGGCCCGCAACCATCTCTGCTCCCAAACCGTTGACTGTTTTTAAAACAGCCACAGAGTGAATGAATATCGAAGGTTGGGTAACTTCAGTTTTTTTAAGATCTTCGTCTGTCCCCTTAAACATCATGGAAAGAATATCGAAACCTAAAATTTCGTTCGCAGACTCCATAAGATCTTTAATGTCTTTTCTGGAGTCATACAATTCCTTTCCCATCCCGACAAACTGTGACCCTTGCCCAGGAAATACAAGTGCTTTCATATAGTAAATTTAGAAAAAATTGAATCAGCTGACCGCTAAGAATGGTCAGCCTAATATTTTATTTATCATTGGTCCTTTCGGATATTGTGTCTTATTAATTGGGAACCAGGCGCACTACCCTGTAACCCTTGTTTACATAGGCGCCGGATTTGGTTCTTTCAAACTCGAATTTGGTAGCAAGCTGTGTCTGCACCTTATTCATCTGCTTGAAGATCTCCCCTTTTTTATTTTCGCGGCTAAGCATATCGTTCACCACATCAAAACCGATGACCGAATATTTAGAAGGCACTTTACAGTACTTCTGTTTGTATGCGGCGAGGATTTCTTTTTCAAAATCACCGTCAGTATTGATTTTTCTGTCCATCAGATATACCAGATTGGCCTGGCTGAGTTCGTCTACTTTTTTCTCGAAAATCGGTGAATAATACATGCTGAACGATTTCACATTCTTCGTTTCACCGGCCAGGGCAATCATTCTGCTTCCGAACGCATCTCCTACCGAATCTTTATTATTTGCCAAAATAGCGATCACAGGAGCCGACTGACCTGTCATCATATTCTTATCCGCCTGAATGTCCTGCGCAGAATTAACGATCTCTACAACCGGATTCTTGAGCTCTTTCTGAAGATTGGTTTTCAGATAGTTTGCATTCGTTCTGTCCTCATCAGCAACGATATAGATTTTCTGGTCGGAATAGGTATCCTTAACCTCCTTTACAATGCGGTCAGCATACACCAGATCATTGGTTTCAATAAGGATTAAATTATCATATTTCAACAGATCATCCGAATTTGCAAATGGCGCCACCACAGGAATTTTAGCAGTTTTTACATAATCAAGAACCTGTAAAACACTTGATTTGAAAAATGGCCCGATGATAAGATCAGTATTATTGGCATTAATCTGAGTTAATGAGTTTTTGAAACTGGTTTCATTACCCGCATCTACAACTTTTATATCCAGTTTCTGTCCTTTTCCGGCATTTCTTTCAATGGCTAACTTCGCACCTGATAGAAAATCAAGGGAAAGAGTCCGAAATTTTGCATCATCCGTATCAAAACCAAATGGAAGCATTAAAACCACATTCAGCGCATCTCCTGATTTCTTAATATAAGCCGCATCTAATTTCTTAATCTTCAGTACCATTCCGGTTTTTAAACCTTGGGAAAGATTTGGATTTAAACTTAATAATTCATCAAGCGAAATTCCGAATTTGTTTAAAATACCGAAAACAGTATCACCGGCCTGAACAGTATACGTCACGTAATCGTCTGCAACGGAAGTCGTAGTATAGGTATTTACCGTTTCAGTCTGTGAAACCGGAGCAGCTTTTGGTTCTTCAGTAACGGTAGTGGTAGTTACCGTAGTTTCGCCTTTCATCTTAATCGTTTCTCCTGGCTGAAGTCCTTTCGCTTCCAAACCAGGATTAAGGGCAAAAAGTTCCTTTTGGGTAAGATTGAACTTTCGGGTAAGTTTATAGTAATTGTCTTTGGCCTCAACCACATAAGAATCTTCCGGTGCTTTGGTCTGTGCAGGTTTTTCTTCAGCTGCAGGAGCTGGAGTTTTTACCTCCGCAGGTTTTGAAAACACCACCTGGCTTCCGCCAAATTTTTTAATGTTTTCTAAAGGCAGCACCACTTCGTTACCGATCTTCATGTGTGCATCAAGATCCGGATTCAGTCTTCTCAATTCTACTTCAGAAATTTGATACTGCTTGGTAATACCATAAATGGTTTGCTTTGGCTGCAGAACTATTTTACCTAAATCTCCGGTAGCACTTGCATTTCTTGAAGGCTGTGTTTTCGAACTTTCTGCACCTCCGGATTTTGCCGGTACAGCTGCTTTATTCACCACTAAAAGATCGCCTAAAGTAATTTTTCCGTCTTTGGCTTTAGGGTTAAGCGCAAGCAATTCGTCCACGCTCAAGCCATATTTTTTTGAAATATTATACGGGGTGTCACCCTTCGCAACGGTATGGGTTTTCTGGGCAGAAACTCCCGAAACAGCGATTAAACCTGATATGATGAATAATTTTTTGAACATCTTTTATGATAAATATTTACAAAAATACTGCTTTAAAATTAAATGGAAACAATAATTAGTTCCGACTTTTCCACGTCCATTTCCTCATAACAATATTGAAGCCATTCTTTGCCGTAATCTGAATAGAATACGGAGAAATTATAAACCCTCTCCTGCCAGATCTTACCCGGGTGAATTTTCAAAAACAAATTCTCGAGTCTTTCAAGCTTTTCTTTCTGTTTTATTTTTTCGGCTCGGAGAAGTCTTTTCTTCATTCTTTCAAACGATTTCAGCTGTCTTGTCTGTTCAGCTTTCACCAGGTTTCCAAAACTTTTTTCGGTGGATTCTGCTTTTGCTGCGATCTGTTCAAACTGATTTTTCAGGGCAGCTTCGCTTTGATTCAGCAGCGAAAGTATTTCATGATCTTCCAGTAAAACGCCTTTGGTAACCGAGGCAAAATTTCTGAAAAAATCATTGATCTTTAACCCTAAATTTTTCGTTTTAGTCAAGGTTTTATCCTCGATGAAAAGCAGGGAATTTCTCGGAATTAAAACCGGAAAAGGAAGCTGAAGTGATTTGAAATAATTTGTAAGTTCAAGCCAGTACATGATTTCCGCATTACCGCCGACATACACCAGATTTGGCAATACGGTTTCCTGATAAACCGGTCGCATCAAAGCATTCGGACTGAATTTTTCAGGATGAAGACTGAGTTCATTTAGAATCTCTTCTTCCGTGAACGAAATATTTTTATCGACGATATTGAATTTTTCACCGTCAGATTCAATCCTGTTTCTGGTATCAGAAAGGTAAAACAGATTGATTTCCCGGGGATTCACCTGAACTTTTCCGTATTTTTCGGATAAGAATTCTACCGTTTCTTTTGAGGTTTCGAAAAGATTCTGTTGTAAAATTTCATTCTTAAAAACTTCTTTCATTTCGCTTTTCAGACGGGCATCATCACCGTCGATAATCAATAAACCGAAATGCGCGAAAAGTTCCTGAACCAGAATCCGTGTAGCCTCAGAAAGCGTTTTTCCCTTTCTGTATGCTTTTTTCATCAGCAGAATCAATTCAGTTCCAAAAACAGAATCTTTAAATTCGTTTTCGAACTCAGAGATGAAAAAATCGTCTTCCAAAGGAATTCTGCCCACAGCTCCTCCAGATTTGGCTTTGGTTTCATAATAATGAGTTTCCGTTTTGAAATGGTTGATTTCCTCAAAATCATGATCTTCGGTCGCCATCCAGAATACAGGAACCGTTTTGCTTTCCGGGAATTTTTCATTGAGAAACTCCGCGAGTTTTATGGTCTGCAAAATTTTATAGATAAAGAAAACCGGTCCGGAAAAAAGGTTAAGCTGATGACCTGTCGTCACCGTAAAAGTGTTGCCGTTCTGTAGAGCGTCTAAATTATCTTTTTGCTTTTCACTGACCTCAATGGCTGAATGCTGCTCATTCAGTACATGACAAAGCACTGCTCTCTTTTCTTGGTCAAAAGATGCTTTTTTCAGCGCGAACTGCTGTTCACTATTTTCAAGGTTAAAAAGCTGCTGTTCGAAACCCGGGATTTTCTGCGTCAGAAAATCTTTGATGAGCAGCGGAATACTTTCAATTTCTAAAAACGGTATGCTGGAAATTTTTTTCAAAATAATTAACTGAATAAATACCACACAATTCCCAGATTCAGACGGAAATCGTAGATGGGATAATTGGGTGCCGTGAAAGATCTGTTCTGCATTATAGTGGTGTCCAGATGCTGTGCTTCGATAAAAAAGAACATCCGTTTTACTTTTAAGTTAAAATACACATCCACGATCGGCTGCCCTCCGATAGAATACGAGTTGGCATTGGGTAAAATAAATTCATTCAGCACCGGAAAAAATTCACGTGATGCAAATTTGGTGAAGTAATATACTTTAACCCCGGCCTGAATTTCTGCCGCATTTTTGAAAGCTTTCGACTGCCAGAAAAGATTGGCTCTTGCGACAAAATTAGGCATTGGCAGCAAATCTTTATTTCCTATTGCACTCTGGAAAAGCACCTTGGGATTCAGGTGGAAATTGCCATAAGAAAAAGTAGCTTCACCGCCAATCTGCGAAATATTCAAAGAAGAAGCGCTCTGTTGCGGCATTGCCAGCGCATCGATATAAGTATAATTATTAATTCTGAAATAATTCGCGAAAACACTGCTGTTAAACCATTTCAGGTTGATATCACCGCCGATTTCGGTAATGGTTTCGTTGTTGGAATTTTTCAGATAATAATTAAACCGTTTGTACACCGAAGGATTCATCAGTAAATTAAAACTCGGTGAAGTGGTTTGAAAGTTCACTTTTGCATTCGCGAAATAGCCTTCTACCGGTTCGAACTTCATTAAATTCTGAGAACGGATAAAAGTTCCGAATTCACTCCCGTTTGAAAACTCAAGATTTGAATTGAGTTCAATTTTGTTCCAGAGCTTAACGGATAGGTTCCCTACTGCACCGATTCTGTTCTCTGAAAGTTCCTGTGGAATATTCAGAGAATCGGGCAAGGCGGTACCCATTCCGAGTTTAATAAGCTGATGACGCACCCCGGCATCCAGCTTGAAATTTTCTTTATCGAAAAGCACACTTACCGTATTGCTCAGATTTTTGGAATATTTTTTTGAAGAAAGCGGATAATCAATTAAATCGGCTGCATTATCAAAATAGTAAGGTTCTGGCGCTGACTGGTTGTAATAGTATTTATTCCCCTGATGGAAGATCGTGTGCCGGATCTTAAACGGGAATTTTTCAGAAGCAAAAGGCCTGAACTGCTGGCTGAAGTAATATCTGCGGTAACCAAATCTGGAATCCGTGGAATTCAGATTTACCGGAAGATTCAGTCTGTTATTGAAATTGCTGTTTCCGTCAAGGAAAAGATTGATGTCAGCAACACCTCCATTTTCTTCGTTGTTGACATTCTGGTGGATATAATGGGCGAATGCTTCGTACTTGCTATTTTTAGAAGTGTAATGGCCGGAAAATATCACATTGTTATTTGAAGCGAGCGAATGCTGATACATGCCAAGAGAACGGAGTCCCATATATTCAACCGCAAAGTTGAAATTTTTGCCGATATTCTGCGTATAAGTCGACTGCAGTGCGGCACCGCTGCTCACGGAATTGTGGTAAATAAAAGCAGTGGTGGGAGTTTTTACATCATAGTATTTAATATCGTTGATCCCGAGAATAAAATAGGACTTTCTGGTGGGAAGCAGGGAAAGATTCTGCTCCGGATTTACCTCAAAAACCAGAGACTGAAAACCGGAACCGATATTGGCAAACTGTATTTTCCCGAAATTATCACGGTTGTTATACTGTGAAAAAATGAATGTTTTGTCGTAGGTAAAAACCGTATCAAATATTTTTTTTCCAGAAAACTGAGTTTGATACTGATAATCGTAAATCGTAGGTTTAAAGATAACGAGTGAATCTTTCCGTCCGGAATCGATCACCATCGTATCCTGTGGTTTCACGCGGTTGGAATCGGTTTTATTAACGACCTGTGCGCTAAGGGAAACCCCACAGAAAAAGATACAGAGAAGAAGATATTTCATCCGTTCGTATTTGTTTTTTATTTAGTTCAGATGGCACGCCAGTGATTTTTCATGGTCTAAAAAATTCCTCCGGCGTCTCATTTTTACTTTCGACTACAAATGTAAGAAATATGGGGAAATAAAAAACCCTGCAGAAAAGCAGGGTTTTTTTTATATCTGGATAACTGATTTTAGTAACCAGGATTTTGAACAACATTGGGATTGGTCTGTATCTCAGACAGTGGTATTGGCCAAACAAATTTATAATTGTCAGCTTCCGCCACAAATGTATTACCGTTTTGCCCGCTTTTGTCCACTTTCTTATGATTTCTCTTAAGGTCAGTAAGTCTGTGTCCTTCCAAAAAGAACTCAAATCCTTTCTGTCTTAAGATCTCATCCAGCAATGCCTGACCGGAAACAGCCGGAACTGTGTAAGCGGCATCTCTGTATTCTCTTACCCAGTTTTGTAAACCTGCAGCAGCCTGTGCGGGGTTTTGATGGTAGTTGGCTTCGAACAGAATAAATTCAGCTTCTGTTTTTCTGAACAGAACGACGTCTTTAGCTGGCGAAGTGTATTTTCTCACATCAATAGGTTTTGGAGTATCAGTCAAATTGTTTACAAAACCGCTTGAAGTATACCAGAACGTTTTTCTTACGTCAGTAATCGGAAATGTATCCCAAAAACTTCTTCTCATCCAGTTCTGTTTATAAGTTCCGGCGGATGACCACGTTCCGGAAATGGCATCGTTAGCACCGATATTTACGTTGGGTGATTCATAAATCTGAAATAAAGTTTCGTTGGTGTCATCGTCACCTAAAAAATAAGACGAAAGTTTATTTTTTGGAAGCAGAGGAGTAGGTCCGCTCAGAGCTTCGTTTGCATACTGAATTGCCATTGGATAATTCTTCATGTAAAGATAAACCCTTGCAGTCAGCAACTGTGATGCTTCTGAATTGAACTTATTTTTACCGCTACTGAAGCCTGGGTCAAAATTTGCATTGGCGATATTCAGATCGTTGATAATTGCATTATATACCTGACTTACGGTAGATCTCGGTAATTTCTGAGTGATGTCGAAAGTAGTGGGATAGGGAACTCCGAGAGACTGATCTCCTTCACCATAATTAGGTGCAAAATACGCCATTAACACAGAATAACTATAAGCTCTTACTGCGTGCGCATGTGCAAATAGATCAGCAACAGGCGCCGTACCGTTTTCGTCCTCAGGAATTTGGCCTTCGTAGCCTAAGATAAAATTCGCATTGGCGATGATATTATAAAGACTGTTCCATAACCCGTCGCTTACACCATCAGCCGGACTGATGTGGCCCCATCCGTTTGTCTGGGTAAAACGGCCGGAATTCACAGCACCTACAAATGCCAGATCACCAGTCAGCTCCTGGTAAGTTTGGTGATTGGATCCAAAAGCAGCAGCAGAATTCATCGTGGCATACAATCCGTTAACAGCAACTGCAAGGTCGGTTTTCGTTTTTAAAGCCCCTGTAGGCGTGATAATGGTGGCGCTGGGCGGCAAATCGGTAAGGAAGCTGTCCGAGCATGAAGTTAATGCGGATACTGTAACAGTAGTTGCAATAAAAATATTTTTGAATTTCATTTTTCTAATTTATTTAGTTAAAAATCAATCGTAATTCCAAATAGATACTGTTTCATATTTGGCTGGGTTTGATCATATACTCCCATTCCTCCGATAGTTCCCATTGTATTGGAATTCGCTTCAGGGTCGAAAGGCAGGTTTTTATCAAATGCATAGGTCCAAAGATTAACACCTCTGGCATACACATAAAGTCCTTTTGGCCCACTTTCGCCCAATATCGATTTTGGCAGTCTGTAGCCTAATTCCAAGCTTTTCATTCTTATGTGATCTCCTTTATAAAGATATCTTGTTGAATGCAGTCTCGTAGCAGTATTACCGGGAATAAATTTAGGTCGGTCAGAAGTTGGATTATCTGGTGTCCAGCTGTTTAAAGCATCAGCAAACTGTACCCCCTGAATATCCTGTCCATCATTATTGAAGTATCTCTGCCATAAATCATATACATAGTAATCTCCCATATAAGTAAATAAGAACGAAAGCGTTAAATTTTTATAGGTGAAATTATTGGTTAAACCCGCAGTATGTGTTGGTAATGCATTTTTACCGGTCATCATTCTCAGGGCCTTTGAAGTACTATTGGTGGTTTCGGTTTGTGCTTCGTTACTATACCATAACGCATCTCCATTGGAATGGTCCACTCCTGCATACGAATATAAGTACCATTCCGTAGGATTATGATCTACAAGAAAATGCTTCGCGAAAGATCTGTCAACAAAAGGGCTTAATAATTTAGTGATCTTGGAATCGTTGTAAGAATAATTTCCGGTTAATGACCATTTAAAATTTTCCGTGTTAAAAATATCAGCACTTAGTGTAGTTTCAATTCCTTTCGAAACTGAAGATACAGCGTTACCTAATAATGTAGGGAATCCTGTTGAACCTGGGTTCGGCACATCACTGGTCAGCTGATTTACAACGTTATTCTTATACCAGTCAACAGAGATACGGTATCTGTTATTGCTGAAGCCTAAATCTACACCGAAATTCAGTTTTTTCGAATTCTCCCATCCTAAATCCTGATTCCCTGGTGATATACTGTTTCCTGATTCTTCAAGATAAGTGTTTGGCGTTAAACGGTTATATTTTCTGTAGAGGAATGCATCTCCACCTGTATTTCCAACTTCTCCATAACTTCCCCGTACCTGAAAATTTTGGAACCAGTTTGAAATATTTCCAAAGTTATGCAGATTTACATTCGCACCTGCAGCCCAGAAATTACCGTATTTAATATTGTCCCCAAAATGGGAATATCCATCACGTCGGAAAGAGCCTGTAACATTAAATAAGTTTCTATACCCATAGGATGCTCTCGCGATATATCCTATAAGATGCCATTCGGTATAATCGGAATTACCGTCTGCGATATTAGCCGCATTGGCCAAAGTATTCTGATCCCAGTGTCCTGACAAATAACCCTGTCTGATGACAAAAGTATTCTTATCTTGTCTATTTGTAGCTTCAGCACCTGCAGATACATTAATGTCATGATCGTCATCTTCACCTAACTTTACGCTATAGTGAACTAAATTGGACCAGTTCCATGTAGAGTAGCTGAAATCTGTTTTTATACCGTTTCCATCTCCCAATGGGTCCTGCGCATTCACACCATCAGCAAAATCAGGGTTTTGCCATTCGAATTCGTCATAATAATTGTAATCAATACCGATATTGGACGAGAATCTGAAATTTTTTGCGAAATTATAATCCACTCCTAAGGAGGATAAGATCTTGGTAAAAGTTGATTTTCTCTTATTTACATCCTGAATCCCCACTAAATTAAAATCGGTCCCGATTCCGGAGATTAAACTTAAATTATAAGAGCCGTCGGGATTATAAATAGGCTGTGTCCCATTGATAAATCGTGCACCTAAGATTGGGTTTTGAAAATATCCATAATCAAGCGGTCCCTTTTGATTTGCTCTTGATAACATGTTAGACATTTGTACGGTCAATACATCTGACATTTTCCACGTCCCTTTCAAAGTGGCATTTAACCTGTTATATGCCGCATCTCTGGCAATACCCTGTTGGTCTGTATAACCTAATGATGCATATATATTGGCAACTTCATTACCGCCGGAATAGTTAATTGTATTCCTGTTGTATGAAGGAGCTGAATTTCTGGTAGCTTTCTGCCAGTTTTCATTAGTAACGCCATCCCATTTATAAAAGGATTTTGCTTTATCACTTGCCGCTGCTTGGCTGAAGCCCTGGTTGACATACCCGAGGGTAAGAAGCTTCACCATACCGGGTCCATCCAGTAGGTCATACTTTTCATACGCTTCAGTTCCAGCTCCTACCTCAGAGTTAAAACTAAATTTGCCACCTTTCTTTCCGGACTTCGTTTTAATAACAATAACACCTGCAGCACCTCTGGATCCATACAAAGAGGTAGTTACTCCATCTTTCAAAATCTCAATAGACTCAATATCCGCCGGATTTATCATGGCCAGCGCGTTGGAAGTGGTTGCAATACCCGCTGCATCACCGGTAAGCACCGGAACACCGTCTACAATATATAATGGTTGAGTATTACCCGATAAACTGCTGATACCACGAATCAAAACCCGTGCATTTGAGCCCGGCTGCCCACTGTTAGAATTAATGACAACACCTGATGCCTGGCCGGCAATTGCTAAATCTAATGAAACAGCGTTCGGCTTTTCCAGAACTTTTGACGAAATTAAAGAATAGGAACCTACTTTCTGTTCCTGAGACTCTTTAATACCATAAGATCCTAAGACTACCACTTCTTCAATGTCTCTTGTTTTTGTAGCCGTGTCTTTTTTTGCTTGAGCCATTAGCGAATGTCCCGCAAAGAACAGTACCCCAATACTTAAAACTCGTAATTTTACATTCATATTAACACTATTTAATATTTTAATGGGCAAATATGTTAATTTAATTTAACATATACAAGTGTAAATTTTTAAAAATAACAAATTATAAGAAATACATTGATGTTTTGTTATAGAAATAGATGATATATTAAACATTCAGAATAAACACTGTTAAAAACAAATATTTATAGCAATTCAAAAACCAACATTGTAATTGAAAGATAGCTAACAAAAACACCTTCAAATTGAATTATTAATTGCAAATTACGTTCGATCACAAAAAAACTGCATCAAAAAAAATTGATGCAGTTACTAAAAAATTTAAATGATAATCTGATTAAATATTACAGATCATTTTGAGTTACCAATCCTTTTGAGGCATCTATTTCTGCCTGAGGAAGCAACCATGTCCATCTCTTATCACCTGCCGGAACTGTAATAAGGTTATTGATTACAACAGGTGCATAATTGGTTCCCGTTCTGTCTAACGGTAAATTAAGACGTTTCAGGTCCAGGAATCTGAATCCTTCACCCCAAAGTTCTAATCTTCTGCTGTTAAGAATCTCATCGATATACGCCTGACCTGTTTTAACAGAAGTGACGTATGCAGGGTTTCTGTTTTTTTCAAATTCCGTGAAAACGACTTTTGACTGAAGCTCCTTATTATCTTTTGCTAACGCCTCTGCTTCAATTAAATACATTTCCGCAGATCTCATGAAAGGAATATCTCCCAGACTGGTATTGTTATCAACAGTCCCGGCAGCGTTGACAGAAAGAAACTTTTGGCTAGTATATGGCACACGCAAATAAGTACTTGGCAAGTTTAGTGAAGTATGAGCACCTGAGGGATCGATCACTTGTGTACGAACATCCGTACTCGCAAACTTATCAAACAACAATTTATTTACAACTTTCGGTGCCTGACGGATTTGTGAAGAGTTGTAATTTCTTGACATGTATGCCATGAAATTCCCGAAATAATCAGAAGTAGCGTCAATAGGTTTGTAACCCCACATCCACTCACTATTGCCATAAGAATTAAAGCCCGATTTGTACGCTGCGTTACTCATCAGCGCAAAACCCTGTCTCGCTTCATTAGCGTATGTGGCTGCTTCGGCGTACTTACCTGTTGTAAGTGCCACTCTTGCCATCAATCCTTTTACCACGCTTGTATTGAAGTGTGATGGATTTGTTCGGATCTTTCCGTTTAGCAATGAAAGGGCTTGCTGCAGGTCGGAATTAATTTGCGAATATACTTCATCAACCGAATTACGGGGAATTGCATTGTAAGTATTATCCAGTCTTATCGGAACGCCAGGCTGTGTATTTGCAGCTCCCTGCACGTATCTTTTTGCATAGATCTGCGTAAGCATATAGTAAGAAAAAGCACGGAAAGCATAAGCCTCACCCATTACTCTTTCTTTATCTGCCTGCAATCCTTGCGCGACTGGGGTTTTCGCGATAACGTCGTTAGCAATACGAATTTGTCCATAATAGAAATCGTAAGGATAAAAAACGTTTGTGGAATTTGCATTAGCATTATCTAGCCATCTAAGCGTACTAATATACCAGTTAGGACCTGTGGCTGGAAAGATAAGGTCTTCACCCATCACATCCATATAAATCATAATTCCGGTTGCACCGTTCTGACCCTGGCTTTCGTTTTGTCTGTAGTACATATTTCTATGCATACCGTTTACAACCACTTTAATTTTATCTACAGTTTCGTAGGCAGTCTGCTCACTTACTGAGTCTGTAGGATCTGTATTCAGGTAATCTCTTTCACACGATACTGTGGCTGTCAAAGCAACCGACGCAATCGCAAGAAAAAATGTTTTTTTATTGAAAATTTTCATTTTAATTAAATTTTTAGAAAGTTGTGTTTAAACCGAATGTAATAATTCTCGCAGGAGAATATCTGTTCGTAGTAGTACCATTGAAAGACTGATAAGGCTCCAGTCCTTTTCTTTTGCTGGTCATCCAAAGATTTTCCCCGCTTACAAAAAGCTTAAGGCTGCTTACACCCACTGATTTTATGACGTCTTTATTAAAATTATAGCCCAGGGTTGCGTTTCTCAGCATGACATAACTGGCGTCCACCAGCCATCTTGAAGACGCAGCGGCAGGCCCCGTAACATACGATGAATTTAAAACTGGGATATCGGTTATTTGTCCAGGCGTCGTCCATCTGTTAAGGATGTCTGTACTTAGTGCTCCACCTTGCGGATAGGAAGTCATAATCGCCGCGTAATTGGTATCATAGATCAACCCACCAAACTGATAGTTCATGGCAGCTGAAAGTTCCCAGTTGCGGAAATTGACCGTCGTTGCTACATTACCGAAGAAATCCGGAATCGATGTTCCCTGATACTCAAGAAGCGCTTTATTCTGGTTCGTAGTTACCTTACGTCCTTCCACAGTTCTTTCATCGGTGGCATTAAGAACAGATTTGGTTGGGTCTAAAACAAATAAACCTTGCCCGTCAGCTGGATCAACCCCTGCCCATGTTCTTAGATAAAATGCATAAAGATCCTGTCCCTGAGCAATTCTTTTCGTACCATTGATGAATGGCTCGTCCAGTTTGGTTACTTCGTTTTTGTAGCTTGAACCGAAAGCGGTGATATTCCATTTAACATTTTTGTTTTTAACAACATCCGCCGATAGAGTAATCTCGTACCCTTTGTTGACAAGAGTACCGATGTTACTTTCGATTTCGTTATTCGGAATTCCTGCGTTGATTGGTTTCTTAGGTGCAAAAAGCAGGTCTCTGGTTTCAGACGTGTAATATTCTAAGGTACCTTTTATTCTTCTGTTGAATAATTCAAATTCTAAAGCAACATCAGACTGTGCTTTGGTTTCCCAGCTAATTAATGGATCCGAAACTCTTGTAAGTAAAACACCAGGTTCCTGTCCGTTATTGTAGTTGAAACTGTATAATGTTTTGTACGCATACCAGGATTCCAGAGCATCGTTACCTACTTCACCATATGAACCCCTTAACTTTAAAAAATTAATCTTATCGATTCCGCTCATAAAGTTCTCACGGGAGATCACCCAACCGGCACCAGCAGACCAGAACGACTGCCATCTAACATCGTCAGCAAAACGTGATGAACCGTCCCAACGGATGGAGCCTTCAAGAAGATACTTTTCATTAAAATCATAATTCACTCGACCAAACCATCCTTCTTTGCTTCGGCGGTTAAATGAAGAGTTAAGGGTGGTGTTGTCAACAAAGTTACCAAACTCAAACATTTCATCTACCACTTGGTTTCTCTTATACCCATAAAGATAATCGTATTTGTAATCGATATTTTCGTGACCACCAAGTACTGTGAAACTGTGATTTCCCAAAGTTTTTGCGTAAGTTAAGGTCTGGTTCCAGGTAAAGTCTCTTCTGAAATACGAAGTTCTTGACGCTGCACCGATACCGATCGCATCCCCGATTTGAGTGTTTGTATAAGTTTTGTTTAGTGTACCTCTAAAGTTGTAAGCAGCGTTTGTACGGAAAGTCAACTCCGGTAAAAGCTTTGCCTCCGCATACACGTTACCTTGTAGATTATAGGTGTTAGTCGTGTCATCGTTCAACATGGTTTCCCATACAACATTACGCCCTGCAGCTGCATCTGAACCACGCGAACCGCCTGCGTCGTAAATTACATTACCATTCAGATCATACATTCTTTGTCCTGTAATCGGATCATGTTTGTACGGGCTATAGATTGGTCCCATAGTACGCGTCCAACGGAAAGGGTTTACAAAAGCTGCATTGTTGGCAGCGCCGTCTACCGCATACGAACCGCTGGTAATCGTACCGTTAAGACTGGTACCTAACTTCAGCCACGATTTTACTTGGGAATCAGCATTCAAACGAAGGCCAATTCTTTCGAAATCGGATTTTAAAACGTAACCTTCTTCCTTAAGATAGCTTAAAGACGAAAAGTAAGTACTTTTATCTGTTCCACCTGAAAAAGACAGGTTATGGTCACTTCTCATACCCACGCCCATTAAGGCACCAGCCCAATCGAAGTCGTTGTATTTTAACTGGGCATTTGGATTGAAAACTCCGTCTACAACCAATTGATTATCCGGAACGTTATAGATGTTCGTTTTAAGATTTCCTGAGATCATATTTGCGGACGCATAAGCATTTGCTGTAGCCATAGTCTGTCCAGCAGTTAGGAGTCTTCCGTTTCTCATTGCCTCCCAGGTAAGCGCATAGTAATCCGCTGTACCTACTTTATCATACTCAGGAACAAATCTGCTGATAATACCTGTACTAGAATTCAAGGTAATGCGTGAAGAATTCTTCTTTCCTTTTTTTGTAGTCACAAGAATAACTCCGTTAGCCGCTGACGAACCGTAAAGTGATGTGGAAGACGCGTCTTTCAATACATTCAGACTTTCAATATCGTTCGGGTTGATGGAGCTTAGGTCACCTGGAAAAGGAATTCCGTCAACCACAATCAGGGGCGAGTTGCTTGCAAGGAACGAGCCTGCACCTCTGATACGGATTGTAGGAGCATCTCCCGGCTGTCCGGATCCGGCAGCAATCTGAATACCGGCACCTGCACCATCCAATGCCTGTAAAGCATTTGAAATTGGTCGATCTTCAATTTCTTTTGCCCCCACCTGAAGATTGGAGCCCGTTAAAGTTGATTTTTTTTGCGTTCCATAAGCTACTACAACAACCTCCTCAATATTCTGAGTCTTTGCTGAGTCCTTCTGCGCAGATAAGTTTTGGGCGGCAAAAAACATTGCTCCAATACTTAAAACTCTTAATTTCACATTCATATTAACACTTTTTAATATTAAGCCGCAAATATGTTAATTTTTTTTTAACACTACAACTGTTTAATTACTCAAAAGTGGCTTTGATAAGGGAATATCGGAAGTTTTATCATGTTAAAATTGTATTCGTTGAAAATATGCTAACTTTATTACGTTTTTAACAAAAAGACGCAGTTTTATTCAATGTCAGATACGGAAAAAAAAATTATGATTCTGTAATTTAGAACTAGTATTAATAGCATTCATAACAAAACATCACCTTTATTGTGGGATTCACCAGTATTAGGTCCTTTATAACTACTAATGATTAATTAATCGTATACGTATTTAAACCAAAAAACACATCTGACGATGTGTTATGATAACCTTTGAGGGAAAGCCTTGTCGCTCATTCTTATAATCACAAAAAAAACCGTCCCAATTTCATGGGACGGCTTAAATATTATCCAATAGACTTATCTATTATTATTAATACTTGAAGGAATATTCGGATTTGCATCGATTTCTGACTGAGGAATTTTCAGGAAAAATCTTTTATCATCCGGCATCAAAGGATTTGCTGTCATTGGCAAACGGTGGACACCACCCTGATCTCTTGGCAAACCTTTACGAAGTCTCTTGGCATCATACCACTCAACTCCAAGTTCTCCATAAAGTTCCTTTCTTCTTTCTACCATGATCTCATCCAACAAAGCCTGTCCTGAATTAGCGGACATAACAGCTGATGGATCTCTGTTTACTTGCAGTGCATACAACAAGTTATGTGCGGCTGCCGGGTCTGAATAATATAGAGCTTCTGCTTCAATTAGAATCATCTCTGGAGTTCTCATTAAAGGTACATCAGCATGGAAAGAGAATACGAACTTCTTTGTATAAACCTGTCTGTAATCAGTTCTTGTTGTGGTAACAAAAGTATTACGAACGTCAGTACTTGTAAAGAGGTTTTTGAAATTCTTATTGATGTAGGTATTATTGTACGCAGATTCAGTTTGAGTGAAGAATCCGTGTGGAGCTGTATAGTAATACGCAGACTGGTCATCCGTCTGTGGACTTGCAAGCATCCATTCTTTCCCTGCGTCCATATCATCAAAACCGTTTTTGTAAACTTCCGGCGAAAGCGCTGCATTTACATTACCGCCATAAGCAGCTCTTGCATTTTCAGCAGCTTTTGGCCAGTTACCCATTACCTGGTACACTCTTGCAGCGATCCCGTGAGCTACCTGCTTGTTGAAGTATGATTTGTTCATTCTAGCAGATGAGCCAATTTGAAGTGACTTTTCAATATCTGAGATAATAAACGCATACATTTCACTTTGGGTAGACATTGGTTTACCTTCCAATTGGCTTGGCTTGTCATAGATTGGAGGAGCCGGCAAAGAGGTGTCAAATTTATAAGTATGCTGGAATTCCAGGCTTAATTCAAAATAAAAGAAAGCGCGCATTGCGTAAGCCTGCCCCAGTAAAGGTCCTTTGTCAGCTTGCGAAATTGAGGTACTTTCTTCCACTCCTTCAATTAATGCATTAGTCTGATTAATTAAGTAATATAAAAAGTTCCACGTAAATGCAGTTCTTCTGTAGTTTGGTTCTCTGTTGTTATTTTCATAATCTGATCCAAACCAGCTTCCTGAGTTTACGACATCATTTCCTTTATTCGTCCTTGCAAAATACATAGAACCTAGGTTACCCGTATCTGTCGCGGTAAATTGAGCACGTGTATTTCTTAAAATTCCTGCAATAAATGCAGTTGCCCCTTCCTTAGATCCGAAAACTACTTCAGGTGATACACTGGTGGTTGGCTGAGGGTCATTCAAATAGTCTTCACGACAAGACTGAAATGTGAGTAATATCGCGAAAAGCGCTATAATATATGTTTTAAAATTGTTCATATTTTATATATAATTAATAATTAATATTCTGTTAAAATCCGATTGTTACCCCTAAAGATAAGTTTCTTGACTGATAAGACCTGTTATCCGTAGTTCCGGAGATAGACTGCTCAGGATCAATACCTTTGTGCGACTGCCAAGTCCAAACATTATCACCCTGTACGAAAATTCTAAACTGATTAACTCCGAAAGGCTCTAACATATTTTTATCGATGTTATATCCTAAAGTTAATGATTTTAATCTTACATAATCGTTCTTGAATAAGAATCGGGTTGATGTAGCATTATTGTTGTTTTGAGTCTGGATATTCATCGGTACGTTAGTGATGTCCCCAGGATTTTGCCATGCGTTCATTACGTCAACTGACTGCTGGTATCCAGGTCTTGAGAAGCCTGCCATTAACCCTTGGTAAGTAGAATCAAAAACGTAGCTACCGAAACTATAATTGAAAAGGATATTCAAATCAACAGCTCCTACTCTGAAATAGTTGGTTAAACCTCCAAAGAAATCTGGAATTGAGCTTCCTGAATATACTTTGTTATCAGCCAGGTTAGCCAGGGTATAGTCGCTTGTAACCTTTCTTCCAATCACGTTTCCTGTTCCGTCTACATCGTTAATATACCACGTACCCATTCCTGTCTGTGCATCAACACCAGCCCATTCCGGAATATAAAAATCAAAGATTGATCTTCCTACTTCATATCTTTTTGTTCCATTTTGGAAAGAAGCTTGGTTAAGCTCAGTTAACCTGTTTTTATAGGTTGATATATTGAAATTAGTAGTCCAGGTGAATTTGTCAGTACTAAAGTTTTTTGAACTTAAGCTAAGCTCCCAACCGTAATTTTCAATAGCGCCAATATTATCAAGATAAGTAGTATTTCCTACAGAACCAGGAGTTGGTCTTGAATAGATAAGATCTTTGGATTCTCTTTTGAAATAATCAAGATTACCTGTCAGTCTGTTTCTGAATAATCCGAAATCCAAACCTACTGTTGTAGTTACACTCGCTTCCCAAGTTAAATCATAATTCGAAGGTGCATCAAGGATAACTCCTGTCTGACCTAGCTGATTATTACCTGCAGAGAATAATGTCTGATACGGGAAATAACTTTCTGCGCCGTCTCTAATAATTTTATTGTTACCAAGCTCTCCGTAAGAAGCTCTAAGCTTTAATAAACTCACATAATCAATGTTTGCCAAAAACGCCTCTTTCGAAAGAACCCATGAAGCTCCTAAACCGTAAAATTCTCCTCTTCTGGTATCAGGTGAAAATTTGGTAGAGCTGTCACTACTCAATGTTCCTTCTAAGAAATACTTGTTCTGGAAATTATAAGTAGCACGTCCCAAATAACGAACCAGTCTTTCTCTGTTTACATAACCACCGATACTTTCAGGCGTTGTTGCTGTATTTAACACATCATTTCCTGGTAAGAAACCTGTGCCTTGTGCCTGCAGGTAATCATACGTGTACTGATATACTTCAAAAACACCCTGTAAACCAAGATTATGATCACCAAATTTCTTATCATAATTTAAGCTGTTGGTAAAGTTAATGGTTTTACCGAGCGCTCTAATCTGAGAAACACGTCCTCCCACAGAAGCTGCTGCTCCAACAGCGTAGTTATCATACGCTTTTTCATCAAAGATAAATTGCTCGTAAGAAAGCTGAGATCTGAAAGACAAATCTTTTGTAAAATCAATTTCACCGAAACCATTTACAACAAAGTTTGTTCTCTTTACATTGTCATAGTTGTTATATAGTGCACCTACAGCATTTTCATTTTCAAACAACGGACGTTGTGAGTTTAAGAAAGCCGCACCATTAGCACCATAATCATAAATATTATTACCAAAACCATCCTTAATTAAACCACCATTAACATCTCTTCTATAAATAGGATAGATATTGGCCATACTATAAATCCACTGAATGGAACTTCCGTATGTATTTCCAGACTGGATAGGTAAACTTGAGGTTGATCCACTGAAGGATGAGTTCAGTCCCACTTTCAAATAATCCTTAACTTTTGATTCAAGGTTTAATCTTACACCGGTACGTTCAAATTGAGAAGTTTTAACAGAACCGCTCATATCTAAATAATCTGCTGCAAGGAAATAGGTGGTTTTAGCATCTCCACCACTGATGTTGAATCTGTGCTCCTGTTTGAATGCTGCTTTATTTAAAATTTCTTTTTCCCAATCTGTATCCCACATTAAATTGGCACCAGCTACTAAATTACCGTTAGCATCAATTGGCTTGTCTACGTTGTAGGGATTGTATCCTAAACTTCCAATTAATGTATTGGTAGCAGCCTGACCTGGATTAGCATCACCTGCAGCTTTTTTGGCATTTTTTATAGCCTGCCAGGAATATTTCATATAATCCGCAGCACCTAAAGTTTCATGCAATTCCACGGCCGGCATACCAATACCAATTAATGAAGTCATTGTAGCTTGCGGGGCAGCGTTTAATCTTCCCTTTTTGGTTGTGATAATAATTACACCATTGGACGCTCTGGAACCATAAAGTGCAGTTGCACCTGCATCTTTAAGTACAGTCATTGATTCCACCTGATCCTGAGAAATATTGTTGATATTCCCATTAAATGGAGAACCATCTAAAATGATTAGCGGTTGAGTACTGGAGTTGATAGACCCAACCCCTCTAATATAAATTGATGGATTGTCCCCCGGCTGACCTCCTGATGTAATAATATTTACACCAACAGCTGTACCCTGAAGAGCCGAAGTAATGCTGGGCGCTTGCTGGGTTGCAATAACCTTGTTGTCGATAGTAGTAACCGACCCGGTTATCGCTTCCTTCTTCTGCTTACCAAAAGCTACCACAACTACCTCATCAATATTTTTCGTTTTCAGCGAATCTTTTTGCGCCATAACTGCCTGTCCTGTAAAAAACAAAACTCCTGCAGTTAAAACTTTTAACTTTACATTCATATTAACACTTTTTTAATATTATCAGCACAAATATGTTAATTAAATTTAACAATAACAAACCCATAACGGCTTTCCGAAAAACGGAGAAATGCATTATTCATAAGGTTTTCGAGAGGGCGATAAGGTTAACTAAACAATTGTTTAAATAAATTTCCTTTTCATTACCAAAAGCCTCGAAAAGGTCAAAATAAAATATTTTGATTTTTCTTCACTTTTTTTTATTTCAATATTTAGCGCTAACAAAAAAAACCTGCAAAAAGCAGGTTTTTTTAATATATAGAAGGATTTTTTACTTCAGTTTCTTTTTTACAGCAACTTCTTCATACACTTCCAGGATGTCCCCAACTTCAATATCGTTGTATCCTTTAATGTTCAGTCCACATTCATATCCTTTCGTAACTTCTTTTACGTCGTCCTTGAAACGTTTTAAACTTTCAAGCTCTCCGTCAAACTTCACGATACCGTCACGCAGTAATCGGATTTTTGAATTTCGGGTCACTTTTCCGGTAAGAACCATACAGCCTGCAATAGTACCGACTTTGGTAATTTTAAAGGTTTCACGTATTTCTACATTACCGATCACCTGCTCCTGAATTTCCGGAGAAAGCATTCCTTCCATCGCTTCTTTCACTTCATCGATTGCCTTATAGATAATTGAGTAAGTTCTGATCTCGATTTCTTCTTTGTCTGCAAGATCTTTTGCATTGACACCAGCTCTTACGTTAAATCCAATCATAATCGCATCGGATGCCGCTGCCAGAAGTACGTCGGATTCGGTAATCTGACCAACTCCTTTATGAATAATATTGATGCTGATTTCTTCGGTTGAAAGTCTTTGTAACTGATCAGAAAGCGCCTCCACGGAACCGTCCACGTCACCTTTAAGGATAATGTTAAGTTCTTTGAAATCTCCAAGAGCAATACGTCTGCCCAGTTCATCCAGCGTAAGGTGTTTTTTAGTTCTGATCGATTGCTCTCTCTGTAACTGCTCACGTTTGGTAGCGATTGTTTTCGCTTCTCTTTCATCTTCAAAAACTCTGAATTTGTCTCCCGCGGTAGGTGCGCCGTCAAGACCAAGAATGGTAACCGGAATGGAAGGACCCGCAGTCTCCATTGGTTTCCCTCTTTCATCAAGCATTGCTTTCACCTTACCGTGATTTTTTCCGGCAAGAATGTAATCTCCTACTTTAAGAGTTCCGCTCTGAACAAGGATTGTAGAAATGTATCCTCTTCCTTTATCCAAAGAAGCTTCGATCACAACTCCCTGAGCATTTTTATTGGGATTGGCTTTTAATTCCAACATTTCTGCCTGAAGCAATACTTTCTCCAGTAAAGCATCCATATTGTTACCGAATTTCGCAGAAACTTCCTGACACTGAACATTACCTCCCCATTCTTCTACCAGAACATTCATTGCAGAAAGCTGCTGGCGGATATTATCAGGATTCGAGTTCGGTTTGTCCACTTTGTTTAACGCGATGATCATCGGAACTCCCGCTGCCTGTGCGTGGGAAATCGCTTCTTTCGTCTGAGGCATCACATCATCATCCGCTGCAATTACAATAATTGCGATATCGGTAATCTGTGCACCCCTGGCTCTCATTGCGGTAAATGCTTCGTGACCCGGTGTATCAAGGAATGTAATTCTCTGACCGTTTTCGAGTTTCACGTTATAAGCACCAATGTGCTGGGTAATTCCTCCGGATTCACCGGCAATTACGTTGGTTTTTCTGATATAATCGAGTAAGGAAGTTTTACCGTGGTAAACGTGTCCCATTACGGTAACGATTGGTGCACGCGGTAATAAATCTTCTGCTGTATCGGTATCTTCCTCGATCGCTGATTCTTCAAGATCAGCATCAGAAAATTCAATTTTATATCCAAATTCGTCAGCTACGAGTAATAAAGTATCAGCTTCTAAACGCTGATTCATTGTTACCATAACGCCTAAAGAGAAACATGCAGAAATTACTTCTGTTGGGCTTACGTTCATTAAGCTCGCCAACTCTCCAACGGTAATGAATTCCGTTACCTTTAAAGTTCTGTCAGCTGCATCAATTTCCTGTTGGAGTTCATCCTGCTCTCTTCTGTAAACTCTTTTCTCTTTTCTGTATTTAGCTCCTTTATTTTTACCTCCCTTGCTGGTAAGTTTTTCTAAAGTTTCTTTAATCTGATTTTTTACCTGCTCATCAGTTAACTCAACAGGCATAGTAGGTGCTCCTCTTCTGCTTCCGCCTTTTCCGGCATTTCCTCCTCCCTGATAACCAGGACGGTTTCCTCCCTGGCCCGGACGGTTTCCTCCTTGTCCTGGAGGACGGTTTCCGCCCTGTCCTGGAGGACGGTTTCCTTGAGTACCCTGACCCGGAGCATTAGTTCCCGGAGCATTCGGTTTTTCAATACGCTTTCTTTTCTTTTTAGCAGCAGCGCTGTTGGCTCCGCCCTGAGGCTTGGGCTTATTGAACTGAGAAAGGTCAACGGTTTGCTTTAAAATCTTAACCCCTTCCAATTTTTGATAAACTGTTTCAATTTTATCGGATCCAGCTTCAGCAGCAGGTGCTTCAGTAACTGCAGCAGGCGCCTCAGCAACGGGTGCCGGAGCATCAACTTTCGGAGCAGGAGTTTCTTCTGCTTTAGGAGCAGGATTTTCTTCCTCTTTTTTAGGCTGATCTTTTTTAGCAGACTTCGGCTTGTTGCCTTCAATCTGGGAAAGATCAATCTTATCCAAAACCTTAAATTCCTGTCTTTCCGGTGTAGAAAGTGTTACCGGTGCTTCTACAACTTCCGCAGCTGGTGTTTCTACTTTTGGTGCCGGTTCCGGCTTTACTTCCTCCTGAACTTCAGGTTTTTTCGGGTCAAGATCTATCTTGCCCAAAACTTTTGTTTCAGGTCTCAGGCTTGCTTTGGCTCTTATTACCTCAGGTTTTGAAGGTTCAATTTCCAGTTTTTCTTCCGGAACTTTAATCATCACTACCTCATGAGAAGCTTTTCTCTGTTCACCATCTTTGGCGAACTCAGCTTCCAATGCAGAATATGCCGATTCTTCCAATTGAGCGTTCGGATTGCTTTCTACCTCGATTCCTTTGGACTGAAGAAATTCTACCAGTCTTGTCATCGAAATATTAAATTCCTTAACCGCTTTGTTTAATCTAATTTTGGGCATGTATAATTTATACTTTTATTTTAATTTTCGGTAAAGTTAACTCTTTTCCTTTAATGTATATATTTTTAAGGATTAGTCTTCGAATTCCTCCTTCAAAATCTGTTTAACTTCTTCAATAGTTTCTTCTTCCAAATCAACCATTTTCAAAAGTGCGTCTGTTTCTTTGTCTAAAATACTTTTTGCAGTAGTAAGACCTACTTTTTCGAATTCAGCGATAATCCATTCTTCGATATCTCCGGCTTCGCTACCTGCAAATTCTTTCAGTTCAACATCGTCATCTTCATTGGATTCTCTGTAAACGTCAATCTCATATCCGCTCAACCAGGAAGCCAATCTGATGTTCTGTCCCTGCTTACCGATCACTCTTGAAATCTCTTCAACCGGCGTGTACACCATGGCGTACTGGGTTTCGGTATTGATTTCAATTTTATTGATGGTGATATTTCCCAAAGCTCTCTTCACCATGATTTCAGGGTTTTTCGACCACTGAATCACGTCAATATTTTCATTTTTCAGTTCACGGACAACACCGTGAATTCTTGATCCTTTTACTCCGACACAAGCTCCGACAGGATCAATTCTGTCGTCATAAGCATCTACAGCGATCTTCGCTTTTTCACCCGGGATTCTCACTACTTTTTTAAGAATAATGGTTCCGTCCTGGATTTCAGGAATCTCAAGTTCGAGAAGTTTCTCCAAAAATTTCGGAGCTGTTCTTGAAACGATAATCTGTGGTTTTGATCCTTTAAAATCAACACTTTCCACAATTGCTCTTACATTTTCTCCTTTTTTGAAGAAATCGGACGGGATCTGATTTTCCTTCGGAAGAATAAATTCATTATCCTCATCGTCCAGCAAAATCACGTGTTTGTGACGGATGTGGTGGACTTCTCCTACAACGATCTCGCCAATTTTATCCTTGAACTCTTCATACAGCATTGCATTGTTATGCTCCTGAAGTTTTGTGGCCAAAATTTGTTTCAGGGTAAGAATGCTTCTTCTTCCTAACTTCTCAATCGGGATCTCAACAGTGAAATCTTCGCCTACTTCGAAAGTAGGGTCAATCTTTTTTGCCTCAGAAATTTCAATTTCCAAATCGTCGTCTTCGGACATTTCGTCTTCAACGATGGTTTTATTTAAAAATATCTGAAAATCTCCTTTATCAGGGTTTACGATAACATCAAAGTGATCATCAGAATCAAATCTTTTTCTTAATAAAGTTTTCAATGAATCTTCAATAATCGCCATCAGATCAATCTTGCTGATGTTTTTATCTTCTTTGAAATCGCCAAATGCTTCAATCAATGCTAAACCGTCCATTATATCATGTTTTGTTTTTAATATCCCAAATTAATCCGGGAGAAGTTTAAAGATACCAAACCCTTAAACTAAAATTTATTTAATATTCTTTTGATCAATGATAATCTGAAAATGATTACCAGTCTTATTTAAAATTTTATAGCAACAAGTGCTTTCTTGATGTCTGTATAAGGAATTTCTTTTTCTTCTACTACATCTACTTTTCCTTTGCCTACTTCTTTCGGTTTTCTGTATTTCAAAACCAAAGTAATTTTGTCTTCTTCCACTTTTGCGAGTTCGCCTTCAATATGGGTGGAATCGGTAAGTAAAATATCCAGTTCGCGGCCGATATTTTTATTGAACTGCCTTGGAGTAACAAGTGGTTCGCTGAGACCGGCACTCATCACCTGAAGAGAAAAATCGTGCTCTTCACGATCCATATTAAATTCGATTGCGCGGCTTGCATCCAGACAGTCCTGCAAAGTAACTCCGCTGTCACCATCCAATATAACGGTGATATCGTCGCCTGATGAAAACTTCAGATCGGTCAGAAATAAATCCTCTCTTTCCTCTAAAAACTGATTAAGCAGCTCTTCTATTCTTTTTCTAAATTCCATATTCTTAATTTGAGTTACGAAAAAAGGCATTCTTGCGAAGGCCTTTTCATTGTTTTCCGTAAATCCGATGCAAATATACATCTTTTAAATAAAACTGCAAAATACATGCAATAATCAATTATTGAAAATCAGGCAACAAGCTGTAATTTATTTATATTTGCACAGATTTATAAAACTCAGAATTTTGAATATCACTATAGTTGGGACAGGTTACGTAGGTCTGGTTACAGGAACTACTTTGGCAGAATTGGGAAACACAGTTTACTGCGTGGATATCGACGCAAAAAAAGTGGAAGCCATGAAACAGGGCACTGTTCCTATTTATGAACCCGGACTGGAAGAAATGTTCTTAAGAAACATCCAGGCACAGCGACTGTTTTTTACCACTGATTTAAAGGAAGCTTTGGACAAAAGTGAAGTGATTTACCTTGCACTGCCTACTCCGCCGGGAGAAGATGGCTCTGCAGATTTATCCTATGTGCTGAACGTTGCCACCAATATTGGTGAACTGATGACTGAATATAAAGTGATCGTTAACAAATCTACGGTTCCTGTAGGAACTGCCGATACGGTGAGCGCAACGATTTCCGCGAAAACACAGATTCCTTTTGATGTGGTTTCTAATCCTGAATTTTTGCGCGAAGGTTTCGCCGTTGAAGACTCGATGAATCCTGCAAGAGTGGTGGTAGGAAGCGAATCTGAAAGAGCCAAAGAAATTATGGCCAAGATTTATCAGCCTTTTACCAACACCGGAATTCCTATTATTTTCATGGATGAAAAATCATCGGAACTCACCAAATACGCAGCCAATTCATTTCTCGCCGTGAAAATCACTTTCATGAACGAAATTGCAAACTACTGCGAAAAAGTAGGCGCCGATGTAGATAAAGTAAGACTTGGAATGGGTTCTGATGACCGGATTGGTCACCGTTTTCTGTTCCCCGGAATTGGTTACGGAGGAAGTTGTTTTCCGAAAGACGTGAAAGCTTTAATTAAATCCGGAAAGCAGGAAAATTTTGATTTTCAGATTCTTGAAGCCACCGAAAATGTGAATCAGGCTCAGAAAGTTATTCTCGTTTCAGAAATTGAAAATTATTTTGGTGGCAATATTCAGGGTAAAAAAATTGCTTTGTGGGGATTGGCTTTTAAAGCAAACACCGACGACATCAGGGAAGCATCTTCATTGGACAATATTAAAGTTTTATTGGAAAAAGGCGCAACCATTACCGCTTACGATTCTATTGCAGAAGAAAATGTGAGAAGAATTTTAGGCGACCAAATTTCTTATGCCCAGGATATGTATTCAGCGCTTGAAAATGCGGACTGTCTTTTAATCGCTACAGAATGGAGCGAGTTTAAGAATCCCAATTTTAATCTGATGGCAGAGAAAATGAACAACAAAGCCATTTTCGACGGTAGAAATATGTTTGCACTGGAACAGGTAGAAAACTCAGGATTTTATTATAAATCAATTGGCCGGAAAACGGTAGAATAATTCCGCCGCCAACACTAAAAACATATTAATTTGAAATTTAATTTATTCTCCAGAATTGTTTTCGTTGCTTTATTGGCCTTCGTAGTCAACAGTTTCGTCTATTTTTCTTTCGGGAATATTTATTCTTCAAAAATTTTAAATTATAACGGTTTCACGCAACAGTTCAATTCAGGAATATATCAGTACCGGATCCTTAGCGGATATTTTCTGATCTGGATTTACGAATTTTTATCTTCATTAAATTTTGATGATCAAATATTTAAACTGAAGTTTTTCGACCGGGATGCTGAACCGAAAATGTATCTGTCATTCTATCTTTTAAATACTTTTTTCCTGGTATTGAGTACAGTAATGTTGACTTTAATTACAGAATCAAAAACCTTTATCGCCACTCAGTCAGAAAAAATTCTTTTAACCGCCGTTACTGTTTTTGTGATCGCTTTCTCGCAGTTTGTCATCGTTCCTTACGATATTCCGAGTTATTTTTTCATTCTTGTTTTCTTCTTTTTTATGATTAAATATGTAGAGAAAAACTCAAATCGGAATTTAATTATTTTAGTAATAATCTTGCTGATTTCTACGTTCAACAGAGAGTCTTCTGCGCTTTCACTTTCTCTGGCTGCGACATTTCTTTACTCGAAATTCGGCTTAAAAAAAGAAACCCTTCTTCCTGTTGCTGTTTTAGGAACTGCTTTTGTTGCTGTTTATTTTGGAATGAGAATAATGAATGAAAGTTTCTCCACCAATGACGGAAATCTTTTAGTTCAGAATTTCCTGGAACCCAAAAATATTCTGGGGTTATTATTTTGGGCCGTATTTTTTGTTTTCACTTTACTGTTAGCAAAAAATAAAAAAGCCGTTAATCACATTCTGGTTTTTCACTTACTATCTGTGCCTTATATTGCGATGTGTTTTTATACGGGCATCATTTACGAAATCAGGCTGTACATTCCGATATTTCTAATTTCTTTATCGATTAGCAGAACAGAACTTACGTAGTTTCAATAATTTAACTTATTTTTGATTAAACTATGATGAAAAATGAGCGAAACACAACAGCAATGGACCGAAACCATTGAAGCCAAGCATTCCCTCTTCGACCTAAAACTCAGCGAGGTTTGGCGGTACCGGGATTTGGTTTATATGTTTGTAAAAAGGGATTTTGTATCCAGCTTTAAGCAGACCATCCTTGGGCCTGTTTGGTTTTTCATCAATCCCATTTTAACCACCATTGTTTATCTTGTAATTTTCGGAAGCATCGCGAACCTTTCTACCGATGGAGCCCCCAAAATATTATTTTATCTTGCAGGAGTTACACTTTGGAATTATTTTTCATCCTGTTTAACAGGTACATCGAGTGTATTTACCACCAATGCCAATATTTTCGGAAAAGTATATTTTCCCCGTCTGGTAATGCCTTTAACGGTGGTGATATCGAATTTAATGAAATTCGGTGTGCAGTTTTTACTTTTCCTGATGGCCTTTTTTTATTTTCTTGCAAAAGATCAGATTCAGCCGAACTTATGGATTTTGGCAACGCCTTTTTTAATCTTCTTAATGGGAGCATTTGCTTTAGGAATGGGGATGATTTTTTCTGCACTTACCACAAAATACAGGGATTTACAGATGCTTTTAGGATTTGGCGTCAGTCTTTATATGTACGCAACACCGGTAGTCTATCCGCTTTCTGCATTGTCAGGAATCTGGAAAAAACTCGCTTATTATAATCCCCTTACCGGAATTTTCGAATGTTTCAAATACGGCTGGCTGGGTTCAGGAGATTTTTCAGCAGAACTTCTTCTGATCAGCACCGCCATCATTTTATTTTTACTGGCGGTCGGAACATTGATTTTCAATAAAGTGGAAAAAGGCTTTATGGATACTGTTTGAGTCATTCAATTTAAAATCTGTAATTTAAAATTTGTTTAATGTTAGCTTTAAAAGCCGAAAATATTTCAAAACAATATCGCCTCGGACAGGTTGGAACGGGAACGCTCTCGCATGACCTGAACCGTTTCTGGTACCAAATCCGTGGAAAAGAAGATCCCTATTTAAAAATCGGGGAAGAAAACGACCGCAGTTCAAAAGGCGAGTCAGATTATGTTTGGTCTTTACGCGACATCAATTTTGAAATAGAACAGGGAGACGCTGTGGGAATTATCGGCAGAAACGGCGCGGGAAAATCAACGCTGCTCAAGCTTTTAAGCAAAGTCACCAAACCCACCACGGGAAAAATTTACACGAACGGCAGGATTGCTTCTTTACTGGAAGTAGGAACAGGTTTTCATCCTGAAATGACAGGCCGCGAAAACATCTATCTGAACGGCGCAATCCTCGGAATGACAAGAAAAGAAATCACCCGAAAATTCGATGAGATTGTTGATTTCTCGGGTGTTGAAAGATACATCGATACGCCGGTAAAAAGATATTCTTCCGGAATGTATGTACGTTTGGCATTTGCTGTTGCCGCTCATCTGGAATCTGAAATCCTGATTGTAGATGAAGTTTTAGCAGTAGGTGACGCCGAATTCCAGAAAAAATGTTTAGGAAAAATGGGAGATGTGAGCAAAGGCGAAGGAAGAACGGTTTTGTTTGTAAGTCACAATATGACCGCAGTTTCCCAGCTGTGCAGATCGGGAATTTATCTTAAAAACGGGGAAATTATGCATCAGGGAAATATTAAAAAAATTACTGACCTGTACTTAAAAGATTCAGAAAAAGGAAGCTCGGTTTTTTTTGCTGATGAAGACAGAAATGAAGATGTATTTTTCAAAAAAATATCAATTCTTGACAAAAATGAAAAGCCTGAATCTTCATTTGATTATGATAATGAAATCATCATCAGTTTTGAAATCTTAAATAAAAAAAGCATTGAAAAAGCCAATATATTTGTAACCGTGCAGGATGCACTTCAAAACAGAGTTTTTTCCGCGGAAGCAGCATTGAATCCCAATAAAGATCATTATCAGCTTATCATTGAACCCCGATTTTTATCTGCAGGGTCGTACAACATTACTGCATTTATTCATATTCCGCAACTGTTAAGGTATGACGAGTTAGAAAACATCTGTCATTTTGATGTGATTGATACAGGTTCCCAGTTTGCTATTCACGGCGGATATCACCATGGTGTCGTTTTCGGAAAATTTGAATGGAAATAATATGAAAATACATTTGCTTAAAAAAGATCAGGTTGTTTTACCGACAGCAGAGTTAAAAAAAATTGCTTTAGCAGAGGAATATCTCAATAATAAATTTCATGCCGAAGCTGAAATTCTGTCCAATGTCGAAATTGCCAAAACACCTTTAAGGTCCGACATTATTAATTTTCTTCTCGGGACTTTTGCACGGGAAACCCATTATTTGGAAATCGGCGTCCGTCATACGGAGGAAAATTTCGACCTGATTAATGCCAGCCATAAATACAGTGTTGATCCCGGATACGAATCTGAAATCAATAATGTGGATTTCAAAATGACCAGCGATGAGTTTTTTGACGGTTTACGAAAAGGAGAATTTTTAAATCCTGAAATTAAATTTGATGTCATCTTTATTGACGGTTCACATCTGGCCGATCAGGTGAAAAAAGACATTAACAATTCTCTGGATTTTTTAGCAGCAGACGGATTTATCATCATGCACGACTGTAATCCGCCTACAGAGTTTCATGCTTCCGAAAATTACTACTACCGTCTTTCGCCTTCCGGCGGATATTGGAACGGCACCACCTGGAAAGCTTTTTTTAACGCCAGGAAAAGAAAAGATATTTCAAGCTGCTGTATCGATACGGACTGGGGAATTGGCGTAATTTCTAAAACCAAAAATTTAGGACAACCATCCGCCATTGAAAACGAATTTTTCGAATTCAATATTTTTTCACAACACAGGAAAGAAAGTCTGAACTTAATTTCTTATCAGGAATTTAAAGATTTATTTTAATTGCTCACCATCATTATTCCATATTATAAAATAACCTTTTTTAAAGAAACGCTGTTGTCTTTGGAACAGCAGACCTGCAAAAAATTTAACTTATTTATAGGAGACGATGCAAGCTTGGAAAGTCCCGAAAACCTCATCAGGGAAACGCTGAAAACAACGAAGTTTACCTATAAAAGATATGAGGATAATTTAGGTTCAAAAAACCTGGCGAACCAATGGAAAAGATGCATCAGGGACAGTGATGCCGGAGAATGGTTCTTGATTTTGGGCGATGATGATTTAATAGCCTATAATCTTGTGGAAGAATTTTATAGAAACCTCGCGGAGATAGACAATAACAAATGCAGTGTGGTGAAATTTTCCCAATGCTGGATCAATGAAAAAGGTTATAAAATAAGAGATTTCACACGATACGATCAATTAATTTCACCCATAGAAAACTGGGAGAAAAAATACATTCACGGCCATCAGTCAAGTCTTTCCGAGCATATTTTCCGGAAAAGTTCTTACTTAAAATACGGTTTCCGCGATTTTCCGCTGGCTTGGGGAAGCGATGATGTTGCGGTGCTGGAATTCAGTGACGGCAAAGAAATTTTCTTTATTGACGGAGCAAAAGTTTATGTACGAATAAGCAGGGAAAACATTTCGGGTAAAACGGATAACATGAAAGAAAAAGAAGCGGCTGTTCACCAGTTAGAAGAATATCTGCTGATAAAGCATTACAGAAAACTACCAGAAAATTATGTTGCACAAAAAGTTCAGCAGCATCTGCATTACGCTTTCCTCAACAAACCGTCAGATTTAAGAATCAATCTGTTGAAGCTCTACTGGCATATAAAAGATTACAGAAAAATTCTAACTTTACCTAAAACGTATTTTCACCTCTATTCCCAATAAGCGATGCCAAAAGTCTCCGTTATCATTCCCTGCTATAATCAGTCAGCGTTCCTGGAAGATTGCCTTGATTCGGTTTTTAACCAGACTTTTACTGATTGGGAATGTCTTTTAATTGATGACGGGAGCACTGATGACACCGAAGAAATATTAAAAAGATGGACCGAAAAAGACAGCAGATTCGTTTATCATAGAAAACAGAATGAAGGCGTTACCAAAACAAGGAATTACGGCCTCGACATTGCAAAAGGAGAATGGATTCAGTTTCTCGACGCGGATGATATTCTGGACCCAAACAAACTAAAAAAATCTCTGGAAAATGAAAACGGCGAAAATATTATGATTACCAATTTTGCTATGATTTTCGGTACCGAAACAAGAGAACCTTTCTGCGATCTTTCCAAATATGAAATTACTTTTGAAAATTTGGTTTCCCGTTGGGATATCGATTTTAATCTGCCGATACTTTGTGTTCTAACAAAAAAGGAAATCATTGGAAACACCCGTTTTCCTGCCAACCTTAAAGCAAAAGAAGATTGGATTTTCTGGCTTGAAATTTTCCGAAAACCAGAGGCGAAATCTAAATTTATCAATGAGAAACTCGCTTACTACAGACACAACCCGGATGGAGCTTCGAAAAACTTCGAGTCTGTTTTGCAGGATAATTTTGAGGCCAATCAATTTGTCTTCGATAATTACGATAATAAAACTAAATATTTAGTTTTTCAAAGACTGAACACTCAGAATTTAGCTTTAAACAGGTCTGATTTAGATCAGAAAAATTACATCCGCAAACTGCAAAGCACAAAAATTTTGAATTATTATCTAAGATTCCGTGACACGTTTTCAAAAATTTTTAAAATGTAACTGATGAAAACATCTGTCGCAATCTGCACTTTTAACGGTGAAAAATTTTTAAAGGAACAGCTTGAAAGCATTATTGCACAAACTGTTCCCGTTGATGAAATTATCGTTTGCGACGACCGTTCAACAGATCAAACCTGGAAAATTATAATGGACTATCAATCTAAATATCCCCGCATTTTTAAAATTTGCCGCAATGAAAATTCATTAGGGGTTATTAAAAATTTCGAAAAAGCCATCAACTTATGCCAAAACGAAATTATCTTTTTGTGTGATCAGGACGATCTGTGGAAACCCAACAAAGTGGAAACCGTTCTCCGCTATTTTAAAAACAATCCGGGCAAAGAAGCGGTTTTTCATGATCTGGAGCTTTTAGAAAATGACAGTATCTTACAATTCTCTAATTGGGAAAGCATCTTTTTTCAGCCTGAAAACACGGACGGAATAAGTATTCAGCATTATCTGGTTCTATTTGGGAATATCGCTACAGGCGCTTCTTTTGCCTTTAGAAATCCGAAAAAACAATGGATTTTTAATCCTTCATCAACTTTTTTATTGCATGATTACCAACTTGCTCTTCATTTTGCCGCGGCAAATACACTGGGATTTATTGATGAAAAGCTAGGTGTTTACCGTCTTCATGATAATCAGCAGGTTGGAACAGATCAGAATAACAGGCATAGAAGAAAAGAAATTTATGACACCTTTGTCAACAGCAACAATTTGCAAAAACTTAAATATTATGAGGCAAAATCGAAATATTGGAAAGGCAAACTGAATGCAGATGACAGAAAAAAAATAATACATTTTATAGCAAAAGAAATGGATATTCTGAAAAGAAAACATTTACAAAGTTTGACTTTAATCCAGCGAAATTATACTGCTTTATACTGGGCGGTGACCAATAAATTTCAAACCAAAACTTAAAATGCTCTCCATTATTATTTCGACATATAAACCTCACAATTTCACTGCTCTGGAAAAGAATATTACGGAGACAGCAGGGATTCCGTTTGAAATAATAAAGATTGAAAATCCGGGAACAATGGGGATTTGCGAAGCATACAATTCCGGAGCAGAAAAAGCGAAGTTTGAAAACCTGCTTTTTCTGCACGATGATGTTGAGTTCAAAACCAAAAATTGGGTGACCATATTAATTAAGCATTTAAAAGATCCTGAAACAGGAGCTCTGGGAGTTGCCGGTTCTAACTATATTCCTTCAGCGCCCTCAGGATGGTTTATCGAAAAAGGACAGAAAGAAATGAAGGAAAATAAAAGTCCCGCAATCGCTTTGGACGGGGTTTTTCTGAGCTGCACAAAAGCTAAATTCGATAATGTAAGATTTAACGAAGAACAGATTAAAGGATTTCATGGCTACGACTGCGATTTCAGTTTAAGAATGGCTAAATTTTACCAGAATTATATTGTTCATGATATTAAAATTGAACATTTCTCCGGCGGAAATCCGGACAGACTGTTTTTAGATAACAATATTAAAATCCGGCTAAACCTTGGAAGTAATTTTAACCATCTTTCGAATTCACAAACAGAAACAATTGCTTTTAGAAGTTTCCTAAGGTTTTACTTTAAATACTATCCGGTTACAGTGAGAAATCTTTGCTTTACACTGAGATTTTTTCCGTTTTCGAAAACAAGATTCAATGATCAGTTTCAGATTCTAACAACTTATCTTCAGGTTATAAAGTACAGAAAACATCAGCGCAGCTTATAATGGAAACCTTTAAACACATCATATCAACCCGTTTTAATGTTCCTACAGAGATATGGAAGACGACCCGTACAGGAAAAAAACCGCTCAGCGATGAATGGCTGGAAGACCGTTTCGAGATTTTCCGTCAATACTGTTTTCCGTCCTTTAAAAATCAGAGTCAGAAAAATTTTGTGTGGCTGGTTTTCTTTGATATACTTACTCCACAAAAATACAGGGAGATCATCAGTGACATTCGAGAAGAATGCGAACAGTTTCACCCGGTTTTTGTTCACGATTTTCAGGAGATGAGCACGAGACTTTTAGAAATAATTCCTCAATATTTTGATCACAAAACCGAATATGTAATCACGACCGATATTGATAATGATGACATGATTCACCGGTCCTTTGTCGCTGAGGTTCAAAAAAATTTCAAACCCGTTCATAACCTCGCAATCGACTTACGCTTGGGGTTTCAGTTAACCAAAACCGGCGGAAATAAAGGAGTTGCCAATTATTACTATCAGGTGGCGAATCCATTCGTGAGTTTGGTTGAAAAAATTTCGGATTTCAGAACAGTGACGAAAGAAAACCATCTTCATTACAGGAATTACCCCAATATAGTTAGCGAGGACACATCACCGCTTTTCATCCAGTTTATCCACGAAAACAATCTGATGAACGAAACATTTCAAAATTCCAAAAGAATCTCAAAAATCAATTACTCCGATTTTGGAATCAGCAAAGAAAATGAGCTGTTATTGTCAGATATGACTACTTTTGTTTTTAACACCAAACGTTTGTTGAAAAATGCACTGAAAATACTTTCAAAAAGACACCAATGAAAAATTTAGTTTCGGACCTGCTTTTTACGAATTACCGTCTGCTGAAAAAGAGATTCAACAGCAATGTTGCAAACATCAAAACTGGCATTTCTGATAATGAAAGGGAAAGAATTTTAAAACCTCAGTTTATCGAAGACCATACCGCTGAAATTTTCGGAAAACCCTTCTCCTATTCCAGTGCTACGGCAATGCTGCATTCTCTGGACGAACTTTTTCTGGAAGATGTATACCTATTTAAATCCGACACAGAAACTCCCTACATCATTGACTGCGGTGCGAATATGGGCTTAAGCGTTCTTTATTTCAAGAGACAGTATCCGAAAGCGAAAATTACTGCTTTCGAACCGGATCCCGGAATCTGTAAACTGCTCGAAAAAAATATAGAAACCTATTTTCATTCAGATGACATCACAGTATATGACAAAGCGGTGTGGACGGAACAAACTACGCTTGAGTTTTATTCTGACGGAGGGCTTTCCGGATCCACAGTTCTCGATTTTTCAAATACCAATACCACCACAAAAGTAGAAACAGAAGATCTGAAAAAATTCCTTACCCAGAATGTCGATTTCCTGAAAATCGATATTGAAGGCGCCGAAAATAAGCTTATTTTTGATATTGAACATCAGCTTATTAACGTAAAAAACCTTTTTTTAGAATATCACGGCATCAAAGGTGAACCGCAGAATTTAGGTGAAATCCTCAATCTGCTCAAAAGATCAGGATTTATGTATTATATTAGAGTCGCCGGCGAAACAATAAGGTTTCCGTTCTGCCGTGAAGAACCTAAAAATTTCAACCAGCAACTGAATATTTTCTGTTACCGCAAACCATAACTTATGCCGAACATTTACTTCATCATCGTTACTTACAACGCCATGAAATGGGCAGAAAGATGTTTTTCAAGTCTAAGGAAATCATCTGCTCCGGTAAATATAATCGCGGTAGATAATGGCTCAACGGACGGAACTCAGGATTTTATTAAAACGAATTTTCCGGAAGTTGAATTGATTCAGAGCGAAGAAAACCTCGGATTTGGCAAAGCAAACAATATCGGAATTGAAACGGCTTATAAGAAAAATGCTGATTTTTTCTACCTGATGAATCAGGATGCCTGGATTTTTGAAAATTCAGTCGCCGAACTTTTAAACGTTTATAACAGTTATCCCAACAAAAGTGAAATCGGGATTTTAAGTCCCATACATCTGGATGGAAGCGAAAAGAAATTAGATATTTTCATTGACAAATACATTGCTATGAATTTTGAAAACCGGATGATTTCCGATTTTTACCTGAATTCTCCAAAACCTTATTACGAAATAAGTTTTGTAAACGCCGCACATTGGCTGATTCCTAAAGAAACCATTGAAAAAGCTGGTGGTTTTAATCCTTATTTTTTCCATTATGGAGAAGATAACGAATATGTAAACCGCGTTCATTATCATCAGAAAAAGATAGTCTTGGTTTCCGCAAGCAAAGCGGTTCACGACGGAAAACAGGACTTGGCGAAAGTAGATTCTCAGCAGTTTGAAGATTTAAGTTTAGAAACGCGAATTTTAGATCCAAATGAAAAAAATGAGTTTGAAAATATAAGAAAGTCATTACTGCAAAGTGTTTTCAAAAATTTAATAATGACCGATTTTAATTCTGCAAAAAAAACCTATAAAATTTATCTGCGAATTACTTCACAGGAAAAACTTCTGAAAGAGAATAAAAAATTCTTAACTTCAAATCCTCATCCTTTTCTGAACCTTTAAAATTTAAACTGAACTTAAAATATTTCTATGTGCGGAATTGCCGGGATAATTTCTACTGATGCTAAAAATTACACTGAAGAAATTCAGAAAATGACCGATGCCATAGCGCACCGCGGTCCCGATGCTGCACACCATGAATTTTATAAAACTGCAGCTTTAGGACACCGGAGACTTTCGATTATCGACCTTTCTGAAACCGGAAAACAGCCTATGTTTTCTGATACAAAAAAGGAATGCATTGTGCTGAACGGCGAAATTTATGGCTATCAGGATTTAAAGAAAAAATATGCGGATTATCCTTACCGCGGAACTTCCGACACAGAAGTCATTCTTGCCATGTATCAGAAAAAAGGCAAAGAATTACTCAATGAGCTTCCCGGAATGTTTGCTTTTGCAGTCTGGGATGATGATAGACAAGAATTATTCTGCGCACGCGACCGTTTCGGGGAAAAACCTTTCTATTATGCAACCGGAAAAAATGGTGAATTTATCTTCGCTTCAGAAATAAAAGCCATTCTCGCTTCCGGACTACTTATTCCGAAAGTAAGTAAAGAAGCACTTTATCACTATCTGCAGTACGGCTATGTAAGCGCTTATCAAAGTATTTATTCGAACATATTCACACTTCCACCGGCTCATCAGCTCACTTTTTCTGAGGGAAAAGTTTCAGTGGAAAGATATTACAGTATTCCGGAAAATGATATGGAGATTTCATTGTCTGAAGCAAAGGAAAATTTCAGTCATTTGCTGAAAACTGCTGTTCAGAAGCAATTAATTGCGGATGTTGAAGTCGGCAGTTTTTTAAGCGGCGGCTTAGATTCTTCAACGATTGTTGCGATGGTGAATGAATTTAACCCTAAACAGACCACCATCAGCTTTGGTTACCTTGGAGAAACCAGTGAACTGAAATATGCTGATGAAATATCCGCAAAATACCACACCAACCATATTGAAATCCACGAAAACCGGAGAAATATCGCGAGTGAACTTTTAAAAATTTCGCCCTGTTTTGATGAACCGTTTTCCGACATGAGCTACACTCCGCAATATAAAATCTGCGAGGCTGCTGCAAGACATTTGAAAGTGGTTTTAGCTGGTGATGCCGGTGATGAACTTTTTGGCGGTTACGATTTTTACCGCATTGAAAATAAACTGAAAAACCATTTCAGCTACCATAATATTCTCGTGAAATTTGGCTTAAAGCAATTCGGGAAAATCCGGGAAACCTCTTATATCACCAAAGAAAGCATCAGTCACAGAAACATTCTTGATTTCCATCAGAATAAAGTACGCAACTGTTTTTCTCCGAAAGAAATAGCTGCATTAGGTATTAAGTCCAGATATCATCAGGAATATAGTTTCAGCATCGACCCGGATTCATTGAACGACATCATGCGGATTGATTTAGAGAAATATGTCCCCGGAAATATGTTGGTAAAATCCGACAGAATGGCCATGGCAAATTCGTTGGAAGTGAGAACACCTTTTCTGGATAAAGATTTTGCCGAATTCTGCATTCAGTTACCCGAAAATTTGAAACTGGATGGAGAAAGAGATAAAATAATCCTCCGGGAAGCCATGCAGAATTACTGGACGGAAAATATTAAAACACGCAACAAACAGGGCTTTGGCTCTTCTGTTGAAAATTGGTTTGAAGAAAAAAGCCTTACTGATCTTTCAGATGTTTTGCTGAAGGATAAAACCCAGAAAATCTTTGATTTTATTGAGTTTAATGCAGTCCAGAAATTTCTGAATAGAGACAAAAAACACTGGAATCTGCTTCAGTTGGCACTTTGGGCAGATAATAACAGGAAATATATTTAATTGCACTGTGGATGTTAAGAATCTCCGTCATCATACCCGTTTATAATGCAGAGGCTTTTTTAACAAAAGCGGTTGAATCTGCTTTGCAGTTTGATGAGGTAAAAGAAATTATTCTAATTGAAGATCAGTCTACCGATAATTCCCTGGAAATCTGTAAAAAATTAGCTTCCAAACATTCTGAAATTCGTTTACATCAACATCCCGACAAAGGAAACCATGGCGCCGGTGCTTCCCGAAATCTCGGTCTGGAAAAAGCTTCCCAGGATTTTATTGCTTTTCTGGATGCGGACGATTATTATCTTCCGAACCGTTTTGAAACGGAAAAAGAACTGTTCAAAAATCCGGATATTGAAGGCGTTTTCGGAGCGATTGGAACTGAATTTCTCACTGAGAAAGGAAGAATCGAGTTTAAGGAAAAATTCAGGAACACCCAACTTACAACTGTAAATCGTCCTGCCGAAGGGAAAGATGTTTTTTACGGATTATTGGGACTGGATAAGCGTTTTGGTACGTTTTTCCATCTTAATGGTTTGACTGTAAGAAACGAAAGCATCAGGAAACATTACTTGAAATTCAATGAAAACCTGAGAGTACATCAGGATACCGATTTCATTATTAAATTATCTTATCTCTGCCATCTCAAATCGGGAAAAATAGATGAAGCAATAGCGGTCCGCGGTGTTCATGATGATAACAGGATAACGAAAATTAAATTATATTCGGAAAAATACAACAGTAGACAACTTCTTTTATGGCAATCGGTTGACGAATGGGCGCAGGGAAAAGAAATAAAAAAAGACCATCGGGAACATATTTTTTTAAACAGAAAATCTTTCGCACTCGCCAGTCAAAAAGGATTTTTGAGATACCTGAAAATCTTAACGGTGGTGATCCGAAACCCAAAAATACTGAAAACCCGTTATCGCTTTACCTACACGCATCATGAAGCTTAAGAATATTCAAATATTGCGAGGAATCGCGGCTTTGCTGGTGTGCTGTTTTCATTCGCGAGAGGATCTTAATCTCGGAAACTTATTAATCGGAAATTTTTTATTTGGAAAAGGAAGCGTGGGCGTCCCTGTTTTCTTTGTAATCAGCGGCTTCATCATGGCTTTTACCACCCAAAAAATAAGGTTCGGGGAATCATTGAGAAATCTAGAAGAATTAAGTCTTTTTTACCGAAAAAGAATCATAAGGATCGTTCCGCTATATTATATCCTCACGTTTGCATGGATCTTACTGGGTGGAACCTGGCTCTTTTACTTCGGTGACGGTGGTTTGTCAAGGCTTTTACACTCGTTACTGTTCCTTCCGCAGAAGGACGTTTTACCGGTTTTGTATCTCGGGTGGTCACTTAATTACGAAATGTTCTTCTATTTTATCTTTGGAATTTCCCTGTTATTCAGGGAAAAGAGATATTTTTTTATCGTCGTGTTTTTTCTGTTCACTTACCTGTTGGGACGCTTTATAACCACAGAAAACGCATTCCTTCTGATGATCATGAACACCTTGAATCTTTATTTTGTGATCGGGATTCTGTCTGCACTTTTTCTGAACAAATTTTACGTCCCGAAAAAAATTGCCACTTTCATTTCTACTGCAGGAATTCTTCTCTTCACTTTAATGCTTTTAGGTCTGATCAATGTAAATCATGAACTGATGATGCTTTCTATCGTATCGCTATTTGTATTTTCATTTCTGCTTTTTGATTACAGCCTCAAACTTAAAGGAAACAGAGCTCTGATTTTTGTTGGAGACATTTCGTATTCTCTTTATCTTTCCCATCCTTTTGTTGAAATAATTCTGCGGAAAATAAAACCTGAGGGCTGGCTGAATATTCCTTTTTTTATTTTTAAAATCCTGCTTTCTATCGGATTTGCAGCAATAATATATTTTTATGTGGAAAAAAAACTTTCACATTATTTAAAAATTAAACTTAAAGCATAAATGGAAATTTCCGTCATCATCCCAGTTTATAATGCTGAACATTATGTTGCTAATGCCGTGGAATCTGCGCTTCAGTTTTCTGAGGTGCACGAAATTATTCTTGTGGAAGATAAATCTCCCGACAACGCACTGGATATCTGTAAACAGTTGGCAGAAAAATACGGTAGGGTAAAACTCTTCCGTCATCCGGACGGCGAAAACCACGGTGCGGGAGCTTCCCGGAATCTTGGAATGGAAAAATCAACAGGGGATTTTATTGCTTTTTTGGATGCGGATGATTTCTATCTTCCAAACCGCTTTGACGCGGAAAAGCAGCTGCTCGGGAATCCTCTGGTGGACGGAATTTACGGAGCATTGGGAACACATTATTACACCCAAAAAGCCAAAGAACAGAACTTCCCGATTTACGGAGAACGGCTTGTAACGGTGTACAAAAATCATTCTCCGCAAGAGGTCTTTCGCGGACTGCTCGGAATGAACGGGAGTTTCGGGTTGATTCACCTCGATACTTTAACGGTAAGAAAATCTGCTTTGGAAAAATTAAATCCGTGGATGAAAACTCACCTTCGGCTTCATCAGGACACCGAATTTCTGTTTCGCCTTTCCTATTATTGTAATCTGTATCCCGGGATTTTAGATCAGCCCATTGCCGTAAGAGGCATTCATGAGGAAAACCGCATTACCAGAGTAGATTCAGGGAAAATAAAACCCGCATCAACGAAAGTGCTGCTTTGGAAAGAGATGGAAAAATGGGCTGAAAACAATGCCGATCTCCCGCAAGATATTAAAATTCATATCCGGAGAATGCACAGAAGTTTTAAAATTGCGAACGCGTCCAGCATTAAAAAATGGGGAATGATTGTAAAATATTTTATGCTGGATTTCCCTAGCATACGATCAGGACTGTATAATATCAATTTCCGGAAAAATCTTTTTTAAGATTTCAGAAAAACTCCTACAAACTTTCCTTCAAAATCTACAATGGTCGGTTTGATATTTCCCTTTTCACAAAAATCCTGAAAGGCGGAATTGTCGCCGATATCATCGCTGATAAAAACGCCGCCCTTTCTTAAATGTCTGTATAATTCAACATAAGCCCACGCTCTTCCCTCATAACTTTTATCTGAATCATAATGCACGACATCGACCAACTCTGCTTCAACGAAAATCTTCGGTAAGGATTCTTTATCTGCGTGACGGAATAGTTTCCACTGGGATTTAAGATGCTCCGGAACAACATATCCAACATACCGGTCCCCATCCTGACTTAAATAAGGCATATCTGAACTGTATAAAGTTCCGTTTCTCTTCTCCAGGGAAAGCAGTGCGGCTAAAGAAGACCAGCCGTAAGCAACTCCGGTTTCCACAACAGTTTCTGCTTTTGTAAATTCACAGGCTGAATAAATAAGCTCCAAAGCTCCTGCGCCGCCCATTTTTACAGGGCATTCGGCTTCTCTATTTTTAGCGGTGCGAAGTTCTTCCGGAAAAAGCAAGTCGAACGTTTTCATTTTCGTTCCGAAAAGTTCACCAATGGCCGCTTCCTGCGATACAGCATTACTTTTAGCCCAGGCAATCGTTTTTTCTTTCCCGCGGAAAGCACTTTTTCTGTTGAAGATATTCTTAATGACTTTTCTGCCCAGTTCCGGGTATAAATCGGGGCGTCTGAGATAGCCCGCAAAAGTCTTCGTCACTCGTTCTAATTCGCTCACTTTGTGTTTATTTACATCAAAAATAAGTAATTTAGATTAATATAGAAACTATTATATTTGTGTAGCAGTCACTTTTTGTTTTTAAAATAAAATTCTTACAACACATTTTTTAGCTGATGAAATTTTCTATCCTCATTGCCAACTATAATAACGGAAAGTTTTTTCATGACTGCTATGAAAGCATCCTTGCACAAACCTATCAGAACTGGGAAGTGGTGATTCTGGATGATGCATCGACAGATCAGTCGGTTCAAATTATTACAGACATTATAAAAGAGGATTCCAGATTCCGTTTTTTTGAAAACACCAAAAATAAAGGAGTTGGTTTTACTAAAGGAAAACTTATTGATCTGGCGGATGGAGAAATATGTGGTTTTCTGGATCCGGATGACGCATTACTTCCAGATGCTTTACGAGCTTCTATAGAAATGTTTCAGAAAAGAAAAGATACGGTTCTCACCTACTCGCGGCTGATGAAGTGCGATGAAAATCTTAAGCCTTTAAAAGAATTTAAGTCTGCCATGCAGGTGCCGAATGCTGACCCCAATTTTTTCAACTGTCCTGTTCAGATTGCTCCCTTCGTAGGTTTCAAAAAAGAAGTTTATCAGAAATGCGAAAAAATAAATCCGGATTTAAAAATTGCTGAAGACCAGGATCTGTACTTTAAGATGTACGAAAAAGGAAATGTTTATTTCATCAATCAAACTGATTATCTTTACAGGGCTCATGCCGGAGGAATTTCACAAAACGGCAACAAAAAAAAATCTTATGAATTTTTCGCAGAGGCAATTTTCTTGGCAATGAAAAGAAGAAAACTCACCCACCTCAACGGCATTAAGATTCCGGAAAATTATCAGGATCCACAGGAAATTTTTAATTTACTTGATTATCAGAATGCGATTCCGCACCGTATCATAAAAAAACTGAAACTTATTTTCCAAAGTTTTTCTTAAATAAATCAATGTCAGAAAATAAAAAAATAAAAGTCCTCTTTCGTCACCGTTCCATGGAAATGGGAGGCGTTGAAAAAGTGATGTTGAGTTTATTAAACAATCTCGATAAAGAAAAATTCGAGATGACGGTTTGTCTCAACCTGAATCAGGGAGAACTTCGCGATGAGTTTCCACCGCATGTAAAAAAAGTATATTTAACTGACGGTAAAGAAGATTTTTCAAAGAATAGATTGCTCCAGAAAATTCAGCTCTTTAAAAGAAAAAGAAGACTGGAAAACCTCAGAAAAAACCCTGAAATTATTGATAAAGATTATCTCAAAGAAGATTTCGACATCGAAATTGGAATGACTTACAATGATTTTGAGTCGGTTTTATCTTCATCCAATAAACACTCAAAAAAAATCGGTTGGTTTCATTCCGAAATCAATCTGCGAAAACTTCAGCCTTTGGTACCGAAAATTCTGGAACATTTTCCACAGTTCGACCACATGATTTACTGTTCTGAAAAAATAAAAAAAATCATGCACGAAACCTATCCAAACCTGAATTATCCCAATGAAGATGTTATTATTAATGCCATTCCCATTGAAGAAATCAGGAAAAAAAGTGAAGAAAAAATCCCGGAATTTCCCGAAAGACCCGATTTTGTTTCCGTTGGCAGACTTCACACCCGAAAAGGCTATCACAAACTGATGGACGCCCATCATCAGCTTCTGAAAGCTGGGTTTGAACATTCCGTGACAATTATCGGTGATGGTGAAGAACTTCCCAATCTGCTCGCACAACAGAAAAAGCTCGGCGTTGAAAAGACTTTCGTTTTCGCCGGCAATAAAATGAATCCGTATCCTTATATTAAAAATGCAGATTTTTTCATCATGCCTTCGGAATCTGAAGCATGGCCGTTGGTTTTAGCAGAAGCATTAATCTTACAGAAGCCCACCATTGCAACAGATACCGGCGATGTAGCCACGATGATGCAGCATCGCGAAACGGGTTATCTCATTCAATACGATACAGAAGAAATGTATGCTGCAATGAAGGAATTTCTCACGAACAAAGACCTTGTAGAGAAAATTCGGTTTAATCTGAAAACCGTTGAAGAAAACTTCGGCAGCGACAAGATTTTCATGGCAGTTGAAGAAATCCTTCTTAATTTAGTAAAAAAATAATCATGCTTCTCCTCTACCGCCTTATCTTAAAAATCCACACTTCTTACCAATATTTTATTCAGCAGATTTATCTTAAAATCTGTCTCGCAAAAGGGTTGAAGGTGGGAAAAAATGTTCGGTTTGTTGAGGTGCCACAGTTTGGTACAGAACCTTTTCTCATTGAAATCGGGGACGAAACCACTTTCTCCAACAATGTAAGATTTGTAAATCATGACGGCGGACAGAACGCATTGCATTTTTTTGAAAAATATAAAGACATCAGAACGTTCGGCAGGATTAAAATCGGCAAACGCTGCTTAATTGGTGCTGATACGATTATAATGCCCGGAATTGAAATGCAGGATAACTGCCTTCTGGGTGCAGGATCCATTTTAACATCCTCAATGCCTGCAGGAACCGTGTTTGCAGGTGTTCCGGCCAAATTTATCTGCACGCTCGAGGAATATGGCGAAAAGCTTCTCGCTCATAATGTAATGTATCCCCGTGAACTTGAGCGTGACCGTCATAAGCTGGAAGAGTATATCAAAAACCATCTTCCCCACACCTACAAGCCCGCAAAGGAATATCAAAGTAAAGTCAGAGCAAAATAAAGATGATGAACAGTGAAACGGTCAAAAAGAAAATCCTAATCCGGATCGGGTCGCTGCGTCATGGTGGCGCAGAAAAAGTGCTGGTCACTTTCCTCAAAAACCTTCCCGCCGACAAATATGAAATTGATCTCTTACTGAATCTTTATTCGGGGAAATATTTAGCTGAAATTCCCGCTTGGATCAACGTTTTTTACCTGAACAGAGGCGAAATGATCACGACCAACCGCCCGAAAGATCTACCCGAAAAAATCTACCGCAAAATCTATCAGGCAATTCTAAAAAAGTTTCCTAAACTTCTTTATTCTACTATTTTAAAAGATAAAAAATACGATATCGAGTTTGCAGCAATCCACGGAATGCGCGATGAAATATTAAATTCCCCGTTAGAATCCTCAAAAAAAATCATCTGGATTCATAATGATCTGGAAAAAACTGAATTCAAAAATTATACGGAGGGAGAAATACGGAAGTTTTTCGGGTTTGATAAAATCATGGTGATTTCAGAGAAAATTCAGCAGGACTTTGAAAGGACAGCCAAAAATGAAGAAGAAAAGAAGAGAATCGTTAGAATATACAACCCTTTAGACACTGAAGAAATTATTACAAAATCAAATCTGCCTGTCACCGATTACGAATTCAGCAAAACAGTAAAAACCTTTGTTTCGGTAGGAACCGTTTTTGCACAGAAAGGTTTCGACAGGCTTTTACGCGTTCATAAAAAACTGATGGATGAAGGTTTGAAGCACCATATTTTAATTCTTGGGGACGGTTATGATTTGGAAAATGTAAAGAAACTGAGAGATGATTTGGGCATTAGCGATACGGCGACGATGCTCGGATTTACCGATAATCCTTATCCATATTTCAAAAAAGCCGATTTCTATATTTTAAGTTCGCGGTATGAAGGTTTTCCTACCGTTCTGTTTGAAGCGATTACTTTGAAAAAGCAAATTATCGCAACCGACGTTTCAGGTGTTAGCGAAATGCTTGAAAACGGAAACCTGGGTTTAATAACAGAAAACTCTGAGGACGGAATCTATTCAGGAATGAAAAAAGCACTTACGGATCCTGAAAGTTTTAACAGATATAACGAGGCATTAAAGACTTACAAAATGTCTTTCAATCTTGAAAATTCCGTGCATTCCATTACAAAAATTATCGACGGCTTATAATTCACTTTCTTTTATCTTTGTTATCATGTCAAAACCTTCAACCATTCAGAAAGATTTTTTTAGAGAAAGCGGCAAAATGCTTTCTACATCTGAGATTTGGGCAAAATGCATCAATCCGAATCTGCATTTTATATATCTTCTGAGAAAGACTCAACAGCATAGAAAGTCCTTGTTGGGTAAATTTTGGCGCTTGATTTTAAGACACTATCAGATTAAATACGGTTTCCAGATTTATCCCGAAACTCAGATTGGGGAGGGTTTCTATCTGGGTCATTGGGGATCTTTGGTCATCAATCCTAAAGTAAAAATCGGTAAAAACTGCAATATTGCTCAGGGCGTTACCATTGCACAGTCCAATAGGGGAAAGAACGAAGGGGTCCCGGTGATCGGTGATGAAGTATGGATTGGACCGAACGCGGTTATCGTAGGAAACATTAAAATCGGCAACAACGTTCTCATCGCTCCGAATGCGTACGTGAATTTTGACGTTCCATCTCATTCTGTAGTTATTGGAAATCCCGCACAGATTACTCTCAATGAAAACGCCACCCAGGGCTATATCAATAATAAAATTTAATGTATTAAAATATGTTAAACCTTGTTTTATTTTATTCTAAAAACTTTAGTTTTGCAACTTCATTGATTTCATCTAATAATTTTGAAAATAATTGACACGAAAAAGTATAATATAAACCGGTAAATATTTATCATTATGAAAAAATCGTATGAAGTTATTTTCGAAAACAACAGAAAATGGGTCGAATCTAAACTTGCTGAAGACAAGGATTTCTTTAAAACGTTGTCCGCCTCCCAAACTCCCGAATACCTTTACATTGGATGTTCAGACAGCCGCGTATCGGCCGAGGAAATGATGGGAATGAAACCCGGTGAAGTTTTTGTCACCAGAAATGTTGCCAATGTTGTGAATACTTTGGACATGAGCTCAACAGCCGTCATTCAGTACGCTGTGGAACATTTGAAAGTAAAACACATCATTGTTTGCGGACATTATGGTTGCGGTGGGGTAAAAGCAGCGATGACTCCTGAAGACATGGGCCTTTTAAATCCGTGGTTACGGACGATTCGCGATGTTTACAGGCTGCATCAGGCAGAGTTGGATGCGATCGACGATGAACAGAAACGTTATGACAGGCTTGTGGAACTGAATGTTCAGGAGCAGTGTATTAACGTAATTAAAATGGCAGTGGTACAGGAGCAATACTTAGTTGATGAGTATCCTATTGTTCACGGCTGGGTTTTCGATTTGAAAACGGGAAAAATTATTGATCAGGAAATTGATTTCGAGAGCATCTTAAAAGATATCCAGAAAATTTATAATCTGACCGATTCAAATTGGGTGATGAGCAGACAAAACAACAAAAACCTCATCTAAACATTTATGAAATTCTGGAGTATTATTACATTAACGGTTTTTTTGAATTTCATGGCTTTACCTAGTTTAGCCACGGTTTTCAATTGGGATTTCCCGACCTCCAATGTGGTAATCTCAGAAGAAGAAACTCAACATTCACCGTTAGTGATTAATGAGAAAACTATCCCTGCGACACTTAATGTTCATGATTTTCTGAAATTTTTTGAGAATGATTTACTCGGTAGATCTTTCGTTCTGACTGATGACTCTGTGCATCTTTCTCCATTCCTTACCATATTTTCCCCTCCTCCCGAAGCTTAATTTTTCATCTGAATTATTCAGTCCTCATTTTCCACAAGAAATTGGGCACTACTATCTTGATTTAAAATTAAATTTCATCAATTGTATTCAGCTGGACATTTGACATTCAGCGAATTACAATGCAAATACTTTTTCAAAAATGAAAAAAGCAACATTAATCTTTGGAGGGATTAAAGAAAATTTCCCTTCAGGACTCGTCGTCTTTTTAGTAGCACTTCCTTTATGTTTAGGAATTGCGCTCGCATCCGGCGCACCGCCACTTTCCGGTATTATCGCAGGTATTATCGGGGGTTTAGTTGTAGGATTTTTAAGTAATTCCAACATTTCCGTTACCGGACCCGCTGCAGGTCTTACCGCAATTGTCCTTACTGCAATAACCGATTTGGGCGCGTTTGAATTATTTCTCTGTGCCGGAATTATCGCGGGACTTATTCAGCTAATATTAGGATTCGTGAGAGCCGGAAGTATTTCAAATTATTTCCCGAACAACGTTATCGAAGGAATGTTAGCCGGTATCGGAATCATTATTATCTTAACTCAAATTCCTCATGCATTAGGATTTGATAAAGATTTTGAAGGGAATGAAAGCCTTTTCGCAAACGGTTTCAATCCTGATTATTTTTCCGAATTAGCTGCAGGAATTCATCCGGGAGCAATTATTGTAACGATGGTATCCATCACTATCCTTTTAGCATGGGACAAATTTCCTGCGCTCAAAAAACTGAAAATGATTCCGGGCGCATTGGTTGCAGTTGCTGCGGGAATTTTACTCAATTATATATTTAAAATTTCGGGAAGTTCACTGGCAATCGGTTCCGAGCATTTGGTTTCGCTTCCTGTCCCTCAGAATGTGGACGACTTCAAAAATCTGATTGTTTTTCCTGATGCTCAGGGATTTTTAAATCCTAAAGTCTGGATCGTTGGTGCCACAATCGCAATTGTAGCATCCATCGAAACACTCCTCTGCATCGAAGCTTCCGACAGGTTAGATTCACATCGAAGAATCACAGACACCAATCTTGAACTTCGCGCGCAGGGAATTGGAAATTTATTAAGTTCAGCAATCGGTGGATTGCCAATGACTTCGGTTGTGGTGAGAAGTTCCGCGAATGCAAACGCAGGCGCAACTTCAAAACTTTCGGCGATGATTCACGGCGCACTTTTGCTAATCTGTGTCCTTTCCATTCCGTTTATTCTGAATTTAATTCCACTCGCTACTTTGGCGGCAGTTTTAATTCTGGTGGGATATAAACTCGCAAAACCTTCAACAGTATTGCATTTCTGGCATAAAGGGAAATATCAGTTCGTTCCTTTTATCGCAACCATTATTGCGGTGGTTTTTCTCGATTTGCTGAAAGGTGTTGGAATTGGATTATTGATTTCTGTTTTTTATATCCTTCAGGGAAATATGAAAAGAGCGTATTATCTGAGCCGTGAAGAATTGGATGACGCTGATGAAATCAATATAAAACTGGCGGAAGAAGTTTCATTCCTGAACAAAGCAGCTATTAAGAAAACGCTGAAAAACATCCAGCCTAATTCGCAGGTTTGTATTGACGCGCGCTCCACTTCCTATATCGCCACCGATATCCTGGAAATGATTCAGGATTTTGCAAATATCCGGGCCAAGGAAGAAGATATCGAAGTAAGACTGATCGGTTTCAAAACCTCTTATCAGGAATATGCGGACGATCAGGATTCCCACGTAATTATCGCCCACAGAAGAGCAATGTAAAAACTTAAAAACAACATCAATTATAAAATATAGAAATTAATGAAAGCACATACTTTAGAAACACAGACGACAACCACCCCAGATAAAGCCCTTACTTTTTTACAGGAAGGAAACCAGAGATTTGTACAGAACCTTAAAATGAACCGTAATCTTTTGGAGCAGGTTAACGATACCCGAGCCGGACAGTGGCCATTCGCTGTCGTGTTAAGCTGTATCGACAGCCGAACCTCTGCCGAACTTATTTTTGACCAGGGTCTGGGCGACATTTTCAGCATACGGATTGCCGGAAACTTTGTGAATAAAGATATTCTTGGTTCCATGGAATTTGGCTGTAATGTTGCGGGCTCCAAACTGGTTGTTGTTTTGGGTCACACAAAATGTGGCGCGCTGAAAGGCGGTCTGGATGCGAAAAACATTGAAGGAATGGGCATGGAGAACCTGAACCACCTGGTAGGGCATTTTCAGGGCTGTATTGACGGTCTAATTACAGAGGGAGAAGAACGTTCTTCTTCAAACAGTGATCTTTTGGAAAGGCTGAACGTTTGCAATATCATGAAAACCATCGAGGATATCCGGGAACAGAGTTCTACACTCAGCCGCCTGGAACAAGAAGGAAAAATAAAAATTGTGGGCGCCAATTATTGTGTTGAAACCGGCGCTGTAAAATGGTTATAATAAATTTATGAAAAATAAAATGAGATTTAAAATATTGCCTTTTATATTAGTCATCACAATAAGTATATCAGCACAGGTATCCGATTCACTGTCTTTTATACAATCGAAAAAAATAGCTGATGCCGATTTGGAAAAGAAAAAGGAAGGAACTTTCGTCACCGGAATCCCAGATTTCTCTTCAGATCCGGTAACAGGATTCGGTTTTGGGGCAAGAACAAACATTTATTGGAACGGCACTCGCGAAAATCCATTTTTTGCTTATACTCCATACTTGATGAAGCTAAAAACAAATGCCGCTTATTATACTTCAAATGCGCGAGAACTTATTTTGTCTCTTGATGTTCCGTATTACAAAGGCACAAGATGGAGATTCAAAGTAGATTTCAAGGCGCAACAAAACCCTGCAAATCTCTACTTCGGATCTACGGAAAAAACTTTGGGCGAATTAAGACTGCCTTCAACATCAAATGGCGGAGAAACTTTTACCAAATACAAAGATTTCGATAAAGCCAGAAAAACTTTGCGTGCAGGTGGTGCTGGAGAAGCAGAATTCGTGACCGACGCACTCTCAAATCGGTTTCGTGAAACTGAATTTATGCTTAATTTGAAAGCTGATTATGCATTGGGAAAAACCGGAAATTGGCGTTTAATGGGAGGTTACGAAATTCAGCATTTAAGTTATGATACCTTCGAAGGAACCGAAACCGAGGCGATTGTTCCAGAAACTGGGCAGGAAATAAGCGCGCCCAACGGAACTTCGCTTTTGCGCCGGGATTATGAACAGGGTATTATTTCTGGTTTAGAAGGTGGTTGGATTTCCATTATTCAAAATGCATTAATTTATGACACCCGCGATTTTGAACCTGATCCTACAAAAGGTCTTTACTTCGAAATTGCCAATGAATTTTCGAGTCCAATAATTGGTTCTCAATTTACTTTTAACAAATTATTTGTGCAGGCAAAATATTTTCAAAAAATACCAGTAGGAAAGAGAACTGTATTTGCAGCAAGATTGGGTGCCGGAAATATTTTTGGCGACAATGCGCCGTTTTTTGAGTTTCAGGATCAGTGGAGTCCGGATGGAAGCATCAATGCATTAGGCGGAAAACATTCGCTTCGTGGATATCGAGCCAACCGGTTTTTGGCAAGATCGATGGCATTTGCTAATTTTGAATTGAGGACAAGAATCGCAGAATTATCAGTGAAAAAGCAGCATTTTGCACTTGCAATTGCGCCTTTCTTTGATGCGGGAACTGTTCGGGATCAATGGCAGGATTTGAACTTTACAAAAATAAAAACTTCTTATGGAGCTGGCGCGAGAGTCGCCTGGAATCAATCCACAATTATTTCTTTTGATTATGGAATTTCAAAAGAAGATCAATTATTTTATATTGGAATTGGACAGGCTTTTTAACAACTCGAAAGAATTTATTTTCCGTTAAAAGCCGTCATCGTGTTTTGAATTCCAGCAAAAACAAACGACAGACATGCTTTAGAAAACTTCTCGATTCTTTCGGGAAGTTTTTCTTTTTCTCCGCCTTCCCATTTTCCTAGAACGTAATCAACCTGTTTTCCTTCAGAAAATTCAGCGGAAATTCCAAATCTCAAACGCGGATAGTTCTGAGTTTGTAACTGTTCCTGAATGCTTTTCAAGCCATTGTGACCGGCATCCGAACCTTTCATTTTCATTCTTAAAGTACCGAAAGGAAGTGCTAAATCATCAGTAATAATCATTAAATTCTCCAAAGGAATATTTTCTTTCTGAAGCCAGAATTTCACCGCATTTCCCGAAAGATTCATGTAGGTATCTGGTTTAAGAATAAATACTTTTCTGCCCTTATATTTCCCTTCCGCCAAAAGACCGAAGTTGGAAGATTTAAAAGGTGCTTCAATGGTTTCTGCGATTTTTTCCGCAACTTTAAACCCGACGTTATGCCGGGTTTCAGTATATTCATCTCCTTTGTTGCCGAGACCGACGATAAGGTATTTCATGAAAAAAAAATTATTTGATGTATTCGAATGATAAAGTTCCAAGATTACCGGACGCCACAGCCTTTACAGGATAGCCGTCGGCATCATATGTATAGGTATAAGTTGCCGATTGGGTATCAGTTCCCGATGAAACTGTAATCTTTTTGTAGTTATTAGCAGAAAAACCTGTTACCGCAGTACTTTCCAGTCCGTAAAGCGAACTGACAATATTGTAAGCTTCCGGCAAAGTGTTGAACGGATTAACCTTCGAGTCATAATCGCTGAACGCTGATGTTATTATAATTGGAGGCATTGTAATTGGTGGCATCGGAGGAAAAGCAGTACTGAATTTCCAGCTTGCAATATTGTTTCCGACGTAAGTAATATCACTCTGCAGGGTAAACATATCATAGCTGACATTAGGATCGGCGGAATCAATTCCCACCATCTTGGATAAGATTTTTGAAATTTTATTGTCGGTATAAGTGGCTGTAATGGTATTCTTAAAAGAGCTTCCGGTACTCTCGGTCCCGGTACCTTTTGCTTCAACAAATTTACCGTTACTGTAAGTCAATGTAAAATTGGTTGTGGTAACAGTAGTGCCCTCATTTTGTACTATGGTTATTTTGTTTATGCTGCTGCCATCGTAAGACAAATCATACTTCACAGAGTTATCGCTTGCTTTCACACTGATCAGTTTCCCGGAAGTGTAAGTATAATTATAGGTAATGGTTTCGCCGGTATCATCTTTTGCAGTAACCGATTTCAGTTGCTTTACCACCCCTGATGTTCCGCCACCGCCACCAGTTCCTGATCCCGACCCTGAACCGGATCCTGTACCGTCAACACCGTTAAGGAAATCTCCGTTTTCCGCCCGGCTTGGTTCGCAGGAAAATAAAACAACCAAACTGAAAAGGAAAGAGAAAATGTGTAAGACTTTTTTCATCTATATATTTAATTTTAACAAAAGTAAACTTTTTTTTGAAATGTGCATATAAAGTTTTTTATCCCAAGATCCTTTCCAAAACCGCATTCACCTCATCTACATGCTGCACTTTTTCCTTTCTCATCAGCAGCTGGTTTCCGTCGGCAGAATGCTTTTCTTTCAGCGTAGCTTCTTTCGGATTCTGACTTAAATAGGAAATAATATGTCTGAACTTTTCGCTCTGGTAAAATTTATCCTGAGGATTTGGCGGAAAATATCCAAGGAAAACTCCGTTTTTCACGACGATCTTATCGAAACCGATTTCTGCGGCAATCCATTTTAATTCGACACTTTTTAAAAGATTTCTCGCTTCCGGAGGCAGCTTCCCGAAACGGTCAGTCAGTTCATTTTCAAATTTCTGCAGATCTTCCTTGTTTTGAATTTCCGCCAGTTTCTGATACAGTGAAAGTCTTTCCTCAATGCTTTGAACATAAAAATCAGGCAGCATCAGTTCAAGATCCGTATCAATATTAACTTCTTTTGTTGACTTAAATAGTTTTTTACGGTCTTCTTCATTTTCAAACAGTTCCGCAAATTCATCATCATTCTGCAATTCTTCCAGCGCTTCCTGCATGATTTTCTGGTACGTATCAAAACCCATTTCGTTAATGAAACCGCTCTGTTCACCGCCGAGTAAATCACCGGCACCCCGGATTTCCAGATCTTTCATAGCAATCTGAAATCCACTTCCCAAATCTGAAAACTGCTCTATCGCTTCGAGCCTTTTTCTCGCATCAGAAGTCATCATATCAAAAGGTGGCGTAATAAGATAACAGAACGCTTTTCTGTTGCTACGTCCTACCCTTCCACGCATCTGGTGCAAATCTGCCATCCCGAAACGCTGTGCATCATTAATGAAAATCGTGTTTGCGTTCGGAACATCCACCCCACTTTCCACAATCGTTGTGGAAACGAGAACATCGTATTTGCCTTCCATAAAATCAAGTACATTCCGTTCCAGCTGTTTTCCTTCCATCTGTCCGTGGCCTGTAATCACTTTTGCATCCGGAACCAGCCTTTGGATGAGACCTGCAATATCTTTAAGATTTTCAATTCTGTTATTGATGAAATAAACCTGACCGTCTCTCTGGATTTCATATGAAACTGCATCACGGATAATTTCTTCACTAAAACCAATAATACTCGTGTCAACCGGCTGACGGTTCGGCGGTGGCGTTTTAATAACGGACAAATCCCTCGCAGCCATCAAAGAAAACTGCAAAGTTCTCGGAATTGGCGTCGCAGTTAAAGTAAGCGTATCGATATTATTTTTTAAAGTTTTCAGTTTGTCTTTTACCGAAACTCCGAATTTATGTTCTTCATCGATAATTAAAAGTCCTAAATCTTTAAATTTCACATTTTTTCCCACCAGCTGATGCGTTCCGATCACGATATCTACTTTACCGTTTTCCAGACCTTCCAAAGTTTCCGCCTTCTGTTTTGCACTTCGGAACCGGTTCATATAAGAAATATTCACGGGGAAATCTTTCAGTCTTTCTTTAAAACTGCGGAAATGCTGAAATGCCAAAATCGTTGTAGGAACCAAAATCGCAACCTGTTTTCCGTCTGTTGCGGCTTTGAATGCTGCTCTTACGGCAATCTCCGTTTTCCCGAAACCTACGTCACCACAAATCAAACGATCCATCACAGTATCGTTTTCCATGTCTTTTTTTACGTCCACGGTCGCTTTTTCCTGATCCGGAGTGTCTTCATAAATAAAACTTGCTTCAAGTTCATTCTGAAGGTAAGAATCCGGCGAAAAAGCGAAACCTTTTGCCGTTTTCCGTTGTGCATAAAGCCGGATTAAATCAAAAGCAATCTGCTTTACTTTGGCTTTTGTTTTTTGCTTTAAGGTTTTCCAGGCCGGAGAACCGAGTTTACTTAAAACGATTTCCCGTCCGTCCGGGCCGTTATATTTTGAAATTTTATGGAGTGAATGAATGCTCACATACAGCAAATCTCCATTTTTGTAAGTCAGTTTGAAACATTCCTGAACTTTCCCGTTGTTGTTCACTTTCACCAAACCCATGAATTTTCCGATTCCGTGATCAATGTGAGTGATATAATCGCCCACTTTCATCTGCATTAAATCTTTCAGGGTAAGCTGTTCCGATTTCGCAAAAGTGTTTTTGGATTTAAATCTTTGGTAACGGTCGAAAATCTGATGATCGGTATATACCGAAATTTTGTGGTCAAAATCTACAAAACCCTCATGAAGTTCAGATTTGAAAGATTTAAACGGAATGTCGTGCTGAGCAGCAAATCGTCCAAGTTCTTCGAATATCGCCACCAGTCTTTCCTTCTGTTTTTCTGTAGAAAAGGAGATCCAAATGTCAAACTTATCGTTCCGTTTTTCCTCAAAATCCTCAATTAAAAGCTCGAAATTTTTATGGAAGGAAGGCTGCGGAGTCTGGTTAAACTGAAGAGTTGTACTGTCCGAAATTTTCAGTTCTTCCAGCGTAAAATCAACACTTTTAAACTTCTGATAATCCGCCATCATTCCGCCTTCTGAGAAGAACAGCTCATCCGGTTTTCTATGACTGATTTCTTTACTTAAAGAAGCAAATTTCTCTTCTGCTTTTTCGTAAAAATCTTTAATTCTTTTTACGCCTAAAAAAGCATTTTTCGATACCACAAAACTACCTTTCGGTAAAAGCTCAAAAAGAGAAACTTTAGTTCCGGAAACCGCGAAATTCATATTAGAAACCAGCTGAAATTCGTTTACTTTTCCGTTGGTGAGCTGGGTTTCGATATTGAAGGTTTTGATGCTTTCGATTTCATTTCCGAAAAAGGTAATCCGGTATGGTTCTTCGTTGGAGTAAGAGAAAATATCAACAATTCCGCCACGAACCGAAAATTCGCCCGGCTCTGAAACAAAATCTGTTAAATTGAAATTGAACTGATGCAGAAGTTCTTCAGTAAAATCGAAATCTAAACTTTCTCCCACTTTAATCTGATGCGAGATCGCACTGAAGTCTTCTTTTCTGAGTACTTTCTCCGATAAAGCGCCAAATCCGGCAACGATTACTTTCGGTTTTTTAGCGGAATTCAATTTATTCAGCACTTCAGTTCTCAGGACAAGATTTGCATTTTGGGTTTTTTCAATTTGGTAAGGTTCCAAATGTGTTGCAGGAAAGTAAAGCACGTTTTCTTTCCCCAGCAAATCCTCCATTTCTGCGGTGACATACAGCGCTTCTTCTTTGTCTTCGAAGAGAAAAAGAATTGTTTTTTTATGCGTGAGAAAAAGCTCGGCGGTAAAAACCGACGGTGCAGATCCGGCAAAACCTTTGACGGAAATATGTTGGTGCTGATCTAAATTTTTAAATATCTCTTTCCCGAATTCGTTTCTCAACATATCGGGCAAAAAAGTTTCATTTATAGGTTTTAACTGCATTTTCTATATGTAAATGTGAAACCGCTGTCAATATAAACGGCAAAAGCGATTTCGGGAAAATTCCGAAACCGTTTTTTTGAAAGCGTAAATTTAAGTATAATTTTCCATTTAACCTCCTGAAAATCATTTGCATAAAAATCAATTTTACATCTTTAAAATTATCATTATTACAGTAATAACTTAAATTATATTAATTGTTGTTAAATTAAAACGATTATGGAGTGATGGCATAATGTTTGGAAAAACCATGCCATTAACTTTAAAAATAATATTATGCGATCTACCAATCAACAAATCAAGACGAAAAAACGAAATTCAACATCCAAATTTTTAGGGCTTTTTCTGATTTTATTCTCATTCATAGCATTAAGTTCGTGCAGCCGTGACGACGATCCTGCGGACAATGATTTCTTTGCCGGAACCTATAACGGAAGCATTTCCTATAATGACGGATCTACGAGCATCACAAAGGATAACGGAAGCGTTTTCGTCACTAAAATTGCAAGCGGAACAAAATATAATTTCAGATTCTCCGATGGAATCCCGGATTTAAATGGAGTTCAGTTTGAAAAACAGGGCGACAACACGCTTGTGATGGTAGGATCTACCGCTACTTCCTATATCAGAATCGACAATGCAAACCTGAAAATTCTGTACAGCGTCGACGGAAAAACCTGGACCGCCAACTGCAACAGATAATATTGATATTCAATAAAGAAAAAACTGCTTCACTTTACTGAAGCAGTTTTTTTTGTATTTTTAAAAAAAATATTTGATGAAATTAAATTTACAATTTATTGCGTTTCTGTCGGCATTTTTCTGGATGGTTAGCTGCAGAACCGAATCACAGGAAAATCCGCGCGCTTATGTTGAGGGAAAAATAATTTATTCCAGCATAGACACCAATGTATACAGACTGAAAATCCTAAGCGGAAACACTATTGTAGCGGAAACAAAGTTAGAAAGCGGCGGCAGCTTCAAACTATCGGGACCTGTTTCTAATGATGGTTTTACGGTTGCGTCAATGGAGAAAATAAAATCTTTCAGCGCTGACAAAACAGGCTTGACACTTTCCAAAGATGCTCTTCAGATCAATATTCCAAAAGGAATAACCTACCTTAAGTTTAACGAAATAGTGCTGGAAAAATGAGAATATTTACTGTTTTATTTTTAGTTTTTTCCACGATGGTTTTCTCTCAGAAAAACAAAAACAAACTTGATGTAGTTTCCAATATAGAAGCAAAAGTAATCGCCATGAAGCCGATTGGTAACAATTCACTGGCGAAAAATCTGATGCCCTTTTATGGTTTCAGCTTTGGTGGAAACCTGATGACTCCCATTAATTTCGGAATTGGTTTGGACTACAGCGAACTGTTTTCCAATGTTCATTATGATCAGCAAAATCTATACGGGAATTTAGGATCGCCGAGAATAACCCAAATCGATGTTTTTCTTACACACCGCGAAAACATTTCTGAAGACTTTATGGTAGAAGAAATGGCGGGTTTCAGTTATTACCGTTACTCGAGTTTGTATATCGATGAGAAAAACCGCTCACTGAAAGATCAGGCAATGGGCTTTAATCTTGGCGGAAAAGCGATTTACACTTTAGACGGCCCACAACAGGTTTTCATCGCGGGAAAAATTAATTTTTATTACGGCAATAATTACAACGAAAATTCAGAAATTCAGAAATACTACAGCCGTTCCACATTTTTGAGTTTGAGCTTGGGCTACCGCTATAATTTCTAAATACAGTCTTTCTAAAAACTAACTATGACAAACCGTTTTATTTTATCCACCATTTTGCCAATTACTTTTCTGATGTCGCCCAACGGCTGTCAACCGGAATATGTAAGCAATTCCAGAATTTTCGCTGAAGGCAAAATAAGTTCATCCGCGGCCGCGAACATTCCGGTTAAACTTTACGCGGAGGACATTTTAATATCTGAAACCCGGACCGATGCACAGGGAAATTTCAAACTTGGCGGCCCCGGAACTACACAGGAAAAATCATTGGTTTTAAACCGCAAAATTATTTCTTTCAACTCCAGTGATCCGGAGTGCAAACTTGCGTACGATTCTTTATCCATAATTATTCCTGCAAAAAATATCGCTTTCAGATTTCCGCAAATACAGCTCGAACAATGAGAAATATTTTACTTTTATTTATCCTGATATCCACCTTCTGCTTTTCCCAGGATTCAGACAGATTTGCTTTTGAACTTAAAGGGAATTCGTTCACCGGAATCGGCAATAATTTCATCGCGGACGGAACCAAAACTTTTACCGGATTTGGGGCAGGCTTTACCGGGACTTTTTATAAAAACTTTGGTTTAGGAATCGAATTCAACAAAGGATATTCTGAAGTTTCTGATGTGTCCGTGTTTGGCGATCTGCACAGCCCACAGCTTACCACATTTGATATTTATGCACTTTATCGGTATGAGGTGAATCAAAAACTGAGTTTTGAAGGAAATATTGGTGGTGGTTTTTCACAGCTGAAAAGCTATTCCAATTACAGAATTGAAAAGTTTACCGAAGGTGGCAATACTTTTTTCCTGGGCGGAAAAGCACTGTACAGCGTTACAAAAAACAACAGCCTTGTTCTTGTTGCAGGACCCCGGTTCTATTTCATGCACACTTTTACAGAAATGAACGATCCTGAAATTCAAAAATATTATTCCAAAGCGACGCTGTTAAATTTTTCTTTAGGTTTAAGACTTTGTTTCTAAAAACTTCTAAATTTGCTTCATGTTAAATTTCATTAAGAAAAAAATTGCGTTAGTCTGGGCAAAAAAACACGTTAAAGAAACCGAAAACTTTAAGCAGAACGCTGTTGAAGATCAGGAAAAGCTATTGCTGTCTTTGGTAAAAACCGCGGAAAAAACTTTGTTCGGAAGAGAACATCAGTTTGAAGCCATAAAAAATGTTCAGGATTTTCAGAATCTGGTGAAAATTGCCGACTACGAGGATTTAAAACCTTACATTGAAAGAGTAAAAAAAGGCCAGCGCAACATCCTCTGGACTGAAACTCCCGAATATTTTGCGAAAACTTCCGGCACTACTTCGGGCTCTAAATACATCCCGATTTCAAAAGAAGGAATGCCTTATCAGCTTGCTGCAGCGCAAAGTGCGATATTTCACTATATCAGTCAGAAAAATAATTCAGATTTCGTTTCCGGGAAAATGATTTTCCTTCAGGGGAGTCCCGAGCTTGAAGAAATCAACGGCATAAAAACCGGCAGACTTTCCGGAATTGTGGCCCATCATATCCCGAATTATCTGCAGAAAAACCGTTTACCAAGCGAAAAAACCAACCTCATCGAGGACTGGGAAACCAAAGTAGACGAAATTGTAAAGGAAACCGAAAAGCAAAACATGACGCTGATTTCAGGAATTCCGCCCTGGCTTATCATGTATTTTGAGAAACTGATTGAAAGAAACGGAAAGAAAATTACTGAGCTTTTCCCAAATCTGCAACTGATCATCACAGGCGGGGTCAATTTTGAACCTTACCGTGATAAAATGAATGAACTTCTTGGAAAACCGGTTGATACCATACAGACATTTCCGGCGAGTGAAGGTTTTTTTGCATTTCAGGATGATTATCAGAACGAGGGTTTATTGCTTTTAACCAACCACGGAATTTTTTATGAATTCGTTCCGCTCGAAGAATATGGGAAGCCGGAAGCAAAAAGGCTCACCTTAAAAGACATTGAACTCAATAAAGATTACGCATTGATTTTAACTACCAATTCAGGACTTTGGGCCTATTCGATTGGTGATGTTGTACGGTTTATTTCAAAAAAACCTTACAGAATCGTGGTTTCCGGAAGAACAAAACATTTCACTTCTGCTTTCGGCGAACATGTAATCGCTTTTGAAGTGGAAGAAGCCATGAAAGCCACGGTGGAAAAATTTCCAGCACAGATAACTGAATTTCATCTTGCTCCTCAGGTAAATCCGCCGGAAGGTTTGCCTTATCACGAATGGTTTATTGAGTTTGAAAAAGAACCTGAGAACTTGGAAAATTTCAGAAAAAATCTGGATGAAGAAATGCGGAAACGTAATACCTACTATGACGATTTAATTTCAGGAAATATTCTGCAGCCTTTGATAATTACCAAACTTAAGAAAAACGCATTTCAGGATTATGCCAAATCAGAAGGCAAACTTGGAGGGCAAAATAAAATTCCGAGGTTAGCGAATGACAGAAAAATTGGGGATTTCCTGGAAAAGCTGAAGATTTAAGGACTCACCACTTTCAGCCCAACCACCGAAGCAATCAAAGTAAAAACAAAAAACATCCGCCAGAAAGTAGCTGGTTCGTTGAAAATGAAAATCCCGGCCAGTACGCCTCCAACAGCGCCAATGCCCGTCCATACTGCATAAGCGGTACCAATGGGAATGGGGTTGCTTCCGACAGAAATTGCTTTGTACATTAAAAACATGCTGATGAAAAGCGCGATCACGAATCCGCTCCACCAGAAATAACTTTCGCGTCCTGTGGTTTCCTGAGCTTTCCCGAGGCAGGTGGCAAAACCGGTTTCAAAAAGGCCGGCGATGATGAGAATAATCCAGTTCATTCTTCAAAGATAAATTTTTAAATTAATTTTTAATTCATTCATGCAGATTAGCTGTTAAAAATTACTTTTGCAAAATGATTTCACTCACGCCCATTCAAACCCTTAAAATTCCTGAATTCCGAAATTTAATGACCGGCCGTTTTTTTCTGGTACTGTCCTTCAGGATGTTGGCAACATTAATGGGATGGTGGATCTACCAACTGACAAAAGATCCTTTTGCGATTGGCTTAATAGGCTTATCGGAAGTAATTCCGGCAGTTTCCACAGCGCTGTACGCAGGTCACGTCATTGATAATTCAGAAAAGAAAAAACTGCTTTTGATCTGCAATTACGCCTACGTCATCCTGATCAGTTTATTGATTATTCCAGCATTTTTTGGTGACCGGTTACTGCATTTCAGCAATAAAGAAATCTCCTATTTTATTTACATGGTGATTTTTTTCACAGGATTTTGCCGCGCATTTTTAGGCCCCATAATTCCTTCAATGATTCCGAAAATTGTTTCAAAAGAAACGCTTCCGAATGCCATCACGCTCAATCAGGGAACTTTTCTTACGGCTTCAGTTGTAGGCCATGCGTTAGGAGGATTTCTCATTCACTGGATTGATATTTCCGGGACCATCTTGGTCGTTGTTGGATTAATGATTTTCTCTTCCCTTTTCTTCTGGTTCCTGAAAGAGCATCCTTCTGAAAACACCGAAAGAGAAATTGGCGTTGTACAAAGCATGCGCGAAGGAATCGCCTATATTTACAAAACCAAAGAGATTCTCGGAGCACTCTGTCTCGATATGTTTGCAGTACTTTTTGGCGGCGCAGTGGCGATGATCCCGGTTTTTGCGACCGACATTCTGAAAGTGGGCTCCGAAGGCTTCGGTTTGCTGAATGCCGCTTCAGACATAGGCTCCATGTGCATCATCGCATTTCTGGCATTTGTTCCGCTAAGAAAAAATCAGGGCAAAATATTACTCGTCGCCGTTGCTGGTTTCGGCTTGTGCATCATCGGCTTCGGGCTCTCCAAATTATACTGGCTTTCGTTCTTCCTTTTAGTCTGCAGCGGAATGCTGGACGGTATTTCCGTCGTCATCCGCGGCACCATCGTACAGCTGAAAACCCCGGATTATATCCGCGGAAGAGTGTTAAGCGTAAACTCCATCTTCATTATGTCCAGCAACGAAATGGGGCAGTTCGAAAGTGGTGTTGCCGCAAAATTACTTGGCGTGGTTCGGTCCGTAATTTTCGGCGGAACCATGACGGTTTTAATCGCTTTGTTGGTGGGAAGTACCGTTCCGAAACTCAGAAAAATGCAGTATTGATTTTTTAGGAGCAGGAAAGTAATTTTCTCTTTCGAAGCGGTTACCGGCTTTCCATTGCAATCTTTTTTGGCACGGCTTCGCCGCCGCACCAAAAAAGGATTTCCATTTCAATCCGGGCTAGGATGACTTGCAGCTCTTCTCCCCAACCAACTTACCAACACAATAATAACCTAATCCTCAATACGTTATTAAGTAATAAATATCGAATGTTGATTAATATATTTTTTTAATTTTTTAAAAAAACTATCTTTGTAAAATGACACAAAAGGAATCTTTATCATCACTTATTCACGGTAATTTCGCCAAAGAACTCTCCATTTCAGACGGCAAAATGCCTCCTAATGCAGTTGATTTCGAAAAATTGGTAATAGGAACATTCCTTATCGATAAAAAAGGACTCGATTACTCTATTGATCTCCTTACAGCTGATGTATTCTACGATCCCAGACACCAGGAAATTTTCAAAGCCATCCTCAAACTTTTTGAAGGGAACCACCCTGTCGATTTAATGACAGTAATTCAGGAACTCAAAAAAACCGACAGACTCGGTTTTGCAGGAGGCGATCATTATATCATCGATTTAACCATGGGCGTTTCATCAAGTGCTCATATTGAATATCACGTTCGTGTCATCTTAGAAAAATTTATTTTAAGAAGTTTAATTAATGTTTCCGCCAACGTTATTGACAGTTCTTATAAAGAATCAACCGACGTTTTCGAACTGCTCGACAAAGCCGAACAGTCCTTCTTCGAAATCACCAACGGAACCATTAAAAAAGGTTTCGATACCGCAAATACTCTGGTAAAACAGGCGATCGAAACCATCAAATCCTTAAAAGACAAAGAAGGGATTTCAGGAATTCCGTCAGGATTCAGAGATATTGATAAAGAGACCGGAGGCTGGCAAAATTCAGATTTAATTATTATTGCAGCCCGTCCGGCAATGGGTAAAACCGCTTTCCTTCTTTCGATGGCGCGAAATATTGCGGTGGAACACAACGTTCCGATGGCATTATTCTCCCTGGAGATGGCATCAGTGCAGTTAATAACAAGAATGATTGCTTCCGAAACCGGAATTTCTTCAGAAAAACTAAGAAAAGGCCAGATGAGCGATGAAGAATGGCAAAGGCTCTTCTCCAACGTCTCCGCATTGGAAAACGCACCTTTGTATATCGACGAAACGCCTTCACTTTCTGTATTCGATTTCCGCGCAAAATGCCGAAGACTGGTGATGCAGCACGGCGTGAAAATCATCATGGTGGATTATCTTCAGCTGATGACTGCCAATTCAGGGAAAGGCGGCGCTGGAAACCGGGAGCAGGAAATTGCAACCATTTCACGTTCCTTAAAAGCGATCGCAAAAGAACTCAACGTTCCCGTGATTGCACTTTCCCAGCTTTCAAGAAGTGTGGAAACACGCCCGGGAAAAAGACCGATGCTTTCTGACCTTCGGGAATCCGGAGCCATTGAGCAGGATGCCGATATTGTTTCCTTTATTTTCCGTCCGGAATATTATAAAATTACCACCTGGGACAATGATGAAGACGGTGCCGAGTCGTCCACAGAAAACCAGGCAGAGCTCATTATCGCCAAGCACCGTAACGGAGCGACCGCGGACGTGAGAATGTCTTTCCATAAAAATATTGCCAAATTTGCCGACCTTGATTTATTCGGAAACAGCTACGGTTACCAGCCTTCCAATTTTGGGCAGCAGGACGTGCCGAGCGGTTTTGAAAAAATAAAAGCCACCATTGATCCGGGTGCGGCTTTCGATTTACCAAGCACCCAGAATCTTTCAGGCTCTTCCATGAATGATCTGGATGATGATGACGAATTCGAGTTCTAGAAATGAGTCTTAGAATAGAAATTTTTACCGACGGTGCCTGCAGCGGGAATCCCGGAAAAGGAGGTTACGGAATCGTTATGAAAGTTCCCGAAAAGAACTACGAGAAACAGTATTCAAAAGGATTCAGGCTCACCACGAATAACCGCATGGAATTGCTGGCCGTCATCACCGCGTTGGAAAAACTGAAATCCACGGAAAACGACATCCATATTTATACCGACAGCAAATACGTTTCCGATGCCATCAACCAGAAATGGATTTTCGGGTGGATTAAAAAAGGATTTAAAAACGTGAAAAATCCCGATTTGTGGCGACGGATGGTTCCGTTACTGAAAGCCCACAAAACAACCTTCCACTGGATAAAAGGCCACGCCGGCCATCCTGAAAACGAAATCTGCGACCAGCTCGCCGTGAAAGCTGCCCAGTCTTCCCAACTGGAAACCGATGAATATTTCGAGAAACTGAAAGAAGGCGGCCTTTTTTAGAGACCCGTTCACGTCTTTAACCCCATTGTAGCATTAAATTAATCCGTCGTTTCTTTCCTGAACCCTAAACTTGCGGTTGAGGAACGGAATTTTTGGGTTAACCAACCCGAAATTTGGAACCCGCGACAGGAAATTATAAGTACATCACCCCTTCGACGGTGTAAAATACTCTAAAATAGCATTTCGAAACCTATAGCATGGAGTTCAGGAGCGGAAAATTGGGGATGGATAGTGAATGAATAATTTGAAATTCACTCCAAAGGAAATTCACTTCAACATTCACTCGCGAAGCAAAATTCTTTATCTTTGTTTAATGAATTACATTGAATCTCTGCAGAAGCGATATTCTGTAAAAAAATTTAATAAAGAGAAAAAAGTTTCCCCGGAAATTTTAAAAAACATACTGCAAGCCGGCAAGCTTTCGGCAAGTTCTCTCGGTCTTCAGCCCTATAAAATTTACGTTGTAGAGTCTGAAGAAATGAAAGAAAAACTCATTCCCGCTTTCAGAAATCCGTCACAGATTACTACCTGTTCGCATCTTATCGTCATTGTTTCCAAAAAAACAATGGAAGAAAAATACGTGGACGGCTATTTTAAACACATAGCAGAAGTACGTGAGATTCCGCTGGAAAGCCTTGATCTTTTTCGTAAAAACATCGATCAGTTTTTAAATTCAATATCGGAGGATGAGCTGCTTCACTGGAATCAGAAACAGGCCTATATTGTTCTTGGACAGCTGATTTTTGCTGCTGCTTTGGAAAAAGTGGACGCAAGTCCGATGGAAGGTTTCGATCACAAAATAATAGAAGAAGTTTTAGGCCTTGATAAAGACACAGAAACCGCCGCAGTCACTTTAGCCCTGGGCTACAGAGCAGAGGATGACCATTTTCAGCATTTGAAGAAAGTGCGTAAACCGGATGATAAACTGTTTAAATTTTTATAAACCTTATGAGCAGAGCAGACGTTCTTGTAATAGGTTCCGGGATTTCCGGCCTTTCTTACGCGATAAAAATATCAGAAAAAATGCCTGATGCAAAAATCATCATCGTTACCAAAGCCGATGAGGACGAAAGCAACACCAAATATGCACAGGGCGGCCTCGCTGTAGTGACTGATTTCGATAACGATAATTTCCAGAAACATATTGATGATACGATGAGGGCCGGAGACGGCGAAAACAAAAGAGATGTTGTGGAAATGGTTATCAGGGAAGGTCCGGCAAGATTTCAGGAACTCGTAAATTGGGGAACGCATTTCGATACGGAGAATGGGGGCGATTTCAAACTTGGCCGAGAAGGCGGACATACTGAAAACAGGATTGTCCATCACAAAGACATTACCGGTGCCGAGATTGAACGCGCACTGCTGGAAACCATCAACAAATCTTCAAATATTGAAATGCTCGCGCATCATTACGTCATTGATCTGATTACGCAGCACCATGTTCCGGGCAAAGAACTTAATACCGACGATATTTCATGCTACGGTGCTTATATCCTGGACGAAAAGAATAAAAAAATAAAAAAAATTACGGCTAAAATTACGCTTGTTGCTACAGGCGGAGCCGGCCACGTTTACAAAAACACCACCAATCCGGTCATTGCAACAGGTGACGGAATTGCTTTCGTACACCGTGCGCGCGGCAAAGTTTCGAACATGCAGTATTATCAGTTTCACCCGACCGCTTTGTTCTCGAAAAGAGACGGCATGCTTTTTCTGATTTCTGAAGCATTACGTGGCGACGGTGCGAAACTCCGACTTAAAAACGGCAGCAAATTCATGCACAAATACGACGAACGTGAGGAGCTGGCTTCACGGGATATTGTGGCACGCGCCATTGATAACGAACTAAAAATTTCCGGCGACGATTATGTAGGACTTGACTGCCGTGAAATGAACAGAGAAAAGTTTACCGAACATTTCCCGAATATTTATCAGAAATGCATCGACGAAGGCATTGATCCTTTTAAGCAGCTGATTCCGGTAGTTCCAGCCTGTCACTATCTCATGGGCGGAATTGTGATTGATATGGACGGCCAGAGTTCCATTAAAAATCTGTTCGCCGTGGGCGAATGCACCAACTCCGGACTTCATGGCGCAAACCGCCTGGCTTCCAACTCTCTTCTCGAAGGTTTGGTTTTCGGCCATAAAGCTGCCCTTAAAACCATGGAACTTCTGCAGAAAAACGACTTCAATTTTGAAGATTTACAGGCGGTCCCCGACTGGAATGAAGAGGGCATGAGAATGATGGATGAAATGGTCATCGTAAGTTATCTGAGAAGACAGCTTCAGGAAATGATGAGCGATTTGGTAAGCATCGTAAGAAGCAATGAACGTCTTCAGATTGCAAAAAGAAAACAGCGCGAAATCTACGAGGCAGTGGTCGAACTTTACAACTACTCCATCCTTTCTCCTCAGCTTTCAGAACTCAGAAACCTGGTAAATGTTTCGTATCTTATTATTAAACATTCCATTCAGATGAAAGAAAACAAAGGCTCTTTCTATAATAAAGACCTTGCTACTAAACCGTTAACCATCAATAATTAAGTATTATTGAAAATTTTAAATTAAAAATGAAAAAACCTTCCTATATCACAAAAGACGCCCTGAAAACTTTTATCAAAAACGCACTGGAGGAGGACATCCAGGAGGGCGACCACTCTACATTGGCGACTATCCCGAAAGATTCGCAGCAGAAAGCAAAACTTTTGGTAAAAGAAAACTGCATTCTGGCCGGTGTGGAAATGGCGGAAATGATTTTCAAACAGTTCGACAAGAATCTGAAAATGGAAGTTTTCATCAAAGACGGTGAGTCTGCAAAGGCAGGCGATATTGCTTTTTATGTCACCGGAAGTGCAAGATCTATCCTTTCCACAGAAAGGCTGGTTTTGAACTGCATGCAGCGAATGAGCGGAATTGCCACTTTAACCCACGACTGGGATTCCAGGTTATTGGGAACAAAAACTAAACTTCTCGATACCAGAAAAACCACCCCCAATTTCCGTATCTGTGAAAAATGGGCTGTCGCAATTGGTGGCGGGACCAACCACCGTTACGGTTTATATGATATGATTATGCTGAAAGACAACCATATTGATTACAACGGAAGCATCACCAACGCCGTAAAAATGGCTAAAGATTACATAAAAACACTTAAGAAACCATTAAAAATTGAAGTGGAAACCCGGGATCTCGCTGAAGTCGAAGAAGCTATAAAATCCGGGGCAGACCGTATCATGCTCGACAATATGGATCTTCAAACGATGCAAAAAGCAGTAAAACTCATCAACGGAAAATGTGAAACTGAAGCTTCCGGTGGAGTTACAAGAGATATGCTCCAAAAAATCGCACAGACGGGTGTAGATTTCATCTCGGCTGGAGCATTAACTCATTCTGCTGACAACATCGATTTGAGTTTAAAAGCTACAAATTAAGCAATCTTATTTTATGCATAGTTTATACTTTTTTATGTTAATTATGCAATCTTTTACATTAAATTATCCGTTAAATTATTATAAATAAAAACATTCAAGCATTTATTTATCAATACCTTGCACCTAGGATTCTCGGTATTTTAAAAATTAACAATTTGTTAATCATAGTTAATATATTTTATCATATTTTTGCGCCATAAAAATCTAATTTAATTTTCAATAAAAAAAAATGAATTTCAAACCTTTGAAAAAATCGATGCTTACGGTAGTTATTACGCTATCTACAGCAAGTGTTTATTACGCACAAACTGTAAAAGACACGGTAAGCAGAGAAAAAGACATTGAACAGGTTGTTTTAACCGGTGTTGCTGACATCGCGAAAGACAGAAAAACACCGGTAGCGGTTTCTACAATTAAAGAAGCACAGATTGTGGACAAATTGGGAAATCAGGAATTCCCTGAAATCCTGAACACTACTCCATCCGTGTATGCCACTAAAGGTGGTGGTGGTTTTGGAGATTCCAGAATTAACGTTAGAGGTTTCGATCAAAGAAACACTGCGGTAATGATTAACGGTGTTCCTGTAAACGATATGGAAGGTGGTGCGGTATACTGGTCAAACTGGGCAGGATTATCTGACGTAACTTCTGCAATGCAGGTTCAAAGAGGTCTTGGATCCTCAAAATTAGCTATCGCTTCTGTAGGGGGAACCATCAACGTACTTACAAGAGCTGCTGATAAAAAAAGACAAGGAAATGTTACCCTTGGAATTGGAAACGATGGTTATAATAAAGCATTATTTTCATATAACACCGGCAAAAGCGAGTCAGGTTGGGCTACTTCATTTTTGATGAGTAGAACTGCAGGTTCTATGTATGCCGATGGAACTGAATTTGAAGGGTACAATTATTATTTAGCTGTTGGATACCAGCCAAGCGCTAAACACGATTTACAATTTACCATCACAGGTGCACCGCAGGTACACAACCAAAGATCTTTTCAATCAACTATTAATGACCACATTAAATATGGTGGAACTGAAGAAGAACCAAACAGAAAATACAACCAAAACTGGGGATATCTAAATGGTGAAGAATATTCTATGACCAGAAACTATTACCACAAACCGGTAATTTCATTAAACTGGGATTGGAAAATTACTGATGCAACTACATTAAATTCTGTAGCTTACGCTTCTTTCGGTAGAGGTGGTGGTACAGGTGATGCTGGTAAAATAAATGGGGTATTTTACAATAACTTGCCAAGAACCGCTGACGGTTTGGTAAGATTTGATGATATCGTAGCTTGGAATCAAGGTACTTTAATTCCAGATTTCGGTGCGGTAAATAAAACTCCGGGACAGTCAAACAGCAACAACGGGATTATCAGAAGATCTTCCATCAACTCTCATAACTGGTTAGGAATCATCACAAGCTTGAACCATAAAATCAATGATAACTTAACTGCGACCGTTGGTTTAGATGGCCGTACTTACAAAGGAATTCACTACAGAATTGTTACTGATTTCTTAGGTAACAACTCTTATACTGATACCAGCAACATCAATAACAAACCAAACGTAATTACCAACGCGTTTACTACAAACCCTACATGGAATCCATTCGGTGGTAAAACCAACGATATCAAAGACCAGTTAGGCTATAGTAACGACGGTATCGTAAACTGGTTAGGTGGTTTCGGACAGTTGGAATATATCAATGATGCGCTATCTGCATTTGTTCAAGGTTCAGTTTCCAACCAAGCTTTCCAAAGAATAGATTATATGCTCTATGCACCAAACGAGCAAAAAAGTGAAAAAGTTGATTTAGTTGGTTTCAACGTAAAAGGTGGAGCAAATTATAACATCAATGAAAATCACAACGTTTTCGTTAACGGTGGATATTACGAAAGACAACCGTTCTTCGGAGCTGTTTTCTTAAACAACAGAAACGATGTTAACCCTTCTCTTACAAACGAGAAAATTACTTCTTTCGAAGTAGGTTACGGTTTCCGTTCTGGTATTTTCAACGCTAACTTAAACCTTTATAACACTTCATGGGATGATATCTACCGAAGACTCACAACCAGAGGAAAACTTAACGGTGTAGATGTTACAGGTGTTGCAAACGTTTTAGGAATTAAAGAAATCCACAGAGGTGTTGAATTAGACTTTAATGTAAAACCAGCACAGTTCGTAACGTTAAACGGTATGTTCTCTGTAGGTAACTGGTTCTTCCAAGGTAGCCCAACTGCATCCTTCGTTGAAGATCAAACAAATACAGTTATTCAGGAGGGAACTCTTGCTCTTGACGGTCTTAAAGTTGGTGACGCTGCACAGCTTACGGCTGCTTTAGGTGCTGACTTCAAAGTTACAGATTGGTTAAACTTCGATGCACAGTATCGTTATGCTGACAAACTTTATTCAGCTTTCGAACCTTCATCACGTTTGATTACAGCTTCAAAACCTACTCCATCTGATCCAGCGGTAGAATTACCATCTTACGGATTGCTTGACTTAGGGGCTGGAGCAAGATTTAAACTTAATGACACTCAATCTTTCAAGTTAAGATTAAATGTGAACAATGTTTTAGATAAAACATATATCGCTGAATCAAGAACCAATAAAGCTGCTGATGCTAACCCAGCGAACAACTGGAATGGCATTAACAAAGCAAACGAAGTATATTTCGGTTTCGGAAGAACATGGAATGCTTCTGTAAGTTTCATCTTCTAAGAGAACTTACTATTGCACTCACAATCCCGACGATATCGTCGGGATTTTTTTTATCTTTGCACCTAACTTAAAATTATCATTATGGATTTCAACATTATGCTTCAGGCACACCGTGGTTTTGCTTATTTAATCTTACTGGCAACTGCAGTTTTTGTCGTGGCACTATTAATTACCATGTTTGGATATTCAGGTAAAATTTCGAAACTCCTGAGAAAATCTACCCTTTTCACCATGATTTTCTTTCACACACAAGCAGTAATCGGATTGATCATGCTGTTCTTTTTCTCTCCCGGTTTTAAAGCAGCGAAAGAAGCTGGAACTTTAATGAAAGATTCTGTTTCCAGAAACACTTACGTAGAACATCCTTTCGCGATGATTGTTGCAGCAGTATTGTTGACCATCCTCAATAAAAAATTCAAAACAAATGATAAACTGCAGATGAGCTGGGTAATTATCGCTGTTGTTGCGCTGGCATTGATGCTTTGGGCATTTCAGTGGCACAGGCTTTTCGCATAATTTATCATATTAATTCTTATTAAAAAATGAAAGTAGCACTTGTTGGCGCCACCGGAATGGTAGGTCAGGTGATGTTAAAAGTTTTGGAAGAAAGAAATTTCCCCGTAACAGAATTAATCCCTGTTGCTTCGGAAAAATCGGTCGGAAAAAAAATCAGTTTCAAAGGAAACGAGTATACCATCGTATCCATGCAAACCGCAATCGATATGAAGCCCGAAATCGCTTTATTTTCTGCAGGCGGCGCAACTTCACTGGAATTTGCACCAAAGTTCGCAGAAGCCGGAACTACCGTGATCGACAACTCTTCTACCTGGAGAATGGCAGAGGATAAAAGATTAATCGTTCCTGAAATCAACGCCAATATTCTTACCAAAGAAGATAAAATTATTGCAAACCCAAACTGCTCTACCATTCAGCTCGTGATGGTTTTACATCCTTTGAATCTTAAATATGATTTAAAAAGAGTCGTAGTTTCCACTTACCAATCGGTTACAGGAACAGGAAAAAAGGCGGTCGATCAGCTCAATGCTGAAATCAACGGAAATGAAGGGGTGGAAATGGCCTATCCTTACGAAATATTCAAAAATGCACTTCCGCATTGTGACATTTTTTCTGATGACGATTACACAAAAGAAGAGCTGAAACTGATGACTGAGCCTAAAAAAATTATGGGCGATGACAGTTTCAATCTTACTGCTACTGCAGTCCGCGTTCCCGTTCAGGGTGGACATTCAGAAAGCGTAAACATCGAATTCGAAAATGAATTCGATCTGGATGAAGTGCGCAAAATATTATCGGAAACATCAGGCGTAACAGTGTTGGATGATGTTACAAACAAAATTTACCCAATGCCGCTTTATTCTGAAGGTAAAGATGAAGTTTTTGTCGGAAGAATCCGCAGAGACAAGTCCCAACCCAATACACTGAATATGTGGATTGTCGCCGATAACCTCCGAAAAGGCGCCGCAACCAATGCGGTACAGATCGCAGAATATCTCGTAGAAAACAAACTAGTTTAAATAAAATGCTCACTAACCTGAGCATTTTTTATTTATTAGAAGCCTCAAACATTTTGACTTAATTGAATCAAACATCATGTCCCAAAATCTGAATGCACCCAAAAGCAATTTTGCTTTTCAGAAAACCGTAGCAATTATCGGAATCGTGCTTTTCCTCGGAAAACTTGTCGCCTGGCATCTTACCAATTCCGACGCCGTATTTTCTGATGCGATGGAAAGTATTGTGAACATCATTGCTGCTTTTATGGGGCTTTATTCCCTTTATCTGGCAGCAAAACCAAAAGATGTTGAGCATCCTTACGGGCACGGAAAAGTCGAATTTGTCACCTCGGGAGTTGAAGGTGCTCTTATAATTTTTGCAGGAATTATTATCATCGTTCAGGCCATTGATTCCCTTTTACATGGTAACGTTCCCAAAAAACTCGATTGGGGAATCCTGATTGTTGCCGTAACAGCAGGAATTAATTATCTGATGGGCTATATCTCCGTTAAAAAAGGTCTTCAGCAGAATTCGCTTGTTCTGCAAAGTTCTGGTAAACATCTGCAAAGCGACACCTTTACCACTTTGGGTGTTGTATTGAGTTTAGTCCTGGTTTATTTCACGCATCTATATTGGATTGATGCGGCTGTCGCCCTTATTTTCGGCGGTTACATTATGATTGTCGGTTATAAAATAATCCGCAAAGCATTGAGTGGTATCATGGATGAAGCAGATTTAAAAATGCTGACCAAACTCGCTAAAGTGATGAATGAAAACAGAAAACCTGAATGGATCGATCTTCACAATACGAGAATCCAGCAGCACGGAAGCGGTCTTCATATTGATGCCCATTTAACTCTCCCATGGTATTTTGAACTTCGGAAAGCACATGAAGAAATGGAGGAAGCTTATAAATTAATTGCTGCAAACTCCGACAGAATGATTGAATTTAATTTTCATTTGGATGACTGCAAACCGTTTTCATGCAAAATTTGCCAACTTTGGGAATGTCCGGTAAGACAACACGCTTTCGTGAAAAAAATTGAATGGGATGCCGACAATATTTCTCAGGAACAGAAACATGATGTAAGAACACAGCCTTAAACTTTTAATGCCTGCTTTCTGTAATAAAACAAAGGAATAATCAGCAGTAATATCAAAGGCTGAATCACAAATCTCCGCATATAAAAGGAAAAAAGATATCCGATTTCGAATTTTGTGCTTACCGCATAAAGATAAAGCGGGAAGGTTATTGCAAAAACAATCAGCATTAAAACAACCGCCTGAACCGTCCATTGTTTATTCTTAAATATAAAATGAACAATAAACGCTGATAAAACCAAATTCAGAAAGAATCTGAAGAGATAGTTTAAAATCAGTTTAAACCATTCAAAATTGGGAAACTGAGCATCTTTGTTTGCGAAGTGAAAATATTCAAGAAAAGGATCGTAAAAAATTTTGTCTTCCGCCATCCGGACGCCGATTAAGCCCAGGACTCCAGAAATTACGATAAGCCAGTTAAGAATTTTCATGCGCAGGTTCTTTTATTGCGAAAAATTTAATCCAGACGATCCAAAGCAGCACAACACTTCCGTAGATAATTGCCGGAAAAAAATAATCGTGTCCGATTTTTGAATATTTCGGCACTTCTACTAAAACCACATTTAATCCCGCGATCCTTAACACATTGATAACGTGAAGAAATAACAATCCTAAACCTACAAAAACAAAAGTTTTGATGCCCTGATAAAAGGCGAAAATAAACGCCAGAAAAAGGATCATCACCGATATTGCGTTGCAGCCTTCTACCATCCGCGAGACAAATCTTCCGCTCACATAAAACCATGAAGTTTCCTGTTCAGGTTTTCCCGGAACCATCTGAGACGGATAACCAAAGAGATTTTGCAAAAAAGCCGCCTGATCAGATACCCATTTCGAAACGGGATCCAAACCTGAATTCTGATACTGATTCAAATAAAACTGATAGGCAAAAACCAACACCACATAAATGATGATAAAACGTAAAAGAATTTTCAGAACAGGCTTGAAATCATTGAACATATTGCAAATATAACGTTTTAAAAAGTTCTATTTTCTTATATTTGTAAAAGTATGACTATGGAAAACGCAAAACTTTTTTTCAGCGAATTTATTGGGGAAAAACCGGAGGATTTTTATTCTTTAGCGCAAAGCGGTTCCGCGAGACAAAATTTTGTTGGCAAAAGTTCTAGTCAAAAGTACATCGTCACTTTCAACGAAAATGTCCTCGAAAACGAAAGTTTTTTCTATTTTTCTAAGGTTTTTTCTGAATTAAATCTGAATACTCCGAAAATCTTCAAAATCTCTGAAGACCGAAAATTATACATTCAGGAATTTTTAGGAGAAAATACTTTATCCGAAATCATTCAAAAAGAAGGACTTTCCGCCAGTGTGAAATCTTTGGTAAAGCAAACCCTTGAAAAACTATTTGAACTTCAGACCAAAACACAAAATAATATTGATTATTCGAAAACTTTCGAATATGAAAATTATGACGAACTGCCGATCAGTAATGATTTATTTTATTTCAAAAGTTTTATTGCTGACGTTTTGGAAATTCCCTATCACAAAGCATCTTTGCTGAAAGAATTTAAAAAACTGACAGAAAAGCTTGAAAACTTAGAGCCAAAAGGTCTGATGATCCGCGATTTTCAGTCAAGAAACATTATGGTCAACGAAAAAGATGAAGTTTTTTTCATCGATTATCAGTCTTCCATGAAAGGACCATTGATGTATGATGTCATCTCTTTTCTTTTTCAGGCAAAAGCTAATTTCACTGAAGTTTTTAAAGAGGAAATGCTCAACTACTATTTTTCTTTGTGGAAAGATGAAGAGACTATTAGAGAACTAAAACTTTCGGTAAAGCCGGTTCAGCTCATCCGTTTTATGCAGGTTTTGGGAGCGTATGGTTTCCGTGGACTTATTCAGAGGAAGCCGCATTTTATCGCCAGTCTTACTTTAGGAATTGAAAATTTACATCATTTTTCAAACACCTGGGAAGAGATGGACAGTTTTCCTGAACTGAAGAAAATGATTTCAGGGTTGAAATCGGATTCAGTTCAAAATAAAATTAAAATGATTCTGAACCATTAAGAATTCTTACCGGTTTAGAAATAAAAAAATAAATATTAAATGAGTCTTACCATAGAAATACACAGCTTTTCTTATAAAAAAGGCGGAATCCCAAAAGATAACAGCGGTAACGGAGGCGGTTTTGCGTTCGACTGCCGCGGAATCCTGAATCCCGGAAGAGTTGAGGAATATAAACAGCAAACCGGTTGCGATACCGGTGTTCAGGAATATCTGGAAACGCAAACCGAAATGCCGAATTTTTTAGAGCTTGTCAAAAACATTGTCTCCATTAACATCGACAATTATTTGTCACGGGGGTTTGAACATCTTCAGATTAATTTCGGCTGCACAGGCGGGCAACACCGTTCGGTATATTCAGCGGAAAAAACTGCTGAATTTATCCGCCAAAAATATCCACAAACCAACGTAAGCATCCATCACGACGAACAACCACAACTAAACCATCAAGTAATAGGCAACAAGTAATATTTAATTATTATTTACAGTTTATCACCTGTTACACTTTATAAAATGAAGGCACTTATCTTCGCCGCCGGAAAAGGCACAAGACTGAAACCATTTACCGATCATCATCCAAAAGCGTTAGCTGTGGTGAATGGAGTTCCATTGCTCGAAAGAAATATGAAATTTCTTCAAAGCTTTGGAATCAACGACTTTGTGATTAATATTTATCATTTTGGCGATCAGATTATTGATTTTTTAAAAAAGAATGATCACTTCGGCGCTAAAATTGAATTTTCGGATGAACGTGAGGAACTGCTGGAAACCGGAGGAGGCTTGGTTTTTGCAAGAAGATTTCTGGATCATGGGGAGGACTTTCTCATAATGAATGCCGACATTTTAACAGATCTGGATGTGAACGCATTTGTAGAATATCATAAGGAAAAGAAAGATTTTGCTACATTAGCTGTATCGGATAGAAAAAGTTCCAGAAAATTACTTTTCAACCCTGAAATGATCCTTCGCGGCTGGCTGAATGTAGAAACAGGAGAACAGCGTTTGGCAGAATTCAACAAAGGATTCAAACCGTTAGCTTTCAGCGGAATACACTGTATTAATCCTGAGATATTTAATAAAATAAAAAGAACAGGAAAGTTTTCTATTATGGAAGAATATCTGGATCTGATGCATACTGAACAGATACATGGCTATGAGCACCAGGGAATCCTTATCGACGTCGGAAGACCGGAATCGGTGCTGGAAGCCGAGAAAATATTTAAATAAGATAAATGAAGAAAATACCGAGAGGCAAAGGAACCACGAAAGCTGCAGCAGGAAACGAACTGGAAATCGACCAGAAAGTTCAGCGTTCATTCACTGAGAAAACCTGGGATGAGACGATCTCCAAAGACAGCTGGATGGTTTTTAAAATCATGGCCGAATTTGTTGACGGTTATGAAAGACTTGCGAAAATCGGTCCGTGTGTATCCATTTTCGGTTCGGCAAGGCTTGCACCTGAAAGCGATTATTATCAGATGGCGGTGGATATCGCTGAAAAAATTACAGAAATCGGTTTCGGAGTAATAACCGGCGGCGGTCCCGGCATCATGGAGGCCGGAAATAAAGGCGCAAATAAAGGCGGTGGCAAATCCATAGGACTGAATATTGAGCTTCCTTTTGAACAGCATTTCAATCCTTTTATCGACAAAGGTTACAGCATGGATTTTGACTATTTTTTTGTCAGAAAAGTGATGTTCGTAAAATATTCCCAGGGATTTATTGTGATGCCGGGCGGCTTTGGTACGATGGATGAACTGATGGAAGCAATGACTTTAATTCAAACCAATAAAATCGGAAAATTTCCTATCGTTCTGGTAGGATCGAAATTCTGGAGCGGACTTCTGGATTGGTTCAGAGGCACTCTTCTGGAAAACGGAATGATTTCTGAGCAGGATTTGAGCCTCTACCGCATTGTGGACACTGCTGACGATGCAGTAGCTCATATTCAGGCATTTTACGATAAATATACTGTGAATGTGAACTTTTAATTGGCATCATATTTGAGATTACAACAAAACATATAAGAAATGAAAAAGTTTTTACATATAGGAGGAATTTTTGTACTGATGATAATGATGAGTTTTGCTGTAGCAGACTTCTATTCATCGATGACAAAAGTAGATTATGTGGAAGGAAGCAAGACCCTGAAATTTACTACCAAAATGAATACTCAGCATATTTCTGACGCCATCAAAATCAACCCGAACACAGCAGGGTTTGAAGCGGAAGTAAAGAAGTATGTGAATAATAATTTTGACTTGTACGTCAACGGAAGTCCTAAAACCCTTACTTTCACAGGAAGCCAGGTTAACGGAGAATCTGTCTGGGTTTATTTTGAAACCGGCGGTGTGACCGAAATTAATTCAATAAGAATTAAAAACACTATTTTGCTCAGCACTTTCCCGAAACAGTTTAATTTAGTAAACATCGCTTATAAAGGAAATCAGAAAACAATGAATTTTCAAAGAGGAAAAGAAGTAAATGAGGTCAATTTTTAAAAGATTCCCTATTAAGATACCGATTTTAAATAGAACTCATTAATAAGCAGCCCCCAAAAAGTATATTTTTGGGGGCTGCTTAATTTTTGGTGATATTTAAATAAGATTAAAACCTATTTATAAATCTTCAAATTTATCAACGATTTTCTGTGAAACTCCGGTGTTGCTGAAACCGCCGTCGTGGAATAAATTCTGCATCGTTACTTTTCTGGTAAGATCTGAGAAAAGGCTTACGCAATAGTTTGCACAATCCATCGCATCGGCGTTTCCAAGTGGAGACATGCTGTCCGCAAAGTTAAAAAATCCGCTGATTCCTTTTACGCCAGCTCCGGCTTTAGTCATTACAGGAGATTGTGAAATCGTGTTTACGCGCACTTTTCTGTCGCCCCAATAATATCCGAAACTTCTTGCAATACTTTCAAGATAAGATTTGTTGTCGGCCATGTCACCGTAATTCGGGAAGGTTCTTTGTGCAGCGATATAAGTTAAAGCGAGGATAGATCCCCATTCGTTCATGATATCTTTGTCCCATGCAGCTTTCATTACTTTATGGAAGGAAACTGAGGAAACGTCCCAGCCTTTTTCAAGGAAATCATAATTAAGATCCGTATAAGCTTTTCCTTTTCTGATGTTTACTGACATACCGATGGAGTGAAGAATAAAATCGATTTTACCGAATTTCTGTTCAGCATGCGCAAAAAGTTTTTCCAAATCTTCTACTGAAGTTGCATCTGCTGGAATGATATCTGATCCTGTTTTTTTTGCAAGTTCATCAATTTCTCCCATTCTCATTGCGATAGGAGCATTGGATAAAATAAATTCAGCACCTTCTTCGTGGCATCTTTCTGCAACTTTCCATGCGATCGACTGGTCGTTCAATGCACCGAAAATTATTCCTTTTTTGCCTTTTAGTAATCCGTATGACATAATAATGTTTTTATTTTCCACAAATTTAAAATTTTTATTGCTTACTGCATAAAAAAAGAGAACCAATTTCTTGGTTCTCCCACTTAACTATATGAAATTATGATTAGTTGGTGCTCTTGTTCCATTCCGCTTTTGCGTCTTCAGCGGTGTCTTTTGCTGCATCGGCAACGTTGTCAGCAGCGTCTTTTGTATTTTCCCATGCGTCTTCACTCCAGTCTTTGGTTTTTTCCCATGCATCAGAAACCGCATCCTTAGTATCTTCCCAAGCCTCGGATACATTATCTTTAGCTCTTTCTGTCCATCCTTCTGCGGTTGGCGTTTCGTTTCTGTCACGCTGCTCACGGATGTAATCTTTAGCCCGGTCAGCATAATCGTTTACAGTCCATTTTGCCTTGTCTACAGCGTTTTCTGCTTTGTTATAATCTTGTCTGTCCATAATACTATTTTTTTTAATTAATGATTTGGTAAATATTTAATTTGATATTCAGGAAGTTGCAACAACTATTCCTAAAACATTTAACTTTATGTTAAATAAGTTATAAAGTTTTGCTAAATAAATGAGCGATGGATTAGCGACTTAAAAAGTTTAAGGGAAGCTAATCTTAGTTAGCTTTTTCTAAAGTATATTTGAATATGGAAAAAATACGTTGCGGCTGGTGCGAAAAAGATGATCTGTACAGAAAATACCACGATGAGGAATGGGGAAAACCTGTGCATGATGACAAAACTATCTTTGAGTTTTTGGTGCTGGAAAGCTTTCAGGCAGGCCTTTCATGGTATACTATTCTCAAGAAGCGGGAGAATTTTCAGCGTGCATTTGATAATTTTGATTATCAGAAAATTGCTGAATATTCCGAGGAAAAAATGGAAGAACTCATGCAGGACGCAGGAATTATCCGGAACCGGCTGAAGATTTCAGCCACGGTTAATAATGCGAAAAGATTTATGGAAGTTCAGAAGGAATTCGGGAGTTTTTCAACTTACATCTGGAGCTTTGTAGGCGGAAAACCCATCGACAATAAGTTTAATGAATTAAAAGAAGTTCCTGCAACCACCGAAATTTCTGATCAGCTCGCTAAAGATTTAAAGAAACGCGGTTTCAAGTTTCTGGGCTCTACCGTAGTTTACGCGCACATGCAGGCAACAGGGATGGTGAATGATCATGTGATGGAATGTCATACACGACAAATCTAAAATCAGTAAACAAAAAAAATGTACCAACCGTAAAACCATTGATACATTTTCATATTTATTTTATTGCCGACTTATTTAATAATTCTTTCCAAAACCCACTCGATCATGTTTTTCTCTGAACTGTGGTGATCGGCTGAAAATTCCCCGCGTCTGCGGTTCGCAATAACGCAGTTTACCGTCAGAGCTTTATGTCCTAAAAGCTTTGCAAGACCATAAATTGCCGAAGTTTCCATTTCGAAATTGGTTACTCCAAGATCATTTAAAGTTTCAAGAAACTGATCGTCCAAGGCTTTCAAACGCAGCTGTCTCCCCTGCGGAGCATAGAATCCCGGGAAAGTTGCTGTATTTCCATGGTATTTTGCGTCCTTATACAGTTCGGAAATATCTTCTGCCCAATCGGAAAAATAAAGCATCGGTTTTATTTTCTCGTAAGGGAATTTATCTAAAAAGTTTCTCGAAAATTCATTTTCAAACTGATAATCCTGATAAAAATGAAGCAAACCGTCCAGACCTACAACATTCTGGGTAACCAGCATATTGTCTACTTCTACGTCCGGATTTACACTTCCGCATGTTCCCATTCTGAACATCTGCAAAGAGGTATGATCCGTTTTGAATTCTTTTTCCTTTAAATCGATATTCACCAAAGCATCCAGCTCGTTCATCACGATATCAATATTTTCGGTACCGATTCCTGTGGACATCACGGTAATTCTTTCTCCACGCAAAGTTCCGGTGTGAGTGTAGAATTCTCTTTTGTTTTTCTTGATTTCGATGGTGTCGAAATACTTAGAAACCTTTGGTACTCTGTCCGGATCACCAACTAAAATTATTTTTTCTGCAAGATCTTCAGGTAAAAGATTGAGGTGATAAACACTTCCGTCAGGATTCAGCACCAACTCGGAAGCCGCTAATTTATTCAGCATATTATTTTTTGTTTTTGAATTAAAAAAACCTTTAAAAAAGGGTATTAAAGGTAAGAAGATTTTTTGTTCTGATAAAATTTAAATAAACTTATCCTCCCACGCGTTTGGTTTTATAACCCATTTCCTGAAGGATCTTCATGATCTTGTCGCGGTTATCTCCCTGAATTACAATCACTCCGTCCTTTTCGGAACCTCCGATACCGAGTGTTATTTTTATTTTTTTCGAAATGCTTTTAAGATCATCATCGCTTCCTTCAAAGCCCTCGATTAAAGTTACGGGTTTACCGTTTCTTCCCTTTTTTTCAAATTTGCATACCAAAGGTTCTTTCTGCACAAATTTTTCTTCGGGCATTTTAAAATCCTGTTCTTCGTGCTCGGGGAAAAGATTTTTCAGTTGATCTCGTAAATCCATGGAACAAAATTAATGAAATAAATCTTTTTTACGCGGTTAATTTTTTTTGAATTATTAAGAAAATCTTTGTTTAACCCCATTTCTATGCTAAATATTTGTTAAAACAATTCGTTGGTTCGTTTTGTTCTGAACTAATTTTTATATTTGCGGAATAATGAATTCAACCATCGAAATCAACAGGGAAATCTTCCGTGAAATGGTGAAGTTTTATGGGGAAACTCTGAATCTTCCGCCGCTTTCTGCTAAAATCTACGCTTACCTTATTTTCGATTTCGAGAGAAACGGAATCTGTTTCGAAGAATTTGTAGAGGTGTTTTCGGCCAGCAAAAGCTCAGTTTCCTCCAATCTTAATTTACTTTTGAATGCCAATTTAATCGTCGATTTTAATAAGATTAATGAAAGGAAACGGTTTTTCATGATTAACGAAAATTACATGTACATCCGTTTTACTGCAATTATCGACAAGATGAAACGTGAAATATCGATTTTAGATAAGCTTAATGAGTTAAGGAAAAGCAATGATGAAAAAATTATCCAAAGATTTGAAATCTATAAATCACTTTTAAATAAAAACATCAAAAATATCGAAGAAACACTACATAAAATTTAATTATGAAAAACAAAACAATCCTTCTTTCCCTGTCTGTGTTAACAGTCTTATCCTGTAAAAAGAAAGAGGAAGTGAAGCAGGACGGTCCTAAAGAAGTTCCTGTGGTTGCCGTTCAGGTAAAAAATGTGACCGGTTACTCCTCTTTCCCCGCATCCATCCAGGGACGTGTAAACAATGATGTACGTGCAAAAATCCAGGGATATATTACTCAGGTTTTGGTGGATGAAGGACAGTATGTAGTGAAAGGCCAGCCTCTTTTCCGTCTGGAAACCAATACGCTTAACGAGACGGCAGATGCAGCAAAAGCAGGAATCGGTGCTGCACAATCCGGTGTTACCGCTGCAAAAGCGAATGTGAATGCGGCTCAGGCAAGCGTTAATGCGGCTCAGGTAGAAGTGAACAAGCTTATTCCATTGGTCCAGAAAAATATAATAAGCAGTGTTCAGTTAGAAACTGCAAAAGCAAATCTGGCACGTGCGCAGGCACAGCTTTCCCAGGCCAGAGCTGCACAGCAACAGGCGAGTGCAAGTGTTTCTCAGGCTTCGGCAAATTACAAAGGAGTACAGGCAAATATCAATTACTCAGTGATCCGTGCGCCGATTTCAGGCGTTATTGGGAAACTTCCTTTAAAGGTAGGAAGTTTGGTGGGTCCAAGTGATCAGCTGCCTTTAACCACGGTTTCTGATACCAGTACGGTTTTTGCCTACTTTTCAATGAATGAAAAAGAATATCTGAACTTTTTAGAAGATTCCGTTGGAGCAACTGTTCCTGAAAAACTTAGGAATATGCCGATGGTTGAACTGGAATTGGTGAACGGAAGCAAGTATCCTGAAAAAGGAAAAATAGAAGCGGTAACCGGACAGATCGATCCGCAAACCGGAACTATCCAGTTCAGGGTTTCTTTCCCAAATGGTTCCAAATTATTAAGTAACGGAAACAGCGGTACCATCAAATTCCCCAAACAGTACGATCAGGCTTTAGTGGTTCCGGAAAGTTCGACTTTCGAGCAGCAAGGTTTGGTATATGTTTACAGAGTGGAAAAAGATACCGCGCAAAATATCATGATCGGAGTTACCGACCGGGTGAATAATATGGTCATTGTAAAAGACGGCATCAGTAAAGGTGATAAAATTGTGGCACAGGGCGTTGGAACTTTAAAACCTGGAACAGCTGTGAAATCTAAACCGGTGAGTTTTGACGAAATTGTAAACGCTATAAAACCGATTTTCTAATGGTAAAAAAGTTTATTAACAGACCTGTTCTCTCAAGCGTTGTATCAATATTAATTGTAATTCTGGGTGTCTTGGGTCTTAAACAGCTTCCGGTGACCCAATATCCGGATATTGCCCCGCCCACGGTAAGTATTTCCGCAAATTATACCGGTGCCAGTGCACAGACGGTGATGAACAGTGTGGTGATTCCCATTGAGGAACAGGTAAACGGTGTTGAAGGAATGGATTATATTTCCTCTTCAGCAGGAAACGACGGTTCAGCAAGAATTCAGGTGTTCTTCAAACAGGGAGTCAATCCTGATATTGCCGCGGTGAATGTTCAGAACAAAGTGCAGCGTGCAACTCCCCTTTTGCCGGCTGATGTTACAAGATCCGGGGTTATCGTTCAGAAACAGCAGACCAGTGCGTTGATGTTTCTTACGTTCTATACTGCTAATAAGGATTTGGACGAAGTTTGGCTTCAGAATTACCTGAACATTAATGTTATTCCTGAAATAAAAAGAATTAACGGAGTGGGCGATGCTCAGGCTTTTGGAGGAAAAAACTTCTCCATGAGAATATGGCTCGATCCTGCGAAAATGGCTGCGTACGGAATGGAGCCAACCGATGTTACCGCAGCAATTAACGAACAGTCTCGGGAAGCTGCAGCAGGACAACTCGGGCAGAACAGTGGCAGTGCATTCGAATATGTTATCACTTATAAAGGAAAATTCAATCAGGAAAAAGATTACGGAGATATTATCTTGAAATCGCTCGGAAACGGACAGTTTTTGAAACTGAAAGATGTCGCAGAAATAAAACTTGATGCGCAGTCTTACACTTCAAAAGGAGAAAACAACGGCCGAAGTTCCATCAGTATGGGGATTTTCCAGACGCCGGGTTCCAATGCACAGGATATCATTGTTGACATTAAAAAATTCCTCGAAAAAAACGAAAAAACCTTACCTAAAGATGTAGGTTACACCATTAATTTCGACACCAATGAATTTCTGGATGCTTCAATAGAAAAGGTGGTAAGTACGCTTCTGGAAGCATTTGTCCTTGTTTTCCTTGTGGTATATATTTTCCTTCAGGATTTCAGATCTACATTAATTCCGGCGATTGCCGTTCCGGTTTCCATTGTGGGTGCTTTCTTTTTCCTGAATTTGTTCGGATATTCTTTAAATTTATTAACACTCTTTGCATTGGTTCTTGCGATCGGAATTGTGGTAGATGATGCCATTGTCGTCGTCGAAGCCGTTCACGCAAAGATGGAACATGGTTTCACCGACGCCAAAAAAGCAACGGTAAGCGCGATGGATGAAATTACCGGAGCCATTATCTCCATTACTTTGGTAATGTCTGCAGTATTTATTCCGGTAACCTTTATTACCGGGCCAACCGGTGTGTTTTACCAGCAGTTTGGGGTTACGCTTATTGTGGCGATTTTAATTTCAGCAGTAAATGCATTAACATTAAGTCCTGTGTTGTGTTCTTTGTTTTTGAAACCGAATCCTGCCCATCATAAAGAGTACAGCAACATGAATGTAAAACAGAAATTCTTCTATAAATTCAATGCTGCATTTAAAACTACAACCGACCGTTACGGAAGATTTTTCGTTTTCCTTTTAAGACATAAATGGGTGACCTTGGTTATTTTCGGTGTCGGTGGCTTATTTTTCTGGTGGTCAAATTCAACAATGCCGTCAGGTTTTGTACCGAAAGAAGACCGTGGAATCATCTTTACTGATGTTGCGCTTCCGCCGGGAGCTTCCATGGAAAGAACCTATAATGTTTTAAAGGATTTACAGGCCGAGGCCAGAAAAATCCCGGGAGTAGCGAACGTTACTTTCACCGCGAGCCGTGGATTTATGTCAGGAAGCGGTTCTAACGCAGGACAGGCGTTTGTGAGACTGAAGCCGTTCGCAGAAAGGGCCAAAGATTCAGACCAGTCGGTAGAATCGATTACTAAAAAACTATTTGGACTTGGCAGTAAATATGCGGACGCAAAAATCGTGTTTTTCTCTCCGCCAAGTATTCCGGGTTTTGGGACCAGTGATGGTTTCTCAGCTGTTATGTTGGATAAATCCGGCGGTGATCTTAAACAGCTGGATGCTGTTGCCAAAGATTATCTCGGCGCTTTGATGCAGAGACCTGAAATACAGTTTGCCCAGACTTCCTTTAACACCAATTATCCGCAGTTTGAAATGGTAATTGATGTTCCGAGAGCCAAAGAGACCGGAGTTTCCGTATCAAATATTTTAAGCACAATGCAGGGATATATTGGCGGTGTGTACGCAGCAGATTTCACCAAATATGGAAAACAGTTCCGGGTGATGGTTCAGGCTTTTCCGGATTCCAGAAATGAAGCAGCTGATCTGAGCAGTATTTTTGTCAAAACAGCCTCAGGCCAGATGACGCCCGTCTCACAGTTCGTCACACTTGAAAAAACCTTCGGACCAAAATCAGTAGAAAGGTATAACCTTTTTACCTCCATTTCTATCTCAGGTTCCAACAACAAGGGCTACTCTACTGGCGATGCCATCAGAGCTGTTCAGGAAGTGGCTGCCGAAAAACTTCCTGCGGATTATGTTGTCGAATTTACCGGTTTGTCTAAAGAAGAGGTGAATTCCGGTTCTCAGACCGCAGTTATTTTCATGCTGAGTTTAGTATTTGTATACTTTATTCTCGCCGCACAATACGAGAGTTTCCTCCTTCCTCTGGCAGTAATAATTTCCCTTCCTTTAGGAGTTGTCGGAGCTTATTTCGGACAGAAAGTGGCTGGTTTGGAAAACAATATTTATTTCCAGATTGCCCTCATCATGCTCGTCGGACTTTTAGCGAAAAATGCCATCTTGATTGTTGAATTTGCCGTTCAGCGGAGACATCACGGTGAAAGTTTAGCCATGTCGGCAATTAATGCCGCAAAAGCCAGATTAAGACCGATTCTGATGACCTCTTTTGCCTTTATTTTCGGGATGCTGCCGTTGGTATTTGCCTCCGGAATTGGTTCTGTCGGGAACCGCTCCATCGGAACGGGCGCCGCAGCCGGGCTTCTGATCGGAACATTTTTCGGATTGGTCGCGATTCCAGTGCTGTATGTTATCTTCCAGTGGCTGCAGGAAAAAGTAACGCCGGTAAAAGAAAAAGAAATTAATCTTTCGGAATAAATTATTTTAAAATGAAAAAACATCCAAATATAAAAATCCTTCTGGTTCTGCTTTCATTTTTCGCAGTGTCATCCTGTATGACCCGTGAAAAATACGAAAGACCTAAAGACGTTAATGAAAATCTCTTCAGGACAGATCTTCTTCCGAAGGATTCTGCAAGTATTGCTACGGTTTCCTGGCGCGAAATTTTTACTGATCCTGTACTCCAGAAACATATTACAAAAGGTCTCGAAAACAATCTAGATATCAGGATCGCACTGCAGAATATTGTTGCTGCAGAAGCTTATCTGAAGCAAAGCAAGGCTGCTTATCAGCCAACGCTTTCTGTCGGACCGTCTTATACTTTCCAAACACAGTCTTTAAATACGCAGCTGGGACAGATGTCAGGGAGCAGAAAATACAACAATCTTTTTGACCTTAGTGGAGATATTTCCTGGGAAGCCGATATCTGGGGCAAAATTAAAGCACAGGAAAAGGCGCAGTTCGCAGAATATTTGGGAACTGTAGCGGCTCATAAGGCTGTGAAAAGCGATCTGGTTGCTGCTATTGCTTCAGGATATTATCAGCTGTTAACTTTGGATGAGCAAAAGAGAATTATTAATGAAACCATTCTCTTAAGAAATAAAAATCTTGAAACGACCAGGGCGTTGAAGGAAGCAGGAACTTTAACAGAAGTTGCCGTTCAGCAGAGTGAAGCGCTGGTTTTCAATGCACAGTCACTGCTCATTAATACGGACACACAAATTGCACTTTTAGAAAATGCAATGAGCCTTTTAATGGGGGTTCCGTCCCAGAAAATTGAAAGGTCAACTTTGGCCCAACAGAAAATGCCTGCCGAATACAAACTCGGTTTTTCTGCTAATCTGCTTTCCAACAGAGCTGACGTGATGGCGGCTGAATACGGTCTAATGTCGGCTTTTGAACTCACCAACGCGGCAAAAGCACAGTTCTATCCAAGTTTAAGGATTAACGGCGGCGGCGGCATACAGAGTCTGGATATAGATCATTTGTTCAGCGTTAATTCACTTTTTGCCAATGTGGTCGCAGGTTTGGTGCAGCCGGTTCTCAATAAAAGGCAGATCAGAACAAATTATGAAATAAGTTTAGCCAACAAAGAAAGAGCTTATCTGAATTTCCGTAAAACCCTTCTTACAGCAGGCAGAGAAGTCTCCGATGCGTTGAAAGTTTACGAATCCCAGGACAGTTTTATTGATTTGAAAAGAAAAGAATTAAATGCTTACCAAAAATCTGTGGAATTTTCTCAGGAACTGGTGAATTACGGGATGGCGAACTATCTGGAAGTGTTGAACGCTTCGGTAAATTCCCTGAATGCTGAACTGAATATTTCCAATGGCGAATATGCTAAAATGAAAGCCGGTGTAGAGCTTTATCAGGCTCTTGGTGGCGGCTGGAGATAATTTGTAAATAAAGGTTTTCCCATGAGTTTATATTTTATTGCAGTGGTGCCGCACCAGGAACTTCGTGAGAAAGCCAGAAATTTTAGTAAAGATTTTGCTGAAAGATTTAATTCGGTGAAATCATACAAAAATTTCCCACACATTACGTTGATTAAGCCTTTTCATTTTGATGAAAATAAGGAAGATGTTTTGGTGGGAAATTTTTCTGAAATGAATTTAAAATCTTCTCCTTTTGAAATTTTTCTTAAAAATTTCGGATGTTTCCCGAATAAAGACAAACCGGTTATTTTCATCAATCCTGAAAATAAACAGGAACTTCAAAGCTTATACGATGAGGTTCAGCCGAAAATGAATTTTCATTCGTACGGAAAACTTAATCCTCATTTAACGGTGGCTTATAAAGATTTAAGCCCGGAAAATTTTCAGAAAGCCTGGGAAGAATACCAGACAAAAACTTTCGAAGAATCTTTTTTGGTAGATAAGATCTGCCTTTTCAAACATTTCAATGGAAAATGGAATCTTTTGAAAATAAAAAATCTGGAATAATTTATTTCAAATTTTTGAAGAATTCCCACATCACAATTCCTCCACAAACCGAAACATTCAGCGAATGCTTTGTTCCCAGTTGCGGAATTTCGAGGAAAGTGTCATAAAGAGAAAGCGCTTCGTCGCTCAAACCGTCCACTTCGTTTCCTAAAACCAACGCGTAATTTTTACTTTTATCGATTGGGTAATCAGTGATAATTTCTGAATTGGAAGTTTGCTCAATTCCAACAATTTGATAATTTTCTTTCTTCAGCTTCTGAAGTGCTTCTGAAATGCTTTTCTCGTAAATCCAGTCCACACTTTCGGTGGCGCCAAGAGCGGCCTTATGAATTTCGCGGTGAGGCGGTTGCGGAGTGATTCCACATAAAACAATTTTTTCTACGATAAAAGCATCGGCAGTTCTGAAAACCGCGCCAACATTGTGCATGCTTCGGACATTGTCTAAAACTACTACCAAAGGAATTTTTTCGGTTTGCTTGAAGGTTTCTACATCAATTCTTCCTAATTCTTCGAGTTTCAGTTTCTTGGTGGATGACATTTTCGTATTTTTGGCAAAATTAACTAAAATTATGGCTAAAAGCATGATGCTTGAGGCCTAAAACAGCATATGGCAAAGAAAGAAACTCCTTTAATGACGCAGTACAACACCATCAAGGCGAAATATCCTGATGCACTTCTGCTGTTCCGCGTAGGAGATTTCTACGAAACTTTTGGCCAGGATGCGATCCGGACATCTCAGATTCTTGGCATTGTTTTAACCAAAAGAGCCAACGGCGAAGGTCATATCGAACTTGCGGGTTTTCCGCACCATTCAGTAGATTCTTATTTACCGAAACTCGTGAGAGCCGGACTCCGCGTAGCAATTTGCGACCAGTTAGAAGATCCCAAAACCGTCGCAAAAGGAATTGTAAAACGCGGAGTAACCGAACTTGTTACTCCAGGTGTAACTTTCAATGAACAGGTTTTAACGTCAAAGAAGAACAATTTTCTGCTTTCGGTTCATAAGGAGAAAGAGAAATTCGGGATGGCGTTGGTGGATGTTTCTACAGGAGAATTTTTGGTTTCTGAAGGAAATCTTGATAAACTTTTACATATCGTTCACACTTTCGATCCGAGTGAAATCATTTATCAGAGATCTACCGAACTTCCTGTACAACTCAAGAATAAGAACTCTTTCAAGCTTGAAGACTGGGCTTTTCAGTACAACTATGCTTACGAAAAACTCACCAGTCATTTCAAAACCAATTCATTAAAAGGCTTCGGAATTGATGAATTTAAACTGGGAATTATTTCCGCAGGATCCATTTTCGCTTATTTGGTGGAAGATACGCATCACGCACTTTTACAGCATATTACAAAAATCCAGGTGATTCCTCAGGATGATTATCTGATGATGGATAATTTTACGCTGAGAAACCTCGAAATCGTTTATCCAAGCAATCCACAGGGGAAATCTCTGCTTGATATTATCGATAAAACGTCAACGCCAATGGGCGGAAGGCTATTGAGAAGAAGATTGATTCTGCCTTTAAAATCGGTTAGCGAAATCAACAGAAGACTGAGTTTAATTGAGTTCTTCAACAAAGAGGATCAGTTAAAATACGAAATTCAGCAATTACTAAAATCCATTTCAGATTTGGATCGTTTGATGGGAAAACTGGCTTCTGAAAAGATTTCACCTAAAGAAGTAGGTTACCTTCGCCAAAGTTTAATCAATATTCATCAAATCAAGTCGTTGCTTCATTCATTTGAAGAAGTTTTGGCTTGGTTAGATCCTTTAGATAATCTTGAAGAACTGATTCAGTATTTACAAAATTACCTTAATGATGAACTTCCTGTAAATATTGCAAAAGGGAATGTCATTAAAAGTGGTATTTCCGAAGATCTTGATCATTTGCGCGGACTTCAAAGTAAAGGGAAAAACTTCCTCGACGAAATGTGTGAAAGAGAAATTGAAAGAACGGGAATTACAAGTTTAAAGATCAGTTTCAACGGTGTTTTTGGCTATTTTATTGAAGTTAGAAATACACATAAAGATAAGGTTCCGAGCGACTGGATCAGAAAGCAGACTTTGGTGAATGCTGAAAGATACATCACCGAAGAACTGAAGGAATACGAAGAGCAAATTCTTGGGGCTGAAGAAAAAATCTCTAAAATTGAGCATGAACTGTACCGGAAAGTATGCGACAATGTGATGATTTATATTGATGCCATTCAGGGAAATTCAAAAATAATTGCGGAACTCGATTGCGGTGTTGGTTTGTCTGAACTGGCTGTTTCCGAAAGTTACACGAGACCGGTTCTGAATGATTCGTTTGAAATCGATTTGAAAGAAGCGCGTCACCCGATTATTGAAAATGCACTTCCTCTCGGAGAAAAGTATATCCCGAACGATTTGTTTTTAGATAAAGATGCACAGCAGATTATTATGGTGACCGGCCCGAATATGGCAGGTAAATCAGCGATTCTGAGACAGACCGCAATCATCTGTCTGATGGCGCAGATTGGAAGTTTTGTTCCGGCAAAACACGCAGAAATCGGTGTTCTTGATAAGATTTTCACGAGAGTTGGAGCTACGGACAATATTTCTGCCGGCGAATCCACTTTCATGGTGGAAATGAATGAAGCCGCTAATATTCTTAATAATATTTCTGACCGGAGTTTAATTCTTCTGGATGAAATCGGGCGCGGAACTTCCACTTACGACGGGGTATCCATTGCGTGGGCTATTGCAGAATACCTGCATCAGCACCCAACTCAGGCCAAAACCTTGTTCGCAACACATTATCATGAACTGAATGAAATGACGGTGAATTTTGAAAGAATTAAAAATTTCCACGTTTCGATTCAGGAGAACAAAGGAAATATTATTTTCATGAGGAAACTGCTTCCGGGAGGAAGCGAACACAGTTTCGGGATTCACGTGGCGAAATTGGCTGGAATGCCTTCAAAAGTGGTCAACCGTGCGAATGAAGTGTTAAAAACTTTAGAGAAAAGCCGTTCACAAAGTGGTTCTAAAGATTCTGCAAAAGCGATTACCGATGAGAATATGCAGCTTTCTTTTTTTCAGTTGGACGATCCTGTTCTGGAAAATATCCGTGAAGAATTGACGAAAATCGACATCAATACTTTGACGCCGATTGAAGCTTTAATGAAACTGAATTCGATTAAAAAAATGATTGGGAAGTAAACGCCAATTCAATTGTCTTTAATATTTTACTAACTTTGTTTAAATTTCAATACAATGGATACCGTTCGATTAAATATCCAAATGGAAAAAGCAGATCCATCTTTGCTGAAAAAAATTCTGCAAAGTATCAAAGGTGTGATCAAAGTTGAGGAAGAAAAAGACCCGGTTTTAGAGCATTTACTGTGGCTGAAAAATACTGCCGATACGGGAAACACAGTTTCACTAGAAGAATTTAATAATGATTTCGACCGTCATTTATGCGAATTATATTCAGGAAACAAGCCCTCTTCTCACTGAAAGAAATCCGGTTTTATCTCGCACAACGCTGGACGAGAAAAGAATTAGAAACACTCCAAGATGATATCAGTCGGGAATTAGAAAATGTTTCCACCGGGTTAGTAAAACATCAGGAATATGCTGATGGAATTTATTTTGCGCTGGTAGGAAAAAGCACCGTGAAAATGTTCTATACGGTTGAAAATGATGAGATTCTTGTTTTAGACTTTTTTAATGTACGAAAGGATCCTGACAGTTTAAGCTTTTAAACAAAGTTTTTCAATCATTTAATTACCCAAAATTCTGCAACTCTACCAGTTTTCTGTAAACATTATTGTTGTTCATCAGCTCCTCGTGGGTTCCCTGTTCTACGATGATACCGCGTTCCATTACGACAATCCAGTCGGCTTTTTGGATGGTAGAAAGTCGGTGTGCGATAATGAGGGAAGTTCGGTTTTCCATCATTTTTTCCAACGCATCCTGCACAAATCTTTCAGATTCGGTATCCAAAGCGGAAGTCGCTTCATCCAGAATCATAATAGGCGGGTTTTTCAACACTGCTCTCGCGATAGAAACCCTTTGTTTTTGGCCGCCCGAAAGTTTATTTCCGTCGTCGCCGATATTGGTGTAGTATTTTTCCGGAAGGTTTTCGATGAATTCGTGGGCGTTGGCAATTTTGGCGGCAGCCATTACTTCAGCTTCAGAAGCTTCTGGTTTTCCCATCAGGATATTATTGAAAACTGAATCGTTAAACAACACTGATTCCTGAGTGACCATTCCCAAAAGATGACGGTAATCTGTCAGTTTTAAATTTTTGATGTTTTCTCCATCGACAAGAATTTCTCCTTCCGGAACATCATAAAATCTGGCCAAAAGATTCGCAATGGTTGTTTTGCCAGAACCAGATTGTCCAACTAATGCCACGGTTTTTCCTTTCGGAATAACGAGGTTGAAATTCTTTAAAATCACGTTGTCTTTATCGTAGTAAAAACCGATATTTTTAAATTCAATTTTATCTTTTAACGTGGAAACAGGAATTGGATTTTCAATTTCCTCCACCTTTAAATCATAATCCAGCACTTCAGAAACGCGGTCTAAACTTGCCATCCCGCCCTGAATATTTGAAATAGCGCTGGATAATTTTTTGGCCGGATCCAGGATTTGGAAGAACATTCCTATGAAGACCAAAAAGGTTTCCGGTTCCATGCTCTGTTCATTTAAAATCTGAACGCCGGCGAACCAGGTAATGATTAAAATCGTAACTGAACCTAAAAATTCGCTCATGGGTGAAGCAAGTTCACGACGTCGGCTCATTCCGATGGCATATTTCTGCCAGTTGTCCGTGGTGCTGGTAAACCGGTTTTTTAATATTTTATCGGCATTAAAAATCTTAATGACTTTTGACGATTTCAGTGTTTCATCAACCAACGAAAACAGATTGCCTAATTCTTCCTGCGCAGCGGTAGCTTGTCTTTTCAGACTTTTCCCCACCCAAGCGATCAAGATGCCCATTAAAGGGAAAACAATCAGGGAAAATAAGGTAAGATTTGGGGAAAGAATAAATAAAGTAATCAGTGAAGAAATAATCATAAACGGTGAGTTGATTACATCTACCAAACTGCCCATAATTCCGCCTTCTACCCCGCCAATATCGTTGGAGATCCTACTCATCATATCTCCTTTTCTTTTTTCAGTAAAAAATGAAACCGGAAGTTTCAGAAATTTATCATACATCGCCGTTCGCAGATCTTTGGTAATCCCAACGCGGTAATTGACCAAAAGATAAGCGCCAAGGTATCTGAAAATATTCCGAAGCAGAAATGCTACAGCAGTTACAGCACACAAGATGGCCAGAACTTTTACCGTTCCGTGGGCGTCAATGTTTTTCTGGATGGTATAATAAGCCCAGTCTTTAGCGTAGGCGAAGAAATCTACCAGACGTCCGGAGTTGACGGGAGGTTTAGTGGTATCTACTTTTTCGACCGTTCCGAACATTAATCCCAGAATAGGAAGCATCGTTGCTACGGAAAAAATATTGAGAACGGAATACATGATATTAAAAAACATGCTCCCAAAAAGGTATTTCTGATGGGGTTTGGCGAAAGAAAGAATTCGTTGTAATGGTTTCATCGGTTGATTGGTAAATTTTTCATTTTTAAACGGAACATCCACTAAAATTGATTTTTTCTTTCAAAATCTTTGGTAATAGGAGTTGCATTGAATGAAATTTCGGGCGCAAAATTACGGAATTTTGAATTGGGGGTTTCTTTTAATTCAAATTTACTTTGTCATTATACTTCGGAGTGAAATTTTCCGGCGTCAGTTTCTGAATTGTTTTCCCAAAACTGTTGATAATCTGGGTAAGATTGTCAAAATTAACAACGCTTAAATCATCATTTAACTGATGGTAATGTTTTGCGGTATTCATGTCAACGGTGGAAAAAGAATGCGCGATGACTTTCTTTTTTACAAAACTTACATTATCTGAACGGTAAAAAAGCTGTTGCCCAATATAGGGATCTGGATGAATTTTAAGTTGGTTTTCTGCCTTTGCATTAAAAAGTTCATCTAGATCCGAAAACTCGTCACCTGTCATATAAAGCGCATTTTTACCGAACTGTGAAACCGTTGCCACCATTTCGAAATTAAAAAGCGCATTGATATTTTTATAAGCAGGCTGTAAATCCTGAATTTCGGAAATGGCTTTCGAACCTTTCATTCCTTTTTCTTCGCCGTTAAAAGCAATGTACATCATGGAAAAATCTGGGTTTTCATTTTTAAAATAATCAGACAATCCAACCATTAATGTTACACCACTCGCGTTGTCATCCGCTCCGTTGAATACATTGTCCCCACTCTTGTTGTTGGATCCAATATGGTCGAAATGGGCAGAATAGGCTAAAGTTTTTTCACTTTTACCTTTTTTAATTCCGCACACATTATAGGCAACCTTCCCTTTATATTCGAATGGGACCAGGTACGAACTGCCGGTGCAGTAAGAAAGATTGTTTTCTTTAAAACGGTCTGCGATGTATACTGCTGCAGAATCGTTTGCCGGAGTTCCGATTTCGCGGCCTTTCATTTCATCAGAAGCTAACGCAGAAAGCACATTTACTACACGCTCTCTGGACACTTCCTGAGCATAAAATACCGTTGAAAATAGCATGGCGAATAAAAAAGAATGTTTCTTCATTGATAATTTTTTGCTAAAGATAAAAATTTAAAAGGACAGAAATAAAAAACAGCTCCCGAAGGAACTGTTTCACTCAAAAAAAATCGTTGTGAGTTTAGCGGAGTCTGTCTACAGATTTTACGAGCCTGTCGTCTTTTCTGATAAATACGTTTGCGATAAGCAAAGATATTATCGAAATCAACGGGAAAATCGGCTCAATACCTTTCTCAGGAAAATGAATTCCTCCAGATAAACTGAGTAGCCAATACGCCAATAAACCGAGCAACAAAGCGTTTATAAAAATGCTGATGGTATTCAGCAGAATTTGTCTCTTGCGGTTTTTGTAACTGAAAATACTTAATAATCCAACCAGAACAAGTGCAGCGCAAACAATTGAAATAAAAGGAATGGTTCCTAAAAGCGAAAAATCCTGAGCGGTGATGAACAGAAAAACTGCGCCTAAAACTGCCAAAAAAATCCAAACGGTCTGTATTCTCTGCAACATGATGATGAATATGAGCTGCAAAAATAATAATAATTTTTTGCATAAATAAAAAAATAGCGTAGATTTGCACTACAAATGACCTAATAAGGAAAGTCGTCCGACTTAACTTTCTTACTTACACTTACTTATAAATTACTTTTTCACATAACAATTTATGTTCAACATTGAAACGTTACGGTCAAAATCCGAATCGGAGTTGACTAAAATCACGAAAGATTTAGGCGTTAAACTTGCTAAAAACAGCACTGATAATGATAAAATCTTTGCAATCCTGGATTTTCAGGCTTCAAATACGAAAGTTGCAAAAGATTATTTCAACGCCACCGAAACCATTATGAATACAGAAGAAAATCCTGCACCAGCTCCTAAAAAGCCGGCAGCAAAAAAACCGGCACCCAAAAAGAAAATTGAGAAACCGGTTGAGGTTCCGGCAGAAATTCCATTTGAAAATGCTGAGCCGACGATAGAAACCCCACAGGAAACTCCTTCTGAAAATTTAAAACCTGCTCCAACTGAAGCAAATAATGAGTCCGAAAATAACAGGACTCAGCAGAAAAAGAAAAGACAGCGTGTTGCTCCTCCAAAAGAAGAAGTTGCTGCCGAAAATTTGGTAACAGAAACGGTTGTTGAAACCGAAACTAAACCGGAACAGCCTAAAAATCCGAACCAAAACAACAATCAGAATCCAAATCAGAATGGCAACGGGAACGCAAATGGAAACGGAAATAAAAATCCTAACCAAAACAGACCGCAGCACCCGAATCAGAAAAACCAAAATAAAAATCCAAACCAAAACCCTAATCAAAACCGAAATCAGCAGAACGCTGAAAATCAGGAGGAAAATTCCAAAAAAGAATTTAACTTCGACGGTTTAGTAACGATTGAAGGGGTTTTAGAAATCCTTCCTGATAACTACGGTTTCCTCCGTTCTTCCGATTTTTCTTATATTTCTTCACCGGATGATGTTTATGTATCTACCAATCAAATCAGAAATTATGCTCTGAAAACGGGAGATACCGTGAGAGGAATTGTCCGCCTGCCAAAAGAAGGCGAGAAATATTTTTCTTTACTGAAACCGACGGAAGTAAACGGAAGAGATTTGGAATTTATCAAGGACAGGGTTGCTTTTGAATTCCTGACGCCTTTATTCCCGGAAGAAAAATTCAATTTAACAGGAAAGAATTCAACGCTTTCTACAAGAATTGTAGATTTATTCACACCGATAGGAAAAGGACAGCGTGCGATGATTGTTGCACAGCCGAAAACCGGTAAAACGATGTTGTTGAAAGATATCGCAAACTCTATTTCTGAGAACCATCCGGATGCGTATATGATGATTTTGCTCATCGATGAAAGACCGGAAGAGGTTACGGATATGGAAAGAAGCGTAAACGCGGAAGTAATTGCTTCTACATTTGATGAACCTGCTGACAAACACGTAAAGGTGGCGAATCTGGTTCTTTCGAAAGCGCAGAGAATGGTGGAATGTGGCCATGATGTAGTCATTTTACTCGATTCAATTACGCGTTTGGCGAGAGCTTACAACACCGTAACTCCGGCTTCTGGAAAAATTCTTTCCGGTGGGGTGGATGCCAACGCGCTTCACAAACCGAAAAGATTTTTCGGGGCGGCAAGAAATATTGAAGGCGGCGGATCGTTAACCATTATTGCTACTGCTTTAATTGATACAGGATCTAAAATGGATGAAGTTATTTTCGAAGAGTTCAAAGGAACCGGAAATATGGAGCTTCAGCTGGACAGAAAAATTGCCAATAAGAGAATTTATCCTGCCATCGATCTGGTATCTTCAAGCACGAGAAGAGACGATCTTCTTTTGGATGAAACTACGATGCAGAGAATGTGGATCCTCAGAAAATACCTTGCAGATATGAATCCTGTAGAAGCCATGGAATTTGTAAACAAAAGCATCAAAGGAACTTTGAATAACGAAGAGTTTCTCATGAGCATGAACAGATAAATTATTTCTGAATATATTGAAGGAACCGTTCTTTTTAGAACGGTTTTTTGTTTTCATCGATGTTAAAGATTTATTAAAGTAATGTTTCTGTTTTGGTATTGCCCTACATTATGAGTAAATTTGGGTATTAACATTTAAATTAAAAAATTATGGCATTCGAATTACCTAAATTGGGTTATGCATACGATGCATTGGAACCGACAATTGATGCAAGAACAATGGAAATCCATCACACCAAACATCATCAGGCATACATAGATAACTTAAACAAAGCAATTGCAGGAACGGATTTAGAAGGGAAAACCATCGAGGAAATCTGCAAAACAGGAACCGATAAACCTGCGGTTAGAAATAACGGAGGTGGGCATTTTAACCATACCCTTTTCTGGGAAATTTTAACTCCTGGAGGAAGCAAAGAACCGGTAGGAAACGTAAAAGCTGCAATCGAAGCATACGGCGGTTTTGAAAAATTCAAAACTGATTTTGCTGAAGCGGCAAAAACAAGATTTGGCTCAGGTTGGGCTTGGTTATGCAAGAAAGAAGACGGTTCTGCAGCAGTTTGTTCTACGCCGAATCAGGACAATCCTCTAATGCCGGTTGCTGACTGTAAAGGAACGCCTGTTTTAGGACTCGATGTTTGGGAGCATGCCTATTATCTGCATTATCAGAACAGAAGGCCTGATTATGTTTCGGCGTTTTTCGATGTAATCAACTGGGATAAAGTGGAGGAAAAATTCAACAAATAAGACTTTCATATTTTAATAAAAAAAAGGTTCAGAAATTTTCTGAACCTTTTTTATTGTTTTAAACTTTTGGGAGAACTTATCTCACATCGCTTTGGCTTAAACCATTCAGTTTCAATCCGTATTTCCATTGAACGTACGCGAAAACCTGATACAGTTTATATTCGAACTTTATACCGTAGTTTTCCTGCGGATCATAATCTATTGAAGATTCTATAACGTTACGGTATCGGCCCGAAAAATAATAGGAATTCCATTCGCTTACCAGAAAGGTGTTTTTGTTTTTCAGGTAACTTTCAGAATACATATTCATGGGCTTCGCAATGGCATTGAGGAAATAATCGTATTGGGTATCGAATACTTGCAAATCCCACTCACCATCATCATTCTTTGCAGGTTTTATTTCTGTTTTCTGGTCTTTCTCTGCAACTTTGTTCTGCGGAGTACAACTAAAAATCAAAATAAAAATAAGCACTAAAGAAAATAATTTTTTCATTGTTCTAATTTGTTATAAAGTTATGAAAAAATAAAACCGGAGTTGATATAACTCCGGTTTTTATATAAATATTAAGAAATATTATTTTGCAGGTTTGTATTCTCTCTGAATCACGGATACTGCCGGGAAGTGATCGCTGTAACCGCCTGTGAAACGGTCGCCGTCCCAAGAACGTAAAGGATACCCTTTCCATTGTCCTTCGCTGTTGACAAGGTAAGAGGGCGCGTAAATTTCAGCTTTGAAAACACTGTACGTCGGCGATAGTTTTTCCGGAGAATAAAGGTTTTTTGAAACGATAATCTGGTCGAAAAGATTCGGTGCGTCACGATAAGCCAATGAGGCGATGCCTGCTTTGTAAAGCTTGACCATCAGGTTATAATAAGGTGTTTTTTCAGAAAGCTGATCTGGCTCGCCCACAGCACCCAGATGCTTTCTAAGACTTGGGCTTACAGGATCATCGTTGAAATCACCCATTGCGAATAATTTTCTCTCAGGATCTTCATTTCTCAACTTATCCATTTCATCTTTCAATACTTTTGCAGCAGCAGCACGTCTTGGCAGTGAAGCAGCTTCTCCACCGCTTCTTGATGGCCAGTGATTTAAGAAAACGCCCACTTTTTCACCGTCTAGCGTACCTTTTACGACTAAAATACCTCTGGTGTAAGATCTTTTTCCTTCATCATTAAAGATCTTAATATCTTTCACATAAGTTTCTGTGACTTTGAATCTGTTTTTCTGGTAAATAATCGCGATATCAATTCCTCTCGCATCATAAGAATTATAATGCACAACACCGTAATTAGCCTTTGCTAGTGCAGGTTGCTTTACAAGATCTTCCACCACCTGTCTGTTTTCCACTTCCAGTAGTCCTACTATTACAGGATAATCATTGGTGTACTGTCTACCAAGTTCGGAAATTACTTTTGCTTCGTTAGCCAGTTTCTGGTTGTATTTTTTAGTATCCCAGTTTTTAGGGCTGTTTGCAGTAAAATCATCTGCAAGGATCTGATAACGGATTACTTTTTTTCCAATCAGAAGTTCATCGCTCCATTCACCTTTATAATCTTCAGTAGTTTCGAGATATTTTAAGGAATCTAAAGGCACACTTCTGTGAAAAGCAGGGTTGTGGATATCTTTAGTCCCGTCAATATAATCTGCAGAAGGAACGGTATCCCAAAGATTTTCTACATTGAGGAAAGCTATCGTAGCCCTCTGAACCTGTCTTTGTTGGGAAAAAAGAACCCCAAAAGTAAAAACAGCAAATAAGATAAAATGTTTTTTCATTTGAAAATTTTAAGAGGGTAAAAATAGTAATAATTTCCAAAGTAAATGACTAAATATTATCTGAATGATGAAGATGAAACAAAAATCATAGATAAACATCGAATTATAAAGATATTAAGAAATATTAACGGACTGCCTTCTAATAAAGTGTTAAAAATGTTTAACTTAACAAAAAATAAGTTTAAATTTGTTCCCCCTTAAAAAATTGTTATCAATAGGGAGAAATAAATAATTTGTTATGATAAAAAAATTATCCTTAATCTCATTGTTTACTTTGCTACCTGCGTCTTTTTATTTCGCACAAACTACTGTTTATGCATATGTAAAAGATCAGGAAGGAAAACCAGTTGAGAGTGCAGAGATTGATCTTGGACAATCTGCTGAAAATGTGAAAGCCGATAAAATTGGTTACTTTCAGTTTGTAGATTTGCAGCCGGGCCATTATTTAATTACCGTTTCAAAGCAAAGTTTTGATCCGAAAATTATTGAATTTGATATAACTGCTGACCAAAAAAGAAAAGATCTTGGGGTAATCAGTTTAGTTCCAGCACCAGCTATAAATGCAGGAGTAATGGTAATTGATGATTCTTCAAGTGATTCTGATGAGGGAGGATCTTCAATGCAGCCTACCGTAGGACTGTTAAGTTCAGGTAGAGATACTTTTCAGAATGTAACTGCTTTTGAACTTGGAGCTTACTGGTTCAGACCAAGAGGCGTGGAGAACCGTTACGAAGATGTACTTTTCAATGGGGTATCAATGTCTAAAAACGATGATGGTAAGGTAGATTTCGGCAACTGGGGCGGTTTAAATGATGTTACCAGATATCCTTTTGAATCTGTAGATAATATTACCCCTTCTGAATATGCATTCGGGAATCTTGGTGGTGTGGTGTATTATAATACAAGAGCATCAAGCTACAGAAAACAGACTTCACTAGCTTATTCTTATACTAACAGAAGCTATTTCCATAGAGCAATGGCAACCTATTCTTCAGGTTTGTCAAAAAGCGGTTGGGCTTTCACTCTTTCAGCAAGTAGAAGATGGGCAGATGATGGAGTTATTGATGGTACGTACCAAGATGCTGAGGGTTTATTCTTAGCAGTTGAAAAACAATTCAGCAACAGACATGCGATCAACGTAACTGCTTTCGGATCACCAACATACAGAGCAAACAATTCTCCAAATACTCAGGAAACTTATGATTTGATGGGTAAAGATTATAATGCTTATTGGGGATGGCAAGATGGAGAGAAAAGAAATTCCAGAATCAGAAAAGTATTTGAACCAATGTTCATGATCAGTGATTATCTGAAACTTGGTAAAACCAGCAACTGGAACAACACGCTTTCTTACCAAACCGGCAGAGACGGAAGAAGCCGTTTAGACTGGTTCCACGGCGCTGATCCGAACCCAACTTATTACAGAAAATTACCAGGATATGGTTTGTTAACCGAGGAGGAATTTAAAGCGCAGGCCCAAATCAACTGGGAAGATCTTTATCAGGCAAATTATATTAACAAAACGAACATGGACGGAACCGATCACGGAGCGGTCTATTCTATCGTAGAAGATGTTAATAAGGATAAAACCTTAAATTTTGTTTCCCATTTCGATACTAAACTTGAGGATAACTGGAAACTGAATCTGAACTTTAGCTATCAGAACTTAAAATCTGACAACTTTAGAGAGGTAAAAGATCTTTTAGGTGCATCTTATGCGAACAACTTAAATGCATTCGGAAACGACCAGCCATACGATTTGGACAATCCTGATACCAAAGTACGTGTGGGCGACAGAACTCAATATTCTTATGATTTATTGAGAAATCAATATGCATTCAACGCATCTACGGAAATTGATTTCGCAAAATGGAATGTAACTGCATCAGTATTTACTTCTTTCGCTGAATCTCAGAGAGACGGTAAATTCAGACATCATATGTATGCCGACAGCAAAGGCAAAAGTGAAATATTCAATTCATTCGATGCAGGCCTTAAAGGAAGAGTATTGTATAAAGTGAATGGTAAAAACTTTATTGTTTACAACGGTGCATTCTTCAGTTTAGCGCCAACCTTAAATGAAATTTTCATCAGCCCGCGGGTAACCAATATGATCACCCCGAATGTGGAAAATCAAATGATTAATTCTAATGATTTAAGTTATATCATCAGAGGACAGATTCTAAAACTAAGATTGAGTGGATATTACACCACCATCAACAATGCTACTGAAATTTCAAGATATTACGCAGATATTACAGACGGTTCCGGAAGCAGTGGCAACGCATTAGTTGCAGAAGTTTTGTCAGGAATCAACAAGACTTATAAAGGACTTGAATTGGGTGCTGAAGTAAAAATCACCCCAACCCTTAGCGCAACTGCTGTGGGAAGTTATGGTGATTATAAAATTACCAACAACCCTACAGTAAAAACATTTGATGATGATTTTGGCGTAAGAGAGTGGGGAACTGCAAAACTTAAAGATTATAAAGTTGCCGGCACTCCGCAGAAAGCCTACTCGTTTGGTTTAAGATATAACTCACCGAAATATTGGTGGATTGGCGCAACAGCCAATTACCTACAGGATCAGTATTTAGATTTCTCTGCCCTTAACAAAACAGAGGCTATGTATACAGACCCTGCGACGGGAGACAACTATAATGGAGCTACGCCTGAAGCAATTGCTTTAATTACCGCTCAGAAAAAATTTGATGATCAGTTCATGCTGAATGCCAATGCAGGAAAATCTTTCCTAATGGGCAAATACAGAATGGGAATCAGTTTAAGTGTAAACAATATCTTAAATAACAGAGATTATGTAACCGGCGGATTCGAACAAGGGAGAGCAGTAAACTTTCCTGAAGCATTCGCAGACGCACAAAGAGACAAACCGTGGTTTGGACCGAAATTATGGTACGACAGAGGAACTACTTTCTTTGCTAATGTTTATTTAAGGTTTTAATAAGTAAAATAACTACAATGAAAAAATACAGTTCATATTTAAAAGTTTTATTCATCGCCTTCGCATCGCTTCTGGTGACAGGCTGTGTGCACGATGATAAATACAATGATCCGAATTTAGATAATTACCAGTGTAAAGATCTGACGGCAACCATGACCATCACTCAGGTAAAAGCGCTGCACCGAACTTCAAGATATGTTTTCCCGGCTAACTCCACCGCGATAATGGAAGGATATGTTTCTTCTACTGATGAAAGCGGAAATATTTATAAGACCATTTATATTCAGGATGACCCGGTAAACCCTACTGAAGGTTTTACCATCAGTGTTGATGCAGTAAGTACTTATACGAAGTATCCTCAGGGATCTAAAATTTATATTGAATTAAAAGGTCTTGCCTTAGGAACTTACGGAGGATTAGTACAGTTAGGAATTGAAGACGACAAAGCTATCGCAGCGGGCGCTGACGCTGTTTCCAGAATCCCTGAGAAAGCAATGCCAGCTCATATTTTCAGATCATGTACAATCAGAAAAAATATTATTCCGAAAGTGATGACTTTAACTCAGATGAGTTCAAATGACAAACTTTTAGGTGCACTTATCCAGGTGAATGATGCAGAATTCGATCAAAAAGTGCTTTGTAATATTTACGCTCCGGAAGGTTTTACCGTAGACAGACAGTTAAATGACCCCACCCTATCATCTACTGCAAGAGTAGTAAGAAACAGCGGTTTCGCTTCATTTGCAAATCAGTTATTGCCTGCAGGGAAAGGTAAATTTATTGGAATCTTCAGTAAATTTAATTCTTCTTACCAAATGTATATCAACAAAGTAAGTGATTTGGCAGATATGACTCATTTCCCAAGAAAAGACGGTATCACTACAAACCCTTGTGGTTTAGATCAGGCCAGCTTAACCGCTAAAACGGTTGCGGAAGTGAAACAGCTCGCAGGTACACCGATTACAGGAGATTTCTTATTGAAAGGGAAAGTTACAGCAAATGATCAAACCAATAACTTTGTTAGACAGATTTATATTGAAGATGCTACAGGAGGTATCCGTGTAAACATTAATAAAACCAATTTATATCAGGATGCAAGGTTCAAGGTGGGCAAAGAAGTCTTTATTAAGCTTAAAGGTTTATCTGTCGGCAGCGCACCTGCTATAAATGGAGAAATGCAGATTGGCTTCGGGGGTCCTGCTGGGGCAATTGCTGAAGCAGATATGTATAAATACTTATTTGACAGTAATAATCCTGCAACTACAGTGGTTCCGACAGAAAGAAAGATTAAACAACTTACAATGGCAGACGTTGGAAGATGGGTTGTTATTAAAGATCTTGAATTTACTGATGCTGAGTTAGGAAAGACTTATGTTTCAGGAACTTCAACAGAAAGAACTTTGAAAGATTGCGAAGGAAATACAATTCTTCTTACAACTAGTACAACTGCAACTTTTAAAGGTGCTGAAGTGGATAGCGGAAAAGGAAATGTGTATGCAGTGGTAACATTCCAAAACGGTGTATATCAGTTGAGAATTCCTCGACAGGCTGATGCAGACCTTGATGGTGCAAGATGCGACGGAACTGTTCCGCCGGTATACAATATATTATTCCAGGATGGCTTTGATACTTTAGATAATTGGACTGCTGTCAATGTAACCGGTACTCAGGTTTGGGCAACTACTACTTTTGGTAATCCAAGGCCAAGTGCCATTATGGATGGTAACCGTCAGCTTAACGAAGATTGGCTCGTTTCTAAAAAAATATCACTAGCTGGAATGCAGGAAGCTTACTTCACTTTTGAGACTGATGGAAGATTCAGCGGGAACGCTTTAGAAGTCTATGTTTCCAGTAATTTCACCGGAGTGCCGGCTACAACAACTTGGGTTAAAATGAATCCGGCTTTGGATAGCGATTTAGGTGGCTTCTCTGGTTTTGTAGGTTCTGGACGAGTAAACCTTAAAGATTTTATTAATAAGGAAGTGGTTATTGCATTTAAATATACTTCTGTAGTAGGATTCTCTACTACTTGGGAAGTTGATAACTTTGTAGTAAAAGGGGCTAAATAAATTAACTTTAGTGATTTATAAAAAAGGGTTGCAGCATTGCAGCCCTTTTTTTGTTGATCAGAATTTGTTTCTTACCCTGCGACGCTAGCGAAAACACTTGAAAGCTATTCAAACTAAATTTAGAAGTGACACCCAAAAATCCCGGTGAACAGATATGCTTGTTGCCTTTTTAATCCTATATGATATAGCATAGATATAGTATGGTTATAGTAAGAATACACTATGACCAATTGTACATTACCTGTGCGTTTCCTAACATAATAGTTTGTAATTAGGATATGCTTTGGAGAGAAGACTGAAACCGTTTGTAACAGCATTTTATAATTACAGTTGCCAGGTAAACCTCCGGTGTTTGAAAAAAAACGGAATTAGAAATTAGATTACACCAATGATGAACGATCTCAAAAAAAAATAAAAATCCGCCCCAATTTGCGCATTGAGACGGATTCTTCTTTTTTCTTGGTAGCGTCCCACTAACTGTGTAAGTTGAAAAGTTATTCTGAAAAATTTTGGGCCCTTCAAAGCCCAGAAATTTTTCGGAAATAACTTTTTACTATTTTTAAACCTTTATACAGTTATGATCGACAAAGAAGAATTATT
>JAHIQD010000020.1 GCA_018902795.1 Bacteroidota bacterium | reverse complement strand
TGCGAATGCATGATTAATCGTAGAGGTAAACTATTAAATATGAAATGTTTTTATTAATCAAACATATTTATCTCAACCCCACAATTTGCAGTTGTGGGGTTTTATTTTTGCTGCAGTCAAACACAAAATTTAATTTTAAGTAAAAATATGAAAATCAATTCTATTAAGAAATATTTATTGCCCTATTCGATATTGGCAAATCGGCAAACAACAATTAATCATGCATTCGCAAATGGATTAGCTAGAACCGGCATTTATGAGGAACGAGATGTTAAGCACGCCTTAAAGTTACTCGGCCAGGTTCCATCAAAAATTTTATGTGTTTATTGTGGCAAAAAGGCAGATACATGGGACCACTTACATGCTTTAGTTCTCAAGGGCGAATATGGTGGTTTTGGTAATGTGCTGGGAAATCTTGTACCCGCATGTAAAAAATGCAATGGTGCGAAAGGTAATAAGGAATGGAGAAAATTTGTGAATGGACTTCCCATAGCTGACGAATCCAAACAGAAAATCACTCATCAATTGGAACAGTATGTGGAGTATTATAAAATATCACCATGCAATTTTTCAAATAACGCGATTTCAGCGAATTTAAAAAACTTAGACAGAATAAAGAAGGATATTTTCAGCTTAATGCAAGAGGCGGATGAAGAGATCTTAAAAATTAAGAAAGTACTTGAATAAGAATCGAAACCCCACAATTTGCAGTTGTGGGGTTTTATCTTTGCAGAATGCAAACACAAAAATTAGTCGTTATTCCCGATCTCCACGGAAATCCCATTTGGAAAGAAATTATTTACGGCAAGAATTTCCAAAAGGTGGTCTTTCTCGGAGATTACTTTGACAGCCGTAATTTCAAAATTGGAATTGAAGATGAAATCCGAAATTTCCGTGATATTTTGGAGTTTAAAAATCAAAATTCCGACAGGGTGGTGCTACTCTGCGGAAACCACGATCTTCATTATTTAAATGGCGTGTTCGGCACGTGTAGTGGTTATCAGCCTGAAAATGCGGACAAAATTAATTCAATACTTCAACCCTTTTTCGATAAGCAAAAGTTAAAGATGTCGTATTATGATGATCACTGTAAAATCATGTTTTCTCATGCCGGCATTTCGAAACATTGGTTTGAAAATATGTTCGATATAACGTGTTCCGATCCTGAAGATATAATGAATCTCATCAATAAGCTATTTTGGAAGTATCCGGGAGCATTTGAATATCAGCAAGTCGACGATGATCTTGAAGGAAACGGAGAGAGTGAAAAGGAAGGGCCGTGTTGGATCCGTCCCTTCAGTTTGTTACAGCATCCTTTTCCTTTTACACAGGTAGTAGGACATACGCAGCAAAAAGAAGTTACCAAAATGGGAAATGTATATTTTGCAGACACCCTGAACAGTGGAACAGGCATACTGGAATTTTAGATATTAATTTTTTTTTCAAGACCCCACAATTTGCAGTTGTGGGGTTTTTACTTTGCAATATTAAAAATCAAATATAATGAAACAGCAAAGGGAAAAAAAAGTTAGCATCGAAGATCTGGAAGTATTGACTAAAACCGGTTTAACAGTGATAAAGTTGCCTCACTCAGAAGGTGTTCATAAAGAAACAGCTCATTACAGGATTTCAAAAGTTGACAGCACTGGTGACGAAGAATTTAGCGAAACTTTTTCCGAGACCGAACTCCTTGATATGTTGAAAATCTTAAAAATTATTTAATATGAAATCAAAATTACCCTTAATCAGCTATGTCGTTTACACGAAGTTTGTTACTAACGGTGCTGGTTTGCGCTACATTCACAAAGAAGCTTTTACAGATGAAGATCCGAGGATCGCAAAAACGCAAGCAAAAGAGTATTTTGATGCAGCTGTTGAGATTTTGATGGATATGAAGGAAATCTCAGTTCTTAAGGAGGATCGTTATTCAAAAGAGAAAATTATCTATAAAAATCCTGAAGAATACGATGGAGGAATAGCAATATTTATGCGGCTGAACGCCGATGTGGAGCTTAAGGGAAAAATTTGTAAATTGGGAAGAATGTTTCTTTTAAATATTTTCACCGACGTGGACAGGGACATTACAGTTAAGAAGCATTTAGCCAAAAAAGTTGAGCAGCAAATGTGGAATCTTATGGGTTTCAAAACAGATAAACAGTTGTGTGAGCTCGATGAACTTTATAAAAACAGATTGGGAGTTAAACGAGCTGCTCGCAAAAATGAGTTGTCGCAGAGAATTGCCGTAAATGATACCACTCTAATCCAAATTATCAGAAATATCAACGAAATTGGATTGATTTCCGAAAGTATCTGTGCGTTTCTGAATACCGAAGGTGGGGAGATTGTGATAGGAATTGATGAGCATTTATCGCCCACAGGGTTTTTGCCAAATGAAGACTTCGAAACGTTCAGAGACATGCTTACAAACACCGTTTATAAGATGTTCATGGGTTTTGAAGCGCTTATAGAATTCGATTTGAAACAAATAAACGAAAATAACTTTTATTATTTTAAGGTTAATAGATCAGCAACTCCAGCGTTCATTATTGAGAAGCACGGTATGGAATTTTATTACCGAAATCTTGCCGGAAATGTGCACGATTTCGACCGTACGGAATAATCAGGAATTACGTTTCACAGCACTTTTCCAATAATCCAAAAACTGTTTTCTCAAAGCTTCCGGTTCAATGATTTTAATAGACCAGCTGCGGGAAAGCAGTTCTTTGATAAGGTCTAGAGTCGGCATTATGAACAATTCAAACTGGATATTTTTCTCCGTTTCTTTAAGAATTTTCTGCGAGTGATGAATCGGATTGGATTTAATGTAATTACCATCGCGAAGGTCGAATTCCAGAACGATTTTTATTGGTTCGCTTAAGCTGTAGTTTCTGTTTTCGTCCTGATATTTTGTGAACATTCCGAAAGCGTTTTCAAAAGGTATTTCGAAATCAATGTTTTCGGGTTTGTATTTGTTTTTCGTAACATTAAAATCACGAATTCTTTCCAATCCAAATATCTTGAAATCTATTTCCGGAGCATTTTTATCTTTAGCCAGGATATACCATCGGTAATCCTTAAGTTTCAGTTTGTAGGGCTGAATTTCATATTCTTTTTCTGATAGATTTTCGTAATTATAATAAGTCATTACGCATTCTAAATTATTTTCGCAGGCCTTCAGAATATCCTGAAAAAAATCGGTTCCGGCGAAATTGCGGGTTTCGTAAATCACGGGTTCAGGCAAAACTGCCCTTGAATTCTGACTCAAAATCATAGCCATGCTCCGTGAAAAATCATTAATAAAAGTATTGTCGAGTTCTGAAAGGTTTTCTATTTGGTATCCTTTGCCCCGAACAGATTTCAGGTCTACACCGATTTCGTTTCTGATAAAATGAAGATCTCTGTCCAAAGTGTTTTCAGAAATTTCAGTATCGAATTTCTCTAAAATTTTTTCAATAATTTTTGTCTTGTTTGGGAAAACATTCCGCCGGTTTTGTTCCTGAATATAAGAAAGAATAAAAATCTGCCGCTGAAAAATAATAGACATAAAGTTGCTTTGCTCAAAAATACTACAAATTTTGGATTTCAAAGGAAAACAATCCGAACGTGACGGTTTCCAAATCCGCCGAATTTCTGTAGAAAACGGTGTTCCGTGTCTGACTTCTATGGATACAGTGGAAGCAATTTTGAAAGTGATTGAAAGCATGAGTTTCAAAATGGAAAAGATGTAATTTTATAATCATAGAGTTTTTAATATTGGACGCGCCTTAGGGCGTGTTCACTGTTCTGATAAAGCTGTTTCTCATTCATCAATTTTTTTTATCTTTAAAAAATTAAAATTGTAAAATGAAAAAACTATTATTTACTGCGCTTTTAGCAATTTCCGTTTCAGCTTATTCCCAATACACGCTTCCTGCGGCAAGCCCGCGCCAGAAAGTGGAGCAGCAGTTCTCCATGTCCAAAATCACCGTTGATTACGGCAGACCGGGAGTAAAAGGAAGAAAAATATTTGGCGAACTGGTTCCTTTTGGAAAAGTTTGGCGTGCAGGAGCAAATTCCTCCACAAAATTAACTTTCGAGCAGTCGGTTAGTTTTGGCGGAAAAACAGTTCCGGCCGGAACTTACGGTTTGTTTGTTATTCCAACTGAAAAAGAATGGAAAATCATTTTGAATAAAGACGCTCAACAATGGGGAGCATATGAATACGACGAAAAATTAAACGTCATTGATATTACGGTGCCGGTTCAGAAACTTTCCGAAAAACAGGAGTGGTTCGGAATTGAACTGAATCCTGTTGATGACAGTTCGGTAGATTTGGTGATGAAATGGGATTTCACGAAAGTAACCGTTCCTTTGAAAACCGGAAAACCAGAAACCGTTTCCAAAATTGTAGAAAAACTGAAGGAAATCAAGCAGATTGAAAGAGATGCTGCGGCGAAAAAATAATTAAGAAAAATATTAAATATGTCAAAATTTTTAAAATCAGGTCTGCTGCTTTTATTGGTGTCTTTTTTGGTCATTTCATGTTCAAACCAGCTGAAAACTTTAGAAAACGGAAAGAAAATTGACAGCCGTTTGGTTGGCGTTTGGTCAGGTTCCGAGAAAGATCAACAAATCGACGGTATTGAAAAAAAATGGGATATGACGCGAAATGGTGACGGAACTTTCATCTTAGATTTCGTATTTACCCAAAACGGCAGAAGTCAAAAATCTCAGGAAACCGGAAACTGGTGGGTTGAGGGTAATAAATTTTATGAATTTCACGAAGAATCAGGAAAAACGGATATTTATACCTATTCCGTGCTTAATGAAAATCAGGTGAAGTTCAAATCGCAGAGTATAAGCGTTAATATGAACAATGACTCCTATGAGTTTATAGATACCCGCAAAAAATAAAACTGAATGTCTCAAAATTTTGAGACATTTTTTTATTTAGTAATTAAAATACTTGTCAATTTTTCGGTTGCGAAGTTTTTTACCCAAACATAAATTTGCCTTAAATTTACACAATGTAACTTTCAAACGAAATTATGTATAGGGCTTCACTCGACAAAAACTCAGATTTTGAGGGCGTTTTCTGGATGGGTGTAAAAACCACCGGAATTTTTTGCCGTCCCATTTGCCGGGCAAGAAAACCAAAACCGGAAAATGTAGAATTTTTCCCTTCCACAAAAGCTGCAATTCTTAAAGGTTACAGGCCTTGTAAAGTATGCAGACCGCTTGAAAATCCTGATGAAACTCCCGAATATATCCAGCAGATTTTAGAAGAATTAAGAGAAAATCCGGCGCAGAAATTTAAAGATTACGATTTGGTAAAACGCGGAATTGAACCGGCAACCATGAGAAGGTGGTTTCAGAAAAATCACGGAATGACTTTTCAGGCTTTTCAGAGAATGTTCAGGTTAAACACTGCTTTTAAAAAACTGCAGCAAGGTGAGAATATAATTGAAACTGCTTATGACAGCGGTTTTGAAAGTTTAAGCGGTTTCAGCGAAAGCTTCAAAAATATATTCGGAGTTTCTCCGAAAAATTCTAAGGAACAGAAAATTATCGATCTTAAAAGAATTGAAACTCCCATCGGAACCATGTATGCAGCCGCCATTGAAGAAGGAATCTGCATGCTTGAATTTACAGACCGTAAAATGCTGGAAACTGAATTCAAAGATTTGGCAAAATCACTGAACGCGACCATTGTTCTCGGCGAAAACAGACATTTTAAAATTCTGGAGGAAGAACTGAAATTATATTTTGAAGGAAAACTGAAACAATTTACAGTTCCGTTAAGTCCGGTTGGAACTGAATTCCAGAAAAGCGTCTGGAAAATTCTGCAGAAAATTCCTTACGGTGAAACCTGGAATTACAGAAAGCAATCAGAAGTTTTGGGTGATGCGAAAAAAGTTCGTGCGGTTGCCAACGCTAACGGAATGAATAAAATCTCAATCATCATCCCGTGTCACAGGGTGATTGGAAGCAACGGAACTTTAACCGGTTATGGTGGCGGAATTTGGCGAAAACAAAAATTACTGGAACTTGAAAATGCTATCCTTTTTTAATTCGAAAACTTGTTTTTTTAATAATTCAGGCTTCCGTCAAAACATATTTACCATTGATAAAAACATTCATGAATTTCTCTATTCAAACCATATTAGAAAACGAAAATTTAAAATTAGTTCCATTAAAGGAAGGTGATTTTGAAAGGTTATATAAGGTCGCGTCAGACCCGAAAGTTTGGGAACAGCATCCTAATAAAGAGCGTTATAAAAGGGAGGTATTTGAAAATTTTTTCAAGGGAGCAATGGAAAGCAAAGGTGCTTTTTTGATTCTGAGTAAAAATTCGGATGAAGTTTTAGGATGTACAAGATTTTATGATTTTGACCAAGGAAATAAATCCATCCTCATTGGTTACACTTTTTACGGAAGAAATTCCTGGGGAAAAAATATAAATCCGCAGATTAAAAAAATGATGTTGGATTATATTTTTCAGTATGTAGAAACCGTTATTTTTCACGTCGGTAAAGATAATATCCGCTCGCAGATTGCGATGGAGAGACTTGGAGCAGAAAAAATGGGTGAAGAAGAAATTGCCTATTTTGGGGAACTACCGAAAATAAATGTCGTTTATGAGATCAAAAAAGGAAATTGGTAATTTAATTTCCTGAACATTCCTGAAACATTTCGGCTCCGAAATAAAAAATAAAAAGCCACGCGATTCCCTTCAGCGTGAAAAAGATCAAACCGCCTATTCCCACGCGTTTGAACCACATTTTCATTTTCCCGTTTCTGTCGTTTTCCGGCTGTTTATTTTCCATTGTTCAACTTTTGGCAAAATTACTTATTTCTTTTTAATCTAGATTGAATATCAAATCAACACTCTATTTTCTAATTGTGTATCATATCCCTGAAAAAGCTTGTCATTATATGATTTATTTTAATTGATTGTAGAAGTTTTCCAGTTTTGGCTAAAATTCATATCTTTAAACTCAACTCAAATTTAAATATATGTCTACAAAAACCGATGTTTTCGGAATTGAAAAAACACTTAGAAATTTAGGAATCTCAAAAGAAAATAAAGGAGTATCAACAGGTGGCGATTACTTTGCCAGTGGCGATTTGCTCGAAAGTTATTCTCCAACCGACGGCCAGTTAATCGCAACCATTAAAACAGCAAATTCAGAAGATTATAATACGGTAATTGAAAAGGCAAAATCAGCTTTTAAAGAATTCCGAATGATTCCGTCGCCGAAAAGGGGAGAATTGGTTCGTCAGTTTGGGCTGAAACTGCGTGAATATAAAGACGATTTAGGGAAACTGGTTTCTTATGAAATGGGTAAATCCTTACAGGAAGGTTTGGGCGAAGTGCAGGAAATGATCGATATATGCGATTTCGCAGTTGGGCTTTCACGGCAGCTTCACGGTTTTACGATGCATTCCGAAAGACCGGGACATCGTATGTACGAGCAATATCATCCGCTTGGAGTGGTAGGAATTATTTCTGCCTTCAACTTTCCGGTAGCAGTCTGGTCGTGGAATACAGCTTTATCGTGGATTTGTGGAAATGTGACCATTTGGAAGCCGTCCGAAAAAACACCACTTTGTGGAATTGCCTGTCAAAATATTATTGCCCAGGTTTTAAAAGAAAATAAACTTCCTGAAGGAATTTCTACAATGATTGTAGGTGATCACAAAATCGGCGAACAGTTAGTAAACGACAAGAATGTAGCATTGGTTTCCTTTACCGGTTCTACGAGAGTGGGTAGAATTGTCGGAAAAACGGTAGCGGAAAGATTCGGAAAATCAATTCTTGAGTTGGGCGGAAACAATTCAATTATCATCACTGAAAATGCAGATCTGGATATGTCAATTATCGGTGCGGTTTTCGGTGCAGTGGGAACTGCCGGACAAAGATGTACTTCAACAAGACGTTTAATTATTCATGAATCTGTTTATGACGAAGTGAAAAACCGTTTGGTAAAAGCTTATGGCCAGTTAAAAATAGGAAATCCTTTGGACGAAAATAATCATGTAGGTCCTGTAATTGATAAAGATGCCGTAAAACAGTATTTGGATTCTATTGAAAAATGTAAAGCGGAAGGAGGGAAATTCGTTGTTGAAGGTGGTGTTCTTGAAGGAGAAAAATACGGATCCGGATGTTATGTAAGACCATGCATCGCAGAAGTGGAAAATTCTTTCAAAATTGTTCAGCACGAAACTTTTGCCCCGATTCTTTATATCATGAAGTATAAAAATCTTGAAGAGGCTATTGATATGCAGAATGATGTTCCGCAAGGATTGAGTTCAGCAATTATGACCCAAAATCTTCGCGAAGCAGAACTTTTCCTTTCACAGGCCGGTTCCGACTGTGGAATTGCCAATGTGAATATCGGTACATCCGGTGCGGAAATCGGTGGCGCTTTCGGTGGTGAAAAAGAAACTGGCGGTGGTCGCGAATCCGGTTCAGACGCCTGGAAATATTACATGAGAAGACAAACCAATACCATCAATTATACAGCAAGTTTGCCTTTAGCACAGGGAATTAAATTTGATTTGTAAGTGTTTTTCTGATGTAAATTCAAAAATTAAATAATCCTGTCGGATTTTAAAATCTTGACAGGATTTTATAAAACTTTAATTCTCAAATCTTAAACAAAAAATATGAACGACGCAATTGCATCTCACCCTCAAACTACAAATAAAGTAAAAGAAATCCTTGGCAGACACTTGCTTGCTGACGGTTTCGATTTCGTGATGGATCTCGAAAAATCCCACGGAACCTGGATTTACGACCGAAATACAGGCAAAGAATTTCTCGATATGTTCTCCATGTTCGGCTCAGCATCTATCGGCTACAATCATCCGTATTTAATGGAAAGATCGGCATGGCTCGGAAAAATGGCGGTAAACAAACCAACATTAGCAGATGTGTATTCTCAGGAATTTGCGGACTTTATGGAGGTTTTCGAAAGAGTAGCCATTCCAAAAGAACTGCAGTATGCTTTTTTCATTGAGGGCGGAACAATGGGCGTAGAAAACGCTATGAAAGCATGTTTCGACTGGAAAACCCGCAAAAATTTTGAAAAAGGTTTAGATTTGGAAGCAGGGATCTGCATTCATTTCCAACAGGCATTTCACGGAAGAAGTGGTTATACTTTGAGTTTAACCAATACTTCAGACCCACGAAAGTATCAGTATTTCCCAAAATTCGATTGGCCTAGAATCATCAATCCACACTTAAATTTCCCTATTACCGAAGAAAATTTAGAGGAAACCATTAAAAATGAACAGTTAGCTTTGCTCCATATTCAGGAAGCAATTATTTCAAATCCGGATAAAGTAGCATGTATTATTATTGAACCTATCCAGGCTGAAGGTGGTGACAACCATTTCCGTGATGAATTTTTGATAGGATTAAGGAATATCTGCGACGAAAACGAAATTCTGTTAATTTTTGATGAAGTGCAGACAGGTATCGGAATTACCGGAAAAATGTGGGCATTCCAACATTTTACAGCCAAACCAGATATTATTTCTTTCGGGAAAAAAGCGCAGATTTGTGGCGTTTTGGCGAATAAAGAAAAGTTTGACGAAATTCCTCATAATGTGTTCAGAGAAAGTTCCAGAATCAATTCCACATTCGGAGGTAATTTTATTGATATGCTTCGTTTTCAGTTGGTTTTGGAAGTCATTGAAAAAGAAAATCTGGTTGAAAATGCAAGAGTTGTCGGCGAATATCTTCTCGAAGGTCTTCAAAAATTACAGCAGCAGTTTCCTGATAAAATTTCAAATGCGAGAGGACGAGGATTAATGTGTGCAATTGATTTGCCGAGTGGAGCAGCTCGCGATAAAATGCGTGAGGTGCTGTACGATGACGGATTAATTATTCTTGCATGCGGAGATCAGTCCATCCGTTTCCGTCCGCATCTTAACGTTACGAAGGAAGAAATTCAAATCGCTCTGGATAAAATTGCGCGCGGTATTAGTCATATTTAACTGAAGTTTTTGCGCTAAGGAATTGAGAAATAGTGAAAGTAATCAATATGTTTTAAATTTTATGAAAAGTTAACAGACATTTTCCGTAAATATTTAGTAATTTTAAAACTCAAAACCGAAATGAATATGGAAAGAGAAACAAGAGTGGCCGTTTTTGAAAGTGAAAACCCATCTGAAATTCAACTGATAAAATCTAAACTGGATGCTCAGAGTGTGACCAATTTTTTAAACGACAAATACATGTCTTTTACGACAACTCCGACAGCAAACACTATAAGACTGATGGTGAATCTGCAGGATGAACAGAAAGCATTTGAAATTATCGATGCTTATATAAAGGAAACAGATTTAGACTTTAATACTAACCTTAAAAATTAAATTCATAATTTAAATTTTACGTTTTACAGAAATCGGAGCCAATTTTGACTCCGATTTTTTTATGCGCTTAAAACAATAAATTAATAGTAAGATTTTTAAACAGAATCCGGTTTGTAATTATTTTTCATCATTTTAATAAATACGGAAGGTTTTAAATCAAACTTTCTTCGGAAATTATCTGAAAAATTTTCGGTACTGGAGAATCCGGCGATGCTGGCAAGTTCCTTTACATCCATATTGATATATTTTACATCATTCTTAAGGTGGTCAATAATATAATCCAACCGGAGATCATTGATATAAAGTGTGAAATTCTTTCCTTTATAGGTGTTGATAATTTTGGAAAAGTAAGTGGAGTTGGTGCCGAGTTCTTCACTAAGTAATTTTTGCGAAATCTGCGGATCAAGAAATTTATTTTCATTTTCAAAAATTTCAAGCTGCTTTAAGATGTTTTCTACAAAAATAGGGTTGAGTCCGGTAATTTTATTATAAAAATCGTAATCGAAGGTTTGTTTATACTCAATGTCGGTTGGATCGGAAATAAGGTTTTCATTTGCTGAATGCACTTTGTTCTGTCGTGCGATAATCTCTTCAAACCTCTTTTTGTAGTTTTGTTTTTCCCGATAGATCCGGAAACCGAAAATCAGAAAGCCAATCACCAATAAGCTGGATACCGTTATGAAAATTGTTCTTTGATTTTCCAATGTATTTTCAATTCTGTTTTTCTCGGCGATCAGTTTTTTGGTGTCATATTCTTTTACTATCCTTTGATACAGGTACTTGAAGTTTTTTTCGTACGAGCGGTCGAGAAACATCAGTTTATTAATGTATTCAAGCTGCTTTTGGGTATCTCCGATAGAATGGTAATATTTAATTAGAATCTCATAAGCAGACCGGAACTGGGGATCGAGTTTTTTAGTTTTGTTATAGTGTTTGTCGATTTCTTCCAGGTATTTTATTGCTAAAGTCTTTTTGCCGATATTCCAGTAAGAAAGTCCAAGGTAGAAAACTTCTGTATTATGTTCCCACTGGTCATTATATAGTCTGATGGCTTCAGAAAATTTGGAAATTGCAGTGTTATAATCTTTTAGTGAGTAATCAATGATTCCTTCTGAAGTAATAAAGTAAGGTATGTATTGTGACAGTTTATTTTCCTGAAGATAATCAAACGCTTCTTTTAAAAGTGCTTTATTCTCGCTAAACTGACCAAGTTTGGTGTTGGAATCAATAAGACTCATCAAAGCGTAAACATAATACATCTGATAATTCTTGCCCAAAGAAGTTTTGTTATTGCGATTCTCTTTAAAAAAATTTAAACATATTACTAACTCTTTTTTTGCATCTTCATATTGTCCTAAATATATTTTATTTTGGGCTATATAATAAATAGTTTTATTGAAAATATAATCGTTGTGAGACTCCTGCGATAATTTATTGGCAACAAGTATGTCATCAAGAGCCTTTTGGTAAAACTCTTCTGACATATTGATATTTCCCCGATTAAGATAGGCGTCTAAAAGAATTTTTTTTGTTTGGGACTTTTTTGCAGTAATCAGAGCACTATCCGCATATTTTATGTTTAAAGGATATATACTGCTCATGCTCGCGTAGCGGTATGCATAAAACAGTGCTTCTCTATTTTTCTCTTTTTTTGATTTTGTAATATAAAAATTAATCAGTTCCCATGCTTTTTTTGGGTCATTACTGTACGTATCTATTTTTTTTTCTATTTCTTCATTGCTCAAATTTACAATTGCGGAGCTTTGGCCACGCAGATTTGTAAAAAAAAACAGGAAAAAGATAAAAAAAAGCGATGTTAAATATTTCAACTGCATAAAGCCCTAATAAATTGGTTAATAAGAATATAAGTTATTTTTTACCATTTATTTTACAATATTACTGCAATTTTTTTTAAAAAACAGCATAGATTTTACAATATGCTTGTGATTTTTTATAAACTAACGGTTGTTTTTTTTGCGGTGTATGGGTCAGCCACAATACATTTGTAAAAAAATAAACATATGAAAAAATCAGCCCTTATCGCAGCAGCAGTTATTACTATATTAACAGTGCAATCTTGCAGACAGTCAGACGAAGTAATGTCACCGGAGGAAATGGCAACATTACAAAAAGTACAGGATTCCTCCAATAACATGTCAGATAAAAATGGAACTAACGCTTTAGAAATAGAACAGCCAACACCTCCTGTTTCTGAAGTTGACGGAGAAATCGCCCCTCCACCTAGAAAGTAACCCCTTAAACTAAATATTTTTTTTCATCATTTGTGTTTGGTCCTTCCGCGATATATTCGCGGAAGGGCCTTTTTATAGATACACCAAAATAACAGCTTTGTGTTGTTTGCTGTTTTATTAAGTTTCCTTATTTTCGTATCTTTGTAAAATACCCCTTGTTATGGAAGAAACCTATATAGAAACTCAAGAAATCTCTTTTCAGGATTTTAAAAACAATGTTTTAGAAGATTATAAGCTTGGAAGAATTTCCCGTGAAATGTCCTACCTCGGCAGACGGGAGGTGCTAACAGGAAAGGCGAAGTTTGGGATTTTCGGTGACGGGAAGGAATTGCCTCAACTTGCTATGGCAAAGGTTTTTAAGGATGGTGATTTCCGTTCCGGGTATTACCGGGACCAAACATTTGCAATGGTGATTGGCGCTGTAACTGTTGAAAGTTTTTTCGCGCAACTGTATGCCGATACCAGCGTAGAACGTGAACCTGCTTCTGCGGGCCGCCAGATGAACGGACATTATGCCACAAGAAGTCTTAATGAAGACGGAAGTTGGAAAAACTTAATGGCACAAAAAAACATTTCTTCTGATATTTCTCCTACTGCAGGACAGATGCCGAGGCTTTTAGGATTGGCTCAGGCATCCAAAATTTATAAAGCTGTAAAATTTGAAGGCTCTGAAAAATTCTCCAATGGAGGTAATGAGGTCGCTTTCGGTACCATTGGTGATGCTTCCACAGCTGAAGGTCATTTTTGGGAAACGCTGAATGCGGCATGTGCCCTTCAGGTTCCGATGATTGTTTCCATTTGGGATGACGGTTACGGGATTTCTGTTCCAACCCATAATCAGCGGGCAAAAGCGGATATTGCTGAAATGCTTTCTGGTTTCCAGAGAACAGAAGGTCAGAACCAGGGTTGCGAAATTATTCAGGTAAAAGCCTGGGACTATCCGTCACTATTGGATGCATATGCAAAAGCAGAACATTTTGCCAGAGTAGAAAGTGTTCCCGTTGTCGTGCATGTTGTTGAAGTTACCCAACCGCAGGGACATTCCACTTCAGGCTCCCATGAAAGATATAAAAATCATGACCGTTTAGGTTTTGAAACTGATTTTGATGCTTTAGAAAAATTTAAAGAATGGATTCTTAATTATTCAATCGAAATAGAAGGAAAAGAAGAGCTTCTTGCGACTGCAGAAGAATTGGAAACCATCGAAGCTGAAGCAAAAAAACGCGTTAAAGACGGACAGAAAAATGCTTGGGATCATTATCAGAAAAGCATTCAGGATGTAAAAAACAGTGTGCTTCCTTTAGTGGAAAATTTAAAAACTGTTCAGCCGGAAATCGCCCAGGAAATTGAGAAATTCAATAAAATAATTTCGGTTTCCAAAAGAGATATTTTCCATTTGGTGAGAAAATCGTTGTTGTTGACGAGAGGAAAAGATTCTGCAGAAAGACAAAATCTTCAAACTAAATTTGACGAAATTTATGCCGTAGAAAAAGACAATTATTCGTCACATTTATACTCGCAGTCTCAGTGGAAAGCGACCAACGTAAAAGAAGTCCCGCCAGTTTTTTCTGGCGTTTCAGAAACGGTGGACGGTAGAGTTGTTGTACGTAATAATTTTGATAAAATTTTCAGTAAATATCCAGAAACTTTAGTTTTCGGTGAAGATGCCGGAAATATTGGTGATGTAAACCAAGGTTTGGAAGGACTTCAGGAAAAATACGGCGAATTAAGAATCGCAGATACCGGAATCCGTGAAGCTACTATTTTAGGTCAGGGAATCGGTATGGCAATGCGTGGCTTAAGACCGATTGCTGAAATTCAGTATCTCGATTATATTTTATACTGTCTTCAGGGAATGAGCGACGACTTGGCAACGGTTCAGTACAGAACAAAAGGAGGACAAAAAGCACCGGTAATCATCAGAACACGCGGTCACAGACTAGAAGGAGTTTGGCACTCAGGTTCTCCAATGGCAGGAATCATAAATCTTTCAAAAGGAATTTTGGTTCTTGTTCCAAGAAATTTAACCAAAGCGGCAGGATTTTATAATACGATGCTTCAAAGCGACGAACCAGCAGTTATTGTTGAATGTCTGAACGGTTACCGTTTAAAAGAGAAGCAGCCGGATAATTTAGGAGAATTCACTGTTCCTGTAGGGAAAATTGAAGTAACGAAAGAAGGTAAAGACGTTACTTTGGTTACTTACGGTTCCACATGGAGAATCGTCATGGAGGCGGCAGAAGAACTGGAAAAAATCGGAATATCATCGGAAGTTATTGATGTTCAGTCTTTAATTCCGTTCGATTTGAGTCATGATATTGTGAAAAGTGTGAAGAAAACCAACCGTTTGGTCGTTATTGACGAAGATGTGGAAGGCGGAACTTCAGCTTTCATTCTTCAGCAGATCCTCGAAAAACAGAAAGCGTTCAGATATCTGGATTCCGATCCACTAACGATTTCTGCAGAAAACCACAGACCGGCATACGCAAGCGACGGCGATTATTTCAGCAAGCCAAGTGTGGACGATATGGTAGAGAAAGTATATGCGATGTTCAATGAGAGCAACCCAGCAAAATTTCCCAAGATTTAATTTTAAATAATAACAAAAAAAAGCAGACTTGGTCTGCTTTTTTTATGCACAGTTTTTGCTTTTGAAATGAAAATATCAAATTTATGAAAAAACTATTGTTCACAGTCTCGTTGGTATTATTCAGTTTTTCCTGCAATAAAAAGGAAAATAAGACAGCCGAAACACAAATATTGCAACCTCAGAACAAAAACGAAATGACCGCTTTGATGACAGAAATGATGGATGAAATGCACAGTAATAAACCCTCAGGAAACAACGATGCCGATTTCGCTAAAATGATGATTGAACACCATAAAGGCTCAGTGAAAATGTCGGAACTTCTTCTGGAAAAAGGAAAAAATGACGAACTGAAAGCCTTTGGTCGGAAAGTGATCGCTGCCCAAAATCAGGAAATCATGCTGATGGAAAAATTCATTAATGAAAAAGAAGTTTCTGCTGACAGCGAAACTTTTCAAAAGGAACTCAGCCAATCAATGTCAGCGATGATGAATAGGGAAATCAAAATTTATGACAATATTGATAAGGATTATGCAGAACAGATGATTCCCCACCATCAAAGTGCCGTAGATATGGCCAAGGTTTACCTTAAATACGGGAAACAGAAAGAGCTGTTAAATTTATGCCGTGAAATAGTAGAGACCCAAACTGCTGAAATTCTGCAGCTTCAACTGTGGCTTAAAAATAATTGACCCCAATTTAATCCCGGATATACAACCTCTTTCTAAATAATATTTGGATAATAAAATCATGAGAAATTTTCCGTAAATTCGCATAAATTTATTAATTCATGAACTACGATATTATTGTCATCGGCAGTGGTCCCGGTGGATATGTGACGGCCATCAGAGCTGCACAGTTAGGCTTCAAAACCGCCATCATTGAAAAGGAAAATTTAGGCGGAATCTGCCTGAACTGGGGCTGTATCCCAACGAAAGCTTTGCTGAAATCAGCCCATGTTTTCAATTATCTGAAACATGCAGAACAATATGGTTTAAATGCGGTTGAAAATCCCGGTTTCGATTTCTCTAAAGTAATCCAGAGAAGTAGAGGAGTTGCTACCAAAATGAGCGGTGGAATTTCTTTTCTGATGAAGAAAAATAAGATCGATGTGATCATGGGAACCGCAAAAGTTCAGAAAGGAAAAAAAGTAAGCGTTACCGATAAAGACGGTAAAGCAACAGAATATTCAGCAGAACATATTATCATCGCAACAGGAGCGAGATCCAGAGAATTGCCAAATATACCGCAGGATGGTGTAAAAGTAATCGGATACCGACAGGCACTTGCACTTCCTGAGCAGCCAAAATCAATGATTATCGTTGGTTCAGGAGCTATTGGAGTTGAGTTCGCTGATTTCTATAACACGATGGGAACGAAAGTTACCGTTGTTGAATTCATGCCGAATATTGTTCCGGTAGAAGACGAAGAAGTTTCAAAACATGTTGAAAAATCCTTGAAAAAATCAGGAATTGAAATCATGACCAATGCTTCCGTAGAATCTGTTGATACCAGCGGAAACGGCGTTAAAGCTAATGTAAAAACAGCAACCGGAAACATTACTTTGGAAGCTGATATTTTATTGTCTGCAGTTGGAATTGCGGCAAATATTGAAGGACAAGGGTTCGAAGAAGTAGGAATCCAGACCGACAAGGGAAGAGTTTTGGTGAACGAGTGGTATGAGACTTCAGTTCCGGGATATTATGCAATCGGTGATATTCTTCCGACTCAGGCTTTGGCTCACGTGGCTTCTGCAGAGGGAATTACCTGTGTAGAGAAAATCAAAGGCATGCATGTTGAAAAAATCGATTATGGCAATATTCCTGGCTGTACATACTGTCACCCTGAAATCGCTTCAGTTGGTTTAACAGAAAAACAGGCAAAAGAAAAAGGATACGAAATTAAAGTAGGAAAATTCCCGTTCTCGGCTTCAGGAAAAGCTACAGCAAACGGAGATACTGACGGATTCATTAAAGTAATTTTCGATGCGAAATATGGTGAATGGCTGGGCTGTCATATGGTAGGAGACGGTGTTACTGATATGATTGCAGAAGCAGTTGTTGCCAGAAAACTGGAAACTACAGGACACGAAGTACTGAAATCAATCCACCCGCACCCAACCATTTCGGAGGCGGTAATGGAAGCAGTTGCTGCAGCGTATGGCGAGGTGATTCACATCTAATCAAATTGATATTTAAATAAAAAACCGCAGAATTTTCTGCGGTTTTTTTTGTGCAGAGAAATTCATATCTTAACAAAAAATTAATCTATGAATTATAAGTACATCTTCCCGGTGCTGTTGATTTCAGGAACCGTGATGTTTTCTCAAAGCACAAATGATAACATGCTTCCCAATGAGAATTTAATCGCAGAAAATATTCCTGCTATTCCAAAAAGTCTGAATGAAAAAATCAAGAAGTATTCAGAAAGCAGGAGTGCGAATTTTACCGCCATTCATCCCAACGGAAAGGAACTGATTATGGTAACGCGGTTCGGATCAACCAACCAACTGCACAAACTGTCTCAGGCAATGGGAAACAGAAAGCAGATTACCTTCTTTGACGAGCCTGTAAATTCTGCTGATTATGAACCTCTAAAAGGTGAATATCTTGTTTATTCAAAAGACATTGGCGGAAATGAATTTGGACAGCTTTTTAAACTTGATTTAAAAACAATGGAATCCAAGTTACTCACCGATGGCGGAAGATCTCAGAACGGAGGAATGGTGTGGAAAAAAGACGGCAGCGGTTTCTATTTTTCATCAACGAAAAGAAATGGTGGCGACCGTGACATCTATTTTATGAATCCTTTAAAGCCTGAAGAAACTAAACTCGTTCTGGAAGTGAAAGGCGGAGGCTGGGGAATTAATGACATTTCGGATGACGGCAAAAGATTAATCATCGGTGAATATGTTTCCGCAAACGAGTCTCATCTCTACCTTTTCAATACGGATACGGGAAAACTCGAGCCTATCACCGACAGAAGTGAAAAACAAATTGTGCAGGGCAGTGCAAAATTTGCTAAGAATGCTGATGAAATCTGGTACGTAACCGACCGTGATAATGAATTTGACCGCTTGGCAACATTCAATTTAAAAACGAAGAAAATCAGCTATTTTACCAGCGATATTCCTTGGGAAGTTTCCGGCTACGCTTTATCGAAAGACAAATCAAAAATTGCTTTTGAAACCAATGAAAGCGGGGTGAACAAAATGTATCTGATGGATACCGCGACTAAGAAATACAGCGAAATTAAAGACTTGCCCATTGGATTAATCAATAATTTCGACTTTACGGATGATGGAAAATCCCTTTTCTTTTCACAGTCTACTTTTGACTCATCAGCGGATATTTACCGTTTGGATCTGGCTTCAAAAAATATTGAAAGATGGACGGAGAGCGAACAGGGCGAAATGCAGAAAACCGATATGTCCCAGCCCAAACTCATCGAATGGAAAAGTTTTGATAATATGAAAATTACCGGTTTTTATTATCCCGCATCAAAGAAATTTACAGGAAAAAGACCGGTGCTGATTAATATTCATGGCGGTCCGGAAGGGCAGTCCATGGCTTCATCTTTAGGTTCCGGAAACTACTATACCAATGAAATGGGTGTCGCCCTTATTTATCCGAATGTCCGCGGTTCTTCGGGATTCGGCAAAACTTATATTGCGAGCGACAACGGATTTAACCGCATGAATTCTGTGAAAGATATCGGCGCTTTACTCGATTGGATCGCCAAACAGCCTGAGCTCGACAAAGACCGGATTATGATTATGGGAGGAAGTTACGGTGGATTTATGACCTTGGCTACCGCTTATGAATATGCTGACAAAATCAGATGTTCCGTGGATATTGTTGGAATTTCAGATTTTAATACCTTCCTCAAAAATACCGAAGAATATCGGAGAGATTTAAGAAGAGTGGAATACGGAGACGAACGCGATCCTAAAATGAGTGAGTTTTTCACTAAAATAGCGCCGCTGAACAATACTGACAAAATTAAAAAACCAATGTTCATCATTCAGGGAACCAATGATCCGAGAGTTCCGGTTACAGAGGCTACCCAAATGAGAGACAAACTGAAATCACAGGGCAATACCGTTTGGTATCTTGAAGCGAAAAATGAAGGCCACGGTTTCCGTAAAAAAGAAAATATCGATTTCCAGCGGCTAGCCGTCATCCGTTTTATGCAGGAATTCCTTCTGAAATAAAAAACCGGATAATTTATATTTTTAAACCACGTCTTTTTGGACGTGGTTTTTATTATTTTTGATGAAATTTTGAAGATGGAAAAATACAGTCTTGGTTTGGTACTTTCGGGAGGCGGAACAAAAGGAGTTGCGCACGCTGGAGTTCTTAAATTTCTTAAGGAAAAGAACATCCGGCCGGAAATCCTGGCGTGCTGCAGCGCAGGTTCTATTGTCGGAAGTCTGCACGCGGTTGGAAAAACGCCTGAGGAGATCCTGGATTTTTTTAAATCGGTGTATTTTTTCCACTGGAAGCACTTTGCTATTAACAAACCGGGCTTGGTGTCTTCCATGATTTTTTCCAATTATCTGAATCCGGTTTTCAGGGAAATGACCATCGGTGATCTGGATTTGAACTTAAAAATTATTGCCACAGAACTGGTTTCCGGTGACCAGAAAATCTTTAAAAATACCGATAAAATTGTGGATGCAGTTATTGCGTCTTGCTCTATCCCCGGCATTACAACGCCCTATATTGTGGGAAATGAAATGTTCAGCGATGGCGGTGTTCTGAATAATTTTCCGGCAGATATCATTCATCAGGAATGTGAAAAACTCATTGGCGTCTATGTTTCTCTTCCTCAGGATGTGGAAGTCTCAGATCTCAATTCTATTAAAGCAGTTACAACCCGGGCTTACGAATTGCTTTCTCACCGCACTGAAATTCATAAATTTTCCTATTGTGACTGGCTCATCAGTTCCAAGAAACTATCTCAATACGGCACTTTCGAGCGGAAAGCTAACCGTCTGGAAGAAATTTTTGAAATCGGTTATCTGGCGGCCAAAGATTCCTATGAAAATGTTATGATTTAGAACAGGTATTTCCAGTAGACCAAAATCCCCACAAATACAGAGGCCATTGCCATTAAAACCACAGAACCCGCAGCAATGTCTTTGATGATTTTTATCCTTTCATCATATTCTGGATTAATAATGTCACAAATTTTTTCGACGCAGGTATTTACAATTTCCAAACTCAATACCGAAAAACACACGGTTAATATCAGCGCGGTGTCGGTCGCGCTGAGCTTCAGATAAACGATAAGAAAAAGGTTGACAAGAAGTGCCAGAACTTCCAACTGGAAATTTTTTTCAGATTTCAGCACCCATATCAGCCCATTGAGGGAATTGCCAACGCTTTTATAAAATGAAGGTTTTCTCATTACCAGTTTTTATCGATCATGTAAATGAGCTGTCCCATCGCAACAGCGCCCAACAGCAGTTCGCGGCGGTTTACTTTATCGAAAGTGTCTTCCTCAGAATGATGAATTTCGAAATACCGCTGCGAATCCGGAACGAGTTCTGCTAAAGGCACCCCGAGTTTTTCCATCGGTTCGATATCGGTTCCGGCATACTGCAGTTCAAAATTATGAACGCCATACGGAAGAAAAAGATTCCGCCAGGACTGAATCTCTTTGCGTTTTTCAGCATCCATCAGCAGAGCAATTCCTCTTGGCGTGAAACCACCGCCGTCACTTTCTATCCCGAAGATATGTTTTTCATTTTTTTTACGGATGTTATCTGCGTAAGTATTTCCTCCTCTCACACCGTTTTCTTCATTGGCAAAACATACCACGCGGATGGTGTGGTTATTTTTCATACCGAGTTTTTTGAAAGTTCTGAGGACTTCCATACTCTGAACAATTCCGGCCCCGTCATCATGCGCACCTTCACCAACGTCCCAGGAATCAAGGTGGCCGCCCACTACAATTACACTCTGATCTTTATTTCCGGTAATTTCCCCAATTACCGAATGCGAGAGTTTTTCCCCTTTCATGCCGCAACTGGAATTGAGCCGGGCGATAATTTTCTCAGTTTTTAAAGCTTTTTCCAGCTCATCCGCACTTTTCGGTCCAATGGCAACAGCAGGAATTTTGGTATTGTCATCCTGGTCATAACGCATCATTCCGGTATGCGGAACATCATCAAAAGCAGAAGAAAGCGACCGGATGATCACCGCTTTCGCTCCCTTTTTGCCGGCCCACGAAGCGGGAGAACGGCGATAGATTCCGGCGTCACCATATGCCTGACCTGTAGAAATGAACTTCTGGTTAAAAGCATAATTGAAGAATACAATTTTTCCTTTAATGGCACTTTCAGGAAGAAGGTCGAACTCTGCTTTGTTTTTTACAAAAATGATTTCAGCTTGCACGTTTTTGCCTTTTGTCCCTTCAGAGTTTCCTAAGGAAAGCATTTTAAGCACTTTCCAGTTTCCTTTTCCGGTTTTGATATGGAGAGATTCTTTTCCCCGCTCCCATACCGGAACCATTACTTCCTCTTTCCAGACTTTATCAGCGCCGGCTTCTTTTAATTTTTGAACAGCCCAGTCGGTAGATTTTTCATAAGCAGCGGAACCGCTTAAGCGGTGACCGATATTCTGAGTTAAATCCCGTAAATTTTCATAGGCTGCACCATTGGTTAACATTTCATCGGAAATGTTTTTGAACTGCAGAGAATCGCGGCTGGTTTGGGAAAATAAAATTCCGCCCAGAAAGAGCGGAAGTATTTTAATGAGAATCTGTTTCATGAATTGTTTAATTGATTCCCAAATTTAAACAAATTAATTTAAAAAAATAGTTATTGTTTCATATCGTACATTACTAAAGCCGTTACTAGTTTAGGTTCAATATAAGTGCATTTTGGCGGCATCTTAATATTTTTGTTAGAGACTTTTAGCAGATCATTAAAGCTTACAGGATAAATTCCGAAACCGACTTTATATTTCCCGGAATCCACGTTTTCTTTAATGGCTTTGATGCCTTCGATATTTGAGCTCCCCTTTATATAAGTGATTTTATCGGTGGTTTTGGGATCTTCGATTCCTAAGATGTCCTTAATAATAAATTCTTCGAGAAGGAAATGATCGAGATCGTTCATTTCGCTCTGCTGTTTTCTCAGATCATGTTTTACATGCAGGGAATAGAATTTTCCGCCCAGATACATCGATATATGGAACTTCTGCGAAGGATAATACGGTGTTTCCCCTTTATCGTGAACAAGGAAATTTTCTTCAATTTTCTTTAAAAACTCCGCTTCGGAAAGTCCGTTCAGATCTTCCAGAAGTCTGTTGTAATCGTTGATTTTGATTGACTGGTTCGAAACCAGGAAGCTGAATACGTAGTTGTAATGCTCAGTTCCGTTGTGTTTTTTATTTTTGTTCTGAAGATTTTGAGCATTTAAAGCGGTGGACCCAATTCGGTGGTGACCGTCCGCAATGTAAAACGAATCAATCTGTTCCAGAACTTCTTTGAACTGCATCATTTTTAGCCGGTTATCAATCCGCCATACTTTATGCCGCGTGCCGTTATCATCAAGATAGTTCAGAACAGGGACATTCTTTTCTTCATGATTCATCAGCAGCTCCACTTTCGGGTTTGCCATATAAGTAAGCAGCACAGGTTCGGCCTGAATGTTCACTTTCTCCAGATAGTAAGCGAGCTTTTCTTTCTTGTGAGTAAGCGTTGATTCGTGTTTTTTAATCTTCCCGTTCCGGAAATCATCCACACTTACCAAACCCAGCAATCCTCGGAATACCGATTTATTCGGTAAGATCTGCTCATACAGGTAATAGGAAGAACTGTCCTGAGTGAGTTTCTTATCATCAAGCAATTCTTCAAAATTAGTCCGTATTTTCCGCAGATTCCGGTCGATATCTTTAGATTTACTTACGACGTAAGGTTTGATCATCTGAATATACGACGACTCTAACTGAGCTTTCTTGTTGATTTCTTCCTGTGAGAAGTTATCTAAAGGATGCGTAGGGAATATATCAACATAATCTTCACTCGGTCTTATTCCCCGGAATGGTCTGAATATAGGCATAATATATTATAGTTTCTTTTTAATATCAATGATTTGCATTGCAAGTTCAGTTCCGATTTTTTCCTGGGCATCAAGGGTGTTTCCCCCCAGATGCGGAGAAAGGGAAAGGTTGGGATTCATCAGAAGCGGAAGTTCAGGATTGGGTTCGTTTTCGAAAACATCCAAAGCTGCACCGGCAACTTTTCCGGACTCAATATAATCGAGTAGGGTAACTTCATTGATGACGCCACCACGTGCGGTATTTACGATGAAAACGCCGTCTTTCATTTTTTCGAATTGTGGCGTATCGATAATGTATTCGTTGGTTTTTGGCGTGTTGATGCTGATAAAATCAGTGTCTTTCAGGAATGCATCAAAATCGTTGGTCGAGCTGATTTCAAAATTTACGGTCTGTCCATCGAAGAAATCTAAAAATATGGTTTCTGTTCTTGGCTTTCTGGTAAGTACTTTAATCTTCATTCCTAAGGAAATTCCGATTTTTACTACTTCCTGACCAATTCCGCCAAAACCGATGACGCCTAATGTTTTTCCTTCCAGTTCAACCGCTTTTGAAAACGATTTTTTCATGGCCTTAAAGTGCGTATCTCCTTCCAGAGGCATTAATCTGTTCGATTCGTGAAGAAATCTTGCCAGTGAAAAAAAGTGCGCAAAAACCATTTCTGCAACCGACCTTGAAGATGCTTTTGGAGTATTAATGACGTAAATTCCTTTATCAATAGCGTATTCCACATCAATATTATCCATCCCAACGCCGCCTCGTCCGATAATTTTAATGCCGGGACAGGCATCAATTACATCCTGTGCAACTTTTGTTGCGCTTCTTACCAGCAGAACATCCACCTGATTTTCATTAATGAAATTCACCAGATGTTCCTGAGAAACTTTTGCTTCCAGAAGTTCTATTCCTGCTTCCAATAAAGCATTTTTACCCGATTCTGAAATTCCGTCGTTTGCTAAAACCTTCATAATTTATTCAATGAATTCAACAATTCTATCCTGAAAACTTTAGTTTAAATTTTTCATGACCTCCACCAAAACCTGAACGCTTTCAATTGGCAGTGCGTTGTAGAGGCTTGCCCGGTAACCGCCCAAACTTCTGTGACCGTTCAAACCGCTTATTCCTGCTGCTTTCCATGCATTATCGAATTCTTCTTTTTTAGATTCATCCAGTAATCTGAAAGAGACATTCATTAATGAACGGTCTTCTTTCACACAAAAGGTTTCAAACAGCGGATTGCGGTCGATTTCTTCGTAAAGTAATTTTGCTTTGGCTTCGTTCCGTACTTCAGCAGCGGCAATTCCACCGTTATTTTCTAAATGCTGCAATGTTAAAAGTGATGCATACACCGGGAAAACGGGAGGGGTATTGTACATGGATTCTTTGTCGATATGGCTTTGATAATTGAGGATGAAAGGGATGTCTCTTCCTGTTTTGCCTAAAATGTCTTTTTTAACCACCACCAAAGTTACTCCGGCCGGACCCATGTTTTTCTGTGCTCCTGCATAGATCAGATCAAACTGGGAGAAATCCAGCTGTCTTGAAAAAATATCTGAACTCATGTCACACACCATCAGCGTGTCAACTTTCGGGAAAGATTTCATCTGAGTTCCATAAATCGTATTGTTTGAAGTGCAGTGGAAATAATCGTATTCACTTCCGACGGTATAATCTTTAGGAACAAAAGAGTAGTTTTCCTCTTTCGACGAGCCTACCACATCTACAGTTCCGAACTTTTTTGCTTCTTTAATCGCTCCTGCCGCCCAAACTCCGGTATCTAGATATGCTGCTTTACCATTTTCAGCTTTCATTAAATTAAATGGAACCATCACAAACTGCAGACTTGCACCGCCCCCTAAATAAAGCACTTCATAATCATCACCCAAATTCATCAGGCGTTTTACGATAGCTCTTGCTTCGTCCATTACGGCAACAAAATCTTTGCTGCGGTGCGAAATTTCGAGGAGTGAAAGGCCTATCCCATTAAAATCTAAAATAGCTTCAGCCGATTTCTGGAAAACTTCCTGAGGTAAAATGCATGGTCCTGCGCTGAAATTGTGTTTTTTGCTCATCTTTTTTTGTTTTTACAATGATTCGCAAGCTGCGGGTTCACTGTATTTGACATTTGGATTAAAAATATAAAAAAAACGCCCACAAAAAGTGAGCGGAAATTTTTATTCTCCGTGTAAAAAGGCTTTTTTCTGAAGCAAGCTCTCTTCCGACTCTACATGATCGTCATCCGGAATACAGCAGTCTACCGGGCAAACGGCAGCGCATTGCGGCTCTTCATGGAAGCCTTTACATTCGGTACATTTATCGGCGACAATGAAATAAACATCATCACTTACCGGTTCCTGCGGGTCATCTGCATCAACGGATAATCCCGACTTCATTACGACCCGTCCTTTGAGTGCCGTTCCGTCGGATGCTTTCCAGTCTACAGCGCCTTCATATATGGCAGTATTCGGACATTCGGGTTCACAAGCACCACAATTTATACATTCATCTGTTATTCTGATAGCCATTGCTACTTTATTTTTTAAATTTGCACAAAATTACATAAAATCCCTCAATTTTCCTCATAATGAATACAGAAAAACAAATTTCAGGCCTTTGTAAGCTTAGCTTATATATTAGGAAATTTTTAGAAACAAAACTTGAAAATTTTAATGAAAATGATGAAGCCTTTTCTGCTTTGTTGAGAAAATCGGAAATAGAAAATTCATGGTTTACTCTGGAAAATCAAAAATTTGCTTTGAAGCAATGGGCTGAGCTGCTCACCGAAGAAAATCTGAAACAGTGGCTTTCAAACTATCAGACTTCAAAAACCTCTAAGAAAGTCGGGCTTATTTTGGCGGGAAACATTCCTATGGTAGGATTTCATGATGTCATGTCAGTGGTTTTGAGCAATCATATTCCGTTGATCAAACTTTCTTCCAAAGACCGACATCTGCTGCCTTTTCTTTTGAAAAAATGGAATGAATTTTCTGAGGGTAATGTGCAGTATGAACTCGTGGAAAGATTAGACGATTTTGATGCTGTTATTGCAACAGGAAGTAATAATACAGCAAGATATCTTGAGTATTATTTTAAAAATCATTTAAGCATCATCCGGAAAAACAGAACTTCGGTTGCGGTTCTGAAAGGTGATGAAACCGAGGCTGAACTGCAGCTTTTGGCAGAGGATATTTTCAGGTATTTTGGTTTGGGATGCAGAAATGTAACCAGGATTTTCATTCCTGAAGACTTTAAAATTGATGCCATTTTTGAGAATTTTCTGAATTTTAAAGAAGTCATCAATCATAATAAATACGCAAACAATTACGAATACAACCGTGCTGTTTATCTGCTGAATCAGGTGAAATTCTGGGATAACAATTTCGTGATGCTGAAAGAAGATGATGATCTTTTTTCTCCGCTTTCAGTGATTAATTTTTCCAGATATTCGAAGGTAGAAGAAGTGCGGAAATTCATTGAAGAAAACGAAGAAAATATCCAGACAATTGTTGCGAAATCTGAATTAGGCCTGAATTCAATTCCTTTGGGAGCTGCCCAGAATCCCGGTTTGGATACTTATGCGGATAATGTGGATACCATGAGGTTTCTGGAGGTAATTTAATATCAATATTGGATGAAAACCACTATTCAGAACCAGTTTTTAAAAGCAAAAATTAATCACAAAGGAGCCGAATTGGTGTCGGTTGAGAAAGCCGGGAAAAATTTTATTTGGGAGATTGGTGAGAATTTCTGGGACAAAACGTCACCGGTTTTGTTTCCGATTATCGGGGGATTAAAAGATGATTTCTATGAATACGAGAACAAAAAATATCAACTTCCAAGACATGGTTTTGCACGGGAATGTGATTTTGAACTGATCGCTAAAGCGGATGATTCAGCTGTTTTTTCTTTGAAATATTCAGAAGAAACTTTAAAAGTTTATCCATTCGAATTTACTTTAAATATAGAATATTATTTAATTCAAAATCAGATATTTGTAAAATACACCGTGAGTAATGCTTCAAGTGACAGGATGTATTATTCTATTGGTGCACATCCGGCATTTTCGGTGAATGGAAATATTGAAGATTACGCTTTGGAATTTGACCGTGAGGAAAATTTGACGAGTCATCAGTTGGAGAATAATCTGTTTTCTGGGGAGACGCGGGAAGTGGTTTTGGAAGGGAGAATTCTGCCTTTAAATTATTCCCTGTTTGAAAATGACGCGATTGTTTTGAAAGATTCAGCCACCTCTTCTCTGACTTTACTGAAAGATAAATCTCCGCAATTGAAAGTGAGTTTTCCTGATTTTCCTTTTTTGGGAATCTGGACAAAAAAAGATGCTCCTTTTATCTGTATTGAACCCTGGCTGGGAATTGCCGACAGCCACCATTCGACTGGAAAAATCGAGGAAAAAGAAGGGATTCAGGTTTTGGAGCCCTACGCCGCGCAGTCTTTTGAGTGGAATGTTGAAATTTTTTAATCCAACTTGGATCTGCGGGGGTTTAAAAAGGTGACAAATACCATCACTTCCTGTCCAAAATGCTGTTCAATTCTTTCTACAATGTTTTTCATCTCAATTTCAATAAAATCCTGACGCTTTTCGGAGTTGTCAAAAACCAGCAGAAGATTGGTATTTTTGCCTTCATTAATCATTTCGCTCTCTACTTGCGAAAGAATGTATTTTTCAACATCCATAAGGTTTTCAATCATTGGATAAAGGTTGCTGTCAATATAGTTTTCCCAGCTTTCATTAATTTTTTCTGTGGAGTGAAATGTCAGACTTAAAACGCTCATAGTTTTTAACTTTTTTTATGATTTATTGTTGAAAAATTCTAGCGCAAAAATCGGTAAAATTTTCGTAAATTAGCACGTTCTTAAAATCAGAAACGAAAGAACAGTCATGCGGTTTTGTAACTGTTTGATTTTCATTTTATTAAAAAAAAATATGCATAAAGAAGGAGAAAGGTTAATTCCTATCAACATTGTTGATGAAATGAAATCCTCTTACATCGATTATTCGATGTCGGTAATTGTTTCCAGAGCATTACCAGATGTAAGAGATGGCTTGAAGCCGGTACACAGAAGAGTTTTATACGGAATGTATGGTTTGAACGTTTTTTCAAACAGAAAACATTTGAAATCTGCGAGAATTGTCGGTGATGTTCTTGGTAAATACCACCCGCACGGTGACAGTTCAGTTTATGACGCAATGGTCCGTATGGCACAGCCCTGGAGTCTGCGTTATCCGCAGGTTGACGGGCAGGGTAACTTTGGTTCCATGGACGGTGATCCGCCTGCAGCAATGCGTTATACAGAAGCAAGATTAAAAAAGATTGCTGACGATATTTTAGCAGATTTAGATAAAGACACTGTAGATTTTCAGAATAACTTTGACGACTCAATGACGGAGCCTTCCGTTATGCCTACAAAAATCCCGAATCTTCTGGTTAACGGAGCCTCAGGTATTGCGGTAGGGATGGCGACCAATATGGCCCCTCACAATCTTTCTGAGAGTATTGATGCCATTGTTGCCTATGTAGAAAATAAAGACATTACCATAGATGAGCTGATGAAGCACATCATCGCTCCCGATTTCCCAACTGGTGGAATTATTTACGGCTACGATGGTGTCCGTGATGCTTTCCATACCGGAAGAGGAAGAATTGTTCTCCGTGCGAAAGTGAATTTCGAGGAAGTAGGGAACAGAAACGCGATCATCGTAACGGAAATTCCGTATCAGGTGAATAAAGCGGAAATGATTGCGAGAACTGCAGAACTTGTAAAAGATGATAAAATCCCGGGAATCTATGAAATCCGTGACGAATCTGACAGACAGGGTTTAAGAATTGTTTATGAGCTCAAGAATGATGCGATTCCGAATGTAGTGCTCAATATGCTTTACAAATATACTTCGCTGCAGACTTCTTTCAGTGTGAATAATATTGCGCTGGTAAAAGGAAGACCCGAGCAGCTGAATCTTAAAGATATCATTCATCATTTTGTGGATCACCGCCATGAAATCGTCATCAGAAGAACCGAATACGAACTTAAAAAAGCCAGAGAGAGAGCGCATATCCTTGAAGGTTTCATGAAAGTGATCGGTACTCAGGATGATCTGGATAAAGCTATTGCGATAATCCGTCACAGTTCCAACCCGGCAGAAGCTAAGGAAGGGTTGATGAAAGAGTTCGATCTTTCTGACCTTCAGTCTCAGGCCATTCTTGATTTAAGATTAGCGAGACTTACCGGAATGGAGCTCGACAAGATCCGTGCGGAGTATGACGAGATCATGAACTTAATCAAGAACTTTGAAGATATCCTTGCAAACGAATCCAGAAGATTCGAGATCATTAAGGAGGAGCTTCTTGATATGAAAGAAAAATACGGTGACGAAAGACGTTCAGAAATTGATTATTCAGGAGGCGAAATGTCTATTGAAGATTTAATTCCGGACGAAAAAGTAGTGCTTACGATTTCCCATGCGGGTTACATCAAGAGAACCTCTCTTTCCGAGTATAAAGTACAGAGCAGAGGAGGTGTAGGAAACCGTGCCGCGACCACAAGGGATGAAGATTTCCTTGAGTATATTGTGGCAGCAACCAATCACCAGTATATGCTCTTCTTCACAGAAAAAGGAAAATGTTTCTGGCTGAGGGTATTCGAAATTCCTGAAGGTTCAAAAACCTCGAAAGGAAGAGCTGTTCAGAACCTCATCAATATTGAACCGGACGATAAGATTAAAGCATATATCCGAACTAATGACCTGAAGGATGCTGAATATGTCAACCAGATGAATGTGGTGATGATTACTAAAAACGGTACCATCAAGAAAACTTCTCTGGAAGCTTACTCAAGACCGAGAACAAACGGGGTAAATGCAATTGAAATCCGTGATAATGACCAATTACTGGGAGCAAGACTTACGAACGGAGATTCCGAAATTATGATCGCCACCAAGAACGGAAAATGTATCCGTTTCCCTGAAGAAAAAGCAAGAGCAGTAGGACGTGGCTCCATTGGAGTGCGCGGTATATCTCTCGAAGAAAATGACGAGGTTATTGGCATGATTGTAGTAAATGATGTGGAGAATGAGACCGTTTTGGTGGTTTCTGAAAGAGGCTACGGTAAACGTACGGCAGTGGAAGACTATAGGGTAACCAACCGTGGCGGAAAAGGTGTTATTACCTTAAACATTACTGAAAAGACAGGTCATCTGATCGCTATTCAGAATGTAACCGATGAAGACGGATTAATGATCATCAACAAATCCGGAGTTGCCATCAGAATGGGAATGGACGAAATGCGCGTGATGGGAAGAAATACTCAGGGGGTAAAAGTGATCAACCTGAAAAAGAATGATGAGATTGCTGCCATCGCTAAAGTAGAGATGGATAAAGATGTGGCGGAAGTTGAAGAAATGGAGGAGGAAAATGCTGAAGGAACACTTCCAGGTGCTGTAGATTCTGTACTTCCGGAATTCAAGGATGCTCCGCAAACCGGTGATAATGCGATTAGCAACATGGGTGATGCAGAGTATCTGAAAAATCTTGAAAGAGAAGAAGCAGAGGAAAACAGCAGGATAGAGAAAGAAAAAGAAAACGAAGGTGAATCTGAAGACGGAGAATAATAATTAAAACCAATTTTTTTTAAATTAAATATAATGAAAAAGATATTTTTAAGCATTGCTTTAGTTTCCGTGACTTTTGCATTGGCACAAAAGAAAGAAATCGCAGCAGCTGTGAAATCAATTGATGCGGGAGACGTGGCAGCCACCAATTCGCAGCTTGCAGCAGCAGAAGCAGTGATGGGAGGCAAGACTTACTTATTGGAACCTTCTCTTCAGGAGCAGTATTATTATGCAAAAGGTCTGGCACTGTTGAAATCAGGGAAAAACGCTGAAGGTGCAACGTATCTTGCAAAAATGAGTGACCTGGGAAAATCTAAAATCTATGCCGGTAAAGACGCTTCCAAAAACAAAGTGTATTTTGTAGGGAAAGCAGATGCAGATCAGTCAGGAATTCAGGGGCTGAAGGAGGAAACCTATACTACCACGTTAACGGGGAAAATAGGAAACACCATTAATCCTTTAATTGAAGCTGCGAACAAGACTGCAATGGAAGCATATAATGCTAAAAATTATACTGCGGCTGCACCGAAGTTCAAAGAAGTATATGATCTTTTGAAGGCGGGCGGTCAGGATAACAAACAGTACCTGTACTATTCCGGACTTAATTATGCTTTGGCAGACAAAAAGGCGGAAGCGATCGGCGTATATAACGAATTGATCAATTCAGGATATACCGGCGTTAATACCACTTATGTTGCAAAGAACAAAAAAACCGGTGCGGTAGATTCTTTGGATAAAACCTCATGGGATCTTTATAAAAAAATGGGTGAGTCTTCTGACTACACCGATTTTAAAACCGAAACTTCTCCAAGTATCGAGCGCGAACTTTTCGAAACCAACGCTGCTTTGCTAATTGAAGACGGAAGAAATGACGAAGCCCTTACTTTTATTGATAAAGGTCTGAAAAAATTCCCTTCAAGTGCGAAACTTACAGAACTGCAGGGAACCGCTTACTTCAAATCAGGGAAAATGGATGAGTTTGTCTCCAATCTTAAAACCCAGATTACCAAAAACCCAAGTGATGCCAATAACTGGTATAACTTAGGAGTACTGCAGAGTAAAGATCCTGCAACCGTAAACGATGCGGTAGCTTCTTATAAAAAAGCCACCGAACTTAAGCCTAATTTTGCACAGGCGTGGCAGAATCTTACCTATTTGACAATGGGAGACGATGCCAAAGCGATTGATGATTATAACACCGCAAAAAAAGCCGGTAAAACGGAAGCTGCCAACAAAATTATCGAGGCAAGAAGATTGAGGCTGGCTGCTGCTTTACCATATGCAGAAAAATGGTATGAAAATGACCAGAACAGCGTGGATGCAGTTTCTCTGTTAAAAGGACTTTACCTTTCCAACAAAAAAGAAGCGAAATTCCAGGAATTTAAAGCGAAAGAAGCGGCAATGAAAGCTGCGGGTAAATAATCCTTATCACAGGTTTTAAAAGCCAATATTTATAAAAGTATACTGAATTCGGTTTCAGTATGCTTTTTTTTGGCTGTCCACAGTCATCATACTTTCGCTTTTGAATAATTTGAATGTATTACATTCCACAATTCTCAATTTCTTCGTAAATTCACACAAAATTTAGATTATGACCTCAGCAGAAAAAATAGCGGCACTGCGCCGGAAAATGACAGAAAACCAGATTGATGCTTTCATTGTTTATTCCGCAGATCCCCACATGAGCGAATATTTACCCAGCGAATGGCAGGAAAGAAGCTGGCTTTCCGGGTTTACCGGTTCGGCCGGTTTTGTGGTGGTGACCCAGAATAACGCCGGTTTATGGACGGACGGACGGTATTTCGTTCAGGCACCTCTGGAGCTTAAAGATTCAGGGATCGCATTAATGAAAGACGGACAGGAAGGAACTCCTAATTATATCGACTGGATTATTTCTGAAATTCCAAAAAACGGAACCGTTGCCGTCAATGCTTTGGCCACTTCCAACACGAACTGGGAAATGCTGCAGGAAAAACTTTCTGCTAAAAATATTAAACTGGTTGATCATCCTTTGCTGAAAGAGATCTGGACGGAGCGAAATCCGGGAGCAAAGAAAAACCCTGTGTTTGTGCATCCTGTAGAAAGAGCCGGAAAATCGGTGGCACAGAAACTTTCAGACATCCGTCAGGAAATGGAAGACCTGAACGCATCAGTTCATATTATCTCGAGCCTGGACGATGTAGCGTGGACCTTAAACCTTAGGGGAAGCGACGTACAGTCCAACCCGGTATTTTTAGGATATATCATTTTGAGTAAGAATGAGACAAAACTGTTTGTCGATCTGGAAAAACTGGATGTTGATGCGAGAAAGCAGATGGATGAATCTTTGGTGAAAATGATGCCTTATGAAGATTTCTTTACAGAGCTTAGCAATATTAAGAATGAAAAAATATTAATTTCTCCGAACAGCAACCAGTCCATATTTGAATCCCTGAAGGAAAACAATACCTTCATCAAAGCACCGGTTCCGGGAAACCTGATGAAAGCCATAAAGAATGAAACCGAACTGGAAGGTTTCAGAACCGTGATGCAGCGCGACGGCGTGGCGATGGTGAAATTCCTTTACTGGCTCACGCATCAGGCAGGAAAAGAACCGATGACTGAATATTCAATTGGTGAAAAGCTGTACGGTTTCAGAAAAGAAGGTAAAAACTTTGTAGGCGAAAGTTTCGGAAGCATTGTTGGCTATATTGAAAATGGCGCTATCATGCATTATTCTGCTCCAAAGGAAGGCAGTAAATCCGTTACCAATGAATCTACTATTCTCGTAGATTCAGGAGGACAATATCTTGAAGGAACCACTGATATTACCAGAACGCTGGCTTTGGGAAGTGTTTCTGATGAATTCAGGCATAACTGCACGCTTGCGCTGAAAGGAATGATTCAGCTTTCAATGGTGAAATTCCCGAAAGGAACAAGAGGCGTTCAGCTGGATGCTTTTGCAAGACTGGCATTATGGAATGAAGGTAAGGATTATAACCACGGAACAGGACACGGCGTAGGAAGCTTTATGAATGTTCACGAGGGTCCTCAGAACATCCGTAAAGACATGAATTTCCAGGAACTTATTCCGGGAATGGTGATCTCCAACGAACCCGGGTTTTATCTGGAAAACCACTACGGAATCCGTCACGAAAACCTGATTGCCGTGAAAGAAGCTGAGCAAACCGAATTCGGGACTTTCTACGAATTTGAAACCTTAACCATCTGTCCTTTCGACAGAAATGTCATTGAAACCTCACTGCTCACGGAGCCTGAAAGAAAGTGGCTGAATGCTTATCACCAGTGGTGTGAAGAAAAGCTGTCAGCAGATCTGGAAGGGGAAGTAAAAGAATGGTTCTTGGATCTGGTGAAATCTATTTAAACAGGAAAATAAATAAAAAAAGTGCAGAGAGTTCTGCACTTTTTTTTGTTCTGACGTTTATTTAATAGGAACGGTTTTTACTTCCTTATCCATTTCCCCGGCGTTTTTGGTTTTAATTGTCGCCTTGTTTTGAATGGTATTCACCCTTTTTACGTATTTTTTTCCTTTTTTGGTTTTTTTCTTTACCTTATATCCATTGTGCTGTTTGTGATTCGGGTCTACCACATTATGAATGGTTTGAGGGATGTTAGCAGTTTTTTTAACCTCTTCTTTCTCTTTTGGTTTTGTTTCCTGTGCAGATACCAACGCGATTCCCGCGAAAAACATACCTGCGATCATTAATCTGTTCATTTTTTTAATTTTTGGATTGTTATACCGAATACCTACTCAATCTAAATGCCAATTATTAAAAATTGAAAGTATTTAAAGAAATTTAACGTTTTTAACAATTAAGAGCGCAAAGTATTTAAGAATATTCATTCGTTGAGTGTGGGAATCCAATTCAATATTCCAGCCGGCCACCTTAGCAGATTTATTCAAAACAAAACAGGATAAAAAATAAGTATTTAAGTTTTGCTAAATTTGCAGCATGAATAACGATACCATCTGCGCATTAGCCACCGCCAACGGAATAGGAGCCCTGGGCATCATCCGGCTTTCCGGTGAAGATGCAGTACGCATTGCCCAGAAAACTTTCAAGGGCAAGAATCTCGAAAAACAGAAAAGCCATACCGTACACTACGGTTATATCGTGGATGGAGACGAAATTATTGATGAGATTATGGTCTCTGTATTTTTGGCGCCCAAAACGTTTACTACAGAGAATGTGGTGGAAATTTCTTTTCACGGTTCACCCTACATCGGGAAAAAGATCCTTGAAGTGCTGATTAAAAACGGAGCAAGAATGGCCAAGGCAGGGGAGTTTACCATGCGTGCCTTCATGAACGGCAGAATTGACCTTTCTCAGGCAGAAGCCATTGCAGACATGATTGCGAGTGAAAACGAAGCTTCCAGAAAAGTCGCCGTCAATCAGTTGAAGGGAGGAATTACCAACGAAATATCAATCCTAAGGACCGATCTGCTGAACTTTGTTTCTTTAATTGAACTGGAACTCGATTTTGCGGAAGAAGATGTGGAATTTGCAGACCGCAGTGCTCTTATGTCTCTTATTCATAAAATTGAGGACAAACTGAAATCACTGATCGACAGTTTCCAGTACGGAAATGCAGTGAAAAACGGGGTCGCCGTAGCCATTCTGGGGAAGCCCAATGCCGGAAAATCCACGCTTCTGAATGCTTTACTGAAAGAAGAGCGCGCGATTGTAAGCAATATTGCCGGAACCACCCGCGATACCATTGAAGAAATCCTCCATATCAAAGGAAACGCATTCCGGTTGATTGACACTGCAGGTTTGCGGGAAACGACAGATGAAATTGAAAAGATCGGCGTTAAAAAAGCCATTGAAAAAGTGGAGCAGGCAGATATCCTTATTTATCTTGCTGATGCGGCTACAACAGATTTTACTGAGGATTTCCTCATGCTGAAGCCATTGCTCAGGGATGATCTGAAAATTATTATCTGTGCGACAAAAATAGATGAAGTGATTCCTGAACAGCACGAAAAGATGGAAGCGGTGTTCCGGAATGAGATTCCGATGGCCTTTGATTTCATTAAAATTTCCGCACTGGAGAACCAGAATCTTCAGGATTTAAAGAACGAACTGTCTTCCTATGTTGAACAGCTGAAAACCGCTGAAAACAATGTCGTGATCACCAATCAGCGTCATTATGAAGCGTTGCAGAAATCGCTGGATTCCGTGAAAAGGGTCGAAGATGCGGTAACCTCTAAAATCTCCACTGAACTTCTTGCTTACGAGTTAAGAAACGCTTTGGAATACCTTGGTGAGATCTCCGGTGAGTTTACAAATGACGAAGTGCTGGGGAATATTTTCTCGAAGTTCTGTATCGGAAAGTAATTACACCCTATAAACACTCAAATAGCCCTTTAAATCAGTGGTTTATAAAAAATAATTTCTGATTGATTAGTTGTTATTTGTATCTTTTTACGTATATTTGTTACTGTATTGTTGCTTTAGAAACAAAATCTGTTTCTAGAAACAGAACTCCAATACTCCCTGACAGGAACATAAAATCACAGATATGAAAGTAACACTCAGAGAACGCAACCAGGGTGGAAAGACCAGTCTCTACCTGGACTATTACCACAAAGGGAAACGCAAAGCGGAGTACCTGAAACTGTACCTGAACCCCAATCCAAAGACAAAGGATGAAAGGGAACTTAATAAAAAAACCTTGCAGCTGGCAGAAAGCGTAAGGGCAAAGAGACAGATTGAAATCCAGAATGGCATTTACGGTTTCAGAGACAATGAAAAATTAAAGGCGAATGCGCTGGATTACATCAAAGGCCTTGCGGAGAAAAAGACGACCAGTGATGGCAATTACGGTAACTGGATGTCGATGTATAAGCATCTGGAAAAATACGTGGGCAAAGAATTGTTATTTGAAGACCTTGACCGGGACTTCGTTGAACGCTTCAAAGATTATCTCGCCAATGTAGACACCAAATCAGAGGGAGTTAAATTATCCCAGAATTCCAAATACTCCTACTTCAATAAATTCAGGTCAGCGTTGAAACAGGCCGTGAGGGATAAGATTCTGCCGGTGAATCCTGCCGAGGGAGTAGATGGTTTCAAACAGGGAGAGCCGCAGAGGGAATACCTGAGCCTTGCGGAACTGCAGGCAGCTGCAAAAGCAGAATGTGAAATACCGATTCTCAAAACCGCTTTCCTCTTCTCAGCTTTAACAGGCTTGCGCTGGTCTGACTGTCAGAAACTCTTATGGTCCGAAATCCAGTATTCAGCCGAAATAGGGCATCATATCAGATTCATACAGAAAAAGACCAAAGGGGCAGAAACCCTTCCGGTTTCAGAACAGGCAATCGGTTTACTCGGAGAACGTGGTGCGCCAGGGGAAAAGGTCTTTACTAATTTACGCTATTCAGCCTGGTACAATCTTAAACTGCAGCAGTGGATGATGGCTGCCGGTATATCCAGGACCATTACATTCCATTGCGCCCGGCATACCTATGCTACTTTACAGCTGGCGGCAGGAACAGATATTTATACCGTTTCCAAGATGCTAGGCCACAGGGAACTTCGTACCACACAGATTTACGCTAAGGTGATTGACTCCAAGAAGATTGAAGCAGCTAACAAGATAAAACTTGACCTATGAGTAATGCCAGTGATGTCCTGTACGAAATCCTACAGTTGCAATTAAGTCCATGGCTGGATGATACCGGCAGTGATGAAAAGTATACTGCAAAACTTGCGGGTGTTAAAGAAAAACAACCAGCAATCCCTTTGAAGTATAAGATTGATTTTCCGCGGCCTTTTAATAATAAGACTAAATATTATGTACGTCTGATCAATAATGCAGTGGTAGATCTTATATCAGAGAATATTACACAAATTGCCGCAGAAACCGACGAAAGTATTATTTTATTCCTTCTCGATGAATTGCTGGATAAGAATCTTAAAAATCGGCTCCGCAGGGTGGGGGAACTGATTAAGGAAATGGATTATGCTCCGGTTTATATCAGCAACAATTTTGTGCCGACCCCAGAAAATTCGGAACATAAAACCAATACCTATATAATCCAGTTTCTTAAACTCGCATACATGCAGATATATCTGGAAATACAGGATGAATTTAAACAGTATCGCGGTGATATATTGATAGCGGAAGACTTCTATTCCCAACTGCTGAACGAACCGGTTCCGAATATCATTCCTTTAACTCCTGTACTTACCGTGGATGCAGTTGAAACAGAACGCACAGTTGTCCCTCCTAAAAAAACAAATTCAGATGTAGTTCCCGGATCACTGTCTTATATTGATTATGATGAAGGGAGAGAAAAACTCAACGATGCATTTGATAAGTTGAGGAGCAAAGGTTTCATTCATAAGGATGTCCCAGTCACTGTATTTCGAAAGGTTTTCTCAGGTAGAGAAATTACAAAACCGATTGTCTGGATGGGTAACAGATCGGAACTTTATTATTTTATCTATTTACTCATTACAAAACATAAACTTCTTGCGAACCTGGAACACAATCAGTGGTCAATTGCACAAAAATGTTTCGTTAATGAATGTGGTGATCCGTTCGACATGCAAAAGGTAAGGAAATTGAAAAGACCGGAACTCAGTTATAAGGAATTGGATATAGTTGTCAAGGACCTGATTTAAAGCACTCGCCACTCCTATTTAAAAAATATTTTTTCTTCTTTTTTAGACTTTGTTTACTGTAAACAAGGTCTTTTTCTTTTTTTGCCTACTCGCCACTCTCCACTCTCCACTCCACAAGACCTTCCGCCCCAATAACCCCTTCCTTTAGGCTATAATTTTACTCCCGTAATCAGCTGATGATTATGACTTTTGGCCAAAAGTCCATTTCTAATTTTTAAAAATAATTACAATGGATCATATTTTAGAACGCCTTGACGAGATTCAGAAAATGATAGAATCCCAGGGCTTATACACAAAGGAGGTACTCAACTTCCACGAAACATGCAGATACCTGGAACTTTCCCAGTCGCATCTCTACAAGATGACCAGCAATGGCGTAATACCGTACTATAAACCGAACGGCAAGAAAATCTACTTCCGCAGGGCAGAACTCGATGCATGGTTGCTCCGCAACCGCTCCGATTCCCAGGATGAAATCGACCGCAGGGCAGCTGACTATTTAATCTCTAAAGGAAGGATAAAGCTATGAGTACACAATTAGACCAGATAGCCGCAATGACACAGGATGTCAGGGAGATTAAGGCAGCGATGAAATTCATGATGAAATCATCATTGAATCAACTGAAAGACGAATGGGTAGATGCTCAGGTAGTGTTGCAGATTCTGCACATGAGCCAGCGCACCCTCCAGACTTTGCGCGATAACGGAACCCTGCCGTACAGCAGGATAAACGGGAAATTTTACTACAAAGTGACCGATATTCATGAACTGCTGGAATCCAACTACACCAGGTCAAAAAGGAAGTAAGATGAAGGCGACAAGAAAAACGATACTGGATAAGACGCATTACGGATTGATCATCTATGCGTTTATCCTACGGAAACACTATCCGGGTGACACGGTCCTTTCCCTTTCGGGAAGGGACTGCAAACCCACAAAGAATCCCTTCAATCACGACAGGGAAACGCTGGTAGTGAAGATTGTTGATGGATGCGCCCGGCACACCGATTCCGAAAACTGGGAATTCCAGGGCGATGTATTCGATTTTGCCGAACTGGCTTTTAACCTTAGCGGTCAGGAACTGTTGGATAAGATTAATGAAGTCATGCACCTGCGGCTGGATGAAGAAAAGAATTTCTATAAAAAACCGTTGCTGTCGGAAAATGCTCAGAAGCTCATCGAACGCACAATGGATGCGCCTATGGTCAGTTATTTCCTGAATCCCGTACGGAACACGGTTCCTCATAAGGAACTCTCCCTCGTGCAGGTTTATAACAAGATCAGAAGTGAAGCATTCAAAACGCAGACAGAAAAACTGAGAAGTATTACGGATGGAAAGGAAGCACGGAAATTTAAAGCAGAGAACTTTCACTATGCCACATTTTCAGGCACCTTTCATAAACGCAGCGATGCGGAATTAAAGAACCATTCCGGATTACTGACAATAGATCTGGATCATTTAGAGGAAACCCAGGCACTGAAAGAAAAACTGCTGAAGGATGAATACTTTGAAACAGAAATGCTCTTTGTTTCCCCATCAGGAGAAGGTCTTAAATGGATAATTCCCATAGACCTGCGGCAGGCACCGCACCACGAATATTTCCAGGCGGTATCCAATTATATGAAAGCTGCCTACGGTTTAACCGTAGATCAGTCCGGGAAGGATATTTCCCGTGCATGTTTCCTCCCTCACGACAGCGAGGTTTATATTAATCCCAAATACCTGTAAAACAAGATGCAAAAGATATTCAATCCAAAAGAATGGCTCACAGAAGCCGTTCCTGCACAAAAAGTGAAACATACAGAAAACACCATACCCAATACGGTATATGAAGAAGCGGACACCATAATCCGTGAACTGGAGAAAAAAGGAATTGACCTTACTCAATCCTACCAGGACTGGATAAATATAGGCTTTGCCCTTTCCGAAGAGTTTGGCGAAAGCGGCAGGGATCTGTTCCACAGGGCAAGCGCCATGCATCCCGGCTATAATGCTGAGGAATGCGACAGGCAATTTACGCAGTGTCTTAGATCGAAGAAAAGTGGCGTTACTATCAAATCCTTTTTCTTCAGGGCAAAGGATGCCGGAATCGATATTTCCCTTGGTAAATACGGTAAAACTTCGGAAAAAAAGGCAGGGGAGATAAGTGGCGAATTTACCGGGGAGTTCACCGGTGGTGAGATGTTGGGGCAGAAAGTCACACTTCCAAACTTTCCCGATTCCCTGTTTCCTCAACTTCCTGAATTCCTCAAAAGGGTAGTGCAGGTGGCGGCTTCAAATGAGGAACGGGATATTCTGCTGCTGGGCAGCATTACGGCAATGAGTGCCTGTCTCCCGAAACTCTATGGAATCTATGACGGCAGGAAGGTATTTCCGAATCTTTTCCTCTTCATTACCGCCCAGGCGTCTGCAGGCAAAGGCCGTCTCATCCATTGCCGGCAGCTGGTGAATCCAGTTCACAAGGAATTGCGTGACCGTGCGAAGGAACTGAAACAACGGTATGAAATAGAAATGGCCCAGTACAACGCGGCAAAGGGTAAAGATGAAAGTGCGGAGAAACCTGCCAAACCGCCTGAAAAACTACTTTTTATTCCGGCAAATAACTCTTCCACGGGAGCCTACCAGTTGTTGGGCGACAGCGATGGGCGTGGACTGATTTTCGAGACCGAAGGCGATACCCTTGCCCAGGCATTCAAGAGTGATTATGGTAATTACAGCGACGGATTCCGCAAGGCTTATCATCACGAAACCATTTCCTACTACAGGCGTACAGACCGTGAGTATGTGGATATAGAGAATCCCTGCCTTTCAGCGGTACTTTCGGGTACTCCCCAACAGGTGGCTGCCTTGATTCCCAGTGCGGAGAATGGTTTGTTCTCACGGTTTATGTTTTATTCGATGAATGTTCGCCCAGTCTGGAAGAATGTTTTTGAATCTGCTGCGGAGAACGGATTGGAAGCGTACTTTGATGATTTGGGAAATGAGTTCTATGCCCTGTACGGTAATCTGATGCGAAATCCCGACATCAAGTTTACTTTAACAGAAGAGCAGAAAATGAAGTTCAATGAATTATTCGCCGAGATTCAGACGATGTATATCAGTTTGAAGGGACTGGATTACATGGGTTCTGTTAGAAGGCTCGGACTCATTGCCTTTCGCCTTGCCATGATTCTCTCAGTTTTGCGCATCCTGGAACATGGGGAGATTTCCGAAACGATGGTTTGTGAGGAACAGGACTTCAATACAGCCATTGCGATGATAAAAGTACTGGTGAAGCATTCCGCTAAAGTCTACAACGAATTGCCCCATGAGATTAAGCCCCAGAAGCAGATGAACAAGAAAGAGAAGTTCCTGAACAGTTTACCGCGAAACTTCAACCGCCAGAAGTATTTGGAAGTAGCATCGGGATACGGCATTCCGGGCAAGACTGCGGAAGGGTACATCGCTTCATTTAAGAAAGCGGGTTTGATTCATCACGAAGCGCAGGATGATTATATTAATCTAATAGTTGAGGAAGGTGAGGAAACCAAGGAAGTTGAGGACGGTTAGTCCTCAGTTTCCTTTAAATCCTTAATATTCTTACACAATAATTTTAAATACATTGTGTAAATTATCGCGCTAATCTTCCATATATTTGACGAGTAATTGCAAATATGTAAATATTTCTTAAATCTATTTAGTGCGAAGATAGTATTAGATGATATTATTTAATATATTTTTGAAAGTGTAGGAAACTGGTATGCGATTGATTATAGATAAAATTAGTCCATTTGCATGTTTCCTTCTGTTCTACTAAATAGTTAATATCCAAAATGACCATCCACAAGATGTGCTTGAATCGCGAATTAAAATTTAATAATATTCCCGGCATGAGAGTAATTTAGGATATTATTTTAAGAATGAATAAACGGGATTTAATAATAAATTAATTTATTATAGTTCCAGAAGTTAAGTTAGTAAAGTATGTACAAAGAATCTCAAATCTCAAATAATATAGTTGAAGAGCCTATTGGGTTGTTTAAAAATTCGTTAGGAATCAAACCATTTTTAAAATGGGCGGGTGGTAAAACGCAGTTATTGCCTTATTTACATAAGTTCGCGCCTACACATTTTAATAAGTATATAGAGCCTTTTATTGGGGGCGGCGCAATGTATTTTAGTTTAAATGCCGAGTCATCAATTATTTCTGATTCCAATCCTGAATTAGTTATAACATACAAACAGATTAGAGATAATCTTGATGAAGTAATTGAAATCCTTTCTAGCTTCGAAAATACACCAGAATTCTACTACGATATAAGAGCAAAGCACAGTTCAGACTTAGCGGATGCTTTTATTGCAGCCAGGCTCATATATCTTAACAAAACATGTTTCAATGGTTTGTATAGAGTAAATAAAAATGGTCATTTTAACGTGCCATATGGCAAAGGCAATGCAAATTTTCTAAATAAGGAAGTATTAAAAGACGCCAGCGAATTTTTAGTAAATACCGAAATAATACTAGGAGATTACTTAAGTGTATTAAAAAAGAAAGCAGAAAATGATGATTTCATCTTTTTAGACCCTCCATATTATCCGGTCGGAAAAAATTCGGATTTTAAGAGATACACCAAGGAATTTTTTTACCTTGAAGACCAAATTAATTTGAAAAATGAGTTTGATCGACTTGTTAATTTAGGATGTAATGTTTTATTGACTAATTCAGATCATGAGATAATTTTAGATCTTTACTCCGATTATGATATTAAAATAATTGAGACAAAAAGGATGATAAGCAGCAATGCTAAAACCAGAACTGGAAAAGATATTATTGTAATTGGAGGAAACCGTGGATAATTTGTTTGAATATATTAATGATACCGAGAAGTTTAATAAATTTCCCGGCACAAGGTATATGGGGAGTAAAAACAAATTGATTCCAAATATTTTACGAATATTAGAGGGTTATGAGTTTAATACATTCTACGACGCATTTGCAGGTAGCAATGTAGTTTCATATCTTTTTAAAACTGTCGGAAAAAAGGTAATTACAAATGATTTTTTAACCTTCAGCTATTTAATTTCAAAAGCCTTAATTGAAAATTCCTCTGAAAACGTCAGTGATAGTGAAGTAGAATTTTTACTTAATCACAAAAATGACCAAAATTTTATTACAAATAAATTTAAGGGATTATATTTTAGTGATGAAGACAATATGTTTTTAGATAGGGTTAGATTCAATATAGATTTACTTGATTCGGAATATAAAAGAGCAATTGCACTTTCGGCCTTAGCTCGATCATGCATGAAGAAAAGGGCACGGGGTATTTTCACTTTTACTGGCGAAAGATATGATGATGGGCGAAAAGATATGCGACTTTCATTAAAGGAACATTTTGTATTAAATGTTAAATTATTTAATGATGCCGTGTTCAGTGGCGATGCAGAATGTTATTCCCATAATGAGTCAGCCCAAAATTTAAAGGTCGAAACAGATCTTATCTATCTAGATCCTCCTTACTATACTCCAAATTCAGACAACGATTATGTAAGAAGGTACCATTTTGTTGAAGGCTTAGTTCGTAATTGGAAAGGTGTAGAGATACAGGAGAATACAACTACTAAAAAATTTAAAAGCTACCATTCTCCTTTCTCAACTAAAAAGGAGACATATCTGGCTTTTGAGAATTTAATTGATACTTATAGTGATTCTATTATTGCCATATCTTATAGTTCCAATTCACTTCCAAGTAAAGAAGAATTACTTGTAATGTTGAAAAAGCATAAAAAAGACGTGGTCGTTCATGAAATTGATTATCTTTATTCGTTTGGCAATCAAAATCATAAAATTGGTAATAATGCTAATAAAGTAAAAGAATATTTGTTTGTAGCTCAATAAAATTATTTATATGCCCCGAGTTTGGAATATAGGAAACACAACTGTTAGGAATCCCAAAAGAATCGAGAATGCTTTAAAAGTTTACCTTGAAGAAGGTTTTTCAGGAAATGCAAAAGGCGTTGAAAGAGAAACAAGGTTACATGCCAAACTCAAAGAAAGAGAAGTTCTTGACTATGAGGGTGCACCTTCAGAATGGAACGGGAGGAAGTGGCGGGCAGCCTTCTATCAGCTAGGTTTTATCAGCTATGAAAAATATAAGGTTAATGACATTTATGAACTTCCTGCGCAGTTTTTTCGTAGAATTGGATTACCTTTAATTGATTCAGCTTACCAAATAACGCCCGCAGGGCAAAAACTTATCAACGCTAAGTCAATACCCGAGATTGACGAAATATACACAAGACAGTTTTGCTGTTATGAATTACCCAACCCTTTAGAAAGTGCTTTTCCTGATGGGAAAATGAAACCATTTATATTGTTTCTGCAGGTTTTAATTTTACTCCAGGCGAATGGGAAAGCAGGACTAAATAAATTTGAGACAGGATTATTTCTGCATAAATTTCAAAATCATACTCCAGAATTACCTATTGAAATTTACCAACAAATTTTACAATATCGTTCTGAACTTTCGAACTGTACCACCTCTAGATTAAGAAAAGCGTTACGGGAAAGATATAAAGTTTCTTTGCGAACAGAGATTGGAATAAATCCAAATTCTGTTGTAAATGACTATGCCGACACTACTTTTAGATATTTTTCACTATCTGGTTTGTTTTCACGTATAGGACAAACAATAGTTATTAGACTAAACAAGTTGCGTTATGTAGAAAAATTATTAGAAACGGAGCCCCAATTTATTGTTTCAGAAGACACTATTCCGTATCTCAATTTTTTTTACAAAAACACTTATCCTCTACCGACCGATGATAAAGCGTTTGCGCTTTCAGAAATACAGACCTTAGCAACTTCTATTCGAGATCGAAGCAATTCATTACTAAATCGTGCTCAGAGTCTGACAATGGATAGTCCAATACAAGAAATACAGGAGGTCAGATTTGAATTGATTACATATAATAACTGGGAAAGGGAGGATGACTATGCTATTGAACAACAATCTGATGAATCAGTTCTTGATATACTTAATTATCTGCGTACTCTCAACGGTGAAAATACTGATGCAGATTTAGAGATTGACGACAAACCAGCTTATCTCGAATGGGCAGTTTGGCGAAGCTTCTTAGCAATTAACGAAATTGTTGTTCCCGCACATTCTACCCGACGTTTTCCTGTTGATCAGGATTTCTTACCGAGGAATACTGCCCCTGGTGGTGGTGCTGATCTAGTAATTGAGTTTGAAACTTATGTATTGATTGTTGAAGTCACACTTACAACTTCCCATAGACAAATGGCAGCAGAAAGCGAACCTGTTAGAAGACATACTGTGCAATACCAGGATGAATATCCTAATAAAGATGTTTATTGCTTATTTATCGCGCCAAGTGTCGATAATAATGTTGCAGAAACTTTTCGAATTGGTGTTTGGTATAAACAGGATTCTGAGGAATTTGTAAACATTGTTCCAATGACTTTGTCTGATTTTATTACAGTGTTTGAGTTATTATCCTTAAAAAGGTTTAGTAATTCAGATTTTAAAACACTGATAGAAAGATGTTTGGTAATGCGCAACGCTCGGGCACCACAATGGAAAGCAGGTATTACAAATGAAATTCACAGTTGGCGATCGAGAATGCAATAAATATTAATTTTACCGATGATTATTTCTATTCATTACTGTTAATCTTTTTATTGTAATAAAAAAATTTGGTAAATTGGTATGAAAATACAAATTACCAATGAATCAAAACCTCCACTTCAACATCCTTACCTTTAAGTTGCCAGCGGAGCAGCTTACTTTTTATTTTAACAACCGCGAAGAGCAGGGGCTCGTCAGGGTGTATTATAAAACGGTACCGGATGAGGTCGTCGGGTTTTTTGGTGAGCAGGAACACTATTGGACCTCCTTCACACAGGAAAAAGAAGGATTCTTACCGGTAACTAAAAAGACCGCTCCGGAGAAAACGTACGAAACTAAAAAAGACGGAACCGAAATATCGCGCAACGTTCACAACGCTGCCTTTACGGTTTCAATACTCAAAAAATACTGCAACTCGTTGGTTGCGGCATACTTCAGAGAAAAAGGCTGTCTGGTAATGCCCGACTATATTGAATCTACCGAAGTGTGGCTTCCTGCAGCAAAAAAAGACCTGTCCGGAAGGTATGACCTGTACAGGAAATTCTCGCTTAAAGTCCAGAAATCAGTTGTTTCCGAAGGATGGGAACTCATGGTAATTTATAAAGTTACCTCAAAAGTATTCAGGAAATCCGTTGAAGAGTTACATGAAGAGATTCCTTCCAGGGCACTGAACTGGGTAATACACGAAAATAATTTTTACAGATTTGAAGACCTTCCGGTTTCGGTTCGGAGAAATCTGGAAGAGGTGTATCCCGTATGGAACTTCGATATCAGAGCTGCATTGAAGGAGAAAACAGACGCGCCTGATCGCGGAAACAAATACAGGAAGTTTAAGGAGGAAATTGAGTACATCTGGTCCCAATACCTAAATAAAGAAGAATTTAAAAGGATACTAAACCTTTCCGGTGAGGGATTTTACAAAGTCCCCGACAAATTAATTGGAGAGGTACGTCGCGGAAGCAACAGGATGCTCTTCGGAAATGGGGAAACCGACATATCACCAATGAAAGGTTTAAATGCCCACGGCCCCTATGATGTTTCTGATGCGGCGGTGATCGAGTTCTTCTATATCTTTCACCCCGACCATCAGGAAGCGGTAATGAAGCTGCACGACTATTTTAAAGGAAAACACCAGGAATTCAAAGGTCTCCATAAATTCATCCTCACGCCTTATCATCCCGACAAAAATCTGAAGATTGTTTTTCAGGATAAAGAAAATCCATGGCCCGAGATTAAAGAAGGACTCCAGAACCTGCGGACTGAGAAAAACATTCGCTATGTGGCCATTTATGTAAGCCCTTTCAGTAAAGAAAACGCAACACCGGAACAGTTGAAGGTGTACTACCACCTGAAGGAAGAGTTGTTACATAGAGGTATTCTCTCCCAGGTCATTGATGCACGGAAAACCATGAACAATGCTTCCTTTGAGTACAGTGCGCTGAATATGGCAATCGCAATTTTAGCAAAACTCGACGGCATCCCGTGGAAACTTAATACCGATCTTAAAAAAGAATTAATTGTGGGCGTTGGTGCTTTCCGCAATAGGGAGAGCGGCATAAAATACATTGCAAGTGCTTTCAGTTTCGATAATACCGGACAGTTCAACTGTTTCGATCATTTTTACGAAAACCAGACCCGTGAGCTTGCAGGTTCCATTATGTACAAAGTGAAACAGTACACCAGTCTGGATCCTACACTTAAACGGTTGGTCATACATTTCTACAAAACGATGAGTAAGGAAGAAATGGAACCCATCGAGAATGGACTGAAGAATCTGGGAATAGACATACCTGTATTTATTGTTTCCGTTAATAAGACAGAATCTGCCGACATTACGGCTTTCGATATTGCCGATCCGGTTCTTATGCCGTTCAGCGGAACATTTATCAATGTTGGCTACCGCCAATACATTCTTTTCAATAATACCCGTTACGCAGACGCCTACTTTAGGACAGGTGATGGACATCCATTTCCTATTAAACTGAAACTTTTCTGTTCAGAAAAACATCTGCTCGACGATACAAGAACCACGCGGGAACTTATTGATCAGGTCTACCAGTTCAGCCGGATGTACTGGAAATCCGTAAAACAGCAGAACCTGCCTGTCACCCTCAAGTACTCCGAAATGGTCGCAGAAATGCTCCCGCACTTCCAGGGCACAACAATCCCCGAATTCGGAAAAGACAAACTCTGGTTTTTATAATCGATAAGTTGGTAATTAATATTTAAACGTTTTTTAAATGATGAGAAAACTGAATGATTTTGCCTCACTGGAGATTTTAAAACAGGAGAAAAATGTTAAAAAAGAAGCAGATAAAGTAGTTATGCCGGAAAGAAAATCCTATTTTGAAAAGGATTATTTCAGCACGGTCAAGTTTGAAGATCCATCATCTTCATTTACAACAAATTTCACTGATGCGCAGGTTGTAAGGATTATTGAAAAAGCTTCTAATATAAATGTTCGTCGACTCGCCTGGGAATTTCAAAGAATATATCACCAGAATGTAGATCGGGCATTCATGCTACGGTATATTCTACATACTATTTGTAATAAACTTGTTTCACGATATGGATCACCGATGCTTACATTTATCCACGATTTAAACATTCAAAAACGTCCCGATGAAAATTTTTTACCGTTTCCAAATCTTAGTGAGTTTACAATTGATAGTCACGAGCCAGATTTTGACACAATCAAAATAACAAAAGGTTGGCAAACAAAGTATATTGGTTTTGAAGTTTCGGAGTACAATAGTAAACCTTACATGATAGTATGCGACAGTCGTCGTTATCTTCAGGGTAGGATTAATGAATTAGGTTATGTTGAAGACGATTTTATTAACCGTATGCGGTTTAATATATTTGAATTCTTGGAAGGGGGAGAATGCTCTTATTATGGGTCAATTGTAAATTGTAAGTGCTCAAAATGTAAGAAAAAACTCACTAACCCAGACTCTATTTATTTCGGCATGGGACCTGTTTGTCGTGGGGATATTTATAGATGGTAAAATTGCAATTATGATAGAAGCTATTTTATTAGACGACTACTTTTTTAAAATTTTTAAATAGAATACAACGATGAAATATGCCAGTGAGAAGACCGGGCAAATAATTGAGAATGCTCTTTACGATAGAAAAAACGATCAGGATTACAATTTTAAAATTAATTTACTTTATAAGATATTTGGTATCGAAAAATCAGCGAATTCATCGTTCTTTCCAATCAATTTTTTTGTACCAGAAATTTCGATAGTGGTCTCTGCTGTTCCCGATGATTTTTTCTGCAATTATCATTTAGAAAAAGTTTTTATTGATAATAGCAGAATGACCTATTTTAAAGAAATTAAAGATAATCTACTTAAGATTAGACGGATTTTATCTCTTTTATTTTTAAACCAAGAGAATTTCAACTTATCTGACACAGATTGTGTAACGATTCTTTTCAATGCGTTTTCAGATCCAATAATTCCAAAGAATTTTTTAGGTATTACAGAAATTACTTATATAAATGTTGAAAATCCTTTTCGAACTTTTATCAACACTTTAGATAAGATAAAGGATTTAAACCTCATCAAGAGTATAGCTCCGAATCAACTGAATGATTTTTATTGTGATTTAGATTCATTATTGCATCAAAAACAAATTATAGCTTCAGGATATATTGCTGACTCTATAAATTACACGCGTGCAAGCTTTTACGAGGAAATAAAATATGTCAATGATTTCTCGCAGCATGACGAAATTCCCTATTGGCGCATTAAGTTTTTAAATAAAGCAGAGTTCTTAAAATTTTTTAAGGAAAATAATGAATTGTACAGGAGGAGATATAACACTGAAATCTATGATTACATAATTACAAACGACAGAGAAATTCTTGAATCATGTTATCAATCAATATCGTTCGAAAATTTTATAAATGATAAGAACGTGTTTTTTAAGAGATCAAGACTAGATACAGATAAGTTAATTGAATTTTTATATAGTGGGGATTTATTTTCATTTGAAACCTACGGCAGCGAATCTTTTGTAGAGTTGGACGGCCAGCAGTATAGTGGTGGGTATGGTAAAGATGGAGAGCGGAACAATACTACTTTCAAATACTTCAAATGGAAACACTGAAATACAAACATCATAAGTCCAAAAAATACTTGATTATTGGTAGTTCATAATTTAGCTGATTTAATGATAAAGCACTATAACGATGACACACGAATACAGAAAACACCTTTTAGAAACAATCAATAATCTATACGAAGCAGAACAGTTGTTATTCACAAGTGCCCTCAACCTGGTATGGGAAGGAGAACTGTCTCACCTCAAAGAAGCATACGAAAAAGGGGATGTAATGGAATTTAACATGAAATTATTACGGTCGGTAAATGACCCCAATGTACAGAAAATTGTCGCGTTGATGACACCATTACTGGATGCAGCGGAATCAATTAAAAACTTAAACAGAATAGCAGATGAAGAACTCGGGTGGGAAGAAGACAATCAGTGATATGCAAATTGGTGAGATTGATACTTCACTGAAAGACTATAAATATCAACCGAAGCTGACAGAAAAATTAGAAGGTTTATTTGAAGACTTTACCCAGGAAACCATCAACGAAATCGTTCTTTGGAAAGTAAACAGATATTCTGAACTGAACCCTGAAACATTGAATCTGTTAAATCAAATCAGCAAAGAAGATAAAGAAATCAATATCGATTTAACAAAGGAACTGCTATGGAAACTGCTTGATACTCCCGGGATAAGATTGCCAATGGCTTCCACAATCTTAAGATTCAAAAACCCCAATATCTACCAGATCATTGACCAGCGTGCCTACCGTTTTTTAATGAACGATGATTTAAAAACCTACTTCTCCAATATAGATCAGCAGATTGAATATTATCTGAAATATCTCACTGAATTACGCATCAAATGCGACGAAAAGAAAATACCCTTCGAAAAATCTGATAAGTTGTTGTATCAGTTAGATAAAAAAAAGAATAGCGGACATAAAATCAAAACATAAATTCAGTACCATAGATCAATAACGGTGTTACTGGAAACCAAATAATCGAAAGGCATGAAGGATTTACAGAGACATTTTACAGGCATTAAGGATAAAAACAATAATAAGATATTTGTAGGCGACATCCTGCGGGTAACTTATGGCAATGCGGATTCAAACTTTTCTGAAAATGAACTGGTAATTTATAAAGACGGAAAATTTCTGCTTGATCATGAGGATGGACAATCCACCTTCGATTCACCACACTTTTCCTTAGAAGTAATTGGAAAATTGAAAGACAATCCTGAACTGTACAATGACAATTTCCGAATCTCATTTGACAGCGATTAGAATATAGCGGACTGAAACCGAAACTTCAACTCGGGCAGATTATCCTAAGGGCGGTTATATGGTGTTCGGGCTTTTTGCGAGCTCTGCAGTCTTCCGGCAACTGACAACCCTATACAAAGCTCACCACAAAAAAAATGCAGCGGCAATGCCAGGTGGCTATATTTTTTTGCGGTTCGGGGTTGCATTTGCCTACAGCCTTTGTGTCACAAAAAAGCCCTCATCGTGGGAGTATATTTTTCAGCCCTCAACTTTTCCTTCGCGTCTGAAAAAATATACACCCACCTGTTTCGGCGTGCCGCTGGTCGGGTTGGGTGCACCTTCTTGTTTAGTGCGCCTACACTCCGTTCCGGCTTTTTTCTAAGGTGTGCAGTCCCACATCCGCAGGAGTATACAGCACCAATCCCTGCGCTTATACCCCTGCTGCTGGCCACCCCTCCGCACGCTTTTTGGCACGCGTCATAAATCGACGGGCAGTTTTCCAAATCGAAAGAAACAAGGCGGAATGCAAAGACAAAGTCAGTCTTAATAATTTTCCCACAACTTTCCCATGTTCCTCCAGCACACAGCCGGCATTCCCTTCTTGGATTTTTAATCCCAATTCATTCCTGCCGTCTGCGAGCTTCCGTCACCGCTCACAGCAGTATGCCGTTGCGTCGTTCCTCCGCCCCGTCATACCGCTGTCTTTCCAACGGCTTCCTTTATTCATTCAGAACCTGGCGGTGCGTTTTTCCACGCAACAGGTCATCGATTTGACTGTCTAACAAATCAACTTCATCCATATATCTGATACGGCCTTCAAACTTAGCCTTGGATAACGCAAATTCTCGGTATTCGCTATAAACCCCACCTTTCAGAAAAATACAGATTGATGTAGTGTTTGCTTCGATTTCATACGACACACTCTCTACAAAAAAGTAATCGGTACCCACCAGCGCTTTCATGAAATGGAACATGAATGTTTCACCTTTTCTGGGTATCGATGGTAGACTGAGAGTAAAATTCCCATATGAGTCAAAGTATGCACATGAAAGCGTTACCGTGATTTCATGCGGTTTACAGAACAGTTCAGGTTGTTCCTCATTACAGATGAAAATATCATCATAGATTTCCTTCAGCCATTTCGTAACTTTAGTTGTAGGGAAACCGGTCAGTTGTGCAACCTTGTTAATCTTTATGCCGCCTTCAGCGTTGTAAAAGTCATTTTCAATGAGTGTCAGCAGGAAATCATTATAAGGCTTACCATTCTTGATGTTGTATAGCAACTCGCTCCACTTCGACATGGATTGCAGACAATGAAAATATTCCAACGTTCCTGCCTTATGTTCGAATTTAGGTCTTTCTTTTCTTCTTGCCATTTTTATCTTAAAATTACTTATAAAACCCAAGATGGGTTACCAGAAAAAAAACAAAAAAAGAAAGTAAAGGTATACCGTCAGGAAAATGCTGCGACAATATCAGGCCCTTACGGGTTTTTTGAAAAAAATCCCGCCGTGAAATAAAATACGGCCATATTTTTTTCAAAAAAATATTGCACTGCATTTTCCTTCCTGAAGGGTAGAGCACTTTCTTTTTTTTCTTTTTTTCTTTTGAAAAATTTTCCATCAAATAAGTTTTCCTAATCACAGTTCCTGCTAAAAGATAGATCCCTTACTTCTTTATCTTGATTTAAATGTCATTTTTTATGACAGGATAGCTGCTGACCAAAATTTTAATTGATAAGGAATGCAAAGAACTGCAACCCTCACCATTGCTCTTAACTTGCACAATCCTTGACGTATCTTAGTATTGGAAGGTCGGAACCAAGTGAACTCCGTACCAAGTCCGAACATCTATTAATTCAACAATAAATAATATCAAAATGGGAAAAATAAGACAGGGAATCCTGGGAGGTCTTTCAGGCAAAGTAGGAAACGTAATAGGCGCAAATTGGAAAGGTATTGATTATCTCCGCATCAAACCTTCAAGTGTAGCAAACCCTAGAACACCAGGTCAGGTAGACCAGCGTTCCAAATTCTCAACAGTGTTGAGGTTCTTACAGCCAATGACTGACTTCCTGAAAGTAACCTTCAGACAGTACGCTTCAGGCATGACACAGTTTAATGCTGCAATGTCCTACAATTTGAACAACGCGATCACTGGTGTGTATCCAAACTTTGCGATTGATTATCCAAACGCATTGGTATCCAGAGGGAACTTAACAACCCCGGCAGATGGGGCCGCAGTTTCAACAACTGCTGCAGAACTTGACATTACCTGGACAAACAATTCCGGAACCGGAAGTGCAATGGCGACCGACAAAGCTTTGATCGTAGCGATTAATGCAGTTAGAGGGGAAGCGGTATTTACAACTGCGGGTCCAGCGAGGTCAGCCGGTTCAGCGCTTCTAAACCTGCCTGTAGAGTATTCAGGTGAAAATCTTGAAGTCTATCTAGGATTTATCTCCGAAGATGGCTCAAAAGTCTCAAACAGCGTTTATTTGGGATCTGTGTCGATTGCGTAGAGTGATTGAATAGTCTTGTCAGGAACTGCTTCAGAAATGAAGCAGTTTTTTTATATCTTTACAAATACTTTTTCTACTTGCTTTGTTGTTCCCTTCCTATTACAGCCTATTTCTGTAGTTATTATGTTTCTTTTGAAATTTTAAAGCATTGATAATCAATTAATTATAAGTTGGTTGCAAGTTTTGTATCGGAAAGTAAATTACTTTTCCTTTGTGTTCTTTGGTTTGAGATAAAAAATTTTGGTCAATATAACGAAGAACAACTGAGGAAAACCATTGAAATCTTCCCCAAAAATCGGAACATTTAAAAATATAGTTTTTAAATTTGGAAGACAATGAAAAACAGTAAATTTTCAGAAGTTCAAATCATCAAGATTTTATCTGAACAAAATCAAGGAAAAACAGTGAATGAGATTTGCCGGGAACACAGCATCAGCCAGCCTACTTTTTACAAATGGAAAAGCAAATATGGCGGATTGGATGTGCAGCAACTTTCAAAAATGAAGGAGCTGGAGAAGCAACTTTCTCAGTATAAAAAGATTGTTGCAGAACAAACTTTGGAGATTGTTGTTTTAAAGGATGTCATTGAAAAAAAGCTTTAACGCCTTGTGAGAAGCGTGAGTTGGTGGATTATTCGAAAGAACTCCATAAAGTAAGTTTACGCAAGGCGTGTAAAATATTTAGTTTAAGAAGTTCGGTTTTTTATTATCGAAAGGTAGATAAAAATTCAGATGATGAGATCCGAAGAGAACTTGTTCTGCTTGCAGATTCCAACCAAACCTGGGGTTTTTGGATGATGCATAACCGGTTAAAAAATTTAGGCTTTGGATGGAATCACAAAAGGGTTTACCGGATTTATAAATCAATGAAACTGAATTTGAGAAACAAAAGAAAAAAACGGCTTCCAGCACGGATAAAACAGCCATTGGTTCGCCCAATTTATCCTAATGTGACCTGGAGCATGGATTTTATACTATAGTTCCCCCCAAAGTTTGGACAGTAAATTGTAAAAGTTAAGTTTGATTTTGTTTGTTTTGAGGGTAACAGTTTTGCAAATTTCCACATAGGGAAAATCCCTTCAAAGATTTTTCCGTGTAGTGTGGGAATGTGAAAAACTGTGTGAATATTCATTAAGCTGCTATCTTTTTTGAAAGGTTATAAATTGCTGCGGGTACTTCATATCCAAGACTTTGATGCCTTCTCTCTTTATTGTAGTATGATATGTATTTTTTAAGACCCTCAAAACACGCTCTGCCATCCTGATAAGCATAGAGATATACATTCTCATATTTCACACTTCGCCAGAACCTTTCAATGAAAATATTATCCAGAGCGCGTCCTTTGCCATCCATGCTTAAGGCTATTCCCTGCTTGGTGATAAATTCGGTGAAGAGATCTGCCGTAAACTGACTGCCCTGATCGGTATTGAAGATTTCCGGTCTTCCGTATTTTTCAATGGCCGTCTCCACGGTATCGCGGCACCATTCGGAAGTCATCGTGTTGCTCAGGCTCCAACCTACCACAAACCTGCTGTACAGATCTATTACCGCACAAAGATAAAGATAGCCGCCCTGCACAGGTATGTAAGTAATATCCATTGCCCAAACCTGATTGGGAGCTGTAATTTTTAAATTTCTCAAAAGATACGGGAAGATCTTGTGTTTCTTGCCTTTTCCTTTTTTGGAGGTGGCGGGTCCCGGTGCAGAAGCACTCAAACCCATTAGCCGGTAAAGCCTTTCCACTCGCTTTTTGTTAATAGTATACCCCATATCCTGCTGTAGCCAGTTGGTCATTCTGGGAACGCCTTTCCATGGACGGTTCAGAAATTCCTCATCAATCAGGCGCATCAGTTCCAGATTCAGACTGCTCTGCGGAACTTTCCTGTAATAATGGGAGCTGCGGGAAATCTGCAATACTTCACACTGCTTTTTAACGCTGAGTGCATTTGCCTTGTCAACATGAGCTTTACGGGCTCTGCGGGACTGTTTCATGACAAGGCTTTTTTTAAAAAATCGATTTCCATTTTCTGCTGACCGATAACCTTATAAAGCTTGTCGACATCCTCTTTTTTCTCTTCCGCAGGAGTTTCCTTGCCAAAAACATCGGCACCTTTCTGCAGGAATTCTTTCTTCCATGAAGAAATCTGATTGGGGTGAAGGTCATGCCTTCGGGCAAGCTCCTGCATCGTGTAGCGTTCGCTTAATGCTTCAACTACTACTTTAAATTTGAATCCTGAATTGAATTTTCTTCGCTGTGACATATTGTAAATTTAATTGTTTTTTTTCAACTAAACTTACTGTCCGATTTTCCGGGGGAACTATACGTAAGTATTTGATAAACAAAAATGGGGCTCAAGATAATTAGAAGAAAAATTATTATGGCTTGAATTCCCAGTAATATTTCCCACGATGTTACATTCATTGATTTGGTTTTTAGGCTTCCTTCGTTATAGCATTGCCTCTAACTCCAAATATACGCAATTAATCCTTTTTTATAATTCTTTATTTTTAATTTGATACATATAATAAGCATATTGCGATTTTTTACTATATTTGATTATTATAATAAACAATGGTATGCTTGATTTTATTACGATAAAGGAAGTGAAAGGCAGTATCGGAAGCTGGTGCAGAGCCATGCGCAAAGCGGAAAATCTGACCAAACAGGAATTGGCCGAGGAGCTGGAACTTTCGAGATTTACGATCGCAAAACTTGAAAACGGAGAAAATCCCACCCTCGAAACCCTGCTTAAAGTACTGCAGTATTTTGATGAAATAAAATCACTGAACCAGTTTGTTGTCGGCAAAATTGAAAACCTTAACGATCCACAATCTCTGTATTAGGTATGGCTAAAAATCAAATTATATCGGTTCATTTTCAGGGTTTGGAAATCGGAAAGGTCGGTTATGATGAGGATCAGCGCAAATCTTCTTTCCAGTACAATCCTTCTTTTCTCGAACTCGAGAGGTATAAAAGGCTGTTCCCCTATATCATCAGGCGAAGTCCCCATGTTCAGGTTTTTTCAGAATACGAAGGCGACACTTTCCGGGGCCTGCCGCCGGTGATTGCCGATTCCCTGCCGGATTATTTCGGGAACATCGTCTTCAAAGAATGGCTGGAGGCTACGCAAAAAGATTTCACCTCTATTTCCCCGTTAGAGCAGCTTACCTATGTGGGAGAGCGGGGGATGGGTGCTTTGGAATTCATGCCTGCAAAAGCGTTGATCTCTGACAGTTCCATTGACGTGGAAGCCATTACTGAAGTTGTTAAAAAGGTTCTGGATATCAAAGCATCTGCAGCTCAGAAAGGACTCAGCGATATCGCCCTGCTGAATATTTTCAAAATCGGAACTTCTGCAGGAGGTGCAAGGCCGAAGATTCTGGTGTCAGAACATAAAGAAACAGGCCGGCTGATACCGGGTGACCTGGCGACTTCCGCTGATTATCACCATTACCTCATCAAACTTTCGCTTGACGAAGATGAGGGGTATTCCAAAGAACAGGTAGAATTTGTTTATTACCGGATTGCTACCACTTTAGGAATTAAAATGATGGATTCCAGGATGATCGATGACAGACATTTTGCCACTTTACGCTTTGACCGACAGTTTGGGGAGAAACAGCATATCCTCACCGCGTCGGGGATGACCGGCTGGGATTTTCAGAAACCTGACCACTCGTCTTATGAAAATCTTTTCAGGCTGTCCGTAGACCTTAAGCTTCCTCATAAAGATATTGAGCAACTGTTCAGAAGGATGGTTTTCAATCTGGTTTTTGGCAATATTGACGATCATTTAAAGAACTTTTCATTTATCTACAACAGAGAAAAAGACCGGTGGAATCTTGCCCCGGCTTATGACCTGACTTATCCTTTAGATGCTTTGAAGCATTATACAAGAGTATCCAGAGCGCTGTCGGTCAACGGAAAAAGAAACGGCATTACCAGAGACGACCTGCTCATCATCGCAGATCAGTTTACAGTGAAAAATCCCAATGCGGTCATTGATGAAACCGTGTCGGCGACCGGGATGTTCAGTGTTATCGCTCAGGAACAGCATATTCCGGTAAAAGTCATTGATAACATCGCGTCAAAATTTGCTGTGCTGTAGTTTGGGGATGGTTTGGCGAACTTCTTCAGCATTAAGTTTATATTGCCATAAGACTTACTTTCCTGATCAGATGGCTCCGAAGTGGACTGCACAAACCGGAATTACCGGCCTGCTCTGTTTAATGAAAAAGACCCGGATGATTAAATCCAAGCCTTTATTTTTTTTAAATCAGACCATCCGTGCGATCGGGTCACGTCTTTTTTGTAAACGGCAATCAGTCCCTGATCAGGCGGACAGAGAAACCTCTCTGTGGAGCTTCCGATCCTAGCCCGGTATAATTATTGGTGCCGAAATATAAAGTAAATCCATTATTATAGTAACCGTACTGGCCTCCGTTGTCATTCCACCGTGAGGAACCGTCGATGGTCGAAGACCACCACTGGCCCTGACTGTTATTTCCTTTGAAGACGCTTGAAACGGGTGGGTTTGGACCGTCATATTCATTTTCCCAGGCCTGACCTGACGCCAGAAAGTTTAAGCCTGATGAATTGGAACCGTTTCCATAAGCAAAACCGTTTTTATCAGCCTGATCCCAGCCTGTCTTAGCCCGCAGTTTTTTCCCTGCTTCATATTTTCCTCCCAGAAAAGCAATGAGGGTCTCATATTCGCCTTTGCTGGGTACATGCCATCCTTTGGGAGCCAGCCCTCTGGAGTCGGTTACGGCATGGAAATTATATAACTTACCCAACTTCTTTCCGTTGGCCGGGTCGAAGTTTTTGTAGCAGTAAGCCGGCTTATTATTTTTACAGAACTCCTGCCATTCGGCAGCATTTTTTGCTTCAGGAATCGGGTCTCCATTCCTGAAAGCAGTTACATCCAGATTTCTGTTGCTCCACGTCTGTGTCCCTACCGTAACCGGCGCTTCAATTTCATCCGAGGCATTATAAATTTCTTTCAGTATGCCGGTTCCTGCGGAGTTGCAGCTCCAGACAAAATTAGCCGGGGTTACTCCGCCGCTTCTTTTAAGACATTCTTTGGCTGCAATGGCATCGGCTTCTTCTTTTGTTTTTGCCAGTCCCCAGCCATATGCAGTTCCCTGGCTGCCGTCCACGGTGCGATAAGCAGCGCATCCGGCTCCTGAATAAGAAAGTACCACCGTGCAGTTTCCGCCTTTAGCAATGCATTCTTCAGCAGCTTTTTTTTCAGCTTCCGCCAATGTAGGATAGTCAAATGACCAGCCGTAATAAAAACCATTGCTGCGGTCTATCGCCAGCGCTCCGTATTTTGAAGCGGCAGTTTTAGCAGCAGCGGCGGGTTTCTTCAGGGGCTGTTTCTTCTGTGCATACAGAGAGAAGGACACTGCAATAAGTGTCAGGACGAGGAGGGATTTTTTCATAGTGTTGAGTTTATTTTACAGTGAAATTAATAAAATAAACTGTACAGTAAATCATTTTTTTTTCTCATGCTCAGAAATGAAATCTTGGAAAGCGGCTGATCCCACACGATGGAACTGTACGGAGCGGGGGCGCCGAACCGGCCCTTGGTTTCTTAACGCAAAAATCTCCGAAGTCGGAGGGGATCATTCAGACCGTGGGAATTTACATTGATGTCCGTCACCGTGATACCGCCTATGAACAGGTTATTATAATGCAGCAGCATCCGGACTTGTCGTGTAGAATATTGTTTTTTACTGCACTTTTTATACTTTAGCTGCGTGAAATTACCGCTGTCATACTATTTAAATCCTGATGCCGAATTTCTGGCCAGAGACCTGTTGGGAAAAATACTTTTTACCCGGACAGATTATGGCATCACGGCGGGTATTATTGTGGAAACAGAAGCATACTTCGGTACCGGCGACAAGGCATCTCATGCGTACGGCGGACGCCGCACTGGCCGCACGGAAACGATGTACAGTGAAGGGGGCACCGCTTATGTCTATCTCTGCTACGGAATTCATCATCTCCTGAACATTGTGACGTCGGTAAAAGATGATCCGAAATGTGTTCTCATCAGAAGCGTTGAACCTCTGGAAGGACTGGAGCTCATGGAAATGAGGCGAAAAATGCCGGCAGACTGCACCGCAATTTCTTCAGGACCCGGATCAGCGGCAAAATCATTAGGGATCGATTCTTCCTTTAATATGGATGTTTTTACCGGCGAAAGGATCTGGATTGAGGACCGTGCCATCACGTACACTGCTTCCCAAACCGGTGTCAGTTCAAGAATCGGGATCGCCTATGCACAGGAACACGCTGATCTGCCTTTGCGCTTTTTTGTAAAGGATTCCAGATATGTGAAAAACAAATAAGCGGAATGTTAAATGCAGGTGGCTTATTTACTTCCTGAAAAGTAGAAAAACAGTCCTGATGCGCAGATCCTTTAATCAAAAAGTCTTATCCCTGAACTGCGTCGGTGTCATTCCCGTATTTGATCTAAAAAATTTCGTGAAACTCGCATGGTCATAAAACCCAAGATCATGCACAATATCTTTCACTGACATTTCAGAAACTTTGAGCAGACGTTTTGCTTCAAGTAAAATTCTGTTCTGAATTAAGGATGAAGCCGAGGTGTTTAGGTTTTTTTTAGCAATAATATTTAAATAGTTCGCCGAAATATGCAGTCGCCCGGCATAGTAGGACACAGAGCGCTCTTCTTTGAAATGGAGATCTATTAAATTTAAAAATTTAGAAATTACAGGAGTAGCATGAATTGCTTCATAGTCTTTGAAGCTTTCTTCAACAGATCTGCTGATCATTAAACCGATGATTTCACACCGCTTCTGTATCATCGGCCAAAAGATATTCTGTGCTTCCATTTCTTTTTGAATGTATTGAAATTCCTTAAAAACAGACTGAAAAACATCCTCAGGAAGATCAATAGCCGGATGACTCTGATAAAATAAAGCAGAAAACCTAAGCGATGAAAGAAGATTCTCAAACCAGGATCTGCTGACCATCAACTGATAGCCGACCGTTCCCTTTTCAATGTTCCATTGGTGTACCTGATCAGGAAAAACCACATGGATCTGATTATTTTGAATGGGGTAAGACACGAAATCGATGAGATGTATTCCCTTTCCTTTTTTAAAAATATTGATGATAAAAAAATCGTGGCTGTGTGGCAGATCAATCGAGCGCTCCCCATGAAGTTCATTGAATAAAAGCTGATCTCCGGAATTCAGGTGATCCCTGAAATCCTCAATTCCCAAAACAGGAAAGTGATCCGGTTTTCGCTTCATCCTCAATTATTTTTGCCTAAAATTAGTGAAATTTAAAACAAATAGTTTTTAGACAGATCTTCCTATTTTAAGATTCCAATATGTTCACCATTTCTCTGAACCCTGATGCTTCTGCATGCTGCAGCGCCGTTAGGCCTTCTCTGTCGGGAATGTTCAGATCTGCACCTCCCTGTTTTAAAATTTTAATGATCTGCTGATATTTTTCACTTCCATCCCCCAAAACGACGGCTTCCATCAGCGCGGTCCAACCCAACCGGTTAACATGATCGAGAGGGAAACCTTTGGTATTGGCGAGCACTTTCACCGTTTCCACGTGACCCCGTTCACAGGCGGGTATCAAAGCCGTTCCGTTGTATCGGTTAAATATATCGAACCGGGCGCCGCTTTTCAGAAACAGCTTTACCAGCTCTGTCTGTCCGCTTGCTCCAGCGTATAAAAACGCACTGTCTTTCTGCGCATCCTGAAGATTCACATCAGCTTTGTAACGGATGAGGAGTTTTACCATTTCCGTGTGTTTTCCGATGACAGCAATCAGCAGGAGGGATCTGCCTTTCTGATCGGCCGTATTAACGTCCGCACCTTTTTCCAAAGCATTTTTTACGGTAACCGTGTCATTTTTCAGGACAGCCGTCACCAGATTTTCCTGTTGCATGATGTTTTCTTTTGAGTTCTGAACGGTTATTTTTTCGTCCGCATTACCCATTTGACCCTTCAAAAAAATAATGAATAAAAAAAATAAGATCTTCACTGATTATTAAATTAAAATACGATATTTCCCTTATGAATTAATGATTTTACGTCTGATATTCTGGAAACTGCTTCGGCCGAACAGCTTGCATCCAGAAAAACCACACTTGCATCATCTCCCACTTTGGGCCATTGCTGATTACCTTCATCATCCAAAGGAAGCACATTCGCAGTCGCCAGTTTTAAACATCGGGATAACAGAAATTCAGTGGACTGACCATACAGCTGTGCATAGAGATTGGCTTTTTCCAGAACACTTCCGCTTCCGAAGGTATTCCAGTGATCGACGATGCTGTCGTTCCCTGTAAAAACTGTTACGCCATGTTTCTGTAAAGCAGGCAGAGGCATGATGACGTTTCCGAACGGAATTGTGGAGACAATTCCTACCTGTGCATCTGCTAATTTTTCGGCAGTTTCCTGCAGTGTGTTTTGATCTAATTTTCCTAATACAAAGCAATGGCTCAGAAAAGTTTTTCCTTTCAAATCCGGGTTTTCAATGACTTTGTCAATTAAATAATTTACAGTTTTCAATCCTGATTCTCCGGTTTCATGAAGATGAATATCTATTCCTTTCTGATGATCCAAAGCCAGCTGCACCGTAAAATCAACCGTCTTTTCAATCGATCCGTCCAGGCTGTATGGATCTACGCCGCCGATAAAGTCGATATTCATTGTTGCGGCCTCTTTAAGATAGGGGACTGAATTTTTGTAAAAAACGCCATGCTGGGGAAACGCGACCAGCTCGGCGCCGAAAGTTTTTTTCCTGTTTTCCAATGCGGTCTGCAGATTTTTCAGTGAATCTAATTTTGAAGTGGGCTCGATATTCACATGGCTTCTGGCAAAAGAGCTTCCTTTGGAATGAAGCAGTTCAATCATTTTTTCGGCTTTCCGGGTAGAGGTCTTCAGCAGTTCGGGCATTAGCTGTTCTTCCAGCTCAATCATTCCTTTTACACCGCCTTTTCTTTTTCTTACCGCCTGCCATCTGTCGCCGTAAAAAGTTTTGTCCAAATGGATGTGCATGTCTTTAAATGCCGGAAGCATGAGAAATCCTTTTGCGTCAATTGCTTTTGCACCGTTATTATTTGGAGCGATCTTTACAATCTTACCCCTTTCAAGTTCGATGAGAAACAGATCTGTTTTGGTGGAGGTCACTTCCCCTTCTTCATATTGAAAACCGGTTTCGAGCCGAACATTTTTTAAGATCAATTTTGGGTCTGTGGAAATATTTTCATCATCAAAAACTGAGGTTGCCTTCATCATACCCGAAGTTAATGTTAAACCTGCCATTGCCAATGCAGAATTGAGGAGAAAATCTTTGCGGGAAGTATTTTTTGAAATATTCATATTCAGTTCTTTGATGCAAAATTATAAAGCGCAGCGCTAACACCTGGGTATTATTTATCCCAATATCTGTGCAGTTTATTAAAAGTAAAAAGCTTTATCTGTTATCAGTTTTGAAGTTGACCATATCCGACGGATATCTTTCGACAGGATGGCGGTACCGTGATTTTCATTTGGTTAAGAAGAGGGGAAATGCTTGAGGGCACATGGTACAATCGTGCGGCATCGGAGCCTAAGACATTTATTTTAATGAAAAAGAGGTTTTTAAATGAGTGTAGAGAAGGAACCTTGTCAAGGTTTCAAACCTTGACAAGGTTGAAGAGAGGACTCTGGCGGCACCGGCGTTTTTAGAATCGCCTGTTAATCTTTAGGGTTTAATTCTAGGAGGAACCTTGTCAAGGTTACAAACCTTGACAAGGTGGATCGAGAGGACGTAGCGGCAATGGGGTTTTAGAATCGCGTGTTAATCTTTAGGTTTAATTCCAGACGGAACCTTGTCAAGGTTCCAAACCTTGACAAGGTTGACCACGAAGGATACGCGGAAACATCCTGTGGGACTAAAGTACATAGCAAAGGGAAAAGTTTTGAGTTTGAAAAAGTGAAAAAAACCAGATCGTGTAAGGCTGTTTAATTTAATTATCGTAATATTGCGATGTAATTAAAATAAAATGGGCGTCACAAAAACTGAAATATTCACAGCGCAACAAAACGGCTTAGCCACTTCATTAAAGGCAGTGGCTCATCCGGCCCGCATAGCGATCCTGCAATACATCATTAAGCAGAATGCCTGCATCTGTAATGATCTGGTCGAAGAACTGGGACTTGCACAGGCGACGGTTTCACAGCATCTGAAAGAACTGAAAAATATCGGCATCATCAAAGGCAATATAGAGGGAACAAGTGTGTGTTACTGCATTGATGAAAATGTCTGGCAGCAGCTTAAAAAGGAACTCAATACTTTCTTTGTGGATCACGCAGGCATTGATAAATGCTGTTAAGCATTTTTTTAAACAGATCTATCGTAATAAAGCAATATAACAATTAAATAAATAACAATGAAACTTTCAGAAATCAAAGAAATCTTACCGGCACTGAATCATGTTGAGTTTCAGTTAGAGAACGGAACATCTGTACCGGAACACTTCCACGTTACAGAAATAGGAGTGATCACCAAACATTTTATTGACTGTGGCGGAACGATCCGACATGAAAAATCCGTCAGCTTTCAATTATGGAATGCAGACGATTTTGATCACCGGTTAAAACCCACCAAACTGTTAAATATCATCAGACTGTCTGAAGAAAAATTAGGTATTGAAGAAGGCGAAATCGAAGTAGAATACCAAAGCGAAACAATCGGTAAATATGATTTAGACTTTAACGGAAAGTATTTTATACTGAAGAACAAACAGACTGCCTGTCTGGCGAGTGACTCCTGCGGTATTCCCGGAGAAAAGCAAAAGCTGAAATTATCGGAGCTGAATAAGGCTTGCTGTACCCCTGATTCGGGATGTTGCTGAACACCATAACCATGGAAATACAATTAATTACCAAAGATAATTTTTCTGAAGTTGAAGAAATCTATCAACAGGGACTGGCAACCCACACAGCGACTTTTCAGAACGGTTTGCCAACATGGGAAGAATGGGACAAAGGGCATCTGGACTTTTGCAGGATCAGCATTTACGATAATAATAAAATGCTTGGCTGGACTGCGTTAACGCCGGTTTCCGGCAGATGTGTTTATGCAGGAGTAGCAGAAGTAAGTGTTTATACAGCACAGGAAGAAAGAGGAAAAGGGATCGGTACAATGCTGTTGAATGAACTGATTAAACAGAGCGAAGCAAACGGAATCTGGACGCTGCAGTCCGGTATATTTTCAGAAAACCAAAGCAGTATCAGACTGCACGAAAATTGCGGTTTCAGGTTGGTAGGTTACAGGGAGAAAATAGGAAAGAAAAACGGCATCTGGAAAGACAATGTACTTATGGAACGCAGAAGTAAAAATACCGGAATAGATTAACGGGTACCCAACAAAAAAGCAAATTTATGTATTCAGCATTATCAAAAACAATAGCGCAATTACAGCTGCAGAACATCAGCGAAGAACGCCAAGCCGTCCTCCAGCCGCTGATCGATGTGATACAGCAGAAAACAGACCGTCAGCAGGAAATAAATATCATTTTCATCTGCACTCATAATTCACGAAGAAGCCATTTAGCACAGGTTTGGGCCCAGTTGGCAGGGGCGTACTTTAATATCCCGAACGTACATTGTTATTCAGGCGGTACAGAAGAAACAGCACTGTTTCCGAAAGTGGCAGAAACATTGACTGATCAGGGGTTCAGTATCTTCAAAATTGCTGACACCAATAATCCGGTATATGCTGTAAAATACAGAGATAATGCTTTGCCTGTCATTGGTTTTTCTAAAAAATACGACAGCCTTTTCAATCCGGTATCGGCATTTACAGCAGTGATGACCTGCTCTCAGGCAGACGGTGACTGTCCTTTTATTGCAGGAGCAGAAGAGAGAATACCTGTCACCTATGACGATCCTAAAATGTCAGACCATACACCGGAGCAATCCAGGGTATATGCAGAAAGAAGCATGGAGATCGCAAGTGAAATGTTTTATGTCTTTTCAAAAATCAGAAGATGCAGCCCCAATTAAAATTTCCTGACCGCTACCTTACCTTATGGATATTCCTCGCAATGGCATCCGGTGTAGGTTTGGGTTATTGCTTTCCCAATATTTCTAAAGTGACAGACCGCCTGTCCATAGGCACTACCAACATCCCTTTAGCGATAGGGCTCATTCTGATGATGTACCCGCCATTGGCAAAAGTGGATTATACCTTATTGCCCAAAGCGTTCACGGATAAAAAAGTAATCGGCATATCCTTACTGCTGAATTGGGTCATCGGCACTGTACTGATGTTTGGGTTAGCCGTTTTATTTTTACGCAGCGAACCCGGCTATATGACAGGCTTGGTCCTCATAGGTTTGGCAAGATGTATCGCCATGGTGATCGTATGGAGTGATTTGGCAAAAGCCAACAGAGAATATACAGCATTACTGGTCGCGTTAAACAGCATCTTTCAGATATTGAGTTACAGTTTTCTGGTATGGCTTTTTATCAACGTATTACCTCATAAATTGGGGTTAGCCGATTTCAATGTCAGCGTATCAATGAAAGAAATTACGAAAAGCGTGATGATTTACTTAGGTATTCCTTTTGTGGCAGGCTTTATAAGCCGTTACACATTGGTACAATCAAAGGGTCTGGAATGGTATAACAGAACATTCATACCCAAAATATCGCCCATTACCTTATATGCTTTACTGTTTACCATCGTATTAATGTTCAGTCTTAAAGGCGATAAAATAATAGAATTGCCCATGGATGTGATAAAAGTAGCAATACCGTTAATCATCTATTTTGTACTGATGTTTTTCGTGAGCTTCTTTATCAGCAAATCTATGCATCTGCCTTATGATAAAAACGCATCCATCGCATTTACCGCCACAGGCAACAACTTTGAATTGGCAATTGCCGTGGCAATCGCTGTTTTCGGTATTCATTCGCCACAGGCATTTGTTGGGGTCATCGGTCCGTTGGTAGAGGTTCCGGTACTGATCCTGCTGGTGAAAGCAAGCCTGTGGCTTAAGAAAAAATATTACAGATAACCGGGTCCTCCAGTTGGCTTCTAGAATGCTTGTCCATCTTTTAGGGTGTTAATTCCAGACGGAACCTTGACAAGGTTGATAAAAGTTTAATTTTCAAGACTCTCCCAGAGTGCATCCGGACCGCGCAAAGCTAAATCCTGTTATTAGCAACAGGTGCTATTACTATTTAAGATAAAAGTCTATTTCGTTTATAGGATTTTGAAAATATAGTTTCTTGTTTTCGTGAAAATAATAGGCTTCTTGAAATATTTGATTTGCCCGCTCAAGTTCTTCAGTTTTTGGGGAAATAAAATAAGAATTTGCTTTTTGTTTCCATTGATTTATAAGTTGTACACTTAAATTTCTAATAATTTCATTTTCGTTCATTGTTCCAATCATTAAGTCTCCAACTGTTGCAAATTTTCCAATTTTTGCAAATAATCTTAACATTGAAATTTTTAAATGCTCGTCGCCTTTCTCAAAAATTTTTCTTGCTTTTTCCAAAACATTGGAGTTGCTTCTTTTTGATATAAAATTGATTATAAAATTATTTAATCCGATGTTTTTAGTATCCAGATTATCAAAGGCAAATTCATAAGCTTTTCTTTCATCCAGTTTTGTGAGTGCTAAAAATGAAAATTTTTGGAATTTTAAAGAATTGCTTTTCAAATATTTTTCAATTAAATAAACATATTCTTTGGATTCTAATTCTGCTAATCCACAAATTGATCCCACAATATGCTGACCTGTTTCCAGATTAGTTTTATAAATTGCTGATAAATCTAAATTTTCACTTTTAAGTGAAAGTCTCGCAAAATTTCTAATTGCTGCCGACTTGTCTGCAATATATCCTAAAATTACTTTCTTAAAATCGGGCTGGTTTCTTAGTTGGTATAAAGTTTCAAAACGTATTTTGGATGATTTATCTTTTAATAATAAATTGATTTGTTCTTGTGAAAGAATTTCAAAGTTTTCAAGTACGATATTGCGGACAATGAAATGACTGTCAGAAATTAATATCTGGATGGTTTTCTGTTCTAATGCATTAGATTTAGATAATTCTTTTGCCAGGATAATGCGGGTATTATCCGTAAAATTTTTAAAATGATCTGTCACATAATTTTTATTTTGCTGAATGATGAAATTTATAATTTCTCTATACACCGAACCTAGGTTTACCCTTTGAACAGACTTCAGCCATCCAAAAATTTTAATATTTTCAATTAAATCATTTAAAAATAGTGCTTTTTCGAATTCTTTAATTCCTTTAGCAGCAACTTCGCGAATATTTTTAACCCAATCCGCAAGACGGTAAATAATGAATTGAATTGCAAAAGGATTTTGAAGTTGGATCATTTCTTTAAGTGCTTTTTCCCGGACAAATCCATTACTGTTTAAGGATGCAATAGCTAAAATTATGACAAGATGTTTTTCAGAAAAATTATTTTTATAGAAAATAAAATCATTCTCTTTTATATCTGCATATTTTAGAGTTTCATAAAAACCTTTCTTTGTCGATATTTTTCCGAAAAGATTTACAATTACGAGTAAGGTTAGATTTCTAATTTCTATGTTTTCGCTTTTTAGAAATGGAATTAAATGGGAAATTGCACGTGGAAGTCCTAATTTATCAATGTTATTTAACGCTTCAATTTTTTCTTCAAAATTTTCTTTTCCAAAGAGCCAACTTCTGTTTTTCCGTAAAATTTCTAATTCTTTCTCAAGTTCCATAATGTGAGCAATGTTTTGGTACGCTTGCAACTAGCTCCAAATATACACAAATAACCCAGCCCTCCAAATTGGTTTTTAGGATTGATTGTCAGTCTTTCAGTGTGTTAATTCCAGACTGAACCTTGACAAGGTTGATAGGCATTTGTGGGGGGCATCGGTCCGTTGGTAGAGGTTCCGGTACTAATCCTGCTGGTGAAAGCAAGCCTGTGGCTTAAGAAAAAATATTATAAATAACGCGGATCCTCCAGTTGTTTTTTAGAATGGTTGTTCGTCTTTTAGTGTGTTAATTTCAGACTGAACCTTGCGGAACCTTGTCAAGGTTTCAAACCTTGACAAGGTTGAAGAGAGAGGACCGGGGCGGCACCAAGGTTTTTAGGATCGCGTGCTGATCTTTTAGCAACCTTGTCAAGGTTGACCCAGGGGACTTTAGCAGCACCGGGGTTTTAGAATCGCGCGCTGGTCTTTAGGAACCTTGTCAAGGTTGATTTGACCCGATCAAAAAACTGCTTACCTCAGCATTAAGAGGTGTGACACTCAGTAGAGCAAGTTTTGCACCCGTTGGATTTTGTATATGTTTTCTTTGCTTCCTTAACCGCCTCTTTGCAGGTGCTGAAGGTACCCAGATATTTTCTGTTGACGGTTGAGGGCAGACAGGTGCAGGTTTCATGATGTACCTCATGGTCGCCGTTGCTCTGTGCGTTCTTATTTACATAGAAATTTTTCATCGTGATTTTTTCACAGGTTTGTTTAACCAAATGTATCAAGATATTTAGGTAGGACATTACGGGAAACCGTAATACGTAGGTTTATTCGGGTGTCCTCCGCTATTGTAATCTTTTCAGTAAGCGTTTTCCTGATGATTAGGGCAGCCTGTATTTTGGCGGATTGGCCTGAATGACCCTTCGAGAGCCTCAGGGTCCTGGTCAGCGTTTCCGCGTATTCGATGGCTTAGGGGCGTCAACCGATTCAGTGGCTTCGAGAGCCTCAGCCAGTGGATATCACTTTGGCAAAGTGGGAGGTATTGTGACAAGTTATAAGAATGGCAGTTAACCGCATCCTGCTGACTAAAGTTCATATGAAGTTTGCCAAAGTACTTTCATGACCCTCACCACCTGGGCAGATTGGGGAAGGGAATTGGTTCATCCGCTTTTTACTGGCGGGAGGCAGGCAAGTTTAGTCGGCATAAACTGCAGGAGGCCCTTCTTAGGGGTGGGAGGAGCGTGCCTTCAAACACTGATGTCTTCAACCTCTATCTTATCATTTATATTTATTGATTCTGCTGTTTTATTCACCGATCCTTGCGTGTTTTTTAAGGGATCAAAATATTTCCGCAGCGCTACAGATTACTGATCCAATTTAGAGGCTGTCATATAATCTCTGTCCTGCTGCTGTATTTTCCAGCCCGGGATGCTTTACTATGGTCGTGTGGTCAACTGTTTGATCATCTTTGTGTTATGTTCATAAAAATGCGTAATTTGGCTTGTCAGATTAATTTTTTTAAACCGCATGAAGTCATTTTCTTATGAAGGCGTGATGCCTATCCTGTCAGCCAGTCCGGAATCTGTAGGGGATGTGAGGGAGAGGGAAGAAGTGATTTCATCTAAAAAAACGCATTATTATGGCAAAGCAAATTGGTCCCGAGGTGGTGACAGGTACGTATGATGGTGTTAACTATTATATCCGGGAGGGTGAAGCTCTGGCACGAATGGCCGGTGGCGGTTTTACCCGAGAGCGCATCCTGAAAGGCCAAAACATGGAGCGGGTGAAAGAAAGCTATACGGAGTTTGCGGGCTGTTCCAAAGTGAACCGGGCTTTTAAAACAGCGGTGAAGCCTTTTCTTTCCGGATACCGGGACGGTACGCTGCACCGCAGACTGATGCAGCTTTTTTTAAAAATTAAAGACGCAGACCTCTGTTCTGAGAGGGGAAAACGGTCTGTCCATCATGGTATTTCCTCACCTGAAGGGAAAGCGCTTCTGAAGGATTTTGTTTTTACGCCGAAACGGGCAGCGTTTTTTGCCTGTCCCCATCTGTTTGACCGGGAGACGTTGACTTTCAGTGTACAGGGCTTTAATATTCATCAGGCCGGCTTTCCGCCGGCTGCATCCGGTATGCAGGTGACGGTTGGTGTTGTGCGGCTCGATTTTGAATCGTTTGCCTTTGAACAGGTGATCAGTGATCCCTTTGTTATTGACCGTGAATCTCCGGATGCGTCTTTTGAAATTGCTTTGGGAGCATTGCCTGAAGGCAAGGGTGTCCTGTTTGCGGTGGCCAAGGTATCATTTGAGGAGATTGTGGCGGGTGAAAGGGTGGTGATGAAGAGTGAGGAGGGGTTGGGGATTGAGGTGATGGAGGTGTGGGACGAATGACTGATTCCTGGAAGACCGGTATAGATTACTTGAAGATTAAAGAAGCTTTAATATCGGCGAATTTTCGATTTCAAGATCCCTTTGTTTCATTCCGGTTAATGTTTCAGCGGAACAGACGATCCGCTGAGGTTTGATCGCCAAATTGTTTCTTTTACTTTTTGCTTCCTCCTTTTATATTTTTTCAATGGAATCAGCGAACCGTTTTCAACGGTTTGTCTTGACGCAAAAAGTAACAAAAAAGTCAAGACTGGATTTATTTGCCTCATCTTTATTTATATTTTTATTGGAATCGGCGAACCTCCTTCGTCGGTTTGCCTCATCCTTGTTATATTTTTAATGGAATCGGCGATCCGCCAGTGGCGGATTGCTAAAAAAGTCCAATTTCTTCTAAGAAATTAACTCCCTACGGTCGTTGAACCACTCCGTTAGGTTTCCCCAGAACTGACTCCCCTCGGTCGTCGAACTGCAAGCGGTTTCGGGCGGGTCGGAAGGCTATGGCGCTATGTGAAATTTATTGCCGCCGCTCAAACAGTGGGGATTTTTATGAGTGATTACTGCGCGGGCAGTTCCGGAAGAAATTCGACTTTTTGCCTCATCCTTGTTATTTTTATTGGAAGAATCGGCGATCCGTCTATGACGGATTCTTAACGCAAATAACTCCTAGGTCGGGGTTTTTTCACTTTTCAGGAGATCAATTCTCCAGCCGATGCCTGAGGTTCTCGAAGGCGAAACTCCTTCGTCGTTTTGCCTCCTCTTTTCTTAATGTTTTAGTGGAATAGACGTTCCGCCTAGGGCTGATTACTAAATTGTTTCTATTACTTTTTGCTTCCTCTTTTATATTTTTTCAATGGAATCAGCGAACCGTTTTCAACGGTTTGTCTTAACACAAAAAGTAACAAAAAAGTCAAGACTGGATCTTTTTGCTAAAAAATTGCTATTTCTTCTAAGAAAATCCCCAGAACTCGGGCGGGTCGGAAGGCTATGGCGCTATGTGAAATTTATTGCCGCCGCTCAAACAGTGGGGATTTTTATGAGTGATTACTGAGCGGGCAGTTCCGGAAGAAATTCCACTTTTTCTTAACGCAAATAACTCCTAGGTCGGGGTTTTTTCACTTTATGGAGAGCAATTCTCAGCCGATGCCACCGGTTATCGACCCTTCGAGAGCCTCAGGGCCCGTCGCCAATGTCTCAGATACGGGAGAGGTAAGCACTGCTGACCCTTCGAGATCCTCAGGGTCAGGGCATCACTTGGCTTCGAGGGCCTCAGGGTTCAGGGGGGCGGGAGTTTCGGACACGGGAGGCTTCGAGAACCTCAGCCACCGTTTGCTGACCCTTCGAGAGTCCGGGAAGGGACTTTAGCACGGTTATTGCGTGAGAGAACCTATGAAAATCAATGTACCATTAACTCTTATGAAAAAACAAATTTTATTACTTCTCGGGATCCTGTCATTAATTGTGATGTCCTGCACTGCGAATACGGTCGGGAAAGACCAGAAATTATATGCCAATGCCTGGGAGCTCGAATACATCACGGGGCCAAGAATTACTTTCCAGGGATTATTTCCGGATACGAAACCTAAAATTCAGTTTACAGCGGGGTCGGATATGATCACCGGTAACAGTGGCTGCAACGGGTATGCTACCCGATTTACCCAGAAGGGTGACATGATCTCTTTTGCTGATCCTCAACTCTCGACGATGATGTATTGTGGAGATGGGGAAGCTGTTTTCCGCAAAACAATGAAACAGATCGACCGTTACAGAGTAACCGACGGAAAACTGGAATTTCTGACGGGAGATGTCGTCATGATGAAATTTAAACCGGCGCTGTAACTGGTTACCGCATTTAAAAAGAGCAGGAAAATTAATTCCTGCTCTTTTTTTTGGGGGCACTGAGTTAAACCTGTTATCTGAGCAAGGCTTTAAACATCCAATGGAAGGGACTTATTGCCGACTCCAAATATACACAACTATTTCAGCTAAGCAAAATTTTCAATTAACTGAATAATAATACTTTGAGATGTTCAGATTCCAGGACACGTAGGATTGAAATGACACCAACGATGTCCACTACTGCCTTAAATTTGAATCCGAAATTAAATTTCTTCGCTGTGCATAGAGTTGCTGTCAATCTTATTAAATCCCTCTGGAAGAAAAATTTATTATTCCCTCTTTTTTTAACTTGTTTTTAATTAAATATTTGGCATTTACTTCTCCAAAAACGAAGCTCAGTTATCGGCGGTAATTTCTATCCATTGTCAAGCAGCTTTTGAAATTCATTTAGGTACTTTGCTAAATGAAAACCATCTGCTAATCCATGATGTGCTTCGATGGAGACCGGTAAATATTTCTTGCCCTCCCGAATACTAAACTTCCCAAATGTAACTTTAGGAACTGATTCTGTTTTGTCAAAATTCGTAGGATGTAATAATCCAGTAAAAGAAGTCCATGGAATGGTAGAATGCCGAATTAAGTCTTTTTTTATATCATCATTGTTTAACCGCAAACCATTTGAGTTCTGTACGGCTCTGATTTCTTCCTGCAGTTCATTATTGAAGGTTTCGAAATTATCTGAAAAGTTGACAAAGGCAAATCCAAAAGTTCCGTCTGCTCTCCCAATCGTGCAGCCGGCATGGATCTTATCGAATAAGACCACTTGATGATCAACAATTCTTAATTTCAATTCTTCAACTGAGTTTATCGCAGCCATCGATTTATGAAGATAACAGGCAAAAAACGACAGTTCTTTTTCTTTAGCTTTTTCATGCGCTATCGTACAGTCAACCTCAGTTATAATACCAAAATAGGGGCTTGCCATTTTCGAGAAGAATTCATAATGTTCCTTTCTGTTCCATTTTTCGGTGTCGATTACTTTCATTTACATTGTCATTTAATATTGTGTTAAGGAAGTAGCGCTAAAAGTTGATTTTTTCTGAAGGTGGGCCAGAAACACATTCCTTTTTTTCTTGGCAGAAATGTAATCAGTCGCAAAAACCCTTGATGAAAATTTCAAAGCCGGGTAGAAATGTGTCGCCATTGGGCCGATGCGTTTCTGCTTTCAGCTTAATTTAAGCTTCATCATAATGTCAGTCTGCTCATCATCTCCTAATTTGAAAATATGCTTATCAAACGCTATAAAACCGTTCTTTTTATAAAAACGGATCGCTCTTGGATTTTCTTCCCAAACGCCTAACCATACATAATGCGAATTTTTCTGTTGGGCAATTTCAATCGCTTTTTCGTAAAGAATCTGTCCGGCTTTCCTGCCGTGAAACTCTTTCAGAACATAAATGCGTTCAATTTCAAGGGCTTTTTCATCTTTTAATTCAGTTTGTGAAGCTCCGAAATTGATTTTTAAATAACCGATGATGCTGTTTTTGGATAACGCAAAATAAAATTCAGAATTTTCATTGTTCAACTCGTTCGTCAGCTTTTCATTGGAAAATCCCTCGGTCAGATATTTTTCTATATTTTTTTCGGTGTTACCTGAAGAAAATGTTTCCGAAAAAGTAGCTCTCCCTATTTTTTGCAGTTTCTCAAGATCTTTTATTGTTACTTTCTGTATGGTGATGTTCTCCATTTCTGTACTTATTTTTTTAGTTTATATTAATGAGCTGATACCGCTTTAAGTCCGACAATTGAACCAATCAAAGTGATAATGAAAAGGATTCGCAGAAAAGTTGCAGGTTCTTTAAATACAATAATTCCAACCAGTACAGTTCCTACTGCTCCGATACCCGTCCACACGGCATAAGCTGTTCCGATTGGCAAACCCTGGGTGGCTTTTATTAAAAGTCCCATGCTGGCAGTAAGGGCAGCAAGAAAACCACCATACCATAAATACATTTCATTTCCTGTTGTTTCTTTTGCTTTGCCCAAACAGAATGCAAAAGCTACTTCAAATAAACCTGCAATAATTAAAATAATCCAATTCATTTCTTTTTTTGGCAAAGGTCGGAAATGCAGGTGAGGAGAAATTTTACAAATGATAAAAAATACCACTTATTTTAGGTCCGCTCTTATTCGGCTCAAACTTACCTGGGTAATACCTAAATAAGAAGCGATATGTCCCAGTGGAACCCGTAGGATCAGATCAGGTCTGTTTTTTATAAGTTCTTTATATCTTTCTTTAGCAGTCCGAAATTGTTGTGAAATAAGCCTTTCCTCTGTTTTTATCAATTCCTGTTCGACAAGTTTTCTTCCCCAATTTGCAAAGTGAATATCTTGCTCAAAGAGATTTTGCAGGTTGCGGATATTCAGTTCATAGAATACACTTTTTTCAAGAAGTTCAATATCTTCATATCCTTTTTGGTTCGCTACATAGCTTTTCATTGAGATAGCGGTGTCGCCTTCCAGGCCAAGCCAAAAGGTGGTTTCACTGTCTTCTGTTTTCGCATAAGCTCTTACAGTCCCCTGTTTAATGAAGTAAATGTTTTTTTCGATACAGTCTGAACGAAGCAAAATATATCCTTTCGGAAAACTAACTTCCGAAATGTACTTTTTAAATGTCTGTTTTGACCCTTCGGGAAGCGGATATATATTATCAATGATTTGGTCAATGTCCATTTGCGTATTTTGGGTAAAGTTGAAGATAACGCTAAATATATGCAAGTTTTATGTTGAACAAAATAGGAGGTCGCTTTAAATGTTTTTTTCCGTTTTAGGAACTTACCGGAAAAGTGGGGCGGTTTAAAAGTGATCACTTTCTTTATATTCTGATTAACTTTTTTTCGTCTTCTGATAAGTTTTTTAAACGGATCGAAACATTTGTTGAGGTAAAACTGGCCTGTCCAAATTCAATATAAACTTCTCCATTGGAGGAATTCATATTCAGTTGTTTTGGAACTGTAACTTCGTCGGCCTGATTGAAAATTGCTTTATAGTAATCCGGGTGGGTAGTGAGGATAAGAAAGCTTCGGTATATTTTTTTTGAAAATAAATAATAATAACCAACGATGATAAAAGCATCTTCACTGAAGTACAAATCAGCATTTCTGTAGTGGAAGCCTAAATTCTTTCTTCCAATTGTAAAAGTTGAACATTTGATATTGAATTTTTCAGAGCGTATTTTGTCCTGTATTTTATTGAGCTTCAGTATTTCTTTTCGAACAGTCCGGTGAGAAGATAATCTATCCAGATAAATCAGTATTAAAAAAATCATGAAAACAGAAACGGATAAATAATTCATAAGGTTATTGGGAATGAGATGAGGTCCCACTTCAAATATAAACAAATGTTTCACCCCACCTAATTTTCAATTCACAGCAAAAGATTGCTTTAAGACACTCACCTCCTGTACATGCAGAAACACTTGGTATTTAAATGACACAAAGTGAGCAGCAGGATCGGGACAAAACCATTCTTCTTTTTGTAAGAGCATCCAAAAACAGATGCGGATGGCTTTACCAAAGGCTACGTGTTTGTTGGCCCTGTAAATTTTGTTGAACTCACTTGTTCGAAATCAATGTCTATTACCTGGGAACTCGAAAAGAAAATGCACCATTTTCTGTGGCAGGAATCGGCCAAACTGAGGGTGGGTAGTTTAAGTTTCGGGAAGCTGAATAAATGGAGTAGGTTGTTCTTTAAATTAAGCGCAAAATCACAATCCCGCCAAAGACCTATCAGCCGTTCGGTTTTTTATTTATTTTGGATCCGTTTCAACATTTCTTCTGCACTTTTATTTTGGGCGTCAAATTCTAATGCTTTTTTTAAGTTAATAATCGCCAAATCTGCTTTTTTCATTTTGTCGTAACATTCTCCTATAAATGAATATGCACTTGAAATTGCAGTTGCATTTTTTGAATCAATTGTTGTACTTAACTCAAAAATTTTAATTGCGTCTTCCAATCGATTTCTTCTCATTAAATACTTTCCAGTATTTATTAAATCTGAAACTTCGTTCGAAAAATCATATTTTTCTTTTTGAGCTGATTTAATTTGCCCGTAGAATGAAATTCCATTCTGAAAATTATCCAGTAACTTTCCTCTAATATCAAGATAAATTGATTTTTTTGGAATTTCAAAAGGTTTTTCGGCTAATATGTTTACTATCGATTCTGCAATTGCACCAAGTTTGAAATTTTGATTGTTGGTTACTAATATGATAATTGTTTTGTTTTTTGATTCGTAGTAAATATTTGATTCGTAATTATTCCCAGAACCTTGATGAGAATGTTCCGTAATTTCATTATTTTCAATAATTGTATTTTCTAAACTGGATTCAGAGTTTTTGTCAAAATTTTTTGCCAGAATGTTTAATGAGTTTTTATTTACTGTAAGCTCCCCCTAAAACAGTACGGTTTAAAAGTATAAAAATTATTAACTTTAAATCGTAATTAAGACAATGAAAAAGAGCACATTCAGTCCTGCAAAGATTGCAGGTATTTTAAAGGAGTTTTCCGGTGGTCGGAGTGCCGATGAACTGGCCAGAGAAAACGGCATCAGCACTGCCACTTTATATAAGTGGCGCCAGAAATACAATGGGATGGAAGCCAGTGAACTTAAGCGGGTGAAAGAGTTGGAAGAAGAGAATGCCCGGCTCAAGCGGATGTACGCAAACCTGGCGATGGAACTTGACGTAGCTAAATACATTATCGAAAAAAAGCTTTAAAGCCTTGTCGGAAACGGGAGATTGTCATGGAGATCCATGAACACCGTCCGAAGGACTCCGGCAAGGCTTTACGCGTCCTTCAATTAAGCAGGAGCAGTTTTCGTTACCGCTCACTGAAGGATGATTCTACGGTGATGATGGAGCTTGAACAGCTTACCCAGAGCCATCCCCGGGAAGGTTTCTGGAAATACTATTACCGCCTGCGCAACCGTGGCGAAAAAATCAATCATAAGCGGCTACACAGAATTTATAAGGAAATGAAGCTTCCTTTGCGACGCAAGGTAAAAAAACGCCTTCCTGCCAGAGTAAAATCGCCCTTGGAGGTGCCGGAAACATTCACTCGCACGTGGAGTATTGATTTTATGAGTGATGTATTGGCCAGCGGAAGAAAGTTCCGCAGTTTTAATGTGATTGATGATTACAACCGGGAAATCCTTCACATTGAGGCTGATTACAGTTTGAAAAGTTCGCGGGTAATCTGGATACTGAACCATCTGGTGAACCGCTACGGAAAGCCCAAGAAAATACACATGGATAATGGACCGGAGTTTATAGCAAATATCGCTGAAGTCTGGAGCAGGGTAAATGAGATCAACTTTGCTTATATCCAGCCGGGGAAACCCACACAGAACGCCTATATCGAACGTTTTAACAAAACCTACAGGAATCAGATCCTGGATGCATATATTTTTGAAAGTTTGGATGAAGTAAGAAGTGTTACTGAGGAATGGGTAAAGGATTACAATTACGAACGACCTCATGACTCATTGGGTGGTTTATCACCTGTAATGTGGAAAAATGGACAGCAAGCCCAAGCTAAGGCAAGCACTTTTCCTGCCCGCTTTTCCACATCCGGCAACAACAGCAGTAAAATATCAAGAAAAAATTCTACTTTTGAAGTGTACTGAAAATGGGGAGCTTACAGTACCATATGGAATACAAACAACACTGAAAGCAAAACTGACAAAAGAATACCGTACCGCTAACAAGCGTTTGGAAAAAAAGCGGGTTCAGTGCTTAATTGAAGCTTTCATCTTCGTATCCAGATCAGTGCTGGCAGACAGTTTAATGCTCCGAAATCCGCTTCTGCGCCAAGCACCCAACCGTCAGCGGTCACCCTGGAACGACACAGCGAACAGAAACAAAATGACAGAAAAATTTGGAATCGTATGGGAAGACCAAGAGTAAAAATTTGCTGTATAAGCAGTATTCACGAAGCAAAAATTGCTATGGAGTACGGTGCTTCCGCATTGGGTTTGGTAGGACATATGCCCAGTGGACCGGGTGTAATTGGAGATGAACTCATCAACCAAATCGCCAGGATAGTTCCGCCACCTGTCGCAACTTTTTTGCTGACAAGCGAAACAAAACCGCAAGACATTATCAGCCATTACAGACGGGCCAATACAACGGCCATTCAAATAGTGGACGAGCTGGAAAAACGGGAGTATGAAATGCTTCGTAAAGAATTGCCCAATGTGAAATTGGTGCAGGTCATTCACGTCATTGATGACAATTCAGTAAAAGAAGCCATCGAAATTTCAGATTTTGTTGACGCAATTTTATTGGACAGCGGAAACCCAAATTTATCCGTTAAAGAATTGGGTGGGACAGGAAGAACACATAATTGGGATTTAAGCAGAGAAATTAGAAACTCAATTTCAATTCCTTTATTTCTTGCAGGTGGATTAAATAAAGACAATGTTCGGCAAGCCATTGAAGCAGTGCAGCCTTTTGGGCTTGATCTTTGCAGTAGCGTTCGGACAGACGGAAAACTAGACCTACAGAAACTGAAAGATTTTTTTAATGCAATTGGATAAAATAACGGAAGAAAAAAGGGCGGACCAACAGGGTATTCCCAAAGCGGGGCTGAACAACTTCGCTTGGGCATCCGTGCAAGGGTCATCTTTCGTTCTTCGACTGAACATTTGTACTGAATTCCGCAGTTACGCCAGCACCCAACCGTTACGAAGCACCTTAACCCGGGTATAGTTAACAAGCAATACAACAGGAAAAATGAAACACCTCATTTTTATAATATCTTTTTTAATCCTATTTTCCTGCAATAAACGTCAGGCATCGGAGGAAAAGATTCTGGTGGATAAAACAGCGTCAGTTTCAAAAACGGACGGAAATTCACAAGTGCCTGAGAAAAAGTTAAAAACTGTTGATGACATTAAAGCGTCGTATGCATACTTTGTCAATAAGCTTAGAACGAAAGGTATTGACTCAACCTTGTTTAAATACAATTGCAATAATGAAAAAAGTGGTAAAGTTATTTACTTCACCGAAAATGGAAAGCTTCGGATGATCAGACATGCATACAGTGAATACAGTCATTTTTCTGCAACAGATGAGTATTTTGTAGAAGATGATTCAGTATATTTTATTTATTCTAAACAGGTCCAATGGAATTTTGTTGATCAGAACAAAACTAAAGATGAGATCATCGAGAGACGGATTTACATCATAGACAATAATCCGGTAAAGTGCCTTGAAAATGAATCCACATTAATTGTCAGTTCCGGTAAGTCAGGTACCGCAAAAGCTGGATCCAATAAGGAAATGGATTGCTCATCATTTCAACCTATGTTGAAACAGTTTGAAAAACTCATAAAGTTAAGGGGTCAAAAGAAAGATATGGAATGCCTGGAGTAATGGGAACGGAGCCCAATCAGCAACAGGAAAACTGATAGTCGTTTCTTCATAATGATTGTTTTAGAAAATTAACGCTAAAAGTACCATCATCGGGGGCCCACACCAAAAACAGAGGAGGGACAAACAGAGGAGGTTGCGTAACCTTCAGTTAATCAGGTGTTTGTTTTTAAAACTTTGCGGTTCTGTTTAACTGGTGGTGTAAGTGACATTGAAAAATTGAAGATGCGGTGCCGGAAAATGTTAGTCTTATAAATAAATCTCGGAATCCATAAAAATTCTAATATGAGAAAAGTAATTGCGGCCATTAATACAACCATCGATGGGGTCTTAGATCATACAGCCGGGCTGCCGGACGAAGAACTCCATCAGCATTACGCTGACCTTTTAGACCGCGCAGACGTCATTATTTACGGAAGGATTACCTATCAGCTGATGCAGTATTGGCAGGCCCTGGCTAAAAATCCTTCGGGAGAGGAAACAGCCGACAACTTCGCCAGGGCAATAGACAGAATACACAAAACTGTTTTCTCACACCAACTTAAAACCACAGACTGGGAGAGTGCGGAACTTGCCACTCAGCCTGTTGAAGAATTAGTTAGAGATTTAAAGCAGCAGCCGGGCGGAGACATTCTGGTGGGCAGCCGCAGTTTAATTTTACAGCTCCTGAAACTGAATTTAATTGACGAGCTTCAACTTTGCATTCATCCCGTTATTGCAGGAAAAGGGAGGCTGTTATTTGAGGCTGTCGATGACCGGACTGTTTTTAAACTCTTAAAGACCAAAAGCTTTGGCACTGGTGCAGTAACGCTTTATTATGAACCGGTGCGTGAATCACTTTCTTAGCTGACAAGCCTTTCTTTATCAGCAGCAGATCATCAAATACTGAATATGCGGTGGGAGGACTGATCTTAAGGGGAGGATTTCCTGTCTAATTCTTTACTTTTGCAGCACCAAACAAAACTCCAGACCCTAACCATGAACAGCAGCAGATCTGATCCCAGCCCAATCAAGACCGTATCCACTTTTTCCGAACTGGTGAGTACCGAATTTCAGGGAAGTATGAATGCGGTTGCCTGGCAGAGGAATCTGGAAGGAGATTTTAAGGAAATCGTTTCTCAGCTCCTGTTAAAGGAAAATATCACAGAGATAACGACTCAGGATCTTCTATCACTTCACCTGTCTGATCATGGCAGCAGAGCCAGAGCCATCATCCTGAATGATCTGCATTTATTAACCGGTTTTGGAGCGTCACCTTCCCTCAACTTACTGAAATGTTATGAGCGTGATGAGGAACTGGATTTCATTTCAACGGATGTCTATTCTTGGCATGTGGACCGGTCACCTGTAGCCACCGATACCTATCTGTGTACCTATTACGGTGCCGCAAGTGATCTCTTACCGAATGAGCAGGCTGAACAGAAAATTCTGATTCCCGAAATCCGGGAAAAACTCACGGAACTGCATGAAGGCCCGGAAGAGGAATTTGAAGCTTTTCTGAAAGACTGTTATTTTGACCTGCATTACCAGGCCAGACCGGATGCACAGCCTGTAAATTTAGGGCTGGGACATTTGTGGAGACTGGCGGTAGATCATCCGCAACAGCAGGTGTTGCCCTGTGTTCACCGCGCACCTGCAGAAAATGACGGCGAATACCGGCTGCTGCTGATTTGCTGAGGTTGGAAAATCACAGCTCAGAATCATGAAAAAAGCCACTGCAGAAACGCAGTGGCTTACCATTAAAGAGGTGAACTGAAATTTAGTTCTTAATAATCTTAACAGTCTGAATTCCTTTGTCCGTAAAAATCTTAAGAATATATACGCCCGCAGGTAATGAATGAACATCTGCTTTTCTTTCGCCATTCAGTGTTTTCTCCGCTGATTTTCTTCCGTCAGCCGAGATCATTATAATCTTGTCAATTCTTTGGTTTCCGCTGAAGTACAGGGTTTCTTTTACAGGGTTTGGATAAACCTGAATTTTCTGTGAACCTGCTTCCTGATTGGTTCCTAAAGATTCATTATATGCTTTCACTGCTAAAGAAACCGAAGATTCGCATCCTGCAATACTCTGGGTGGCGTAATAAACCGTGTTATTTACAATGACTGTATTCACTGGAAGTTCATTAACATGATTGGCAGCGTCAGTTGCTGTGGCATACCATTTAATGTTGCTGCCCGTTACTGTTAAAACGCTAAGCGTATCTCCCGCATTGAAACTCTGTATTGCTTCACCGGTTGGGGCCGAAGTAGATGATACAGTAAGTACAGCAGTGTTGGATACGGCCGGTGTACAGAGACCTGTCGCGGTCACTCGGTATACGTAACCGCTCAGACCTGCGGTCACGCCGTTTATACTAAGGGCAGCTGTTGTTGCTCCGGAGTAAATTCCACCGTTGGTGATGTCGGTAAACCCTGAACCCTGATTTACCTGCCACTGGTAGCCGGTAGCATTGCCTGCCACTGCTGAGAACGTTGCATTTGCCCCTGCACATACGGTACTTGCAGTTGGCTGGGTGGTAATTGCAGTCACCGCATTTACAGTAAGTACTGCAGTGTTGGATACGGCCGGTGTACAGAGTCCTGTCGCAGTCATTCGGTATGCATAACCGTTCAGACCTGAGGTCACTCCGTTAATCTTTAGGGTAGCTGTTGTTGCTCCGGAGTAGATTCCTCCGTTGGTGATGTCGGTAAATCCTGAACCCTGATTTACCTGCCACTGATATCCGGTAGCATTGCCTGCTGCCGCAGAGAACGATACGTTTTCCCCGACACATACGGTATTTGCTGTGGGCTGGGTAGTTATTACAGAAGCCGCATTCACAGTTACCGTTTTACTCACTGAATAGGAACAGCCATAAGGATCAGTATAATCATAAGTAATGACCTGGGTGCCGGCTGCAGGATCAAACTGACCTCCCGATACTCCTGTTCCACTATAGGTGCCTCCGGCAGGGAAACCTTCGGACAGGGTATAGAGGCCACTGTTGGTGCACAGTACCGGGAAGTCGGAAAGAGCAGCTACGTTACTGCGGCACAGCACCGTAACTGAGTAACTTGCCGACCCGGAGCAGCCGCTCGCATCACTCACCGTAACGGTAAAATTGAATGTTCCGGTAGCGGTAGGCGTTCCGGATATGGTTCCTGATGCGGACAGCGATAATCCCGGTGGAAGTGCTCCTGCCGTAACGGCAAAATTCGGTGCACCCAGTGCTCCGGTCTGCGAAATCAGGGTAGAGTACGCGGTACCGGCCTGTGCTCCGGGAAGTGCTCCGGAAGAGGTCATGGTAAATGCAGGGCAGACATACGGGGTATAATCTACCTGATCAATTCCGATGTAATCTGAATTTGTACCTAAACTTCCTGCCCCCGTCACAAAATAGCGGAATGCAATCCGCCCTGATGTTGGTGAAGGGAGTCCTGAGACGGTAATGGTGTACTTCGTCCAAACCTGGGGATAAACATTGGCGACCAATGTGGGATTAATGCTTAGAAGAAGAGTAGTGAAATCGCCGACAGCCGCTGCACCGGTGCCGACATTGGTACTGGCACCGTTGGTGCTCATGCGCACTTCCAGACGGTCAGCATAATCGGTCTGTCCACCCCCTATTGTCGGTTTTCGGGTGTAAAAAGTGAATACATCTCCATTTCTTAATACTCTGTTTGGTGTGATCAGCCAATTGCTGATGGTGCCCGTACTTCCTGTACTGTTAAAATTGGCGGCAATGTATGCGTTTGCAGCGCCATTGTATGCATTGAAAGGCCCCGGAGTTGGAGTTGCGGTTGTTGCGGTGCCTTGAAACCAGCTGAGACTTCCGACAGGTGTACTGTTGTTCTGCAGAGACCAGCCATTCGCTGCAAGTGTTGTAATGTTATCAAAACTCTCTGTAAAGGTCTGAGCAAAGTTCAGCTGTGTACAAAACAGAAAGAAAGACAGTAATAATTTAAGATCAAATTTTCTCATATGTTATAGTTAAGGTTAATGTTCATTGGGAGTATCCGGGACCGGAAAATGCCTGCCATCCATTGTCATTGGGATTTAAGGCCTTGAAAACTGATTAAAGACCGGACCACAAAAGATGGCTGTTTCATGGTCTTACAATAGCGGGTGAAAGGTATAGAGAATCTCCCTTTACGCTGAAAAACAGAGGGGGGACAAATGGGGGACAAATGAATTTTAAATCTGCATATTCTTGTAAGTCAGGATGTTGTGAATCACGTTTTCTAAAAGCCGCCGTCGATTAAAAAGTGGTGACCAGGAGGGATGATCCTCTTAAAATCTGCCTCCCGAATTTAACCGTGCAGACAAAAATTCAACAGTCAAAACACTTCCCCATTTAACTTGTTCCATGAATATTTGTTACCTTTAATCAGTAGTAAAGAGGTAAATAACACTTACGGGGCGAAAGAAGTTCCCAATAAAGGCAAACCGGCAAAACATCTTTTATCATGAAAAAACATAATGTATTGAGAATGGATAATGTAGGAATCGCAGTAGAAAATCTTGACGCCGCTGTTTCTTTTTTTCTTGAGCTTGGCCTGGAACTGGAAGGCAGAACCGTTATCGGGGGCGAATGGGCCGGACGGGTGACAGGCCTGGCTGACCAGTCCGTGGAAATTGCCATGATGGTTACCCCGGACGGACACAGCCGCCTTGAGCTTTCAACATGGATCCGTCCGGAAGTGGCTGAGGACCACAGAAATACTCCTGTGAATTCTTTAGGCTATCTGCGCGTCATGTTTGCAGTAGCTGATCTGGATGACACCCTGGTCCGGCTGTATCAGCACGGCGCACAGCTGGTAGGGGAAGTGGTTCAGTATGGGGATTCGTACCGGCTCTGTTATATCCGCGGACCGGAAGGTATTTTAATTGGCCTCGCTCAGCCGCTTCAGGAGCAGTAAGTGGGGGTGAAACATGAAAGTTCTGCAGCTGATTATAATAAGCTTGATGTTACGCTGAAACCCGGAACTGGAAAATCTCTTATTCCAAACTCACCGCCGTCGTACTCTTCACCTCTTTGATCATAAAGGAACTGTGGGTGCTGGCGATGTGCTGCAGACCGGTGAGTTTGGTAACCATAAATTCCCGGTAATCCTGAATGTCTTTGACACTGATTTTAAGGATATAATCGTAATCGCCGCTGACATGGAAACATTCCATGACTTCAGAAAAGCGGGCAATTTCCTTTTCAAACTGGGTAATATAGTCTTTGCTGTGCCGGCTGAGCTTCACGTGGCATAACACAATGAAATCTTTCTGAACGAGCTTCTTGTCCACCAGTGCCACATATTTATGGATGATTTTCTGTTTTTCCAGTTTTTTGATCCGTTCAAAAACAGCAGTGACCGACAGATCGAGTTCTGTGGCCAGGGCTTTCGTGGTTCTTTTAGAATCCAGCTGCAGTAAAAACAGCAGTTTTTTATCTTTTTCATCCAGGTTCATCTGAAAATTATTTGGTCATTATTTGTTTACAATTTCAAATATAGAATTTAATTCCGTAATAGATTGAAATATCAGGTTTAAATTCGGTTTACTTATAATTTACTTGTTTAACAGTCGGGAAGGGTGGAGATTTATAGAATATAAAAACAAGACCTATGGAAAATTTTGATGCCGCAACTGCTATTCAGGACCTGCAGTATTTTGGCGAGTTTGGCGGGGTAAATCCTTCAATATCTGACAGTTCAACCTATACCTTTCTCTCTGCAAAAACAATGTTCGATACGTTTGAAGGCAACACGGAGGGATGTTACCTGTACTCCAGGCATTCTTCTCCCAGCAACCTATATCTGTCGGAGGCACTTGCCAAACTGGAAGGTTATGAAAATGCTAATGTTACCGCATCAGGAATGGGCGCCATAACTTCCGTGCTGCTTCAGCTATGTAAAAGTGGAGACCACATTGTTTCGAGCAGAACGATTTATGGCGGAACCTACGCCTTTATGAAAAACTTTTTACCGGGATTCCAGATTGGAACCTCCTTTGTCGACATTACCGATCTGGAAAAGGTTGAAAATGCGATCACTGAGCATACCAAAATGATCTACTGCGAAACGGTGAGCAACCCGCTGCTGGAGATCGCTGACCTGAAAGCACTTTCAAAACTGGCTAAAAAATATAATCTGAAACTTGTGGTCGACAACACCTTTTCACCGCTTTCTGTCTCACCTAAACTCCTGGGAGCTGATATTACGGTACACAGTCTGACGAAATTTATCAACGGCAGCAGTGATGCTGTAGGTGGCGTGATCTGTGGAAGTTCTGATTTTATCAATGCCCTGAAAGACGTTAACAGCGGCGCCTGTATGCTGCTGGGACCCACCATGGACAGTTTGCGGGCGGCAAGTATCCTGAAGAATCTGAGGACGCTTCACCTGAGAATAGCGAAACACAGTGAAAATGCGCTTTATCTTGCCCAGCGCTGGGAAGAGGACGGCCTGAACGTAAAGTATCCCGGACTGGAAAGCCACAGGCAGCATGAACTGTATAAAAGCATGATGCAGGGTAATTACGGTTTTGGGGGTTTGATTGCGCTGGATCTGAAAACGGTGGAAAAAGCCAATGAAGTGATGGAGATGATGCAGCAGGAAAACCTGGGTTATCTGGCGGTAAGTTTAGGATTTTACAAAACCCTTTTCTCGGCATCGGGAAGTTCTACCTCCTCTGAGATTCCGGAGGATGAACAGAAAGAAATGGGACTTTCACCAGGATTGATCCGTTTCTCCATCGGTCTGGATCATGATATTGAAAGAACGTACGAAAAGATGAAAGCATGCATGCAGAAGGCGGGGGTGCTTTCTCCGGTAGCAGTTTAAAAACTGTTCCTATCAAAATGACTTATCATAAAACGGTTTCTCCAGGAGGGAAACCGTTTTTTCGTTTAAATGGATTGCTCTTTTAGGGTTTGTATGAAGTTTTCTCCCGAAAACGCAGCCGTTAATTTGTATTAGAGGCTTATGACTCCTGTAATTTTAAATTCTTAAAGCTAAATTTTCAGTATATTTATTGTTGGATTTAATGGGTAAAATACATGCCAAAAAAACTTTTAAAACAGATAATATGAAGATTGACCTTAGTTCCAGAAATGCGCTCGTGGGAGCTGCAACCCAGGGCATCGGAGCCGGTATTGCAACAGTACTGGCAGAATGCGGTGCAAATGTAACAGTGATGGCCCGTAACGAGGATAAATTGAAAGCCTTTGCCGCTTCTCTTCCTGTGGTGAACGACAATCAGAAACATCAGTATCTGGTGGCCGACTTTTCAGATTTTGTGGCATTTAAAAATGTAATCTCCGGATATTTCAGTGAAAATCAGGTGGATATTTTAGTCAATAATACCAATGGTCCTGATGCAGGAATGGCTCTGGGACAGAAAACGGAGGATTTTCAGACCGCTTTTGATCTGCTTTTTAAAACGGTGTGTGAAACCACCACTCTGGCATTGCCTCACATGATAAACCAGAATCATGGCCGCATCATCAATGTTTCCTCATTATCCGTAAAAGAGCCTATTGATAATCTGGTACTCTCCAACACCATCCGCTCCGCAGTGGCAGCCTGGGCACAAACGCTTTCGAATGAAGTGGCCGCCCACGGTATTACCGTTAACAATATTCTGACAGGTTATTTTGATACGGAAAGAATCAATAAGCTGATCAATATTGAAGCGCAGGATAAAAACAAACCGGCTGAGGAAATAAGAAAGGCGCGGGAAAGCAGAATTCCCATGAAAAGATTGGGGAAGCCGGAAGAATATGGGCATCTTGCTGCTTTTCTGGCTTCTGATTATGCCTCCTATCTTACCGGCACCAATATCCCGCTGGATGGGGGACTGCATCATGCTTATTAGGATTTTGGCTACAGAGTCCTCTTTGTCTTTAAAATGGTTTACAATTAGAAGAAACCGGAATATTTTATGGCAAGCCTGTATAAGTAACAAAAAATGCCCCGCCAGGCCGGCGGGGCAAATCATGATTTGCAAGGAAAACTCCTCTTTTTTAACTACTAAAAAGTCATGAAGTCAAAGATAATCAATTTTTTAGATATTCGTTACGGTTTTCCTTCTGAATATTCTGCCTTAGCGAAGCAGACCAGCCTGCGATGCCTATGCTGAGGCAGCTGAGACGTCTCCGTTGATACAGAGAAAAAATTTGCTGATATTCCTGTAAAACAGTAGTTTAGCATTATTAAATTTTAAAATATGATGAAAGATTATTTTTATTCGGTACTCACGGTGGCGCTGTTGCTGTTCTGTCCCTTAACGGTTAAATCCCAAAACAAAAACAATGCACCAAAACTGGGCAAATATGGCTGCACTTCTTCCCAATACAGTGGCGGTTATTATCAGTACACGCCAAAGGGATCATTTACCCTGAAAAAAGACGGATCTTACACCTATTCAGGTTTTCAGAAACCGAGTAATGGCAAATATACGGTGGATGAAAAGGGAAACCTTCACTTTAAAGGGGGATATCTGGATGGAGGAGAGGCTGAGAAAATTGACAGACCCGATAAGTTTTTTCTCGTATTTCCAACCATTCCTGATAACCGCTGGACCTGCGGACTTACCGGTCAGTAAAGTGAACGCAAACATATTTAGTGTTTGGTACCAAAACATAAAAACTCCGCCAGATGGCAGAGTTTTTTTATGGGAATAAAGTTGGGTATTACTTTTTAATGGTTTTGAAACTTTGTACGGTTCCGTCATTCATTTTTAAAGAAATGAGGTAGGGGCCCTGTTTCAGATCTGAAAGTTCCAGTGCAGAACCGGTTTTTTGAAGTCTCTTCACCAGCCTTCCTGCAGCATCGGAAATCAATATTTCCTTAACCTGATCAATATTGGAAATATAAAGGATGTTGGTAAACGGATTCGGATAGATCTTCAGGTTGTTTTCTTTAAGGGAATTACCGGTAGCTAAAACATCTGCAGGTTCCAGTGTTACGGAAATTTTAAAAGTATTGTTATCTACTTTATTATAGGTGGTATCACAACCGGATTCTCCCCACAGCCTCCATGCTCTGAGTTGAAAAGTTACGTCTCCGGTAAGACCGTTGGCAAGAGACAGACCTGTTCTGCTGTAGGTATAAGTTCCTCCTGAAAAACCGGACCCTGCTGATACCGAAGTTTCGGTCTCCCCATTGTTCTGACAGGCTAACAGGCTAACTTGCTCCGCCATGTATCCACCGTTAATAGCTGACATGCTGTAAGACACTGAGGTGGATTTAATTTTATATCCTTCAGGAACACTGATGGTAAGAATGCCTGGACAGCTGCTGGAAGTAGTACCAGCCGGGCTAACGTTGGTGTACATGGTATTGATATCTCCAGCGGTGTAGGTAAAGGTGAGTTGTCCGGCAGTGAACTGCTTCATTTGCCAGAAGCCTTTTGTAGGACCGCAGTTCGATCTTACCCAGAAATAATAAGTGGTTCCAGCGGCCAGGCCGTTAAGAGAAACGGAGGTTACACCCGCCGGTACACTGCCGGTAGGAGCTGTTGTTGCCAATGGAGCTGAAGAAGAAGTGCTGTAATAATAATCGTAACCGGCAGAAGGGGCACTTGCAGGCGCCGACCAGGTTAAAACTGCATTGTCCGCCGATGAAGTATGGCTGATGTTGGTAGGGGCAGCACAGGCATTATAAAGGTTTGCGGAGAACGCAAAAATATTGGCTATTCCTCCGTTTACTTTAGTTACGGTAATACTTTGGATAGGTTTTGACTGGTTTGCCGCATCCATCGCCAGAGGGATTTGATATAAACGGGGATTGCTTCCGGATTCGATCCCGTCATTATCGATATTGATTCTTCCGACCCCCTGTATCGCAGCATTACTTCCGCCGTACCAGTCGGACAGGCCTATTCCGTCGATGTTTTGTATGCTGTTGTCGGAAAAATGAATGCTGATATTCACGGTGCTGGCTCCGCTTCCGCTGGCTGCCAGCATATATAAACTTACCGCTGGGGTGGGAGCAGTTAAGGTAAGCGTGCCGCTTTGGCTGTTGTTTTGCAGTCTCAAAGAATTGTTCGCGCTGTATGAGGCCAACTGATAACTTAAACCCTGAGGATTTGCCACCTCAGAACTAAAGTTTCCGCTCACCGGAAGGCCATGCGTAAGAGCGGGGCTGGTAGAGGTTAACTGATAATCTCTTGAAATTAACGCGAACGACACCCCGTCCACATCATTGGTGGTGGATGAAGCCGCAGGACCTGTTCCGTTGGCAATAACATCAGCATTAAATCCGCTTTGGATAAGTAAAGGCTGGAATTCCTGAGCGTTAACATGATTAAAGAACATCCCGAACACTCCAAGAAATACAGGAGCTAATAATTTTGTTTTCATAAAAAAGATAATAATGTTTTCATTGTTTTATTAATTACAGTGCAAGGTACAGTGAACCGGTCTGCAAACTGAAAAGCAATGGGGGGACAAATAAGGGACAAATGATTTAACAAAAAAAGGCGGTTGATATTCAGTGGTTTAAAATTGAATAGCAGTTGCATCACTCAAAGCCTGGTGCTATGTGACCCTGGGAAATCTGATACTTTTTATCACTGCCGGAAGCTGACATGCATGGTGTCGTACCCTTTTTTGTCCTTTAAAATCCTTTAATAACAGAAAACTTTAGCCAGTGATTCATCAATAGTGTTCACCTTTTTGTTCTTTTGGAATGCTTAAAATGTGTAATGCTTTTGTTGCTTTTGCGGTGAATATGTTAGTGCTGAAGGTGGAAATGGTTGAAAACTAATATGGGCAGGACTTAAATGAAAAGAATGTTTCATTGAAGAATAAAAGTTAAATTTGCGTATCAACCTATCTTTATAACCTAATGACTATGATGCCCCAGGAAACGCACGAAATATTTGAGGAAAAGAATGATATGCTTACAGAGATCATTACTCTTAGGAAAACGCTGCATCGCCATCCCGAACTTTCAGGACAGGAGATGGATACAGCGCGGCGCATACTGGAGTTTATCGCAACCCACCATGATACGGAAATGATCACAGACATTGGAGGTAACGGACTGGCAGCGGTATACCACTTTTCGGATGACGGTCCTGTGGTGGTGATCCGGTGTGAACTGGACGCACTGCCGATCGCAGAAATCAATCAGTTTGAGCACCGTTCCGTGAACGCCGGGGTATCGCATAAATGCGGGCATGACGGGCATATGGCTGTTTTGGCTGGTCTGGCAATCCGGTTAAAAGAGAAAAACTTTAAAAAAGGAAAGGTCGTCTTGCTGTTTCAGCCTGCCGAAGAAAACGGAGAAGGGGCCCATGCAGTGCTGGAAAGCGGAGTCCTGAAAAACCTGAAGCCCGATTACTTCTTTGCCCTGCACAATCTTCCCGGCGAAGAGACCAATGCGGTAATTGTTGTTGATCACTTCTTTTCTGCCTCGGTACAGAGCGTCTGTATTTCACTGCAGGGCAAACAGTGCCACGCTTCCGAACCTGAAAACGGGGTAAATCCTGCCATAGCAATGGCAAAAATGATTGACGCTCTCGCTGACCTTAATATTACTGATGAAACTCAGGACGGTTTCGCACTTCTTACCCCAGTCTATATGACCATGGGGGAAAAAGCGTATGGCATTTCTGCCGGCAGCGGCGAGCTGCATTATACCCTCAGGACCTGGAACGATGAGAAGATGGAAGAACTTAAAACCAAATTATCCCATATCGTCACCACTGTCAGCAATGAACATGCGCTGCAGCATGACATCAGTTGGTTTGATTATTTCCCTGCTTCAGTAAATGACCCGAAATGCAATGAACTGATCAGGAAAGCTGCTGCAGGCAATGGGTTTACGGTCAAGGAAAGGCCATTACCTTTTAAGTTTGGAGAAGATTTCGGTTGGTATTCTGCACAGTATCCGTCAGCCATGTTTGGACTGGGCGCTGGGCTGAATTCTCCCGCACTGCACCATCATGATTACGATTTCCCCGATGAAATCACAGGAACGGGTATCGGGATGTTTTGCGGTATTATCGATCAGTTGCTCGGGGAACCTGAGCTATTACAAAAGACTGAATAACCGGAACTGGCAGTTCAGCAGAATTATTATTGGAACACACGGTTGCGCAGCATATAAAACACGAAGCCGGTTCCGGGTATGTTATCGCAGTTACTTTTCAGAAGGGAATTTTGACATATCCATAAAGAAAATCTCCCACGTATGTCCGTCAAAATCCTCAATCGTACGCTCCTTCATAAAGCCGTGATCTCTCATTTCTACGGGCTCTGTTCCGCCTGCATTCAGTCCGCTGCTCATGATTCTGTTCATTTCGTCAGGGGATTCCACTGCTAAAGAAAAAAGCGCAGAGAGCTGCGATCTGCTGTCAGCGACAGGCTTGGAAGCAAAGCCGGAGAATTTTTCGTGGGTTAATAGCATTACAAATATGTTTTCGCTCCATACCATGCATTTTCCGGTATCATCAGAAAACTGCGGATTATTGGTAAATCCTAAGGCCGTGTAAAAATCCACCGATTTCTGAAGGTCTTTTACCGGTAAATTGATAAAAATCTGTTTAGTCATCTTTTCTGTTTTATTTGGGGTGATCCGGACGTCCTTTTTAAAAAGGTTATACCGTACTTTATGAGTTGTTTTCAGCCGGTCTCTACTGTTTTAGCGACAGTGTCTGAACTCCGGTAGGCTGTTAAAGAACAGCTTAATGTAAAGATACACAATTTGTGGAATGTGCAAACATCTTAGCTTTTTTGTGACAAATGTACAGTCACTTACATGATCTGTAATGTTTTTCACCTTCTTGAGAGGATATTATATAATCTTGCCGCTTGTAAAATCATGTTGAACTGCCCAAACTGGGTTTCAGCTTCTCTATTTGGGAGTTCTGATTTCAATTGTTCTCTTCTTTTTCACCTTTAAGAGGCTCCTTTTCTGTGAAGATGAGGTGGATGTTGTGTTTGTATATTATTCTGTAATTCAATAAGTTATTGGTTTGATTCTGATCTTAAAATTGTTGTTTGACCCGTTCCAGATACAATTATTTGAAAACTGATAATGCTCATCTGCTGTTTCAAATAAAATAACTACTTTAGCTTCCCCTTATTCAAGAGGGAAAAGCTTTAAAAAAACTTAGACTCAGTGTCTTATCATTAATGGTAATAATCAATAAAGGACAGATCGTCGAAATTCCTGCCACGTCTCCTCTTTACAGAATGCCGCAGCCCGAATTCAGTTCAAAGAAAGAAATGCTTTGCCGCTATGCCAGCAGAGCGTATTCTCTGTTTGACGGTTTCCTTGTTGGCGAACATTCAGGGACTGAGAATTTCATCCTCGGTCAGAGGAAAGGCATTAATGTAGGAGGAAAAAAGGCACCGCTGTACGTGATTGGAATCGACCGTGCTGAAAACCGTCTCTTTGTCGGGGAGGGCGAAATGCACCCCGGCCTCTGGACTTCTGTTCTGGCCTTTGCTGAAAATGCTCTTCACTGGCATGGAGATCTTCAACATACTGAAGATTCCGTGCAGGGTATCGCAGTGGAAGTTTCATCTTCAGTGATGGATAACGTTGCAGCTGCTGTGCTCTATGTTTTCGGAACTGAGGTCTTTCTGGAATTTGAACAGCCGGTTTCCATTGCTGTTCAGGATCATCCGTTTACCATTACTCATCATCATAACATCATCGCAGAAAAAAAATAAATATATATTAACATGAAACTAAAATTATCTTTTTTAGTAAGTATTTTTTCATTCTTACTTTACGCGCAAACCGCGCCGTCTTATTACTCAGGTGTTGATTTTACCAAAACCGGTAACGACCTGAAAAGCCAGTTGGCAACTTTAATTACCAACACCCACACCAAAACCATTTCTTACAGTGAGTTGCAGACGCTGATGAAAACAAGTGACGCTGATCCGGACACTCCGGGTAATTTACTGTTGATTTACGGATCCCAAAGTTCCGGAACTCATCAGAGAAGCCGCCCGGTAGGTGGTACCTGGAACCGTGAACACGTGTACGCCAAATCAAAAGGTACCCCAAACCTGGGAACATCCGGTCCTGGAGCAGACGGTCACCATTTGCGTCCTGCTGACAATACCCTGAACAGCACCAGAGGGAGCTTGTCATTTGATGACGGAGCAGGTGCAGCGGCTTATAAAACCAGCCGTGGCGGTTGGTACCCTGGCGACGAATGGAAAGGGGATGTTGCTAGAATCCTGATGTACATGTACGTAAGATACAACACCAGATGTCTGCCTCTGAACATTACCATGAATCCAAATACCTATTCACCGGACTTCCCGGATATTCTTTTAAAATGGAATGTCGAAGATCCGGTATCTGCATTTGAAATCCAGAGAAATAATGTGGTGGCGTTGACCCAGAAAAACAGAAACCCTTTTATCGACAATCCATATTTGGCAACGGTAATCTGGAACGGACCGGCAGCACAGAATAACTGGCCTGATACTTTCAGCGGCGGTACTTCAACCGATACAGAAGCACCTACAGTACCGGTTAATCTTGCGGTTTCGGGAACTACTTCAGCAAGTGTTTCTCTGACATGGACGGCATCAACAGATAATTTCGCCGTAAACGGATATGACGTTTACGTTGACAATGTTCTGAAAACAACAGTATATACGAATGCTGCAACGGTTTCCGGATTAAATCCGTCAACCACTTATTCATTCTATATTGTTGCGAAAGATGCAGCAGGTAACAGATCAGGCAACAGTGCCTCTGTGGAAGGAACTACAAAGGAGGGTACTGCCCCGGGAACCGGAACTTCGTGCGGTACTGAAGATTTCGAAAACCTGCCTTCACCTGCCTCTTCATACGCCGACAGAACATGGTCAAACAATGCCATTGTATGGACAGCAACCAACGCCAGAACCGACAGCCAGATTTATATTGACGGAAGCAGATCGATTTGCGTACGTAAAGGGTATTTAAAATCATCTGTTATTTCAGGAGGTATCGGTTCTTTAACCGTTAAAACTTACCTTCCTTTCGGCGATACAGACGGTAATTATACCTTAAAAATAAACGGAGTGGTGAAAGGTTTGATTCCTTACTCTAAAACTGCGAAGACCCAAACCATCGAAAACATCAATGTAGAAGGGGATGTAGTGATTGAACTGATTGATGAAACCACCAGCAACCGGGTATCTTTCGACAACCTTTCATGGACTTGTTATGAAAAACTTGCTGCGGATGATGTAGCTGTTGCTAACAGAAAAATCACTGTTTATCCTAACCCGGTAAAAAGTCAGGAATTCTTCATCAGCGGAATCGATAAAAATGAAACCGTAAAAATTTACAGCGTAAACGGTCAGTTATTACAAACCATCAGCAACGTAAACAACAACGAAAAAGTGAATATGACTAAACTGCCGAAAGGAGTTTATTTTATCACCACAAAAGCCCAGTCTGCTAAAATTATTGTTGATTAATCTCAGCAGCTAAGCCAGACGGACTTATCAAGCCGGAAGATCTTTCTTCCGGCTTTTTTGTGTGTTGAATTCATCCTGTGACTGAGACACCCCGTGCCATTATCCGTTTCAAAAGAAATATAAAAATGAAGGAGCGTTATAAGCGGCATCCTCCCATCACGGTTCGGGATTGGTTTGGGTTTTGTCCGGAAAAAAGGACTGTTTTCCGAACTTGGGTACAGCAAAGGTGGGAGAAAGTTAGAACAGACATCGAACAGTGGTCGAACAGACTACGGCGCAACTACGGATCAACTACGGCTCAACCTCGGTAAAATGTGATCGGGAAAGGGATAGGACGAATTTAATAGAAAGAAAATGATCATGTAATCGCTTCGGTCAAAAACATGATCTGCTGGTAATCAGTCAGATGTAAAGATAACAAAAATTATTCAGATGGTATTTCTCTGTTACTTTTTTTATAAATTTGAAAAACTAACGGCCTGAAAACACAGATATGGGAAAAGTACATTCAATATTCGGGGTTACCGGAAAACTTGGCGAATACGTCTTCTATAGGCTCAACGGTAAAGAGATCGTGCGCCGGGCTGCGGCAAAGAAAAAAGGTCCGAAAACCCCGGCACAGCAAACCGTGGTCAAACAGAATACCGAATTCGGGAAAGCTTCTGCGGCGGGTAAATTTCTGCGTACTGCATTAGCTGAGGAATGCGCCAAGCTGAACGACCGCTATCTTTATCAAAGGATTTCCAAACTGATGCTGAGCCTTAAATCCTTTGACCCCGCACCCAACGGCCAGCGCACCGTAACGGGCGGACTTGCCACCCCTGAAGGTCAGCATGTGCTTGCCTGTTTCAACTTTCATAAAAAGCATGCGGATTTTTCAAAACTGTTACAGGCCGTGCGCAGTGAGGGACAGCTCCATCTGAGTTTTTCCCTCTCCGGAAACCCTGCTGAAACCATTATCGAGCTGCAGCTTGATTTTCACTCGGGAAAATTCCGGCGTCATGTGCATACTTTCCGGGAAGGCTATGAACGGGGCAAACTGATGCTGAAAAAACAGTTTCGCAGTAAAAAGGGATTCACCGATCTGTTGCTGATTTCCGGAGACGGCTATCTGCAGGGGGTTGTGGTAGGTGAAAATCATCCTGAAAACGGTTAAAGTGCCGCAAGCGGGGCAAAAACAACAAGAGGAGTTTTCTATGAACAAGCGCCTGCTCATGATGCCTGAGAGACTTTCCAAACCTTTGGAAGCAAAAGCTATTTAAACATCACCTCATACCCGAATCTGCCGATCGACAGAAAGATGACCAGGATAAACACATAGCGGATAAACCGGTTGCCTCTTTTAATCGCCAGTTTGGCGCCCACAAAGCCGCCCAGAGCGTTACATACCGCCATGGGAAGCGCAATGGCCCAGATGATTTTTCCTTTCAGTAAGAACAGCGAAATAGAGCCTGCATTGGTGGCAAGATTAATCAGTTTGGCGTTGGTATTGGCATGAAGGAAATCCATGCCTAGGAGGGTGACGAAACCAAGAATAAAAAACGTGCCTGCTCCCGGACCGATGAAACCGTCATAAAACCCCACTGCAACACTCACGATACATCCGTTGATAACAGCGGTATGCCACGGAATCTGCTTTTCTTTTGCCTGTCCGAAGTCTTTTTTGAAAAGCGTGTAAACAGCCAGAGCAATCAGGATGAACAGCAGCACAGGTTTGATGAAATCGTTGCTGACGACCGTTAAAAGCTGTGATCCTAAAAATGCAGAAACAAATGCAATAAGCGCCATGATGCCCAAAAGCTTCCAGTTGATTTTTACATTTTTAAGGTATTGGCTGGTGGCGATAGCCGTACCGCTGAAAGCGGGAATTTTAAGAGTCCCGATTACCGTTGAAACAGGGAGATGCGGTAAAAGAACCAAAGCCAAAGGAGTCTGAATGAGTCCGCCACCACCAACGATGGCATCAATAAATCCGGCACAGAATGCCGCGCCGCAGAGATACAATAACAGTTCCGTTTCCAACAGTTTACATTTTTTGCAAAGGTAAGTTTTAAAAGCGGAAATCTAATGGTGGCCTTACGTTCCTTTGGGTTTTTATCCTCGTGGTTACAGGTGTTTGTATCTGGCGCGTGGTGATTTTCGGGAGGAAGAAAAGAGTAGGCAGTTGCGGTAATCCAAGTGTAATAAAAATTATCATGCTGATCATCAATGTATTGAACAACTATTCATTCAGTTATACGCAATGCAATATAGAGCGTATTGGCGCAATGTGTATATTTGAGAGCTATATGTAACAATAAAACAAACTGGATAAAATGAAACAAAGGATTATTATTGCAATATTTTTACTAAATTTTACATTGATATTAGCTCAACTTGAAGAAATTAGAAAGGTTGACAATATTTATGACAAAAAAACTAACGAAATAAAAGAACTAAATAAACGCCCAAAAAAATATTTACCGATTTTATCTGAACTCAACAAGGAGAGAATAGCTGAATATAATAAAGTCTTAAAACCTTACTATGTAACAGACAGCACCGAATTCTCAAATCGTCAAAATGAATTTATTAAAAAAATTGAAAAACATGAAAGTGGGGAAAAAGTTGAAGGCGTTCTGAAAAATAAAATTCCTGAAAAGACAAAATATCTTGATTATAAAAATGGAGGAATTGGAGGATTTAGAAAGGAAATTTCAAAATTTGTAGAGATTGAAAACTTACCTTATTTTTATAATTATAGTGGAATTCCTTTACGCTCTGAACTATATTTCACAATTGACAAAGAAGGTAAGATAAAAAATGTAACAGCAACAGGCGATGATGAAGATTTCAATACATTAGTAAAGGTAGCATTATATAAAACTACTGGGAATTGGATTCCTTCAGAAATTGATGGACGAAAAGTAAATGATAATTTGAGATTTCCAATAAATTTCCAAGTGGACTAAAGTGCTACAGATAATAAGCTATTTCTATTAGCATGGTTGAAGTTTACATCATGAAGGTTTTTCGCTAATTGTTCATTTTTGGTTATATTTACAAAGACCAGTCATCTAATCCCCGCCAACAGAAATATCCAACCGTTAGTGGCAGGGCTGACAGACCGTAGCACATTAAAATTTAACTTGACAGACAAATGAGTTTTCTAAAGAATATTTTTGGCAAGAAAGACGAACTAATCAAAAGTTACAGCGACTTTTGGAATTGGTTTCAAGCAAACGAAAAGACATTTTTTAATGTCGTCAAATCCGACAAAGATATTGAAAAAGACTTCTTTGATAAGCTTTCGCTAAAACTTGCTGAACTAAAAGACGGTTATTTTTATTTGACAGGTATGTATGACGACAATACAGTTGAATTAGTATTGACTGCAGACGGCAACGCTAAAAACATTGTTTTCGTAGAAGAACTTGTAGAACAAGCACCGAAAATCAACGGTTGGAAATTTACTGCACTCAAACCTGCAATGGACATTGAAAACGTAGCAATCAATATGGCAGGATATAAATTTGACAGCGAAAATTTATTCTTTTATTACAACGATTACGCTGACTATCCTGACGAAATTGACATTTGTGTAATACACAACGAGCAGACAGAGGAAAACAAGCAACAAATAGGAAACGGAACTTACATTTTCTTAGACAATTATTTAGGCGAACTTGACTTTCTAAATAACATAGACAACCTAAAATTCATTAGCAAACACGAAGCTGAAAAAGAACTTATTCCTATTGCAAAACTCAAAGACTATTTGACTTGGCGACAAAAAGAGTTTGTTGAAAAGTATAGTGGACTTCATTACTATACGGGAAATGACAGTTATTCAAGTTTAGAAGCCGAACTTAATAATGGTAAACCTATGGTTGCAATTGTCAATTCAACATTGCTTGATTGGGACAGTAAAGCATCTCACCCTTGGATTTTAAAAATTGAAATCAACTATGATGGTAACGACAACAATGGTATGCCAGACAGTAGCACTTATGAACTTCTCAATGAATTTGAAGAACAAATAATGGTTGAACTAAAAGACTTTGACGGCTACTTAAACATCGGCAGACAAACAGCAGACAATTCAAGAGAAATTTATTTTGCTTGTGCAGACTTTAGAAAACCTTCAAAAGTTTTGCACGACTTGACAAAAAAATATTCAGACAAGTTGAACTTAGAATATGATATTTACAAAGACAAATATTGGCAATCATTTGAGCGATTTAGACCGAACTGACAAAAAAAGCCCAGCCACTAATAACTAAAGTTTCGTTTTGTGCGCAAGACAAGAAATAAAAGATTGTTTATTATAGAAACAAAATTTAAAAATTAACATCAATGAAAAATCTAACTTTTATTATTCTTCTTTTTTTATCAATTAATGTTTTTTCACAGAAAAGTGATGAATATTTGAAGTTTATTAAACAATTAAAGGAAAACACTACAACTGATACCAAGGACAAAACAGTTTTAAATCTTCTAAACGATTTTTACGAACAGGCATTACAATCTGATAAAGGTGAATTAAATCCAGATATTACTCAAAGAATAAAAAAGCTGTATGAAGATAAAAACACAAAGAATTTACAAATTCTAAATATGTTTCTTACCTATCAGGAACATATTAATCAAACCGCAGCAGCAGGAAAACATCCAGATTCCAATTTCCAGGTCAATTTAATGACTGATTTAGAAAGTGAAGTAAAAAACATCTATGGAACAGTTCCGGTAATTGTTGAAATTTTTAAAGCAGAAGCATTAAATTCAAATGGACAAACAAAAGAATCTGCAGAAATAATCTCTAAAAGTCTAATTAAGTTTCCGGATTCAATTCCTCTAAAAGTTTATCAATATTTGGACACAAAGGATGAAAAAATAAAAGAAGATTTGATTAAGAACCATTCAAATCACTGGATGATTCAACAATTTGGAATCAAATAAAACTGCGTACTCAGTTATATGCAATAAAATATAGGGAGTATTGGAGTAATGTGTATATTTGGAATATTAGCACCAATTTTAAAATGAAAATATGTTCGACTTCTTTAAGGAAAACAAAATAAAATTACCTGACGATTATAAAGACCTTATAAACGAAAAAGACTATGCAGTTTTCTTGAATAATTGCTTAACAATTTTGAAAGGACTTAATGTAAAAGTAAGACTTTCGCAGAGCATCCCGAATTATATATCAATACCATTAAAGATTTCTTAACTGCCAATCCGTAAACTTATCGGTCATTACAGTGCAACTCCAAACAGAAGCGAACAACTAAATGATGAAAACCGAAAACCTGCTTTATTCCAACCTGAAAGTGGTGAAACAATTGATTGATGACCAGTGTGGTTTTGAGTTGACAAACCTTAAACTACATTCAGAAAGTGTTGAATACAGTGCCTGTTCATTTGAACTCAACGGGAAGAAGGTTGAATATAGAGTTTCTAAAATTACCCCGAAAAAAACAGGGCAGTTTGTAACGGTCTGGAAACGGAACAAGAATGGAGTAACCGAACCATTTGACATTTTAGACGATATTGATTTTATAATAATCACTTCAAAAAGTGACCATAATATTGGACAGTTTATTTTTCCAAAATCAGTTTTGGCTGACAAAGGAATAATCTCACAAAACGGAAAAGGCGGAAAACGCGGAATTAGAGTTTATCCATCGTGGGACATTACGACCAGTAGACAGGCAGAAAAAACCCAAAGTTGGCAGACCAAATATTTTTTCACAATTAAAAACGGCAACTCTGCCGGTCCTGACATGCTGAGAAAATTGTTTGACACTGATAATCCAATTATATAAACTATTTCCATAATCCGTATCTTTGGGAGTAGTGGCAGGCAAGTCATACTGTTCATCAAAATAACTTTTTAATCCATCAATATGCAGACAATCATTGGATCTGGAGGAGCTATCGGAATACCGTTGGCCAAAGCATTAAAGAAATATACGGATCACATTCGTCTGGTAAGCAGAACCCCAAAAAAGGTGAATGAAACTGATGAACTTTTTCCCATCGATGTTAATGATCTGTCTCAAATCGACAAAGCAGTAGCAGGGAGCGAAACAGTGTATGTTGTTATCGGCTTCGAATATAAGCTTAGCGTATGGCAGAATATATGGCCGGCATTTATGAAAGAAGTAATTAATGCCTGTAAAAAGCATCATGCCAAATTGGTCTTCTTTGATAATGTATATATGTACGGTCAATCGGCAATACCTTTGATGACTGAGGCATCCCCCATCCATGCGCCGAGTAAAAAGGGGGCAGTAAGACAACAGCTACATGAGATGATTATAAATGAAGTTGAGAAAGGCAGCCTTACAGCACTTATCGCAAGATCAGCTGATTTTTACGGTCCGGATAATAAAAACAGTGCTTTGAATATGATGGTTGTTGATCAGCTTTTAAAAGGAAAAAAGGCACAGGCATTGGGCGACCCCGACAAAATTCATACCTATACGTATACCCCAGATGCTGCTGCGGCAACGGCATTACTTGGAAACACAAATGATGCCTATAACCAGGTATGGCATGTGCCTACAACAAAAGAAAAACTGACGAACCGGCAGTGGATTCAGTTAGTTGCTGACGAACTGAAGGTAGAAGCTAAAATTCAGACCGTACCCGTTTGGCTGATCCGGATACTTGGATTGTTTATGCCTGTCATGAAAGAGCTTCCTGAAATGAATTACCAATATGAACAGGATTATATCTTCGACAGCAGTAAATTTGAAAAACGGTTTGGCATCACCGCCACAGCTCCTGAATACGGCATCAGAATGCTTATTGAAAATTTAAAGGGTAAGGAAGGTGCTGGTCACTCCATTTAAACCCACTGAAGGGAGAACTCTTCAAACTTTACATCTGTTCAATTAAATTCAAATCAAAATGGAAAAGAAACTTTTCACGGTGGTAAGCACCATATCAATGATCTTCCTCATTCTGGCTGCGGTATTCAGTGCGATGGGTACTGTATTCACTGGTTTTTATCCCGGAGTTCCGGTGCTCGCTATACTCGCTTTGATTCCGGTGCTCTCCAGGCTTTACTCCAAAAAGATAGATGCCGGATCCGACAGTTTTCGGAGAAATTATTATCTGATATTCACTGCTGTTAATTTGTTGGTCATCATGGTTGGTTTGTGGATGGTCTTTGTCATCCTTATTGACCGTGTTTTCAGCAGAATTTTATGATATTCACAGGATGGTATTTTTTTCAATAGATTATTGAATCTCTAATTATTCTCAGATATTTTTTGCAGTATTTGTTTTTTAAAACCTGTTTTTATGTGGTTATTTTTAACTGTTTATTCATTTTAACTTAAATTTAGTACTTATATTTAAATTAATGATGTAAAACGTTGTAGCTTTACTTTATGAATTAGATAATATCAATTTATAAAACTAAAAAACGCAACCATGAAAATTTTAAAAACCATGCTCAATCAGTTGAGACAGGCCATTATGCTGTTGTTGATCATTCCGTTCAGCAACAGTTTTGCACAGAACCAGGAGATGAATATGTCTCTAGACAAAATTGTAGAAACTACATTTCACGTTAAAGATTTCAATGTCTGGAAACCCCTTTTCATGAAGGATTCTCTATTACGCAAACAAAATGGAATTCAAACCATTGTCATCAGTTCACAGGTGGGACATCCCCATAAAATGATGAATGTAGCCACGGTGACTGATGTTGAAAAAGCAAGAGCATCCATGAAAGATCCTGCATTTCTGGAAAAAATTAAAATGAGAGGAGTGTCTAATCCAAAGGCCGAATTTTATCAGGTACTAAGGTTCAATCCCAATTCTAAAGAAACAAAATGGGCGATTATGACCCATAAAGTGAAAGATTTTGATGCCTGGCTTATTGGTTTCGACAAAGGAAAACCGTTGCGGGACAGTGCCGGACTGATCGATGTGGTTATCGCAAGGAATATTGACGATCCTACAATGGTACAGGTGGTTTGCGATATTACGGATATGGAGAAGGCCAAAGCTTTTATGAATTCGCCGGTACTGAAAGAAAAAATGAAACAGGCCGGAGTGATCAGCAAACCCAACATTGAATATTACGAATCAAGAGAGTAGCCTCTCCACTTTTTTATTAAAACATTCTGAATCTTTCAGAATGTTTTTTTTAGCTCCGGCATTTGACGTTGGTAAATGTTTACCCCAATCAAAAATGCCTTGCAAAAATGCAAGGCATTTATCCGTTCATCTCAGCGCTGCCTTGATGAACTTCTAAAAAATCATTGCTCAAAATTAATAAAGGTAAACATCATAGCCTTACGGTTTCCCGTAATCCGCTTGTTTTTTGTTTGAATTTTATAAGTCTCGGAAATTAACTCATTGATGCAGCTGCAGACTTTGGGTATTTATAAATTTATATCACATCGCGATTTAGGCATTAACAGACGCGTTCGAAAAATGTATTTCGTAAATTTGTATTTTAATAAAAGAACTGATATGAATTTAAAAGGAAAAAATGCCATCATTACAGGTGGAGGAAGAGGTCTGGGAAAAGCTGTGGCTTTGGCTTTGGCAAATGAAGGAGTGAATATTGGAATTACCGGCCGGAATGAAGAAAATTTAAGAAATACCGTTGAAGAAATTAAGAACCTCGGCGTTAATGCTTCTATGGCAGTCTTCAGTATTGATGATGAGTCTGCGGTGAAAGCCGGCATTGAAGCTTTGGTAAAAGAGTTAGGCGGAGTAGATATCTTAATCAACAATGCGGGAATCGGAAACTTTGGAACTATCGGGGAAATGCCTTCAGAAACATGGGAACAGGTGATTAAGACGAATCTGTTTGGGGTGTACTATGCATCAAAGGCCGTATATCCTTTCCTGAAAGAAAAAGGTCAGGGCGACATCGTGAATGTAGCCTCAACTGCAGGTCTAAAAGGCGGACCGAACATGTCGGCATACGCTGCTTCAAAAGCTGCTGTGGTTTCTCTATCACAGTCGATGATGGCAGAATGGAGAAAACAGAACATCCGCGTTATTACGCTTACTCCGAGCACGATTGCTTCTGATATGTCAATACAGGGTGGGCTTACTGACGGTAATCCGGATAAAGTGCTGCAGCCTGAAGATTTCGCCGAGTGGGTAAGAGACATTCTGAAAATGAACAGAAGAGCGCTGATCGCCAACGGTTCTATTTTCTCAACAAACCCGTAAAGGACCATAAATTTAAAGCCTTTACAACAGCCGATAGGAATCTTCTTATCGGCTTTTTTATGGTGTGACGGATAATAGGTGATTCCCCGGGACGGATGATAAATTCTTTACGAGACTAAAGAGCAATCATTTTATGATCGGTTGAAAACAGCATATGAAAAGCAAAATGGAGTATCCGCAATAAAAGGGTAATGTGACAGGCTTCAGAAAAAATAATTATGTTAAACAATGTTAAAGCATCTCTGCGTGGCATTTTTATTGAATTTAAGAGAAAACAATCAACAAAATATTAACTTAAAATTTTTACTATTATGGAAAATTCACAGTACAAACCGGAATTTAGAAGCGACTATGTATCAAGAGTATTCAAAACCAGAGATGAGGCGGACAATGCATTTGAAGATCTTCATGGAAGAGGATACAGCAAAGACGACGTTAACGTGATGATGTCGGACAGCACCCGCGACCGTTATTTTACCAACAGCGACGAGGATTCTGTTCTTGGGGATAAAGTTGCCGAGAATGCAGGAAAAGGTTCACTAATCGGAGGCGGTATTGGTGCTATAGTAGGTGCTGTGGCAGCTATTGGTAGTAATGTATTGCTTCCGGGATTAGGGCTTGTCATTGCAGGACCATTGGCAGCAGGTCTGGCAGGAGCCGGAGCCGGAGCCGCCACAGGAGGATTGGTTGGTGCCCTTACAGGAACAGGTGTTCCGGAGGATGAGGCCAGAAGATATGAAGATGACATTAAAAACGGTGGAATCTATATGGGATACAAACCGAAAAATGAAGACGATGCCCGTTCTACTTATGAAAAATGGTATAATGATGATACCCAGTCCAGATTATAAGTATTAAAAAAAAATCATAAAGAAGTACACTGCAGAACAGTGTACTTCTTTTTTTTGCTTAATTTTAATGAGGATTGCTATGTCGGATCAATCTGAATTGGATTTCCGATAAACATTTTTTTTCGTTTGCTCCTTCTACAGTGGCTTTTCGGATTACTTCCGGCGGTTTGATACCTGCTAACCAGAAAAAAAATTATTTATTTTTTAAAATACGGTGTTTTCACGGTATGAATATTTTCAGATGTTTGTAAATTTGGAGAAGATAAAACAAGAAATTGATAAAAAAATATTTTCTGATATTCCCGCAATTCAATCACATTTTTAAACCGCTTTTTTCTGTAAGATTTTGGACAGTCTGATCAGATAGAAGGTTAAAACTATTAAAAGGGTGAAAATTAATAACCATTAAAAAAACAGAACTTTTTAAGTTTAAGTGAGGGGGAATAAAGAAAATTAAAAGACCCAATAATCAGAACACAAATGATGGGATTTAAAAAGAAGGTGCACTTAACGGTGTGCCTTTTTTGTGCCTTATCCCGCCGGAAGTTCTTGCCGGTGAAGGGTCTTGATAAAGAACTTAATTTACAGATAATTAAAATATTTTTTTCCTACACTGCGTTATTATGTTGAAAAAATACATTAGTCCGTACGATATGGTTGTTTTAAATTATTCACAAAGGGTGTTTTAGCGGTATATTATTTTAGTTAATTGATGTAATTTTATTGGATAAAACACACAAATGATGAAAAAAATTACCTTGGGAATAGCATTTCTGCTATTCACGCTTTTAAACGCACAGGTTGGTATCAATACAGTAAATCCTAACGGAGCCACTGTACTGGATATTACTTCCAATGAAAAAGGGATTTTAATTCCAAGACTTTCAGATTCGGAACGGAATGCAAAACTTGCCGATAATGATCCGCTTACTGTTCCTCCCGCCGGCGTGGTGAATACAAATTTGACGGCGGGCACCCTTATTTACAACACTACCGTAGACCGGTTTGAATTTTGGGATGGCGTGGTTTGGAGACAGCTTTTTGTTGCCACCAGTTCTGCAGCGGGAAACGATGGCGTGGTGAAAGTAGATTCGGGTAACGGGGTGAAGCCTTCCGTTACGCTTTCTGCCAGTGGAAATTCTTATGGTACACCCATACTTATAGAGTATAATACTCCTTTGATTTTTGCCCCCAGCCCAACGACAAGCTGGCCGGAAACTACCGTGCCGTTTCCTGGAGTTACTGGTAATATCTATACCGGAACAGGGACCGCACAGCGATGGAAAGAAAATCCGATTGAAGGACAGGTTCATATTTGGCGGGTTATGGCTAAGGTCACAGCCGGGTCAAGTTCCAGTGGATCTTTGAGAGGGACTTTCAAAAATCCGACTTCCGGTTTTGAAGTTAATTCTATTGCGCTGCTCCCATCCGGATCGTCTACATCAAAGGTAATTACGTTTTATTTTTATACGATTGCCGATCAGCAAAGTATTCCGCCCGGCACAGGTTATCAGTTGACTTTAGAAGCGGATGTCTCCTGTACCGTTACCATAGATTCAATCACAAGAGTTTCATTGTTCAAGGATTAGAAAAGCTCAAATAGATAAGAAAGATAAATGCTGGATGATCATCATACATCAGAAATAACACAACTGACTGAAAGAAATAGAGAAGATACAGTTCGCTGCATCTTCTTTTTTATACGACCTTTTCCCCACAGATTTTACAGTATCTGGCGTCATCATCAATATCATCATTACCGCAACGGCTGCACACTTTCTCCAGATTTTGGCGTTTGTTGCGCATTTCTGCGGTTACAATTCCGGTCGGAACAGCGATGATGGAGTAACCTGCAAGCATCAGCAGGACAGAAAGGAATTTCCCCAGCGGCGTGCCCGGCGAAACGTCACCATAACCTACAGTGGTCACCGTTACTACCGCCCAGTATATACTTTGAGGGATGCTCTCAAAACCTTCACGGTGACCTTCCACCATAAACATCAGTGATCCCACAATCACGCAGAAAATGACCAAGAACAGGAGGAAAATATAAATTTTTCTTGAACTGTGCTTTAATGCCCTAACGATAAAATAACCGTCATTCATAAAGTCAAGAAGGTTGAAAATTCTGAAGACCCTCAGCATTCTGAGCATTCTCAGGATGAGGAAGTATTTGGTGATCGGGATAAAGAGACTCAGATAAAAAGGAAGAATGGCCAAAAAATCGATAATACCGAAAAAGCTCAGGATGTAATCTCTTTTGTTTTTTATCGTTAAAATTCTCAGTACATATTCAACAGTAAAAAAGGCAGTGATGATGATTTCTAAAATCACAAAAATCCGGTGGAGTTTTGCATCAAAAATCTGTACGCTTTCCATCATGATGATGAAAGTGCTCAGGAGGATTAAAAGTAGCAGCACAAGATCAAACAGTTTTCCCAGTTTGGTGTCCGACTGAAAAATAATCCGGTAAATCTGGCGTTTCCACTTGGTTCGCTCGGATATATAATTGTGTTCTTTCTCCATGATTTTTATTGAAAAATAAATGTATAGAAATAAATTCTTATTTTCGTCACAAACATATGAAAATGACAGTAAACGAAGTGATATCGGAAATCGGAAGAAAAATTCCGCTGAAACAGGCAGAAGATTTTGATAATGTAGGACTGTTGTGCGGTAATCCGGATCGTGAAGTCTCGGGAATTCTGGTCTGTCATGATGCTTTGGAAAATGTGGTGGAAGAAGCCATTTCGAAAAATCTGAATTTAATCGTCACTTTTCATCCAATCGTATTTTCGGGTTTAAAATCCATTACGGGAAAAAATTATGTGGAACGTTCGGTTTTAAAGGCGATTGAAAATAAAATTGCAATTTATGCTATCCACACCGCATTTGATAACGATTATTTCGGGGTGAATTTCAGGATCTGTGAGGAATTGGGTTTAGTGAATCAGAAAATTTTAATGCCCAAAACTGAAAATCTTAAGAAACTGGAAGTATACGTTCCAAAGGAATATTCAGAGCAAGTAAAGACCGCGCTTTTTGAGGCGGGCGGCGGCAATATCGGTTTCTACGATGAATGCAGTTTTTCGGTTTCCGGAAACGGAACTTTCAGACCTGTGGAAGGATCAAATCCTTTTTCCGGAACTCAAAATATCCGTGAAAATGCAGATGAAGCAATGGTGTCTGTAATTTTTGAAAGCTATAAGCAAAACCAGCTCCTTGCTGCAATGAAGGCAGCGCATCCTTACGAAGAAGTCGCTTATCAGATCATCAGGCTGGATAATGAAAACCAATATTCCGGTTTGGGAAGGTACGGTGATCTGGAAAACGAAATGACTGAGAAAGATTTTCTGAAATTTGTAAAGGAAAAATTCAATTTAAAAGTGATCCGTCATTCAGATTTCAATTCAAAGAATATCAAAAGGGTAGGAGTTCTAGGCGGCAGCGGTGCCAGTGGAATCAAGGCAGCGCTTTCCCAAAAATGTGACGCCTATTTGACTGGGGATGTGAAGTACCACGTTTTTTTTCAGAACGAGGGTAAAATGCTGATCTGCGACATCGGACATTATGAATCCGAACAATATGTAACCCAACAATTAATTGAGATTTTATCGGAAATTTTTCCTAAATTTGCAGTCTCAAAATCTGTTGAGAAAACCAATCCTGTAAATTATTTTTTATAAAAATATGGCTAAAAAAACTGTAGAAATCTCTGTTGAAGATAAGTTGAGAGCACTTTACGATTTGCAAATCATCGATTCAAGATTAGACGAAATCCGCAATACAAGAGGCGAACTGCCGATTGAAGTTGAAGATTTGGAAATTGAAATCGAAGGTCTTGAAAAAAGAGCAGAAAAATTTCAGAACGAAATCAAAGAGCAAAATGACGAAATCGGTACGAAAAACGAAGTGATTAATCATGCCAAATCTTTGATCGATAAATATAAATCTCAACAGGATACTGTTAGAAATAATAAAGAATTTGAAGCCCTTGGGAAAGAAATCGAATACCAGGAGCTGGAAATTCAGTTGGCTGATAAAAGAATTAAAGAATTCGGGGCGAAAATTTCTCATAAAAATGAAACTTTTGAAGAGCTTACTTCTAAAATCAGTGAACTTAAAAACCACTTGAAATTCAAGAAAGAAGAGTTGGAAAACCTGGTTGCCGAGACGCAGAAAGAAGAAGACTTTTTACTCGGGAAATCACAGGAATTCGCGAAAAATATTGATGAAAGACTCTTGGCTTCTTACCATAGAATCCGTAACAATACAACAACCGGGCTTGCTGTAGTAGGTTTGGAAAGAGGGGCGCCAAAAGGTTCATTCTTTACGCTTCCGCCACAAAAGCAAATGGAAATCGCACAGAGAAAGAAAATCATCATCGACGAACACAGTGGAAAAATCCTTGTAGACGACGATTTGGTGAATGAAGAAAACGAAAAGATGAAAGATATTATTAAATTTTAATTCTTTCTGCAAAATAAAAAACCGGTTCGAAAATTTCGAACCGGTTTTTTTATGTCTTAATTAGTAATTCTAGTTAAAAGAAACGTTTTCCAAGCAGGTCTTAATTCTGTTCATTGCTTCTTTCAGTTCTGCTTCCGATGCAGCATAAGAAAACCGGACGCAGTTGGAATTTCCGAAAGAAACTCCGCCAACAGTTCCCACGTGTGCATTCTCCAGAAGGAACATCGCGAAATCATCAGCATCTTTAATTTCCTTTGCGTTCATTGTTTTACCGATGTAATAAGAAATATCGGGGAAAAAGTAGAAAGCAGCTTCAGGATAATTCACTTTAAATCCGGGAATTTCTTTTACCAAACCATACACCAGATCTCTTCTTTTTCTGAATTCCTCAATCATGTAACGGTATTCCGAAGGATCGGTTTTCAGTGCAGTTACTGAGGCTTTTTGAGCTACTGTATTGGCACCGCTCGTCATCTGTCCCTGAATTTTCTCACAGCCTTTTGCTAACCAGGCGGGGCATGCCGAATAGCCGATTCTCCAGCCCGTCATTGCGAATGCTTTTGACATTCCGTTAATCACTGCGGTTTGCTCATATATCTGCGGGAATTCGGCAATCGAAGTATGCTTTCCATCGTAGTTGATATATTCGTAAATTTCGTCCGAAATAATCGTGATCTGTGGATGTTTAGCAATGACATTGGCGATTTTTTCAAGCTCTTCGTAAGTATAAAAACTTCCCGACGGATTACACGGTGAACTGTAAAGCAAAGCCTTAGTTTTGGGGGTAATTGCTTTTTCGAGCTGTTCGGCGGTAATCTTAAAATCGGTTTCAATCGAAGTTTTAACAAAAACCGATTTTCCGTCCATCATTTTCACCATTTCATCATAACTCACCCAATACGGAGCCGGCAAAATCACTTCGTCACCCTCGTTAAGAATGGATGCCAGAACATTAAGAATCGACTGTTTTGCACCGTTAGAAACGCAAATCTGGGAAGGGAGATAGTCCAGATTATTGTCGCGTTTCAGTTTATTGCAGATGGCCTGTCTTAAATCTAAAAAACCCGGAACCGGTGAGTAGTGGCTGAAATTATGGTGAATGGCGTCAAAAGCTGCTGCTTTTATGTTTTGCGGCACGTCAAAATCGGGCTCGCCCAGTGTTAAACTTATCACATCAATGCCGTTGGCTTTCATTTCGCGCACCTTGTTGCTCATCACAAACGTCTGTGAAAAGCTCATTCTGTTCAGTCGTGCAGAGTATTTTTCCATAAATATTGTTAAGAATCCCAAAGGTAAATTTTTTATGCACAGTTCTAAACTTGTTTTTTTAAATTTGTGGAAATTATAATGAAAATGGCAGTTGAACTCATTGAAAAATATTTCCCTAACCTTTCTGAAGACCAAAAAAACCAGTTTGCAAAGCTGGACGAACTCTACAAAGAATGGAATGAAAAAATTAACGTGATTTCCCGAAAGGATATGGAATCGCTCTACGAAAAACATATCCTGCATTCTCTGGGAATTGCAAAAGTGATGCAGTTTGCTCCGAACACTAAGGTTTTGGATATTGGAACAGGAGGAGGTTTTCCGGGAATCCCGCTGGCGATTTTATTTCCTGAAGTTCAGTTTACTTTGATTGATTCCATCGGAAAAAAAATAACGGTGGTAAAAGAAGTTTCGGAAGGAATCGGACTTAAGAATGTGACCGCAGTTCACGGAAGAGCCGAAGATCTGAAAGGGAAATTTCATTTCGTGGTAAGCAGAGCAGTGACACAAATGCCAGTATTCTTAAGATGGCTGAAGGGGAAATTCGAAAAAGAACAGTTCAATCCTAAACATAACGGAGTTCTGTATCTAAAAGGTGGAGATTTAGCGGAAGAACTTGCCGGTTTGAAAGCGGAGATCTTCTCACTGAAAGATTTTTTCGAAAGTGATTTTTTCGAAACCAAAAAAGTGGTATATTTATCTAAAGGAAATTTCAATTCATAATTTAATATAATAAAGGGTTAATCGGTGACGTTTTAGTATTAAAAATTATTAATTATGAAAAAATTATATAAACTTGGTGTTTTTGCGCTTGTAATTTTGACATTTACAGGATGCAATGACCGTTTCGATGGCGATGAAATTTTAAATACCGACGCCGTTAAAATCGACAGCGTAAAAGTTGCTCAGGACACGATGGATGTGTTCACGATACAGACCATCAAAACTTTTTCCAATTATACCGCAAACTGCGAGGGTTTTTATGGCTACGACTATTTTCACACCAGTCAGACAGAGAGACGCGTTACCTCTTATAAATTTAAAACTTCAGCAGCATGCGGAAATGCGGTTGCCAAGGCTTCGCAGATTAATTTCAGGCCGCAGCAGACCGGTACTTTCACCTTTAAATTCTGGAACGGGAAAAATGCGGCAGGCGAAAACATGTGGATTGAAAAAAATATTGTGGTGAAATAACTGATTAAAATATACGGAACAGCGAAAGCATCAGGAATAACTCATTTTCCTGATGCTTTTTTGTTTTAATTTTCTTAATTTTCGTTTTTATATCCCTTATGAAATTTCTCAATAAAATCATCACTGAACTGCTCTTCCAAAATTCTGATCTCTCCGGATTTAATATTGTTCTTCCCGGGAAAAGACCCGTTGTTTTCATTAAAAAAATCCTTAAAGAAAAGCAGTATTCAGGTTTTTTACCCAACTTTTTTACTGTTGAAGATTTAATCAAAGAAATTTCCGGAAAACAGCCCGTTCAGGGAATTGCACTTTGGCTTTTTGCTTTCGAAATTTACCGTGATATTCAGCCTTCCGAAGATTTTGCCAACTTTCTCAAATGGTTTCCAACGCTTTTGAAAGACTGGGACGATATTCTGAAATTTTCCGGTAAAGACGAAGCGGTTTTGGAGTATATGTTTGATGAGGAAAGAATTAAGAACTGGTCTGAAAACCTTGGCGAATCAGAAGATATTCCGAGGAAGAAGTTTCTGAATTTCTGGCAGAAAATGAACCTTTTTTTACCCATATTAAAGCAGAAGCTTAATGAGAAGAACTGGGCTACTTCAGGAATGATTCATGAATCCGCGAAAGATAAAATTGAAGATTTTGCGCAGAAAACCGAACAGAAATTTGTGTTCTGTGGCTTTAATGCTTTCACACCGGTAGAAGAAAAGTTAGTAAAAAGTCTGTTGCAGTGGGATAAAGCGCAGTGTTTCTTTCAGGCTGATGAGTATTACATCAATGACACCAGACAGGAAGCGGGAAAATTTCTGAGACAGCATAAAACCTGGAAAGAATTCAATGACAGCCGGAGTTTCCAGTGGATTGAAAACGATTTTGCACAGCCGAAAGCCATTAAAGTATATGAGGTTTCAGGAAATATTACCCAAACAAAGGTTCTGCCCGAAATTTTTAAAGAACTGGATGATCAGAATCTTTCAAAAACTGCAGTCGTGCTGCTGGATGAAAATCTGCTCCCTGCGAGTCTGGATGCGATGAGCGCGGTTGAACATCTGAATATCACGATGGGATTTCCGCTGAAAAATCTGGGTTTCAGCAATGCGGTAAAGCAGCTTTTTTACCTTCAGAAACAGTTGGAGAAAAAAGATTCTTCTTACTATTACAACGATGTTCTGGCGATTTTGGAAGAACTTCCGAATGATGATCTGGATCAGAATATAATTGCCGGTTTTAAAACCCAAATTGAGGAAAGAAATATCGTATATATTTCTAAAAAGCAGTTTGCAGCATTTCTTTCCGGCCTTTCTTATTTCAACCTTTTCAGCAAACCAAATTCTGTAATTGAATTTTTAGATTTGCTGATCGATTACTGTTATAATCTGAAATTCAGGGAACTGGATGATATTCTGTACGAAAATGTTTCCCATTTCGAAAAGAGTTTTAAGATCATCAGAAATCAGATTTCGCCTTACTCCTTTGCAATAAAAATGGAAACTCTGGAAGTTTTGATCAACCAGTTGGTCAATTCGGAAACAATTGATTTTCAGGGAGAGCCGCTTCAGGGTTTACAGGTAATGGGACTCTTGGAAACGCGGCTTTTGAATTTTGAAAATATCATTCTCCTTTCCGCCAACGAAGGAAAATTACCGCTTGGAAATTCGCAGAATACTTATTTACCGTTTGATGTGAGGCAGCATTTCGGATTGCATACTTTTCTGGAAAATGACAGCATTTACGCTTATCATTATTACCGTTTGATCCAGGATTCGAAGAATGTACACCTTCTTTTCAATGCATTGAATTCGGGTGTTAATACAGGAGAAAAAAGCCGTTTCATCACCCAAATGGAAATTGAAGACCAGCATCATCAGATTGAAAATATCATCATTGAAAATACTTCAGATCCGATCAGTCAGGAACCCATTCAAATTGAAAAAACACCAAAAGTTCTTGAGAAACTGGAAGAATGGAAAAGCCGTATTTCAGCTTCACATCTCACTTCTTATATTTATAATCCGGTTGATTTTTATTTAACTAAAATTCTCAACACCAAAGAAACCAGCGAAATTGAAGAAGAACTCTCCCAGAGAAGTTACGGAAATCTGGTGCATTATGCACTTCAAGATATTTATGAAAAACTGATAGGTAAAGTTTTAACCGTTAAAGACTTAGACCTATCGACCGAAAAAATAAATGAAGCCATCAACCGGGCGATTGAAAAATTAAAACATCAGGTTGAATTTTATGAAAAAGGAATGAATTTCATCCACCGGTCCATCGCTGAAAGGGTAGTGCGGAATGTTGTGGATTATGACAGAAAATTAGTTCAGGAAGGTAATTCACTTGAAATTTTGAGTGTTGAGGGTAATTTTGAGAACATCAGTTTTTATCTGGATGAGCAAAAAACCGATCAGGTTTGTTTCTACGGATTTATTGACCGTGTTGACAGGCTTAACGGGAACTTGAGAATTATTGATTTTAAAACTGCCAAAACGAAAAATCTTTCTGTCTCACAACCGAAAAAAGCAGAGGATGAGGAAAAACTCGAGAAATTATTTTTCCGTGACGATTATAAACAGGCGATGCAGCTTTGTGTGTATGCGTATTCAGTTCTGAATGAGAAAAAATATCCGGACAATTTTGTAGAGTGCGGAATCTGGAGTTTTGCCGAAGTGAACAAAGGTGTTCAGAACCTCAATATTTTAGGAGAAAGTGAAATCTCTAATCAGCTTTTGGAAATGCCGATGAAATCGATCAGAAATGTGATCCTCGACATTCTGAACCCTGAAATTGATTTTGTGGAAACAGAAAAAGTGAGTTGGGGAGCTTAAAATTTGAGAAAAATAAGTATTAAGCGCTTTTTATTCATATTGGGAAATAACGCTTCAAAATACAAAAAGCTACGAAAATCATCGTAGCTTTTGATATTTGGTAATTAGAAATTAATGTCCTTCGTGACCGTCAATTCCATGCGCGTGACCGTGAGCCAATTCCTCTTCCGTAGCCGGGCGGGAAGCTACCACTTCAATATCAAAGTTCAGGGTTTTTCCTGCCATTGGGTGGTTTAGATCTACAATAACAGCTTCCGGAGTTACTTCCATCACTACTGCATTTACATGGTTTCCTTCAGGATCCTGCAGCGGTAAAATTGCGCCAACAGGCGGCATTTCGCTCTGTTCGAACATTCCAACTGGTAAATGCGCAATCGCATCTTCAGCTTTTTCGCCATATCCTTCTTCAGGAGTAATGGTAAAGGTTTTTGTGTCTCCGGCAACAAGACCCTGAAGATGTTCCTCAAATTTCGGCAACATCATTCCAACTCCGTATAAAAAAGTGAAAGGGTTATCAGCATCTGTTTTTTCGATGAATGATTTTTCTCCATTTTCTTCAATGGAATTAAGCGTGTAATGAAGCGCTACTACGTGGTTTTTGTCTATTGTCATTATAATTGAATTATGAAGGATGCGAAATCCTTTTATTAAATTTTAATTATTTCGGCCTTAATCTTTAGGATAACCAGCTTTTGCAAAGGTAATATTTTGAAATAGAATCTATATATACACACAAAAAAGTATCTTTCCCAAATCCCTTCAAAATAAAATCGTAAATTGCATACACATTTATCAACATCTATAAGATTGTAAATCAATACAGTAGAAAGATGTTTTTCCATTTGTGAATAATCTTTATCATGCATTGCGAAAGCCTTATTATTAATAAAAATACAGATTATGAATTCATTTGAAACACTTTTCAGCCCATATCAATTGGGCAGTCTCACCTTAAAGAACCGCATTGTAATGGCGCCAATGACCCGAAGCCGGGCGACAGGTAATATTCCAAATGATATGATGGCTGAATACTACGGAAGCAGAGCCAGTGCGGGACTGATTATTACGGAAGGTACCGCTCCGTCTCCGGACGGGTTGGGGTATGCCAGAATACCGGGCATGTATAGCGACCAGCAGATTGAGGGCTGGAAAAAAGTAACGGATGCGGTCCATCGCGGCGGCGGAAAAATATTTATTCAGCTGATGCATACGGGCAGAATCAGCCATCCGCTGAACATGCCTGAAGAGGCGGAAGTAATCGGGGCTTCTCCCATCGCTGCCACCAGTACCCAGATGTACACCGATCAGGAAGGGATGAAAGCCCTGCCTGTTCCCAAAGAAGTGGCAGCAGAAGAAATCCCTTCGGTCATTGCTGAATTTGTGCACGCTGCAAAGTCAGCGGTTGCCGCAGGATTTGATGGTGTGGAATTGCATGGAGCCAACGGTTATTTGCTGGAACAGTTTCTGAATACCGCTTCCAATCAGCGTAGTGATGCGTACGGAGGTTCCATTGAAAACCGCAACCGTTTGGTGCTGGAAGTTACCGCGGCCGTCGCGGCTGCTATAGGTAAAGACAAAACAGGGATCAGACTTTCTCCTTTTGGAGCTTTTGGTGAAATGTTACCTGATGAAACCACGGAAGAACAGTATGCCCAATTGGCTGCCGGACTGAAAGCTATCGGAATCGTCTATATCCATATGGTGGATCATTCCTCAATGGGAACGCCGGCTGTTCCGCAGTCTGTAAAAGATGCGGTAAGAAATGAATTTGGCGGCACCATTATTCTTTCCGGAGGATATAATCCGGAACGCGCAGAGGCTGATTTGAAAGCCGGAAAAGGGGAGTTGGTGGCATTCGCAAGGCCTTTCATCGCGAATCCGGATTTGGTACAGAAATTTGCTTCTGGAAAAGCGCTGACTTCTCCTGATCCCGACACTTTTTATACACCGGGAGAAAAGGGATATACCGATTATTCCGTTTCAGCAAATTAGACTCAGTCTTTAAATCTACATAAGAAAACAGGTCCGGATATTTCCAGACCTGCTTTTTTAATTCAGATATTATTACTAAACTGCCAGATAACCGCCATCTACCGCATAATAACTTCCGGTAACGAACGATGCTGCATCCGAGGCTAAAAACAGACACATCGCGGCAATTTCCTCGGGTGTTCCGAGGCGGCCGAATGCGTGTTTGGATTCCAGATGGTTGATCGCTTCTTTCCCCATCGCTTCTTCATTGACCATCCCTGTATAAATAAACCCGGGACCTATTGCGTTGACGCGGATGTTGTCAGTACCGTGTTCCCAAGCAGCAGTTTTTGTTAAACCCACTACACCGTGTTTGGCTGCCACATATCCCGCAGAATTTGCAAATCCTGCCTGTCCTAAAATAGAGGCGATATTAATAACGCTTCCACCACCTGCTTTCAGCATGGCCGGAATTTGATATTTCATCCCGAAGAATACTCCGGAAAGATTGACTGCAATTACCTTTTCCCAACCTTCCACTGACAAATCTTCTACTTTGTTGATTTCGCCACCAATCCCGGCATTGTTAACAGAAATGTGCAGTGCACCGAATTTTTCTAAAGTTTCTTTGACCAGTCTTTCATTGTCTTCCGGACTCGCCGAATTTGCTTTCACGAAAATTGCCTCACCGCCATTTTTCTTAATCAGGTCTGCCACTTCATTTCCATGAGTTTCATTGATGTCGCTTACCGTCACTTTTGCTCCTTCTTTTGCAAACAGCAATGCGGTTGCTTTGCCAATTCCTGAACCCGCGCCTGTAATAACGGCGACTTTGTCTTGTAACTGTCCCATACTTTTAATTTTTATTTCATCTCAAATTTACGGATTTAAAGACTGTGAAATTGGTGAGATATATCACTTTAACAAGGATTTATGAAATCATTTAATAAAGTGAAATTCAGCCTTGAGTGTTAAACGATGACATTTTTGTGAATGAAAAGGTAAGACTTATGATTGCCAGGAATAAAATTAATTTTATTCAGTCTGTAGTGCGATGCTGCCGTTTTCCGTAAGCCGTAAAAGGCCTTCTAGGATGCTTTCCGGATGCTCTGTAAACCCTTTCAGTTTTGTGCTTTTTCCTTTTATTACAAGGTCCTGAATCTGTTTTTCTGTGAGTTTCTTTCCAAAAACAGTGAAAGGAATTTTGAAACCACAGCCTTTATAATTGGAGCAGCCGATGGCAGTTTTTCCCTTCATTAACTGGTCAGTTTGACATTTCGGGCACTTTTCATCTTCCCAGATGATAACAGTGGTTTTTCGCGGTGCTCTTTCTTTTTTTTCTTTGGGCTGAACTTCTTCCTGAAAAGAGATGATTTTTGCTTTTTCACTGATTACCTTTCTGGTTAAATCAGTAACCATCAGGATGAGTTCCTCTTTAAACTGAGTGGCGCTGTATTCGCCCTTTTCGATTTTTCTCAGTTTGAATTCCCATTCTCCGGTTAACTCAGGACTTTTAAGCAGCTCATCTTCGATGGTATCAATCAGTTCAACACCGGTTGTGGTAGCGATAAGGTTTTTCTTTTTCCGCTCGATGTATTTTCTTTTGAAAAGGGTTTCAATAATATTGGCGCGGGTAGAAGGTCTCCCGATTCCGTTACTTTTCATGAGTTCGCGAAGTTCCTCATCATCAACCTGTTTTCCGGCAGTTTCCATCGCACGAAGAAGTGTTGCTTCAGTATAAGGTTTGGGCGGACTGGTTTTTCCCTGATGAATTAAAGGGGAATGTTCGCCCTTTTCTCCGGCTTTAAATTCGGGAATCAGCTGTTCTTCGTCTTTCTCTTTTTTATCCGTATCGTCCTTTTTGTCTTTGGCATATACTTCGCGCCAACCCGGTTCCAGAATCTGTTTTCCGTTTGCTTTAAAAGGGATGGTGCCTACCTGACCTTCCACCAAAGTGTTTGAGATTTTACATTCAGGATAAAAAACCGCAATGAAACGTCTTGCCACCAAATCATAAATGAGCTTTTCTTCTTTGCTTAAACTGGAAGAAGGCGGTATTTCGGTAGGTATTATCGCGTGGTGATCGGTAACTTTAGAATCATCAAAAACCGCTTTAGATTTCGGAATAGGATTTTCCAGCAGAGGAGCTGTGAATTCCCGGTAGAAATTCATGGTACTTAGAATACCTGCAATTTTCGGATAAAGGCTTTCCGAAAGGTAAGTGGTGTCTACACGCGGATAAGTGGTATGCTTCTTCTCATATAAACTTTGGATATACTTCAGCGTGTTTTCGGCAGAAAAACCGAATTTTCTGTTGGCTTCCACCTGCAGCGCCGTCAAATCAAACAGTCTTGGATTTTTCTCTTTTCCTTCTTTAATTTCAAATGAAATGATTTCAAAAATATTCTGTTTCAGATATTCGAGACCTTTTTCGGCTTTTTCCTTGGTCTTTAATCGGTCAATCGCTGCACTGAAAATTACCTCGCGGTATTTGGTTTTCAGTTCCCAGTATTCTTCGGTTTCGAATGCATCCATTTCTTTCTGCCGTTGAACGAGCATTGCTAAAGTCGGAGTCTGTACCCGTCCAATCGACAGCACGCCCTTGTTTCCTCCGAATTTTCTTGTAAATAACCGGGTTGCATTAATCCCCAGGAGCCAGTCGCCGATTGCACGCGCATTGCCTGCGAGATATAGATTCTGATATTCTTCGGCAGGTTTTAGCTTGGCAAAACCTTCTTTAATAGCCTCTTCGGTCAACGAAGAAATCCAAAGTCTCTTCATCGGTTTTCTACACTTTGCCTTTTGCAAAACCCAACGCTGGATGAGTTCTCCTTCCTGCCCTGCATCACCGCAGTTGATGACTTCCTCACAGTCGGCGACTAATTTTTCAATGGTTTTAAACTGTTTCTCCACACCCGGATTCGGAATGAGTTTAATTCCGAAATTATCCGGAATAATAGGCAGGAAGATTAAATCCCAGGACTTAAAATGCGGGCTGTAATCGTGAGGTTCTTTGAGGGTGCAAAGGTGTCCGAATGTCCAGGTTACCCAATAGCCATTGCCTTCAAAATAGCCCTGTTTAGGCATATCTGCGCCTAAAACTTTGGCGATATCACGGGCAACACTTGGCTTTTCAGCAATGCATAATTTCATAAGACAGCTTCATTATTGGACGAAATGCAAATTTCCGATTTTTTTCTGAATATCCCTTTAATGCATTTAGAAAGTATTGTGTATACAAATGTTATTGATTTTGTCTACTATTCATTTATAGCAATTAAATTGTGCGCAATTTAATTTCGTCTTACTTTTGCATCATCAAATCCCGAAAGAATAATAGGGGAAATAACAAAAATATTAATAATTAAAATATAACAAGCAATGTCATTATTAGAAAATTTAAACTGGAGACATGCAGTAAAAGCATATGATCCTACCAAAAAAGTTTCATCAGAAGATTTAAACAGTATTCTTGAAGCCGCAAGATTGGCACCTACCTCATCAGGTCTGCAGCCTTTCCGGATTATAGTTGTCGAAAATCAGGAGTTGAAGGAGCAAATGGTTAAGGGAGCGCTGAATCCGGAAGTGATGAGAGACAGCTCTCACGTGCTTGTATTTGCTGCATGGGACAGCTATTCTCCTGAAAAGATAGATAAAGTGTATGATATGCACACGGATGTAAGAGATTTACCAAGGGGCCGTTTCAACAGTTATACCGATCAACTTAAGAATATCTATGGTTCGCAGACTCCGGAACAGCATTTTGCACATACTGCACGCCAAACCTATATTTCTTTAGGACTTGCCATGGCGCAGGCCGCAGAACTGAAAATTGACAGTACACCGGCAGAAGGCTTCAGCAATGATGTGGTTGATGAAATTCTGGGACTGAAAGAGCTGGGGTTGAAAAGTGTTACTTTGCTATATTTAGGATACCGTGATGCAGAAAAAGACTGGCTTTCTACAATGAAAAAAGTGAGGCTTCCAATGGAGGAGTTCATTATCAATAAATAATCAGCAGTTTTTCTGTTTTATTATGGAACATTCAGACTCTTTACTTCTTGATCAGCAGATTTGCTTTCCGTTATATGTCCTCTCCAAAGAGGTCACCGGACTCTACCGTCCTTTGCTTGAGGAACTGAACCTCACCTATCCGCAGTACCTCGTCATGATGGTGTTGTGGGAAAATGACGGACTTGGAGTCTGCGATATCGGCAAAAAGCTTTTTCTTGACAGCGGTACGCTGACGCCATTATTGAAAAGACTTGAAAGTAAAGGTTTTATCAACCGGAAGAGAAACTCCGGAGATGAACGGGTAGTACAGCTTTTCCTTACAGACAGCGGAAGGGAATTAAAGCAGAAAGCCTGCAGCGTCCCTGCCCAGTTACTTGATAAAGTAAATATGAAGATTGAGGAATTACAGGAGCTGAAAACTTCTATCAATAAAATACTGAATAATATAAAGAAATAATTATGAAAGCAATGTATACCACGGCGGTTACTGCAAAAGGAGGCCGGAACGGACATGTAAAAAGTGAAAACGGAGTAGTAGATCTCGAAGTAAGAATGCCGAAAGGTCTGGGCGGTGCCAACGATGATTACGCAAACCCGGAAATGCTATTTGCAGCCGGATACGCAGCGTGCTTCGACAGTGCTCTCAACAGGGTAATCGGTCTTGGTAAAGTTCAGAGCGGCGAAACTTCCGTGACGGCAAAGGTCAGCATCGGACAGATTGAAAACGGAGGTTTTGGTTTGGCTGCCGAACTGGACGTTAATATTCCCGGGGTATCAATAGAAGAAGCGCGGGAGCTTACCGAAAAAGCCCATCAGATATGTCCCTATTCAAACGCAACAAGAAATAATATCGAGGTAAAACTCTCTGTAACGAATTACGCGTAGTATCGCGTGTGATGAAAAAAAGAAAAAGTCCGGATTTAATCCGGGCTTTTTTTATAATCCTTTTTTAATATTCCGGGTGAGATAATGATCAAAATCTGGTATTTCAACGGTATATTCTTCGTCCATATAATGTGAACTGATCAGGAAATCCGCAGAGGTAGAATTGCTTGCTGTAGGAATATTCCATAAAACGCATAACCTCAGGAACGCCTTAACGTCGCTGTCGTGCGGCTGAGACTCCATCGGATCCCAAAAGAAAATCACCATATCTATTTTCCCCACTGCAATTAAAGCTCCCAGTTGCTGATCACCACCCAAAGGCCCGCTTAAAACCTGCTGCACCTCAACATTCAGTTCATCTTCAATTAATTTTCCGGTGGTTCCGGTGGCAATCAGATGGTGTTCGCTGAGGATTGCGCTGTGCTTTTTAACCCAGTTAATCAGTTCATCTTTTTTGTGATCGTGCGCGACCAGGGCAATGGTCTTTTTAGATTTTAGAGTTCTTGTCTGACTGCTCATAGAATTTTTTGGGCTGTGAATTTTTAATTTTATCCTCGCAACATGATAAATTTAGTGATATTTTATATATCCCCAAAAGATAAAGGACATTCCGTGTAAAAAGCAGCGGCAACAAAATTCATATAATCCTAAATAAAAGTTAATTATTTAAATAAAAAAGGAATATGATATAAAAACTTTGTAATTTTATGTTTATTATTTGAGATCAAATAATAATGACTAAAAACACACAATTATGAAAAAAACATCAATCTTCTTCCTTAAATACCGTAAGAGGTAATTCTCCAATCACTTTTCTTTTAGATTTTAAAACCTATCCTTCAATCAATTCAGTATTTAGTACTGACAGATTTTTGGATCACATTCCTGACCTCGAGATTCAGGTTATTGACGGTTTTATAAATGAAATATGACCTAAAAAAAACTAAAACCATGCTACCCGATACTCCCTTAAAAATATGGACAGAAAATCTTCTGACCTCCCTTTTACCCGAAAACTACGTTTATCATAATTGGGAACACACGCTATACGTCGCGGAAAAATCACTTGAAATAGGGCAGGCGCAAAAACTTACCGAGAATGACAAAAGACTGCTTTTCGCTGCTTCACTCCTTCACGATGTCGGTTATATATGCAAGTACAAAGGCCACGAAAAAGAAAGCTGTGAGGTTGCAAAAAATAATCTCCGGACTTTTGGATATTCTGAAGAGGAAACCGATGAAATACTGGACTTAATTATGGCAACAAAAACACCGCAGCATCCGAAAAACATGCTTCAAAGGGTGATTTGCGATGCAGACCTTGAATATATGGGCACAGAAAACGCCGAAGCTTTTTCTCAAAAACTTTTTAAGGAATTACATTCATTAAATCCAGATTTAAGTCTGGAAGAATGGAATAAAAATCAGGTTTCCTTTATTTCCCGGCATCACTATCACACTGCGTACTGCAGGAAAAACAAAGAACCCCTGAAACAGCAATATCTTCATAAAATCATGAAGAATTCATAATCTGCGTGCAATATTGCTTTTAGTTGATTTTATCTTCACCGGTTTCATAAAGATGGTTTTCTGATAAATACTCAATAAGGCTTGCATCAACCTGATCTTTATTCATCCTGTAGAAATGCTGCGGATCGTGATAATCTGCGCCGGTTCCGTTGAGTCCCAAAATAATGGATCTTTGAAAGGGTGTGCCTTTAATCTCAAAATTCACTTCGCGCTTTGCTACACCGTGATCTTCCTGTGTTGCTCCTAAGCTGAGGATACTGATCTCGTTTCCCTGAATTTCAATTTTCATAACTTTAATTTTTTAATGTATAAAATTTATAGCTTTTCATTTTCCAGCATTTTCATCACAATTGTTTCTTCTTTTGTGAGGCCGGTTTTGCCGTCATTTACTTCAATCTGATCCAGCTCGTCCAGATATTTTTTAATGGAATTATTCTCGTAAAGATTAATGACTAAAGGATGAACGTAATATTTCCTACAAACATTTCCGGTGTTTCCGAGGTGTGAAGCCACCATTTCGAGGGCTTCTTTCACCTTGGATTTGTACTCTCTGTCGCTTTCCGCTTCTCCGATTTCTTTGAAAGCGATCAACGCGTTTACCGTTCCGGACCAGGTTCTGAAATCCTTCGCTGTAAAATCCTCACCGCTGATTTCTTTGATGTATTCATTGACCATACCCGAGTCAATGGCGTGTCTCTGTCCGTTTTCATCGTAGTACTGAAAAAGTTCTTTTCCGGGAATGTCTTTGCAGTTCTGGACGGCTTTCGCAATTTTGGCGTTCTTCAGATCGATGTCGTGATAAATCCCCTTTTTTCCTTTAAATGAGAAATTAATTCGGTGACCTTTGATGTTAACGTGCTTGTCCTTCAGCGTTGTCAATCCGAAAGAACCATACAGTTTCTCATAAACATTGTTGCCGATCCGGATGTTTGTTCTTTCCATAAGACTTACCACCACAGCGAGAACTTTTCTTTTTTCTAGATTTTTTAACGCCAAATCCTTTTCCAGATGAAGCCTGATCTGAGGAAGGGCATATCCAAACTGAAGCATGCGGTAAAATTTGGTATGATTTCTCAATGCATTCCAAACCGGATGATAGCGGTACTGTTTTCGGTTTTTAGCATCAATTCCTGTAGCCTGCAGATGACCGTTCTGCACCGCGCAGATCCATACATTTTCCCAGGCGGGAGGAATCGCGAGCTTATTAATCCTCTGAATTTCTTCCGAATCTTTTATTTTTTCATCGCCATTATAATAAACAAATTTTTTTCCCCATTTTTTGCGCACGATTCCATCAGCTTCGCGGTCGGTAGTATAAACCAGACTTACCGCTTTCGCAGATTTCACCGGATCCTTCATAATTCTAATTATTTTTGAAGGACTTAAGGAGATGACAATATCAGTATTTGGATTATTCATTTAATAAGGTAATTGATATGACATTTAATTAACCATTGACAATCTCACCGCCGTTAGGGTGCAGCACCTGGCCGGTCATGTAAGAAGACTCATCGGAAGCCAGGAACAGAAAACATGTAGCCACTTCATTGGGTTCTCCGGCGCGTTTCATCGGGGTATCGCTCCCGAATTCCGCAACTTCTTTTTTTGAAAATGTTGAGGCTATTAATGGTGTCCAAATAGGTCCGGGGGCTACAGCATTCACCCGGATTTTCTTTTCCGCCAGGTTGGCAGAAAGACTTCGGGTAAAGGATAAAATCGCACCTTTAGTCGCCGCATAATCCATGAGATGATCACTTCCGCGATATGCCGTAACCGAAGTGGTGTTAATGATGCTGCTTCCGCTTTTTAAATGTTTCATGGCATATTTTGTAAGCCAGAAAACGGAATAAAAATTAGAATGAAAGGTATTCATCAACTGTTCTGTGGAAATATCTTCAATATGGTCTGCTTCCCAATGGTTTCCGGCATTGTTAACAAGAATATCAAGCTTCCCGAATTCAGCGATAGTTTTGGCAATGACTTTTTTACAGTGATTTTCTTTTCCCAGATCACCCTTTATCAAAACGCATTTACCGCCGAGTTTTTCCACTTCTTTTTTTGTTTGTTTTGCATCAGAAACTTCGCTGAGATAAGCAATAACCAAATTAACTCCTTCCTTTGCAAAAAGAAGCGCGGTCGCTTTTCCAATACCGCTGTCGCCTCCTGTGATCAAAGCAGTTTTGCCACTAAGTTTTCTCTGTCTGCTTAAAGGGGCGCTTTTGGGAGCGGGAGAAAGCTGGGCCTCAAGCCCGGGCTTCCGCTGTTTCTGCAAAGGACGGATTTTGGTTTTCGTTTTCTTTTGCATCACTTCTCAGAATTATTTCTTTCCTCTCGTCAGTAACCATAAGATCAATCCCACAACACCAACGACGAGGATAATTCCCCACCACATGCCTGCTTTAAAAATAGTGCCTATGGCTTCACAGGAAGTTAAAGAAATCAGTGCGAAAACTGCTAAGCTAAGTAATGTGAACTTTTTCATAACGTTTATTTTTAATAGTTTAATTTATTCTAAATTCGGAGAACTTTCAGACGCGGTGAAAATCAGGCCGCCATCTGGTAATTGATTTTTTTATATCGTCCCCTGAAATTTTCTGGGTTAGAGCTTTTTCAAGCAATACTTTAAATTCGTCATCATAAGCAAAACGGAGTGCGGCAATCTGCCCGAAATTCAGCTGCTGTTCAACCTCATCCGATCTTTTTACGAAAATTTCGAAATAGCGCTGTTTGAACTCAAGTCTTATAATTCTGTTCTGATTTCCCAAAGCATAATGCTGACGGAGCATGAAAGCCAAATAAAACAGCAGAAAAATAACCGTTGAAAATAGCACCCAGGTGAGTTGGTTTGCTTCATCTTTAAATGCTTTTCTGATACCAAAAACAAAAAGAAACATCAGAATCGGCAATAATATAAAATGATGTGGCGGATAATATTTTTTATGGTTGCTGTAATTTTGGTTTTTCATAAAATTTCTCTATCAAAAATGCAACCAATTTAAATTAATATTATGTAAAAAATTAAGAATTAAACACTTCAGTTATTCTTTTTCCAGCAGTGCGATCGCTTTCAGCATATCAAAACCTTTCCCAAGCACAGGTTTAAAGAGATCACCTTTTTTTTCTATTTGTTCCAGCGCATTTTCAATATTGAAATCTGTAGGTTTTAAACCGTTTTTCAGTTCCTCCCACTCAATCGGCATCGAAACAGGGGCGCCGTTTTTAGGCCTTAAGCTGTAAACACTCGCTAAAGTCTGGCCGCGCCTGTTCTGAAGATAATCAAGGTAGATTTTGTTTTTGTCACGTTTCTGCAAAGTCCTTTCCAGCGTTGTAATATCCGGAAGTTCTTTCTGAACCATCTGCATCATGATATGCGCGAAGTTCTTTACCTGTTCAAAAGAATACTGCGCTCCGGTCGGGATATAAATATGAATTCCGGAACTTCCCGATGTTTTGCAGTAGCCTTTTATTTTTGCTTTATCCATGACCGTTTTTACCATTTTCGCTGTTTCGATCACCTCTTCAAAACTGTTGTTTTCTGATGGATCAAGATCCAAAACCAGGTAATCCGGCTTGTCAATGGTATCCACGCGGCTCGTCCAGACATTCAGTTCAATACAGCCCAGATTGTTAAGATATGCCATCGTTGCTTTGTTATTACAGAGAATATAATTGATGAATTTGTCACCGGACTCGGAATGTACTTTTTCTGTATCAATCCAGCCTGGAGTTTCTTCAGAGGCGTCTTTCTGGTAAAAACTCATCCCTTCGATACCGTTCGGGAAACGGTTCATCGATTGTGGCCTGTCTTTCAGATAGGGCAGAATGTATTTGGCAACGCTTTGGTAATAGGCAATTACATCGCCTTTGGTCACCTGGTCTTTCGGAAAATACAGTTTATTCTGATTGGTGAGTTTTACTTCCTGTTTATCAATTTTCTTTAGCGTTTCATTTTCCCTTTTCATAACTGATTGTTTTAGTGGAGCAGCTTTTGGACTTTCTTTTTTTTCTTCTTTTTCGAAATTTAAATCTTCAGGATTGAGGTCTTCACGCAACCTCAGAAAAACCGGATGACGGAAAATGTGGTCTTTGGTAAGTTCGGTGAATTTTATTTCAGCAATAAGCTCCGGTTTAATCCAGGTTGCTTTGTCATTCGTTTTCGGAGTTTTGGAAAATGGACTTTCTGAGGTGATCAGCGGTTCCATTTTAGAATATAATGCCACCAAACCTTTATCGCTGAAACCCGTTCCGGTGTGTCCACAGAAAATAAGATCTTTACCGTTGTATCTTCCCAAAATCAGCGAGCCGAATTTTTTTCTGGATCCTTTCGGTGCGGTAAATCCACAGATCAGCACTTCTTCAGTCTGCTGACTTTTTATTTTGAGCCAGTCACCGTTTCTTGTGCCTTCCCGGTAAAGGGAGTCGGTTCTTTTAGCGATCATTCCTTCCAGTTCCATTTTTTCTGTCATGAGGAAGAAATCTTCACCTTTTTCCAGAACATGGTCGTGATATTTTACAAATTCTGTTTCAGTCAGCGCGTCTTTAAGAAGCTCTTTTCTCTGGAGATAACTGAGATCTTCGGTAGAATGTCCGTTCAGCCAAAGCAAATCGAACACCTGAAAAATGACGTTAATATTTGGGTTTTCACCAATTTGCTGCAGCCACTGGAAATTGGGTTTTCCTTTATCATCGTACGCCACAAGCTCACCGTCCAAAACCATTTCGTGGCTTTGAAATTTAAGCGAATTGGAAACTTTTTTAAATTTTTCAAGATAAGAGAGTCCGTTTCTTGAATACAGCTGCACGTCTTTCCTTAAATCCGCGATTGCACGGTACCCGTCCCATTTGATCTCGAAAGCCCATTCTTTCCCGCTGAACGGTTCTTTAGCCGTGCCCGCAAGCATAGGAGTGATGAATTTTTTGAGTTTTCTTTCGCCGGTAAGGGCAGGAGTATAATTTTTAAATGATTTTACACTTTCATCAGCAGAAGGGGCCTTTTTCTTTCCCTTTCCCTTCGAAATCAGGTATTCAGAAACTTTGGAATCCGGGGCTGTATTTTCTTCGGCGTCATAAGTATCGGTGGCAAATTCATCTTTATGTTTGATGAGAAGCCATGAATTTCCTTCCGTAGAGTTTTTTATTTTGACAAGAGCAAATTCGCCCATTAATTTTTTGCCGTGCAGGATAAATTTTAAAGATTCTTTGTGAAGTTCCTGCTGCATCACCAGATCATCGGTTTTTCCTTTTACCTTTTCGAGCGGCTCGTAAGTTCCTTCATCCCATATTTCCACTTCGCCGGCTCCGTAATTGCCTTCGGGAATGCTTCCTTCAAAAGTACGGTAAGCAAAAGGGTGATCTTCAACCATCATGGCGAGGCGTTTGTCAGCGGGATTTAGGGAAGGACCTTTCGGAACAGCCCAACTTTTCAGGACGCCATCCATTTCCAGCCGGAAATCGTAGTGTAAACGGCTTGCTGCATGACGCTGAATAACAAATTTCAGTTTGCCTTTTCCGCTTGCTGCTTTTCCTTTCGGTTCGGCGGTCTGCTTAAAATCACGTTTGCTGTTGTACTTTTCTAATGCCATTTTTTTAGATCAAGAATTAGACAATTATCCTGCTTTCACTTTGCCTGCCTCGAGACTGGCTTTCAGCTGCGCCATTAAGTCTGTTGCTTTAGCCGAAACTTCTTTTTTGGTTTCCACTTTTTTAATTTTTCCTTTGGCTTTGGCTTCAATGATTTTCATTAAATCATCGTTGTAGGTGTTTTTATATTTTTCAGTGTCAAATTTCGTCGCACGCTGCTTAATCAGTGATTCAGCCATTTCGAGTTCTTCTGCACTCGGGTTTTTTGCGCCCGGAATTTTTAAATCTTCAAAACTGCGGAGTTCTTCAGGATAGCGCATTCGGTTGACCATTAAAATTTTATCCTGATAGGGACGGACGAGACAGAGAATTTCTTTTTCCCGAAGAATAAAAGTTCCAATGCCCGCCATTTTTGTTTTTAAAAGGGCTTTAAGCAATAATTTATAAGCTTCTTCGCCGTTTTTCTGAGGTTCCAGAAAATAGGAAGACTCAAAATAAGCACTGTCAATTTCATTAATGTCGACAAACTGCTTAATGTTGAGCATTTTGGATTTTTCCGGATTTACTTCATCAAAATCTTCCGGAGTAAGCACGACGTAACGGTCTTCGAGTTTGTAGCCTTTCACAATGTTTTCCCATTTCACTTCTTTTCCGGTTGTGGCATTCACTCTTTTAAACTGTATATTCGAAAGGTCATCTTTATCCAGCATATCCAAATCGAGATTACTTTCGCCTGTTGCGGAATAAAGTTTGATAGGAATATTTACCAGCCCGAATCCTATGGATCCATTCCAAATTGCTCTCATAATGTGTGGTTTATTTTTTAAAAGCCATCAAAAATTCGTCCAAAAGGAATGTTGGTTTTATTAAACTCCCTAACTTTAATCAAAATATTAGATCATGAAAATCGCAACTTACAACGTAAACGGTGTCAACGGAAGGCTTCCTGTTTTGCTTAAGTGGCTGCAGGAATCTCAGCCGGATATTGTGTGTCTTCAGGAACTGAAAGCGCCTCAGGAAAAATTTCCGGAAGCTGAAATTCTTGAAGCAGGATATCATTCAGTCTGGCTCGGACAAAAGAGCTGGAATGGAGTTGCAGTCTTATCAAAACTGGGAAAGCCAATAGTTTCCCGAACTGACCTTCCGGGCGAAGAGGAAGTGGAAGCGAGCCGTTATCTTGAAGTGAAAATTAAAGATTTAATTATTGCATGCATTTATCTGCCGAACGGAAATCCGGTTCCGGGACCGAAATTCGATTATAAAATGCGCTGGTTTGAAAGATTGGATGCACATGCGGAAATGCTTATTACTTCAAATAAAAAAGTTCTGCTCATCGGCGATTTTAATGTAATGCCGACGGAAAAGGATGTTTATAAACCGGAGAAATTTAAGAATGATGCGCTGTTTTTACCGGAAGTCCGGGATGCGTTCCATAATTTAATCAGTCAGGGGTGGACTGACGCATTGAGACATTTGCATCCGGATGAGGAAATATATACTTTTTGGGATTATTTCCGGAATGCCTACCAACGAAACGCAGGTTTAAGAATTGACCATTTTCTCCTTTCCACTGAAGTGGTACCGCATCTGAAAAAAGCTGAAGTAGATAAATTTGTCCGTGGCTGGGAAAAATCAAGCGATCACGCTCCGGTATGGATAGAGCTGAAAATCTGATATAATTCATTCTCACATTTCTTTTGATTTTCAGTAACTTTAGGTATTAGAATTCAATACAATGCCTTTTAATATTCCCGAACATTTAACCGGCCTAAACGATGCGGAAGTAAAACGCTCACAGGGAGCAAATGGTTTTAATCAGATGCATACGCCGAAGAAAAGCAACTGGCTCAATCTTCTGATTGATATCGTGAAAGAGCCGATGCTTATTTTACTCATTGTTATCGCACTGATTTATCTGGCAGTAGGAAATTACGGTGAATCGCTGTTTATGCTCGCGGCCATTATTCTGGTTTCGGGCATTTCCTTTTATCAGGATAATAGAAGTAAAAAAGCTCTGGAAGAGCTTGAAAAACTGAATGAACCTTTAAGCAAAGTCATTAGAAATTCGAAGATTACAGAAATTCCCACCCATGAGATTGCGGTAGGGGATTTGTGCATCACTGAAGAAGGAAAAATGATCAACGCGGACGGCACAATCCTTCACAGCAACGACTTTTCTGTCAATGAATCTTCCCTCACCGGAGAAAGTTTTTCTGTATTTAAAGACAGTTCATCAGAAGATTCCAAGGTTTATAGCGGAACTTTAACCGCTTCGGGACTTGCCGTTTTTAAGGTGGAGGAAATCGGAAAGAAAACAAAACTGGGCAAAATAGGCGAATCCCTCATCAATATCAGGGAAGAGAAATCACCGTTACAGCTGCAGATCGAAAAGTTTGTAAAATCAATGGCCGTTATTGGGATTATTGTTTTTCTGCTCGTATGCGGCGTTAATTTTTATCATACCCAGAATATTGTAGATTCTTTATTAAATGGTCTTACGCTGGCAATGTCGATACTTCCGGAAGAAATTCCTGTTGCATTTACCACTTTTATGGCGTTGGGTGCCTGGAAGCTAATGAGAGAAGGAATTATCATTAAAAAGAGCAGCATTGTAGAAACTCTGGGAAGTACGACAGTGATCTGCACTGATAAAACCGGAACAATAACCGAAAATTCAATGCACCTGAAAACAGTGTATGATTTTAAAACGAACCGGAATTATTCCGATAAAGAATTTAATAATCAAAATATCTCTGAGCTCATCAGTTACGCGATGTGGAGCAGCGAGCCGGTTCCTTTTGATCCTATGGAAAAAACGCTGCATCATGTTTATGCAGAAACACAGGAAAAGGATTTACGGAAAGATTTCTGTATGTTTCACGAATATCCGCTCGACGGAAAACCTCCGATGATGACCCATCTTTTTGAGAATCCCCACGGCGAACGAATTATTGCTGCAAAAGGTGCTCCCGAAGCGATCCTGAATGTCTCAAGGTTAACGGAAACTGAAAAAAAACATTTAGAAAAACGTATTGAGGATTTCGGGAAAAAAGGTTACCGTGTTTTAGGCGTGGCAAAATCAGATTTTAAAGGGCAGGACTTTCCGGAAAAACAGCAGGATCTGCCTTTTGAATTTCTTGGATTCGTTGTTTTTTATGACCCGCCAAAAAAAGGGATTCAGGATGTTTTTAACCAAATATATGAAGCAGGAATTCAGGTAAAAGTAATTACCGGAGACAATGCCGAAACAACCAAAAGTATTGCCGAGCAGGCAGGAATTAACCACAGCAGAATTCCTGTAAACGGAGATGAAATAACCCGTTTGTCCGAAAGTGAGTTGATGAAAACTGCAGGAGAAAAGGTTTTGTTTACAAGAATGTTTCCTGAGGCGAAACTGGAAGTCATCAATGCCTTAAAGAAAAATGGAGAAGTGGTTGCCATGCTGGGCGACGGGGTCAATGACGGTCCCGCCCTGAAATCTGCGCACATTGGGGTTGCCATGGGTGTAAAGGGAACTGAGATTGCGAAAGCGGCAGCTTCGTTAGTACTAACCTATGATGATTTGGGGAAACTCGTGACAGGAATTGCGGCCGGGCGAAGGATTTATACCAACATCAAGAAAGCGGTGCAGTACATTATTTCCATTCACATTCCTTTAATTCTTACTGTTTCGTTGCCCTTATTTTTGGGTTGGGCTTTTCCGCAGATTTTCACGCCGGTTCATGTCATTTTTTTAGAACTTGTGATGGGACCTACCTGTTCCATTGTGTACGAAAATGAACCGATGGAAAAAAACACAATGTCCCAAAAACCAAGACCCATGTCGGAGACTTTTCTCACCTGGAAAGAATTGATTTTAAGCGTCATTCAGGGATTGATTATCGCTGCCGGAGTAATGTTTGTGTATCAGCTGACGTACAGAAACGGCGGGAACGAAGAAACCGTTCGGGCGATGGTTTTTACTACCTTAATTTTTGCGAACATCCTGCTCAGTTTTGCTAACCGTTCTTTCTATTATTCACTGTTTGAAAGTTTCAGGAATAAAAATAATTTAATGGTTTACGTTACAGGAGCGACCATCATAATGCTTGGCATTATGCTTTATTACAAGCCGGTAACACAGTTTTTTAAGTTGAGTACATTAAATGCAGAACAATTGTTAACCGCTTTATCCGTGGCCATTATTTCAGTGCTTTGGTTTGAAATTTATAAACTGATCAGAAGATCATTCAATTAGAAAGACGGAAAATAATATGAAGTCAACAATTAAATTCGGATTCAGCAGAAATAAAAAACGTTCACCAAATGATGAACGTTTTCTTTAAGATTGAACGATTATTAATCTAAACCGCCTTTTCTTGTAGGTTCTTTTACTTCCGGCCATTTCATCGGTTCGCCTGTTCTGGAATCAAGGGGAAGTTTGCTTCTTTCAGCAGAAGATTTTTCAGGATCTTCGCTGGCCATATAAGTCAGGATTGCAATCATTGCTACGTTGCTTTTTACGTCATCAAAAACAATTTTATCGTAAGTGTCGCGATTGGTATGCCAAGTGTAATTACCATAACTCCAGTTGAGCGATCCGAGCATAAATGCAGGCGCACCCGCCGCTACGAAAGAAGCATGATCAGAACCGCCACCACCGGGAGTTCCCGGGAAGGTAGTTTTAATATCTTTGGTAAGCTCACTTGGAACGGCACTAAGCCAACGGCTTAAATAATCATAAGAATTCAGAAAGCCCTGTCCGCTGATATTTGCAATTCTTCCGGTACCGTTATCCTGATTGAAAACAGCCTGTACTTTTGGCATCTGGTCTCTGTGTGCGGACACATAACCGCGGGAGCCGTTAAGTCCCTGTTCTTCACTTCCCCAAAGACCGACAATAATGGTTCTCTTAGGGTTTGGGTATAATTTTTTGATAATTCTGGCAACTTCCATCATGGTGATGGTTCCTGTTCCGTTGTCAGTAGCACCGGTTCCGCCGTCCCATGAATCAAGGTGGGCAGAAAGGATGATGTATTCATCAGGTTTTTCAGAACCTTTAATTTCCGCAACGGTATTAAAAGTCGGCGCCATTCCTTTGTCTTTGGAGTTGGCCTGAATTTTTAGTTTCGGTGTGGTTCCGTGCTGCAGCATTCGGTAAAGCTGGCCGTAATCTTCAAGAGAGATATCAACAGCCGGAATCTTTTTTGTTCCGGCAGCAAATATTTTGTTCACTCCAAAACCTCTTGACCAGGTAGAAGAGATAATTCCGGCAGCGCCGGCTTCTTCTAATTTTTTATTCAGGGTTCTTGATGTCTCCCCGGTATTCTGAATGCTTTTTCTCCATTGCTCTGATTCTGCTTCCGCATTCTTTTTCATTTTTTCAAAAGACTCGGGCGTCGCAAATTCTTTCCAGTTGTATTCCGGTCTGCCGGATGATTGGTATTGTGAAACCATTACCAGTTTTCCTTTCACTTTTGAAAGCCATTTGCTGAATTCTTCTTTGGATTTAAATTCCGGCAGCATTATTACTTCAGCAGTAAGACCTTTTGATGATGTTGCGGGACTGAAAGCAAGCTGCATTCCTTCTAAAGATTTGGTGTAAGGATGCACCATTTCTATGCTTGAAGTTCCTCTTTCCCAAGATTTCCATTCTCCCCACTGCTCATTTTTCGCATCAATTCCCCAGTTTTGGAAGCGCTTTACCGCCCAGTCGTGTGCCTGCTGCATTTTCGGGCTTCCGACCAACCGTGGACCGATTTCATCTGTTAATTCATAGGCAAGATGTTCAAGCTGAGAGTTTTGGTAGGTTTCCTCCATAATAGATTTTACCATCTGGTCTTTCGTCTGGGCATTTAATCCGACTGCAAAAACCGTTGATACCATCAGTACCTTCGCGTAATTCTTCATTATATTAACTTTTTTTGTGAAGATAATAAAATGTATGAAATCACGGAAAAGGACACTGGCACAGAAATTTTCCGATAGAGCCATTACCCAAAAAAAGCCGGAAGAATAAATCCTCCCGGCTTTGACCGAAGTCGCTTAAAATAATTAAACCTATTTTTTGATCACTTTATGAGTGGAAGTTTTTCCGTCCTGCGTAATCTTCATGATGTACATTCCTGTTGGCAAATTCTGAACGTTGACCGCGCTTTCGGATTGATTGCCATCTTTAAAAATTTTTCCGTCTGTGGAAATCAGTTGATAGCTGTAATCTCCTTTAGCATTAATGTTCAACACATCTTTTACCGGATTAGGATAAACATTTACGTTTTCAACTGTGTTTCCAGCTAATGAAGAAACAGTTCCTGCAGGTTTAATGTTTAAGGTATAATCTTCAACCTGTCCGTAAGAGAAGGTTTCGCAGGAAGTTGGGATTCCATTATACTTCATGGAAACTCTCATTCGGGTGTTGCCGGTAAGCGCAGTTGCAGGAATTGTGATTGATCCTGAAACCGGCGTCGTTTTGGAAGCGGCTTTTGTGAAGACAGTTTCTCCAGCATCAGCAAAATCTCCATCTCCGTTATAATCTATAAAGACCGCATAGCCTTCATTGTAAGTTGTGGAAGTCCATTTCGGAGTAATGGTAATGGTGTAAGCAGTTCCCTTATTTACATCCGCAATCTGAGCTGTGAAATCTTCATAACCTGCAGTTCCGGTAGAAGTATTATTGATGGTTCCGAAAACTACTTTGTTGATTTTTTCATCAGATGTAGAATTTCCTTTTGAAGCACAGTAAGCAACCGGTGGGGTGGAACCAGATCCTGTAGTTACGGATAAAACGTTACTTGCTGCGGAAGCATTTCCCGCTGCATCTTTCGCTTTTACAGTGAAATTATAGGTTGTAGAAGCTGTTAATCCATTAATTGATGCAGAAGTTGCTGCTGTATTTCCTAATAAAGTTGCGCCACTGTAAACATCATAACCTGTTACACCAACGTTATCAGTAGAAGCTGTCCAGCTTAAATTAGTCGCCACGGAAGTTGTTCCGCTTGCAGTAAGATTGGTAGGAGCAGAAGGAGCAATCGTATCCGTAGAAGTTCCACCGCCGGAATATGCTGTTCCTAAACCAACTGCGTACAATGCGTTTTGGGTTGCGATTGCTTCAGGGGAATCTGCGCCGTATAAATCTTTTGCAGACTGAATCGCATAAGTTAAAACACTTGCATAAGTTGATGTAGAAGAAAGGTAAGAAGTTTCCATTCTGTAGATGATCTTCGCAGATTTATCAAAACCGATTCCGGTCACAGAATAAGAATTTCCCTTGTCATTCGTTCCTGTTTTTCCCTGAGTCAAAATATAGAAGAAATGGTTAAGAACTCCACTGTTGTAGTGAACGCCGCACTGGTCATTATTGTTGGTCGGTGTGCAACTGCTTGTTGCAGCTTTCCAGTTTGTTCCTAAATAGGTATCCGGTTGTGCACTTAATCCGGATTTCGGATTGCTCATTGATCTTAAATATCCCGGAGCAGTTTTCTTGATATCTTCACCGATTAAGAAATTTTGTTTGGTCGGTGCAAAAGCATTTTCTACTACAGATCCCCAAATATCAGAAAGACCTTCATTCAGCGCTCCGGATTCTCTGGAGTAAACCAGGTTTGCAGAATATTCGCAGATTCCGTGTCCCAATTCGTGTGCAGTTACATCTAAAGAAGTTAACGGTGCAAAAGTGGAAGCTCCGTCCCCGTAAACCATTTCTGTTCCTGACCAATACGCGTTTTCGTATGCGGAACTGTAATGAACGTAACTTTTCAGAGCACCTCCGGAATTATTGTAACTGTTTCTGTTAAAGGTGTTTTTAAAATAATCATACGTGCTGGAAACTCCCCAATGTGCGTCTAAAGCTGCATTATCAAACGCTGCGTTGTTAAATTCAGCAGCAGTCCAGTTGTTGTCAGCATCGGTAAAATCGGTTGTTTTTAAAGTCGTTCCTTTTTTTAAATTATAGGTAAAAACGCCACTTCCACGGGTTGCATCGCGCAACGTATAATTGGTCCCAACTAAAGTTGTAGAAATAGTTTTTGAGCCGCTGTATCTTGTAGCCGCAGTGCCGTCAACCAAAGCTAATTTTGCAGCTTCAATGTCTGAACTTTTTTCAATATGTTCATTATGAGCTGCAGAATCGCCGAAAATTCCTTTTGCATGTTTAATGATCGCGTCGGTCATCAGAATTTTTCCATCCAAAGCATCTACATAAACATATTCTCTGCTTAAAGGCTGGGCGGCATAAATATCAAATTTATAAGCCAGTAATAATTTGAATGAACCGTCATTTTGCTCAATTGGAACGAGAACCAGTTCGCCTTGCGGTTTGTTATAATTGTTTTCTTTAGCGTATTCTGCATCTTCCCACATGTATTTTTCGGCACCGGTATGTTTAAGGGCAGAATTTAAAGCTGAAGAAGCACTTAATGCAGGTTGGGTAGTAACATCAGTAATCGGGAAAATATTTCCGGATAAACTTGCCACTTTTCCATTTTGAGAATGCGTAGTATACACTACATACTGAACTTTTATACCGTCGTAATAAAGCTGGAATTTTTCGTCAACGAAAGAACTCGACGGATCAAGCTGCGTCTTGACACTTTGTAAACTTGCCCTCGAGTCAAGGTTCAGGCTTTGTTTTAAAATTTCATTTATGTTTGCTGATCTGGCGCTCAGTCCACCGTTAAAGGTGATCAAATCAACTCTGCCATTGGTGTCAATGTTTCTTTTACTCACAAAATCCTGTGCTGAAACCTGACCCGCAATAAGCAGCATTATTAATCCTGCAGAAAATACATGTTTTTTCATAAGACAATATTTATTTAATAATTTGATCAAATGTAAATAAAATTGAAATACAAAAAATAAATCAGTGAATTATTTTTGAAAATTTATTTATAAGGTGTAATAAGTGGTTTATTCTTAAGTAAATAGATTTTTTATGACATTAACCTCAAAGAAGAAACATTTAGGAAAACCTATTTATTACATAATATCATTATGTTTTCCTAAATGAAATTTAATAATTATTGCGAAAGTGGGAATATGGCGTCTTTTCTAAGCATTTTGAAAATCAGTATTTATTTTGAAATAAGATTTAGAAATTCCTGTTCGTCCAAAATTGCTATCGAGCCGATTTCCTGTGCTTTTTTCAGTTTGCTCCCTGCTTTTTCGCCAACGACAAGATAATTGAGATTTTTGGAAACCGCAGAAATATTTTTACCGCCATGTTTTTCCACCATTTCTTCGGCATCATCACGCGTGAAAAGAGAGAGTTTCCCGGTGAACAGAAAAGTCTTGTTTTCAAGGACATTGCTTAAAACTTCGCTGGTGTTTTCGCATCTTTCCAGCTGAACGCCATACGATTTCAATCGCTCTACCATCAGAATATTTTCGGAGTTCTGAAAGAATGCGATGATACTATCCGCGATTTTACCGCCGATGTCTTCTACCTGTACCAGTTCTTCCGCAGTAGCCTTCTGGAGATCATCTATAGAATTAAAGTTCTTTGCCAGTTTCTTTGCAACGGTTTCGCCCACATGTTTAATTCCGATTCCGAATAATACTTTCTCGAAAGGAACGGTCTTCGACTTTTCAATTCCGTCAATGATATTCTGTGCAGATTTTTCAGCCATTCTTTCCAGCGGGAGAAGCTGTTCTTTAGTTAAAGCATAAAAATCAGCAGGATTTTCAACCAGTTTTTCGCGGTAAAGCTGTTCTATGGTTTCGCTCCCGAGGTTTTCAATATTCAGTGCTTTTCGGGAAACGTAATGTATCATTCTGCCTACAACCTGCGGCGGACAGTGCAGTTCGTTCGGGCAGAAATGAATCGCCTGATCTTCAACTTTAACGAGTTCTGTTCCACACTCAGGGCAGTTTTTTATGTATTCGATTTCCGGATTTTCAGGGTTTCTTTTTTCAAGATTTACCCCAACAATTTTCGGAATAATTTCGCCGCCCTTTTCAACATACACAAAATCGTGTTCGTGCAAACCAAGTTTTTTAATAATATCTTCGTTATGTAAACTTGCTCTTTTTACCACTGTTCCGGCCAACAAAACAGGTTTTAAGTTCGCAACAGGGGTTATTGCTCCCGTTCGGCCAACCTGATAAGTAACGGCCTGCAGTTCGGTTTCCACTTTTTCGGCTTTGAATTTATAAGCCATCGCCCATCGCGGGGATTTTGCGGTATATCCTAAATTTTTCTGCTGAGCCAAATCGTTTACTTTCACGACAATTCCGTCGATGTCGAAACCGAGTTTGTGTCTTTCAAGATCCCAGAAACTGATGAATTCTTTTACTTCGTCCAGTGTTTTGCACAGTTTTGCCTGTTCTGAAATATGAAATCCCCACGATTTTGTTTTCTGAAGAAGTTCCCAGTGGGTTTTTGCAGGAAATTCACCCGAAATATACTGATACAGCACGGATGAAAGACCGCGTTTTCTGACCTCCGCAGAATCCTGTATTTTTAAACTTCCGGAAGCAGTATTTCTTGGATTCATAAATGGATCCAAACCCTCTTCCTCACGTCTTTCATTGATTTTATTGAAGTTTTTTCTTGTCAGATAAATTTCCCCCCGGATAAAAAACTTCTCCGGAAAATCGCCGTGAAGCTGCATCGGTATTTCAGAAATCGTTTTGACGTTGGCAGTAATTTCGTCGCCTTGAAAACCATCTCCCCGTGTAACTGCCTCTTTCAGTTTGCCGTTTTCGTACAGAATAGAAATCGACGCGCCATCATATTTAAGTTCGGCAACAAATTCCACGGGTCCATTCACTGTTTTCTGCACGCGGTTTTCCCAGTCTTCAAGATCATTGAAATCGTAGGAATTATCCAGAGAATACATCCGGAAATGATGCTGAACGGTGGGGAAGTTTTTGGTGATTTCCCCGCCAACACGTGAAGTAGGAGAGTTACTGTCGTAAAATTCGGGATATTTCGCTTCCAGATCCTGAAGCTCTTTCAGTTTCAAATCAAATTCAAAATCTGAAATTGTAGGTTCATCCAGTGTATAATAACTGTAATTGTGCTGATGAAGTTCTGTCCGCAGTTCTTCTATTTTTTGCTGAATGTTTTCGGGCATCTTAAATGGAGGTTTTTACAAAAATAATTAAATGAATCCGAATTTCTTCAATGAGATTGGTTTATTTATTAACAGGAAATTGAATTAGGGAAGCATTAAGATAAAATGAGTGCTATATACATATAAAAATTTTAGCGGTGATTATGTGAAATTTTTAAAAACAACTGCTAATTTTAAGGCTATACGATAAATGTGAAAATGTAGTGGAATAAACCGTAATTTTATGAACAAATTATCAGCAATGTTACTTTTTGCCACAGCTGTTTTTTCCGCGCAAACCAAAATTATTGCGCACAGAGGCTTCTGGAAAACCGAAAATTCGGCTCAGAATTCAATTTCTTCTTTGCAGAATGCGCAGGATCTTAACGTGTACGGGTCTGAGTTTGATGTGCGGATGACGAAAGACGGTAGACTGATCATCAATCATGACGAAAAGTTCAACAGTTTGGAAATTTCTGAATCCGACTGGTCGGAAGTGAAAAAGCAAAAACTTCAGAACGGGGAGAAAATCCCAACACTAAAACAGTACTTAAAACAGGGCGGAAAAGATTCTTCAGTAAAACTGATTATTGAACTGAAGCCCGCCAAAACCGTACAGCTGGAGAACGAAATGGTAGAAAAAGCGTTGAAAGAAGTTAAACGTCTGGAACTTTTTGAGCAGTGTGAATTCATTTCTTTCAGTTTAAATATCTGCAAAGAAATAAAGAAACGCAATGGAGAGGCAGTGGTACAGTATCTCAACGGCGACCTTTCCCCACAGGAACTGGTAAAACTTGATATAGACGGTTTTGGCTATCACTACAAAGTTTTGCAGAAAAATCCGACCTGGATTCAGGAAGCCCAAAATCTAGGTTTAATAACAAACTCCTGGACGGTAAATGATATAAATATTTTCCTGGAACTTAAAAATTCCGGTATCGGTCACATCACGACCGATATTCCTCACCTTTTAAAAAATAACTAGTATGCTCTTTTCTTAGTTCGTCAGCATTTCTTCAATTTTCTTTGACACTTTTTCAGCGTTAGGCAGCATTTCTTTTTCCAGAATTAGATTGATAGGAACCGCGGGCAGATTGAGCGAACCCATTGCTTCCACCGGAGCGTCCAAATATCGGAAACAGTTTTTAGAAATACGGTGAGCGAAGGCTTCAGCAAATGAATTGTTGAGTTGCTCTTCCGTTAAAACCAAACATTTTCCATGGAGTTTTGCTCTTTCGAAAACCAATTTTTCATCCAGAGGAATTAACGTTCTTAAATCAATCACTTCCACATTTCCGGGGAAGTTTTTGGCGGCCTCTTTTGCCCAGTAAACACCCATTCCGTAGGTGATAATCAGCATGGTTCTGCCTTTCTCTGTTTCTGATGGATTGGCTTCCAGAATTATATTTCCTTTTCCGAGCGGTAAAATATAATCTTCCGCCGGTTCGATGGTTTTAGCGTCTTCCGTTCCGGGAACTTTGCTCCAGTATAAACCTTTATGTTCGAGCATTATTACAGGATTTGGGTCGTAATAAGCCGCTTTTAATAAACCTTTGAAATCTGCCGCGTTGCTTGGATAAGCAATTTTAATCCCTTTAATATTGGCGAGAATACTTTCCACACTTCCGCTGTGATAAGGTCCGCCACCGCCGTACGCTCCAATCGGAACACGGATGATATTGCTTACCGGAAATTTGCCGTTTGATAAATAATTTGATTTTGAAATCTCCGTAATCAGTTGGTTGATTCCCGGATATATATAATCTGCAAACTGCACTTCAACAATAGGTTTCAAACCGACCGCGCTCATTCCAACAGTAGAACCGATGATATAGGCTTCCTGAATAGCGGTATTGAAAACTCTTTTATTACCAAATTTTGCCCCCAGCGTAACAGCCTCGCGAAAAACACCACCGATTCTTTCGCCCACATCCTGGCCGTAAAGCAACGCTTCGGGATGTTTCCACATGAGTTCCTGAATGGCGTGAATGGCAGCATCTACCATCACAATTTTTTCCTGACCTTTTGGTTCGCGTTCACCAACTTCTTCAGTAATCGGGGTTGGAGCAAAAACATGGTTTTCTACAGTTTCTGCTTTGGGATCTTCTGCCGCAATTGCTTTTTGAAAAGCCTGTTCGGCTTCCAGTCTTGCTTTCTTTTCGATCTGTTTCAGAAGATCTTGGCTGATACCGTCTTCAATTAATCTGTTTCTTAAAATGTTGCCGGGATCTTGGGCGCGGTGATTTGCCAGGTCTTCTTCGTCTCTGTAAAATTCTCTCCGTACGCCGGAAGTATGGTGACCGATTAATACTGTTTTTGCACAAACGAGCATTGGTTTTCTTTCCGTTCTTACAAAATCGACGGCTTTTTTCATGCCTTCAAAACTTGCCACAAAATCGGTTCCGTCCACACGCATTCTGTTTAAGCCAACAAAACCTGCTGCGAAATCGTAAGCATCGGAAGTGCGGGCTTCTTCTTTGGTAACGGAGATTCCCCATTCGTTATCCTGAATGAGGAAAATAATGGGCAGCTGATGAAGTGCAGCAAACTGAAATGCCTCGGAAACTTCTCCTTCCGTCACGGAATTATCACCGAAACTGCAGACTACCACAGGATTTTTTTCGTAAGTCTTTAAATTGAATTCCTGAATATATTTGATGCCCTGCGCAACGCCTGTTGTAGGAATCGCCTGCATGCCTGTGGCTGAGCTTTGATGAATAATCTTCGGGAGATGTTCTTCCAGACTTGAGGGATGTGAATAGTAAGAACGGCCACCAGAAAAGGGATCATCGGCTTTTGCCAGAAGCTGAAGCATCATACGGTACGGTTCAAAACCTATTCCGAGCAGTAAACTTTCGTCGCGGTAATAGGGCGAAACCCAGTCTTCTTTTGTAAGCTGATAGGCTGTGGCAAGTTGAATGGCTTCGTGACCCCGGGAAGTGCTGTGAACATATTTGGTGACATTGCGGTTTTCTTCATAGATGTCGGCCATTGCTTTGGCGAGCATCATGTGGTTAAAAGCCTTTAATAAAATTTCCTCTGAAACGTTTTGTTTTGTACCAATTTCCATAGTTAACAAAGATAAAAATTTTAGGGGAGTGGCAAAAACATTTGGCTGCAATTGATTTTTAAGAAAAACTTATCCCGGATAAATATAAAGTTTTGTCGGATTTCCAGTTTTAATTCTGAATGCTCTAATAACGGAATATAATAATCAATTTTCCATACCGCAATTAATGGGTTGAAATCTAATCAAAAACGCAATTATATCTGTTAAATGTTGAATACTATTGATTTCCCATGTTTTTATTTCTATATTTGGCCAACTTAAAATAAGATTTATGAAAAAATTATTACTATCTGGATTTCTTGCATTAGGAATCGGTGCGAATGCACAAATTAACCACGTAGCAGATTTTGAAGACGCAACCGATGTGGGCCAGTACGCTCAGTTTGGCGGCGGTACAATGACTGCAGCGGCTGCCTGTTCCGGAAGTTTTGGCGGACAGTTGGCCATTGGAGGCACTGTTTCACAAACAGGCTGGATGGTTTTGGTAGATGTGCTTGAAGAGGAGTTCGGAAAACTCAACAATGGGCAGGCAGTGGATGTGAACTTTAAGTACAAAAAGGCTGCAGGATCCAATGGAACCCTGTATGTGGCATTATTTACTTTCAATCCAAGCGGCAATAACTGGAATATTGAATATATCGGTGCCGGCACTGCGCTGGGTACCGCTGCAATTACTTCCTGTACTACAAAATCAGCAGTAATTCCTGCCGGCAAAATGCAGCCGGGAACCTCATATGGTATTGGTGCATGGGTGGTAGGAAGTGCAGCTGGCAATATTTTCGTTGACGATATTTCTATGATTCAGCAGGGGGTTAGCGCTGCTCCATCATGTACTTCTTTCGTTGGTCTTACCAATGGAGCAGTTTTACCAGCAGGTACTAACACAATAAGTTGGGCAAGTGCGGATACTGCAGTAAACTACATTCTTACTGTTGGAACTACGCCTGGTGGAACTGATGTATTTGCACAAACTGTAGCCGGTACTTCTCAAAATATTACGCTTAGTCCTAATACAACGTATTATGCTAAGGTTGTACCTAGCAACACGGAAGGTGAGGCGACAGGATGTCAGGAAGTGACTTTCAGTACAAACAATACCGTTTCATACTGTGGATTAACCACAAATCAGTCAACGGCAATTTTTCCGATTTCTTCAGTGAACTTTGCTGGAGTAACCAAAACTTCATCTGCAACTTCAGGGTCTGTGCCGCATTACGAAGATTTCTCAAGCACTGTGTTTGAGGTGAAAAATAACTTAACCTCCGTACCATTAAATGTAATGGGCGTAACCAACACTAACCCTGCAAACGGATGGGCAATGTCTGTATTTATAGACTGGAACAGTGACGGTGATTTTGACGACGCAGGAGAATCATACTTCAACACAACTCCTTCAATGATCAGAGTAGCAGGCGTTGCAACAAATCCGGTAACCTTGACTGGAAATATTACAATACCGGCAGGCACTACTTTTGGTCAGAAGAGAATGAGAATAAAATATAACTTCTCCGGAACTACAATTCACCCTGCATTGGAAACTGGCTGTTCTCAAATTGGTAACGGACAGGCTGAAGATTACACGATTGATTATAAAGAGTTTCTTGCGGTAGGAAATGTTGCTAAAACTGAAGTTTCTTTATATCCTAATCCATTTACTGATATCCTGAAAATTTCAGAAATCAAAGGGGTGAAATCAATCAGTATCACTGATGCATCTGGAAGAACTGTTCAAAATTTAGCACCTGCTTCCGAACTGCACTTAGGTCAGTTGAAATCAGGTCTTTACTTTGTGAATTTAAAATACGAAGACGGAACTGTTAAGACAGTAAAATCAATCAAAAAATAATTGGTTTTAAACGCGATAAGAAAGGCGGCAGATTAATCTGCTGCCTTTTTTATTTCCATATGGGAAAATTCTGAATTTAAGATAGTGTAATCGAAGGACATTAATTTTCCGCGGTCTTTAAATTTTACTTTTTTGCAAAATAGCGATGTGTGAAATTTATTTAATACCTTTTTTTTGTCTTGGGAATTGGGCTGAGATTAAAATTTTCCTCATCCTATTTTCTCTGATTGCAACTTTTTTCTAAAGAAATTTTAGACTAATTTTACCAAAATTCTTCCGAAAATGTATTTGATTTTTGATACTGAAACAACAGGGTTACCTAAAAATTTTAACGCTCCGCTCACAGATTCAGACAATTGGCCTAGAATGGTGCAGATTGCCTGGCAGCTTCATGATCAGAACGGTAACTTACTCGAAAATCAGGATTACATCATCAAACCTGAAGGTTATGATATCCCTTTCAACGCCACAAGAATCCACGGTATTTCCACAAAAATGGCGCAGGAAGAAGGGCGTGATTTGGCGGAAGTGCTGGCAGAATTTCAGGAAGTGCTTCAAAAAGCAAAAGTAGTTGCCGGTCATAATATCGATTTTGATTATAAAATTGTCGGAGCCGAATTTCACCGGAAAGAAACTGAGAATACCTTAGAAAAAATACCGTCCGCAGATACCATGGAACTGGGAACCGATTTCTGTAAACTCGGTGGCGGAAGAAACGGGAGATATAAATCCCCAAAACTCGTGGAGCTTTATGAAAAACTCTATGGCGAGAAATTCGATGAAGCGCACAATGCTGCGGCAGACGTAAATGCAACGGCGCAGGTCTTCTTCGAAATGATGAGAATAGATGTGATTCCGGCAGATAAACTGTTAATTTCAGATGCTGAATTACAGGATTTTATCAGGAATCATCCTTCTCCTTTTCCTCCTTTCGGAATCATTATCAGACGGCAGGTTGCAGACTCCAAAAAGAAGAAAACTGTCGATTTTGGCGATACAGATGAAATTGAAATCGGAGATTATTTCAATTTTCACAATCACAGTATTTATTCATCACTGCAGGCTTCTTCCCATATTTCCGACCTCATTAAGAAAGCGCTACAGAATAATTTTGCTGCGGCAGGATTGGTGGATTTGGGTAATATGATGGGCGCTTTCAAATTTGTTTCCGAAATCGAAAAAGCAAATGGCAATATCAAAAAAAGCTATCAGGAATTTTCTGAAAAGAAACAAAAGGCGGAAGAAAATGGAGAAGAGTTTAATGAATCTGAACCGCGGAAAGAACCTCTGATCCCAATCATTGGCTGCGAATTTTATATATCTGACCGGCCGGAACAGAAACAGTTTACCAAAGACGATCCCGACCGCAGAACCAATGTTGTGCTGCTCGCAAAAAATTTTAACGGCTATAAAAACTTGGCTAAACTTTCAAGTTTGGGATATGTGAACGGTTTTTATTTTGGCGTTCCGAGGATTTCCAGAAAGATGATTGCGGAGTATAAGGAAGATTTAATTGCTTTAACTGCCGGTACTGCCGGTGATATTCCGAGTACGATTCTTGAATTTGGAGAACAGAAAGGAGAGGAAATTTTCAGATGGTGGAAAGACACTTTTGGGGACGATTTTTATGTTCAGATCCAGAATCATCAGGTAGAAGAAGAAGAGCATTTAAATGAAGTGCTTCTTGAATTCGCCGAAAAATATGATGCTAAAATTTTAGCTCAGAATGAAACATTTTATACTGAAAAATCAGATGCCAATATTCAGGATATTTTGTACTGTATCAAAGACGGCGAGAAGCTTTCTTCGCCTGTAGGAAAAGGTTTTGGTAAAAGAAGAGGCTTGCCTTCCACCGAATATTATATTAAAAACCAAGACGAACTAAAGCAGACTTTCATACAGTTTCCCGATGCATTCGAAGCGTACACAGAACTTTTGGCAAAGTTTGAACCTTACACTTTAAAACGGGATGTTTTACTTCCGGAGTTCGATATTCCTGAAGAATTTTTAAGTAAAGAAGACAAAATTGATGGCGGAAAACGTGGTGAAAATGCCTATCTGAGACATTTAACTTACGAAGGCGCTTCCCAAAAATATGAAGAGATAACCGATGAAATAAGAGAAAGACTTGACTTTGAACTTGAAGTAATTGCCAAGACCGGTTATCCGGGATATTTCCTTATTGTTCAGGATTTCTGTAATGAAGCGCGGAAAATGGGCGTTTGGGTTGGGCCTGGACGTGGTTCTGCTGCGGGTTCTGCTGTGGCTTACTGTACCGGAATTACCAACGTAGATCCAATTAAATATGACTTGCTTTTTGAGCGTTTCCTGAATCCGGAAAGGATTTCCATGCCCGATATCGATATCGATTTCGATGATGAAGGCAGGGATAAAATTATCAAATGGGTAGTTGAAAAATATGGAAAAACCAATGTTGCACAGATTATCACTTACTCGGTTTTAGGCGGAAAATCTGCGATAAAAGATGCCGGTAGAGTGCTGGATCTCTCTATTCCGGAAACCAATAACATTGCAAAACTGATACCTCCCTCACCGGGAATGAACATTTCGAAAGCCTTTTCAAAATTCGAGAAATTAAGTCCGGAAGACAAAGTGCTTGCGCAGGAAATGAAGGATATCTTAGCTGACCCAACTGACGGACGGTTTGGAGTATTGTCCGCGGCTCAAAGGATGGAAGGCTGTATCAGAAATACTGGAATTCACGCCTGTGGCGTCATTATTACGCCGGAAGATATTTCCAATCTGGTGCCGATTACGATTGCCGCAAAAGATCCGGATATTCTGGTTTCGCAGTTTGATAACTCTGTGGCTGAAAGTGCGGGCTTGCTGAAAATGGATTTCCTGGGTTTGCGGACGCTTACCATCATCAAACACGCCATCAGGCTCATTAAAGAAAAACACGGTGTTGATATTGATCCTGATTTAATTCCGCTTGATGATCTTAAAACGTTTCAGTTATTTCAGGAGGGAAGAACGGTAGGGATTTTCCAGTACGAAAGTCCCGGAATGCAGAAATACATGCGAGAACTGAAACCGACAAAATTTGCGGATTTAATTGCCATGAATGCCCTTTACCGTCCGGGGCCGATCAAGTATATTCCAAACTTTATCAACCGGAAAAACGGTCTGGAAGAAACAGTGTACGATTTAGAGGAAACTAAAGAATATCTGGAAGAAACTTACGGAATTACGGTGTATCAGGAGCAGGTAATGTTGCTCTCCCAAAAGCTTGCTAATTTTACAAAAGGTGAAGCTGATACGCTGAGGAAAGCCATGGGAAAAAAGCAGAAAGATGTTCTCGACAAGATGTATCCCAAATTTATAGAAGGCGGCGAGAAAAACAACCTCGATGTCGATAAACTCAATAAAATATGGAAAGACTGGGAAGCTTTTGCGGAATATGCTTTTAATAAATCGCACTCCACCTGTTATGCACTGATCGCCTACCACACTGCTTATCTTAAAGCCAATTATCCGGCAGAATATATGGCGAGCGTGATGACGAATAACCTCAATAATACAAAACAGATCACCATGTTCATGGAGGACTGTAAAAGTATTGGCGTCGACGTTTTGGGGCCTTCTGTCAATGAGTCGCAGTATGAATTTGCAGTGAATGAAAAAGGGCAGATCCGTTTTGGGTTAGGTGCGATCAAAGGAATTGGTGAAGGACCGAGTGAAGCGATTGTCAACGCCAGAAAAAACGGAAGATTCAAAAATATTTATGACTTTTTCGAGAAAATTCCGTCTTCACAAATGAACAAAAGGGTAGCGGAGAGTTTGGTGGTTGCAGGCGCTTTTGATGAAGTCGACCGCTATCACCGGGCACAGTATTTTGACATTGACACCACAGGAAGAACTAATATAGAAAGACTCTTACGCTACGGACAGAGTTTTCAGGATAATATCAACGAAATTGAAAATTCACTTTTTGCCGATTTTGCTGATGAAGTGAAGATTGAGCCGCCAAAAATCAATCCTGCACCGGAATGGCAGAATATGCACATGCTGAACAAGGAAAAGGAAATTATCGGCTTCTATCTTTCCGCCCATCCGCTGGATGAATATAAATATCAGTTCCAGTTTATTCAGGGCGCTCTGAGCAAGAAAGAAATTCTGGAAGGAAAAAAGGACGAGGTTATTGAGCTGGAGAAAATAATTTTACCGGTGGAAGTGGCAGACGTTGCTGATGCAGACGATGATTTGGTGGATATTCCTGCAGAAATTTTCGATGGGGAAGAAGAGGCTTTAATTGAGGAGCCGCAGAAGAAAGCTGAACCTAAAGGAAGTTTCAACTTCCTGAATTTGGATGAAGTGGAAGCTTTTAAAGACGTTTTTGCCGGTCAGCAACCGGATTTATTTAATAATGAAAAACTTACCTGGAAGGAAAAACAGGCCCTTAAAAATAATACACCCGAATACATGGTCGCAGGTCTGGTAACAGAGTATGTCGTGAAAGACGGGAAAAACAGCGGGGAAAAAATCGCGTTTATAACGCTGGAAGATTACAGCGGAAGTTACGGTTTCCGTTTGGGTGACCGCGATTACATGAGACTGCGGGATAAAATTGATGTTCAGCGGTTTGTGATTTTTAAAATCAAATTCACGCAGGCTGCCGACGGACGCGTTTTTGTGAATGTTGCGGAAGTTATCGATCTGAAAGATGCTTTCGAAAAGTTTGCAAAAAAGATGACAGTAGTGGTGGATATTAATGATTTAAGAAAGGAGGATATTGAATTTTTCAAAGAAAATTTCGTTGAAAATCATGGTGAGCAGAAACTCAATTTCTATGTTAAAAATCCGCAGGACCAGTCAACTATTGAACTGATGTCAATGAAAGCGCATGTTGACATTAACGGCGGTCTTCTGGAAGTAATTCACGATATGCAGAAATACGAAGTGTTTCTTAATTAAGTGGATTAAAAATATATTCTTTTAAATACATAAAGAAACAGCAATTTTGATTGCTGTTTCTTTTTTTGCTTCACATAATCATAAATTATGTTAAATATCAAAAATGGGTGAAAACCACCATGGCTTGTTGGAACAAAACACCTAATTTCGCTTTAACACAAAACACAAATAGTATGAAATCTGAAATTATTCTTTACGATAATTATTATCTCTACCTGGAAGCTTTTCCGTGTTTTCTGGATAAAAATGGCTTCTCAGAGATCTATAATTACAAGTCAACTGTTGAATTCAGTGAAATTGAAAACCTCGTAACAAAAGATTCTTCTGTTGTCATTATGAACATTGCAGCAGTGAGTATAAATGATGCGATGGAAGTGGTGGAGAAACTGCTCAGTCTGAATGAACACCTGAAAATTATGATCCTTTCACCAAACGCTGAAGTGAGAAATATCAAGAAATTTTTTGACAAAGGGGTGAAGAGTTTTCTTACCAAACACACCCACGGTCCCGAATTTTTGGATGCTCTGAAAGAGGTGATGGAAGGCAAAGTATACATCAGCGAAGAAACAAAAAATTCCCTCTATAATTTTATCTGCAATATTGATGACCAAGCGGATAAAAAATCTAACGGTATTGAAGATTTAACGTCCAGGGAAATAGATGTGCTGCACCAGATCTGCGAAGGTCTGCGGAGTAAGGAGATCGCCGAAAGACTTTTCATCAGTAAGCACACGGTGGAATCGCACCGGCGTAATATTATGATGAAACTGGATGTCCACAATTCCTCAATGCTTGTGAAATTCGCGATGGATAACCGACTCGTCAACTGAAAAAAACCACCGCAAGGTGGTTTTTATTTAAGCTATTTTCTTCGCTGCTTTCTTGTCTTTGGAATGATCCATTTTGCAGTCCTTGTGATTTTTCATGTCACAGGATTGTGCGGTTTTCTTAGCATCCATTTTGCATTCTTTGGCATCCTTGCCTGTGCAGCATGCTTTTTTAGGAGCTTCCTGAGCGAAACTAAATGTGAAAGCTGTAAGTGCTAACACTGAGATTATCTTTTTCATAATGTGCTGAAATTGTTTAATTAGTTGATGCTAAGGTAGTAAAATTCTCTTTTTCAGCGGTAGAAAATAAATTATTTTTAAAACTAATGGAGTGAAGGTAAAGATTTAAAAAGAAATTCTGTTTAAAGTGACACTTAAAAATAAATCAATCAATCGTTTGATTTATTTAAATAAATGTTTACATTTGCACCCGCAAAAAATCATCTTATTATGATTTCAAAGGAAGAGAATATATTAATTAACGCAGAAAAACTGTTTGCTGAAAAGGGTTTCGAAGGAACATCAACACGAGATATTTCTAAATTAGCTAATGTGAATATTTCGATGATTTCTTACTATTTCGGCTCCAAAGAAAAACTCTTTGAGAGAATTTTTGAATTCCGAATGACGGAAAGTCTGGCTTTCAGCAAAGAAGTTTTGGCCAATGAGAGCCTGACAGAATGGGAAAAACTCAATACAGTAATCGACCGTTACATCGAAAGGGTAAAGAACTTGAAAACTTTTTACGTCATCATGCAGCGCGAACAGCTGAGAAACAAAAATCCACACATCGTACAGTTCCTGAATCAATCGAAAATGGGATTTCTGGAAATATACAGGCAATTGATCGATGCAGGATTAGAGAAGCAAATATTTACCAAAAAACCACGTCTGGAGTTTATTCATTCCACAATTTCAGGTACGGTTTTTACCGCTCTCAATACTTTGCCGATTTACAAAGAGTATTTCAAAGGGGACGAGTCTTATGAAAACTATTACTTTGACGAAATAAAAATACACATTAAAGACATTTTAAAATACCTCTTAGGTTATGATCAAAATAAATAATTCCGTCTTAACGCTCTCTTTTTTAGCCTTAGGAATCGTTGCTTCTGCACAGGAAAAAAAATCGCTTACGCTTGACGAAGCAGTTCAGTTAGGCATTCAGAATTCAAAGAATCTTAAAATTGATGAGGCCAAAATTCAGCAGGCTACAGCCAGTTATCTGGAAGCTAAAAACAGACGGCTTCCGAGTCTTTCCGTTTCTGCCAGTGCTTTAGCTTTGGCGAATGCTGATGTAAACCTGAAAATTTCCCAGGGTCCCGGCGGAGGGAATTCCCCGAAAGCAAACTCTGCATTTTATGGTAATGTAGCCGGCTCGTTACCTCTTTTTTCCGGCGGACGGATTAAGTACGGCATACAGTCGGCTGAATATTTAATTGAAGCTTCGAAATTAAGTGCTGAAAACGACAAAGTAGCAATTGCTTATAACGTTTCTCAAGCGTACAACAATCTCTTCAAGGCAAGCCAGGCGATTAAAGTTCTTGAAGAAAATCTCAGTGCATCCCAGAAAAGAGATGAATCTTTTCAAAAACTGGAAGCTAACGGAATCATTGCAAGAAACGATAAATTAAAGGCAAACCTGCAGACTTCAAATATCGAACTGCAGCTTTTGGAAGCACAGAACAATTACAGCATCGCCAACATCAACATGGATTTGCTCTTAGGACTTCCAGAAACCACAGAAATTGCCATTGATGAAAATTATATTTCTGAACTTTCTGCCAATCAGCCGGTTTCTTATTATCTGAATGAAGCTTTAGGTAACAGAAAAGATTTACAGGCGATCGATTATCAGCGGAAAGCAGCAGCCTTGGGAATAAAATCGGCTAAAGCGGAAGCTTTACCAACCATCGCTTTGACGGGAGGATACCTTGCGGCGGACATTCCAAAAATTTTAACGGTTTTAAATGCCGCCAATATAGGAATTGGAGTGCAATATAACATTGATAATCTCTGGAAGAAGAACTCATCCCTGATGAAAGCTGAAGCGCAGGAGAAGCAGCTTGCTGCGACAAATGATCTCCTGAATGATCAGATAAAACTTGATATCAACAGAGATTATCAGAACTCTGAATTCGCGAAAAAGAAAATCGCGGTATATGAAAAGGCAGCTACTCAGGCGAATGAAAATTATCGGGTAACGAAAAATAAATTTGACAACGGACTGGCAACGATCACTGAATTGCTTGACGCTGATGCCGCCCAGATTACCGCCAACGTAAACGTGGTAAACGCAAAAGCAGATGCCGCACTGGCTTACAGAAAATTATTGCAGACTGCAGGAATTCTTTCTTCAAACTAAACTATTCAAAAAAACATAAAAGAACATCTAACTAAATGGAAAATAAAAATATCACCGAACAGCCTGAACTTTTCCCGGAAACCAAAAAGAAAAAAAGTATGGTTTTCCCAATTATCCTAGCCACAGTTTTGTTGGTTGGAGGATTTTTCGGTTACCGCACCTATTCATTCGGACAAACCCACGAAGTAACAGATGATGCACAGATTGCATCCAATATGAGTCCGGTGATTTCGAAAATTTCGGGCTACGTTGCTGAAGTAAAAGTGAAAGACAATCAGTTCGTAAAAAAGGGAGATACCTTAATTATTCTGGATGACAGAGACCAGAGAATGGCCTTGCAGTCTGCAGTGGCTGCATTGGGAACTGCGAGAAGCAATATTTCTACCGCAAGAGCAAGTACGAATGCGGCTTCGAAAAACATCAATTCAACGAACGCAGCCATTACAACTGCAAATGCACAGATTGAAGCTGCAAAAGTAAATGTGTGGAAAACAACCCAGGATTTAAATAGATATGCCAATCTGGTAAAAGACCACACCATTACACAACAGCAATATGAATCGGCATTGGCAGCAAAACAGACTGCGGACCGACAATTGCAGATTTTGATAGATCAGAGAAATCAGGCAGCCCAGCAAACCGGAATTGTAACTTCGCAAACTGCTGCAAGTTCTGAGCAGATTGGGGTGGCGACTTCAATTTCAAAACAGCGGGAAGTGGATGTCGAAAATGCAAAATTAAATCTTTCCTATACCGTAATTACGGCTCCGGAAGATGGTTTTGTTTCAAAAGTTCCTACGCAGAAAGGTCAGTTTTTGCAGGCCGGTTCTCAGCTCTTCAGTTTAGTGAGAGACAGTGATAACTGGATTATTGCGAATTTTAAAGAAACCCAGATTTCCAAAATGGTAGAAGGCCAGAAAGTGGATATTGAAATCGATGCTTTTCCGGGCCAAAAATTTGAGGGTGTTGTAAGCTCGTTTTCACCTGCTACAGGTTCGTCATTCTCTATTCTTCCTCCGGATAACGCAAGCGGAAATTTCGTAAAAGTGGTACAGAGACTTCCTGTAAGAATTGATTTTGTAAAACTTGATCCTAAAGTAGCTAAAAAATTACGTGCGGGAATGAATGTGAAAACAACAGTGAATTTAAAATAGACGCAAGCTGGAAGCTGATAACTCGAGTTACCGGCTTTCTGCTTTCAAACCAATAATTATGGAACAGGATTCATTAGTTGAATATGGCGCAAGACGCGTTATCATTACGATTACTGCGATATTGTGCGCCCTCCTCGAAATTGTGGATTCTACGATTGTAAACGTAGCGCTCAACGAGATGAAGGGAAATTTGGGTGCCACACTTTCTGAGGTAGGTTGGGTGATCACGGCATACGCCATTGGGAACGTGATTATCGTCCCAATGACGAGCTGGCTTTCCCAACAGTTTGGACGCCGGAATTATTTCGCGGCTTCCATTATAATTTTTACGGTATTCTCCTTTCTCTGCGGTAATGCGACCAATATCTGGGAACTCGTGTTTTTCCGTCTCATGCAGGGGATTGGCGGGGGCGCACTTCTTGTAACGTCGCAGACCATTATTACCGAGTCTTATCCGATAGAAAAACGGAGCATGGCACAGGCAATTTATGGTTTGGGAGTAATTATAGGTCCAACCCTTGGTCCGCCACTTGGAGGTTATATAGTTGACAATTACAGCTGGCCTTATATCTTTTATATTAATATTCCTATTGGGATTGCAGCGGTTTTAATGACGCTTCAGTTTGTAAGAAGTCCCAAATATTCGGAAAAAAGAAAGGCAAAAGATGTCGATTGGTATGGGATCATACTTCTCGCCGCATTTGTAGGGTCGCTTCAGTATATTCTTGAAAAAGGACATGAGGAAGACTGGTTCGAAAGCAGAGAAATTGTAATGCTAACGGTAGTAGCAGTCATCGGATTTATTCTTTTCCTCTGGCGCGAACTTACCTGCAAATATCCTATTGTGGAATTAAGAGTTTTGAAAAACGGAAATCTTAGGATAGGTACTGCAATGTCCTTTATACTCGGTTTCGGACTTTACGGCTCCACGTTTATTGTTCCGCTTTATACGCAAAGTATTTTGGGCTGGACAGCGCTGCAATCTGGAGCTTTGATGATTCCTGCAGCTTTAACGACCGCGGTAATGATGCCGATCATTGGTAAATTACTGACAAGAGGTGTGAAACAGCAGTTTCTGGTGTCTTTAGGCTTGCTGATTTTCTTTATTTACAGTTTCTGGGGTTACAAAATTCTTACTCCGAATACCGGAAAAGACGATTTCTTCTGGATGCTGATGGTTCGCGGGGCAGGTTTGGGACTCTTATTTATTCCAATTACTTCGCTTTCATTAAGTACCCTTAAAGGCAAGGAAATTGGTCAGGGAGCGGCGTTTACCGGAATGATGCGTCAGTTGGGCGGTTCTTTCGGGATTGCAGCGATTACTACTTTTATTTCTAACCAAACCTCCATTCATAAAGCCAATATTGCACAGCATTTGGATGCGAACAGTTTCGACGTTCAGCAAAGAATTGCGGCACTGAAAGCGAGTTTTATTTCCAAAGGATTTTCGCCGGATGTTGCACTGCAGTCCGCTTATAAAATTTTAGATCTAAGTGTCCTGAAACAGGCCTCAGTATTATCTTATATGGATGTTTTTCTCTATCTTGGTCTTCTGTTTTTAATCTGTATTCCGTTTGTTTTATTCGTGAAAGAAAGAAAAGGACGGGAGCCAATTGATGTAAGCGAGGCGATGCATTAATGCGGAGAAGGTCTGAGGATTAAATAGTGATGATTATGTTTTAAAAGCGGTTTCAGAAGTGTTCTGAAACCGCTTTTATTTTGTACAGGATTTACCAGCGTTTTCTTCTTACATACACAAAAGTAAGAATGGAAATAAACGCCATTAATCCTAGGGTTAGGAAGTATCCAAGCGGGTGGTGCAGTTCCGGCATATTGTCGAAATTCATTCCGTAGATTCCGGCAATAAAGGTGATCGGGAAAAAATACATGGAGTAAATGGCAAGCACTTTCATTACCTGATTGGCTTTCTGGTCGCTCATCGCCAAAAACATCGAAATAAGGTTGGTCACCTGCGCATTCAGATGTTCAAAATCTGCAATAACGTCTTTGTGCTTGTCTTTCAAATCCGTCACTTCCGCGTCGTTAAGTTTAAGGGTTTTGAATTTATCTACCCAATCGGTGGAAATATTCAGGATTCTGGCATTCAGACCCGATTTCCTTTTCAGTTTATACAGCCTGCGGATCTGGTTGGGACTGTTGGTATTTTTCAGAAAGATTTCATTCTCGATGTTATCCATTGTTTCCATGAGATTTTGGGACTCATCATCGAAAGATTTCATCACTTTTAAAGCCAGGTTCAAAGCAATTTTTTCTGTATTGATATCTTTGTTGGCGGGCAGTTCAATTTCTTTCCGGAACTCATAGATGCTGCGGTTTTTCATCCGGTGAACGGTAATAATCAGATTTCCTATTAAGAAAACGCCGAGTTTCGTCGAAATATCGCTGATGGTATTGAGGTGGGCACGCTCCAGTTCGGTATTCTCACGCATCAGAAAAAAATTCACTTCATTGTCCTGTTCAAATTTCGGGAGATGATTGGGGTCAATGGTATCTTCCAGAAGAAGCTGATTAATTTTGTATCGCTGGTGCAGAAACTGCAGATCTTCTTCGGTGGGTGCTTCCACATCAATCCATTCACAGTGGTCGTTACGGTAAATTATTTCTATTGGCATTCAACAAATTTAATGATTATTTTTAAAGTAGAAATTATAGTTTTTTTGATGTTTTAAATAAACTTATATTTGTACAAATTCAAAAATCTGCATGACTAAAAGTATAATTAAAGGAATTGGCCATTACGTTCCCGAAAATGTAGTAACCAATGACGATTTGTCGAAACTGATGACCACCAACGACGAATGGATCACCGAAAGAACCGGAATTAAAGAAAGGCATCACCGTAAAAACAGAAACGATTCCAAAGAAACTACCGCTTATTTGGGGTTTAAAGCTTCAGAAAAAGCGTTGAAAATGGCAGGTATAACTGCGAAAGATATCGATTATATTGTCTTCGCGACCCTTTCACCGGATTATTATTTCCCGGGCTGCGGAGTTCTGTTGCAGGAAATGCTGGGCTGTGAAACGATCGGCGCACTTGATGTAAGAAACCAGTGTTCAGGATTTGTTTATGCGATGAGCGTTGCCAATGCTTTTATCAAATCGAAAATGTATAAAAATATTCTTGTTGTAGGTGCAGAAGTTCATTCTTTCGGTCTGGATTTTTCTGACGCAGGAAGAGGCGTTTCTGTAATTTTCGGAGATGGGGCAGGTGCAGTAATTTTATCCGCAACCGAAGAAGAAAACGCTGGAGATATTTTAAGTACAAATATGCATTCTGAAGGGAAATATGCTGACGAACTTTGTACGAAATTTCCAGGCTCGAAATACGGCTGGAGCGACAGAATGAGGCTGGAGCCTGAAAACGTTACCGATGCAGAAGTATATCCCGTGATGAACGGAAACTTTGTTTTCAAACACGCCGTGACGAGATTTCCTCAAACCATGATGGAAGCTTTAAATGCTGCCGGGAAAACCATTGATGATCTGGATATGTTCATCCCGCATCAGGCTAATTTGAGAATTGCTCAGTTTGTGCAGCAAAAATTAGGTCTTCCGGACGATAAAGTTTTTAATAATATTCAGAAATACGGCAATACAACCGCTGCATCAATCCCAATCGCTTTGAGCGAAGCTATTGAGCAGGGGGAAATAAAAAGGGGAGATTTAGTGCTTCTTTCCGCCTTTGGAAGCGGATTTACTTGGGGCTCGGTGCTCTTTAATTTTTAAAAATACAAAATGCGTCTTCGGACGCATTTTTTTTTACTTTGTTTTAAGCGAATCTTCTTTCTGCGAAATATTATCCATAGCTGCCGAGTCAACTCCCGCGTTCCGTTTTTCTTCTACAGAGTGGGTTTCTTTGTATTGATCACGTTTTTCTTCTTTCTGGGCACAACTTGCAAAACAAAGAGTTCCGAAAATTGCAAAAGCCAATAACTTTTTCATAATTTTATTTTTTGATATGAACTGTTTTCTGCAAAAATGATGCAATTCTTTCTTGACTATTATGATACTTAAGCAAATAAATAAAGTCCGCTTTCAAATGTTGATGTAAAATGCGTGGATATGATATTTGTCAATTTTAACATTTATCATTTTTTTAATACGTTTTAAAAATACAGTTCGCAGTAAATTTACTTGTCTTTTCAGAGCAAATAATTAAAATCAACATACGATGACCAGTAAAGAAAAGAAAGCAGAAAAGTATGTGTATTCCTTCGGAGGAGGAAAAGCAGACGGAAACGAATCCATGAAAAATCTTCTTGGAGGAAAAGGAGCCAATCTCGCAGAAATGGCTGGACACAAAAACCTTAAACTTCCGGTTCCGCCCGGTTTTACGGTAACTACTGAAGTCTGCACTTATTTTTACGACAACCAGAAGACTTATCCCGCCGATTTAGAAAAACAGATAAAAGATGCCTTGGCCGAAGTTGAAAAACTTATGGGCAAAAAATTCGGTGATATCAAGGATCCGCTGCTGATGTCCGTAAGATCCGGAGCGCGAAGATCAATGCCGGGAATGATGGATACCGTTCTGAACATCGGTTTGAATGATGAAACGGTTAAAGGATTGATTGCGGTTACAGGTGACGAAAGATTTGCTTACGATGCCTACAGAAGGCTGGTGATGATGTATGCAGATGTGGTGATTGAAAAAGCTGGAGGAATGGAACCCGCAAAAGGAAAAGGCATCCGGAAAATTATGGATGAACGTCTTGGCGAGATGAAAAAAGAAAAAGGCGTAGAGCTGGATACTGAACTTTCTGCTGAAGATTTGAAAAAACTGGTCAAAGAATTTAAAGCCTTAACCAAAAAACATTTGAAAGTAGTATTTCCTGAAAATCCATGGGATCAGATGATGGGCGGTATCGGCGCTGTATTCGCATCGTGGAACGGGAAACGTGCTATAGAATACCGTAAAATCGAAAGAATTCCTGACTCATGGGGAACTGCAGTCAATGTGCAGGCAATGGTTTTCGGAAATATGGGCGACGACAGCTGTACTGGTGTAGCTTTTACGCGTAATCCCGGAAACGGTGACAATCATTTCTATGGCGAATATTTAGTGAATGCTCAGGGTGAAGATGTGGTAGCAGGAATCCGGACTCCCGCACCAATCAATAATTCTTCTAAAAACGATCATTCTAAAGATTTAACCACTTTAGAAAAATTCATGCCTCAGCAGTATAAAGAACTGGATGAAATTCAGAAACGCCTGGAAACCCATTATAAAGACATGCAGGATATTGAATTTACCATTGAAAAAGGAAAACTCTATATGCTGCAGTGCAGGGTAGGAAAAAGAAACGGTGTTGCAGCAGTGAAAATGGCGGCTGATATGTACCGCGAAAAACTGATTGATGCCGATACCGCCGTAATGCGTGTGGGTCCCAATCAGCTCATCGAACTTTTACTTCCAATGATTGATCCTGAAGAAGAAAAGAAAAACAAACCCATTGCAAAAGGGCTTCCTGCAGGTCCGGGCGGTGCAGTCGGCAGAGTGATTTTTTCCTCAGAAGACGCTGTTGAATGGGGATTAAAAGGAGAAAAAGTAATCCTAGTCCGGGAAGAAACTTCTCCTGAAGATGTGGACGGCATGCACAAATCACAGGCGATTTTAACCACAAAAGGAGGAATGACTTCGCATGCAGCTCTCGTCGCCAGAGGTTGGGGGAAATGCTGTATCGTTGGCTGTAATGACATCGAAATCTTCGAAAAAGAAAAATACTTTCTTACCAAAGACGGCAGAAAAATCCATGAAGGGGAATGGCTGACTTTAAACGGAACCAAAGGTCTTGCTTATGAAGGCGTCCTCGAACTTTCCAATACCGATTTAAATAAAAACTCTTCCTATAAATCCCTGATGACTTTAGTGGATAAAGCCAAAAAATTAGGCGTAAGAACCAATGCTGATACACCGAAAGACGCTCAGCAGGCTGCATATTTTGGCGCTGAAGGAATCGGATTGTTCAGAACAGAACACATGTTTTATGGGGAAGGAAGTGAAAAACCTTTATTCCTGCTCCGAAAAATGATCATGAGCACCACCGAAAAAGAGCGTAAATCTGCCCTCAGCGAACTTTTTAAATTTGTAAAGAAAGACATCAAAGCCACTTTGGAAGTGATGAACGGAAATCCTGTAACCATCCGCCTTTTGGATCCGCCATTGCATGAATTCGTTCCACATGACAAAGAAAAACTGCAGGAACTCAGCAAAGAACTGGGCGTAAGAATGAGCGTGCTGAACCGAAGAATTCTTGCCCTTCATGAGAATAATCCAATGTTGGGTCACCGCGGCGTCCGTTTGGGAGTTTCCTATCCGGAAATCACCGAAATGCAGGTCCGCGCGATATTGGAATCTGCTGCTGAACTTCAGAACGACGGAAAAAAAGCATTGCCGGAAATTATGATTCCTGTGGTGATGGGCCGTCATGAGCTGAGTCATCAAAAAGCGATTGTAGATAAAGTATATGCTGAAGTTTGTGAAGCAATGAAACTTAAAAACATTCCTTACCTCTACGGAACTATGATCGAAACTCCAAGAGCAGCACTCAAAGGGGATTCTATGGCTGCTGTTGCCGATTTCTTCAGCTTCGGAACCAATGACCTTACCCAAATGTCATTTGGCTTTTCACGGGACGATATTGGCGGATTCTTGCCGAAATATCTCGAACTGAAACTGCTTCCTGAAGATCCGTTTGTATCCATCGATCAGACAGGAGTGGGGGAACTGATTAAAATTGGAGTGGAAAAAGGACGTTCCGTAAAACCAAAACTGAAAGTAGGAATCTGTGGGGAACATGGAGGTGATCCTGAATCCGTAAAATTCTGCCACAAACTCGGTCTCGATTATGTGAGCTGTTCTCCTTTCCGTGTACCGATTGCAAGACTGGCTGCTGCACAGGCCGCGATTGAAGAGAAGTAAAATAATCAGAAAGTGCATTAAAAAACCGGTCCAGAAATTTCGGGACCGGTTTTTTTTGAATGATGAATAATACTATTCAAATATTTCGAATTGCTCTCCGTCGTAGCTGGCAAAAACCATGGTGGGATGTGAATCCTGGTGAAAGATATTCCCGTTTTGGTCGATCGCGATGGCTCCGGCAAAACCGTCAATTTCCTTTAATTCCAGAAAAGTTCGGTCGAATGCGTCTTTAATGCTCATTCCGTCTGTTACCCGAGTTACAACTTTCGCAGCGGTGGCATTGCTTACAATATCTTCACCAACTCCAGTGCAGCTTACAGCGCAGTGTTGGTTGGCAAAATTACCGGCTACGGTTGCAGAATCTGAAATTCTTCCCACAATTTCGAAACCTTTACCACCGGTAGAAGTTGCAGCGGCCAGTTTCCCGTGTTGATCGATTGCTACACAGCCAACCGTGCCTTTTCCGCCGTTCTTCAGTTTCTCCTCGTATTCTTTTCTCCGTTGGGAAATTTCAGTGGAAAAATCTTCGAAACCGTTTTCCGAAGCATATTTCTTCGCACCTTCTCCGCCCAAAACGCGGTCGTCTTCTTTCATCAATACCTGCGCAACTTCAATCGGGTTTTTTACATTTTCTATATTGATGACACCGGAGAATTTCTGATTCTGTCCGTTCATCAGAGAAGCACTCATCCTGATTTTTCCGTCACTCTGGATTTGAGAACCTGTTCCCGCATTGAAAAGCGCGTCATCTTCCAGCAAAGAAACAGCATAAACAACGGTTTCTTCGGCAGAATGGTTTTTAAGAAATTCAAAAGATTTGGACGCAATTTCTTTCAGTGAATTTTGCTTGGCTACTTTCACTTCGTGGCTTTGGTCGCTTTCGGAAAAAAATCCGCCGTGGATGATTAATTTCATTTTCTGGGTTTAAGGTTAAGGCAATTTGTGAATCAATTTTTTATCCTAATGATTCAAAATGTTTTAATGGTTCAAATAGACACTTTTTATTGGGCCTGCGGAATCGGATAGTACTGAGAGTTGACGATGGTTAAATTCTTCGTTTTTAAATCATAAAAATCATTCTGCGACATCACATGAACAATTAAATTATCAATAGAAATAGGCTGCCCGAGGTTAATGTTGGTTAAATTGGTATCTTTAATAAATCTGCCGTCCACTAAAATAACAAGTCCGGAACCAATCGCTGTCATCGTATCATCGTGAATAAAAAGTCCGGTATCTTCACCAAGACCAATGCCTAAAGTCCGCGGATTGTTCACCACTGCCTGAAACAGTCTTCCTATTCTTCCGCGCTGTACAAAATGAGTATCAACAATAACGTTTTCAATAAAACCTAAACCCTGTGTTGTTTTTATTTCCCCTTTCAAAAGTGCTTCGCTGCTGGAACCCTGATAAATCATATTTTCTGAAGCTGCGGCAGCACCTGCAGAAGTTCCGGCATAGATGAAATCCTGCTCCTGGTATTTAAGAAGGATAGCATCATGAAACCGTGTTCCTCCCAGAATGGACGTCAGCCTCAGCTGGTCGCCACCGGTAAACAGTACCACATCGGCAGCATTTGCTCGTGCAACCATCGCATCGCTGTTAGCCTGCTCCCGGTTTTGGATGTCTAAAATATTCACAGTTTTCGAGCCTAAAAATTCAAAAGCTTTTTTATATTCCGGACCGACAATTTGTGGGATTTGCGAGGCAGTAGTGATAATTTCAATCACTGAATTTTCCTTCAAGCGGGATTCGTCGATGATTTTTCTCAGGATCCCTCTTTCAAAGAAGTTAAGGTTTTTCTCTACATTCTGGTCGTATTCGGTTTCTGCAAAACTGCCTTTATTAACGGCCCCGCCGATAATCATTAATTTTCCCACTGCTTTCATAGCTTGCAAATTTAAAAAAATTAATAATATCCTGACCTTCAACTTCAATAAGAAAAAATAATGGAAACTATAGACAGTAAGTGTTCTATTTCTCTCCGTTTCAGTTTTATTTTTTCTAAAAAAAATACCAATTATTAAGCTTTTCTTTTATCTTTGATTTTCGTTCCGAAAAAACACCACCACTAACATCACAGAATCATACTATGAAAATTGAAAAAATACAGGTTTTAAGGGGCCCCAATATCTGGAGCATTAGAAGAAAAAAACTCATTCAGATGAGACTCAATTTAGAGGAGTTGGAACATATGCCGACCAATAAAATTGCAGGTTTCCGTGAAAGACTGGAGCAGTTGATTCCTTCGCTTATTACGCACCGCTGTTCGGAAGGGGTGGAAGGCGGCTTTTTTCAAAGAGTGGAAATGGGCACCTGGATGGGCCACGTTATTGAACATATCGCGCTGGAAATTCAGACGCTTGCAGGAATGGATACCGGTTTCGGAAGAACCCGCGAAACCAAAACCTCCGGCATCTATAATGTCGTTTTCAGTTATCTGGAGGAAAACTCGGGAATTTACGCGGCGGAACAGTCCGTTGAAATCGCAAACTGCCTGATTGAAGCCCGGGAGTATGATATCGACGGATGTATTCAGCAGTTGAAAGTAATCCGCGAAAGAGAGCGTCTGGGACCATCTACAGGAAGCATTGTGGAAGAAGCGGTGGCGAGAAACATTCCATGGATCCGTTTGGGAAGAAACTCTTTGGTGCAGTTGGGCTATGGCGTTAATCAGCAGCGTTTTCAGGCAACTATTACCGGGAAAACAAGTTCCATTGCGGTAGATATTGCCTGCAATAAAGAACTCACAAAAAAAATGCTGGATGAGGCAGCTATTCCGGTACCTTCAGGGGATTTAGTCTCTGAGCCTGAAGAACTGGAAAAAGTTATCACCAAAATAGGTTATCCTATTGTACTGAAACCTCTGGACGGAAATCACGGTAAAGGATCATCAATCAATGTAAATGATCTGGAAGCGGCAATTACAGGCCTGAAGCATGCACAAAACTACTCCAACAGGGTAATAGTGGAAAAATATATTACAGGATATGATTTCAGGGTTTTGGTTATCAATCATAAAATGGTGGCTGCAGCGCGCAGGGTTCCTGCACATATTGTAGGAGACGGAGAAATGAATATTCAGCAGCTCATTGAAAAAGAAAACCTCGACCCGAGAAGAGGCTATGGACACGAAAATGTGCTTACCGAAATTCTTGTTGATAAAGACACCAACGAACTTCTTGAAAAATTAAATTATACTCTGGAAACAGTACCTCAGAAAGGCGAAATTGTCTATCTGAAATCTACCGCAAACCTTTCAACAGGGGGTACTTCCATTGATGTAACCGATATGGTGCATCCGGAGAATATTACCATGTGCGAAAGAATTTCCAAGATCATCGGTCTCGATGTTTGCGGAGTTGATATCATGGCCGAAAACCTTACGCAGCCGCTCAAGGAAAGCGGTGGCGCCATACTGGAAGTTAATGCGGCACCGGGATTCAGGATGCATCTTGCACCCAGTGAAGGGCTTCCCCGGAATGTGGCAGCTCCGGTAGTTGACATGCTGTATCCGCAGGGAAAAGCATTCAGAATTCCCATCATTGCGGTCACCGGTACCAACGGTAAAACCACAACTACGCGGCTTATCGCCCATATTGTTAAAAATAACGGTTATCGTGTGGGATTCACCACTTCGGACGGAATTTATATCCAGAATACGATGCTGACGAAAGGCGATACCACAGGACCTATATCTGCTGAATTTATTCTTAAAGATCCTACCGTTGAATTTGCCGTGCTGGAAACTGCGCGCGGTGGCATTCTCCGTTCCGGTTTAGGATTCACCCATTGCGACATAGGCGTGTTAACCAATATCAAGGAAGACCATCTCGGCCTCAGTGATATTCATAACCTGAAAGATTTAACCAAGGTTAAAAGGGTAGTGCTCGACTCGGTGAAAAAAGGCGGCTGGAGTGTCCTGAATGCTGATGACGACTATTCGGTGAGATTAATGTCTGATCTGGACTCCAAAGTGGCCTTGTTCAGTATGGACGAAAACAATCCTCATATTGTTAAGTTCGCTAAGGAAGGAAAAATCACCTGTGTTTATGAAGAAGGTTTCATCACCATTAAAAAAGGCGATTGGAAGATCCGTATCGTAAAAGCGCACAATGTGCCGATTACCATGGAAGGGAAGGCCAAATTTATGATTGCCAATGTTTTGGCGGCCAGTCTGGCGGCTTATCTCTATGGTTTCGAGATTGAAGACATCGCCAATTCACTCAGAACTTTCATTCCAAGTCCTGCGCTGATGCCGGGAAGACTTAATGTTTTCAAGTTTAAAAAATTTAAAGTGCTGATTGATTTTGCCCATAATCCCGCAGGATATGAAGCCATTGAAGATTACCTTAAAAATATAGATTCGCCAAAGAAAATCGGAATCATATCCGGAGTGGGCGACCGCCGTGACGAAGACATCAGAGAGTGCGGAAAGATTGCCGGCAGAATGTTCGACCATATCATTATCCGCAACGAAAAACACCTTCGCGGAAGAACTGAAGAGGAAATTAACGGACTGGTTATTTCTGGAATTCAAAGTTCCGGCAGAGATTTAAGCTACGAGATTATTCCGAAAGAAATCGACGCCCTGAAACACGCCATGAGTCTGGCAGAAGAAAATACCTTTATTACCGCCCTGAGCGACGTAATTTCCAATGCCATCGATCTGGTACAGGAGTACCAGCATAAAGAAATCCTTGATGACGGTAAGAATGTATAGAATGCTTTAATTTTAAATAAAAGTCTCTGCAAAATAAATCCCCGATACCAAAAGTGTCGGGGAATTTTATGCTTATGTTAAAAACATTTTGGAAAAATTTCCTGAGGATTATTCTGTGTAATTTTGAATATTGAAACAACTTAAGTCGCAGAACGAAATTGAAAACGATGTCGTAAGTGCTTTTCGGACAACTAAAGTACGGGTCTTTTATGGACTAATCATTTAAAACTTCACATTCATCGTCATTTCTTTGCCGTCTCTGATTACTGTGACCGGAAGTTCGTCGCCGGAATTTACTTTAGCAAGGCAATCCATATAACTGTAAATTTCTTTCACCTCGCATTTTCCTATTTTGATCAGGATGTCGCCTGATTTAATTCCTGCCAGATCCGCAGGACGCTTTTCGGTTACTCCATCGATATGAAGCCCGTCCTTCGTGTCGGCATAACTTGGCATAATTCCGAGGGTAACTTTATATTTCGGAATGGCTTTGCTTTGTGATATTTTTGTTTTGGTGAAAGGAATACTTTCAGTTTCAGCCAGTCCGTTTGCTAAATTGAAAACATAATTGGTGATGTTTTTCAGACCGGTAAAATTAATTTTGTCGGTATCATCAGTTGGTTTATGATAATCGCTGTGGGTGCCGGTAAATAAGAACAAAACCGGAATATCTTTCAAATAGAAACTGGTGTGATCAGAGGGTCCAATACCGGAACTGTCAATCGCTAAATTAAAGCCTGCGGGTTTGTATTTTTGAATCATTTCTCCGAAAAGAGGAGAAGTTCCAACGCCGCCAAGGGTTAAATCTTTGTCTTTATTTAACCGGCCAATCATATCGAGATTAATCATCGCAATCACAGTTGGGTATTGCGTTTTTGCCTTTTCTGCAAAATGTTTTGATCCCATCAGACCGTCTTCTTCACCGGAGAAAAGAGCGAAAACATAATTCACTTTTTCTTTTGTTTTATTCTGGCTGAACATTCTTGCAAGCTCCATCACTGCAGAAACTCCGGAAGCGTTATCATCGGCTCCGTTGTGGATTTGTCCTTCGGAATTCATCAGGGTAGAATTGTGATGTTCATTCAGACCTAAATGATCATAATGAGCACCAATAATAATGGTTTTTGAAGCTTTATTGTCCAAAAACCCAATAACGTTTCTTGCATTGATATTTACAGAGGAGCTTTCCTCATGCGGATTCAGTTTTACAGCATAAGTGAAATTCTGAATATAATTTTTTCCCTCAAATGTTTTAAGATTAAGTTTTCTGAATGCTGCAGAAATAAATTCTGAGGCTTTCTTTTCGCCTTCACTTCCGCTTAACCGTCCTTTCAGTTCATCTGAAGCCAGATAAGAAACCGTGTTTTTCAGGTTTTGTTCTGAAACATTTTCATTAAAGTCACTTTCTACCCAATCTGCAATAAACACGTTGGTTTCATGTGCCTTCTCGCCTTGTCGGTTGCTGGAAAAAACGAGTTTTTTACCATCATGCGAAAACATGGGAAAGGCATTGAATTCGCTTTCATATGTAATTTGCTTAAGATTATTTCCATCAAGATCAATAGAGTAAATCTGGAAATCGTAACCTTTTGTGGAATGATGGTTGGATGAAAAGAGAATTTTCCTGTCTGAAGGATGGAAATAAGGTGACCAGTTCGCTTTCCCAAGCTTTGTAATCTGCTTTAAACCGGTTCCGTCGATATTCATCGTGTAAATCTCCATATTGGTAGGAGCAACAAGATTTTCGGCTAAAAGTTCTTTGTATTCTTTTACGTCTTTTTCAGTAGTTGGTCTGGACGATCGGAAAACCAGCTTTTTGGAATCGTGCGAAAAAAATGCCCCACCATCATAACCCAATCCGAAAGTAAGCTGTTTCAGATTTTTTCCGTCAATATCCATTCTCCACAGCTCTAAATCGCCGCTTCTTGTGGAAGTAAAAACAATATATTTTCCGTCGGGAGAAACTACCGCTTCGGCATCATAGCCAGGAGAATCGGTTAATTTTTTAGTAATTTTTCCATTTAAATCTGCTACATAAATATCAAATTCAGCATAAACCGGCCAAAGATATTTTCCGTCAGTCCGTGGTTTTGGTTTTGCAGGACATTCTTTGTTGGCTTCGTGGGTAGATGCATAAAGAATGTGTTTTCCGTCAGGCATAAAGAAAGAACATGTTGTTCTGCCGTCACCTGTGGAAACCAGCTGCAGATCTTTGGTGGCGATATTTTGTTTGGATAAATCCAAGAGATAAATCTGGTCGCAGTGTGCGCCGATTTCGGGATTGGTGACCTGTAGCGTGAGTTTTTTACCGTCGGGCGAAAAATAAGCTTCTGCATTATCACCGCCAAAAGTGAGTTTCTGAATATTACTGAGGTTTCTTTCCTGAGAAAAAATGAAGACAGAAATGCCCAGGAAAGCAAGTCTTAAAATAGATTGAGGTACAGTCATTCTTTTTGAGTTTTGGTAATCAAATATAAGTAAAATAAAAAGTCGCAGGATAAACTGCGACTGTATTTTAAAAAGGATAACCGAAAGCAAAATTAAGTACAGGTTTTAAAGGCTGCCATTTTTGGATTACCCATCGGTCTCCAACAGGTTTATTAGGATCATATACTTTGTATGCTGCGTCTAATCTCAAAGTAATATAAGCAATATTAATTCTCACACCTAGCCCGGTTCCCACGCCCATTTGAGAAAAGAATTTGTTGAATTTAAATTCATCGCCGAACCCATTGTCTTTTAAACTCCAGATATTTCCTGCGTCAACAAAAGCTGCTCCTTCGAACATATTTGTAAAAGGCAGACGGTATTCAATATTAGTAGTGAGTTTTACATTATCCATAATATAAGAACGAACTTTTTCGTCGAGCTGCGAATCTGCAGGTCCCAAACCTCCGAAAACTCTCCAGGCTCTTATGTCATTGGAACCGCCGTTAAAGTAAGACCTTACAAAAGGCATGGTAGAAGAATTTCCGTAAGGGATGCCGACCCCTACAAACTGTCTTACAGCCAGTGTATGCTTATTATTAAAAAACGTAAAATACTTCCTTACATCAAAATCGAATTTCGCAAACTGCGAGTATGGAATATTGAGAATTTTCTGCGTGGTTCCGGAAACTACTCCCGCTTCTCTCTCCCTGTTATTGAACAGGCTGAAAACATTTCCAGCCAATTCGAATTTAGCATTCAGATAAAATGGATTAGGACGGTCTTTCTTTCCAATTTCGTTATAAATAAAATTATAAATCATTGAGGAAATTAAAACATCCTGCGTCTGCCGGTCCTTATTAATTAAAGTTTGTCTGAATGTATTGAACAAAGAGAGCGCATCCCCGGAAAGGGAATTCTGATAACCGGTGTCATTTACAATCATGGATGACAAATCATCAGAGCTGATCTGGCCGTTGATAAATTCCTGTTGTAAAGCCGGAGAATAAGCGGCGAAAATGTTGTCCCGAACCGCCTGGTCTGCCGGGAAAAAGTCGTAATAACGGTCTTTGTTTCGGGTAAAACTCAACTGAGTGTTAAACAGTGTAAGACGGTGCGAAACTATATCATTAACGTTGGCAAAATAATTTAATCCTGCATTAAAACCGATTCTGCCCAAACCAATATTGTTTTGCTTAGACGCACCCAGGACAATTGATGAAGTGGGAGAGTACCTCTTAGGAATTACTTTCCACGTTTTAAATGGTAAAAATAGTCTCGGAAAATTTAGTGTGGCTTGCGTAGATATTTCGTAGGCCAAACTTCTTTTGGAAGGATCTTTCGTATTCACCACCGATCCGAAAATCCCTGCAACACTTGTGGTAAGGTTTTCTGCGCCTCCAAATACATTTCTCGTCGTTAAATCAACAGACGGTGAAACACCGAAATTAAGAATTTGAGAATAGTTAATATCAGTTGCAATTTTAAGATCATATTTTGGGAGTGGTGAAAGGTAATAGCTCACATCGAGAATACTGTCATTTTCTTTACGCAGTATTTCACTGTATTTCAGAATATTGAAATTATTCATCGATGTGATGTTCCGCTTTGTAAGATCTAAGTTACGCTGGTTATAGATGTCACCTTTTTTGAGGATAATGGGTCTCCACAAAGCCATTGTTTTGTACTGATCGTCGAGTTTATAGAAATTAATTCCTAAAAGTGAATCTTTTACGGTATCCACGGTGTCCGCTAGCTTTTCAAGAAAGTGGATTTTGATGTCACCAATCGTGGTTAAACGGTAAGGAGAATTGGCAGAATCGCGGTGAATATCCATCGTAAGCGGAACCTGTTTCCGGCTTTGCAAAGTATCCGCCGTAAAATAAATTTCTTCACTCGAATTATTGAATTTATAATATCCTCGGCCTTTCATCAGATCGTTAATTCTCTTTACTTCCTTTTCCAGAACGCTCTGATCAAGAATCTCTTTCCCTTTTACAAGGCTTTTAGACAAATCTTCTTCATAAATACCTTTAATCGCGGGATCCGGAATATTGTAATAATAATCGCTGATATAGGTAGGATCTTTATGGGTAATTAAATAATTGACTTTAGCTTTTTTCGCTGCAGAGTCTAAATCATGACTGAATTTTACATCAGCATCCCAATAGCCTTTGTACACAAAAAATTTCCTGATGGAATTGGCACTGATCTGAGTTTTTGCCTGATCAAGGATTACCGGTGGCTGCCCAATATTGTGCATAAATCTTTCGTAAAAAAGACTTTTACCAACATATTCCGGATGTTTATATTTGATGAAAAGAGAATCGCGGAGTTTCTGATCCCTCATTTCAGAAGGGTAGGTCATGTATTCATTCAAAATAGAGTCGTATTTCGGATTGGTTGCGTTATACATCCAAAGCCCGATCGGTAATAGAAAAAGCTGTTTTTTATTGGGTTTCTGGCTTACATAATTGGGCACTTCATCATCATGAATTTTTCCGTCTTCATATTTGAAGGAATTCTTTGTTAAAAGAAATTCATTATCAGGAACTTTTTTTGTCGTACTGCAGGCGTAGAGAAAAACTACAGTAATTGCAGAAGCGAAAAATAAGTAATACTTTTGGAAATATTTTGATACATGCTTACGGCTCATAAAATAAAAATTTTACAGTCTTTAGACAAAAAGAAGTTCAGACAAAAATACAATTTGTTTTTGGTTGAAGGCAATAAAACGATTAAAGAAATACCCTATTCACACTACAAAATCAGTGAAATATTCTCTGTAAATCCCGGTGAATTAGATATTGACGATTCAAACGCAACAGAAATTACGCCAAATGAACTAAAAAAAATAAGTTTTTTACAGCATCCCAAAGATTCTGTGGCAGTTTGTGAACTTCTAAATTCTGAAGTTTCGGAACATGTTGCTGTACAACTTATTTTAGATGGAATTCAGGATCCCGGAAATCTGGGAACAATCATCCGGGTGGCCGACTGGTTCGGGATTGAGCAGATCATCTGCAGCGAAGACACGGTAGATTTCTATAACCCGAAAGTAATTCAGGCGAGTATGGGTTCGTTTTTGCGGGTGAATGTAGTATATCAGGATATTGAAAATTATCTGGCAAATTCAGATTCAGCCATTATTGGAACTGATATGGATGGAACGAACTTTTATGAATTCGCTTTTCCCGAAAAATTTAATTTAGTTCTCGGTAACGAAGGAAACGGCATCCGTCCTGAAATTGAAAATCTTTTGACAGAAAAAATTACCATTCCGCGTTTCGGAAATTCCCGTTCCACTGAAAGTTTGAATGTTTCTATGGCTGCAGGAATTATCCTCGGACAGATTTTTTCCAAAAAATAAACCGCTAAAAAGCGGTTTAAAATTATATCAGTTGCTCCATACTGGATGCTGTTTGGTTTCGTTGGTAGTTTTCAAGTTTTTTCCGGATAAATCTCAAAGCAATTGGCGCTAAATAAATTAAAGCCAATCCAATAATTCTTTTCTTCCAGCTTGTATTGGTGAGACTTTTTCGGGCATAGTTTCCGACAAAAGTAACGGCCCCAATTTTTAAGGCATTTTCAACCAAACTCATTCCCGCATCGCTCTTGGCAAAGCCGTACACAGAATGACGGTTCAGTACTGAATCTTTCACACTGCTGGAAAACTCCTTTACAATTTCGGTGGTATCCAGTGATACTTTTTTTTCGCCGTCGGCCTGAATTTCTTCTTTCAGATATTTATCTGTAAAACCGTTGGTAAACGCGCTTAAGCTTTCTTTCGTGTTGTCAAAAGTGATTAAATCCTCCATTTCGGAAACTTCTTTTTTAAGAAGTGCTTTTTTTCTGCGGAGTTCTTCCAGACTGCTGTATTTCGATCCCATAATTTAATCGTTTAATGATTTAATAATCTTATCCGCTATCTTATTTTTAATGGCATTTCTCGAGAATAACACAATAAGGAGAATCAACAGATAAAATCCTGACATGATGAGTAAGCCGTATGCATAATTTCCCAGATAAGAACCAATGAGAAAACCGAGACCGATATTGAGCAAAACAATAAAGAATAATCCTGCAATCGCTGCGATCACCATATAGGTTAAAGTTCCTGCAGTAACAGAGGATTTTTCTGCCGCTTCCATTTTCAGAAGATCGAGTCTTTTTGATGCATATTCTTTAACAAGGTCCAGCATGATATTTTTTTTAAAGTTACAAAAAAAGGAACTTAAATGTAAAGTTCCTTTTTATTTGGAAGAATAAAACGGAAATTATGATTTCAATCCGCCCAATTCGTTTTCTACGTCTTTTACAACTTCGGTGGTTGTTGCAATAGCTTGATCTTTGTACTTGTCATAGCCTTCTTTTACGGAAGAAACTACTTTATCAGCGGTTTCTTTTACCTGAGATGAAATGTTTCCGTACTGGTCTTTCACTTTACCGGATACTTCCTCGAACTGCTCTCTTGCTTTCTCAGAAACTTTCCCGTACTGATCAACCGCCTGGTCTTTCAGATCATTGGCTTTAGTTTTGATTTTTCTTCTTGTTTCCTTACCTTCTTCTGGCGCATAAAGCATTCCTAAAACTACACCTGCTGCAGCACCTGCAAGTAAACCAGCTAATACTCCTGCTGCATTATTTCCTTTTTTAGACATCGTAATAATTTTTAATAGTTAATAATATTGTAATTGTGTTTTTCAACTCTCATAAAGTTACAATTTATATACCAAAGAAAAAAATGGCACTCTTAAAATTTTGTTAAATATCGCTGATAAGCGAAATCATATAGTCTATTGTTTCTTTTTTGGTTAAAGAAGAATTGTCAATTAAAATGGCATCGTCAGCTTTTTTTAATGGTGCCACTTCTCTTTCACTGTCAATTTTGTCTCGGGTGATCAGATTGTGCTTTACTTCTTCTTCGGTAGTTTCTATGCGTAAACTTTTGAGCTCCAGGAAACGTCTTTTCGTGCGTTCATCAATGCTCGCGGTAAGAAAGAATTTATAATCAGCATTAGGCAATACTACGGTTCCAATGTCCCGTCCGTCTAAAATTACGCCTCCTTTTTCTGCGATAGACCGCTGGGTCTCCATCAGATAATCTCTTACTTCCTTTTGACAGGCAATTAAACTTACATGTGCTGAAACCTGATTTCCCCGTATTTCTTTGGAAATATCATTCCCGTTCAGGAAAAGGATTAGTTCGTCATCAACTCCTTTAAACTCAAGTTTTATCTCATTTAATTTATTGAAAAGTTGTGGCAGATTAATTTCCCCGTTTTCGTTTAAACATTTGAGGATGGCAAAATACGTCACTCCTCTGTAAAGTGCCCCGGTATCCATATGAATGAGTCCGAGTTTTTTGGCAATGACTTTGGAGATTGAACTTTTTCCGGTGGATGAATAGCCGTCGATGGCGATTACGGGTTTTCTCATACCGCAAATTTCATCATTTTTTTTGAATTTGCGAAATGATTAAAAAGGGAAAACTGAATTTAATACGAAATTTACCGTCTGTTTCCGCCTACTTCAATTAAATCTAAAGTAAGTCCCAGCATATTAATGTTTGACGAATTGTGGTATCTCACATGGGCATAATCGAACCGGAAGGAAGATATTTTAATTCCGAAACCGGCAGAAAGTCCTGCAAAACTCCTTTGATCCAATACTGCAAGTTCATTCCCACGTTTTACATTATACCCGAAACGGACATTAAATGCCTGCTGCGGAAAGATCTCTGCTCCAAAGGAAAGATGGTCTGCAAATTTTCTGGTCCAGCCAATTTCCTGGCCGTTATTGTTATAATCCTGTGAAATATTCAGCTTCTGTAAATCGTGCGCGGTAATGGTAAAAGCTAAAGGAAATTCATCTAAAATTTTGGTGTATCCCAAATCTACCCGGAAAGCAACATTTTCTCTAAGACCGTTAAAGGATTTAAACTGATATCCGAAATTTCTGAAAACCAATGCGATGGTTTCATTGCTTTGGTTGTTGTAATAAGTAATACCTGCATTTCCAACCACCGCCATTGAGGTGTAATTATCAATTTTTGAAGTGACGAAATTTGCACTTCCGCCAATTGTCCAGTTTTCCTCAAACTGATAGGCGTAACCAAGCCCGAGCGAAGCATCCATCGCACCAAATTCGCCATCAATATTTGCGCTTTCATCGGTCCTTGGCATTTTCCCGTAATCCATGTATCTTGCATTAAAGGAGATCAGGTGCGCTTCATTTAAATCTTTTACAAAACTCACTGTACCGTATTGTGAACCTGCGAGATAGGAAGAATAATTGAGAGTAATCATTTTGTCCTGTTCAATATTCATTAAACCTGGATTCACCCCTACAAAACTCACATCATAATCGCGGACAGAAATAGCATCACCACCTAAAGCAGCCTGCCGAGCCGAAACCGGAATGTTAAGAAAAGGATATACGTTGGTCCCTTCCTGAGCATAGAAAATTACGGAAAATAAAAGTGCTGAAACAACGGTTATTTTTTTCAAATCTGTATTTATGTTTGCAAAAATAATTTTTTTAATTTTTTTTCAAAAATATTTCTCTGTAAATATAAATCTATTAACGGAATTATTTGCGTTTCCTTATATTTGCAGAGCAAAAAAGTAATATAATTAAAAAAAATGAAATACAAACGAATTCTTCTCAAACTCAGCGGCGAAGCTTTAATGGGAAACCGACAGTACGGAATTGATAACGACCGGCTGAAAGATTATGCTGCAGAAATAAAAAAAGTAGTAGATAAAGGCTGTGAAGTGGCGATTGTGATTGGCGGCGGAAATATTTTCCGTGGTTTGGCAGGTGCTGCAAAAGGGATGGATAGAGTTCAGGGTGATTATATGGGAATGCTGGCAACGGTAATTAACGGTATGGCTTTACAGGGCGCGTTGGAAGATGCCGGTATTTTTACCCGTCTGCAATCTGCAATTGAAATGGATAAAGTGGCAGAACCTTTCATTAAAAGAAAAGCGACAAGACATTTGGAAAAAGGTAGAGTTGTGATTTTCGGTGCCGGAACAGGAAATCCCTATTTTACTACCGATACTGCTGCAACTTTAAGAGCTATTGAAATCGGTGCAGATGTAATTTTAAAAGGAACAAGAGTGGACGGAATCTACGATTCGGATCCTGAAATTAATGAAGATGCAGTGAAATTCAATTCATTAACATTCGATGAAGTTTTCGAAAAAGGACTGAAAGTAATGGATATGACCGCATTTACTTTAAGCCATGAAAATAAATTACCAATTATTGTTTTTGATATGAATAGGGAAGGAAATCTTCTCAGAATTGTAGAAGGTGAAATGATAGGAACATTGGTTAATATTTAATTTTATTGCAGATTAATTCAAATAAATAAAAAATCCCGAACTTGTGGGACCATTAAAATTAAAATTTAATAGTTTATTCACAAACTTGTTTCAAATAAAAAATTGATGAAACAGTGAGTAAAACTTAACCTTGAAACTAAAAAATTTATGGAAGATTTAGAACTTATTGTAAACATGGTGAAGCAGGAAATGGATGCAGCCATCAAACATTTGGATCATGCTTTTCAGAAAATCAGAGCCGGACGTGCTTCTACAACGATGGTGCAGGATGTGATGGTTGAATATTACGGTGCGCCTACGCCTCTAAATCAGGTTGCTAACGTAATGGTTCCTGATGCGATGACGATTTCCATCCAACCATGGGACAGAACTGCGATTGGAGCCATTGAAAAAGCCATCATCAATTCAAATCTTGGTTTTGCACCGATGAATAATGGTGAAAATATTATTCTGAACGTACCGCCTTTAACGGAAGAAAGAAGACGCGAACTGGCTAAAGCAGCAAAAACTGAAGCCGATGCTACCAAAATTACCGTTAGAAATGCAAGACAGGACGGGATGAAGGAACTGAAGAAACTCGATGGTGTTTCAGAAGATTTAATTAAGGATGTTGAAGCGAGAATTCAGGTGGTTACCGATCAGTACATTAAAACATGTGATGATCATTTAAAAGTGAAAGAAGCTGAAATTATGAAAGTATAATCTTTCTGAAATTTTTCTTTAAATATAAAGTCCTGAATTTTCAGGGCTTCTTTTATTTATTGCTCGTTGGTCTTTTCCGCAAATCCGAAAATGCTTCCGAGTTTTATTTTGGAGTAGCCGTTGGATTTAATTTTGGACGAATTAATCATTGCCTGAGCCAGAACATCGGTTGGCAAAGGTTTTTGTTGGGTAAGAATTCCGAATTTATTGGCAAACTTAATAATCTTTCCGCCAAGAACTTCGCCGGTTCTTTCGGTATCTTTTCTTTCGAGCATTCCGGGTTGAAAAATCGTTATTTTGTTGAAATGCAGATCTTTGATACTTTGCTCCAGTTCACCTTTCATGCGGGAATAAAAGATTTTTGATTTCGGATTTGCGCCATACGCTGAAACCAAAATATAATCGTCAACCTCATTTTCTTTCGCGGTTTTTGCAAAATTATATTGGTAATCATAATCTACTTTTCGCTGGGCTTCTTTGCTTCCGGCAGTTTTTAACGTAGTTCCGAGACAGGAAAAAGCCACATCACCTTTCACCAAATCTTTCCACTCTTCAGGTTTTTCAAAATCAACAATATGGATGTTCAGTTTTGGATTATCAATACTTAAAGGCTTTCTCACGAAAACATCCACTTTCTCATAATCTTTATCAGTAAGTAATTTATTCACCAAATCTTTTCCTGTAGCGCCGGTTGCGCCGATAACAAGTGCTTTCATATAAGGATGAGTAATGAGTAATGATTAATAAGCAATATTCGATGTTTTAAAATTACTAAATTTGAATTGAAATTTATTACTTATTGCCAATTACTTATTGCTTATTAAAAAAATATGGATGCCAACGAAATTCTCGATTATTGCCTCGCTAAAAAAGGAGTGGAAGAAACTTTTCCTTTCGATAATGAAACTTTGGTGTTGAAAGTGGGAGGCAAGATGTTTTTGCTGATGGCTTTGGAAAAACAGCCGTTAAGCATTGCAGTAAAAACCGATCCGGAATGGAGCGAAGAACTTCGTGAAAAGCATCCGCAGATTACCGGCGCTTATCACATGAACAAAACCCATTGGAATTCGGTGCTTTGCGAAGGCTTGAAGCGGGATATGATTTTGAAATTAATCGATTCTTCTTATGATTTAATATTGAATTCTTTAACCAAAAAAAAGAGGGAAGAGGTTATGAATTTGTGATTGTTCAGTAAATTTTGGAAAATTAAAACGGAAAATTCTCTGTAAGTCTTTTATCTTCATCCAGTCTTTCAATGAGTTTTTCCAAACTTTCGAATTTTATTTCATCATGCAGAAATTCACGGAAGTTTACTGAGATTTCTTTACCGTAAATATCTTCATTAAAATCTAGGATATACACTTCTACAGTCAGCGAATTACCGTCCACAGTAGGATTGGTGCCAATGCTCAACATTCCTTTAAAATGTTGGCTGTTCACAAAAACATCCACAATATAAGCGCCTTTTTTTGGCAGAAGTTTCATTGAATTAACCGCAATATTGGCTGTCGGATAACCGATGGTTCTGCCAATTTTCTTCCCGTGAATCACTTCACCCGAAACGGAATATACATAGCCCAACATTTCGTTAGCTTCATTTACATTTCCTTCTATTAAAGCATTTCTGATCTGCGTCGAACTGATATGTTTGTCCTGAAAATTTACGGCTTCAACCTGCTCAACTTCAAAACCGAATTCAGAAGACATTTTTTGTAATAAATTAAAATCGCCGCTTCGGTTTTTCCCGAAAGTATGATCGTGACCGATAATTAAATGTTTCACTTTCAGTTTTTCAACCAAAATCTGTTTTACAAATTCTTCACCGGTTAAATTCCTGAATTCTTCATCGAATTCTTTTAAAAATAAATTCTGAATTCCGTTTTTTTCAAGCAGATACGTTTTTTCTTCAATAGTATTTAAAAACTTTAAATCGTCATTCGGATTAAAAACTGTTCTCGGATGTGGCCAAAAAGTAAGAATTGCCGATTCCAGATTCTTTTTTTCAGCAATTACATTCAGTTTTTTAATAATGGATTGGTGGCCTATATGAACACCATCAAAAATGCCAATCGATAAAGAAAGGGGAGTTTCTGAGTGATATCCGTTTAAATTCTTAATAATTTTCAATGGAATAATTTAAAAAAAGGAGGTCTCACCGCTGTTTTGGATGAGCTGATCAAATTCTGTGCAAATATGATAAAAATCTTCTTTTGAAGCAATTGCAGATTTGGGAAGTTTCATTATATTTGCACTCAAGAAAAAAATTAGCAATGGCAAACCAAATTAAAGGAAAAATTTCTCAAATTATCGGACCGGTAATCGACGTGGTTTTTACGGATGCAGCAGAACTTCCGAAAATCTATGACGCACTGGAAATCATTAAAACTGATGGTAATAAGGTAATTCTTGAAGTAGAACAACATATTGGAGAAGATTCAGTAAGATGTATCGCAATGGATGCAACAGATGGTCTTCAAAGAGGTCAGGAAGTAATTTCCCAGGGCAGACAAATTACAATGCCAACTGGTGAAGGCGTTTACGGAAGACTTTTTAATGTAGTAGGAGATGCTATTGATGGTATTCAGGAAGTTTCTAAAGATAACGGTTTACCGATTCACAGAGAAGCTCCGAAATTCGATCAGCTTTCTACATCTGCAGAAGTACTTTTTACAGGGATCAAAGTAATCGATTTGGTAGAGCCTTATTCTAAAGGAGGAAAAATTGGTTTGTTCGGTGGAGCAGGTGTTGGTAAAACAGTATTGATCCAGGAATTGATTAACAATATTGCAAAAGGTCACGGTGGACTTTCTGTTTTTGCCGGTGTAGGTGAAAGAACCAGAGAAGGAAATGACCTTTTGAGAGAAATGCTAGAATCAGGTATTATTAAATATGGTGACGAATTCATGCACTCTATGGAAAATGGAGGTTGGGATTTGTCTAAAGTTGATATGGAAGAGATGAAAGATTCTAAATGTACTTTCGTTTTCGGACAAATGAACGAGCCACCTGGAGCAAGAGCACGTGTTGCACTTTCAGGATTGACCATCGCAGAATATTTCCGTGACGGTGACGGACAGGGACAGGGAAGAGACGTATTGTTCTTCGTTGATAACATCTTCCGTTTTACTCAGGCAGGTTCTGAGGTATCCGCACTTCTTGGGCGTATGCCTTCAGCAGTAGGTTACCAACCGACATTGGCATCTGAAATGGGTGCGATGCAGGAAAGAATTACTTCTACTAAAAACGGTTCCATTACATCAGTACAGGCGATTTATGTACCTGCGGATGATTTAACGGATCCGGCTCCGGCAACTACGTTTGCTCACTTGGATGCAACGACAGTATTGGACAGAAAAATTGCTTCATTAGGTATTTATCCTGCGGTTGATCCATTGGCTTCAACTTCAAGAATCCTTACTCCTGAGATTTTAGGTGACGAGCATTACGATTGTGCACAAAGAGTAAAAGAAATCCTTCAGAAATACAAAGCTTTACAGGATATCATCGCGATTCTTGGTATGGAAGAGCTTTCAGAAGACGACAAACTTTCAGTTTACCGTGCAAGAAAAGTACAGCGTTTCCTTTCTCAGCCTTTCCACGTTGCAGAACAGTTTACAGGTCTGAAAGGTGCATTGGTTGATATTAAAGATACGATCAAAGGTTTCAACATGATTATCGATGGTGAATTAGATCACTTACCTGAAGCTGCTTTCAACTTAAAAGGAACCATAGAAGAAGCGATTGAAGCAGGACAGAAAATGTTAGCTGAAAACGCATAATTAGAATTATAGAATAAAGAAAAAAGAGTACACATTCTCTTTTTTCTTTTCTCTTTACTCTTTAATCCAGCAAAATGAATATTAAAATTTTAACCCCGGAATTTGTAGTTTTTGATGGCGAAGTAAGTTCAGTTTTGCTTCCCGGAAAAAATGGCGATTTCCATATCATGAAAGATCACGCCGCAATCGTTGCATCATTAATCGGTGGGAAAGTAAGAGTTTTTACGAACCAAATTGATGAGAAATATGAGAAACATTTCACGAAAGAAAACGAAAAAGACAGCGTATTTTCTTTCACTGTGAAAAGTGGTGTTATTGAATTCAACAACAATAAAGGAATTATTCTCGCTGAATAATTGAACCTTAAGCATAAGAAAAATCCCGTCCTTGTTTCAAAGACGGGATTTTTTATTTAAACTTGTAATAAGAAGAAAATTAAATTCAGGATTATATTTTTTTAAGGTAAGTAAATTGAGTCTTTTCAACAAGTTCATCAAATTTTTTCGCAAAATTTTCCCGTTTCGGGTAAAGTTTTGTGGCAAAGTATGTGTATTTTAACTCATAATAAATTTTACTGTCAAACGAATAGGTCTTAAGTTGGCTGATATCACTTGGTAAAAGTTCAAAAATTCCCGATGCTTCTTCTTTTTTTCCAAGATTAAACCTTGTGATGGCTTTGTTGAGTCTGTATACAAAAATATGCGAAATTAAAGTGGGGTTTTCTATAGCGAACTGCTCAAGTTTTCTGTCACTAATATCTTCGCTGAAACATAAATCTGCACTCTCATATTCCTGCAGAATATTAAGAATATTGGTTACAAACATGCTGTAAACTATTCTGTCATTTAAAGCAATACCGGACGTATTTCGCAGGGTAATCATATTGATGAATGCGGCGCTGTTTCTTTTATCCGCTAATTTCCCTTCCCGAAACAGGGAAATACATTTTGCAATAGCATATCTGGCTTCCACAACATGCGTAAATTCAGACGATTCATGACGCATTTTTACTGCATATTTTTCAATTTGACTCAAAAGATATTTTTCCTCTTCCTCATCAAGCGTTTCCGCTAAAAATTTCCCAAAGTAAATAAATGAGTATGCGAAGACCTTAGCGTGCGATTTAGTTGTTGTTCTGGCCATTTTAAGCAAAGCCAGCTGGTAATTCTCATTGGCAATATTTTCGTAAGACGGATGCCAAACCAAGACATATTCCATGGCTTCCTCGTTTTCCGAAAACCTTTTGACAAACTCCCTTAGATTAAAAGGATCTGAGATGATTTTTTGAGCAAAATAATAGTTTGCATTCTGAAAACGGGTTTCATTTGCTGTGGTTCCCTGTCCTTTTACACTGCCGTAGTAAATATCAAGCAACTCAAAATCCAATACATTCTTTCTTTGACCTTCATTATTACAAAAATCCTGAAAATTCTTATAACCTAACCGCTCAGCAATTAAATTGAGTGTAGATATCCGAAGTTGCGTGTCATCACGAAGTTTTCCGAGAAACCTCCGTAGTGAATTTTTGGAGACTCCGATTCTTTTTGAAAGCTTTTCAAGACCTTTTGTTGTTGAGATATCGCTGAAATAAATCTCTTCAAATTCTTTCCTTAATTTCTCAATCATACTGTAGATTAATATTTTAGGGGTTCAATATACAAATAATTTGGGCAGAAATGGGCAAAAAATAAAACTTCAGGAAAAGTTAGTTTTGCTACAGAAAACAGGAGAATACTGTAGCGGGACAAAAGAAAAAGAAATATAAGGTTCTTTAAATTTTAACAAACCGGTATTGCTGTTTACTACCAAACACATCAGCATAAATAGAAATCCCGACTTGCATAAAGTCGGGATTTTTTTTATATCAGTCCCAAACTGCTCATTAATCCGAAAGTTGCAGATAGAATGAGTACGAATTTCCAGCAGTTAAATTTCATATTTTATAAATTTTATTACCGTAAACAAAGAAAATATCGGGCCAAATTCAGCGGTAATTGGTTTAACCCGATTCTACGGAATAACCCAAATTCAGGAAATGAAGTCGCCTAAAGTAGTGGTAATAATTTTCACGGAACTAAACAGTGAAACAGTTTCTGCTGTATTGTTGAAACTGAATTTTTTGAGTTTTCCTGCTGTTTTTGAGTGTTAATCCAACAATTTATAAAGTAAGAATCACGCCATTCTCTCTCAGTTGCTTCATAGGTTTGGAAAACCAGAACAGCTCAAAGTCCTCCAAAGTTTGGCTGTAATCATCTTTGAGTTGCTGAAGTGTCATCAGTTTTGAATTCTGAACGTTATTCTCCTTGAGAGTTTTTAAAAGCCAGGAAGCTTTTTCTTCTTCAAGCAGGATGGTTACAATATTTGTTTTCAGGTGAAAAGTGAGTTTGGTATTCTGCCACGAAACTGATTTCTTGGTTTTGACTACATTTTCAGCGATGATATTATTTACAAGGAAAACGAGCTTTGAATTGCCTTTAAAACTGAAATTTTCATCATCGACAAGAGAGTCATGAATATAATCCGGATGAATCGTTGTTTTTGGAATTTTAAAATCAAACCAGTCCTGCAGGAGAATTTCAAAATTAATTCCATGCATGTAATTGAAAAGCGATTTTTTCAGCCCGTAACCGAATTTAGAATGATCAATATTGGTTCGGTCTCTAAATTCAATATCGTTATTGGCAAAACTGATTTCTTTAATAACAGGAGTTACGCCAAATTCTTCGGGATTTTTTCCGACAGGTGAATGTGCCGTCATTGAAAACTGATGCCAAAAACCGCTTTGCAGTATGCCCATTTCGAACATCTGTCTCACCATTTCAAGAGAATCTACCGTTTCCTGCTCGGTTTGGGTAGGGTAGCCGTACATTAAATAAGCATGAACCATAATTCCCGCCTCCGTAAAACTTCTTGTTACTTTGGCAACCTGTTCTACAGAAACGCCTTTGTCAATTAACTTTAACAAACGGTCACTTGCCACTTCCAAACCTCCTGAAACGGCTACACAGCCTGAGGTTTTAAGTAAATAACATAAATCGGCGGAAAAACTTTTCTCGAATCTGATATTGGTCCACCAGGTGACGACCAAATTTCTTCGGAGAATTTCTAACGCAACTTCCCGCATGAGCGCAGGTGGCGCAGCTTCATCCACAAAATGGAATCCTGTTTCTCCGGTTTTTTCTATTAATTCTTCCATCCGGTCGACTAAAATTTTTGCCGAAACAGGTTCATATAGTCTTATATAATCTAAAGAAATATCGCAAAATGTACATTTTCCCCAATAGCAGCCATGCGCCATGGTGAGTTTGTTCCATCTTCCGTCGCTCCAAAGACTGTGCATCGGGTTGGCGATTTCAATGACGGATACATACTGGTGAAGCAGCAGATCAGTATAATCCGGTGTTCCTACTTCAAACTGTTTGTAATCGGTTCTTGCTGAATTGTTTTTGTAAACTACTTTCCCATTTTCTAATAAGAAAGTTCTTTTAAATTCAGCATCATTATTTTTATCTAAGTTTTCGTAGATTAATTCAACAGGCAATTCACCATCATCTAAACTTATATAATCGAAAAACTTAAAAACCCGGGGATCATTGACTTCTCTTAATTCGGTATTCGGAAAACCGCCTCCCATCGCGATTTTGGTGTTTTTATAATTGGCTTTGATGAATTGCGCACAACGGAAAGCAGAATATAAATTGCCGGGAAACGGAACGGAAAAACAAACCAGTATTGGCTGCACCAAATCCATGTGTTCTTTAAGAATTTTCAGGGTGATTTCATCAATGAAAGTTCTCGGTCCCGAAAGTTTTAAATATAACTCATCAAATGAGTTGGCACTTCTTCCCAGCCGTTCTGCATATCTGCTGAAACCGAAATCTTCATCAATACATTCAACAATAAAATCTAAAATATCCTCTAAATATAAGGTGCAGAGATGTTTCGCCTTATCCTGCAAACCCATATTTCCAAATGCAAATTCCAGATCATCTATTGAGTTGAAACGGGAAGCTTCGGGTAAAAAATTCATGCTGCAAACCTGTCTCGCCAATGTTGGGTTGTTGCCCTGAAGAAAAAGGATAACCTGATCAATGGTTTTTATATATTCATCTTTTAATGCCCATATTCTTTGTGCATTTTCCGAAAGATTTTTGAACTCACTGAAAGGATTAAAAATCTGGTGCAGACTGTTTTTGGAAAATAATTCTAAAATAACTTCAATTCCCAAATCCATCTGGAAACTTGAAATCTGTTTCGTATTGAGAAACCCCTTTATATATGCTGTTGCCGGATATGGCGTATTAAGCTGCGTAAATGGAGGCGTAATAAGTAGGAGGTCTTTCACAGGATTATTTTTGCAAATTTATTTTAAATCTTTCAGATATGGAGATTTGTGTTAGTTTAAAAAAACCGCTAGAAATTTCTACCGGTTTTAAATTTTCGCACTGTAGCGAAGTTTCATTGAGGATTTACAAATCAAAATCTCCGGCAGCTTCCGGTTGGTAGATAATTTCATCAATAATAATTTTGGTCATTCCGGAAGGAACGATCCAGTCGATTTCGTCATGTACGCTGTAACCGATTAATGCGGAAGCAACAGGTGAGAAAATGGAAATTTTATGTTCTTTGATGTTGGCTTGATCAGGATAAACTATTTTGAATTCAGTAACAGTTTTATTGTTTTGAAAATGAATTTTCACCACAGAATTCATCGTCACCAAATCTGCCGGAATATCTTCAGGTTCTACCACTTTAGCAGAGTGTAATTCGTGCAGTAGCTTTTCTGCATCTTCTTTTTTAATGGCATTTTTTTGTTTGGCATCCTTGATGGCTTTATGAATTCTCGTAAAATCCTGTTTGCTGATAATGATCTGTTTCATCTTACTGTTTTTGTGTGATTTGATTAAAAGTCAATGATTTTTTATTCCGAATTACTATAATAATAAACCGCCTGAATTTTTCAGGCGGTTTATATGGTTTATAAATACTGAAAAATTTTATGATGATTTAAAGGATAATCCTTTTTCCTCTAACAGTTTCTGTTCCTGCTCTTTATAAAAACCGGAAGTTAATTTATCGTGGATAGCGTCGAATGCTTCCAAAGTTTCGTTAATTTCGGAATCGGTGTGAGAAGCGGTTGGAATTAATCTCAACAAAATCATTCCTTTCGGGATAACAGGATAAATTACTACTGACGTAAAAATACCGTAATTTTCTCTTAAATCCTGAACGAGTAGAGTAGCTTCAACTGTTGAACCCTGCATCATTACAGGAGTTACACATGTATTTGTTCCGCCGATATTGAAACCTCTTTCCGTCAATCCGTTTTGTAATTTGTTTACATTTTCCCAAAGTTTTGCTTTAATTTCCGGACGGGAACGAAGCAAATCCAATCTCTTCAAACCACCGATTACCATTGGCATTGTTAAAGATTTGGCGAAAACCTGAGAACGTAAATTATATTTTAAAATTCTGATAATATCACTGTCACCTGCGATAAATGCACCGAAACCGGCCATCGATTTTGCAAAGGTGGAGAAATAAACATCAATCTGATCCTGGCAACCCTGTTCTTCACCGGCTCCTGCGCCTGTTGCACCTAAAGTTCCGAATCCGTGTGCATCATCAACTAAGAGTCTGAAATTAAATTTAGATTTCAACTCACAGATTTCTTTAATTTTTCCCTGCATTCCGCGCATTCCGAAAACCCCTTCAGTAATCACCAAAATTCCTCCGCCATTTTCTTCTGCCACTTTCGTAGCACGGGCAAGATTTTTTTCTAAACTCGAAATATCATTATGCTTGAAAGTAAAACTTTTTCCCATGTGAAGCCTTACACCGTCAACGATACAGGCGTGAGAATCGGAATCATAAACAATAACATCATGTCTGGAAACCAGCGCGTCAATGGTAGAAACCATTCCCTGATATCCGAAATTTAAAAGATAAGCTGATTCCTTTCCGACAAATTCAGCAAGTTCTCTTTCCAATTGCTGATGCTGCTCGGTTTCGCCGGACATTGCTCTTGCTCCCATTGGATAAAACATTCCGAATTCTGCGGCAGCTTTTGCATCTGCTTCCAAAACTTCGGGATGGTTGCAAAGGCCCAGGTAATCATTAGCACTCCAGAAAACAACTTCTCTTCCCTGAAATCTCATTCTGGGTCCGATAGGTCCTTCTAATTTTGGAAAAACGAAATATCCTTCTGCATAATCTGCAAACTGTCCGAGCGGTCCTGGATTTTGTCGTAACCGATCAAAAATATCTGTCATTATTTTTTTAATTTTTTTTTAATATAAAGTAGGCACAAAGTTAACAAAATTTGACTAAAGAAACCTTTTCGTAAGGGTACAAAAAGGTCTCAATACAATTTATTTTCACAATCGGATTACTTGATAATTTCAGTTTTGAAAACTTCGTCGTAATTATGAACACAGTTATTGATGAATCCTTGTTCTTCCATCCACTCATCACTGTATACTTTGGTAATGTATCTGGACCCGTGATCAGGGAAAATAGCTACCACAACATCATCTTTTGAAAACTGGTGTGAATTGGCATACTGTAAAAGCCCCTGGGTAACTGCGCCGGTGGTGTAACCTCCCATGATAGCTTCTTTCAAAGCGATTTCGCGGGTGCGGTAAGCAGACATTTCGTCGTTTACTCTTACAAATTCATCTACTTTATCAAACAGCAAAGCAGCAGGAATTAAGTTTTTGCCCATTCCCTCGATTTGGTAAGGATGAATTTCGTCCTTATTGATTTTTCCCGTTTCGTGGAAACCTTTAAGGATAGAACCGGAAGCATCAACGCCGATCACTTTGATATTTGGATTTTTTTCCTTTAAATATTTTGCTGAGCCGGATAATGTTCCGCCGGTTCCTGTGCAGGCAATAAGGTGAGTGATTTTTCCGTCTGTCTGTTCCCAGATTTCAGGACCCGTTGTTTGGTAGTGGGCATCAATATTAAGTTCGTTAAAATATTGATTGATGTAAATAGAATCCGGAGTTTCTGAAGCAATTCTTTTCGCAACTTCATAATACGATCTAGGATCGTCCGCAGGAACATTAGCAGGACAGATGTAAACTGTAGCTCCAAGCGCCTTCAGATAGGCGATTTTTTCTTTTTTTGTTTTGTTGCTTACTGCCAGAATACATTTGTAACCTTTAATAATACAAACCATCGCAATAGAAAAGCCTGTATTTCCGGAAGTTGTTTCTACAATGGTAGAACCGGGTTTTAAAAGTCCTTTTTTTTCTGCTGCTTCTATAATATGTATTGCAATTCTGTCTTTTGTAGAATGGCCGGGATTATATGATTCTAATTTGGCATACACTGTAGCAGGAATTTCTTTGGTAACTGCATTAAGTTTTACCAATGGCGTATTGCCAATTAAGCCAAGAATATTATCGTGAACATTAGTCATTTTTCGTTATTTTTCTCTAGAAAACCGTGTGCAAAAATACTAAAAAATAAATAATATAATAATTAATGCCTCGGAACATGATTTAATGCATAACATTTTTGTACTAATTAACAAAAAATAGCGCGGATATGCTCACTAAAAATCAAGACTTTTCATTTAATTTTTGTTAAAATCAGAAGATAATAGAGGAAAAACCTTATTTTCGCAACATTGAATTTTATATATGAAAAACTGGTCTTTTAAACAGTGGAACACCCTTTTGGGATGGGTAGTTTTCGTGATTGCTTTTTTTACCTACTTATCAACCATTGAACCGAATTTCAGTTTCTGGGATTGCGGCGAATATATTTCTTCGGCGGTAAAGCTGGAGGTTACGCATGCACCCGGAGCGGCACTTTTTCAGTTGCTGGGAGCGGTTGCAGCAATATTTGCTTTCGGTAACGGGGAGAATTATTCTGTAGTGATTAACGCAATGTCGGCGCTTTTCAGTGCAGTAACTATTCTTTTCCTGTTCTGGACGATCACCCATTTGGTAAGAAGACTTCTCAATAAAGACTTTGATCAGATCACAAAACCTCAGGAAATATCTATCCTTTTTGCAGGAGCAATCGGAGCTTTATGTTTCACCTTCTCGGATACTTTCTGGTTTTCGGCAGTGGAAGGAGAAGTATATTCCATGGCTTCCATGTTTATCGCACTTTTACTTTGGCTGATAACCAAGTGGGAAAACGAATACCATGACGCTGACAATGAAAGATGGATTATTTTAATATTTTTCGTAACCGGTTTATCCATTGGAGTTCACATGATGGGAATGCTTGCTATTCCTGCAGTTTGCTTAATTTATTATGCACGGAACTATGAATTTACTTGGAAAAGTTTTCTTTGGGCAAATTTTTTCACGCTGTTGATTCTGGCCGCGGTTTTTAAAGGGATATTTCCTTTAATTATGACTTTATTCGGCAAGATGGAAATTTTTGCCGTTAACGGAATTGGTCTTCCTTTCCATTCTGGAACCATCATTGCGTTTGTTATCTTAATTGCTGTATGTTATTTCGCTCTCAAATATGCTAAAAGATCAGGAAAAAGCATTTATCAGACGATTGTGCTTTCTGTAATCTATATGATTATCGGTTTTTCGTGCTGGATGGTAATTCCAATCCGTGCGAACGCAAATCCGCCGATGAACCTTAACAATCCTGATAACGCGATCGGAATGCTGGATTATTACAACCGGGAACAGTACGGCGACTGGCCGACTTCTTACGGACAGAATTATACCGCTTATCTTGATGCCAACGGAATTCAGAAAAATGATGACGGAAGTTACAAAACGCAAAAAACCGGCGATGTTTATGAAAAAGATGAGCAGACCGGAACTTACAGAAAAGTAGGAGACCGGTTCAATTATGTTTACAGTACGGATCATATCAGTTTTATGCCGAGAATGTTCAGCGAAGATAAAGATGTGATGGCAAATTATATTTCCATGTACGGCGCCCCGGACTTTTCGTTCAATTACGGTAACAGCGATGTTGCTGACAGCCCGGAAGCCAAAAAGATTTTTGATGATCTTCGCAAGAAATATGAAGAGGGAAGTATCAAAGCTGAGGATTATCTGAAAGTAAAACCTTATAATTTAATCAATGTTCAAAGGCCTTCTTTAGGACAGAATTTAGATTATTTCTTCACTTTTCAGAACGGTTATTATTTTGTAAGATACCTCATGTGGAATTTTGTCGGACGACAGAACGACCTTGAAGGGCATATGGAAAACAACAGAGGAAACTGGATTTCCGGGATTTCTTTTATCGATAATGCCATGTGGGGAGACCAAAGCAAAATGCCTGCAAAATTCAAAAATGAAAGTACGGTTGCTTTTTTCTTTTTACCATTACTGCTTGGTTTAATCGGATTCTTTTTCCAGCTGAATAAAGATTTCGGAAGGTTCTATGCCATATTATCACTCTTTATTTTAACGAGTGTCGGAATTGTTTTCTACACAGGAGTAAAACCTTTCGAAGTACGTGAAAGAGATTACGCCATGGTGGGATCTTTCTACGCATTTGCCATTTGGATCGGCCTAGGTGCAGCAGCGATACTTTGGTTTATTCAGGAAAAAGTAAAATCAAATAACGTAAATACTATTGCCGGAATTGTTCTTTTAGGAATTCCTTTAATGATGGGCTTTCAAAACTATAATGTTCATGACAGAAGCGGAAGATATACCGCTTACGACTATGCTTATTCTACCTTAAAATCATTACCGAAAAACGATATCCTCTTCGTTTACGGTGATAATGATACGTACCCGATTTGGGGAATGCAGGAAACTTCGGGCCTTCGCGATGACGTGAAAGTGGTCAATTTCACTTTACTTTCAACACCGTGGAATATCGATCAGGTAAAAAGAAGAACTTACAATGCAATGCCGGTTCCTTCCATATTGAAACACGAAGATTACCGCGACGGAACCAACGATCAGATTTACCTCATGAGTAAAGAAGACTGGAAAAATGTTTTCGCCAACCTGAAAGACCAGGGCGCTCCGGATACTGCATTTGCAGGTTTCAGAAAGTTTGCGACTCAGGATTCGATGACCTTAAAAGAGGCAATGAATTTTATCAAAGTAAAATCTGACGATAAGGATGAAATCTTAAAAATGCTTTTCGGTGAAGCGAAATATGATAAATTCAATTTCCTGCCGGTTTCTAAATTAGTATTGCCGGTAAATAAAGCCAATGCAGTAAAAGCAGGTATTATCGACGCTAAAGATTTAGCGCAAACCGTTGATAACATTACGATAGAGTACAAAAGCAACAGCATGTTCAAAAATAACCTGATGATGCTTGATATCCTTGCCAATTTCGACTGGAAGAGACCGATTAATTTCTCAACAGGAGGAATTTACGATCCTGAAAACATTTTCTATCTGGGCAATTATCTTCAGTATGACGGTTTCAGTTACCGCTTGGTTCCTATCCACACGCCGGAACGGGAAGATGGGGAAATGGGAAGAGTAGACGCCAATTCACTTTATAATATTGTTAAAAATTACAAGTGGGGGAATTTTAAAGATTTAAATGTTCATTTCGATGAAACCTGTACACAAAATATTGTAAGCTATAGAAGCTCTGCAAGCCGCGCTGCCGAAGCTCTTACACTTGCCGGACAGAAAGCGAAAGCTATTGAAGTTTTGGATTTGGCTTCCAGAGAAATTCCGGTGTCCAAATACAATGATCCGCGTTCATTAAGTTCTATGGTGTACGGTTATATCGTATCCGGACAGGAACAGAAAGGTCTTAAATTAGCAGAAGAACTTAAAAACGGAATCTTTACAGAATACGATTATTACAGTAATTTGAGTCCGTCCGAACAGCGTTTTGTATCCAGACAGATGCGGACAAAACCGATGGAATATTCACTGATTGTTGGTGCTGTTTCCGATGCTTACAATAAAATCGGGCAAAAAGATAAAGGGTACAGCTATTTGGTAAAATCCATTGAGCCGATCGACAAGCGTTTTAATTCATTTGTGAAAACCCTCCAGCAGATGGGGAAAGAAAAAGCATTCAATGAAGCTGAAAAAGTACAGAAAATCACGCCTTTCTATACCTATCTTTTTGATGTGATGACTCCTTATGATTCCACATATTCCAAAGAAAAAGAAGATCAGATTACGAATGCTATCATGAAAGCGACTCAATAACATGAAATACTGTGCTTTTCTTCGCAGGGTAAACGTCAACGGTACTTCCATGAAAATGGCAGAAGTCTGCAAAGTATTTGCTGATTCGGGCATGAGAGAGGTTTCGTCGGTTCTTGCTTCCGGAAACATCTTATTTTCGTCTGATAAAAAGGTTTCGGAACTGAAAACCGTTTTGGAAAAAGAAATGTCTGATCATTTCAGTTATGATACTTTTCTTTTTCTTAAATCCGAAAAGGAAATAGCAGCAATCTTTGAAAACTGTCCTTTCGTGAAAGCTGAAGAGCTGCATATTTATGCATTTGTTGGAACTGAAAGTGTTGAAAATACGCTTCTTGAAGAATTTAACCATTCAGAAAAATCCGAAAACGAAAAAGCTGAAATTGTATCAACTACTTTCTACTGGCAGGTTCCGAAAGGAAATACGCTGGATTCTACCTTCGGAAAAGTGTTAGGAAAAAAAACACTGAAGGCACAGATGACTTCCAGAAATATAAATACGTTCGAAAAGATCCTTAAAAAGTTTTGAAAATAATTGTACATTATAACTTTCTTTAAGCTGTTTCGTGTTAATTAAAAAAGTTTAACTTTGATTTTCACATAAAGTAGCTTTCTAAAATGAAGAAAATTATACTGTTTATCGTTATAACATCAAGTTTGCAGTTTTCCGCTCAAACACCGTCAATGGATAATCTCGAACTCAACCGATCAAATATCGCATTGATTGGGTCTGCGAAAAAACCAAGTATGGATATTGAAGGGAGTATTTTTGTTTATCCAGATTTTATAACAGGAAGAGTTAAAGGTTCATCGATACTTCACAAAATACGGTATAACGCGTTCGATGATGAGTTGGAGATTATTAAAGATGGTAGTTATTATAAGTTGAAAAAAACATATAGCTTCCCCATAGAATTTGTAGATACCAATGAAACAATTATTTATTCAACCTATTATTTGAATCGTGTAAGGTATGACGGTTATCTCTTCGAAGTTGCTAACAATGATCATTTTGCAATTTATAGAAAAACTAAAATTGTATTTATTCCTGAAAAAGTAGGTCGAACTTCTTTTGAAATGAGCACACCCCCTGAATATAAAAAAGTACCCGATGTATATTTCATTCAGAAAGAAAAGGGGGAAATCAATGCTATCCCCGAATTAAAAAAAGAATTTATAAACCTTTTTCCTGAAAAAAAGGAACTTATCAATCAAAATTTTAAAGGAAGAAAAATAGATTTTTCTAATATTTCAGAAATCAACAAATTACTGCTTGTTTTAATTAAATAAATTGCAGGCTTTAAAATTTTAAAGAAAATACAATCAATAGGAGCGGGCTAAACCCCGTTTTTTTTATGGAGTTAGTTTGCAAGTTTAAACCAAAACTCAGAAACTAGTTCAACAAAAAAATCCGTATTTTTGAATTCTTAATTTAAGATTAAACTTTAAACCAAAAGTAATGATTCAATACTTAGAAAACATCCACCACAAAAATTCAAAAAACTTCTTTCTAATTGCAGGTCCGTGCATTATTGAAGGCGAAGATATGGCGCTTAGAATTGCTGAAAAAGTGATAGAACTTACCAATAAATACGAAATTCCTTACATCTTCAAAGGAAGTTTTAAAAAAGCAAACAGAAGCCGCGTAGATTCATTCACCACCATTGGTGAAGAAAAATCTTTGGAAATTCTTAAAAAAGTGGGAGAAACTTTCAATATTCCTACTACGACAGATATTCACGAAAACGAACATGCAGCCCTGGCAGCGAATTATGTAGATGTTTTGCAGATTCCTGCGTTTTTGGTTCGACAAACCGATTTATTAGTCGCTGCCGCAAAAACCGGAAAATGCATTACCCTGAAAAAAGGTCAGTTTCTTTCTCCAGAATCCATGAAATTCGCTGTGGAAAAAGTGGTGGATTCCGGAAACAACAAAACGGCGATCATCGAACGCGGAAATTCTTTTGGTTATACCGATTTGGTCGTAGATTTCCGTGGAATTCCTACCATGAGAAACTATGCGCCGGTTATTTTAGATGTGACGCATTCTCTGCAGCAGCCTAATCAGAATTCAGGAGTTACCGGTGGAAGACCGGAACTAATTGAAACCATCGCCAAAGCCGGAATCGCAGTAGGAGCGGACGGCCTTTTCATTGAAACCCACCCCACACCATCCACCGCACTTTCCGATGGCGCAAACATGCTTCAGCTGGATAAACTGGAAGATCTGCTTCAAAAATTAACCCGTGTAAGACAGGCGATTCTGTAATTTTTTGTTATCTTTAAAAACTAAATTCATCGCATTGAAAAAAATACTTTTACTCCTGGTATTGTTGCCGCTTTTTGCCTTTTCGCAAATTAATCTTAAAGTTCTCGACGAAAATGGCGCACCTGTTTCTCAAGCCAATGTTTCTTATAACAGCCAAAATTTTACGACAGATGATAACGGGTTTGTGAAAATTCCGATCGCTAATTCAGAACAGACACTTTCGGTAGAGAAAGAGAATTTCAAAGGTTTCAGAAAGAATATTAAAACAGTTCCTAAGGTTCAAAATATCAATGTTTTATTTATAAATACTGAAAGAGAAACTCAAATACAGGAGGTTGTTTTTCAGAAAAAAGGAAAGCCAAAAGTTACCGATTTAACTTCCATAGAAATCTCAGCAAAAGAAGCACAACAGGTTTCTTCACTTTCCGGTGGGGTTGAAGGTCTTTTGAAAACCTTGCCGTCCGTCAATTCAAATACTGAGCTTTCTTCCCAATACATGGTAAGAGGCGGTAACTACGATGAAAATCTTATCTACATCAACGATATTGAAATTTACCGTCCGTTTTTAATCAGAAATTCTTTGCAGGAAGGGATGAGCATCATTAATCCTGATATGGTGCAGGCCATTAATTTTTCTGCAGGAGGTTTTGAGGCGAAATACGGCGATAAAATGTCTTCAGCATTAAATATTTATTACCGGCAACCTACTAAGTTTGAAGTTTCGGGTGAAGCAAGTTTAATTGGCGGAAGGCTTTCTACCGGTTTTGCCTCTAAGGACAGGAAGCTATCAGCACTATTTTCCGGAAGATACAGAAATACAAATCTGGTTTTAAATACACTGAATGAGGACACTGATTTCAATCCGCAGTACATGGATTTTCAGTCTTACATCAATTATAAGTTCAACGAAAAATGGAATATTTCCTTTATCGGTTACTGGAGTAAAAATGATTACGAAATGGTTCCGAAACTGAAGGAAGTAAATTTCGGAAGTTTACAAACTCCATTAAAATTAAATGTTTTCTACAACGGAAAGGAAGATGATGCGTACAAAAATATGATGGGTACAGCTTCAATTAATTTCAAACCGAATAAAAAGTGGTCTTTCAGTTTAGATAATTTTGCTTATCAGAACCGCGAAAGAGAGTATTACTCAATTGCTTCTGCATACCGTTTACAGACTTTCGATCCTGTTACCAGCGCTCCAGTCACTTCATATGATGTTGGCGGACAGATTGATCATGCACGAAACGATTTATTGGTAAAAACTTACGGTTCTCAATTGAAAACACGTTTTTCACCAGATATCAATACTGATTTTGAAGTTGGAGTAAAATTCGAAAAAGAAAATCTGAAAGATCTCACCAACGAATGGCAGCTTGTAGATTCTTTAGGTTACAGCACCCCGATTGATTATACCAATCCCGGAACTTTAAATGCTGCAGATCTCCGTTTGCGTTTTAATATTTCAGGTGCTAACCACATCGAACCGACCAGGCTTTCCGGTTATGCGCAGTTTTCCAAAAAATTCTACTGGGGCGCAAACAGAGTTTTCTTAAATGCGGGAGTTCGGGCTTCGCATTGGGATTTTAATGATGAAACCATTATTTCTCCAAGAGCTCAGTTCGCCATTAAACCTAACTGGGAAATGGATATGCTTTTCAAGATTTCTGGAGGAATTTATTACCAGTCACCATTTTATAAAGAGATTAAAGATTTAGACGGAAACTTTAATTCAGATATCAAATCGCAGCGCTCCATGCAGGTAATTCTTTCAAACGATTATGAATTCCGGATGGCAGACCGGCCTTTTAAATTAACAACCGAGGCATACTACAAGAAAATGGATCACCTGATTCCTTATTATCTGGATAATGTCAGAATCCGTTATTCTGGTAAAAATAACTCAGAAGGCTACGCTTACGGACTTGATGCAAGATTATTTGGTGAATTTGTTCCGGGAGTTGATTCGTGGGTTTCTGCAAGTTATGCAAGAGTTTATGAAAGCATCGATGGAAGAGGATATATTCCGAGACCTACAGATCCGAGGTTCAGATTCTCCATGTTCTACCAGGATTATATGCCGAAATTCCCTTCTATGCGTGTAAATCTTACTTTGACTTATGCAAACGGACTTCCGTCTGGAACGCCAATTTCTTTAGATCAAAATGGAAAACCTGATTTTGAAGCGCCTTACAAATATCAGAGGACTTTACCTTCTTATAAAAGAGTGGATATCGGTTTATCTAAAGTTTTCATCGATCAGAAGGACAATAAAGTAAGCGGAGGTTTCTGGAGTAACTTTAATGAGTTGGTCTTAGGAGTACAGATATTCAACGCATTTAACATTAATAATACAGTGGCCAACCAATGGATTAATGATGTTTCTACAGGTTATAATTATCCGGTCCCGGTTCGTCTGACAGGCAGATTTTTCAATGTAAAACTTGAGTTTAAACTTTAATTCTTTTAAACATTTCCAAAATAAAATCCCGAAACTTATGTTTCGGGATTTCGTTTTATTCTGTGTCACTGTTCAGATTAACGGTATCATAAAGATCTCTCCGTCTGTCTGTCATCGTGCGGACGGCGCCGTAATGGTGCAGCTCTTTGAGCAAATTCAGATCCACGTCTACAATCAAAGTAGTTTCGGTATTGGGTGTAGCTTCCCCTTTAATGGCATTGGAAGGAAAAGCAAAATCTGATGGGGTGAAAACCGCCGCCTGACCAAACTGTATGTCCATATTATTTACACCCGGTAAATTTCCTACACAGCCTGCGATGGCGACATAACATTCGTTTTCTATCGCACGGGCAGCGGCACAGTGACGCACTCTTGTATATGCATTTTGCGTGTCGGTGAGATAAGGCACAAAAAGAATTTTCATTCCCTGATCGGCTAAAATTCTTGGCAGTTCAGGAAATTCTACATCGTAACAAATCACCAATCCTACTTTTCCGCAATCGGTGTCAATCACTTTTATCTCGTTGCCGCCTTTCATTCCGTAATATTTTTTCTCGTTCGGAGTGATATGAATTTTGCGGTGTTCGTCAATTTTCCCGTCGCGGTGAAGCAGATAACTGATGTTGTAGAGCTCTCCACTGTCTACAATCGGCATGCTTCCAGCGATAATGTTGATGTTGTAGCTGATGGCAAATTCTGAGAGTTTAATTTTAATTTCTTCTGTAAGTTCGGCCAGTTTAAACATACTTTCCCTTTCGGAAAGATGATTGAAAGGCGCAAGCAGAGGCGTATTGAAAAGTTCCGGGAACATGATGAAATCAGATTTATAATCCGCCATCACATTCACGAAAAATTCAACCTGTTCATAAAATGCGTCGATGGTCTTAAAATGTCTCATCTGCCACTGTACCAAACCTAATCTTATGACAGAATCCTGCATGGTATTAGGCTTTTTGCTGTAATAAATGTTATTCCACTGAAGCAGCACCGCATTTTCCTCCGAATGTAAATCTTCGGGTAAATAGTTCTTAAGAATCCTTACCGGCAGGAAGTTATTGGCCAGCTGAAAACTCAGTACCGGATCATAAATTTCCTTATTTCTCACTTTCTGGATGTAAGCTCTCGGTGAAAGTTCTGCGCTGTAAAGATGATAATTCGGGATCCTTCCGCCTACCATAATTGATTTCAGATTCAGTGTTTCACACAACTCCTTTCTCACGTCGTAGAGCCTTCTCGCAAGTCTCAGTTTCCGGTATTCCGGATCGACAAAAATCTCAATTCCATATAAAACGTTTCCGGTGTCGGAATGGGTATTGAAGGTGTAATTTCCGGTAATTTCCTTGTAAGTGTGGTCGTCGCCGTACAATTCGTATTGCACAATCAGCGAAAGCGCAACTGCAGCAATTTTTCCGTCTACGGTAATACAAATCTGTCCGTCGCGGAAAATTTTCAGTAATTTCTGAATACTTTTTTTAGACCAAATGCTTTCTGACATCGTCGGATAGGCTTTCTGCATCGTCTCCTTCAGTTCGTCATAATCTTCAATGGCTAGTTTTCTGATATCTATTTGCATAACTTTATTTTTTAATTTTAAATGATTATACCTGAGGAATGGTCTTCGGTACTCCCCGTTGCAGAACTGAGAACATTAATCTCATGATTCACTCTTAAAACCCCCATGAAAGCAAAAATTAAACCTTCTTTGTAATCGATCAGTTTTTTTTCCGGAACAATAATTTCAGTGTCCGACATTGTTTTTATCCTTTCCAATAAATATTTATTATAGGTTCCGCCGCCAGTAAACAAAACTTTCTTTAGATTAAACTGGTTGAAAACAGCTGAAATCTGAACAGCGGCATGTTTGGTAAATGTCGCTAAAATATTTTCCGGACTTTCATCAGCAAGTTTGGGAAGTATGTGCTCATTAACCCATTCAATTCCTAAAGATTTCGGTGGATGCTGTCTGTAGAATTCAATGGAATTTAAGGAAGATAAAATTTCTTCATTCACCGTTCCGTTTTTAGCCAGATTTCCGTTTGCATCATATTTCTGATGAAGTCTCTGTGCAAACTTATTCAGCACAATATTCACAGGACAGATATCGAAAGCGATCCGTTTTCCGTCTTTCTTAAATGAAATATTCGAGAATCCGCCTAAATTTAAACAGGCATCAAATTCAGAAAAAAGAATTTCATCTCCAATCGGAACAAGCGGTGCGCCATTTCCGCCCATTAAAACATCCTGGCTTCGGAAATCGTAAACTACCGGAATTTTATTTAAAATTTTAATTGCCCTGCCGTCACCAATCTGTAAGGTGAATTTTTTTTGGGGCTGATGGAAAACTGTATGACCATGAGAAGCGATTAAATCAATATCTTCTAAGGAATATTTGGAGATGAATTGCTTTACTTTTTCACCAAGGTAAAAACCATATTCCGAATTTAATGCTAAAAGTTCCTCTGAGTTTAAATGAATTGAATTATTGAGTTTTTCTTCCCAACGATCAGAATAGGAAAGGGTTTCCGCCTGCATGATTTCGAATTTCCAGACGGTATTTTCTTTTTTGAATTTTGCGTAACAGATATCAAGTCCGTCCAGACTCGTTCCGGACATTAAGCCAATTGCATGAAAAACCATAAAGAAAAATTTTACCGAATTTACGAAAATTTATCTTCCTTTTTCGGGTATTTTCTTAGCGTTGATATTACCGGAATTGTTGTAGAACGTATATTCCGAGAAGTCGTCTTTGGCTCTCATTCCGTTGGCACCAACAAGAGTAGAGCCGTCTTTATCGGTTACATAAACAGTGTCTGTAGTATAAATAAGTCTTTTCCCTTGATCCCAAAAGACCGACTGCATCGCAAACATTTGGTTTTCGTTGGTTACAATCCTTACATTTCCTTTGGCCTCGTAAAATTTCTTTTTCTCATTAAACTTGGCATATTTCGCGTTGATTTTGCCCGGAACTTTAGGCTTTTTCTTATCGTAAAAAAGAATCTGAATTCCTTTTCGGGCCACGATATAGGGAGAGTCGATATATTCGTATTTTTCAATCAGCGGGGCAGTAGCGCGAAGTTTCACTATCCCTGAATCGCGCTGAACGATATGGGCATTATTAATAATCTGCGAAGGGAAATTGGTGTTATTGTTTTTATTAATTTTAGTGAGATCTTCGTCACAGGAAATTAAACCAAAAAATATAGCACAACCCAAAAGGCCGGCTATATTTTTATATATTATTTGTCTGAAAAACTTCATTTTCTAATCATATAGACGTTTCACAAACCATTTATCAGCAAAATTAATTCCGACTCTGAGGTTGATGAAATTCTGGCGAATCATATTATTATCCAAAGTTCCTCTTTTCCCGATTTCCAAACCTAAATCAATACCGCTCATTCTGTTAACACTTCTATTTTCGAATGGTAAAGTAACACCGCCGGTTAAAGCAAACTGATTGATATTGGTTCCGTTCAGAGAAAGATTTCCTTTTTCGTAATATGCTCCGTATCGGTAGGTAACTCTCGAAAAATAGTTACGGAAGTTATTATAATTGGGAAGATACCAACCGCCGGCTGCAAATCTGTATGAATTCTGGTTTGCAAAAGGCTGTCCTAAAAACTGAATCGTTTCTCCTTTTTTATAATCAAACTGAGTTCCTAAAAACCATTTTGTGTCGTGTCCATAACCTGCACCCAATGAAAACTCCATCGGAATTAAGTTTTTATCGCTGCTGAAATTTTGGTCAATAATACTTACATTATTTTTGGTTTCTCCTGCCGAGTAATAATAAGTGCTGTTGGTATAGCTGGTTTCCATCTGACCGGTATTCCCAAAAGTATATGTTGCACCTAAAGTAAGTCTTCTGTCATTCTGCAGTTTCTTCTGATAAGCGGATCCAAGGGTGAAATTAAAAGTTTTTATTTTATTTTTCGTCTCGTAACCATTGATCAGTTCGGCCGTGGAATAGGTAAGTTCGTTGATATCGTAAAGATTTCCGAAATAGAAATTACTTCTTAAACCAAAACCCAATTCCGGAGAAACCTGATAAGATAAAGCTGCCTGAACAGTACTTAAAGTACCTTCACCACGAAACATTTCGGCTTTTATAGTACCATCTGTTAAAGTTTGCTTATTAAGTACAGAATATTTCTTGGAGCTGTAAGGCTGGTAGCCCAATCCAAATTTGATTTTGCTTGAAATTGGGAAAGCTACAGTAATATTGGAAAGATATGAAGAATGTTTTGTCACACTCGCATTATCAAAATTAGATTTGAAAAAATTATTTTCATTGGTGCCTTCAATTTTTACAGTAGCCAACTCTAAGTTTTTATTAGCAGCAGGATTACTGAAATTAAAACTATTATTGAAGTCCCAGATATATGCAGTAGAAATACCGCCCATCGCATTCATATCAGTTGTGTTATCATACTTCACATCCCCGATTCCGAAGGCAGCGTAAGGAGAATTACCAATCGATTGAGCATTCAGGAAAAATCCGGCTGCAATGAGAGGTAATACAAAAATTCTTTTCATTCTCTATTTTTAAAAATAATGCGCAAATATCCTAAATATTACTGAATTGAGGAAATTTACTTTGGTTAAAGTTTGTTAAGGCAGTTTGAAGATATAATTTTATCTCTTAAATGGATGAGTTCAGGACTAAATGAAAACCATACAGCTGACTTTTCGCAATTATTTTTCAGACAAAATTTTTTATCTTTGAAAAATGAATTGGGAACAGATCGCAGGTCAGGAAAAACTGAAAAACCTCCTCAAAGAAAGCATTTACGACAACAGAGTAGGTCATGCGCAGCTTTTCGTCGGAAAAGACGGTTACGGAACTTTACCTTTGGCTATGGCGTTCGCGAAAGAAATTTTCCGCAAAGAAAATGAACATTCATCTTCAAAAGTGGAGCACCTGAATCATTTGGATCTGCATTTCAGTTTTCCTGTTTTTAAGGAGAAAAGCAGCGGTCTTGCAGACAATTTCATTGAAAATTTCAGGGAAATGATTCTCGAAAATCCATATTCCAACAATGAAGACTGGAGCCGGATTTTGGAATCAGAAAACAAACAGCTCACCATTTATGCCGATGAAGTGGATGAACTCAACAAAAAATTCTCCCTGAAGAGTTTCGAAGGGGGAAGTAAGATCCTCATCGTTTGGCAAGCCGACAAAATGAATATATCTGCTGCGAACAAGTTTTTGAAATTTTTGGAAGAGCCGCCAAAAGATACTTTAATCATTCTTACTGCAGAAAATACCGATTCCATTCTACCCACAATTATTTCCCGGACGCAATTGGTTGAAATCCCAAGAATTCAGGATGAAGATATTGAGATTTTCCTGAAAAACAATTATCAGATCACTGATGAAAAAATGAGGGAAATTGTTTTTCAGTCCCAGGGTGACTGGAATGCAGCCCAGAAACTTTTACTGTCCGAAAATGCTGACACCGAGTTTGAACAGCTTTTTGTAAATTGGGTACGTGAAGCTTTTCAGGTAAAAAAGAAACCCGAATTTTTAAAAAACATCGTTTTTTGGGGCCGAAATATTGCAGGCTGGAACCGTGAAAAACAGAAGAATTTTCTGGATTACTGTTCGGAAATGTTCCGTCTTGCCTTGCTTCAGAATTATGGAAACGAAAGTTTGGTGTATAAAAAGATAGATTCCGGAGGATTTAAGTGGGAAAGTTTTTCCAGATTTATTCACGGAGCTAATATAGAAGCTATTCTAGAAGAAATTTCAGACGCAGATTATCATCTGGAAAGAAATGCCAACGCAAAAATCGTGTGGACTGATTTAGGAATTAAACTTTCAAGATATATTCATAAATCTGCGTAACATTTTAAATAAAAAGAAGTGAGCAAAATTCGCTCACTTCTTTTTTTAATGCTGTCAAATATTACTCCCAATCCGGCATTTCGGCGTTGCTGAACAGTAAAGTTCTTGTAAACCCTGTATTTGAGGTATTAAAGGATAATTTATATATGTCTTTCTGTGAAATACCGTCGTTCGAGGTATTCGTGAAAATTACTTCCGCATCGTTTGGTGAAAACCTCGGATCCAGATCATTGGAGCCTACAGCCTTTCCGCTGAGCACTGAGATGTCATTGGCAATATTAGTGGTCAAATCATACAAGAAAATCCGCGAATCCAGCTGTCTGTGATTGGGGTTTTCGTAACCCGTAATATCTCTTGTATAGAGGAGTTTATCACCTGCAATTGAAAAATTAAGTCCTCCAGCTGCACCGGGTAGTCCTGTTAAAACTGTTTTGGTAACATTTCCCAACGTATCAATTATGAAAATTTTGACATTATAACCGTTTACATCATTCGTTTTCAGCGCGATTTTTGAACCGTCGTTGCTCCAGTCGCATTCTGTAATGAAGTTTCCATCGGTGGTTGTATAAATCAGAGTTAAACCGCTTCCGTCTTTATTAATTTTATAAAGTTTATTGAAACTTGGATATAGAAGCTCGCTGCCGTTTGTGCTCCAGCTGAAATCCAGATCTTCATAATTATAACCTAAAACCGGCTGGGTTGTTGTCACCTGCTTGAGGTCAGAGCCATCCTTTTTAGCAGTGAAAATTTGTGTACTTCCCGACACCGTTCTTAAAAATGCTATTAAATTGGCAGCATTGTTAAGTTTTGGCCTCCAACTGTTCACCGTGTTTGGAGTAAACTGAAAATTCTGACCGCTTTCGTTGCTGGACACGATATAATAACTGGAGCCAGATTTTCTAACAAAGTGAAAGCGGTTATTTGGAGTGTCTGAAACTTTAAACTGCTTTATTTCGCTGTAAACGTCTGGATTTACGGTATCATTCGCCACTACCTGCCAAAAATATGTTACGCCATAAATCAGATTATCTAAAACATAACTTTTTGTTTTGATGTCGGCTTTTTCAAATACAGTATTGTTTAAACTGTTTTTTACGATTAGTCTAAACTTTAATTTTAAAGAATCTCCCGGATCAGGATCAGTACTGCTCCAAGATAATGTAACGGAAGTGGGCTGATCAACCGCCTGGTCGGCAGGTGTAAGCAATTGCGGAACTGAAGGAGGAGAATTCAATGAATTGTCATCCGACATTTCAAAAACAATAGTAACCGGGTTTTCATTTTTTAAATTTACTCCCTGAAAGCTGGCCAGATAACCTGTAAGTTCAGCTTTTACAGAATAATCACCTAAAGGTATATTTTCCAGTTTAAAAGTTCCGTCAGTTCCTGAAAATACAGTCTGGGTAGTTGGAGATGTATAAATTTTCACATTTGCAAGCGGAGTATTCGTTCCTTTTTTAACAACCTTTCCCGTAATCATCGAATTGGTTGTTTTTCCCACTAAATCTTCACTGCAGGAAATACAGCCGATAAAAAAAAGAGATAGTAACGATATATATAGTAGAGTTTTCATGATTTTATTTTTTTGTGTTTAGTCTTTTCGCCTCCCTTAGGTAATAATTAATCCCGACCCCAATATGAAATGCCTGATCTTTCCGTTTACCATTGGTAAATTCGTCCCAGGTATCATCAAAACCCATGTCATACTGCGCGTTCAGGCGTAAGGCGAGATTGCTGCCCACTAAATATTCTAAACCGCCTCCAAACTGATATTTCAGGAAATTTTTACCGTTGAACATCGAACCCAAGCCAATGTAACCATATGGAGAAAGAGTGAATTTTGGCAAAAGAAGATATTCAAGGTTAAGATCAGTGTACATGAAATTGTTTCTAACGATGTCTTTATTTTGGAGCGTTTCAAACCCTACACTGATTTCAGTGTTCAAGTGGTCCGTTAAAAAATACTTGAAGCCTGCTTTCCCTCCAATATTCATTTTTGCATTTGTATAATCACCTTTTATTAGGTCCCCGTTTGCCATGACTAACACAGATGCCTTAGATCTTTCCTTATCTGCAAACTTATTTCCGACCAATTGATTGGTGTTTTTTTCCTGTTCTGCGTGATATTTTGAAAGAAGATCCATCATCTCTTTTTCGTGAACTTTCTCAATTCTAAAAGTTCCGTCCTGCACGCTTTCTAAAATTAAGGTATATACCGCTTTTTCAATAGCTTGGGTAACAGCTAAACTTACGGGTTCGTTCTGGGAAAAACCCATTTCAGCTTCCAGAATTCTGTCCGTATCGATGTATCTGAAGAAACTGCCGTTCACCGTTGTCGAAAGAATGTTTTTGGAGGTATATACTGTTTTTAGAATCTCACCGGTCATACTCGAAACTACCCGCAGATAAACAGTTACGCGATCCTGTCTATATTGGGTGCCTCCGCCGATACCAAAATATCTGGCTCCAATACCGCCAGTCATTACATTGGTATCGTAAGAAATAATTCCACCCTCAAGAAGAATTCCGGCGTAGAGCAGCGGTGGGAGTTGATCACTGATCACCGTTTTTCCGTCTTTGGCTACTTCGTATTCTTTTCTTGTAGAACGTATAATTTGTCTTTCATTAAGGAGATTCCCAATATTTTCGCGTTCGATTGGGCGAAACCATTTGCTGTCTTCTAATGCCTTTAATAAAATTGAGGTGGTGCCCTGAGGAATTGCGGTGCTCCAGTTACTGCCGTTTTCCGCTAATTTGTACTGACCGGTTTGGTCTTTGAATTTGTAAACTCCGATTACAATTTTCTCGTCCGGAGCAGGGAGTTCTTTCAGTTGTTTTGTGTAAGGTGTCATTTCTCCTAGAGTCGAAGTATCACCTTCAGCAGGAAGATTCATCATTGTGCCACAACTTCCCATTACTGCTAATACTGTAAGGAGCAATATAATTTTGGCTGTTAAAAACTTTTTCATGATATTAATTCTTTAGTTCGGGATTATAATTTCTGACTGTTCACCTGTTGTTGTATTTAAAATTCGTACTAATAACCCTTTGTCAGACTGTGTAACTTGAATGTACATGGAACCGAAGGTATAATTCCCCGGTTTTAAATTTCCGCTCCCAAACTGATCTCCGAAGAGTTTTTGGGATAACTGGCTCAATAACTGTCTGTTGAGGCTTTCTGTAAAGCTGTCTAGGGTACTGAGTGAGCCGAAATCTGAGGTCGTTCCTTTGAACTGATTTTGCGACGAAGCAGAGCTTAAAAGCCATTGGTAATTAAATGTATCTCCGCCAAAAGCAGGATTTACCGGTTTATAAACAAACTGCTGTCCATAGGCAAAACTAACCCCAAACACAAAATAAAAAACAAGTGTTTTCATAATTTTATTGTTGGTTAATAAATGAAGCCTTTGTCGGTGACTTGCCGATCGTTGTCGTATTGTATCAGACTTGCAATAGTTTCTTTTACGATATCCTCCAGATAATCATCCTCAGGTCGTGCAAAAAATGTCAGAATATTCTCATCATCCGCAAAAATCTGGAGCTGGGTGTTTGTACCAGTAGAAGGAACCTCCGAAACTCTGATTCTAAAACCGAACTCAATAGCATTTAACATCAGGAGAGAGTAGAATTTGCTGTAAAAATCATCGCCAATTCTGGTTTTTGTCTCATTAATGATTAAACCTTTCATCATCATATTTTCCTCATTGGTGGTTTTTTCATAGGATACATTATTTTTGAAGCTTTTTGCATTCATTTCCAAACTGTCCTTTGCGATAACTTTTGCAGTTTTTTCATCTTTAATGAAAAGATAAACTTTCAGAGCATCGTCCTTATTGACATTAATAGATATTTCCGAAAGAATTTTGCTCTCTTTCGGAAGTAGGGTAAATTTATTTTGCTGTTGTGAGGAGGACATATTTTTTCCTCTGTCTTTTTTTACGGCAAGAAAAATATAATTCAGTGACTGATGTACCTGACCCTGGTTTTTTGCAATTGCTTTCAGATTGAGTGTTCCTTCGATATTTTCAGTCTCAATTTTTGCTGTTACCGTTTGAACATCCTGAGCGTTACAACTGATGCCGAAGATGAAGAGGAGAAATAAGCATAGGTTTAAGATAAACTTTTTCATAATTATTATCTAAGTAAGAGTTAATAGTGACGCACAAAAATCATTTTGTCGTTGGTTTTCAGATTGATCTGCATTTCTTTTGAGTTACTGTTGTTTCCTGTAATGTCGATATAATTATTATTTCCTTCAACATTTACTTTCTGTTTGTTTTCCAAATGAGGATTAGTGTTGGTCATTAAAGTGGTATTAAAATCACCCGTTTGCCGAATCATTAAATCACTTCTTTTACTTTTATTATAAATCATAGCATTGTTATTATTTCCTAACTGTGTAACTGAAGTTTTTGAAGAAACCGCAGAAGCAGTCGTTTCCGGGGCAGCAAGTATATTTAAAATATTTTGACTGTTGATATTGCTAAAATCAATGCTTTGTGCACTCATCAAAAAACCACATAAAATCATGCTGACTAAAAATAAATTTTTCATGATATTATTTTTTGGGTAAAAGGGAGAAACTATTGGATAGTTTCTCCCAAGGGTTGAATTAATATCAGATGAGCAGTTTATTAGCAACCGTCTCCTGAATGCTGGTTACATTTTGGCTGAGGCATTGGAGGTGCACAGCAATCGCCGCCATTGGAATGATTTGTTTCCTGTAAAACAGTAATCTTGTTATCGCATCCCACTTGAGTATCTTTTGAATAATGTCCGTTTCCAAGTTGAGTTTGGCTGATAGTGTTTCTGTCACCTGTTTGAGTGGCAATAGCTCTATTCCAGTCACCATCCTGTTTTTGAGTAATCTTATTGTCATAGCCAGTCTGTGTTGCTTTTGCATCGTTATGATCACCATCCTGATTTTGGGTAATTTTATTTCCTTTACCATTTTGCCATCCATCAGCACTATTGCGGTCACCTTTCTGGGTTTGATTAACATTATTGTTGTCCCCATATTGTTCTGATGTCAATTTATTATGATCACCGTTTTGATTTTGCATAGCAACATTTTTATCACCGCATTGTAAAGCATACACAGAGTTATTGTCACCTTTTTGTTTTTGGGTTACTTTATTGAATTCTCCGTATTGTTTAGTTGTTGCAGAGTTTTTATCACCCTTTTGCCAGGTATCATTGTTGTTGGATTTACCGCTCTGATAAACTAATTCTGTGTTTTTATCACCAAGGCTTTCAGTTTTATTAACGTTGTATCTACCATATTCCGATACTTTTGCGTCATTTTGGTTTCCTTTCTGATAAATGGAATTGTTATTTTCCTTACCGTGTTGATCCACGTTAGCTGTGTTTTGATTACCCATCTGAGTTGTTACATCATGGTTATTCTGTGCAAAACCGATTGTAACTGCCATTAGTGCGAATGCACCTGCAAATAATTTTTTCATGGTTAAATAATTTTATTGGTTAGTTTGTGGTACAAATGTATAATGATTGAAGATCGAATAAATCACAGATAACAATGAAATTAGAAATATCCACAAAAACTATGAGGCGCAGAGTTAAAACACCTTTTTCGATTTCCGTTAATGAGAAATGGAAAAAATTTGCAAATATTACACACTCATTCTCAGTGCGCTTAAACAAATTTTAGCAAAAACAGAAGGTACTATCAATAAAACAGATAGCTGTAATCTATTAGAATAAACCAGGAAACTTTTTATGTTTTTGAGTTTTCTTTTGTAGCTTTGCACCCGTAATATTTGATAATGGATAAAAAGTTTATAGAAAAAGTGGTAGATCTTTTCATCGAAAATGGAGCTAAAACATTAACGATGGATGATATTGCTAAAGAATTCGGAATGTCCAAAAAAACGCTTTACCAAAAATACACCAATAAGGAGGTGCTTTTAGGTGATGTACTTCATTTCAAACTCAATGAAGTTATTGAAAAACTCAACGAACTGGATGCGAAAATTGAAAACGCCATAGAAAGAATGTTTTGCCGTGATGAACACTTTGAAAAGGCTGCTCAATCTAATAATACCATTCTGATCAGACAGTTGATTAAGTATTATCCCGCAATATTCAACAAACACATGATGGAGTTTTCTGAAAGATTTGCGGAGGTACTGGTCCACAATATCGAAAAAGGAAGAAACCAGGGATATTACAGAAAAGATTTTGATGCCAGAATTTATGGAAAGATTTTCTTCCAGCTTGTAATGTCTTATGACAGTTCGCCATTTCTCGACACTAATGAAATAGACAGGGCACATTACAATAATGAAGCACTGATGTTTTTTATGAACGCCATTACGACAGAGAAAGGCAAAGATTTTTTAAAAAAAATCGTCGCTAAAAAAGATACGTTTTAATTGGAAAAAAAATTTTCAATTAAAGTAAAAAGGAACCTCAAAACGTTATAATACATAATAACCCAATATAAAATGACCAACTGGAGAAAAATGGCTCTCGGCGCACTTTTACTTGCATTCTCACTGACAGAATTGCAGGCACAGGAAACTGTCACCCTCAAACAAGCCATCGAGTACGCTCTGCAAAATAAAGCAGAAGCACAGAAAGCGAAACTGGATATCCGCAATGCTGATTATCAGATTATGGAAGCAAAAGCGGGCGCCTTACCAAAAATTAATGGAGTCGCAAACATTACCTACAACCCAATATTACAGACAACTGCTTTAGATACAGGCGCTTTTAGTGGGGGTCCCAGTAACATTCAGCTGATTTCCTTAGGTCAGAAATGGAATGCCGGAGGTGGTCTGCAACTATCTCAGGCGCTATTTAATCAGCAGGTATTTGTTGGTCTTAAAGCCGCAAAATCTACCAAAGAATTCTACCAACTCAATGCGCAATTGACTGAGGAACAGATTATTGAAAGGGTGTCAAATGCTTATTTTCAGGTTTTTACCATTCAGCAGAAAAAAGAAACGCTGGAAAGCAGTTTTGCAAGTACTGAAAAAGCAAGAAACATTATAAAAAGTTTGTTCGATAATGGTCTGGCTAAAAAAGTAGATTTAGACAGAACCAATGTGAACCTTACCAACATAAGCACCATTTTGAAACAGCAGCAAAACGCCATCAATCAGGCAGAAAATGCCCTGAAATTTTATATGGGAATGCCGATTGAAAACAAAATTGAACTGGTAAAATCCGATATGGAAGTGACCCCTCACTTATTGGAAGAAACGGTAAGTACCGACGAAAGGTCTGAAGTTAAAATTTTAACTAAACAAAAAGAGCTTTTACAGTATAATAAAAAAGCGGTTGAAGCGGCATATTATCCCACTGTAAATCTCAATGCCAATTACAGCTGGCAAGGTTTGGGAAATAAATTTCCTCTAACTCATGGGAATAAAGACGGCGTTTATTGGTCCGATTATTCCGCGGTTACTTTAGGGTTTAATATCCCGATTTTCAACGGTTTTGCTACGAAAGCCAGGGTAGAAATGGCCCAGATAGAACTTGACAAATTAGAAGTTGATATTGCAGATACCAAGCTTGGTTTGGATTTATCTTACCAAAATGCAAAATCGCAGATTGAAAACAGCCTTTTATCTTTAGAAAACCAGAAGGCCAATGTTGCGCTGGCCGAAACGGTAGCAGCAAATACCAAAAGCAATTACCAATACGGTTTAGCAACACTTACCGAATTGCTGGAAGCCGAAAACGCTTTGGTTGAAGCTAAAAATAATTACAGCAATGCTGTTTTAGATTACAAAATAGCAGAAATACAATATTATAAAGCAAAAGGAGAACTTAAAACTTATTTAAAATAAAACTGACATGAAAAAAACTTTAATATATATCATCGTAGCAGCTGTATTGATCGGCTTGGGAGCATACAAGATTTCCAGCAACAAAAAGAAACAGGAAACTGAAGTAAAAGAAGTGGCAAAACAGGTTGATAAAATCAACGTAAACGTGGTAACTGCAACAAGAGAAAACATCAACACCGACTATTCTGCAAATGGAACTTTCATCCCTAAACAGGAAACCAATCAGTCTGCTGACATTTCCGGACGTGTGGTAAGTGTATTTGCAAAAGAAGGTTCCAGAGTAGGAGCAGGACAGGTTTTAGCGACCATTAAAAGAGATGCAATAGAAGTGGATGTTACTCAGGCTCAGAATACTTTACAGAATGCAATTATCGACAATCAGCGTTACGAAAATGCCTATAAAACCGGCGGTGTGACAAAACAGCAGGTTGATAATTCCAGATTACAACTTAAAAATGCTCAGGCTTCAGTACGTGCCCAAAGGGTAAAAATTAATGACACCAGTGTAAGAGCAGGAATCAGCGGAACGATCAATAAAAGAATGGTGGAGCCGGGAATGGTCGTTTCACCTGGAACTCCTTTATTCGAAATTGTAAATATCAACAGTTTAAAACTTTCAGTTTTAGTGGATGAAAGCCAGGTTGGAAAAATCCAGATCGGTCAGCAGGTTACCATCACTGTGAACGCTTTGCCTGATGAAACTTTCAGCGGAAAAATTACATTTATTGCACCAAAAAGTGACGCTTCTTTAAATTTCCCTGTGGAAGTGGAAGTTTCAAACAACGGCCAGTTAAAAGCGGGGATGTACGGAACTGCCTTATTTAAAACCAACTACGGTGCCGAAAACCAGAATTTGCTAACTGTTCCTGCAGCTGCATTTGTCAACGGAGTGAGTTCAGGACAGTTGTTCATTGTTCAAAATGGAACTGCAAAACTTACTACCGTAAAAACCGGAAAAGTATATGGTGATAAAGTACAGATTATCAGCGGACTGAATGGGGGTGAACAGGTAATTACCAGCGGACAGATCAACTTAGAGAACGGAGCAAAAATAAATATCGTAAAGTAGAAAGATGAAGTTAGCAGAAATATCTATTAAAAGACCCTCCTTAATTATCGTTTTATTTACGATACTTACTTTGGGCGGTTTACTGAGCTACTCCATGATGGGGTACGAGCTCATCCCGAAGTTTGAAACCAATATGGTAACGATTTCTACGGTATATCCGGGAGCGTCGCCAAGTGAAGTGGAAACTTCGGTAACCAGAAAAATTGAAGATGCGGTAGGATCTTTGGAAAACGTAAAAAAAGTAGAATCTTCATCTTACGAAAGTCTATCCGTAATTATGGTTCAGCTGAATACCGGTGCGGATGTAAATTACGCGTTGAATGACGCTCAGCGTAAGGTAAACGCGATCTTATCCAAACTTCCGGAGGACGCAGATGCACCTTCACTGAATAAATTCTCATTAGACGATTTACCGATCATCACTATGAGTGTTTCCAGTAATAAGCTTAACAGTAAAGAGCTTTACGACTTATTGGATAAAAAAATAGAACCTATATTTTCCCGTGTAAACGGTGTTGCTCAGGTTGACCTTATTGGCGGACAGGAAAGAGAAATTCAGGTGAGCATCGATGATAAAAAGCTGCAGGGTTACGGACTTACTATTGGAGAAGTTCAGCAGGCAATTCTTTCTTCGAACCTTGATTTCCCAACGGGAAGTTTAAAATCAAGAACCACAAAATCTACCATCAGATTATCCGGTAAGTATAAATCGGTGGAAGAGATGAATAACCTTGTGATTTCCTCAAAAAATGGTGCGCAGGTTCGTCTTTCAGATGTTGCAACAGTTTTTGATACGCAGAAAGATATCGATAAGATTGCAAGATACAATCAGAATTCAACAATTTTGATGCAGATCAAGAAACAGTCTGATGCCAATGCAGTAGCAGTGTCTGAAAATATTCAGAAAACCATGGCGGAAGTAATCAATAATTACAAAGCTCAGGATGTAAAAGTGAACATCGTCAATGACACTACAGATTTTACACTGGAATCTGCCAATCACGTAATTTTCGATTTGGTATTAGCGATTATTTTGGTAGCGATTGTAATGTTGCTTTTCCTTCACAATATAAGAAATGCATTCATCGTGATGGTTTCTATCCCAATCTCCTTAATTGCAACATTTATCGGAATGTATTTAATGGGATATACCCTCAACTTAATGAGTTTATTGGGACTATCCTTGGTAGTAGGTATTTTGGTGGATGACGCCATTGTAGTACTGGAGAACGTTTACCGACATATGGAAATGGGTAAAAGCAAAATTCGTGCAGCCTACGACGGTGCATCAGAAATTGGCTTTACCGTAACCGCGATTACTTTGGTAATTGTTGTGGTATTTTTACCAATCGCAATGAGTTCCGGTTTGGTATCCAATATCCTGGCGCAGTTTTGTGTAACGGTGGTTATAGCGACTTTATTTTCATTACTGTCATCATTTACGATCATCCCGTGGTTGTCTTCAAGATTCGGGAAAGTTGTACATCTTACAGGCAAAAATCCTTTTGAGAAATTCATCCTTTGGTTTGAAACACAGTTAGATAAATTCACCCACTGGATTACAGGGATTTTAGAATGGTGTTTAAAAACCGGTGTAAGAAGGATAATGACGGTAATTGTAACATTTTTCGTGTTGGTTGCTTCATGTTTATTGGTGGTATTCGGATTTATCGGGGGAGAATTCTTCCCAAAGATGGACCGTGGTCAGTTCTTGGTTCAAATGGAATTGCCGAAAGATGCAACCATTGAAAAAACCAATCAGGTTACCCTTCAGGTTGAAAAATATTTAAGAGATAACCCGAATGTTGTCAATTTAATTACAACAGTTGGACAGCAGTCTTCAGGGATGGGTGGTGCTCAGGCAACCACTTATCAGTCGGAAGTTCAGGTAATCTTAAATGATAAATCCGAACGTTCCGAAAGCACCGATATCATGTCGGCAAAGATCAAAAGAGATCTTGAAGAGAAATTCACAGGAGTAGAGTTTAAAACCGCACCGATTGGTTTGATGGGCGCAGATCGAAGTCCCATCGAAATGGTTGTAACCGCGGCAGATAACGAAACCGCAAACAAAGAAGCCGCCAGAATCTTAGAATTGCTGAAAAAAGTTCCGGGATCTGTTGATGCAGAATTGTCCACTGATACAGGAAGTCCGGAAGTCCGTGTAAATATTGACCGTGATAAAATGTCAGCTTTAGGCCTAAATCTTTCAAGTGTAGGACAGGCGATGCAAACGGCATTTAATGGAAATACCGATGGAAAATTCCGAACCGGGGAGTATGAATACGACATCAACATCCGTTTTGCAGATAACAACAGAAAATCAATTGATGATGTTAGAAATCTAATGTTTACCAATTCCAAAGGAGAACAGATCAGACTGAGCCAGTTTGCGGTCGTAGATATGAGTTCAGGTCCAAGTTTACTTCAGCGTAGAGACAAATCTCCTTCGGTAAAAGTACTTTCAAAAGTAGTTGGCCGTCCTGCAGGTGATGTTGCAAATGAATGGGCTGCACAGTTTATGGAGAATGAAAAAACTACACCAGCTGGCGTAAAATATATTTGGGGCGGTGATATGGAAAACCAGACAGAAGGTTTCGGTACTCTGGGAGTGGCCTTATTGGCAGCAATTGTATTGGTTTACCTGGTGATGGTTTCTTTATATGACAGTTTTGTATATCCGTTTGTAGTATTATTCTCCATTCCTTTGGCATTGATCGGGGTAATGGTAATTCTTGCCTTAACAGGAAACACGCTGAACATTTTTACCATGTTAGGAATGATCATGTTGATTGGTCTGGTAGCGAAAAACGCGATTATGATTGTCGATTTTGCCAACATGAGAAAAGCAGCCGGAGCCAACACTCACGATGCGCTAATTCAGGCAAATCACGCAAGGCTTCGTCCGATTCTGATGACCACCATTGCGATGATTTTCGGGATGCTTCCAATTGCTTTGGCAAAAGGAGCGGGCGCAGAGATGAACAACGGTTTGGCTTGGGTAGTAATTGGGGGTTTAACCTCTTCACTATTCCTTACCTTAATTATCGTTCCGGTGGTTTATTCACTTTTCGATTCACTGCTCAGAAGAATGGGTAAAGATCAAAAAATAGATTTTGAAGCTGAAATGACAGCGGAATACGAACATTTTGAATTGAGTGATGACGGATTTACTCCGAAACATAAAGTTTAAATTATAGTTTTTATTGTTAAAATGAAAAGCCGTTTCAGTAATTTGAAACGGCTTTTCTATTTTTTATGATTGATAAATTTATTGGCATTCATGAGAAGCAGAAAGGCAATCGCTGCTCTTATAAACCCATCCCGCTATCCACTGTATCTTTTGCTCGTCCCTCGTCCTCACAAAAGGATGCCGTTTCTATCGGGGCTATAAATTAAGCGGTAGTTTTCTCCATCGAATCGATCTTTTTCTGGGAAAGACTCAAAAATCGGAATACAAGAAGAACAGCCGAAACTGTAAGTCCCAGTCCTAAAGCAATCCACATCCCGAAAGCACCCATTTTCATTGTTACACAGAGGAAATAACCTAAAGGAATAGCCAGCAGCCAATAAGCGACAAAAGTAATCATCGACGGAATTTTCACATCCTGAATGCCGCGCAGACTTCCAAGCGCTACAACCTGAATACCGTCTGAAAGCTGAAACAATGCCGCAATAATCATCAGTTTGGCCGCAAGCTGAATGACTTCAACATCTTCAGCTTTAGTGAAAAAAGTCGGGAGAATATGTCTTTCCAAAATAAAAAGCACTCCACAAGCCGACATAAAAAGGAACACAATTTTAAGATTGTTGACGCCAATTTTCTTCAGTCCCACAAAATCATGTTCGCCAGATTTCCGGCCGATTAAAACCGTAGATGCAACACTGAATCCGATGCAGAGATTAAAGGTAAAAGATGCCATTGAAAGTGCAATTTGGTGGGACGCGATATCTTTCGCAGAAATTAATCCGCAGATAAAAGCTGCACCCGCAAAAGCCGTCACTTCAAAAAACATCTGCAAAGCTGTAGGAAAACCGATTTTCAGCATTTTACTGAACATCGCTTTTGAAAATTCAGTAATTTTTAATGAGAAATCTTTGATGTACCTTCTGGTTTTTTCTTCTTTTAACAGTACATAGTAAAGGAAAACCATCATGAAAATTCTTGCAATCAAACTCGCCAATGCAGAGCCTTTTACGCCCATCGGAGGCAATCCGAACATTCCTTTGATAAAGACATAATTTAATGCGATATTGATAACATTTGCGATGATTGTAGCTTTAGTAACGCCGATGGTAAAAGATAAACCTTCAGAAACTTCCCTTAAAGTCTGAAATACCATGAACGGGAGAATACTCAAAGTCATAATCCCCAAAAATCCAATGGTATCAGGGATAATTTCTTTGGGCTGATCCATGTGATAGAGTAGCGGTAAAGCTAAATAAAGAAGCAGCATCAGAAGGAATCCGATACCGAGATTAATTACAAAGCCGTGACGGAAAACCGAATTAATGGTATCATGTTTTTCCTGAGAATGCGCCTCAGAAACCAAAGGCGGAATTGCAAACGAAAATCCCAAAGCAAAAACAAAAATGGAGAAAAACACGCCATTTCCTAAAGAAACCGACGCTAAAGCCTGTGCTCCCAGTAATTTCCCGACAATAATATTATCGAATAAGTTAACAGAAACCTGCCCAACCTGAGTAATCATTACGGGAAGTGCGAGGGTAAGGCAGGCTTTGGTGTATTGTTTATTGAGAAATGCCATATTGTGAAAAAAAAATTTGCAGCAAAAATACTGCAAACTTTTTCTAGTTTATTTAAATTAATGTAATTTATTTTCTTACGAAACTTGCAACATCGTCCGCAGAAACAGGATTTGATCCTAAGATCATCAGCCTTTCCACTACGTTTCTAAGTTCCCGGATATTCCCGGTCCAGCTGAAATCCTCAAGTGCTTTAATTGCTTTTTCGTCAAATTCTTTTTTAGCCGTTCCGTGTTCGTCAGAAATCGTTTTTGAGAAGTGATTAACCAAAAGTCTGATGTCTTCTTTTCTCTCATCCAAAGGCGGAACATAAATTTCAATCACTGAAAGACGGTGATAAAGATCTTCCCGGAATTTACCTGCAGCAATTTCTTTCTGCATGTTTTTGTTAGTCGCTGCAAGAACACGAACATCTACTTTAATTTCTTTGTCACTTCCGACAGGAGATACCTTGCTTTCCTGTAATGCACGCAAAACTTTAGCCTGAGCAACAAGACTCATATCACCTATTTCGTCCAGAAAAATTGTTCCGTTATTGGCGAGTTCGAATTTACCCTGTTTGTCTCTAATGGCACCTGTAAAACTTCCTTTAACGTGTCCGAAAAGTTCTGATTCAATGAGCTCTGACGGGATCGCCGCACAGTTCACTTCAATCATTGGACCTTTACTACGGTCGCTTTGCGAATGAATGGCATGTGCCACCAATTCTTTTCCGGCCCCGTTTGGTCCGGTAATTAAAACACGTGCATCAGAAGCGGCCACTTTTTCAATCATATCCTGAATCTTTTTCAACGCAGGAGATTCACCAATCATCTGATATTTTTTGTTGACTTTCTTCTTTAACGTCGTATTCTCTATATTCAGTACCTGATTGGTTTTTTGAAGAATTCTTTTGTCTAAAGCATTTTTCACGCTTGTAATCAGTCGGTTAATATCGATAGGTTTTGAAATAAAATCATAGGCGCCTTCTTTGAGACATGCAACAGCAGTATCGATATCGGCATGACCTGAAATCATCACAAAGGTAGTGTCCGGTTTAATCTGTAAGGCCTGTTTCAGTAGTTCGGTACCCGAAAGTTTGGGCATCTTAATATCTGAAACCACCAAAGCGAAATCTTCTTTTTCAATCTGTTTAAAGCCTTCTAAACCGTCTTCGGCAATGATAAATTCGTAATCCGGCAGTTCGTCGGACAGAATACTTTGAAGCACGCCTGAAATGGCTTTCTCATCTTCAACAATTAAGATTTTTTGCATTTAGTAAAAATTTATGGATTTAATGAAATTAGTTTAAAAATTTCCATTTTATTGAGCAACAATCATACCTAAGTGGTATTATAAGTCATATTGTCTGCTCCCGAAAATCGCTGAACCGATGCGCACCGAATTGGCACCACATTCAATTGCAACAGGGAAGTCGTCGCTCATTCCCATCGACAGTATATCCAATTTTTTCAGGAGTGAGAGTTTATCAAAAAGCTGTTTCAATAATGTGAATTCTTTTACGATCTGGTTTTGATCATCTGTAAAAGTAGCCATTCCCATTAAGCCTGTGATTTCTACGTTAGGGAACTTTCCGTTCAGGTAATCCTGGAAAATTTCTTTGGCTTCGTGAATTTCCAGACCGAATTTGGTTTCTTCTTCGGCAATTTTCACCTGAAGTAAAACTTTGATTTTACGCTGATGTTTTTCAGCCTGCTTATCAATTTCCTCTAAAAGTTTTGCAGAATCTACACTTTGAATCATATCTATAAATTCAGCAATATACTTTACTTTATTCGTCTGAAGATGCCCAATTAAATGCCACTGAATATCTTTTGGCAAAACAGGATATTTCTCAAGGAGTTCCTGTACTTTATTCTCCCCAAAAACTCGATGTCCTAAATTATAAATGTGCTGAATCTGATCTGCAGGATGGGTTTTAGAAACTGCTACAAGTTGTACTTCTTCCGGCAGCATATTTTTAATTCTTTCGTAGCTGTTTGTGATTTTTTCTAAAGACATTTTGTAAATTAAATGAGGATTTATAAAAAAAGGGTGATTTTACCTGAAATTATATTCAAATATAAAGTAAATTTGATTAAATATAAAAAACTATGAAAATAAAATTCTTTCTTTTAGGCGCTGTCACGAGTTTTCTCGCTGTTTTCGTCCTTGTAATGTGTAACAACAAAAACAATGAACCCACCATCGGCGAAAGCTACAAAGAGAAACTGATCGATAAAGATCTGATGGCGCAACTTGATGCAAATTATGCTGAGAAAAATTATCAGATCATCAATAAAACCCGCCCCGAAGGAAGTCCGGATTCAAAAGAGTACTGGTACTCTATTGACGAGTTGGAAGGATATATTGCATTTGTAAAGAAGGAAGCAGCAAACAAGGATTATAAAATTGTTGGGATGAAAATAAAAATGGGGCAGTATCCTGAAAAGGAACCATTTGATCCCAGACTTAATCCGAAATATCTGGGCTATCAGGCGGTATACTTAGTACCGACAGGTCTTCCGTCAAAATCCGTTCAGGAAAAATCCGCTAGTGTAAAGGATTCGGTTGATAGAGGAAGAGAAATAGATGGTATTGCCGGAATGGATCTTTCATGGACTAACCCTCCTTACTAAGTGTTGCTATGGAAATTAACAGACTATATTTTAGCAGCGCATTGCTTGTTATTTATTTGGCGATTATCGTATTGCTGATTGCCAAAAGACAAAAATTGAGAAACCATATCTCGTATTTTATTTTTGCAATGATTATTGTCTTCTGCTCTGAATTTTTTTCAACGGTAGGTAAAGTGGTATATGGCGAGCAGTTTAATTCCACACCATTTATGGCAGGAGGTATTATTATTTGCTTTTTTGTCACTGTATTTATTTATTTCTACAAAATTCTTGAGAACAGATGGTCAAAGCGGATTCAGTTGGGAATTATTGTGGTAAATTGTGCAAATGTGATTCTCTCTTTGATTCTTATTAAAGATTTTTTCATCTTCCTGCCTTATCCCACTTATTTCGTCACTATTATTTTACTTTTAGCATCAGTTACCCTGTTTTTCTTTGAAACTTTCAATTCGGAAAAGATTTTGAATATCCTTAGCTACTATCCGTTCTGGATTGCAATCAGTCTGATTGTTCTTTATGTAGGACTTGTTCCGCTTATCGTCATCAGCAAGAGAGCAGTGGAACTGTCAATTTCAAAAAATATTTTTTTCATCTTACTTTATTCCGTTAACTTTACAGGATATGCAATCATGTTTATCGGCATTTTATTTAGCAAGACAGAAAAATTAATTACGAAGACTACTCATTGAAAACGAATGAAGTTGACATACTGATTATCATTTCAACCATCATCATACTTTTTGTAGTATTGATGATGGTTGCAATTTATGGTGTTTTCGTTAAAAAAAGATCACAGCTGCTGCTCACTCAGCAGCGAAAAGATGCTGTATTTGAACAGGAACTCGCGATTTCCCAGGTGGAAATTCAGGAACAGACCCTGAATTATATAGGACAGGAACTGCATGATGATTTGGGACAGAAACTTTCTGTCGCAAGACTGATGACCAATAAAATTGCGCTTTCCAGTGACGAAGACCGTAAACAAATTGCAGAAGAAATTAATCTCCTCGTTGGTGAGTGTATTCAGGATATTAGAAATCTTTCAAAAGTTTTCATTACGAAACAGATAAAACAGTTCGGATTTATTGAATCTGTCGAAAGAGAAATCTTCAGAATTAAAAGACTTGAACTTATGGATGTGGATTATCACATCAATAACCACGATCTAAAAATTAATTCCGACCATGCACTTATTCTATTCCGAATTGTGCAGGAATGTATCAACAATGTAATTAAACATTCAAAGTCAAAGGAAATTCAGTTGGTGGTTGAAGACTATTCTGAATTTATTAAAATAAATGTAAATGATAATGGAATTGGTTTTACTGATTACCTGAATAATGATGGCAGCGGACTTAGAAATATGGTTAGCCGCGCAAAAATTATCAATGCCGAATTTAATATTAATTCTGTTGAAAACGAAGGAACGAAAGTAACCATTATTTATAAAAAATAACCTGTATGGGAACTATAAAGATAGCTATTGTTGATGATCATAAATTGGTTTCTAAAGCTCTTGAAAACATGATTTCATTTAACCCGAATTTTGAAGTAATCATGAATTGCTTTAACGGACAGGATTTTCTGGATGAATTAAGGGCTAAGAAAACTTATCCGGATGTGGTCTTAATGGATATCAATATGCCTATTAAAAATGGTATTGAAACCACTGCAGAAATATCGAAGGAATTTCCGAATCTGAAAGTAATTGCGCTCACGATGGAGGATAATGAAAGTACTATCATTAAAATGCTGAAAGCAGGGGCTAAAGGTTATCTGCTCAAAGACATGTCTCCTGATATTCTTTTTGATGCGATTAACATCGTTCATGAAAAGGGAATTTTTTATACAGATCTGCTCACCCAAAGTCTGCTGAAAATTAAGACCGAAGAAAAGTTTATGAATTCGCTGAATGACACTTTAAAAGACCGCGAACTTGAATTTATCAAACTTGCATGCTCCGAACTTACTTATAGAGAAATAGCGGATCAAATGTTTCTAAGTCCTAGAACTATTGACGGTTACAGAGATTCCGTTTTTATAAAACTCAATGTTAAAACCCGGGTAGGAATTGTATTATTTGCAATTAAACATAATTTATATTAAAAAAGGGTGTTTTCACGCTATTTTGCATCTCTTTAATATTGTAGTTTTGAAGCATCAAATATCACACAAATAATGAAAAGAGAAGAACCGGTTTTTTAACCGGTTTTTTTCTTGCTTAAATTTAGGGTGTTTTCACTCTTTTACAGTTTAAATTTTTGATATAATTTTGGTGTAACAAAACTGAACAATTTTTTCTTTATATTTATTTTTTTTAAAGCGATTGAAAGAGTAACATCACGTTACTCTTTCTTTTTTAACAGCTCATGTAACCTGCGCATTCCTTCAGTTGCCGATGTTTTAAAGAAGTTTTCGTTTGAAGCAAAACTGTTTTTTAAATTCGGGTCAATGACAAAAACTTCACATTGTTCCGGGATATAGTCGATCAAACCTGCCGCCGGATAAACCTGCATTGACGTTCCGATGATTAAAAAAATATCCGCTTTCTTCGCAATCTGTATCGCCCTTTCCATCTCCGGAACCATTTCGCCAAACCAAACAATATGAGGACGCAGCTGAATCCGTTCAGCATTCAAATCTCCCAAATTTAAATCAGTTTCCCAGGAAATAACGTTATCAATAGAATTTATAGGCCTCGCTTTTTTCAGTTCACCATGCAAATGAGTAACCTTAGAAGATCCGGCTCTTTCGTGAAGATCATCTACATTTTGAGTGATAATTTCCACATCGAACAAGTCTTCCAGTTCAGCTAAGATATAATGTGCATCATTAGGTTCCACTTCACTTAACTGCTGTCTTCTCGCATTGTAGAAATCCAGCACCATTTGTGGGTCTCTAGCAAAACCTTCGGGACTCGCTACATCTTCAATACTGTGATTTTCCCATAATCCACCGGAATCCCTGAAAGTTTTCACACCGCTTTCCGCAGAAATACCGGCACCCGACAGCACTACAAATTTCTTTTTCATTCCTTTTTCTTTAAAAATACAAAATTTCCGATTTACGCATCAAAAAACAGAAGAAAAAAAACTTACATAAATTTGTGATATAAATATTAATAATGCCAGAAAAAACAGAACATTATTTTTTAAGAAAAGCAAGATCATCAGATCACGAAAAAATCTGGAAAATTCTTCAGCAGGCTATTGAAAGGAGAAGGCGTGATGGAAGCAGCCAGTGGCAGGACGGTTATCCGAATCAGGGGACCGTTGTGGGTGATATAAAGAATAATTACGGATTTGTTCGTGAAATCAATGGGGAAATTGCAGGTTATGCCGCCATTATTTTCGGTATTGAACCTGCCTATGAAGCTATAGAAGGAAACTGGCTCAGCAATGGCGAATATGTTGTGGTTCACCGCGTTGCAGTTTCAGACCAGTTTGCAGGACGAGGTATCGCGACAAAAATTTTTGAAGAAATTGAAAATGTCGCAAAGGCCAACCAGGTTTTCAGTGTTAAAGTAGATACGAATTTCGATAACGGTCCTATGTTAAGAATTATGGAAAAATTGGAATATACTTATTGCGGCGAAGTTTATTTTCGGGGAGCTTCGAGAAAAGCATTTGAAAAAATATTATCCACATGAAAGAAATCAAAAGCTCTTCAACCCTCAAAATCGGAGACAATTCACTAAATTTGTACTATTAAATATATTATAAAATGTCAAAAAAAGCCGTTTTAGCGATACTCGACGGATGGGGATTAGGTCTTAATCCGGAAGTTTCTGCCATTGCGCAGGCCAACACCCCTTTCATGGATTCCTGTTACGAGAAATTCCCACATACAACTCTTGAAGCGAGCGGAATTGCCGTAGGTTTACCCTTTGGACAAATGGGGAATTCCGAGGTAGGGCATATGAATTTAGGAGCGGGTAGGGTAGTTTATCAGAACCTGGTTAAACTTAATATGGCTGTTGAAAATGCTACATTAGGGAAAGAAAATGTGATCACCCAAGCGTTTGAGTACGCTGTGAAAAATAAGAAAAAAGTTCATTTTATGGGATTGGTCTCTGATGGTGGAGTTCATTCACATATTAATCACTTAAAAGGACTTTTAACTGCGGCTCATGAATACGGATTAAATGACAATGTTTTCGTTCACGCATTTACAGATGGACGCGACTGCGATCCGCATTCCGGAAAGGGTTTTCTTGAAGACCTTTTAAATCACATGAATTTAACAACAGGAAAACTGGCAACCGTTACCGGAAGATATTATGCCATGGACCGTGATAAAAGATGGGAACGCGTAAAATTAGCCTATGACGTAATGGTGAACGGCATTGGCGAGTTAACACACGATGTTTTGGGAACCATTGATAATTCATATAAAAACGGTATCACTGACGAATTTTTGAAACCGATCGTGTGCCTTAAAGACAGCAATCTTCCCACGTCAAAAATCGATTCCGAAGACGTTGTTTTCTGTTTCAATTTCAGAACGGACAGAGGTAGAGAAATTACCGAAGTTCTTTCACAACAGGATTTCCCGGAATATGGTATGCATCATCTGAATTTGTACTATGTTACCATGACGAATTACGATAAGGATTTTAAAAATGTAAAAGTTGTTTTTGACGAAAACGTGTTGCAGGAAACTATGGGTGAAGTTCTTGAAAGGAACGGCAAAACTCAGATTCGTGTTGCTGAGACGGAAAAATATCCTCATGTTACCTTTTTCTTTTCAGGCGGTAGAGAAGATGAGTTCATAGGAGAAAGAAGATTACTTTGCCCAAGTCCGAAAGATGTGCCTACTTACGATTTCAAACCGGAAATGTCAGCCTATGATATCACCGAAAAAATCCTGCCGGAGATCGAAAACGAAACAGCAGATTTTATATGTCTCAATTTCGCAAATACTGATATGGTAGGTCATACGGGAGTTTTTTCGGCTGCCGTAAAAGCTGCAGAAACTGTGGATAAATGTATCGAAAAAGTGGCAACAGCAGCTTATGAACACGGTTATGCCGTTTTTATTCTTGCCGATCACGGAAATTCAGACGTGATGAAGAATCCGGACGGAAGCCCGAATACGCAGCATTCAACAAATTTAGTTCCGCTTATTGTAATGGATAAAGATCACACCTGGAACTTAAAACCGGGAAAATTGGGGGATATAGCACCTTCCATTTTAAAAGTAATGGGTGTTGAAATCCCTGAGATTATGACCGGAGATATTTTGGTGGATTAATTTTTGATATAATAGAATTTCTTGGGAAATATCCTGTTTTACCAACAGCAATGTATAGCCCGAAATTTCACTCTGTGGTTGTATTTTTAAAGACCTATGCATTAAATAACAATATTTTAATATATATTTGTTCCTTCTAAAAAGTAAAAAATGTACAATAAATTAGTGAGACTTGAAGTGATGAAGAATTTGGGAAAAGAAGTAGATGACTTTATTTCCTCTTACTTAACCCCGGTGGAAAAAATTTGGCAACCTACCGATTTTCTTCCGGATCCATCTTCTGACAGTTTCAAATATGATGTGGAAGAACTTCAGACTTATGCCCGCGAAATGGGGTATGACTTATTTGTCACCTTAATTGGGGACTGTATTACCGAGGAAGCTTTGCCAAGCTACGAATCGTGGATTATGGGAATCGACGGTGTGGAACAGGAAAACCGATCAGGGTGGTCACAATGGGTTAGAAGCTGGACTGCAGAAGAAAACCGTCATGGCGATTTGCTGAATAAATATTTATATCTCTGTGGCCGCGTGAATATGCGCGAAGTGGAAATCACAACACAATATTTAATTCAGGATGGCTTCGATATCGGAACCTCAATGGATCCATACAGAAACTTTGTTTATACAAGCTTTCAGGAAACTGCTACCAATATATCGCACCGTAGAGTTGGCTCTCTGGCAAAGCAGAGCGGAAACACAAAACTATCGAGGATGTGCGGAGTGATTGCTGCAGATGAAGCCCGCCACGCAAAAGCATACAAACATTTCGTTACGAGAATTTTCGAACTTGACCCTTCGGAAATGATGCTTGCTTTCGAAGATATGATGCGTAAAAAAATCGTAATGCCTGCCCATCTGATGCGTGAATCCGGTCAGAAAGCCGGTGAACTTTGGGGACATTTCTCCGATGCTGCTCAAAGAGCGATGGTATATACTGGTCAGGATTATATCAATATCTTAAGCGAACTTCTTAGTGACTGGAAAATTGAACATATTTCAGGTCTGAATGAAAAAGCGGAAAAAGCTCAGGAATATTTGATGAAATTACCAGGTAGATTACAGAAAATTACGGACAGAATTTCCACACCAGATCAGGAATATCAGTTTAAATGGGTTAAATCATAATACCATATTATCTATTAAATTTTATTTTCTCAGGAGTGGTCGATTTTTTCAACCGCTCTTTTATTTTCTTATCTTTGCACATTCTGAAATTTTAGAACAATGAAAAGCAATAAAAAACTGGCTATAGATTTTGACGGAACCGTTGTAGAAGACGCGTATCCGGGGATCGGAAAACCAAAAACTTTCGCATTCGAAACGTTAAAAAAGCTTCAGTCGGAAGGTTACCGGTTAATTCTTTGGACTTACCGTCACGGCAAAACTTTAGATGAAGCGGTAGAATTCTGCAAAAAACACGGTGTGGAATTTTACGCCGTTAATTCAAGTTTTGAAGGTGAAGTGTTCAGTAACGAACAAGCTTCCAGAAAAATTGATGCCGATTTATTTATTGACGACAGAAATCTTGGCGGGTTCCCTGGCTGGGGCGAAATCTATAATATCATTAATGACAGAATAGAATTTCGTGTGGAAGGTAAAGAGGTTTTACCTTATTCTAAAATGAAGAAAGAAAAGAAAAAAGGACTTTTTTGGTAAAAGTTAATTAGTTATGATCATATTAAAAACACTTGACGAACTGCGGTTAATGCGGGAAAGTGCGCAGCTTGTTTCCAAAACTCTGGGCATGCTTGCAAAAGAAGTAAAACCCGGCGCTACGACCAATCATTTAGATAAACTGGGCGGTGAATTTATCCGCGATCATGGTGGTGAGCCTGCATTTTTAGGAATGTACGGTTTCCCGAAAAATCTCTGTATTTCTCCAAACGAAGAAGTTGTTCACGGAATTCCTAACGATAAACCTTTGGTGGAAGGCGACATTCTTTCCGTTGACTGTGGGGTTTATATGAACGGATTTTATGGAGATCATGCGTACTCATTTGAAGTGGGTGAAGTAGCTCCCGAAACAAAAAAATTACTTAAAATCACCAAAGAATCTCTTTACAAAGGCATCGAACAGTGTGTCCGCGGAAAAAGAGTAGGAGATATCTCTAATGCCATCCAGGAATATTGTGAAAAACACGGTTATGGCGTTGTCCGGGAATTGGTGGGTCACGGTTTGGGACGCAAAATGCACGAAGATCCTCAGGTTCCCAATTATGGAAGAAAAGGCAGCGGTAAAGTTTTAAAGGACGGAATCGTGCTTGCCATCGAGCCTATGGTAAATTTAGGAACAGAAAAAGTGAAATTTCATGATGACGGCTGGACAGTAACTTCACTCGATAATTCACCTTCTGCACATTTCGAACATGATGTTTGCATTATTAATGGAAAACCGGTTTTGCTTTCTACTTTTAAATATATTTATGATGCTTTGGGAATCGTAAGTGATGAAGAAGCGCCATTTACAATGGATTTTTAATGAAAAAAATCGCGAAATTTTTACTCAATAAAATTCCACGACCCATGCTTATTAATTTAAGCATTTTTTTGCGACCGGTGATTTATTTAATCTTCAAAGGAGATAAATTTACCGATCCTATTGACGGAAAATCTTACCGGAAATTTCTGCCTTACGGATACGGAAAACAGCGTGAAAATGCACTTTCTCCTGGAACTTTAAGTTTGGAAAGACATCGCCAAATGTGGTTATATCTGCAAAATGAAACCGATTTCTTTACCAAAAATTACAAAGTTCTTCACATCGCACCCGAACAGGAATTTCTGAGAAAATTCAAGAAAATGAAAAATCTGGATTATATTTCAGCTGATTTATTTTCACCGATTGTTGATGTAAAAGCAGATATTTTGGATTTGCCTTTTGAAGATGAAAGTTTCGATATCATTTTCTGCAACCACGTTCTGGAGCATATAGAAGACGACAAGAAAGCTATGAGCGAGTTATACCGCGTGATGAAAAAAGGAGGTTGGGGTATTTTTCAGGTTCCGATGAAAAACTCTTTAGAAAAAACTTATGAAGATTTCTCCATCAAGGATCCCAAAGAGAGACAGAAACATTTCGGACAGTACGATCATGTCCGTTGGTATGGAATGGATTATTTCGAAAGACTTAAAAGCATTGGCTTTCAAACTGATATTAATTTCTATTCAAGAAAATTTTCAAGTGAAGAAAGAAAGAAATTTGGTTTGATGGAAAATGAGATACTTCCCGTGCTGATTAAATAATTATACAATTCCAGATTCACTATCTTTGCAAACAGTTTCAGAATTTAGAAATTTCAGGTTTCTAAGCTGAAAACCCTTAATCTTTTTTAAATACAACAATGCACAAAGCAGGATTCGTAAATATCGTTGGTAAACCCAACGCGGGCAAATCGACACTTCTAAACCAACTGATGGGAGAGAAGCTGGCCATCGTTACCCAAAAAGCACAAACTACAAGACACCGTATATTCGGGATTTATAATGAAGAGGATTTACAGATTGTTTTTTCTGACACGCCGGGAGTTTTAGACCCAAAATACGGTTTACAGGAAAAAATGATGGATTTTGTGAAGGATTCTTTGCAGGATGCCGATGTTTTTCTTTTCATTGTTGATATTCTTGATAAAACCGAACCTTTTGAATATTTGGTTGATAAACTCAATAAAATTCCGGTTCCGGTTTTAATTTTAATTAATAAAATTGATGAATCCAACCAGGAAGATCTCGAAAAAGCAATGGAGTTGTGGCACGAAAGAATTCCTAAAGCGGAAATACTTCCCATTTCTGCGCTTAAAGGATTTAATACAGAAGTTATTTTACCTAAACTAAAATCTTTACTTCCGGAAAATCCTCCCTACTACGACAAAGATCAATATACAGATAAACCTGAAAGATTCTTTGTGAACGAAGCTATCCGCGAGAAAATCCTTTTGAATTACGAAAAAGAAATTCCTTATTCTGTAGAAGTGGTGACTGAGATCTTCAATGAAAAAGAAGGTATTATCTTCATTGATGCAGTTATATATGTAGAACGAGATACGCAAAAAGGGATTATCATCGGTCACAAAGGCGAAGCCATAAAAAAAGTTGGAACGGAAGCAAGACTTGATCTGGAAAAATTCTTCTCCAAAAAAATACACCTGAATCTTTTCGTGAAAGTGAAAAAAGACTGGCGGAAAAATGACAGAGATTTGAAAAACTTCGGTTACCGCTAAACATATCGCAGTAATAATGCCTTTATACAGGGGATTTTTCTTATTTTTGGTAAAAATTGCTGCATGAATTATTTTACATCAACGAAAAGCAATCCCATTCTTGTGGATATTGTTCTTCTTGTTATTAGAATTTTTGTTGGGTTCGCTATGCTTTCACATGGCTTTCCGAAACTTCAGGACCTGCTTTCGGGTGAAGCAATCCAGTTTTACGATTTTCTCGGAATGGGTCAGAAAACCTCATTGATTCTGGCTGTTTTTGCAGAATTTGTATGCTCCATTTTTATCATTTTAGGACTGTTTACGCGGTTTGCTGTATTTTTTTTAATTATAACGATGGCGGTTGCGGGACTGGTAATTCACAGTGGCGATCCTTTCCCCAAAAAAGAAACAAGTTTGCTTTACCTTTCGGTATATCTTATATTTTTTGCTTTTGGACCCGGACGATATTCCATCGATTATATGATAGGGAAAAGGCAGGAATCTAAATGGTAACCATGATGGCAACATCTGCAATGCATTAACGTCTGTTTATGCATTTTTTTTGTAATAAACTTTTAAAAATATATTTATGAATCTGAGATTAACGGCAGTTGCATTTCTTTTTGCTGTATTTGCCAATGCGCAGGAAAGCGTCGCTTATCAAAAACCTTCCGCTGAAATCCTTCAGCTTGCGGAATTCCAAAGAGCACCCAGTGTGATGATGAACAGCAAAAAAGACTGGATGGTCTTTTCTTACCGCCCAACCTATAAGTCATTGGACGACCTCAATCAGGAAGAAATGAAACTGGCCGGATTAAGAGTGAATCCTGTGACCAATATTTCCAGCAGCATCACTTATTCCAATAACCTTAAAATAAGAAAGCTTACTGACAAATCTGAAGTTCAGGTGAACGGACTGCCGTCAAATCCCAAAATCGCCTACACGGCTTTTTCACCCGATGAAAAAAAACTGGCTTTTACCAACACGACTTCCAAAGGTGTTGAACTGTGGATCTTGGATCTGGCTTCGAATACCACGAAAAAAATAACTGCAGATAACCTGAACGCCAATTTAGGTGCGCCTTATGTATGGATGAAAGATTCGGAAACACTTTTGGTAAAACAGATTCCGGCCGGCAGAAACGCGCTGATCGACGATAAAACAACGCTTCCAACGGGACCGACAGTTTCCAGCTCTGACGGGAAAGTTTCGCAAAACAGAACCTACCAGGATCTGCTTAAAAATCCACAGGATGAAGCTAATTTTGAAACTTTGGCCAAATCGGAACTGGTAAAAGTTTCTTTAAACGGAAATTCCGAGCCTTTTAAATCTGCCGAAATTTATTCCGGAGTAAGTTTTTCCCCAGACGGTAATTATTTAATGCTTACCACCATTCAGAAACCGTACTCCTATATTGTTCCTTTAAGCAGATTTTCAATGACTGCCAATGTTTACGACGCTAACGGAAATTTAGTCAAAACCGTAAATGAGGTTCCTTTGAACGAAATAATGCCGAAAGGTTTTTCATCGGTAAGAACTGGAAAAAGAAACATGAGCTGGCGGGATGACCAACCTTCAACACTGGTTTATGCTGAAGCTTTGGATGGAGGTGATCAGGCAAAAACGGCAGATTACAGAGATGAGATTTTCCTTTGGGAGGCGCCTTTCAATAATGCACCGAAATCTTTCTTTAAGACTCAGCAGCGTTTTAACGGCGTTGATTGGTCCAATGCAGATTTTGCCGTAGTTTCGGATGGTTGGTATGACACAAGAAACACAAAATCTTATTTAATTAATCTAAAAGATAACAGTTCGAAAATTATTGAAGACCGTAATTCTCAGGATGTTTACAGCGATCCGGGTACTTTCAATACGACCAAAAACCAATATGGAAGATACGTTATCGACGTTAAAAACAATAAAACGAATCTGATAGGAGCAGGATTTACGAAAGACGGTCAGTTTCCTTTCATTGATGAATTTGATTTTAATTCATTAACCAAGAAAAGAATTTACACTTCAAAACTTAAAAATTCAAAAGAAAATATCGTAGATATTCTGGACGCTAAAAAAGGCGATGTTTTGGTAGTGGAGCAGTCCTCAAGCCAATATCCAAACTATTTCGTAAGAAATATTAAAAACGGTAAAGGCAAGGCTGTTACTCAGTTTGCAAATCCGTTTGAAAGCATTAAAGATGTTTATAAAGAAGTTATCAAATACAAGAGAAACGACGGCGTAGAACTTACCGGAACTCTTTATCTGCCTGCAAACTATGACAGAAAAAACCATAAGGAAAAACTTCCGCTGTTAATTTGGGCGTATCCAACAGAATATAAAGACAAAGATACCGCAGGACAAAATACCCAAAACCCGAACGATTTTACGTTTCCGAGCTACGGATCGTTTATCTATTGGGTCGCAAAAGGCTATGCAGTTCTGGATGATGCTGCATTTCCGATTATTGGTGAAGGAAAAACAGAACCGAATGATACATTCATTTCTCAGTTGGTAGCCAATGGAAAAGCCGCGATCGATGCGTTGGATGAGCGGGGATATATTGACAGAAAAAAAGTAGCTGTAGGAGGGCATTCTTATGGTGCATTCATGACGGCAAATCTTTTGACGCATTCCAAAGATTATGCGTGTGGAATTGCTCGGAGCGGCGCGTATAACAGAACTTTAACGCCGTTCGGATTTCAGCGCGAACAGAGAAATTACTGGGACGTTCCGGAGATTTACAATACTATGTCGCCATTTATGAACGCGGACAAAATGAAGACACCATTATTGCTTATCCATGGTGATGCAGATAATAATCCGGGAACTTTCACTTTGCAGACTGAAAGATATTTTCAGGCACTGAAAAACCTTGGAGCACCTGTAAGGATGGTACTTTTGCCAAAAGAAGCTCACGGTTATGCAGCGAAGGAAAATATCATGCATGTTTTGTGGGAACAGGATCAGTTTCTTGAAAAATGTTTGAAAAAATAATCTTTAAAGTCTTCCGGAAACGGAAGACTTTTTTTTCATATTTATTTTGAAGATTGTTTCATATTTTTTTGGAGCATCTTCAGATTTTTACCTTTTTGAGTAGCAATTCTGTGAAACAGTCGTTTGATAAAAATTATATGAATGCTGAGAAAAAGGAAAGAACAGGTTTATCAATACATCAGAAAATTATCGCCATTGCTGGTTAAGACTAATAATTACAGATTCTGAAAAATAAATCCAATTTAACATAATATAAATTATAGGACTTTTTATAATAGTTCTTTACATTGTTAAATAGATTCCAAATTACTGGTCAAATCAACTTATTTGATTATTATCAAATATATTCAAACCTTTTGTATCCTTTAAACTGTAAGTCTTCAATAATTCCACTCAAATAAAACGTACTAGTGTTCTTAAAAAAATTACAGACGATTCTCAGCGATTAGAAAATTCACTAAAAAATTATTTTATTTTTAATTCTGCGATCACTAAGCTCAAATAAATTCCCATAAATTACTAGAACTATTCGAAAATATTTTAAAAGCAATTCTCAGCGATTAATAAATAAAAATATTTGAAATAAAATTAAGCAAAAATTTGTGAAGACGTTTTTGCTAAACAATAACTAACCGTTTTATTTATCCGCCTATTTTGAAAAATATTTCCGTTGATTTCTTAAATCGAGATCAAATTTAATTTTTACTAAAAACTGTTTAAACAAATTTCAACGGAAAGATTGACTCAATTTAACATAATATATAAATATGTATTAAAAAAATTCTGTAGTTTTACAATAATAAATATTACTATGAAAAACTACATTTTATCGGCATTAATCGTTATTACAGCGATAAGTTGCGAAAAAAAATCTACTGAAACAGTTGATACCCAAACCACTCCACCCGATTCTGTTACCGTTCCGGAATCTAACGAACCGGTTGAGTCTTCTACCCTACAAACCTGTTATTTCACAGCCACCGGAAAGGATTCTGTTTTTGTGTCATTAGATGATAATTTGGGCACTATCATAGGGAAAATGCGCTATAAAAACTTCGAAAAAGACAGTTCTGTTGGAGATGTGATGGGAACGCAGAACGGTGATACGCTGAAGTTAAGCTACAAATTCGAGGCGGAAGGTACCAGTTCTGAACGGGAGATTTATTTCCTTAAGAAAGATGGCAATTTGATTGAAGGAATTGGCGATCATAAAGTGGAAGGAAATAAAGACCTATACGCAAATCCAGCAAAAATAAAATATGACGGACAGGCCCTAAAACAGGTAGACTGTAAGGATTTTGAGAAAAAATTCACTTCGAAATAATGTTTTGAGATCAGTAAAAATAAAAGAAGAGCAACCCGTTGGTTGCTCTTCCCTTTTAATGTAAAAATCTAACTATAATATTACGGTCTGTATTGAATGTGCCGGAACTGATAATTTTGCAGCCTGCCCTTCAATCCAAAGGTAAGCGTCGGTATCTTTATCTGATTCATTCATAATTACGGTAACCAGTTCGCCGTTTTCATTCATAAAAGCAGTGGAAATAAGAGCCGCCCTGTTAGAAGAATTTCCTATGCGCTGAGCACCCGGTTTGATGTATTTGGAAACGTGACCAATGTAATAGTATTCGTAGGTATAATGTACTTCGCCTGTTTTTGTATCGGCAATAACCGGTGCGAAACAGAAGTTTCCTACATGATTTGGACCACCAGTTTCATCAAGTAAAACATTCCAGTCTGTCCAAAGTGCCGTTCCTTTGTTGAAATCGTTCAGCATATTTCTGCCATATAATTCCCCAAGGGAAACATCATAAATTCCTTCCATCTTGAACTGTTCTTTGCAGCCTTCCGTAAATGCCAGAAACATATTCGGAAATGCACGCTGCGTTTCGCCCAAATTGTCGAATAAATGGGTTTTGTTATTCCAGGTTTCGTACCAGTGATACCCGATTCCGTGGGCATATTTTGCGGTTTCCGGATCCTGAAGAGTCGTTGTGGCTCTCTGATAAATTAAATCACGGTTATGATCCCAAATCATTACTTTTTTGTCTTTGAAACAATTTTTCCATAAAGCCGGACCTAAATTATTTCTTAAAAAGTCGCCTTCTTCATCTGCGGTATAAATGCAGGATTCCCAGGTTTGTGTTGCCATCGGTTCGTTTTGGATGGTTAATCCCCAAACATTGATGCCTCTTTTCTGATACTCGTTGATGAATTTAATATAATAATCAGCCCATGTCTGGTAATGTTTTTCTTCCAGTCTTCCGCCTTTCAGCATGCTGTTGTTGGATTTCATCCACGCCGGCGGACTCCAGGGTGAGAAGTAAAAAGTGAAATCTTTGCCGATGAGTTTCTGTGCTTCTTTGATCATCGGAATTTTAAATTTCTCATCGTGCGCAACAGAAAATGATTTCAGAGAAGTGTCGTTATCTTCTACGTAAGTATAAGAATCACTGGAAAAATCGCAGGAATTCATATTGGTTCTAACAACCGTGTATCCAAGACCGTTTTTACCATAATAAGCATCAAGAATTTCTTTCTGTTTTGCTTTCGGCATTTTGTAAAACGTTTCGGCCGAAGCATCTGTTATTGCCCCGCCAATTCCAATCAGTTTCTGGTACTTAAAATCCGGATCGACGAAAATACACGCATCCGTTTCCTTTGGCTGAGGAAATTTTTCAAACTGCACCTGTCCTTTATCTGAAAGTTTTTCTTTAGTTCCTGAATTGGTTAAAATCACCTTCGCTGTTTTTTTAGTATTATTCTTCCAGTAATTCTGGGAATATCCATTAAAAAAAGCGCCGATCATGAAACATGAAATCAATATTTTTTTCATAATAACTTTTTATTTATTTACTTATTCGGTGCGTACACCCTCACATAATCGATGTAGAATTTTTGCGGAAAAATGCTGTCATCAATTCCTTTCTGTCCGCCCCAGTCGCCGCCAACCGCTAAATTAAGAATCATAAAAAAAGGTTGGTCGAAAGGCCAGGCATCGTAGGTTTTTTCAGTATTCACGTAGGTATAATATTTTTTGTTATCTACGTAAACGTCAATTTTTTCAGGTGTCCAATCCATTTTATAGACATGGAATTTCTCTGAAGCATCATTCACCACCAACGTATCGGTTTTTTGGGTGTTAATCATGTGGTTGTACTTTTTCGTATGCGCTGTGGCATGAATAAAACCCTGATTAAAACCTACATGTTCCATGATATCCAACTCGCCGTCATCGGGCCATTCCTTCATATTTTCGCTCATCATCCAGATGGCAGGCCAGGTTCCGCGACCTTTCGGAAGTTTCGCACGGACCTCGAAAGTTCCGTATTTCCAGGAATGTTTTCCTCTCGTCAATAGTCTTGCAGAAGTATATTTGCTGTTTTCCCAGTTTTCTTTTCTTGCTTCGATAATTAAATTTCCGTTCTCCTGTCTTGCATTTTCCAGACGGTTTTTGGTGTAAAACTGTGCTTCGTTGTTTCCATAGCCATCGCCGCCAACATCATAATTCCATTTGGTGGAATCAGGCAAACCTTTCCCGTTAAATTCGTCGCTCCAAACCAAGGTTTTGCCATCTTTGATCAGCGCTGTCTGATTTTTACAACCGAGGACAATTCCCAGAAATAAAACGGAAGCTGCAATATTTTTATAGATTGAATTTTTCATTTATTTTAAATTTATTTGATAAGAAACATCTTTTGTCGTCAAAGGAAAATCATCTGTTCTGAAAGGCGAAACAGGCAAATTCTTCTCCGTAAATAAATTAATTTCCGAAGCATCACCCTTCCAGCCAAATCTCACCGCAACAGGATTTTTTACATTTTCACAGGAGACTACTACTCTGTTTTTTACTAGTTTTGCGGTCGCCGGATAAAAGATTTGATCATTTCCGGCAATTTCAAATCCTTTTACAATGCTTGAGTCATCAGAAGTTTTCAGGTTTAAATCTGGTTTAAAACCTACAGAAATTTTGTTTTTCTGAATTTTAAAATCATTAAAAACCGGACTTATATTTCCGTTTTTCAAAGCCAAATCCGCTAACCGGTCACCCACTGATTTTTTATTGGCCGGATGAATGTCACCCGGGTTTCCAATGTCTGTTGTAACCACCATTCCGGTGTTTTTTACTTTCAAAGTATGGGTTTGAGCTTCACGCAATTCGGCCCATGAATTTCCTTCATTGCTGTTATTTCCTGAAATGGTAAAAGTGGCGAGCTGTACAAAGTAAAACGGCAAATCTTTCCCGAATTTTTCACGCCAACTGTTAATTAATAACGGAAAACTCTTTTTGTATTCCACCGCTCTGTCGATATTGGACTCACCCTGATACCACAATATTCCTTTGATTTGGAAAGGAACAAGTGGCGCAATCATTGCGTTATAGACCAAACCAGGAAACTCATTTTCGCTAATTTTATTAAGTATTTTTTCAACGGATATTTTCCAGTTTCCGGCAAGTGAAAGGGTGTTTTTTGAGGTTATGAGTTTAAGATTTTCGGGTTCCCCCCAAATTCCGCCTCCGCCGCCATTATCGGTTACTTTAATGACAATCACATTGTTTCCAATCTTCAGCAAGTTTTTCGGAATCTCGTAAATGCGGTTTACATCATAACCACTGTTAGTTCCCACTTGAATTCCGTTGAAATAAGTTGCATCGTCGTCGTCAATTTTCGAAAGATACAGTTTCGCATCTTCATCGAGATCTTGCTGAGTTAAATTGATGGTTTTTCTGAGCCAGACTGTTCCGTCCAGACCTTCATAGCCCTGTTCTTCCCAAGCTTTCGGCTGCTTAATTTCTGCAAGATTTGTTTCATCAAAATTATTTTTTAAAAATTCAAGCCCGTTGAAATCTTTAATCTTTATTTTCTGATTCTTTTCAATATTGGCAATTTTAGAAGCGCTGGAAAGGTTCAGTAATGAATCAACCGAAATCTTCGGCATTTTAGAAATCATGTTTTTAAAATCGTCAGAATTTTCAAAACCTTCTCCTGGAATCCAGGTTTCAATATTCGTTCCGCCCCAAGAAGAATTGATCAATCCAATTGGGACTTTTGTTTCCCGGAACATTTTTTTAGCGAAAAAATAAGCAACTCCGGAAAAATCTCCGATTGTTGAAGCATCTGCAACTTTCCATTCCGTCTGTTCAATATTTTTCTGTGGAAAGGTATTGATGGATTTATTGATTTTGATATGTCGGATTAAAGGGAAATTCTGCTGAGACAGTTCATTCTGAAAACCTTCGGATCTTGCCAAATTCCATTCCATATTGCTTTGTCCGCTGCAAAGCCAGACATCACCGACTACGATGTTCTTTAAAATAATTTCGTTCTCACCGGTAATTTTCAACTCGAAAGGACCACCGAATTTTTCTTCATTCAAAAGCACTTTCCAGTTTCCTGAAGTGTCAGCAACTGTCGTTTTTATCTGATTTTTAAAAGCCACAGAAACCTTTTCATTCGGTTTTGCGAATCCCCAAACGGGAATTTTAGCCCCTCTCTGCAACACCATATTATCAGAGAAAAAATACGGTACAGAAACATTTGCCGTGAATAATTTAACACAGAAAATCAATAACAATATGGTGATTTTTTGTTTCATCTATTTAGATCTTTCCGGTTTGTTTATCATGGTTAGTCAAGCAGTAAGTTTATTTTTTCCAGTAAATTCTTTTGGTCTGAACGTCGTTGGAATTGGTTCCGACCATGATGTCGAATTCGCCTTCTTCCCAGTCGTAATTCAGATCGTCATCATAAAATTTCAGACTTTCTGGTGACAGTTTGAAGGTCAAAGTTTTGCTTTCACCTTTTTTAAGGAATATTTTCTGGAAACCTTTTAATTCCTTCACAGGACGAACCACTTTTCCCACCAAATCGCGGATATAAAGCTGCGCCACTTCTTCCCCATCAAAATTGCCTTTGTTGGTGATGGTTACATTGATATTTAAAGTTTGGTTTCCCTTAGGATTTTCTGAACTCAATTTAAAATCAGAATAACTGAAATTGGTATAACTCAATCCAAAACCGAAAGGATATTTCGGGTCATTATCGAGGTCGATATACGCGGAAACATAGTTTCTGTCCGTAGATTTTGCAGCCGGTCTTCCTGTATTGTAATGGTTGTAATACACCGGAATCTGTCCTTCAGTTCTTGGAAAAGTCATCGGTAATTTTCCGCCGGGATTTACGGTTCCGAAAAGAACATCGGCGATTGAATTTCCGGCTTCAGTTCCTAGCCACCAAGTGTAAATAATAGTCGGAATATTATCGGATGCCCAATCGAAAACCAAGGGTCTTCCGGCATTAATCATTAAAATGACAGGTTTTCCGGTTTTGTGAATTTCTTTCAACAATTCTTCCTGAACACCAGAAAAGTGAATATTGCTGCGGCTTTTCGCTTCGCCACTCATCGCGTGACCTTCGCCTAAAGTCATAATCACTACATCTGCTTTTTTTGCAGTTTCTACCGCTTCTGCAAACATCGATCTGTCCTGATCATCGACATTACTTCCTTTTGCGTAGAGCAAAGTTGAGTTTTTATCAAGCTGATTTTTAATTCCGTCATATTGCGTGATGATTCTGTCTTTATCATCATTAAAAGGAACGGACCAAAAGCCGTGGTTGGCCACCGTTTCTTTGCCAAAAGGCCCGATTAAAGCAACCGTTTTTGTAGATTTTGAAAGTGGGAGAATTTGAATTTCATTTTTAAGAAGAACAATACTTTTAGCACCGAACTCTCTTCCGAATTTTCTGTTTTCAATATTGTTTGTTTGCTGTTTCTGTCTGTCTTCGTTGCAGAATTTAAAAGGATCATCAAATAGACCGAGCTCAAATTTTTTGGTTAAAACTCTCCTCACTGCATCATCGATGATCCTGATATCAACTTTTCCGTCTTTCACCAATTGCGGGAGACTTTCAATGTAAGCGCGGCTTTCCATATCCATATCACTTCCTGCAAGAATGGCTTTCAGCGAAGCATCCGTTTTATCTTTTGCAAAGCCGTGGTTCACCATTTCGATGACACTGCCCCAATCTGAAACCACAAAACCTTTGAAGCCCCATTTATTCTTGAGTAAATCTCTCTGAAGATATTTGCTTCCGGTTGCGGGAATTCCATTAATATCATTAAATGAATTCATGAAAGTGGCCACTCCTGCTTCTGCAGCTGCTTTAAAAGGCGGCAGATAAGTTTCGTGAAGCTGGCGCAAACTCATGTCTACTGAATTATAATCGCGTCCGCCAACGGCAGCACCATAAGCTGCGAAATGTTTGGCAGTCGCCATTACGGCATCAATATTTCCCAAACCTTTCCCCTGGAAACCTTTTACCCGTGCAACGCCGATCAGACTTCCCAAATAGGTATCTTCACCGCTTCCTTCCATGACTCTTCCCCATCGTGGATCCCTTGAAATATCCACCATTGGCGCAAAGGTCCAGTGGATCCCGAAAGCGGAAGCTTCTGTAGCTGCAATTCTTTCTGATTTTTCAATTAAATTTAAATCCCAGCTTGCCGCCTGACCGATATTCACCGGAAATGTGGTTCGGAAACCATGGATCACATCCTGCCCGAAAAGCAAAGGAATTTTCAGCCTTGATTTCATGGCGTATTCCTGAAGCATTCTGGTTTGGACGACCGAACGGACATTAAGAATAGACCCTAATTTTCCCTGTTGAATGAGCGCCACTTTGTCTTCATCTTTTTTCTGAAGAATAGGACCGGTAAGATCTTCCCAATCGGAATTGAGCTGACTGAGCTGGCCGGCTTTTTCTTCGATGGTCATTTTAGCCAATAAATCTGACACTTTTTGGGCAACAGATTTTTGTGCTGAAAGGTGAATACCACAACTTACAATGAACAGGGAAAGAAAGAGTTTTTTCATTTAAAATTTTTAAAAAATATAGGTTGCCGCAGATTTCCCCGGAATTGAAACCTGTGCTGAATTTCCTTTTGTTTTAATATTGAAATTTTCAACACTGTCGCTGTCATTCTGTACAATAAGTACTTTTTTTCCTGAAGGAGTTATAAACGCTGCAGTAGCAAGAGTTCCTGTTTGTGTTGAAGCAATTCTAACGGAGTTCTGCGGGATAAATTTAGAAGCGTGTCCGATGATGTAATAGGCAACATTTCGTGTAAATTCTTCAGAAGAATTAATGGTAATGGCTCCTTTACATTCGGTACAGCCACCCGGCGTATGAGGCTGAAAATTGGCATCGTTGGCAAGATTCCACTCCAGAGCGATTTTGCTCCAGTTTCTCATCGAACCGATAATTACATTTTTTGTATGCCAGTTTAAATCTCCATTAAAACTGTCTCTGGAGCCGGTCCACTGTTCTGTAAAATATAAACTTTTGTCGGGATGAGCATTGTGAACTGTACTTAACGCAGAAATATCACCTTCGTATAAATGAAAGGCTGAGCCGTCAATGTATTTGTTGGCTTCCGGGTCATCTAAAATATTAATGGCATATTCGGGTTTATTGCAGTTGTGATCGTACACTACAATTTTTGTTGAAATCCCTGATTTTTTAAATTCCGGACCTAAGTGATTTTTAATAAAATCTTTCTGCATTTCGGAAGTCATCAAAAGACTTGGATTATTTCCCGGATGCAGCGGTTCGTTTTGAGGCGTGATCGCATTAACGGTAATTCCCTCCTTTTTCATTCCCTGAATATATTTCACGAAATATTTAGCATAAACACCGTAAAATTCAGGTTTTAAACTGCCTCCCACTGAGCTTCCGTTATCTTTCATCCAAACCGGAGGCGACCAAGGTGCGGCAATAATTTTAATTTTCGGATTGATTGCAAGAATTTCTTTCAGCATTGCAATTAAATCTTTGTCTCTCGCTAAACTGAATTTCTCCAGATTAATATCCGTTTGTCCTGTCGGAAGGTCATTATAGGAAAAAACTTCACCGTCCAGATCTGACGCGCCGACGCTCAGTCTTAAATAACTCACAGAAATTGCGTTTTCAGCACTTCCGAAAATTTCGTTCAAAAGAGCTTTTCGCTTAGCTGCTGAAAGTCTGTTAATGACTTGTACACTACCTCCTGTAAGCGTATAACCAAACCCGTCAACAGTCTGGAACTGCTGTGATCCGTCAATTTCGATGGTTTGAAAACCATTGGAAACATTAGAGAACAGAAAAGAATTCTGTTGCTGCAGTTTTACTGATTCATCGCCTTTGGTAAGCCAGAATTCAATCTTCTTATTTGCGGGAGTTTCCGTTTCTACCGCTGCTCTGTTCCCGCAAGAGAGCAAAGAAAAAAGCGCTACACCGCTAAGTGCAGCACTTTTTAAAAAAGAACTCTTTATTTTTATGATCTTCATAATTAATAACCTGGGTTTTGAACTAAATTGGCATTCTTATCCATTTGAGGCTGGGGAATTGGCCAAAGCAATCTGTTTTGTGTAAGGTTGGCCGCATAAGGGAGCACAACACCATTCGCGTCTTTCTGTTGGGAAAGTACAGCGATCGCTTTACCGGTTCTTTTTAAATCAAACCACCGGTGTCCTTCAAAAGCAAGTTCCATTTTTCTTTCTTTGAGAATTTTGTTGATGCCGTCATCTGCACTTGCAATTGAAATTGGTGACAATCCTACCCTTGTACGAACCTGATTTACCAAGGTGGCTGCTCCAGATAAATCTCCGCTCTGCACATTAGCTTCAGCTTTTAATAATAAAATATCTGCATATCTTAAAATATAGAAATTCTGGTTACCATCAGTTAGCCTCATTTTGTTTGCAAACGGAAAATGGTTACTTGGCCAAAAACTGTCAGACCAGCTCACTGTTGTTGGTGAAAACAGTACCGATGCATTTAATCTTTGGGTATCTCCTTCATCACTGAATGTTTTTACCAAATCATTAGAAGGCGTATTGAATTTTTTCCAGTCGGTTCCGGCAAACATAAATGTTCCCCAAGCCCAGATATTTCCACCATTTCCGTTGGCTTCCCAAATTGATTCTGCATTTCCTTCGTGAGTTCCGTCAAACAGATTGTCATAAAGCGGAAGAAGTGAATATCCTGAAACCAAGTCGCAGTACTGCTTCACTTTTGCCCAATCTGGGCTTGGTTTGGTTGCATATACTTTTGCTAAAAGACCGTAAGCAGCTCCTTTGTTGGCACGGTATTTTTCTGAATTTGCCGGAGCCGAAGCTAAAGCACCTTCCAGATCAGAAATAATCATTGCATATACTTCTGTAACAGGTTTTCTGGTTGGGAATGTCTGCGCATATACTTCATCAAAATTCGAAGAGTTTACTGAAGTGATTGCTTTGGTTACCAAAGGAACGTCACCCCACAGCTGAACGGCATGAAAATATGCTAAAGATCTCAGAATCGAAGCTTCGGCTTTCATTTCTGCTTTCCGAGCTGTACTCACCCCAGCAACATTGTCTATATTATTAAGAACCAGATTGCATTTAAAAATAAAATTGTAGAGGTAATTCCAGTCTCTATTCACGTTTCCGTTGGTTGCAAGGATTCTGTATTCATCCTGTTGAAAATTCTGAACGTTATCAGCTCCTGCATACGCTATATCGGTTTGCGAATCGCCGTTCATAAACTGATCCAGCTGCCAAAATTCCCCACCAAATTCAGAATAAATGGAGGTCATTTTATCTTCAGCATCTGCCGCGTCTTTGATAGGTGCACTTTCTTCAACGACCTGATCAGTGATAGGTTCTGTGTCCAGATATCTTGAACAGGAATTCAAAGTGATTACCGCTGTTCCCAGAGCCAAAACTGATGCAAAATAAACTGTTTTATGTTTTAGTTTCATTTTTTTAAATTTTAAAAATTACTGTTTAAAAATTGGCTTTTAACCCGAAAATATATGTCTGTACTTGCGGATATGTTCCATAATCAATCCCGAAAACACCAGCTGTATTGCTGAAAGCATTTACTTCAGGATCAAATCCTGTATAGTTTGTCCACGTTACAAGATTCTGACCTGTCACATACAAATTAACACTGCTTACCCCTTTGAAAAGGTTCTTGAAATTGTATCCCAATGTAACCGCTTTCAACTTAATAAACGAACCGTCTTCGACAAATCTGTCGGAGATATGAAGTGCATCCGGATCAGCTGCTTTTGGAATATTGGTGATTTGTCCGGGTGTGGTCCAACGGTCTAAAACTACAGTAGACTGATTTTTAAAATCATTCATCAGTTCCAAATCCAGTCTGGAAGCGTTGAAGATATCGTTTCCGTGGGAACCGGTAAATAAAACATCCAGATAAGCACCTTTGTAGGTTAAATTATTGGAGAAACCAAAAGTAAATTTAGGATTAGGATTTCCAATAATTGTTCGGTCACCCGGGTCAAAATATCCGTTTGCGTTAAGATCTTTGTATAGTAAAGATCCTGTAGCCGGGTCTACCCGATCAACTAAATACCCAAAAAATGTTCCCACCGGCTGGCCTTCCTGAAGTCTTACTGCCGATTCACCAACAGTTTCAAAACCTGCGGCATCAATTGTAGGGGTATAATTGATTTTTGTTATTTCATTTTTGTTTGCTGAAATATTGAAATTGGTAGACCAGGTGAAATCTTGAGTTTTAAAATTCTGAGTATTTAAGGTTGCTTCAATACCTTTATTCTCCATATTACCTGCATTCTTCAGGAAAGGAATATTTGCAAACGGGAAAGTAATCGGAATAATAAGGTCTGAAGTTTTTCTCTGGTATGCATCAAGGGTTAATTTAATTCTTTGCTGAGCAAATCCTAAATCTAAACCGATATTAGTGTCCGCAGTAGTTTCCCAGGTAAGATCGCTGGTTTCAAATTGGTTGATACTCCATACACCGTTAGGTCCTAATTCACTAAGATGATTTAATGCAAAGTGAGCATATTCCGGAATTGCAGAGACGTTACCCGTTTTTCCCCAGCCTCCTCTTATTTTAAATTCTGAAATAACAGAACTGTTTTTCAGGAATTCTTCGTTTGATACCATCCACGAGCCGGAAACTCCAGGGAAGAATCCCCATTTGTTACCGTCAGCAAGCTGTGAAGCTCCTGTTGCACGGAACACTGCCATTACGGTGTACTTTCCGTTCAGTGTATACACAGCCCGTCCGAATTCAGACATGTATCTTTTAACATTTTGGGTATAGTATTCGTGCGGGAATTTTGCGGTATTAATATTAAATACTGATGTTCCGGTTGGAAATTCGTTTCCGGAAAAACCATGGAATGTATATTTATTTTCCTGAATGGAATGTCCCAATAACAGTCCCAAGTCATGCGTATCATTCTTAAAACTGTAATTCAAAGTGTTTTCGAAGAAATAATTTGCCCAAACGGAATTGTTGTCGCTGCCGATTCCTTTGTTCTGTCTTCCGTAATTGGTTAGGTATCCGTCAGTGAATTTGTCATTTTGCAGATCCACCACTTCATAACTTACCGAGGGTTTCCAGGTGAATCCTTTTGCAAGTTTCACATCCAGACCCAAGTTACTCATAAATCTGTTGGTGCTATAATCATCCTGAGATGACTGATAGGCTACCGGGTTTTCCCATGATGACTGGTACGGGTTTGGCGTAAACTGTCCCGGTTTATAACCATCCAGCGGCTGTCCGTCGGTCCCCAGCGGAACACCGTTAACCTGGCTTCCGTAGATAGGTAAAAACGCAGGGGTATTCAGTGCACTCAATACTACTCCACCTCTGGCTGTACTTAAATTATCAGAAGTGTTTTTTAATTGGGTATTGAAATAGTTTAGGCTGGTATTTAATTTCAACCAGGGAGCAATCTCAGCATCAAGATTTACCTTTGCTGAAACCCGGTCAAATTTTGAAGGTTTGATAATCCCGCTGATTCCCTGGTATCCCAAAGCGGTGTAAGCACGCACCCCTTTAGAACCGAACGAATAAGAAACATTATAATTCTGGTCGAAACCTGTTCTGTAAACTTCGTCCTTCCAGTTGGTATTAATTCCTGCATATTTAGAATCATTTGCAGTAACTAAGTAATTAGGATTTATTTCACCGATCAGTTTTTTGTACTGATCTAAATCTAGAACATCAACATTATTTACCACTTTAGAAACTCCCCAATATGCGGTAAAGCCTAATTGCGGTGTTCCCGGTTTTCCTTTTTTAGTAGTAATAATAACAACCCCTGAACTTCCGTTTACCCCATAAATTGCTGTAGAAGTGGCATCTTTCAAAATAGTCATTTCAATGATATCATTTGGATTAATTCCTGAAATATCATAAGTCTGAATTCCGTCCACTACATACAAAGGATTGGTATCGGAAGAAATCGAGTTGTTCCCCCGGATTTTTACCTGCAATGCAGCACCAGGTTTACCCGACGGCTGCACTACCTGAACTCCCGAAGCGTTACCCTGTAAGGCCTGAGCCGCACTGTAGATGGGCCTCTCTGCAAAAGCATCTGCCTTCACGGTAGAAACCGCACTGGTCAGCTGCTGTTTTTTTACCGATCCATAACCAATCACCACTACTTCCTCAATTTTCTTCTCCTTCAAAGAATCGGAAACCTGAGCATTCATGTTTACTGTAAAATAAAGTACTGCGACTAATCCCAGACTTTTAGAATACTTTAAATTCATATTATTTTAGTTTTTGTTATCTCAATATGAGACAATAAATTTATCTTTTTTTTTGACAACTTCTATTTTTTTTTAACTTATTTCAATTTTTCCAGTATTTTTGAGCCTTCGAATGTTTAATTTTTGTTAATTTAAGACAGAATTAATCTAATTTTAATCCCCAAAATTGAACGCTGGAACAAAAATTTATTTGAATGTTTATAAAATATAAATCCATCTCATTCCCGTTAAAGATCAGTTTTCTGATTTTTTCTATGGTGCTGAACTGTATGGGCATCGTCATCCTGCAGCTTGCGGGAAACGACATTTCCTACAGCAAACTTGGGTTCTTAGAGGCTTTTAAAGATTTGCCGATCGCGTTCATATCACTTTTTGCAGCCAGTTTTATCAACCGTTTTGGAACAAAAAAATCCCTGATCTTGTCTTTACTGACGGTTGGTATCTGTTGTTTCCTCCTTCCATTGCTTGATGTATTCTGGTTTTTCAAAGTTTGGTTTGCGGTAATTGGGATAAGTTTTTCTCTGGCGAAAATTTCGGTGTACGGAATCCTCAGAAATAATATTCTTAACGAAACTGCCCTCGCTAAAGTGATGAGCAGCGTGGAAGCCTCCTTTATGATCGGTATTTTCGTAGTGAATCTTGGTTTCGGATGGCTGATCGCAAGTGAATATTCGGAATACTGGAAATTCGGTTTCCTGCTGATTTCCCTTTTGGCATTTGTGAATGTATTTATATTATTCAGAACAGAAATCTCCGACAATCCCGCTGCCGGTCAGAAAACTTCGTTGGTTTCTTTCACGAAGTTCCTCAACAGGAGACACCTTCTTTTTTTAATGACAATTTTCAGCATTGTATTTATCGAGCAGAATTTCAATTCCTGGCTGCCTTCTTTTTATAAAAACCACCTGAACGTGAATTCATTTTTTGCACTTCAGGCCTCGGCATTTCTGGCGCTTTTCTCGTTTATCGGCCGCATGGTGACTGCAAATATCATCCAGCGCTTTTCCCTTTTCCGGTATTTTATGGTGTGCGTCATTATCATATTTCTGATGCTGATATTTTCCCAAACCTTATTGTTAAACGGTTATACCAAAGTTTCCCTGTTTATTTTTCCGCTCATCGGGTTATTTCTGGCGCCGCTTTATCCGGTCATCAGTTCGCGCATGATTACCAACATTCCCAAAAACGACATCAATATCTTCACCTCACTCATCGTCATTTTCTCATCCATGGGCAGCTCATTCGGCTCGGTCATGATGTCTTATCTTTTTCAGTACCATTACGGAAATTATTACGCATTCTTCATTTCGTTAGCAGTAATTGTACTTTTTGGTTTAAGTTTTATTTATTTTAAATCTTATGTCTCAAAAAAAGAAAATAATTATTAATTTTGTCTTACTATGAGAATCGACGATACCAAAAACAAACAGAATTTACAGCAGCTTATCGATACTAAAGAATTCGTGGACCACCTCTCTGTGGACTGTGCTATTTTTGGGTTTTCCAACGGAATTCTGAAAGTTTTGCTTTTAAAATATCACGATCTCGATTTATGGTCGCTTCCTGGCGGCTTTGTTTTTAATGACGAAGATCTGCGCGAGGCAGCATCCCGCGTACTTTATGAAAGGACGCATCTTTCCGATATTTTTCTGGAGCAGTTCCACACCTTTGGGCGAAAGGACAGAACAGAAAATAACGTTCACCAAATTCTTCTGAAAAATAAAAATATTGAAGTTCCGAAAGAACACTGGATCTTTCAGCGGTTCATTACCGTTGGTTACTGCAGTTTAATTGATTTCACACTGGTGGATACTTTTCCGGATGCGTTTAATGAAACCTGTGCCTGGTTCGAAGTAGATAAACTTCCGAATATGGCTTTCGATCATGAAAGAATTATCAGTATCGGACTTAATCATATCCGTAAAAACATTGATACCCAAATCGTTGCGAGCAATCTGCTTCCGGAAAAATTCACGATGAAAGAATTGCAGACCGTTTACGAAACTGTCCTTAATGAAAAATTCAGAAGAAATAATTTTCAGCGAAAAATCCTTGCTCTTAACTCACTGGAGCGGCTGGAAAAGTTTTTTGACGGTTCTGCAAACAAAGCGCCCTATCTCTACAAATTTGTAGATAAAAAATAGGTTTTCTGCTTTTATTTTGCTTTAAAATTTCGCCATCTTTCCGAAAAATCCTAATTTTAGCCAAATCTAAAAATTATGTCATATTACCCGCTCACAACCATCCCTGATTATTATCTGATGGATGATCTTTTAACCGATGAACACAAGTTAATCCGGCAATCTGTAAGAGATTGGGTTGAAAGTTTTGTGATGCCAAAAATTGATGAAGCGGCACAGAATCATACCGATATTCCAAACCTGATGAAGGAACTGGGGAAAATTGGAGCGCTGGGCCCTTATATTCCTGAAGAATACGGAGGTTCCGGTCTGGACCAGATTTCTTACGGAATCATCATGCAGGAACTTGAAAGAGGCGATTCTGCGGTACGTTCCGCGGCTTCTGTACAAAGTTCGCTGGTGATGTTCCCGATCAATGAATTCGGTTCTGAAGAACAGAAAAGAAAATTCTTACCCCATTTAGCTTCCGGCGAAATGATTGGCGCCTTCGGTCTTACTGAGCCTAATCACGGTTCTGATCCAAGTTCAATGGAAACCCATTTCGAAGATAAAGGCGACCATTATTTGCTGAACGGTGCCAAAATGTGGATCACCAACGCTCCCCTTTGCGACATCGCGGTTGTTTGGGCAAAAAATGAAGAAGGAAAAGTTCAGGGACTGATTGTGGAACGTGCTTTTGAAGGATTCACCACTCCTGAAACCCATAACAAATGGAGTCTGCGTGCATCTAAAACCGGGGAACTGGTTTTCAATAACGTAAAGGTTCCTAAAGAAAATCTATTGCCAAAAGTGGTTGGATTAAAAGGACCTCTGTCCTGTTTAAATTCTGCACGTTACGGAATTTCGTGGGGCGTTATCGGAGCTGCAATCGACTGTTACTGTACGGCAGTTCAATATTCCAAAGAAAGAAAACAGTTTGGGAAGCCTATTGCCGGCTTCCAGTTACAGCAGAAAAAAATCGCTGAATTTTTAACGGAAATAACCAAAGCACAGTTGCTCTGTCTTCAGCTTGGAAATCTCAAAAACGCACATAAAGCAAGTCCGGCGCAGATTTCAATGGCGAAAAGGAACAATGTAAAAATGGCCATCGATATTGCCAGAGAATCCCGACAAATGCTTGGCGGAATGGGAATCATGGGCGAATTTCCGATGATGCGCCACGCCGCAAATTTAGAATCTGTGATTACGTATGAAGGTACGCATGATATTCATTTGCTGATTACCGGTATGGACGTTACGGGAATTAATGCGTTTGGATAGCATTGGATCTCAGGATTTAAAACGCTTCAACAGTTATAATACATTTAAAAACCAAAGCAATCATTTTGCTTTGGTTTTTTTTATCTTATTATTTTGCAGATTTCTGCAATGTTTCCACACAAAAAACGCCTCAAAAACAATTGTTTTTAAGGCGTTCTGCATTTTTGAAATATCTCAGAATGAAGACCAAATAAAACGATCTTCTGTTTCAATTTATTTTACGGCGTTGCTGTTTACTTTTACAAGTTCTACATCAAAAATCAACCATGCGTTAGGCGGAATCACGCCTCCTGCACCTCTTGCTCCGTAACCTAAATCGGATGGGATTAAAAGTGTTGCGGTTTCCCCTTCTTTCATTAATAAGATTCCTTCGTCCCAACCTTTAATCACCTGTCCTACTCCGATTGGAATTTCGATAGGCTGGTTTCTTTTGAAGGAAGAATCAAACTCAGTTCCGTCAACTAATTTTCCGGCGTAATGCACAGCTACTTCTTCACCTGCTTTTGGAGAAACGCCAGAAGTTGTCTTGGTGATTTTGTAATATAAACCTGATGGAGTTACCTGCATTCCGGCTTTTAAATCATCCACAAGCTTTTGCTGATTTGCAGCAAACTCTTCCTCCTTTTTCTTTTTGTCAGCTTCAATTTTAGCTTCTGCAGCTTTATTGTTTTCCTTGATTTTTCCTTTTCCTTCGCTGAAAATTTTCGCAGCGTCGTAATTTTTATATTCATCACCTTTAGTGAAAACGGAAACTTTTTCCAAAACAATATCAGTTTTTGGTTTGTCCTGAGCTCCTTTTTCAACATTCGCAATGGTGTCAACCACTTCTAATCCTTTTACGACAGAACCGAAAATGGTGTGTCTTCCATCTAACCAAGGGGTAGCCACTTCAGTAATGAAAAACTGGGAACCGTTGGTATTCGGACCTGAATTTGCCATGGAAAGAATTCCTTTCCCGGTGTGCTGCAGATCATTTTTTTCGTCATCAAATTTATATCCCGGATCGCCCATTCCTGTTCCCTGTGGATCACCACCCTGAATCATAAAATCCTTAATCACTCTGTGGAAAATTGTTCCGTCATAAAAAGGAACTCCTTTCGCTTTAGCTTTGTTTTCGATTTTTCCTTCAGCCAAACCAACAAAATTGGCAACCGTTACCGGCGCTTTTTTGTCTTCGAATTTCACAATCATATTTCCTTTTGAAGTTTGGAAATTTGCATAAAGGCCGTCTTTCAAGCCTTCGTAAGTTTCTTTGTCTACGTTCATTTTTTTATAAATTGGGGTGCAACTAGTTAGCGAAATCGCCGCTAATGCGATTAAAAAATTTTTCTTTACCATTAACTTTAATTTTTTACAGTATTTTTATTTTGATGATTAAAGGCATGTCATTCGGAATCTTTTCATTATCGCCGTAAGTTCCGAAAGCCAGAACAGACGGTACCAAAAGTGTAGCTTCCTGATCTTTTTTCATATATCTCAAGGCATCTTCCACCGCTTTTAATTCTTCGAAATGCCCGAACTGAACATTAATGTTTTTTTTAGGAGCTTCATAAAGCTTTACCCCATCAAAATCGTACATTTCGTACTGATATGAAATGGTTTCGCCATCATTTTTCTTAGGGTTCTGCTGTAGATTCTCCACATTCACCCAATAATTAAGGCTCATCGGATAAAACTTTTCCGGCTGGTTATTCGCCCAGTCCTGAATTTGTTTTCTTTCCGTTTCGTTCAGGTTTTTAGCTCTGTTTTTGGAAGTAGTTAAATCTTTTTCACTCAAAAAACCACCTACAGGAGGATGAGTCTGCTGGTTTTGAGCGCAGCTAATGAGTAATAGCGATGATATTAAAAATATTCTTTTCAAATGTAAATATTAATTTTTTGAGTCTTTCGCAATCGATGAATTCCAATAATAAAAGAGTATTTAAAATCGAAGCGATTCCGTAAAAACTTTTGCGAAAATAAGCAATTCGTATCAAATGATGAAACGAAAAAACCGGGATAAAATTTTCCCGGCTTAATTATAAGTGTTTAATGGAATTTATACGGTCTCCAAAATCTTTTTTTCCACCAAAACTCTCCATCCGAAAGGATCTTCTGAATGGTTGGTCTGGATATCTACCAAATCCTTCTGTAACGTTAAAGCAAAACTCTCTTCAGGGGAAAGTGTTGGAAGTTCCAGTTTTTCACCTTTATAACCTAAAGCACGGAAAACGCTGGTCACTACTGCAGTTCCTACGCCCCACACTTCTTTCAGAGTTCCGTTTTTCTGAGCTTCAATGACCATTTTTACAGATACCGGCTCCACTTTCACTTCAATACCTCTTTTCTTCGCTAACTGAATGAAGCTGTCTCTGGTAATCCCGTCAAGAATTTTTTCTGAAGTTGGAGGGGTATAAATGGTGTCGTTAATTCTTACAAAAACGTTCATTGTACCACTTTCTTCGAAATATTCGTGCGTTGCATCGTCAGTCCAAATGATTTGCTCATAACCTTCCTCAATCGCTAACTGGGTAGGATAGAAAGAAGCAGCGTAATTTCCGGCTGCTTTCGCAGAACCTACTCCACCGTTTGCGGCTCTTGAATAGAAATCTGAAATTAAAACAGAAACAGGCTCAGTATAATAACTTTTCGCAGGTGTTGCCACAATGGCAAACATATATTTATTGGATATTCTTGCTTTTAAAGCTTCTTCTGTAGCAAAAATTAGAGGACGGATATATAAAGCATTTCCTTCTCCCTGAGGGATCCATGCACGGTCGATATCAACCAAAGCTTTTAAGCCATCCAAAAACATTTCTTCAGTAATTTCCGGCATTGCAAGACGGGTAGCTGATTTATTTATTCTGGCAAAATTCTTCTCCGGACGGAAAAGAAAAACCTGGCCGTCTTTATCCTTATAAGCTTTCATTCCTTCGAAACATGCCTGGCCATAGTTAACCCCCATCATTGCCGGTGAAAAAGGAAGCGGACCGTAAGGAACCACCTTCACATCACCCCATTTTCCGTTTTCGTATTCACAAATTACCATGTGATCGATAAAAGTATTTCCAAACGAAAAATTCTCAGGATCGAAAGTTGAAATTCTTGGATTTGTAGTTTTTTGAATTATCATTTTAAAAAATTTAATTGATGTTCTACAAATTTAATATAATTTTTTAAATATCAAAATTTTAAATTAATTTTGAAAAAAATTAAGATGGAAAGAGAAATAAAAACTACCGCTGACGGCAGTAAAACACTGTATATCAATGATCTTAATGAGAATTATCATTCGCATCACGGAGCACTTCAGGAGGCAGTACACGTCTTTATCAAAAATGGATTAAATTTGGTTAATTTTTGCGAAATTAACATTTTAGAACTCGGTTTTGGTACAGGTCTTAATGTTTTAGTCACTATTGATGAATTTTTGAAAACTGACAAAAATCATATTGTAAAATTCTTTACCATTGAAAAATATCCCGTAAATAAAAAAGAAGTGGAAGAATTAGGCTACGATTCATTTTTTGAGGACAGTAGAATAAAAGATTATTACCACAAAATTCATGACTGCGAATGGAACCAATCTACCGAAATTCTGCCCAATTTTCATTTCACCAAATTCAACTGCGATTTTTTCGACCTGAAAAACCTTGATCTACCGAAGATTAACTTGGTTTATTATGATTGTTTCGGAGCAAGAGTTCAGCCTGATTTGTGGGAAAAGCCTTTATTTGAAATGGTTTCAGACAAAATGGAAACAGGCGGCTTGCTTACCACTTATTCTTCTAAAGGAAGTGTCCGCAGAATTCTGGAAGAACTCAATTTTAAAATAGAAAAGAAAGCCGGTCCTCCCGGAAAACGGGAAATGATCAACGCCGTCAAAATGATTGATGAATTTTAGTAACTTTGTGTAACATCAAAAAAAAACTAAATTAATCATGATCGATAAAATGAATATCCGCGTTTACGCTGCCGCAGTAAAAGACAAAAAAGTTTTGGTTCTGCACGAAGAATATGCGGGTGAGCAGCTGATGAAGCTTCCCGGCGGGGGACTGGAATTTGGAGAAGGTGTACTGGAATGTCTTCACCGTGAATTCGAGGAAGAACTTAATGTGAAGATTAAAATCATCGGTCATTTATATACGCAGGAAGAGTTTTTGGTTTCGCGTTTTCGGGATAATGAGCAACTTTTAACGGTATATTATCATGTTGAAATTGAAGATGAAAATGAATTTCTGATCATGGATCCATGCATCGAAAAAACAGAATGGATTCCCATCGATACCGATGAAAATCCATTTCCGTTACCTGTAGATAAAATTGTTTTTGAAAAACTGAAAGAGAAATTTCTATAAAATTTCGTTCAGAATCTTAGCAAGTCTTAAACCTCCGTACAACAGGTGCTGCTCCATAAGGCCGGCAAATTTGTAATTGTAATCATAGGAATAAGAACCGTCCATTAAAGTGTTTGCGTAAATTTTATTGGCGCTCTGATGACTGTCATAAAGCCATTCTTCAAGCGTTCCGGACTGTATCTGTTTTACTTCCTCTTTAGATTTTACATCCAGAACTCTCGCGTATTCTGTATAGCTGTATTTTTGGAAATCAATCAGTTTGGAATCCCAAAGTGTATGCAGATTGGTGTTTTCTCCAAAAAACTTCAGCTTTATTCTGTTTCCGCCAAGGTCTTCTGCTCTTCCGACGTGCATCGGCTGGGAAGAATCCCCTACTAAATGAATAAGAAATCTTAAAGCAATTTCTCTGTCTTTATCGGAAGTGTTTTTGTCTTTAATCTGCGCAGAAAGGGTTTTGATCTGTGTATAAAGATTGGGACCGGTCTGAGCCTGTAGGCTGTCGGAAAACATTTTCAAGTTCGGTTGGGGATTAATGTTCACATAATGCCACTGATCGGTATGTTTCCAGACTCCGGTGGTGTCAGATTTAATAAAATCCGGCCAGTTTGCCCAATAAGCCAGCGTCTCGTCACCGATTATTTTCTTCAGATGTCTTTTCGCTTTTCCCGAAAGATGGTGTTCAGCGATTTCTGCAACCACACGGTGCCCTGTCGTTCCGTAAGCATAAACGGAAGTAAAACTCAATACCGCAAGTAAAGGCACTAAGTTTAAAAAAAACTTTTTCATTAATTTATTTCTTGATTTTAAAATTCAGATAACCCGGATAAGGCTGAAAATACCCGGCATTCCAGTTGCTTTGAAGAAGAGATTCTACAAATTCGTCCGACCTGTTTTTGTGCGGGTCGTATGGCTCTTTAAGGTCAACATCAGCGATATTGCCTTTTACATTCCACCAGAAAGCACTCCATCCGCCGCGGAGTTCTTTGATGATTTCGTACACCGTTTTACCGGTGGCGCGGTTCATCAGTTTTGCAAAAACCTTCCCTTCGGTTGTGGTTAAATCCCTCAGCTGCAGCTCGTACTGATCAGCCAAAGCCTTTTGCCGGCTTTCCACATACCTTCGCTGAGAGCGCTTATCCATATCTTTTAAATCTTTCTGGATGTCCTCATACTGCGCCAAAGCGGTTAAAAAAAGCGGATAAACGCGGTTGAGCTTTTTATTGAGAAAGAAATAATAATTCTGATCAAGCTGATTATTGAATCTTGGCTTGTTCAGGAGCACCAGCTCATCCATTACTACAACATTTTCTCCGTCAATTTCGTATATTTTTGCTTTCTGTGCTTCGTCGTAATAGTATTTATTTCCAAACTCGTCAGTTTTTAAAAGCTCCGGTGGGTATTGGCTTAAAGGTTTTGGGGTAAATAGTGAATCCTTCTGTGCGTTTACTAAAAGAGCCGAAAACAGAAGAAAGGTACCTATCAGTTTATTAAATTTCATTACTTTTACTTCCTATAAAATCAAATATTTCTAACAAAATTCATTCCCTTTTATATGAAATTTGAAAATAAATCCATTAAATTTTTAGAAGAATATCTAAACACTGCGAGCCCAACCGGTTACGAGCATAACGGACAAAAAGTCTGGATGGAATACATCAAGCCATTTGTTGACAAAATTGAATTCGACCATTACGGAACCTGTTATGGAATCATCAATCCGGAAGCTGAATTTAAAGTGGTCATTGAAGCCCATGCTGACGAAATTTCCTGGTATGTGAACTACATCACGGATGAAGGTTTAATTTATGTCATCAGAAACGGCGGTTCCGACCAAATGATTGCCCCTTCAAAAGTGGTCAACATTCACGGAGAAAAAGGAATAGTAAAAGGTGTTTTCGGTTGGCCGGCCATTCACACGAGAGGAGTAAGTTCCAATGAACCGGTTCCGAAACTCGAAAATATTTTTATCGACTGCGGCGCAACCACCAAAAAAGAAGTGGAAGATTTAGGAATTTTCGTAGGGACAATGATTACCTATCCTGACGAATTTTTCGAACTGAACGACCGGTATTTTGTCTGCAGAGCGCTGGATAACCGAATCGGAGGATTTATGATTGCCGAAGTGGCCCGTCTTTTAAAAGAAAACAAAAAGAAAATCCCTTTCGGTCTTTACATAACCAATTCCGTACAGGAAGAAGTGGGTTTATACGGAGCCGATATGATCGCAGACACCATTAAACCTAACATTGCCATCATCACCGATGTCACCCATGATACGACTACCCCGATGATTGAAAAGAAAAAAGAAGGCGACCAGAAATGTGGCGACGGGCCCGTTGTTTTCTTTGCACCGAGTGTTCATCATGTTATCCGCGAACTTATTGTAGATACCGCAAAAACCAAGGAAATTCCATTTCAGAGAGCTGCAGCAAGCCGGGCAACAGGAACCGATACCGATGCATTCGCGCATTCCAACGGCGGCGTTCCTTCGGCACTGATTTCTCTTCCGTTGCGTTATATGCACACAACGGTAGAAATGGTTTCCAAAGAAGATGTTTCTAATGTGATTAAATTAATTTATGAAACACTGCTGCAGATCAAGCCGGACATGAAACTGAAATACCACTAAATCTTCCTTCCCGAAAAGTAAACTGAAATAATAAAAAGCAAAATCAACTCAAAAATGAAAACAAAACTGATCGCTCCTTCCCTGCTTTCTGCCGATTTCGGAAACCTTGAAAGAGACATCGAAATGCTCAACCGTTCTCAGGCAGACTGGCTGCATGTTGATGTGATGGACGGAAGATTTGTCCCGAACATTTCTTTTGGATTTCCGGTGATGAAAACCGTGCAGAAATTTTCCAAAAAATTTGTGGATGTTCACCTGATGATTGTAGAACCTGAAAAATATATTGAGGAGTTCATCGATATGGGCGCAGATCTGATTTCAGTGCATTATGAAGCCTGTACCCACCTTCACCGCACCATTAATTTAATTCAGGATAAAGGTGCAAAAGCCGGAGTTGTTCTGAATCCCGCTACGCCCGTACTTATGCTCGAAGATATTATTGCGGATGTAGATCTGGTCCTGTTGATGAGCGTAAACCCCGGATTTGGGGGCCAGAAATTTATCGAAAATACGTATAAGAAAATCGCTGAAACGAAAGATTTAATCCTTTCCAACAATTCTACTGCGTTAATCCAGGTTGACGGCGGAGTGAATCTTGACAATGCAGCCAAGCTTTTCGAAGCCGGAGCGGATGTTTTGGTCGCAGGAAATGCAGTTTTTTCATCAGAAGATCCTGAAAGAACCATTGAGCTTCTAAAAATTTAGGAGCTTTATCCCGCTATCCGCTGTATCTTTTTTTGCCGGAGCTTTTCCCATGCAAAAAAAGGATGCCGCTTCTATCGGGGCTAAGGGTTCAGTATTAAAATAAAAACAGGCTGTCAATCTTTGACAGCCTGTTTTATATTAAATTTTTCAGAAGAATTAGAAAATCTCTCTTCCGGAAAAATGGAACTGCGCCTCGATTAAAGCATTTTCATCAGAATCCGATCCGTGAACTGCATTTTCTCCGATGCTTCTTGCAAACATTTTTCTGATGGTTCCTTCAGCAGCTTCAGCAGGATTTGTAGCTCCAATTAAAGTTCTGAAATCTTCAACAGCATTGTCTTTTTCAAGAACTGCTGCTACGATTGGACCTGAACTCATGAAGTCTACCAGTTCCCCATAAAAAGGTCTTTCTGAATGAACTGCATAAAATTTCTGCGCATCAGCAACGGTCAGCTGAGTAAGTTTTAAAGCTTTGATTTTAAAACCTCCTTCTGCGATTTTCCCTAAAATAGCACCAATGTGACCATCTGCAACGGCATCCGGTTTGATCATGGTGAATGTAATTTTACCTGACATATATCTTGTTTTTTTGTGCTGCAAAAGTACAAAAAAGTTCTTACATTTGTAATGAAAATTCTCATGATGAGGAGCCGAATTTATTTGGCACGGATATTGTAATTTACATTCCGATTCTCATGTTTAATTTGAGTTTTCATGGTTATTAGTTTTTACCCAGCTTCGGCTGGGTTTTTTATTGCGCAGTGTTTTCTTCTGCTTCTTCCATGAGTTTTAAATAGGTGAGATATCGGGTCTCTTCAATTTCACCGGTCTCCAGATTTGCCAGTACGGCACATTTCGGTTCGTTGATGTGCATGCAGTTATGGAATTTACAGTCTCTTCCTATCCTAAAAATTTCAGGGAAATAATGCTGAATTTCTTCTTTCTGAACATCAATCATTGCAAATTCACGAACGCCGGGCGTATCAATAACACTTCCCCCAAAATCCCAGAAATGCATCTGTGCAAAAGTGGTGGTATGTTTTCCTTTTAGCTGTGATGCCGAAATTTCAGAAGTTTTGATATTCAAATCGGGCTGCATCGCATTGACCAGAGTGGATTTTCCGCTTCCCGAATGACCGAAAAATACCGAAACTTTGTCTTTAATGATATTCTGCAACGTTTCTAAATTCAGTTTCGAATAGGAAGAAATCTCCAGAGTTTCATAACCGATATTCTGGTAAAGTGCCTCAATATTTAACACCACTTCTTTTGCTTCATCGTTTAAAACATCCATTTTATTGAAGAGAATCAACGGTTTGATGTTGTAGGCTTCGCAGCAGGCCAGAAATCTGTCGAGAAATCCCAGCGAAGTTTCAGGATGAATCAGGGTGTAAATAAAACAGGCTACATCGATATTGGAAGCAATGATATGCGCTTCCTTCGAAAGATTCACCGATTTTCTGATGAGATAATTTTTCCTGGGATCGATTTTAGTAATCCACGCGACATCGTCCTGTTCGAGAGAAAACTCTACCCTGTCACCCACGGCCAGCGGATTGGTTAGCCTGGTTTTAATCAGTTTAAACTTTCCGCGGATCCTGGCTTCAAAAAACCTCCCGGTTTCCTGTTCCAAAACCTGATACCAGCTGCCGGTAGATTTGGTGATGAGCCCGTGCATTAATTAAAATTTGATACTGCCATATTAAATATTATTTTGAATTTCAATGGATTCCTCATGAATCGCCTTGAAAACCTTTTCGATAAATTCCTGTGACATTCCCGTTTCGTCAGCTTTCTGACTTGCGTATTCGGTGATGACTTTCCAACGTTCAGGCTGGAAAATAGCGATATTGTTATCTTTTTTCAGGGTTCCGATTTTCTCAGAAATTTTCATTCTGTGAGACAGCAGCTGAATCAGCTGGAAATCAAGATCTGATATTAGAGTTCTGTGTCGACCCATCTCGTCATCGAAGGCGGAGATATCGGAGTTTCTGATCTGTAAATTACCGATTAAATCTGCCAAAACTTCAGGTGTAATTTGCTGGGATGCGTCACTCCATGCTTCGTCGGGTGTACAGTGGGTTTCGATGATCATTCCCTGGTAACCTACGTTAAGCGCTTCCTGAGCAACTCCTGCCAAACCGGTTCTGTTTCCGCAAATATGGGACGGATCTACCAACATCGGAATATTCGGGTATTGGTTTTTAAAATCAAGGGCGATCTGCCAGTTCGGGACGTTTCTGTATTTTGTTTTCTGATAGGTTGAAAATCCGCGGTGAATAACACCTAAATTCTTCACGTCCTGACCTAAAAGTCTTTCCAGAGCTCCGATCCATAAAGCCAAATCGGGGTTTACGGGGTTTTTCACGAAGACCGGTTTATCGGTTCCTTTTAATGCTTCAGCAATTTCCTGCACGGTAAAAGGATTCACGGTGGAACGTGCGCCGATCCATAAAATGTCAACATCCGCTTCCAATGCCGCCGCTACGTGATGCGCGTTGGCCACTTCGGTTGCTGTTTTAAAGCCGTATTCTGCCTTTACTTTCTTCAGCCAGTTCAAACCGATTACTCCTACGCCTTCAAAGCCGTTGGGTTTGGTTCTCGGTTTCCATATTCCTGCACGGAAAATAGGAACTTCTGCATGGGTTTCTTTTATTCTTCTTGCTGTTTCCAGCATCTGTGATTCACTTTCTGCGCTGCATGGTCCAGCAATAATCAAAGGAGTTGGGAAATCTTTCACCCAGTTGTTTTCCAGTTCTTGTAAATTCATTATAATCTTTTGCATCAGTCAAAATTTCATTGACCCTTATTTATATATTTTAATTGAAATCAAATTTGAAGATCTCATCCAAATCCCTCAAAACAGGATTTATCTCGGCAAATTTATCAAAAATCTTCCGTTTGGTGATGATTTCTTTTTTCAGGGTTACGTCATTTTTGTATTCAATGATGAGATTGAAGTGGTTCACCTTATGCATAAAATGATTGAAGAAATCGCCGCGTATTTTCTCGAACTCGCTTTTTGCAGATTCTGAAGGATAGGTGACCTCAATGATATCCTCGCCTTTTTTCTGCAGTTTAAAGGAACTGATAGCATTGTAAATCAACACCTCTGTCCGCTTAAGGTCAGCTAAAAAAAGCTGCCATTCTTTCTGCAAATCTGTTTCGGTAAAATGTTTACTCGGCAGGTCTTCTTTTACTGAAGTAACGGCCTGTTCTTCCTCTTCCGTATCAGCCTGATTCAAAACAGCATTGATGCTGAATTTTGAGGAAACCTTTTTCTTTGCAATCGGCTCGGCAGTTTTGAGGATTGGGGTTGCAGTCTGTTCAGGTGCGACTGCTTTTGCAGCCTCAGGTTTCTGTTCAGTTTTTGGGACTTCAGGAGTTGTTGACGGATTGCCTTTAAGAAGCGGCGCTAATATCAGATACTTTTTTTTTTAACCTCTGCTCCGGCGGCTGTAATTGAAGAAAGCTGCATCAACGCAATTTCTACTGTCAACCTTGGATTCTTTGAGTTTTTATAATTGATATCGGCATGGTTGCAGATTTCAATGGCATCAATCAGCTGCTGTGCGTTCCATTTTCTGCTCTGTTCAGAGAACTTTGCTTTGGTTTTCTCCCCTACTTCAATTAAGCTTAAGGTATGAGGATTCTGCGCCATCATCAGGTCGCGGAAATGGTTGCCTAAACCGGCGATGAAAATGTGCGCATCAAAACCTTTTTTCACAATATCATTAAATGCGAACAGCGCATCGGGAATTCTGTTTTCCTGTGCCAGATCCACAATATTGAGATACTGGTCGTAATCGAGGATGTTTAAAACTTCGGCGGCTTTTGCCAAAGTAATGTTTTTCTGGGTAAAGGTAGAAAGCCTGTCAAAGATCGAAAGTGCGTCACGAAGTGCTCCGTCTGCTTTCTGGGCGATCAGGTACAGCGCGTCGTCTTCATAGCTGATGTTTTCTTTTTCCGCAATATTCTTCAGATGACTCTGAATGTCTTCAATGGTGATTCTTTTGAAATCGTAAATCTGACAACGCGATAAAATGGTAGGAATAATCTTATGTTTCTCCGTCGTTGCGAGGATGAAAATCGCATGAGCAGGCGGTTCTTCCAGTGTTTTAAGGAAGGCGTTGAACGCCGCTGAGGACAGCATGTGCACCTCGTCAATAATATAGATCTTGTACTTCCCTACCTGAGGCGCAAAACGTACCTGATCGGTCAATTCGCGGATGTCTTCCACGGAGTTGTTGGAAGCGGCATCGAGTTCGAAGATGTTGTAGGCGAAACCGTCTTCAGACGTGGAGCCGTCTCTTTCGTTGATTTTTCTTGCCAGGATTCTTGCGCAGGTGGTTTTCCCCACTCCTCTCGGACCGCAGAATAAAAGTGCCTGAGCCAACTGGTTTTCTTCAATGGCATGTTCTAAAGTATCTGTAATATGAGCTTGTCCCACTACAGTATCAAACTCTTGGGGACGATATTTTCTTGCAGAAACCACGAAATTTTCCATTGGTCAAAAATAGGGAAATAATTGAGAAGATAAAAATACCTGGGATAAATTATTGTTGGAAATGCGGGAAGCATTTTTTTAAGTAATCTTCTAGCATTTTACTGCGTTGTTTGTTCTTCCCATTTAGTGAATCTAATATTGGGGACATTAGTTACCCTTTCCTTTGACATTCCTTTGACATTCCTTTGACTTTCCTTTGACCTTTCAAATAACAAAGTAGTTTTAAAGATTGTGGGAATTGCGTATATTTGGAATTATCTGCAATTTTTGAACAACATTTCGTAAAACAAATTCGGTGAGAACATTTTATCAAATAACATTCTGCTTTTTATTAATAAATTCTATCCAAGCACAAAATATTTTTAGTGCAATTCATTTGAATGACAGATACAAAATCAAACAAGAAAAACCAGTTGAAAAAATTGAATCTACTACAACTTTCTATAATACATATAGCACAGAGAAACGAAAAGAAATAACAATTCTTAACAGCAAATTCCATGTACTAAAAGAGGAAAGATATAATTCTGATGGAGAAGAAATTTTTAAAATGGAAAATGAATACCAATTCGATTCATTACAAATTGGAAATAAGACAACTCGTAAAATCCCATTAATTGGAAGTGAAGTTATTAAAAGTTCGTTCGAATATGATTCAAACAATTTCTTGACAAAAATTGTAAAAAGAAATAACAAAAATCAAATTACCGAAACTGTTAATTTTGAGAATGATGAAAAAGGAAATCCAATCTTATTGAAAATCAACGACGGAGAATTTGGATTTGAAAAAGCAACTTATGATTATAAAAACAACACCTATTCAACTTTTGTTTACAATGCAGATAACGAATTAAAATCTTCAGATAAGTCAATCCGACTTGATTTTGATATTCCAACTGAAGATCACATCTTTAATGAATTTGGAGATTTAATAGAATCCAAAAATTTTAAGTTTGAATATAGGTATGACAAATTCGGAAACTGGACTAAACAAATACGATATAAGATTGTTGGAAAAAACAAAATCAAAGATGCAGAATTTACTCGAAAAATAACTTATAAATAAAAAGCTACAGCATAACTAAGCTTTAGCTTCGCTCTGGACAGGTATGCCTCGGGTAGTTTTGTCTGCAAGACAAGAAAACCGAAAGTTCATCGGAGGCCAATAAAAGCCCGTTGAATCCTTCGGCTTCGCTCTGGAAAACGGTATTTCTATTAGCGGATTGAAGATCCCACGACGAACATATATTTACATACCTATTATATCATGGAAGAAAGCAAACTATTATTTAAATCAATAAGAACCTTTATTGGTTCAATGAATTTTAAAATCTCGCAATCGTTTTATAAAGATTTGGGGTTTGAGGAAAGGAGGATTTCGGAAAAAATGTCTTTATTTATTAAGGATGAAATAAGTTTTTACCTTCAGGATTATTATGCTAAGGAATGGCTTGAAAATACCATGGTTCTGCTGGAAGTGGAAAGTGCTGCCCATTTCTATCAACATTTACAGGAACTTGAACTTGATAAAAAGTATGAGAATATTAAAGTAATTCCCGTGCAGCAAAACGATTGGGGAAACGAATGTATGCTCATTGATCCGTCAGGTGTGCTTTGGCATTTTGCCGAATTTAAAAACCAGATTTAAAAGCGGCGGCTGATCTGTAGTTTTTGTAAAATATGTGTTAGTGCAAAGTGAGCTTCTACACCATCTGATTCGCAAGTTCTTTAATCTATCAGGTACTTTTAGGATTCTGCAAACTTTGGGATTTCATATTGTTTATTTTAATAACTTAACCATCTGAAAAGTATTGGCTGCGCTTTCGCAAAGCCTTTTTGCTATCTTTAATTTTCCCAAAGCGCTTTAATCATGATTAATTTTGAAATATCAAATTCTCCCTTCTTTTTAGAAAATAAAACTTACGTAGAAGACATTCTAGCGCAAATTGAGGACTATAACCCAAGATACAGCGGTTTCTGCAATGCTTATGGGTATGATATCGAAATCAAATTAATACGCAGCGTATATCTTACCACACTTAAGCTACATAAACATCAAAGCACCCAAGCCGGATCTCTAAAACCAATTAATTCTGTTAACTTTTACAAAACTGAAATTGAATTAAGTAAAATATATAAAAATGACACCATAAAAATTGGAAAATCAAAACTCCAAAGAATTTTTACGGGCTCACTGAATAAACCACTTCTTCCCTCTCCTTTCTACATTAAAACTTCGAAAGAAAGGATACCTGAAGAAGTAATCGATTTTATAAAACAATATCAGGTAGAAAATTTCCTTCTTGAAAATCAAAAGCTGAAAGTTATACTACCTACAAAAGTAAAAGAGCTCGCCATCCTGGGAACTTTAGAAGGGATAATAAAAAACTGTCTATAAGATCGGAAACTTAAGTAAGTGGTTCGACGGAGTCAAAACTCATCGGCTTCGCCGAACGTTCGATTTGGCAAAGCCTTTTCGTTTAGACGCAATCTTTCAACACCGACTGCATATGAATAAATCAAATAAAATAGTATACGTTTCCGGAATGATAAGTGCGGTTTTCATTCCTGTTATTTTTTTGTTTTATGCCATTCCAAGTTACAGACAAATTAATGTATCGGTTTTGGATTTTGGGTTACCAGCAAAAGCATCTGACCATTATCAAATTCCGGAAGAATATCAATTCCCTTCAGCAGAAAGAGGATGGAAATATCAAACCGTAAATTTGCCTGTAAACTTTTCTGAAAAAGACGAACAGAGGTATTATCATCTTGTTAAAGAACTTCAGCACAGGAAATATGATAAAATTGGAATAAGATTTCAGTTCAATAACGACAACACTTACAATGATTTTGTCCGGCTGATGAATCTGATGCTCAAAACCAAGCAGGATTCTTATGGTTTTCGCGCTGAAGACAATTCATTTTATGTAGTGAAATTGAAACAGACAGAAGAATTTAAGAGTTGGTGCGGAACAGATTCCGGTATGAATTACGTGGATGGCGATGAATGGAGTGAAAGAAATAAACTGGGAAATTTCGGTTATTTGTTATCAAAATTACCAAAAGAAAGTATCTATCTGATTTTTGGATACTTAATTCTACTCTATTCTGCCATGCTAAAACCTAAACTGGTTTTTGAAATCTAAAGAACACAAACTAACAGTAAAGGCAAGTGCGGGATTGATCTCAGAACCGATGATCCTCCCGTAAGTAAGACCGACTGTTTTTAAAATAAATACAGCAAATAATGGAAACACAGGATATCTTTGAAAGATTAAGAAACGGGGAAACTATTTCTTCCGATGACCCGCAGGCCTACAGAATGCGTGAGGCATCTTTTGCCACCAAAGCGCTGCTGATTAAAATGAACAGCACCGCAAACCCAGACGAAATAAGGGCATTGCTGAGTGAAATCACCGGAACTGAAATCGATGAAAGTGTAACGGTGTTTACGCCTCTGCACCTCAATTACGGAAAGCATACCCGCATCGGTAAAAATGTATTCATCAATTTTGACTGCGTTTTTCTTGATTTAGGCGGAATTACCATCGAGGACCATGTGCTGATTGCTCCAAAAGTGAGTCTGCTGACGGAAGGTCATCCGCTGGATCCCAATGAAAGGCAGTCGCTGATTCCCAAACCTATTCACATTAAGAAAAATGCCTGGATCGGTGCCAATGCAACTGTTCTGCAAGGGGTAACGATCGGAGAAAACGCTGTTGTGGCGGCAGGATCAGTGGTTTCTAAAGACGTTCCGGACCATGCAGTGGTTGGCGGAATTCCGGCTAAAATTATTAAGGAAAACGTATAACAAGCTATTCCTATTAGCGGACTGAAGTTTAGATTATGAAGATATTTGTCCCCTGTCCGGTTGTTATCTTTACAACAACCGGTTTTCATACCGCGCAAAGAAATATATGACCGTTAGGCAACACGTCACCAAAGAATGCTAAATTTAACATCAATTTTATTACCGCAATGAAAGCATTAACATTTTCGAAATTCGGGACCTCAGACGTTTTAGAATATGTTGAAATTGAGAAACCCAAAATATCAGCTGGAGAAGTTCTGGTAAAAATGGAAGCGATCGGTTTGAATTATGCTGATATTTACAGAAGGAAAGGAAATTATCACCTCAAAGGAAATCCGCCTTTTATCGCCGGTTATGAAGGGGCAGGAATAGTGGTGGAATCCAACAGTACAATGGCCAAAGCAGGTGACCGTATTGCATTTGCTGATGTCCCCTTTGCCAATGCAGAATTTGTAAGTGTGCCGGAAGAACATATTATTCCCATCAGTGAAAATATCAGTTTTGATTTGGCTGCATCAGTTTTGCTGCAAGGTTTAACGGCGCAATATTTATCGGAAGACAGTTTTAAAGTGAAAAAAAACGATGTGGTTTTAATACACGCTGCTGCTGGAGGTGTGGGCCAAATTCTGACACAGATCTGCAAAATGAAAGGTGCAAAAGTAATAGGACTGACCAGAGATGAGAGCAAACTGCAGATCATCAAAAATAATAAATCGGATTTTGCTTTACAGTTACATTCAAACTGGACTCAAAATGTAGTGGAAATTACCAATGGTAAAGGAGTTGATGTTGTTTTTGACAGTGTCGGTTCAACACTGATGCAAAGTTTTGAGGTCACCAAAGAATGCGGTACCGTCGTTTTTTATGGGATGAGCGGAGGTGATCCGGCACTGATCAACCCAAGAATGCTGATGGACACCAGTAAAACATTAACCGGCGGAGATTTGTGGAGTCATATCAATTCACATCAGGAACGGATTAAAAGATCAAAACAGTTATTTGACTGGATTACAGACGGCAAAATTATTATTCAGGAACCTAAAAAGTTCAAATTGTCTGAAGGAAAAAAAGCCCACGATTATTTAGAAAGCGGTAAGAGTTCCAGTAAAGTTTTATTGATCCCTTAAAATGTGAAATTTTCAAATGCTAAAATTCCAAAAGACAGTTTCTATAGTCTTTTGGATACTTAATTCTACTCTATTCTGTCTTGCTAAAACCTGAACTGGTTTTTTAAAATCTGAGGAACACCATTAGCTGTTCATTTTCTTATTATTACATCAACCATGTATAATACGCAAGAGTTTATCTTACAGCTCTTTATCAATGTAACAATCAATCGAAAACTTTCGACTAACCCTTTATGAATTATGAAAAGTTAAGAGAAAACAGATTTAACCAGTGGTTTATGGTGCATTTGCGATATCTGCTGGGCGTTGCATTTATACCTTCGGGTTATACCAAGCTTATTGGAAACCGCTTTACTCAAATTTCAACAGATCATCCTATCGGGTACTTTTTTGAAGGGCTTTATCAGTCCGGTTTTTATTATCAGTTTATAGGATTTGCACAGCTATTGGCCGGATTTCTTTTGATGACACAGCGTTTGGCTACTTTTGGAAATTTAATTTATTTCAGTCTGATCACCAATATCTGTATCATCACGATCAGCCTGTCTTTTAAAGGAACCTGGATGATCACTTCGCTCATGCTGTTTGCGTCGACTGTATTGTTGATCTGGGATTATCAGAAGCTTAGGCCGATCTTCTCATACCATTCAATACCAAAAATCACCGTTCACACCGAGCCCTCAATTTACTGGCAGATAACAGGGCTGGTTTATTTTTTACTTTTTATCAGTTTCTCTATTTTTGACTTTAAGGCAGCTTCGAAAGGTTTTATCGCAGGCTTGATTTTTATAACGCTCGCAGTTACCAGTACAGTTAGCTATTTAAGATACAGAAAGAAGAAGAAAAATGATGCTGATGGCAGCAGTAATTACGTCAGTTCCGCATCGTCTATTGAAACCGGAGAGGTTCAATGAAACGGGAGCTCTTCTTTTATCTGCTATATGGCGACTCCGGGTATTTCCTTTAATCTGGCCTGTCTTGACGAGAACAGCATTAATAAAAAGAAAAGTCCCCAAACTGCTGCCAGAACCCAGGTGTCCCCGCGGTGGGTTACCAAAGATTCAATTTTTAAAAATGTAGTGGAAGATTCAAACATGATATTGGATCCCCAATGTATCCCGAAAGCCATCCATAAAGACTTTGTCAACCACACCGTGTACGCCAGCAGCAAACCGAGTAAAAACAGATAGGTAATCACCGCAAAGCCATCATTCAGACGCCAAATATGATTAAGGACAAAGATGGCTGCCGATAGAAAGATCCAAGAGATTTTTCCCATTTTATTTCCCAAATGTGCGTATAAGTAACCACGGGTTAAGATATCTTCGGCGACGGAAGGAATGGCTGTCATGAGCAACAACATGGGAAGCTGCTTCAAAACAAAGGAAAAAGACTGCTGAAAAAAGATATTTTCAAATCCTAAAATTGAAGAAATCCAAAGAGAAAGCGAAAATCCCATTACTCCAATCAACAGGCCTTTAAGCAAATTGGGCAGCCATCTGTCTTTAATTCCCAGGCCGTAAGCAGCCAAGCCTTTCCATCCCTGCAGGAAAGCCAGTAACAGCGCTACAATTAAAAATCCAATTTTAAAGACGGCCATTATCCAGAATTCCGAAAAGAATTCAGGAAAATGATAAATGCTGAATAACAGGATAGATCCCAATATAAAAGATAAAAACGCTTTTCTTTTCATCTGTTTATTTTTGATTGTGTGTATACATGCAGCATCAGATTTTGGAAGACGTCATTTTTGATCAGGGATTTTCTTCAGTCAGAAACGACGTGTTTCACCGCTTTCCGTCCCTGAAGATCAAATCTTTATGATTAAATTCAAAAACTATTCTTCCTCAAACAAACTTCCAATCGTTCCTTCATCAGGAAAATCGCCGTCTTTTACATCTTCATCGATGAAGCTGATATGGCCTTCCGTGCTTTCCACCACATCAAAACCAGGATTTATTTCTTCCGTCGGTTCAGGAATCGTGATGTTGATGGATTTTACCTTGTCTTTTATAAACTGGTTTCCGATGGCTTTAATTCCTTTTACTGCGATAAATTCATCAATATTGATGGTTTCAGGATCTTTTTCCTTGCCTTTGTCTTTGGCGAAAATAATTTCCGCCGTGGCATTATCAGCAACAATGACCTGCTCGATAAACGATTTCGGATGATCTGAAGGCATGAAAGTCTGAACATTCGTGGTGTTTTCCAAAAGGAAACGTTTGATGAAATAAATTTGCTTTTCACCGTCAAAATAAATGGCAGTAATTGGCTGCTCAGGTTTCCATTTTTCGAGAATTAAATATTCATCATCAAAACGGCTCATCAAATCGAACGAAATGAGTTTTGCCTCGCCCTGAGAATTCACAGTTAAAATTTTATCATCCCCTTTAAAAGTTCCGAGTAAAGTTCCGCGCGCATCAGCATTTAATCTTCTTACCGTATCATCGAACCAGATTTTCCTCGGTGCCAAAGTAGAATGACCTTCTTCCTTCATATCTACTTTTTTAATGGCATATTTCGTCACCAGATTTCCTTTGGAATCTCTTCCTTTAATCGCCAGTTCAGAGAAATCGATCTCGATTTTATTCTTTCTTACTCTTGCGTTAGGTTTCAGAATCACGGTTACCAGCTCCGCTTCACCATTCGGATTTGCTGAAAAATAAAGCATTTCTGAACCTTTTTTATCCGAAGCGAGCTTATAATCGGTATTTCTGGTAACTCCGGTTACCGAAAAACGTTTCATATAATACGGTCCTTCCCTGCCTTCGCGGTAAATCATGTTATACACCGTGCGTTTGTCGTTTTTTTTCCAAACGGCAACGTGCTCTATATTTTTTCCGATAAAGGTTTTGGCTTCCACTTTTACCACTTTCATCGTACCGTCTTTCTGGAAGGTAATGATATCGTCGATATCGGAGCAGTCGAACAGATACTGGTCTTTTCTGAGTGAAGTTCCGATGAAGCCTTCTTCAAAATTAGCGTAGAATTTTTCGTTCGCCACCGCCACTTTTGTGGCATCGATGGTATCAAAAACCCTCAGTTCGGTTTTACGCTCTTTTCCTTTGCCGTATTTTTTCTGAATATTCAGGAAATAATCAATTGCATAAGTAATCAGATTCGCCAAATGATGTTGTACCTGCTCAATCTTGCCTTCTAAAGCGAGTAGGTTTTCAACGGCTTTATCCTGATCATAACGCGAAATCCGCATGAACGGAAGTTCGGTTAATTTAATAATATCATCTGTAGTTACTGCCCGCAAAAGATGTTTGGTAAATGGTCTCAGTGCTTTATCAACGGCTTCGTATACTTCCTCTTTCGACGATTTACCTTTGATTTCCTGATAGATTTCGTTTTCAATGAAAATTTTCTCCAGACTTGCAAAGTGCCATTTTTCCTGAAGTTCGTGAAGTTCAATTTCGAGTTCTTTTTTAAGCAGCGAAACCGTATGATCGGTGTTCCTTCTTAAAATTTCTGAGACTGTTAAGAACTCAGGTTTGTCACCAACGATTACGCAGGCATTCGGAGAAATCGGAATTTCACAATCGGTAAATGCGTACAGCGCATCGATGGTTTTATCCGGTGAAACGTCGTTGTTTAAAAGGATGTTGATTTCAACCTGATCTGAAGTATTGTCCTCAATTTTCTTGATTTTAATCTTCCCTTTTTCATTGGCTTTAATGATGGAATCAATTAAATCGCCGGTGTTTTTACCGAAAGGAAGTTCGTTGATGCAGAGCGTATGTTTGTCCTTCTGAATGATTCTGGCTCTCGCACGGATTCTTCCGCCTCTTTCACCATCATTATAATTGGAAACATCAAGCATTCCGCCGGTCAGGAAATCTGGATAAATCTCGAATTTTTTCCCCTTTAAATGTGCAATGGAAGCATTGATCAGCTCATTGAAATTGTGGGGCATGATTTTCGTGGAAAGTCCCACACCAATCCCTTCCACACCGGATGCAAGAAGCAGAGGAAATTTCACCGGCAAGTCGATAGGTTCGTTGTTTCTGCCGTCATAAGATTTGCTCCATTCGGTCGTTTTCGGATTGAAAACCACTTCCAGGGCAAAAGGCGTTAACCTTGCTTCAATATATCTTGCTGCCGCCGCGGAATCTCCGGTATAGATGTTTCCCCAGTTTCCCTGCATATCGATAAGCAGTTCTTTCTGGCCGATCTGCACCATAGCATCGGTGATAGAAGCATCTCCGTGTGGGTGATACTTCATGGTGTTTCCTACGAGGTTGGCCACTTTGTTATAACGTCCGTCCTCCAGTTCTCTCATGGAATGCATGATTCTACGCTGAACCGGCTTGAAACCGTCAAAAATTGAAGGAATCGCCCTGTCTAAAATTACATAAGAAGCGTAATCTAAAAACCAGTCCTTGTAAAGACCGGAAACCTTTTTCAGGGATTCTTCGTGGTGATTGTCTAGTTCTTCCATCAACTGTTATTCTCTCTCTTTATTTCTTGGTTCGTTTTTATGACTTTGCTTAACGAAATTTTCAGGTCATTCAGTTCCTTTTTCGTTAAATAGGATACATCATATTTTAAAATGATGGGATGATTTTTTTTACTTGAAATCGTGATGAATAATCTTTTGAAAATTACTGCATTTACAATTTCATAGTTCATGAGTTTATATTTGGGAAACTCGTCACTGATGGGTTTATCAAAAAACACCAGCACATTTCTGTTCTTGAAGTTCAGGGCTTCCCCGTCGCTGTCATATTCAAAAATCTGTCTTCCTCTCAGATAAAAAACACAGAGGAAAACTGCTGGCACGATAATTAAGAAGACGCTTTCCGAGCCTAAAATATCAAACCTGTATTTTTCCAGGGTAAAAGCAATAACACCGAAAAGGAAAGCCAGTAAAAAAAGCGTTCCGAGGAAATTATAGCGTCCCTGCTTGTTTCTGTTGTTAAGTCTCATGAAGCTGTTTTTCTTTAGAAGTTATTGAGCTTCTTCCGCCATTATTTCTTTCTTTTCAATATCAGGATCTTCAACAACGAGATTCTGAAGGATAAAAAGCTGCCGGTCGGGCGTATTTTTCCCCATATAAAATTCCAGAAGCTGGTCAATGGTTTGGTCTTTTCCTAAAACCACAGGTTCCAGACGGATATCTTTTCCGATGAAATGTTTAAACTCGTCCGGCGAAATCTCACCAAGTCCTTTAAATCGCGTGATTTCGGGATTTTTCCCGAGTTCATTCAGGGCTTTTACCCTTTCAGCTTCCGAATAGCAATAGCGCGTTTCTTTTTTGTTTCTCACCCTGAATAAAGGAGTCTGCAAAATATAAAGATGTCCGTTTTTAATTAAATCCGGGAAAAACTGAAGGAAGAAAGTAATCATCAGCAAACGGATGTGCATCCCGTCCACATCGGCATCGGTAGCGATAATCACGTGATTATACCGCAGATCTTCCAGAGAATCCTCAATATTTAAAGCAGCCTGCAGAAGGTTGAATTCTTCATTTTCATACACTACCCTTTTGGTTAATCCATAACAGTTCAGGGGTTTTCCTTTCAAAGAGAAAACAGCCTGCGTTTCTACATCGCGGGATTTGGTAATGGAACCGGAAGCTGAATCTCCCTCGGTAATAAAAATCATGGTTTCTGCCTTTCTTACCGCTTTCTGATCGTTGTAATGTTCACGGCAGTCGCGAAGTTTTTTGTTGTGTAGAGAAACCTTTTTTGCTCTTTCACGCGCGAGTTTCTGAATACCTGAAAGTTCCTTTCTTTCTCTTTCGGAAATTATAATTTTCCGGTGAATGGCTTCAGCAATTTCCTGATTCTGGTGAAGGAAATTATCGAGTTTGTTTTTAAGAAAGTTCGTGATGAAGGTTCTCACCGTTTCCTTTCCGGGCTCCATTTCGTTGGAACCGAGTTTGGTTTTGGTCTGAGATTCGAAAACCGGTTCAATTACTTTAATGGAAACCGCAGCAATGATCGATTTACGGATATCTGCCGCTTCAAAATTTTTATTGAAATATTCGCGGATGGTTTTTACATACGCTTCCCTGAAAGCGTTAAGATGTGTTCCACCTTGTGTTGTATTCTGTCCGTTGACGAAGGAAAAATAAGTTTCAGACTGTGATTTGTCGGAATGCGTGATCGCCACTTCAATATCTTCGTCTTTCAGATGAACAATCGGATAAAGGATTTCCCCTTCCAGCTCTTCCTGCAAGAGGTCGCGCAAACCATTTTCAGAAAAATAAGTTTCTCCGTTGAAAACTATTTTCAAACCCGGATTCAGGTAGCAGTAATTTTTGAGCATCTTTTCGATGTACTCTTTCCTGAACTTAAAATGGGTAAAAATGGTACCGTCAGGAATAAAAGTGATTTCTGTTCCGTTTCGGTCAGAAGTGTCGGCTTCCGGGAAGTCCTCGGTGATGATTCCTTTTGAGAATTCTGCCACCTTACTTTTTCCTTCGCGGATTGATTTTACACGGAAATATTCTGAAAGTGCATTTACTGCTTTAGAACCAACTCCATTTAAACCTACCGATTTTTTAAAGGCCTTGGAATCGTATTTACCACCGGTATTCATTTTAGAAACTGCATCAACAACCTTTCCCAAAGGGATCCCACGGCCATAATCACGGATGGTTGCTTTGCCTTCATCAATTTTGATTTCGATCCTTTTACCGGATTTCATCACGAATTCATCGATGGAATTATCTATGATTTCTTTGAGCAAAATATAAATACCGTCATCGGCAGAAGAACCGTCTCCCAGCTTTCCGATATACATTCCCGGCCGAATCCTGATATGTTCCTGCCAATCGAGGGTTCTGATGTTATCTTCGGAATAATTTACAGTGTTGTTTTCGCTCATATTAATGCAAAAGGCTTTTAAAATTCAGTAACTCACAAAAATAGCGAAACTAAGTTTATATTAAAAATTTTGTGGAAAAATATTTTCTCATAAGGGTTGTATAAAAGACCCTATCCTACCTCGGACTGAAAACAGAAAATTTCACAGTGAAGATTTCTTTACTCAACGGTTTGGTTGAAACCTTCCGGGGGCTTATTTTTATTCAGACTCTTTTCTATTTTAAAAATTTTAAACAGCATCCCCGGCAGGGAAAGCATTACAGGCCCAAAAACCAACCCCATTACCCCAAAAATCTTCAGTCCCAAAACCACCCCGAAAACCGTAATCAAGGGATGAATATCTGCCATCTTTTTCAGCAGGGTGAAACGCAAGACATTATCAATCCCTCCTACTAAAACAAAACAATACAGCGTAAGCATCAGCCCACCGCTTACATCGCCACTGGCAATTTGGTAAACGCAGACCGGGATATAGATAAACATCGTCCCCAAAACAGGAACAATAGAGGCTGCACCGGTCAATAACCCCCAGAAAACAGCGTTGTGTACCCCAAAAATAGAATATCCAATAATCGCAATCACCCCCTGAGCAAACCCTAAAACAGGAATTCCGTAGGCATTGGATTTAATAAGTGCAGCATTCTGCGATATGAAAAATCTTTTGCTCTCTTTAGAAACCGGCAGCAGTTCTTTAAAGCGCTCTTCCATCGTTCTGGCATTGATGAGCATAAAATAAAGGATAAAAAGCGCTGTGAAAATATTTGCAACAGTTTGACCGACCCACTGTACCGTCGAGGGAATATAGGAAATAACCCTGTTGATGAGCCTTATAACTCTGTCATCCGAAAAAGTGATATCAAAACGTTTGAAGAATTCATTATTTTCAAGCAGCACTCGGATAGAATTGAATTTATCCAAAATAGCGGTACGGTCACTGAGAAACTCATTGATTTTCGGGATCAGAATTTCCAGAATAATCCACAGCGGAATGGCGAAAGTGATGATGATTAAAAATATAATCAGGGCAATGGAAAGGTTTTTATTCCGTTTTTTCTCCTCCACGAGTCTCAGATAAAATTTTCGCGTAAGTACATACAGCGTGACTGCACCCAGCAAACCTGATATGAAGTACTTCAGTTCAGCCAAAATAATCAGAATCAGCAGAACCGCGAGGAACAGAATGGCTTTCTGAACATTGATTTTCTCAAACAGTTTTTGCATGTCTGTGAATTTTAATCAAATTTAAGAAACATTGCGCGTTTTAAACTAAGACTTCTAATTGAAATTCTATTTAAATACGTTTAAAAACTGCTTTATAAAGCTCAAGTACCGTAAGTGGAAGAAGGCCGAGAATTGTGGCCATCATCCAACCCTTTTGATCAAGCATATGAAGTTTAAAAGCTTCCCGCATTACCGGAACAATCAGCACCAAAACCTGCAGTAAAACACCAATGATTATAGCCCCAACCAAATACATATTGCTGAAAACCCCGATCTGGAAAATATTTTTCTTCATATTCCTCAGCCCCAAAGAATAGAAAAGCTGAGCAAAGACTAAAACCATGAAGGCTAAAGTTCTCGCATTTTTTACCACCTCTTCCGGCAACTCTTTATCCAGCGGCAAATAGCCCATTTCATAATAACCGTACCAAAATGCAAAAAACGTGACCAAACCAATAAAAACGCCCATGATGACAGCCAGAAGGCCGGTACCGTTCGAAAAGAAATTTTCCTTTGGATCCCGCGGTTTTTCTGCCATGACATCAGGATCGGCTTCGTCCATCCCCAATGCAATAGCCGGTAATGAATCGGTGATCAGATTGATCCACAAAAGCTGGGTAGCAATGAGCGGAGAAGCCCATCCAATGGCTAACGCCAGAAACATCACCACCACTTCACCAAGATTGCAGGTCAGCAGAAATATCACCGATTTTTTAATGTTGCTGTAGATGTTTCTGCCCTGTTCAATGGCTTTTACAATGGTGGAGAAATTATCATCCGTCAGAATCATGTCGGCCGCGCCTTTTGCCACATCCGTTCCTGTAATTCCCATCGCAACGCCAATGTCTGCAGCGTTTAAAGAAGGTGCGTCATTCACTCCGTCACCGGTCATGGAGACGATATTTCCATTGGCTTTCAGGGCGCGCACGATCTTTACCTTGTGTTCCGGTGACACTCGGGCATATACCAGATACTGATCCACATTATTTTTTAAATCTTCCTCACTGTAATCATCGAGTTCGGGACCGGTAATGACCTGCGCGATATGCTGTGCGATCTCCAGATTTTTAGCGATGGCAAAAGCAGTATTGCGGTGGTCGCCGGTAATCATTACGGTTTTTATTCCTGCTTTTTTGGCGAGTGCAACCGCAGGTTTTACTTCGTCTCTTGCCGGATCCATCATGCCTACAAGACCAACGAGCACCAGTTCCCCCTCCATTTCTTCTGGCTTCGTCTCCCGGTGCGCAGGTCGGTAGGCCAACGCTAAAGTCCTCAATGCGTGATCCGACATTTCCCCCGCTGCAGTGCTGAAATTTTCCAAATCAAATTTGGTAATCTCACGGATTTCACCGTCAGTAAAAATTTTAGTGCAGACTTTATTAAGGCTTCCCAAAGCTCCCTTCGTGAAAACCTTATAATCTCCATCTTCTTCCTTGACGAGAACCGACATCATTTTACGGTCGCTGTCAAAAGCTTTTTCATTGATTCTTTTCGTATTGCTGAGTAAATTTTTCCTGTCAAGATTAATTGCATCACCCAGCACCAGGAGTGCAACCTCCGTAGGATCTCCTGTACAGTCACCACCTTCGAGTGTTGCGTCGGAACACAGAATCATTCCTTTGGTAAGCAGTTTTGCGGCGTGGGGTATTTCATTTTTCCGGTGATTATCTAAATCGATAAGTCCATCCGAAGTAAAAATCTGGGTGACGGTCATTTTATTCATGGTCAAAGTCCCTGTTTTATCGGAACAGATCACATTAACGGATCCCAGCGTTTCTACCGCAGGAAGCCGTCTGATAATTGCGTTCTTCTTCGACATGGAGGTGACGCCAATGGAAAGTACTACTGCCACAATGGCCGCCAACCCTTCCGGGATAGATGCAACCGCCAGAGAAACCGCCGTAAGAAACATTTCAGCTAAATCCCTGCCCTGAAACCAGGAAAGGATAAAAATGAATGCGCAGATGCCTACTGCGATTTTCCCCAGCAGTTTACCCAGGTCATTCAGGCGTTTTTCCAAAGGTGTTTTGGTGGATTCTTCATTATCGATGAGGTGGGCAATTTTTCCCACTTCTGTTTTCATACCGGTTTCTACCACAACGCCGGCGCCCCTTCCATAAGTCACCACAGACGTCATGAAGGCCTGGTTTTCACGGTCACCAACCGGAGTTTTTGGATCACCGTAAATTTCTTCCGCTTTTTTATTTTCGGGTACCGATTCACCGGTAAGCGCCGATTCTTCGATCTGAAGATTGGCGGTTTCGATGAGCCGGAGATCGGCGGGAACGATTCTTCCCGCTTCCAGAATCACAATATCGCCGGGAACAAGCTCAGAACTTTCGATTTCTTTGGTATGGGAATCTCTTTTTACTAATGCTTTCGGGGAGGACATTTTCATTAGGGCATCGATGGCTTTTCCGGCCTTTACTTCCTGATACACGCCGATTCCCGCATTAACGGCTATCACTAAGACAATAATCACTGAATCCACGTACTCACCCATCAGAAAAGTGATAACAACGGCAGCGAGCAGTACATAGATCAGCCAGTCATTCAGTTGGGAAATGAAAATCTGAAAAACAGTTTTCTTTTTTTTAACTTCCAGCTCATTGAGACCGAAATGTTTTTTCCGTTTCGCGGCTTCTTCTGATGAAAGTCCGGTTTCAGGATGTACATCAAGTTCTTTCAGCGTGTCGTTTATTGATTTGCTAAACCACATCGATTATGTTTTTTTTGGGGCCGAATCCCAGCATCCTAACTGACTGTTCATATATTATCTGGCATGGACAGGCTGCAGTCTTGTTAGCTTACATTACGCAAAGTGCTAAAATTCAGTAAGAAACAAATATATTGAATTTAAAGGGGATAATTTGAAATTCTGCTGAAAAATGCGGACGTGTCAATAATGATTACTGAACAGCAAAATGGATTTACTTTTACCTGCAGTAAATAAAAAAACGGGCTGACGCCCGTTTTGTAACTTTTAGAAAAGTACAGAAATAATTATTTCTTAATAAACTTTCTGGAAGTAATGTCATTTCCTGTATGAATATTTAAGATATACTGCCCTTTTCCAAAATTTTGGATATCAATTTCAGTGGAAGTTGTTTCTTTTATTAAACGTCCGTTCATATCGAAAATGCGAATTAATTTCACATTACTTGCATTGGAGATCTTAATAAAATCTGAAGATGGATTTGGAAATATGCTGATTTTATTTTTTGCATAATCGGAAACCGCCAATTTGTCTTTAGTGATTGTAATATCATCAATCCCAATGTAAAAAATATCAGTACAGTTAAAATGCCTGAACACAATTTTTACCTCCTGTCCTGAAAAAGAGGAAACATCAACATTTATTACTTTTGCAGCATCCAAATATCCTCCATCCAAAGTTTCCTCAAAAACTGGGGTTTCAGCTCCTGTGAATGTTGAATTTGCAGGGATAACATATACCGCATAATGCTCATCATAAAGTTCTTCATCACCTGAAGCCACCTTGAAGGATAGCTCCAAATCATCAGAAGCCGGTAAAAGGATTGATGGACTTGTTAAAATATTATCTGGAGTGAAAGCGTCCCAGTACCAAGAGAAAGACGCTGCAAAATAACCCTGAAATGAATCAACCTCATTAGCTGTCGCATCTAAAAATTCCCAAGTCTCACTATCGCCGTCGCGGTCACCGATAGTCCATAGGCTTCTGCCTGCAGCAGTTTCAAAATCTGCATTAAAAACAACAGTCTGTCCGTAATAAAATGCGCCCAGCCCAAGAGCTGAAGCCAAAAATAGTTTTTTAATCATATTTAATTATTTATAGTATAAATGCAAATATATCATTAAAAACAAAAAAAGTTTACTGGTAAATCAGTAAACTTTTTCCTATAGTGCAATTTCTGTATTTAATTAGACATTGAATCTGAAATGCATCACATCGCCATCTTTTACGATATATTCTTTTCCTTCTACTCTCATTTTTCCGGCTTCTTTTACCTTGGCTTCAGAACCGAAATTTACAAAATCTTCATAGCCTATTACCTCTGCACGGATGAATCCTTTTTCAAAATCGGTGTGAATAACGCCTGCAGCCTGTGGTGCAGTCCAGCCCTGACCGATGGTCCATGCGCGAACTTCTTTTACACCTGCAGTAAAGTAAGTCTGCAGTTTTAATAAATCGTAGGCTTTTCTGATCAGTCTATTTACGCCCGGTTCTTCCAAACCAAGTTCTTCCAGGAACATCTGTCTTTCTTCGAAGCTTTCCAGTTCATTGATGTCGGCTTCTATCTGTGCGGCTAAAACCACAACTTCAGCGTTTTCTTTGGCTGCCATTTCTTCAATTCTGGCGATCCATTCGTTTCCGTTTTTAATGGAATTTTCGTCCACATTACAAACGTAAAGAACAGGTTTATTGGTTAAAAGCTGAATTTCCGAAATTACGGACTGCGCAAAATCATCCATTGGAAATTCTCTCACGTTCTTGCCGTCTTCTACAAATTTCTGCAGATCTAATAAGGTTTCATAAGTTAAAACATCTTCTTTCTTGCCGGATTTGATGAATTTCTTCGCTTTATCCACCGCTTTTCCAATCGCCTCCATATCTTTCAGTTGCAGCTCGATATCGATGATCTCCTTATCTCTCAATGGATCCACAGAACCTTCAACGTGAATAATGTTTCCGTTTTCGAAACATCTCAACACATGAATAATGGCTTCACATTCGCGGATGTTGGCCAAAAACTGGTTTCCAAGCCCCTCGCCTTTGCTCGCGCCTTTTACCAGTCCGGCGATATCTACAATCTCCACTACTGCCGGTAAAACCCTTTCCGGATTCACCAGTTTTTCAAGTTCGAATAATCTTTGATCCGGAACAGAAACCGTTCCTAAATTAGGCTCAATGGTGCAAAACGGATAGTTTGCCGACTGTGCTTTGGCGTTGCTTAAACAGTTAAATAAGGTTGATTTACCTACGTTGGGTAATCCTACGATTCCACATTTCATACAGAACTTGTTTGTTGATTATTAAATGCCTTACTCAGTTGGTTTCCGATAAAATTACCGAACTGCCTGTCCATCATTAAGGTGTGCAAAGATAAGATTTTTAGCCTAATTTCCTTACGAAAATACAAAGTGTTGATTTCTTGGTTATTAAATTTTTATTACTGAATATCAAACAGTTATAACAATTCAGCTCTTATCACTACAAAAATAGTTGTAGAATTAGAATTAATTACTACATTTGTATCACTAAACATTTAGTGATATGCAGATTTCTCAATTAACAAAAGCGGAAGAACAGGTGATGCAATATCTCTGGGAAATTAAAAAAGGATTTCTTAAAGATGTGCTTGAACTTTTTCCTGAACCAAAACCTCACACCAACACCGTTTCTACAATACTGAAAGTGTTAAAGGAAAAAGATTTCGTGGATTATGAGGTGCACGGCAGACAGCATGAGTATTTTCCGTTGGTTTCGAAAGAAAAATACAGCGGAAAATCAATGAAAAGCCTGGTGAAAAATTACTTTGAAGGTTCTTATAAAAATGCAGTCTCATTCCTTGTCGAAAAGAACGAAATGAGCGTAGAAGATCTTGAATTTCTATTGAATGAACTTAAAAACAAAAGCTGATGGAAACGCTTTTTATTTATCTGATCAAAGTTTTTGTATGCTCAGGTGTAATGTTTCTGTACTATAAACTGTTTCTAAAAGACAGGACTTTCCATCATTATAACCGTTTTTTTCTTTTGGCTGTTTTGCTCATAAGTATATTGCTTCCCTTTTTAAAACTCAGTTATTTTACGATAGAAGTAAACAGCGATATTTATCTGTTAATAAGCAAGATACAAAACTTTAATACCGCAAAAACTTTAAACAATGATTTCATTTATTTTCAACTTGCTGCTTTCGCTGTTGGATTGGTTGCTGTCTTTTTTCTGACCAAACTTATTATCGGGATTATTAAAATTGACCAACTCAAAAAGGAATTTACGAAAGAAAATTTCGAGGGAATCAATTTTTATCACACCAATCTGCAGGAAGCTCCCTTTTCCTTTTTCAGAAATTTATTCTGGAAAGATTCCATCCCTGTTCAGTCAGATTTGGGACGCCAGATCCTCAAACACGAGATGGTTCATATTGAACAGAAGCACTCCCGCGACCGGATTTTTGTTGAAATCATCACCGCTTTATTCTGGTTCAACCCTGTTTTCTACCTCATCAAAAAAGAAATCAGTTTAATACACGAATATCTGGCTGATAAAACAGCCGTAACAAATTCGGACACAAAAGCATTTGCGCAGATGCTTTTAGCCAGTCACTTTTCCGGAAAAGAGTTTCAGGCGGCCAGTCCGTTTCTCAGTTCTAACCTCAAAAAAAGATTAACAATGCTAAAAAAATCAAAAACCAAATACGGTTATGCGCGCAAGATTCTCGCATTGCCACTGCTTTTCGCTGTCACCTTCATCTACATGATCAGCGCGAAAAATAAAGAGATTGCAGCCACCAATCAGGAAATAACAGACTATGTTTCCACTCTTAAAAAGGATACCGTTCCGCCGCCTCCATCTCCGCCGGCGCCCGTTACTGAAGAACCTCACGGCCTTCAGGAAATCCAGAAACAGCTTCAGATGAAAGAAAAGGAACTGAAGCCGATGAACGATGTGATCATTAAAAAGAGTGAAGAAGCTCAAAAACTCAGTGCAGAAATGCAGCTTAAAAGTAAGGAGCTGGAAAAACTGTCAAAGAAAAACGGTTTCGACAGCCCCCAGTATAAAAAGCTTGAAAAAGAAATGAATCTGCTTGGGGACAAAATGAATCTGATCTTCGAAAGTGAAGATTTCAAAACCTCCATGAAAAACCTGGATTTCAGTCACGCCGAAATGGATAAAATGTATGCTAAGATTGATCAGTACTACAATTCAGATGCATTTAAATTAAAAATAAAAGATGCTGAAGCCCGTGCAAAGGAAGCAGAAAAAATGGTGAATTCTCCTGCATTTAAAAGAAAAATTAAAGCAGCAGAAAAACAGGCTTTACAGGCGGAGAAAAGAATAAATTCTCCGGAGTTTAAAAAGAGAATTGAAGAAGCCGAAAAACGCGCGAACGAAGCAGCAGATAAAGCAGTGAATTCCGTAGAATTCAAAAAAAGAATTCAGGAGGCCGAAGAAACTGCAAAACTGGCTGCCGAAAACGCAGGTTCTAAAATCATCATTCTGAACAGCAACGGAAAAAAAGGCAATTCAGATGCTGATAATATCCAGATTTTTATCGACGGAAAACCTGTAACCAAAGCAGAAATGGAGAATTTATCTCCAGACAGAATCGAGAAAATGGAAGTGAATAAAAAAGGTTACAACGGCACTAAATCCGGAGAAATCCATATCACCACAAAGAAATAACTCATCATCAACTGCCGGAGTTTAAAAAGCTTTGGCAGTTTTTATTAAAAATCATCTATGAAAAAATACTTTCCCCTTTTTCTGTTAATCTGCAACTTCTTTTTTGCTCAAAATCAGCGTTTCAGTTATGAATATCAGTTCGTAAAAGACACCTTAAACAAACAGGAAATTTCCAAAGAACTGATGAGTCTGGATATCTCCAGAGACGGCTCCAGCTTTTACAGCCGTGATGTGCAGGTTTCAGACTCTGTGATGAATGCCTATTTTGAAAAGCAAATCAAAACTTCCGGCTCTATGAATGTGGATACGAAGATGATGTCCCAGCGGAAAGGAAGCGTGAGATACAAAATCTTTAAAAAATATCCTGATTTTAAAACAACTGCATCCATCAGTATTGGAATAGATTCTTATAAAGTTTCTGATGACCGGAAACTGATCTGGAAGATTCTGCCCGATCAAAAGAAAATCGGTGAATTCAACGCGCAAAAAGCCACTACAGAATTTGCCGGAAGAAAATGGGTCGCATGGTTCTCTGCGGAACTGCCGTTTCAGGACGGGCCTTACAAATTTCACGGCTTGCCGGGATTGATTGTAAAGCTTGAAGATTTTACAAAAACACATCAGTTCGAACTGATCGGTACTTCAAAGTTTACCCCTGCGCCTGAGAAAGTTTCCGAATTTACAGGGAAAAGAAAGGAAATTGAAATCAGCCAGAATCAGTACCGGAAAATCTTTTTGGAAGACCGCAACGATCCTGCAAAAGTCATTAAGCAGGCATTGGCAAACGGAGCCGTTTTTCAGCTGACCGATCAGAACGGAAACAGCATCTCTACGGCTGAAATGATTAAAAACAAAGAACAGGGCGCCAAAGCAAAAAACGCGAAAGACAATAACCTTCTCGAACTCGACCTGCTGAACTAATCCGTAAATTCCTGACAATTTTCATATCGGTATTGAAAGATATTTTCCTTAACTTTAGTTTACTAAAAATCCAAACATTTAAAGTCATGGAAAACCACAATTTAACCCACGAATTTCCTGAACTGGAAGAAAAGATCAATGTGCTGAAGCTGAATGATGACGGCTTCAAAAAAATGTATGTGAATTATGAAGAAGTGAACGCACTCATTCAGCACTACGAAGACGGCGAGCAAAACCACACTACTGACGAACATCTAACCGATTTACGCAAAAAAAGGGTTCATTTAAAAGATCACCTTTATACATACCTCAAGCAGAATTAGACTTTACATTTTTGTAATATTACCAAAGCGGCTTCACCAGCCGCTTTTTTTTGGCACCCTATTTTCTGTGTTCATCAAAAATTAATTTGAAGTACCCGGCCATCATATCGCTTTTCTTCCTGTTTTCCTGTCTCGACAAAAATGAGGTTACACAGCTGAAACATAAATATTCTGATTTATTCAGCAATAAAGTTTCATCCGATTCTACAGCTGTAAGCACCACCGTTGATCCTCCTGAAAATTACAGAACCAAACCTTCCGCAACAACCGCAACCCGCCGGGACGAAGTGCTGAAATTCGCTTACCAATACCTGGGCACTCCTTATGTATATGGTTCGGCAGATCCCAAAACCGGTTTCGACTGTTCCGGGTTTATCAATTATGTGTACAGGCATTTCGGTTATGAGGTACCGCGGTCATCTAAAGATTTTCTCCATTTCGGCAGAGAGATTCCTTTGGAAAACGTAAGAAAAGGCGACCTGCTCATTTTCTATGGTACTGATATTGAATTGCGCGAAATCGGGCATATCGGTATTGTTTCCCGCGCTGATGCAGGTAATTCAGAATTTATTCACGCTTCCAGCGGCAAGGCAAACGGTGTAACGGTTTCTTCCCTTTCCTCGCCACATTATACGGCAAGATTTGTAAAGGCGATCTCGGTTCTGGACTGATTTCTGCCTTAATTTTTACCCTTCCAAACGCTGACGCATAAATCAGAATTAAATTTTCTATAATTTTCTGCATTAAATTCTGTTAATTCTCTATCAGTTTGCAAATTATCCGCTAAAAAAGTTTACTTTTGCACCGTCAAAAAACGATTATGCAAAACATTAGAAATATCGCAATTATTGCGCACGTTGACCACGGAAAGACCACTTTGGTTGACAAAATCATTCACGCTACCAGTGTTTTCCGGGAAAATCAGGAATCCGGAGATCTGATCATGGACAACAATGACCTTGAGAGAGAGCGTGGAATTACCATTTTATCTAAAAATATTTCGGTAACTTATAAAGACACCAAAATTAATGTTATCGATACTCCTGGTCACGCCGATTTCGGTGGTGAGGTAGAAAGAGTACTGAAGATGGCTGACGGTGTTCTACTTTTAGTAGATGCTTTCGAAGGACCGATGCCTCAGACGCGTTTCGTACTTCAGAAAGCTTTGGAATTAGGGTTACGACCTGTTGTAGTAATCAACAAAGTAGATAAGCCTAACTGTCGTCCGGATGAAGTTCATGATCAGGTTTTTGATCTGTTCTTCAACCTTGATGCTACGGAAGAGCAATTGGATTTCCCAACATTCTACGGTTCTTCAAAACAGGGTTGGTTTAATTCTTCACTGGAACAGACAGAAAATATATTCCCATTATTAGACGGCATCTTAGAGCACGTTCCTGCACCGGAAGCGAAAGAAGGACCGCTTAGAATGCAGATTACTTCTTTGGATTTCTCTTCATTCTTAGGAAGAATTGCGATCGGAAAAATCACTCAGGGTTCTGTAAAAGAATCTGAATGGATTGGTTTGGCTCAGGAGGACGGCAACATCATCAAAGGAAAAGTAAAAGAATTATACGTTTTTGAAGGTCTTGGTAAAAAGAAAGTTCAGGAAGTAAAAGCAGGAGATATCTGTGCGATTGTAGGTTTTGATAAATTCCAGATCGGGGATTCATTCGTAGATCTTGAAAATCCGGATCCATTGCCAAGAACGGCGATCGATGAGCCTACTTTGAACATGACGTTCTCTATCAACAACTCCCCTTTCTTCGGAAAAGACGGTAAGTTTGTAACTTCCAATCACCTGAAAGAAAGGCTGATGAAGGAGTTGGAGAAAAACTTGGCATTAAGGGTAGAACCTACTGAAGATGCGAATACATTCTTGGTATTCGGTAGAGGTATTCTTCACCTTTCTGTTTTGATCGAAACGATGAGAAGAGAAGGTTATGAAATGACGATTGGTCAGCCACAGGTTATCCTGAGAGAAATCGACGGAGTAAAATGTGAGCCTTATGAATCAATGGTGGTTGACGTACCTGAAGAATTTGCTTCAAGAGTAATCGATTTGGCGACTCAGAGGAAAGGAGATCTTCACATCATGGAAACCAAAGGTGAAATGCAGCACATGGAATTCGAAATTCCTTCAAGAGGATTGATCGGATTGCGTTCTCAAATGTTGACCGCTACAGCTGGTGAAGCGATTATGGCACACCGTTTTGTAGACTATAAGCCTTTCAAAGGAGCAATTCCTGGAAGACAGGTTGGGGTGTTGGTAAGTAAAGGTCAGGGACCGGCTACTGAATACTCCATCGCAAAACTACAGGACAGAGGTAAATTCTTTGTTGACCCGGGTGAGGAAATCTACGAAGGTATGATCATCGGTGAGCAGAACAAACCTGGAGATTTGGTGGTAAACATCGTTGAAGCAAAACAGCTGAACAACATGCGTGCATCAGGAAAAGACAAAGACGGAAGCATCGCTCCGAAAATCTTATTCTCTCTGGAAGAATGTATGGAATACATCCAGGGCGACGAAGCCATCGAGGTAACTCCAAACTTCATCAGAATGCGTAAAAAGATTCTTTCTGAAAACGAAAGAAAACGTATCGAAAGAGGTGCAAAAGGATAATCACTTTTAAATATAGGAAAGCCCCAATTTTATTGGGGCTTTTTTTGTTTTTAATTCTTTAATTTAGCATAAGTAAATAAAATGATCATGACCATTACCAAGGAAGAATTACACCAGCAAATTGATCAGTTTCCTGATGAAATCAGTATAGATGAAGTTATTGAAAGATTAATGATGATCGACAAACTGGAAACCCGGAAAAAAGAATCAGATAAGAATCAAACCGTATCCGAAGAAGAACTTAAAAAGGAAAGGGAAAAATGGTTCAAATAAAGTGGTTAAAATCCACCCGATCTAAAGGAGATTTTTGAATATCAGTTTAGACTCAAAAAGATATGCGCAATATCAGGTTGAAAAAATCCAGAATAAAACCGAGATTTAATACGCAAAATTTAGCATCAAAACAACCTGTTCAGAAGTACAGCCTCAATTGATTGGGGCTTTTTTTATGCATACTAACTGCCTGTAGCCAAACTGTGGTTTCAACTCACTTTCCCATAATGATTTCCCTCTGATATCGGGGCGAACCTAATCACTGCTGGGTATTCAGTTCATGCATCAGAAAGGTATAGTTTTCATCATCGAAACACACCAACATCACTTTCTCAATACTGCTTTCCTTTTCCAGGAAACGCGATATGGTCTCTACCGCAATCTTTGCAGCTTTGTCTTTCGGAAAACGGTAAACCCCTGTGCTGATCGCCGGGAACGCAACCGTTCGGCATCCGTGTTCCGCCGCAAGTTCCAGTGAACGTGTATAACACTGCGCCAGTTTTTTCTCTTCCTCAGGAGTTCCGTTATTCCATACCGGCCCCACGGTATGGATGACATATCTGGCGGGCAGCCTTCCCGCAGTGGTAATCACCGCTTCACCCACTTTACAGCCGCCCTGTCTGGCGACAATCTTCCGGCATTCTTCCAGAATTTCTTTACCCCCCGCGCGGTGAATAGCACCGTCTACCCCGCCGCCGCCCAACAGCGAAGTATTGGCTGCATTTACGACTGCATCCGCAGCAATTTGCGTGAGATCTCCTTTGATGACTTCTATTTTTGGCGTTGGCTGACTCATGGTATTTTAGGATGGTTTGCAAATCAAATATAAAAAATTAGTACTTAACCGGCTGATGGTAAAACAACATGCGAAAGGTGATCATCGGAGCAACACATTTTACGGTGCTCTCGGAACATAAAACCCGTCAAAACACCCTGCAAAAAAGGGAAAAACACCCGTATTCATATCGTTTTGTTTTGCTAATTTCGTTTCCAACCCTACAGAAGAATAACATAAAAACATAAATCATGACGAAAAATCTATTCCCTCATCTCAATTACAACGACCTTCACCACCATTATCAGCAAATCCTCGCAGCACACCCCTACATTACCAACCTCCAGAAATCAGATATCCTTACCGATCAGGATGTATGCGAATACCTCCAGATCTCCGTCAAAACCCTCCGCAAATTCTGCAGAGAAGAAAAGATCAGCTATACCCGGCTGGGCAGCCGCTATTACTACATCCGCCAGATCTTCGCCCTGAACCTTATTAAGATTTGCAACGACTGAGTTCCCAACTCACCCTCCCTCTTACAACCTTCCCACACCACATCACAGATTTCCACTCCGTGACCGGTAATACTTTAGGCGTTCACCGCTGCTTTACGAATGTTAACTTCCGTGGCATTCCACGCTGAGCCGAACGCGGCAGCTGTTTGGCGAAGAGCTTTTTCTGGAACTCTTCAGGAAAGTACTTTCGCTGTGTGTGGAGAAGGGCATGGTTCGTGGCAAACGGCAGGCAGTAGACTCCGCCTTCATCAAAGCCAATGCAAGTATGGATTCTTTGGTGGAAAAAGAAATTCTGGAAGATGCTTCTGCCTTTGTGGATGAGCTGGAAGAAAACAGCGAATTTAAAACCACTTCCACCCGAAAGAAATTGGTAGAACAGCACCACCAATGGAAAGAGAAGGAATACAAAGGCATGCCCGGCAACAACAAAAGCGAAAGAAAAGACGAGGACGGCAATGAGATCCGTTCAAAGTTCCTGAGCAACCACACGCATTACAGCCCAACCGATCCCGATGCCAAAATCTCCGTAAAACCCGGCAAAGCCCGACAGCTGAACTATTCCGGACAGTTAGCGGTGGATGATGCGTATCATGTGATTACCGGCGCCTGTGCGAGTACTTCGGGAAGCAAAGACAGCGTAATCTTCCCGGAGATCATGAACCAGACGCTTGAAAATCTTTCCCTGAACCAAATGCAGACCGAAGAAGTCCTGGCCGATGCCGGCTACAGCAGCGGCGAGTCTTTAAAGTACTGCAAAGAAAAAGGCCTTAACGCCTACATCCCCAACTTCGGCCAGTACAAACCCGAGCGTGAAGGATTCGTTTTCAATAAAGAGCAGAATAGGTATGAGTGTGTGAAATCGGGTGGTAACAGGGCTTTACTTCCATTTAAAGACACCAAAACAGATCCTAAAGGCTACGCAAAAAATATCTACCGAAGCAGCGAACGCGATTGCAAAGACTGTCCGCTCCGGGCCGACTGCTGTGGAAAAGTGACGAAGTTTAAAAAAATCGATACGACCATCCACAAACACCTGTACGATGAAATGCACGAAAAACTGAGCCGCGATCCCAATTACACACGTTTCCTTACCAAGCGCCGAAGTTCGCGCGTAGAGCCGGTTCTTGGCACGCTGATCAACCATCACAATATGAAACGGATTAATTCCAGAGGTATGGCTCAGGCGAACAAACATGTTTTAATGGCTGCGCTTACATACAATCTGAAGAAATACCTGAAATTCATCACCCGAAAAGTTCACCGCAATGACCAAATCATGAACCTTCCAAAAGGGAAGTTTTGGTTTTGGCAGAACCTCTTTTCCACGATTTCAATAGCTTCCATTTAAGTCACCCGAAAATCCGAAAAACTTTCACCGCTAAAAACAAAAACCTCCTTTAAATCGCTTTAAAAGAGGTTGCTTTTTATTGAGTTTTCAGAACTTGACGCTGAAATTTGAGGTTGTGCAACGGTTACCCAGGTTGTACGCAGTTTTTTTATTGACCAATTTTAATGAATTTTCCAGAGTTTATCATCACATGTAAATCAATTCTATAAATAAATTTGAATTCGCCATTATTAATTTTTGTAAAAGAATAGTATGGATGTTGTTTATTTATAATTTTTTGGAATTCTGTAAGAGTTGACTCGTCTATTTTTTCTTTTTCAATTCTTAAAGAACAATCAGAGTTTTTTTCAATTCTCCTTGTAATATCTCCTTGAATTTCGTGAAATGTTATTTCATTATCTTTAATTGTAAAATTATAACCTGGATGATTGCGAAATTGTTCGTCATATTCAATTTTGTATTTTCCATTAGGTAAACTTAAATCTTGAGAGAAAATTTTATTTGGGATTAAAAATGTTAACACGAATATGAAATTTACTACGAGAAATTGAATTATTTTATTTTTGGACAATTTCATATAACAACTTTTAAATTTTGAGAGTTTTGGTAAAATTGCGGACAACGTTTTGCGTATATGACTTGTGGCGGTTTTCAAAGCACTTTCTTGTCGGCTTACAACAAACTTACTTTAAAGTACTAAGCTTGAATTTACCTCTTTCCCCGCCATAAGTTATATACGCTGTGCCTGTTACACAACCAAATATACTAATAAATTACAAATTCCTGCATGAGTGAAAAAACCACAAAAACATTCATTAAATAATTGATAATCAATTGTATATGTTGATTTATTTCCTTAAATTAGCACATGCAGGGAAAGAAAAAATACACACCGAAAATCTTCTACCAGCTCAGTCTGGACGCTTTAGTGCCGGAAGATAATTTTTACAGGCAACTCCAGTCCGAACTTGCGCTGGATTTCCTCTACCGCGCCACACGGCAATATTACGGAAGCGAAGGCTAGGCCAGCATAGATCCGGTGGTTTTCTTCAAGATATTGCTTGTTGGCTATCTCAACAACATCAACAGCGACCGGGCTTTGCTTCGCTACTGCAGCAACAGTCTGGATGTTCGTCTTTTTCTGGGCTATGACCTCGATGAAGACCTTCCCTGGCATTCCACCCTGAGCCGAACGCGGCAGCTTTTTGGCGAAGAGCTTTTTCTGGAACTCTTCCGGAAAGTACTTTCGCTGTGTGTAGAAAAAGACATGGTTCGTGGCAAACGGCAGGCAGTAGACTCCGCCTTCATCAAAGCCAATGCAAGTATGGATTCTTTGGTGGAAAAAGAAGTTCTGGAAGATGCTTCTGCCTTTGTGGATGAGCTGTAAGAAAACAGCGAATTTAAAACCACTTCCACCCGAAAGAAATTGGTAGAACAGCACCACCAATGGAAAGAGAAGGAATACAAAGGCATGCCCGGCAATAATAAAAGCGAAAGAAAAGACGAGGACGGCAATAAGATCCGGCCAAAGTTCCTGAGCAACCACACCCACTACAGCCCCACCGATCCCGATGCCAAAATCTCCGTAAAACCCGGCAAAGCCCGACAGCTGAACTATTCCGGACAATTGGCTGTAGACGATGCTCACCACGTCATTACCGGTGCGTGCGCCAGCACCTCGGGCAGCAAAGATTCAGTGATTTTTCCTGAAATAATGAACCAGACGCTTGAAAATCTTTCCCTGAACCAAATGCAGACTGAAGAAGTTCTGGCCGATGCCGGCTACAGCAGCGGCGAGTCTTTAAAGTACTGCAAAGAAAAAGGCCTTAACGCCTACATCCCCAACTTCGGTCAATACAAACCCGAACGCGAAGGATTTTATTACAACAAATCCGAAAACCGTTACGAATGCCAAAAGCCCGGCGGAAACCATGCCGTATTGCTCTTCAAAGGCACCAAAACCGACAGCAAAGGCTACTCGAAGAACATTTACCGAAGTTCAGAAAAGGACTGCGGCAAATGTCCCTTACGGGCGGAATGCTGCGGAAAGGTCACGAAGTTCAAGAAACTGGATGACAGCATCTACAAACCACTGTACGATGAAATGCACGAAAAACTGAGCCGTGATCCCAATTACACCCGTTTCTTTACCAAACGCCGAAGTTCGCGCGTAGAGCCGGTTCTGGGCACGCTGATCAACCATCACAATATGAAACGGATTAATTCCAGAGGTATGGCTCAGGCGAACAAACATGTTTTAATGGCTGCGCTCACCTACAATCTGAAGAAATACCTGAAATTCATCACCCGAAAAGTTCACCGCAATGCCCAAATCATGAACCTTCCAAAAGGGAAGTTTTGGTTTTGGCAGAACCTCTTTTCCACGATTTCAATAGCTTCCATTTAAGCCACCCGAAAATCCGAAAAACTTTCACCGCTAAAAACAAAAACCTCCTTTAAATCGCTTTAAAAGAGGTTGCTTTTTATTGAGTTTTGAGAACTAACGTTGGGTAATTAGGGTTGTGCAACGGTTACCGCTGTTAGCTGCTGGGCTTTTTTCTTTTCAAATATTCTTTTATTTCTTCTTCCAATGCTTTGATGTCATTTGAGGAATATCCAATTGTTCCACCTTTATCAATTTTCCAAGCTTGGTAGTCATATTTTTTTCCGTCAATTTCAATTTTCGAAGTACTAGCTCGACCAAAGCACAAGTCAACTGTGTCATTTCTGTCTTGGAGGCTTAACCCTGATTTTGTAAACATCTCCGTTTTGGGTAAGTCTGAACTAATTTTGCTTGAGGTCAATAAAACCCCATTTTCTGGAATTTCTTTTTTGTAAGTCCACGTAAAAAAGTTGACAGGTAGTTCTTCTGTGTCTTCTACATTATAAATTGTGACTACAAACTCAAAGTTTCTTTGGTCGGGAATGATGTAAATCTTGGTTCTTTCTTGCCAAACAAATCCAAAAGATATGATAGCTACAATTACTATTTCAATTAGGAATAATCTCGGATAACTTTTAATTGTTTTTTGTCCAAGATAGTCAAGCAGAAGTCCGAAAATGGCAATCGGAAGAAGATAAAAAAGTCCAAGAAAACCGAACCCCATAGGTCCTGGGAAAATTGCACTATAAATCGAGGCTATTATTAATAGTCCACAAATGATATTTATTGGTGTCGGTTTATATTTCATCGTCTTGTTGCCTTGCAGCTAACGGTTGGGTATTTCTGTTGGCGGGGATTCTTATAACTGCTTTTTGTAAATATAACAAAATGAACAACCAGCGAAAATCTTTATGATGTAAACTTCAACCCCGCTAATAGAAATGCCGTGTTATCGGCTGTTGTTTTTTCTATATTTAATTATAAAAACCGTAATTATCAATAAAAGTAAAATACCTACTGCGACAAGATACATTTTCTGTTTTTGATTGTTTTCAGATAATTTTTTATTATCAAACTTCAATTCATTAATTATTTTGTCTGGAGTTCTAAATTCTAAAGAAAATGTTTGTTCATTATCCCTTTCCTTTAAAATACTTTCTGTAAAATCTTTATTTAATTTTTCCAAAAGTGCGAAGTCACTCTCTTTTAATTCACTCACTTTCTTAGTTGCTAAACAATGTGAAGAATAAAAGAAAGTCGTGTCAGGATCGATATACGCAAAAATCAAATACTTTCCTTTTTCGTTAAAAATTATATCACACGAATTAAACTGTTGTCCAAAAAATGTAATTTCTTCGCTTTTAAAATCACTGCCAAGAGATTTGTAAATTTTCTCAATTTTTATTTTCGATAAAGAGTTTTCGACATACAAATACCCGGTTTTGTATGTTTTATTTACATCATAAACATCACCAATAAATACGAAGTCCGCAGATTCAAATGAATTTTTAATTGTCGGTTCGTCACATTTACACGCAAAAACATTTATTGATAAAAAAAATGAAAATAATATAAGACCTTTCATAAGATGGTTTTGTACAATTGCCGATAACGGTTGGGTATTTCTGCAGGCGGGCTAAAAATACGAAAACATTCTACTTGCTAAAAACTTCATTAACCGCTAAAATCTTCAATTGAAAACTTCATACCCGCTTGTAGAAATACTTTGTTACCCGACGTTTTTTCTAGTTTTTATAATTTTTTATTATCTCAAAAATCTCTTTATGGAAATCTCTTGTAGGCCCGCTTTGATAAATTTCACTATTTCCTGATAAGTTTAAAAAGTATATTTCACTCGAGAGAACCTTTCCACTATCATATTGATTTTCATAGATTTTCGCGAAATCTGCCTTTTCATCACTGTCAAAAAATATAGTGATCTTTCTGATTTCCGAGTTTATATAATTTTTCAAATATTCGTCTCTATATATGTGCTTCGTAATATTATATTCAATCTTTAAAGTTTTCTTAGTTTTTTTATCTTTAAAATTGTAAATATTTACTCCGCCTGTTCCGAAAACTTTAGTTACTTTATTAGCAATTGACCAATCTCCTTCGCTTCGCAAAACTTCGTAAGTCAATTCTCTATTTTGGCGCATTGCCTTTAAGGGCGAATTGTAATTAAGAGAATCTACATCTTTATATTTTTCGATTTTTTGATTCAGCAGATTTTCTCCATCTGTTGCTGGCTCATAACTTTGTGCATGAAAATTTGAGCAAAGTGACAGTGATAAAATTAGGAATAAGAACTGGGTTTTTATATTCAAAACTGCTTTTGTTTAAAATGACGGGTAACGGTTGGGTATTTCTGTTGGCGGGACTTGTTATAATTGCTTTTTGTAAATATAACAAAAATAACAACTTGCGAAAATCTTCATGATGCAAACTTCAACCCCGCTAATAGAAATAGCGTGTTAGCAGAAGTGTTTTTTACGAAATCCAAGTTGCTTTCCGTTTTACAATTTTCCATTTTTTATTTTCATTTTTTATCCATAAGTCAAATCCTTGCCCACATAAATTGCCACAGATAATTCCTATTTGTAAAAAACCGTCTAATTTGTTTTCGTTAATTATTATTCTTCGCAATTCAATTGCAACATATAAATCTTTTAAATCGTTGTAATTTTCCCATGATTTATTATCAGGCGAGAATTTATACAAAGAGGGCAAATCAGTTGCCTCCACAAGTTTAATATTTGAGTTTATCTTATAATTTTCAACATCTACCATAGAATTTACACTATCTGAAATATTCCATTTTGCATTTAGATTATTTTCTCTTACTATTTTTTCAAATCTGTCTTTATTATTACCATATATTGTGTCGAAAATTGCAATTATTTTTTTTTCGTTATGAATTTCTTTTACTCTTTGCCGATATTTTTCAAAAACTTCTTTTCCTTGATTTTTATTTGGTTGTGGAGGTAAAATAGTAGCACAACTATCAATTACTTCTTGAAGAATTTGTGAATAAATTTCATTGTTGTAATCCTCTTTTATAGTTTTCTTATTACAACTAAAAAAAAGAATTAGAATTAGAAAAGGTCCAATTATTTGACGCGATTTTTCCATAACATTTCTGCTAACGGTTTGGCGCTTGGCGCAGTGGCGGATTTCGGAGTTCAAAACTGTCAATACACCACAAAAGTTGATGCGAGGTAGAATGTTCAATTAACCACGTCACCCGCCATTGAGCCAAACGCCTGTTATGGGCTGGGCTTCTTGTTTCAGTCGTTATTTTAGTCTTCCCATTCAGCTTTGTCGGCATACATTCTTGAATATTTAAATTCATCAAAGTCTCGATAAAAAGTCGTGTTAGGATAACCTTCTTTTTCTTTTTTACTTGTCCAAGTTAAATGAACTAATGCAAATTGTTTGTCAAATTTAGGCTTCCTAATTTCAAACAAAACATCGTCATTTCTTTGGTCGTGGCAAAATGCAGAAAATTCACTGTCAAACAGAATGTGTTTCTCAGGTTTTCTGAAAATGTCAAGGAATGACTTTTCATTTATTCCTAATTCCTTTTTTAGTTCGTCTTCAAATGCAATTTTCTGTTCTATCTGTAATTCGTTCCAAGGTTCTTCAACAAAAGGCCTTGGAGGGTTAGTTTGTAAAAAGTCTTGAAGAATTTTATTGTCCACTCCTGCTATGTCAATACGTTTAGGTTCGTTAGGTAGTTCCTTAATATCGTCAATCGTATAGCCACCTTGAGGAAAGAGAAAAACTCCATTTTCTAATTGAACATTTAGTCGCAAAGAATACCACTTTTGATAGTCTGGCTTATTGGTTTGCCAAAATTCCCAAACATATTTCTGTATTTTGTCAAAGTATATTTCTGTCGGAGTAAATTCTCCGAATATTCCGCCCATACTTTCGTCACCGACTTGCAAAACTGTCGTCCCGATAAGTTGTCTATGTGAGAATATTTTTGCTTTCACGTTGCCTGTCTTTTAGCCTTGCCCATAACTCCAAATATACGCAATTAATTCATAACCCAAAACATTGGTTTTAACTGATTGTCAGGCGTTTACCAAAACATATATTTGCGCATTATGGATATCCTAATCAGTGAGTTATGAAAAATACGAACATTGATTTCAACCCCGACCTATAAGATATTTCCCCGCATTTGATCCACTTCACGGCCTTACCCATTTTCAAATCTACCAAAAAACCTCCCCACAAAAATACGGGAAACCATAATTGCCCTTTTTTACTCTCTTTCCTTGAGGGATAACTCCTAACGCCCATCGTTACTTGCTCCAAAGTAACCCGTTTCAGATGGCAAAAGCAACCATCAACCATCAACTATCATCCAACATCAAAACACCCGGCACCCAGCATCCAGCACTCCATCATCGAACACTATACGAACAGTATAGATACACTGGATATACAACAGATACCCAATGGTCGAAGAAAGGATATACAGGGGATACAGAAACCCACCAATTTTATTTTCCCGCAAATTGCTGATCCCCCTCAAAAACTCCCTGATACAAAGCAATTACAGAACTATTTACCAAAAAAATAAAACAACCAAAAATGCCCTGAAATGCCCTTTTCTTCCCTTTAATGGAAAAAAAGGGAAAATAATGGAAACTTTTGGAAACTTTTGTCCCGTTTTAAAAATGGATTCTTTAATTCCTCAACTTTACACCATTAACCAATTAAAAACCAACATCATGGGTAAAATCTATGACTCCCTGCTATCGGGAACCTCAGGCCGCACAGGCCGCATCGTAGTGGCGAACATGTTCGGCCACGAATTCTCCAAAATCCGCCCACGTAAAAGAACTTCAGCACCCACCGCAAAACAGCAGCTCATTCAGCAGCGGATGAGAAAAAGTGCACTGTTCATGCAGTCTTACCGGGGCTATGCATGCGATCACTATGGCAGACGCGTCGGCATGAAATCATGCTACAACCTGGCAATGACCAACCTTATGACCAATTTCGTCATTGATTTTGTCGCCGGAACCATCACGCCGCAGTATCCGTCAATCTCCTTTTCAAGAGGAGCCTTACTGGCCGCCGTGCCGCTAAACATCACCTTGCCCACCCCGGACACCCTTACCGTAACCTGGCAGGACAATTCCGCCGGCCATCCGCTCCGCGAAACCGATTGGGTACAGATCCTCATTGCCGCGAAAGACGAGCCCCTCACGTCCTTCGTCGAAAATGCCGCCCAGCGGACCGCCGGAACCTACACCGCCAACGTGCCGGCACAGATGATAGGCAAAGAGCTTTATGTATGGCTCGCCTTCCGCAACATGGTAGGCGACATGGTCTCCAATTCCGTCTACGCCGGATCCATCATCTGACCCACCGAAGCACAGGCCCCCAGGCCTGTGCTTTTTTATTGATAAGCAATCTACCGGTATCTCAGTACAGTGCATGGCGTCTCATTACAGCAGTATATGGCCTTCAGCACAACAGTACATTTGCGCCTGTACTGAAAATTAGAATTAAATATTTTTTAAGGAATTAAATCGCTGTCAGAACACAATTGCTGCCTGGGGATCTGTTTAAAATAAATACCGCATTCCCTCTGCCCGTTGACAGAGCTGGAATGACGGCCGGGCAGCTTGGTATTTCATTACCGTCTGCACCCACAACAGAACCCATTTTTCAGTAAAATCACCATACTTTACGATAATATGTCTGTTTTCTTCGGTCGGAATTATTCTTCCTGGCCTCAGGCTTCTCTAAAATGCAGTGGTGCGAATTTTGTTGCTTATTCCAGGGTCCCTTTGGGCAGAAGAGCAGAAACTGGCGGCAGATGCTGTGTTTCTTATGGCCGTCCGACGGCCTTCACGGCGGTTTAAGGTGCCGCCAATTCTACCTGAACAGAATGAAATAACTTATATAAATAATTCAATTATGAAAATAACCAAAATTACTCTTCTTGCGCTGGCTGCCGCGCTGCTGTTTTCCTGCACGGTACAGCAGAATACCACAGCTGCCACAAGTCCTCAGGAACAGACTGCGTTGCAGGCACAGAACAGCATTGACCGTTTTGCCGACATTGAGGTCCTTCGCTATGACGTGCCGGGCTGGAACAATCTTACTTTAAAGGAAAAGGAATACGTCTATTACCTTAGCCAGGCCGGCTATGCAGGCCGCGACATCACCTGGGATCAGAACTACGGGAACAACCTCACCATCCGCCGTGCACTGGAGCACATCTATCAGAATTACAGTGGCAGCAAAACCACTCAGGACTGGCAGAATTTCGAAATTTACCTCAAACGCGTCTGGTTCGCCAATGGTATTCACCATCACTACTCCAACGAAAAGATGAAACCGGCTTTTTCCAGAGCTTATTTTGATCAGCTTTTAAAAGACACCAACACACCGCTGAATGCAGCCGTGGCAGATGTACTCTTTAATGACAGGGACAGTAAAAAAGTCAATCTCGATCTCAGCAAGGGACTGTTGGAGGGTTCAGCCGTTAATTTTTATGGCGACGGCGTGACGGCAGATGAGGCGGATCGGTTTTATGCCAATATGAAAAGTACGGATCCACAGCGTCCGCTTTCAACCGGTTTGAACTCAAAGCTGGTAAAAGAAAACGCTAAGCTCACTGAAAAAGTCTGGAAAAGCGGCGGCATGTATGGCGCAGCGATTGACCAAATCATCTTCTGGCTCGAAAAAGCGCGGACAGTGACCGAAAACCAGAAACAGGCGAACGCTTTGGCCTTATTGATAAAATACTATAAAACCGGCGACCTCAAAACCTGGGACGACTATAACGTAGCCTGGGTAGATGCCACCGAAGGCAATATCGATTATATCAACGGCTTCATCGAAGTATACAGCGATCCGCTGGGCCACAAAGGCTCCTATGAAAGTGTCGTACAGATCAAAGACTTCGACATGTCGAAGAAAATGGAAGTCCTTTCGAATCAGGCGCAGTGGTTTGAGGACAACTCTCCTCTTCTCCCGCAACACAAAAAAAAGAATGTGGTCGGCGTCAGCTATAAAACTGTGGTCGTTGCCTCCGAATCAGGTGATTCTTCCCCGAGCACCCCGATTGGGGTCAACCTGCCCAATGCAGACTGGATCCGCGCTGAACATGGCTCCAAATCTATTTCGCTCGGTAATATCATAGATGCCTATGATAAAGCTGCCGGTTCAGGACGCCTTAAGGAATTCGTCAATGACGACGAAGAACTCCGCCTGGCGCAGAAGTATGGGGAGCTGGCAAGCAAACTGCACACCGCGCTGCATGAGGTCATAGGTCACGCTTCGGGCCAGATAAATCCCGGAGTAGGAACGCCGAAAGAAACCCTGAAAAGTTATGCCTCCACCATGGAAGAAGGCCGTGCGGATCTCGTAGGGCTCTACTTTCTTTACAATCCTAAACTCCAGGAACTCGGCCTGACCGATGACTGGAAAGCCGTAGGTAAAGCCGCCTACGACAACTACATCCGCAACGGACTCATGATGCAGCTCGTACGGCTGGATCCCGGAGCCGATATCGAAGAATCCCATATGCGGAACCGCCAGTGGGTCAGCGCCTGGGTCTTTGAAAAAGGAAAGAAAGACAATGTCATTGAAAAAGTGACCCGCAACGGAAAAACCTATTTCAACATTACCGATTATGACAAACTTCACGACCTGTTCGGACAGTTGCTGCGCGAAACACAGCGCATCAAATCTGAAGGCGATTATAACGCCGCCAAAAACTTGGTTGAGAACTATGGGGTGAAGGTAGATCAGACGCTGCACAAGGAAGTGCTGGCGCGTAACGCCCAATATAAGGAGGCACCGTACCGCGGTTTTGTCAACCCTTACATTACGCCTGTGAAAAACAGCGCCGGCCAGGTCACCGATTATGTTTTAAAATATCCCCAAACATTTGCGGAACAGATGCTGCGTTATTCTAAAGAATACAGTTTCCTGCCCGATCACAATTAAACACAAAGCCGTCTCAAGATAAAATGTTGAGGCGGTTTTTATCTGTAAGAGCATTTGGTTTTGATGATTGTCTTTACCATGTATCGGAAGAGGCGCAAAAGGATAATTCCTTTTCATATACAAGCAGAAAGCCCCAGTGATGGGGCTTTTTTTATGCAATGGGGGCTTGGAGCCTAAGCGCGCCGGTAAATCAGTTTCCGAATAACGATTTCCCTCTGATATCAAGAGTCTGCATCATAACGTCCGAACCGCTCATATTGGCCATCAGCACCAGTTTTTCTCTCATCTCTGTACTGTAATCCGAGAGGTAAAGCGTAATGGTCGGTGCGGAATACCCTTCGTCTTCTGTATTAAGGGTAACGTATCCGTTTTCGCCATCCAGCAGCCCGAGCATTGTTCTTCTGATCTGCGACCAGTAAAGTTTGGTCTCATATTTTTTTCCGTCTATTTTGCTTGTTGCGCTGATATAGCTTTCAGTCATCTCTACATCGAACTTCTCACTGCTGTAACCGCTTGGGTTCACCATGGTAATATATTTCTGGTGTTTGTTCAGCCATTTAAGGGTTTCTTTCTTGTTTTGTGCGTTTGCCGGGAGCATGAGCATCAGCGAGAATAAGAGGGTACACAGTACTTTCATAAAATTTGTTGAGTTAAGTTATTTTAAATATTATTTTCAGGAATCCCTGAGAAAAAGGATAACGTTCAAGGGTAAAACTGAGTTTTTGCATCAGGAATTCAATGCCCAAATATAAAAAATTATGCTTAACTTATTAATAATGTAAACCTTATTATTGAAATTATTGAGTCGGGAAATAGACCAGCGTTCACGAGGGCAAGACTTTGGTCTGCTCCATAGATGCTCCTATGTTTGCAAAGGTGTAACCCTGAATAATTTGTATGATTACTTTTGCAATATAAAGTGAGTAAGAATGAGAGCTAAATGGATACTAAATAGTTCACAGAGACATATTCACATGAAGAAAACACCTCATTCTTATTTATCTTTTGGAGTCTGAACAGAATGTAAGGAATTAGGCAAGGCTTAATATCCAGAATATCCAACCAGGAGAAAAGACGAAGGAAGATTCATCACTTTTAAAAATAAATTAAAATAAGATGAAAAAAGTATTAAAACAAGTGGCAGGGATTGATGTTGCACAAAAAGAATTAGTGGTTACTTTCGGGTGTTTATTTGAAGATTTTTCAATTGATTTATCCGCATACAAGATTTTTAAAAACACCGATAATGGCATGAAATCTTTGGAGGAATGGGTCAATAAATTGAGAAGCCAAGAAGTAGATGTTGTTTTTGTCATGGAGGCCACAGGTGTTTATCACCAAAAATTCGCTTACTATCTTGAAGAAAGAAAGTATAATGTTAGTGTAGTTTTACCGAACAAGATTAGCAATTATACCAGAACTCTGGACATGAAAACAGTCACCGACAAAAGTTGTTCACAGGCAATTGCCCAATTTGGTTTGGAACGGAAATTAGACCGGTGGAAAAGACCAGAAAAAGCATATAAAGAACTTCAACAATTAACCCGGGAAAGGGATCAAATTGTTGTGGAAAGAAGCATTGTTAAAAATCAAATTCATGCTGAAAACTCGGAAGCAGAGCCAAATTTAAAAAGTTTAGAGAGAATGAAATTGCGCATCAAATTTTTAAATACACAAGAAAAAGAGATTAAAAATGACATTAAATCGATTGTAGATCTTCATCCGAAAATAAAACAAATTATAGAAAGAGTTACAACGATTCCCGGAATCGGAGATTTAACAGCGGTAATTGTTTTAGCGGAAACAAACGGTTTTGAACTCATTAGAAACAAATCTCAATTATCGAGTTATGCAGGTCTTGATGTAAAAGAGAAGCAATCAGGAACATCCGTAAAAGGTAAGCCAAGAATATCTAAAAAGGGAAATAGTAATCTGCGGAAATCGCTTCACTTACCAGCTTTAACTGCGGTAAAATGGGATGATAATTTTAGAAATATCTATGCAAGATTAGTTTCAAAACATGGTATAAAAATGAAAGCTTTGGTAGCTATACAAAGAAAACTTTTAGAATTAATTTACATATTATTTAAAAACGAAACAGAGTATGAGAAAGATTATCAAACAAAAAATAGCGTGCAAACACAAATGGTTTAACACGCTAGAGAGTCTAGTTCTTGACTGACTTAAAAAACAAATTTACAAAAAAAATAAATATTTTATTTTGGAAATCAACACAGAATCTTCATGGATA
>JAHIQD010000032.1 GCA_018902795.1 Bacteroidota bacterium | reverse complement strand
AATTTAAGACAACTCAGTCTTCGTCGTCATCAGAGTCATCATCTGTGTCATCATCATCTTCCCATTCATCGTCACTCATGTTTATTTCCTCCAATTTAAAATAGATGTACTAAATTACCTCGTTTTTAAACATTTCTCCGTATTTTCGTTATTACCTTAATTGGTCTTTTTAGATAGGTTTTTAAGTTTCTTTTAATTTAATTTTTTATGGCAACCCCCAGTATATCAAAACTCAATAAGGCAAGACATAAACAAGGTAGGATTTCTAAACAAAATGAAGAATTAAGAAAAAGTAAGATTAATGAACTAAAAAATGCTAAATCTTTAACAGAAGAAGAACATCAAGAAAGACTTCAAAAACTAAAAGAAATTGGTTTGATAAAATAATATGGTAGAAAATACTTTAAAATATGAACTACCTCTTACAACTTCAACAGGGAGAGCAAGAGTAAAGAGAAGAAAGAACGAATTTGGAGAACCACTAAAAATAGAAGATAAACTTTCTAAGGAGGATTATATTGAATGGCAGATTTCTTATTTTATGCCTTTTGATACCCTTTGGGATAAATTCAAAAGTGTTAAGAAGAACAAACAAAAGAAAAAATTATTGATTGAAGATTATTTTAGAGAATTTAAACCAAACGAATTAATTCAAGAACTTATTAATTTCTTTGAAGAAACAGAAGAAATTCAAAGAAGAGATTTTAAAAGTAAATTAAAAGAGATTTTTGAGAGACATAATCAAATTTTAATTATAAAAGAACATAAGGCCAATAAAACTTATGTTATGTATGAACTTGCCGATTTATTTGAAAGAGCTATACAGGAAAAGGTTATCTCCAAAAAAGAAATTGAAGAATTACTAAAATTTAATGAAGAAAAAATAGATGTTGAGATTCAATATTCTGTTAAAAGAAAATCCTTAAATAAAAAGATTTCAGAGGATTTTGAGTATTATGAAGAGTATGCTCCCTTATTTATTAAAAGAATGAATGATAAATTTTTTACAGAAATACAAATAAAACATAAACAAAGAGCAGTAGGTTACCAGGGAATGGTCTATTTTTGTATTTGGATAAAAACCTTAAAAGATAAAGAAAATAAACCACTTATTGGAAGAAAGGCAAAATCGAACGAAAAAATTATAATAAATTTATCAAAAGAAGATTTATTTAATATTGCTAAAACATTTATGATAACTTCAAAAGACCACGAGTGGGATATGAAAACAATACTTAAGGGAATTACAAGTTAATCTTAAAATTTAATAAATCATTTTTCTTCATAGACTTACTTCCAACACGAACAGATAAATTCCTAAAATGCTCTTGATTTTTATTTATTTCTGAAACTATCTTTTCTTTTAATTCCTTATTTAAATTATGTTCTTCCTTAAAATCAAATACATAAAACATATCATTTAAAATATTTTCTTTGATATTAATTAAACCTGTTTTTCCTATACTTGAATTTCCAACCCTAACAACTGCCAAAGAATACTCTTTAATATTTTTTTCTTTAGGTATTTTGGTCTTTGTTAATATATTTGCTCCAGAAATATTATTATTTTTATAATCTCTTTGATATTTTGCTATCTTTTCTGAGAGATATTTTGAAAGAGTATGTTTTCCTTTACCGTTTCCGTTCTTTTTTTTATATAAAAATGATTTTGGTATAAGCTCTTCTGTTAATAATTTTCCTATATCTATAACTTCTTTAATTTTTTCCCCATCTTCATAAAGCAAAATAATCTTGTCTTTATATTCTTCAATATTAGTAAATATCGCAAAACAACAAGGGATAGGTTCTTCAAACCAGCTTTTATCGTTTTGGTAGATGATTATTGTTGAGAAATTATCTAAGAGTATTTTTTTTGTTTCATTGTTTTTATTCCCAATAAAAAAAGAAATTGGTAAAACGAAAGCGATACTTGATTCTTTATTTTTGAGATGTTTGATAGATTTTAAAATAAATGCTTTTTCTATTTGTATTTTTTCTTTTTTATTTAAACCATTTTCTAAAAAAGAAATATTTTGATATTTTGATGGGTAAAAATAACTATTCTTAACATTGTATTTGGTAAATGGGGGGTTCCCTATAACTAAATCAAACTTACTTTTTTCTTCAAAGTTAAAAAAATCTTGAGGGTTATTGGTTAAATCTTTATCAATCTCACACTCGTTTATTTTGTTAAAACCACTTTTTACTAATTCTTTAACAAAATTTCTGGTTCCTGCGGAGGGTTCTAAAATTGAAACATCTTTACTATAATATTTATAACTTTGCAATAAATTTATCACTCTCTTAACTATTTCCTCTTTTGTAAAATATTGCCCTAAGACAAATTTCTTTATTTCTTCCATGCTGTTTTGAGTGTCTTCGGCATTATAAAGGTTAACCATAATCTATTATGGTACCGCTCGTATATAAATGTTTCGGTACCAGAAACAAAAAGGTATATTATTTTTATTCTTTCTCAATAATAATTTTATCTTTTTCTGCTTTTACTTTAAGATTTTTTCCTATTAACCCAGATTTTTTAATAATTTCTTTAGGGATATTAATAATAAATTTAAAGTAGATCATATCTCCTACTTTTTTTGATAAAACTTTAATAACTTTCATTAATTGTTAAGGTACCGATTATTTTTAAGTTTTTCTGTATCTTAATCTTTCTAAACGGTTTATTGCTAAATCACAATATTCTTTTTCTATCTCAAATCCTATAAAATTTCTATTGCAGAGCAAACAAGCAAGAGCAGTACTACCTGAGCCAATAAAAGGGTCTAAAATTATATCTCTCTCTTTAGAAAACATTTTTAATAATTCAGAAATAAAGTTTTTTGGTTTTGGAGATGGATGATTAATAAACCCCTCATCTGGTTCAACCATTTT
>JAHIQD010000019.1 GCA_018902795.1 Bacteroidota bacterium | reverse complement strand
TCCGAACATTTCGGGAATGGCTTTTAATCAAAGTCCGGAAGACAAACTTAATTATATCAAAAACCTGCAGGATCAACACCAGAAAGTAGCGATGCTGGGTGACGGATTAAATGATGCAGGTGCACTGAAACAAAGTAATGTGGGAATTGCCATCGCCGATGACACCAACTCATTCACCCCTTCTTCTGATGTGATTATGGCGGGTGAAAAACTGATAGATTTCAAAAAATATCTGCTGTTCTGCAAAGAAGCAATGACGATCGTAAAACTGACTTTCGGGATCAGTTTTATGTACAATATTATCGGTTTGGGATTTGCTGTCACCGGCCATATGTCGCCACTGTTTGCAGCGATACTAATGCCGATCAGTTCTATCAGCGTTGTGGCTTTCACATCGATTACAACGTGGGCACGGAGCACTAAATATTTCAAAATCAACCAGTAATAAAAACAGGCCTCTATTTAGAAATATTTTAAATTAATAGGATTTAACATTTAATGATTAATATCATTATTTTTCCTTAAATTTGGGGGCGTTTTATACGCTAATTTTGCGCGAAATGGACATATTATATTTGATGATTCTCTGCAGCGTAACACTGGCTGTTATTTTTTTGGTCATTTTTATAGTGAACGCCAGAAAAGGACAGTTTGAGGATGATGAATCGCCTGCAGTAAGGATTCTCCTGGATTCCGAGATCATTAAAGAGGAACCGGAAAAGGAAGATAAAAATAAAAAAACAGAAGATAAAAGTGATTAGTTTATATGGAAACACAAAAATTTAGTTATGACAATAGCATTGTGCGAGCGTTTCTTTATGCAACCGTAGTTTTCGGACTTGTCGGTTTCTTATTGGGGCTTACCGCAGCGTTAATGCTTTTCTATCCCGAACTTCCTGAGTTTTTCTTTGGAACTGATGATGCAACCATCAAAAGTTTACAAAGTGGTAATCTTCAGGGATTAATCAATACGCATGGTGCGTTTGGTTTTGGCCGAATCAGAATGCTTCACACCAGTGCAGTAATTTTTGCATTTGTAGCCAACGGATTTTTTGCAGGAGCATATTACTCACTTCAGAGATTGCTGAAAACCAGAATGTGGAGCGATACTTTATCGTGGATTCATTTCTGGGGATGGCAGCTGATGATCGTTGCTGTAGTAATCACTTTCTTAATGGGAATCAACACTTCCAAAGAATACGCAGAACACGAGTGGCCAATTGATATTTTGATCACTGTGGTTTGGGTAATTTTTGGTATCAATATGATCGGAACGATCGCCATCAGAAGAGTACGTCACCTTTATGTAGCCATCTGGTTCTATTTGGGAACCTGGGTAGCTGTAGCGATGCTTCACATCTTCAACAACCTTGAAGTTCCGTTAGCTTTCACCGGCTGGAAATCTTATTCTGCTTATGCAGGGGTAAAAGATGCTTTGGTTCAGTGGTGGTACGGTCACAATGCAGTGGCATTTGTATTAACAACACCTATTCTTGGTTTGATGTATTATTTCTTGCCAAAAGCTGCTGACAGACCTGTTTTCTCTTATAAATTATCAATTATTCACTTTTGGTCATTGATCTTTGTTTACATCTGGGCAGGTCCTCACCACTTGCAGTATACTGCAGTACCTGGATGGGCTCAGGCTTTGGCAACAGGTTTCTCTATCATGCTCATCGCACCGTCCTGGGGAGGGATGCTGAATGGTCTTCTTACTCTAAGAGGAGCTTGGGATAAAGTAAGAGAAAATCCTGTTCTTAAATTCTTTGTTGTTGCAATAACGTGTTACGGAATGGCAACTTTTGAAGGACCGCTTTTAGCAACAAAAACTTTAAATAAAATCGGGCATTACACCGATTGGGTTATTGGACACGTTCACGTTGGAGCATTAGGCTGGAATGGTTTCATGACATTTGGTATGATTTATTATTTGCTACCAATCTTATGGAGAACCAAACTCTGGTCTGTAAAATTAGCAAACTGGCATTTCTGGCTGGGAACTTTAGGAATTATTTTCTACGCGGTTCCATTGTACATCGCAGGATTTACTCAGGGATTGATGTGGAAACAGTTTAATCCGGACGGAACTTTAGTTTATAAAAACTGGCTGGATACCGTTACTGCAATTATTCCTTATTATCAAATGAGATTTGTAGGAGGATTGCTTTACATTTCCGGAGCTATTCTGATGGTGGTAAACATTATCGGAACCGTAAGAAGCGGATCTTTCCAGAAAGAAGTCCCTGCAGAAGCACCTGCACTTGCAGCAGTAACCAAAAAAAGAAAAGAAGGCGAGGGTTTACACCTTTGGCTGGAGAGAACTCCGCTTCTTTTGACAATCTTGTCTTTTGTTGCGGTAGCTATTGGAGGTTTCATTGAAATTGTGCCAACCCTTCTGATTAAAGATAATGTTCCTACGATTGCAGCAGTGAAACCATATTCACCACTGGAGCTAGAAGGTAGAGACTTATACATCAGGGAAGGTTGTAATGCATGTCATAGCCAGATGATCCGTCCTTTCCGTGACGAGGTAGTAAGATTTAACGGTAAAAACGGACAGTATTCCAAAGCCGGAGAATTTGTGTACGACAGACCATTCCTTTGGGGTTCCAAAAGAACCGGTCCGGATTTACACAGAGAGGGTGGTAAAAATCCAAGTTCATGGCACTACAAGCATATGCTGAACCCAAGAGTAACTTCCGCAGGTTCCATTATGCCACGTTACCCATGGTTAATCTCCAATGATTTGGACAGAAGCCAGATGGTGGATAAAATCAAGCTGATGAAGAATACTTTTGATGTTCCATACACGAAAGCACAAATTGATTCAGCTGATCAGTGGGCAGACAATCAGGCAGCATTTATCGTGAAGCAGATTTATTCTGAAGCAGCTGACGTTAAAGAAGCATATGCAGCTAAAAAAGCAGCTGACGGCGCTAACTTTACACCGCTTGAGAAAAAAGAAATTATCGCTTTGATCGCATATCTGCAAAGACTGGGAACTGATATCAAAACAACTGAAATAAAAACAGCAAGCACCAATTAATCATTAAAAAGGCATTAAATGATACCTCAAAATGTAAAAGACATACTGGGAAACAGCGAGAATGTGGGTTTATTACAGACATTGGCAATGTTCTTCTTTCTATTCTTCTTTTTGGGGATTGTATATTATGTTTTTACACGCCCGAAAAAACATTATGATGAAGAAGCCAATGCACCTTTAGAAGATGATCATACTGAAGACAAGAATATTTAATTTTTAAATTAAACTAAAATGAAACAAAGAACACCGGTATACATTACCATCCTCATCATACTTTGTATTTTATATATTGTATCATACATGTTTGTTCAGGATACTTCGTTCCTTACTTCTCCTTATTTTTGGGGAACTGCATTAATTGCTGCAATTATCGCTCTCATCCATCATTCGATCGGAGATTTAATTGAAAACACCAAGTTCAAAACTCTTTCTGATGAGGAAAAGAAGGCCTATTTGGAAGCTAAAAAAGTTCCTTATTTTAAAGGTCTTTACGAAAGTGCCTTTAAGAAACAGTCGGCAAGTGAAGAAAAAGATATCCTTATTGACCACGGTTTCGACGGCATCATGGAGCTTGACAATCAGTTACCGAAATGGTGGCTAGGTCTTTTCTGGTTCGGCGTTTCCTACTGTCTTGTTTATATGCTTTCCTATGCTTTTACAGATTTTGCACATCAAACTCCAGAGTATGACGCAGAATACAGAGCACAAACCGCAAGCATTGCAGAGTATGTAAAAAACACCCCTCCACCAACCATTGATAACGCAGCCTATTCACCTGATAATATCGAAGCAGGTGCAGAAGTTTTCAAAACCAATTGTGTATCCTGTCACGGTGACGGAGGAAAAGGCGGAATTGGGCCTAACCTTACTGACAATACCTGGATTAACCAACCTGAAAAAACATTGTTTAAAAATGTTTTCCATATGGTAGAAAACGGAAGTCCGAACAATCCAACCATGCAGGCTTGGGGTAAAAACGGAGTACTTACAGGATTTGATATCCAAAATGTGGCAGCATATGTGTATCATATCAATCAGGAACAAAAACCTATTACACCTGCAGAAGGCGGTGCAGCCCCACAGGGAACACCGGCAAACTGGGAAAAATAAGCACTTAACTTAAAACTATAGCTTTTGAAAACATAATTCGTTATTTTTGTAAAATCAAATAACGGATTATGTTTTTTTTATTAAATAGATCATAAAATGTCGGAAGATCAAAATTTTAGAGGAGGACAGGGACAGGTCGTGGATGCAGAAACTTTCAGAGATTCTATTGGAACGATGGATCAGTCCGGAAAAAGAAGATGGGTATTCCCAAGAAAACCCAGTGGAAGATATACTAACTACAGAACCCTTGTGGCTTGGTTTCTTTTAGCCCTGTTTTTTGCTCTGCCATTCCTGAAAATCCATGGAAACCCTGTTTTATTAATCAATGTAGTCGACAGACAGTTCTTTATTGCAGGACAGCCGTTTTATCCACAGGATTTCTTTATCCTTGCTTTGGGAGCAATTACCTCAATTATATTTATTATTCTTTTTACCGTTGTTTTTGGCCGGATCTTTTGTGGCTGGATCTGCCCGCAGACTATTTTTCTTGAAATGATTTTTCGTAAAATCGATTATTTAATTGAAGGCGACCGAAACAAACAGATGAAACTTGACCGTCAGGAATGGAATTCAGAAAAAATCTGGAAACGTTCACTGAAATGGTCAATCTTTATTATCATTTCATTAATTATCACCCACTGGATGTTCATGTATATCGTAGGATATCAGGAAGTTTTTGATATGATTAAAGAAGGCCCGTTCAATAATTTCACCAGCTTTTTAGTGATGATCATCTTTACGGCAGCATTTTATTTCACTTTTGCGTGGTTCAGAGAACAGGTTTGTACTTTAGTTTGCCCCTACGGAAGATTACAGGGAGTGTTAATTGATAAACAGACCATCAACGTTTATTATGATTTCAAAAGAGGGGAAAACCGCTCAAAATGGAGAAAAGGAGAAGACAGACGAGCCGAAGGAAAAGGCGACTGTATCGACTGTAACCAATGCGTGGTAGTCTGCCCCACCGGAATCGACATCAGAGACGGACAGCAGCTCGAATGTGTAAACTGTACAGCATGTATCGATGCCTGCGATGAAGTAATGGTAAAAGTTGGATTACCTAAAGGACTGATCCGCTATGCAACAGAAGACGAAATAGAAAAAGAAGTTCCGTTTAAGTTTACCGGCAGGATGAAAGCTTATTCTGCGGTACTTCTGCTGATGATCGGCTTTTTAGGCTTTCTGCTGAGTAACCGGGGAACAATGGAAGCGAAGTTCATTAAACCTGCGGGTTCTTCTTTCTTTGTGAGAGACGGAAAAATTAATAATACTTACAATTACACTTTCCTCAATAAATCCAACAAAGACCAGTTAGTCACCATCAAAGTTATAGAACCGCAACATGGTGAAGTTTCTTTAAGCACCACTGATAAAATTCTCTTGAAAAGAGATCAGATGATTAAAGGAACCGTCAATGTGAGTTTCCCTGAAAAAGAAATGAAACTGTCAAAACAGAATGTGAAAATCGGCGTGTATAACCAAACCGGCGAACTGCTCGATTCTTTCGAAACTTATTTCGAGGGACCATTCAAATTACAATTTTAAAAAAGTTATGTTAAAAAAATTCAGTTGGGGACACGGAGTCGTTTTGGCGCTCGGTTCTTTTATCATATTTATTCTGTTTATGATCTTTGTATTTTCAAACGGAATGAAAAATTCGGAACTTATTTCTGATAACTATTATCAGGACGAACTTACTTATCAGGAAGTGATCAATGCAAAAAACAATGCAGATCATCTTAGTGAGAAACCGGTTTACAAACAGACGGCAGAAGGAATAAGCATCACGTTCCCGGAAACTTTGGCAACCGACAATTCAAAAGTAAACTTTAATCTGTTCAGGACCGATGATGGTAATCTTGATGTGAAAAAAGAGTTGATTTTAGATCAAAACAAACAGTTTCTTATTCCTTCAAAAGTACTTTCTAAAGGTTCCTATACTTTAAAAATAAATTGGCATCAGGATAAAAAACCATATCAGCTCGATTACGACGTTCAATGGAAATAGCACTCATCATTTCGGCCCTGGGTTTAGGTTTCGCATCCGGTTTTCACTGTATCGGGATGTGCGGACCGATTGCGCTTTCCATGGGTTTAACCAAGAAACAGGCAACCAATTACTATCTTCAGAACCTTACGTATCAGTTTGGCAGAATCTTAACCTACTCTATTCTGGGAGCTGTTTTGGGCATTGTAGGACAGGGTTTCCAATTGGCGGGTTTCCAGCAGTATTTAACCGTTGCTGTAGGAGCTTTACTGATTTTGATGGCCGTGTTTTCTTTTGGCGGAAAAGATTTTGCTTCCAAAATTCCATTTCTGTCTAAATTCCTGTTCAAAGTAAAAATGAATCTGGGCAAACTTCTTCAGAAAGCGGATTACAGATCGCGTTTTACTACGGGAATTCTGAACGGTTTATTACCCTGCGGAATGGTTTACATGGCATTAACAGCAAGTTTAGCGTCAGGCGGAATTTGGCAGAGCGCCGCTTTCATGGCACTTTTCGGTTTCGGAACGCTGCCTTTTATGTTTTTCGTTGTATTGCTTGGCAACCTGATGACAACGGCTTTCAGAATAAAAATCCTGAAATTCGTTCCGGTAATGATGATTGTTTTAGGCGGCCTTTTCATCCTGCGCGGCCTGGAAGTCGGCATTCCATACATTTCGCCTAAAAAGGAAGCTTTACAGGTGATTCACAATGATTCTAAAGAACACCAACAAGGCAATCACGCAACCTGTCATTAATTTCTTTACTGCCCAAAAATCATCATTCATTGCCAAACTTTAACTTTGGTCTCCAATTTGAATCAAATATTAGAATTCAAATTAAATATGATGAAACATTTTCTCGTGCTTGTTTTGGCCGTTTTCGGTTTACAGTCCTGTTCGGTGAATACGGAAACCACTTATTATAAAGATTCCGCAACCAGCATGGAATCTCATATTTTAATGGATCAAAGTATGCTGGGAATGATGAAAACGATGGGCAGCAAAGCTGAAGTCCTTCAGAATTCAAAAGAAATAAGCAACCTTACTACGGACTGGAAGAGCCTTTACGACATCCAAAAAACCGGAAAAATTACCGTCAATGAAGATTCAGCGAAAGTGCTGAAAAAACTTTTCATGAAAGTGAATAAGCAAAAAGGTGAAGTATACGGACTTTCCCTCAAATATGACAAATTATTACCCGGCGAAATAGCAGCCCTGCTCTCCCAAAGCAAACAGCTGAAAAGTCTTCCCCTTCAGAATGCCGCAACTTGGGACGGAAAAGTACTAACGATTGATACCGATAAACTTAATGCCACTGAGTTTCTGAACGAAATCGGAAAAAACACACCATCAGCAGAAGCTGCGAAACCTCAGACCAAAAGCGATTCCATAGAAGTTTACGGCAGGCAAATGGCGCAGGGAATGATTGGAATGATGAAGATGTTCAATATGAATTTCACCAGTACCATGAAATTTCAGAAACCAATAAAATCCATCACCGGCAAGCATGATTTTGTGAAACAGATCGACAATAATACCATTCAGATTAATGTCCGGAGCAATGATTTACTCGACAAAGGGAAATCACTTACCAATAAAGACAAGAAAATAATCATCACTACAGAATAAAAAAAGCCACCGGAATTTCGGTGGCTTGTTTATTTCGGGGATATAATCTTTTAATCAATACTCTCAAATCTCGTATACGCTGCAATTTTTGCAGGGATCCGGATGCCGTTTTCAGTCTGGTTGTTCTCCAGAAGTGCTGCCATAATTCTCGGCAATGCCATTGCAGAACCGTTCAGCGTATGAACCAGTTGTGTTTTTCCGTCACCTTTAAATCTACATTTTAAACGGTTTGCCTGGAAGGTTTCAAAATTCGAAACTGAAGAAACTTCCAGCCATTTTTCCTGTGCTGCGCTCCATACTTCAAAATCGTAAGTCATCGCCGATGTAAAGCCCATATCGCCTCCACAAAGTCTCAAGATCCTGAAAGGAAGTTCTAAATCAACCAATATTGATTTTACATGCTCCACCATTTCTTCCAGCGCTGCGTAAGAATTTTCAGGTTTTTCCAGACGCACGATTTCTACTTTTTCAAACTGATGCAGCCTGTTCAAACCACGCACATGTGCTCCGTAACTTCCGGCTTCTCTTCTGTAACACTGAGAAAATGCAGTGTTTTTTATTGGTAAATCCTTTTCATCCAGTAAAACGTCGCGGTACAGATTCGTTACCGGCACTTCTGCTGTAGGAATTAAATATAAATTGTCTTCGTTAACAAAATACATTTGGCCCTCCTTATCTGGCAATTGTCCCGTTCCGTAACCTGAGGCTTCGTTCACCACATGTGGCGGATTGACTTCTAAATAACCTGCATCCGTATTTTTATCCAGGAAATACTGAACCAAAGATCTTTGCAGCCTCGCCCCTTTCCCGAAATAAACCGGAAAACCAGCTCCTGCAATTTTTACACCGAGTTCAAAGTCAATCAAATTGTATTTTTTTGCGAGCTCCCAATGCGGAATAGCACCTTCACCTAAACCTTCTACGTCATGCGACTGGTAAATAATTTCATTGTCTTCTGCAGAAGTTCCTGCCACTACTTTTTCGTAGGGAATGTTTGGAATCAGGTACAAAATATCAAGAAGTTTTGCTTCCGAATCTTTTAATTTTTGCTGTAGATTTTGCGCGTTTTCTTTGAATTCAGCGGTTTTAGATTTTGCAGATTCAGCTTCCTCTTTTTTTCCTTCTTTCATTAAAATCCCGATTTCTTTCGAAATCTTGTTCATTTCCGCCAGATTCTGGTCGAGCTCAAACTGATGTTTTTTTCTTTCGTCATCAGTTGAAATGGCTTCCTCCACCAGTTCTAACTGCTTAAAACTTCTTTTCTGTAAACCTTCTAAAACGCACTCTTTGTTTTCGCGCAAAAAATTAACCTGTAGCATATATGGTTGAAAATTGATAATTAGTGATGAATTTTTGATAATTAATAATGACATTAATTATCAAAAAGTAAGACACAAATTTAATGATTATTTTGAGATTTTAACGATATTGAGTTCGTCACTCATTTTGGTGAATTTCAGTTGGTTATTATACCAAATTTTAGAAACCTGAAACAGATCCGGCGTCCAGTGATACTGAATTCTCATGGTATCGTTGATAATTACACTTGCTGTATTGCTTATTTTCTTGGTCATCAGCAGTGCGATTTTCGATTCGTACGTTTTTGAATTTGCCGAGGAATCAATTCTGATGCGTCTAGCTCCTGCCAGATATTCAATATAGCTCACTGTGTCCGCATTTTTTTTTGAACCGAAAGTTACCGGGGCAGTGTCGGTAAGACCGTTCACATCATTCATTCTAATGTTGGTATATCCCCCTTTTATATTGTTATTCAGCATATCCTGTCCGGCAGAATCAATGTAAAGCTGAATAATCTGATCGATTTTTTGCACGCCCATTTCATCATTTCTGCATGACAGAAACGCAAAAAAAGCAACTACTGATAAGAAAAACAGGTTTTTCATTAAGGCAAAGATAATTTATTTTAATTTTTTAAGGTAGAGATGGAAAAAAAACATCAGCATTAATCCGTTTATAAGCATGCTTAAACTTAAACTCATCGCCATGCCTTCCACCCCGAAACGTTTTACAAAAAAGACAGAAAATACAGGCAACAGAACTAAAGTAATCAAAGAAACAAATGTATTGGTTTTCATTTTTCCTACTGCCGAAAGCAAATTCCCGTAAAGGTTACGCAATAACATATTAATACAAAAACCTGCTAATAGAATCGCAAATACGGTAGAATTATCTGAATATCTACTGCTGAAAAATACATGCAGAATATCTGTTTTAGCGAAATACCCTGTTAAAAAAATCAAAAGGGTAACCGGAATAAATATTTTATAATAATTAAAAATATAATTGATCAAAAACGTTCTATTCAGATGGTTTTTAACCAAAACCGGAAAATCACTCTGCATAAAAGTTAAAGCCAGAAAAGTAATGTTTGCAGGAATTAAAATTGCGACTTTATAATTGGCGACTGCGCTTTCATTCATTAAAAAGCTGAGCAGTAAAACATCTGCCGAAAAAAGCGTATCTGACAGCAAAGCTGTTCCCGAAGCATGAAGTCCATAACTCCAGATTTCTTTTTTACTGAAATTAAATTCGTGCGTGACAAAACTGAAATCTTCTTTTTTAAACCACAAAAGAGCTAAAAACGGTGTGAAAGCAATCGCAAAAAGATACCCGGTTAACCCGAAAAAATATGACAGAACAAGCAGCAAAATCACTCCACATATATTGACCACATTATTTACCGTTGCGAAAAGGCGGTTATTTCCAAAGATTCGAAGTTCTGACTGAATATGATTGAAAAAATAAAACCCAATCAACCTGACGGCAAAAAAAAGAAAAATATAAAAAATTTCGTACCTGTCGACATAAAAAAAGCTGACCAGTAAAAAGATGACACTCAATAACACCTGAAATCCGAAACCCTTAAAAAGAAGATATTTAGATAAAGATTTTTTCTCAGCAATATCATCGCCTAAAGAACCAAACCGCAACAAACTCTGTTGGCTCCCAAATCCACTGAAAGGTGCAAAAATGGCAAAAACAGAAGCCACAATACTCATTGTGCCGAATTCATTTTCGGGTAAAATTCTGATGATAAAAAGCGCGCCTAGAAAAGCACAGATTTTTGCAGTCAAAAGAGAAAGGAAAATATGTTGCCCTTTGTTCTTAAGAAAATTCTGTAAAAATTCCTGCAAACTTTTCACTGTTAAAAGTAAAGTTTAAATATCGCTAAAATATTCACGGCCTGAGATTTTGAATAAAAATCAGCGGCATTAAATAGATTTATTACGTCGTTTGAAAGCTCTTTATAATGTTCAACCCTGTAAAGATTTTCTTCAAAATATTTTTGATAATACTTTTGAATCTCCAGATCGTTATCGAAATAAAACTGATAAGGATACATGCTGGAATGTTGCGGAGTCTTCAAAATCTTTTCATTAAGAATTTTAAAACCCCGTTTTAGAACTTTATCTCCGAAACCTGTTTTCCAATGGGCATCAGGCTTCATCAAAGTTCTTTCCCAGCGGTATTTGGTAGCTTCTCTGCAATGTTTATTAATCCAATCGATATAAAACCGGTGATTGAATTTCCATTCTTCTGGAAGCGAAGCTGCCAGCTTCAGAAAATCCCGGCTCATAAACGGTGACGTTTGATACCGCTTTTCCTGAAAAACATGCGCACCCAAAACCGTGCGGTTGTACGCTACGTTTCTAAGCAGAAAAAGCTCTTCCGTTTCGTGTTTTTTAAGAATTTCGTCCAAAGAATTTTGAACTTTAGGAAGAAATTGCGGATTGACAACAATTTTATACCTGGTGGGCTTTTTTCTTCGTGGCTCGGTGTTGAAACCACCCAAAACACCATCACCAATCTGTCCGCTGTGAAACAAACCAAAATTTTCATACTGCATATGATCCACTGCATGTTTGGCGTGAATTCCGCCGGTGTAGAAAACCATTCCTTCGGAAATCTCGGTGAGCTCATCAATTTTATACAGGAATTTTCCGCCATCAAGTGGTATAAATTCATAATGAATTCCGAAATCCTGCGCGATTTTTTCAGAAATCGTGTGATCGAAATATCCGGATTGTGAAAAACACAGCGCATTCTCCGGCATTTCACTATTCTGGATTGCATACATCATCGCCACGCGGCTGTCCAATCCTCCACTCAGAAGCGAAAGATGGTTTTTACCCAACTCGGTATCTTTATGATATTCCATTAAAACTGAATCGGTAAAAACATCGTGAATTTTATCAATTGCATCATTTTTGTTTCTGGGAAATATCGGGATTTGGGAAAGATCAAAATATTCTTTCTCGTTGATCTTTAAATTATTGCAGTCTATTTCAAGAAAATTTGAATCAAGAACTTTTGAAACTCCACTAATTGGAGTTTTGTTTTCGGGTAAATTACTAAAACACAAAAACTGATAAATCGATTCCATATCAGGTTCCGTATTATTTCCCGAATCTTTCAAGGTTTCATTGAATCTCACCAAACTGGTGTCAATGAAAATTTTGTTTTCGAATTTACCGTAAAAAACTCTCTGTGTGGAAGTTATATTTGTAAAGACAAAAAGCTTATTTTCTTTTTTATCAAAAATAAATCCGCGGATTTCGCCTTCCAGTTCACTGATAAGGCCTTCTTTTTTCTGGGCAAAAAGCTCCAAAATTAAAGTTTCGAAATCCTTTAATGCATATTCGTGAAGCAATTTTTTCTTATTAAGCAGTACACCTTCCAGTAAAAAGTTGAAGCGCTCATTCTGAAGAAAAAAATTATCGTAATCTTCTGAAATAAAAGATTTTACATCAACACCCTGCTCCGAAATCTGTATAGAAAACCCTTTTTTCATTTTTGAATATACTGAAGAAATACTTTGGAAAGGTTAATTTACGGAAAATTACTATGACTGCTGGACTTTTTAAAGAATTAGTTCAGAACCTGCCGGTAAATTTTATCGAATTTTTCGGCGATTTTAATCATGGAAAAACGACTTTCAATATATTCGTGAAGTTTTTCCGGACCGTCAAAATTTGTTTTCTGCTCTACCACTTTCTTCATTGCGTCATAAAGTTCCTGTTCCGAATTTGATATTAAAATTCCGTTTTTATCATTTATAATTTCAGGAATTCCGCCTACTTTTGTCGCAATTACGGGTGTTCCGGTTGAAAGTGATTCCAGTAAAACACAGGGGAAATTTTCATAATCGCTGAAAAGGATAAAACAGTCGCTTTTCCTCATTTTATTGGAAACTTCCTGCAAAGTCAGCATCGGAAATGTGGTGATAAAGGTTTCTGCATTGTAATTTTTAATAAGTTCATTTAACGTTTCAATGTCACCATCGCCACCCATCTGCAGTTCAAAATTGGAATATTCTTCAGACAATCGGATGGCAGCAGAAATGATTTTTTCTGGGTTTTTGAGCTGAATTAAATTAGAAATATGAAGGAAAACCAGTTTCTCATTTTTCAGATTCTTAACGTGGAACAAATTCGTATCAACAACATTTTCAACAACTTTCATTTTGTTTTTGAAACCAATTTCTTTTAAATCATTTAAAAGGTAATGGCTTACGGGCAAAATAAATGATGCTTTTTCAGCAATTTTTTTTGCTGAAAAAAGCTGAATTTTAGAAAGTTTGTGACGGTTGATTTTCAAAAATCCGGACCAATGTTCTGTCACCACAAAGGGAATTCTAAATTTACTTTTTAGATAAACCGCGAAAAGCATGGAATTGTGAAGAACATTTGCGTGAACCAAATCGGGCTGCCTCATTTTGGCCAAACCTTTTTTGTAAGCCTTCATTCTCCGGATAAAATTTAAAACAGGATTACCGGTTTGTTGATAATAAACAATTAAAGTACGCACATTATTGATGATTTTCTCATCATAGATAAAAGTTGCTATTTGATCAGAATCGCCAATCGTATGGAGGATTTCTACATCATGGAGAAGGGAAACGGCTTCCGCATGACGCTGCACAAAGTTTCCGTTGGTCGGTTCAATTTTGTTCGGAAACCAGGAGGAAATAAATAGAATTTTGTAGCGCATCTTTATATTATCAAACAAAAATAGGGAAATATTTCAGCCAAAAAAAAGTCTGAGAAAATTCAGACTTTTAATGATATATTTTGTGCAGATTAATCAACGTAAATTCCGGCCCAGCTTCTTTTTAACGGAAGTAGAAAATCACTTAAAAAAGCGACATAGGAATTTTTAGAAAAATCAAAAACTTCAATATCCATAGGGACATCTCCTTCTTTTAAAGCTTTTCTGAAACCCTGCAGTTTCATGGTTTTAATTTCGCCGTTTTCCACGAAACTCGCTTTCATACGATCAAATAAACCGAGCTGAAACTCCTGATCGATTTCTTTCATTATTCCTCCTAAAGAATCAATGGAACAGCCAGAAGCTGCTTCCTTTTCTTCATCAACACAAACCACTATAAACTGATTTTTCTCAATTTTAAAAGAGGAAGAAAGCGGTTTTCCGTGTGCTGCCCAGGTTGCAAGAAAATCATATAATTTTTCAGTAATTACTTTGCTTTCTTTCGGCGTGAAAGGTCGAGAAGCAGGGTAAATAATTACTCTGTAATCACTGGTTTCTACAATATTAGATTCTTCTATTTTCATTATTCTTTTATTAGATGTTGGGTATCAGATGATAGATGTTAATACATCAACCATTTAAAAAATTACAAATCTTCAGCTTCCGCCAAAAGCTCTACAATATCTTTAACGGCAACTTCGTCATTTTTATTGAAATGTTTCACTCCGTCCGTCATCATCGTATTACAGAAAGGGCATCCGGTAGCGATGATATTCGGAGCTTCAGACAAAGCTTCTTCGGTACGTTCCACATTAATGTCTTTATAGCCTTTTTCGGGCTCTTTGAACATCTGTGCACCTCCTGCTCCACAACAAAGCCCATTGGATTTGCAGCGTTTCATCTCTACCAACTCAGCATCCAGTTTTTCAAGAAGCATTCTCGGTGCTTCATATTCGCCATTTCCCCTTCCTAGATAACACGGATCATGAAACGTGATTTTTTTTCCTTTGAAACTGCCGCCTTCTATTTTGAGTCTACCCTCTTCCATGAGTTTTCTGAGAAACTGAGTATGGTGAAGAACTTCATAATTACCGCCTAAACTAGGATATTCATTTTTAATAATATTGAAACAGTGAGGACAGGATGTTACGATTTTCTTCACTTCGTAAGCATTCATGATTTCAATATTCGTCAACGCCATCATCTGGAAAATAAATTCGTTCCCGGCACGTTTTGCAGGATCGCCATTACAGCTTTCTTCCTGACCTAGAACAGCAAATTCAACGCCTACCTTATGTAAAATTTTACAGAAAGCTTTGGTGATTTTCTTAGCTCTGTCGTCGAAACTTCCTGCGCAGCCTACGAAAAATAAAACTTCAGGTGCTTTTCCTTCGGCAGCATATTCTGCCATTGTTTTTATTGTGAAATCCATATTATATGAGTAATGAGTAATCGGCAATGAGCAATATTCATTTCCGGGGTATTCAAAATTAGTTTTCAGTTGCCCATTTCAGACGGTCGGCCTGATTGTAAGCCCATGGAGCTGCGTTGTTCTCCACATTTGTCATCATAACGTTCAGTTCGCTAGGAGCAGAAGACTGTTCCATTACCAGGAATCTTCTCATCTCAAAAATGATTGATAACGGATCGATCAATACCGGACAGGCTTCTACACAAGCATTACAGGTGGTACACGCCCAAAGTTCTTCTCTTTGAATATGATCATCAAGCAATTTTTTGCCGTCGTCAACAAATTTTCCGTTTTTATTGATGTTTTTGGCGACTTCTTCAATTCTGTCGCGGGTATCCATCATGATTTTACGTGGAGACAGTTTCTTGCCGGTAAGATTTGCCGGACAGACCGAAGTACATCGTCCGCATTCCGTGCATGAATAAGCATTGAGTAACTGAACCTGATTGAGATCAAAAATATCATTTGCTCCAAATTTATCGGGAACAGCGTTCGGATCTGCTTCCGGAGCGGCTGCATAAGGATCCGAGTTTGGATCCATCATCAGCTTAATTTCTTTAGTAACTGAATCCAGATTATTAAATTTTCCTTTAGGTTGTAAATTTGCAAACCATGTGTTCGGAAACGCAAGAATAATGTGAAGATGCTTTGAATAATAAAGGTAATTCATAAAGAACAGGATCCCAATAAAGTGAAACCACCACGCTCCTCTTTCGGTAAAAAGCAGGAAATTATCGCTAAAGTTCTGAAAAATAGGAGCTAATAAATTTGAAGAAACGGGGAAACTGCCGTGTTCAGCGAAAACGCCTCTCTGCTGAAGCACCCAATCTGCTGCATTCATTTTAAAGAAAGCGATCATCAGGGCAAATTCAATAATTAAAATCCAGTTGGCATCGTGTTTTGGCCAGCCAAAAAGTTCTTTCATATTGAGTCTTTTTACGCCGTAAAAATTTCTTCTGATAAAGAAGATTACGACTGCGAGAACTACTAAAAGTGCCAAAATCTCCAGAGTTGCTGTAAAAACTGCGTATAAAGAATGTCCTAAAATTCCTGAAAGAAAACGGTGGGTTCCGAAAATTCCATCCACAATGATTTCTAAAAGTTCAATATTAATGATCACAAAACCTACATAAACAAAAATGTGCAATATCCCGGCAATGGGGCGTTTGGTCATCTTACTCTGTCCGAGGGCGACTTTTCCCATGGTTTTCCATCGTTCCGAAGGATTGTCGGTTCTCTCGATTTTTTTTCCGAGTCTGATGTTGCGGTAAATCTCCTTTAAACTTTTAAAAAAAAGTCCGAAGCCTGCGATGAGGGCGATGAAGAAAATAATATTGTCAATATATTGCATATTGAGAGGTTTTTAGTCTTTATTGTTTTTACCGAAAACCGAGAAGTTAATGTATCTTTTCGGGTTGGCTTTCATGTCTTCCAATAATTTATTAAGATTGTCTGATGCGGTATTGAGGTTGTTGTAAAGTTGCTCATCTTTGGCGAGTTTACCAAGCGATCCTTCGCCATTTTGTATGCCGGAAATAACACCGTTTAATTTATCCGATGTTACACTCAGTTTATCAATGGTATTATTCAGTTTCTGTACATCTACAGCCTCTGCAACTTTTCCGTATTTATCGATTGCGGATCTTGCACTTATGGTTGCAAGATTGGCATTATCAAGCATTTTCTGAATTTTCGGATCATTATTAGCCAAAAGCGCATTTGTCTGTCTGGATGTTCCTTCAAATGATGCTACCGTTCTGTTTAAATTGATTAACAAAGCACGGATTTCAGCCCTGTTCTGCTCATTTAAAATTTGGTTCGCATTATTGGTCAGTGAATCCACTCTTTTCAGCACAATTTGCAGCTGGTCTTTAACCGGCCCTACCTGTGATGAAATATTGTTCATCATTGAAAGTTTGAAAGCTCCCTCCAACGTATCGCCATCTTTGGCCATAGGATTTCCGTAAGCGAGATTTACTCTCATCTCTTTACCCGACATCAAGCCCGGCTCGAAAATTTCTAAGGTCGATTTCTTTGAAAATTCAAAATTATCATCTACTGTTACTTTTACAACGAAATGAATTTTCCCGTCTTTTTCGGTAATTGGGATGATCTTGTCAACCTGTCCTACTTTTAAACCATTGATCGATACTGGGTTGGAAGCAGCAAGGCCTTCAACATTATCAAATTTTGCGTAAAAAATATTATCGGTAGTAAAAAGGCTTTTACCTTTCATGAACTGGAAGAGGATTACAAATCCTACGATCGCTAAAAGTGCGATTAACCCTGCTTTTATTTCCTTTGAGAACTTCACTCTTCTTTAATTTTTAATGAACAAATATAATACATTTTAATGAAACACAATTTTCATGCCCGCGTTTAAAGACACCAAAAGCGACCTTGAGGAGTCGCTTTGGAATATATATCTTTAAATAGATTTCTATTGTTGGGATGCTTTATTATAAACTTCGATTCTGTAGTCTTTAATTTTAGCATTGTCCTGAAGGCTTTTCAGTAATGCCTGCCCGAATTGCTGAGAATTCTGTCCGGCGATTGACTGTATAACCTGTTTGATGTCTCCCGGCTGTTTGTTGGTGGTTTCAGATTTTTTAACCAAAACGTAAACTCCGGTCATTCCTTCTACAGGATTGGAAAGTTTTCCTTTGGCAACACCAAATGCAGCTCCTGCAACTTTTGGCTCCATTGCGCCTCCAACTTGCGGACTCAACATATTAACCTGTCCTGATTGTTTCGGTGAACCGAACAGTTTGGAAATCTGATCCAGACCTGTTGCTTTGGCTCCTGTAATTTTATCAGAGATCTGTTTTGCGATCAGCTTATTTTTAACGATCGGCTCGATCTGATCTCTCACTGCTTCAGGATCTGCAGATCCAGCGTCCTGCACTCCGTTCAAATATACAATAACTCTGTCACCTGTTCCGTCAACGGTAAAAATATCGGTATCTCCTTTTTTACGTTTTTTGTTGAACGCCCAAGCGATAATTTCTTCGTCTTTATCAGTTCCTAAACCAGGAAGCTGTCCTTGGAAACGGCCAATTTCTTTTGGATTGAAGAACTGATAGTTATTTTTCTTAGCAACATTAGCAAAATCATTGAAAGATTTCCCCTGAACCTGCTGGATAAATTTGGTTGCCTTAGTATAAACTTCGTTTTCTGTTTTATCAGAAGCTTTGATTGCTTTCACCAAGTTAGCAATTTTATAAGTCATCGCACCTGATTTTTTATCCTCAACGTTGATGATATGGTAACCGAATGGAGTTTCCGCAATTCCGGTAGTTCCTTTTGGATTAGAAGCAAGGAATTTTAAATATCCCGGAGCAAAAGGTGTTTCAGGAGTTGTCCAGCCTACGCTTCCGTTTCTTTCCACTGCATTAGGTTCATCAGAAAGTTTCAGACCATCTGCAAATTTCGCAGGATTTGATTTAATTTCTGCTAATAAATCTTCAGCAATTTTTTTAGCTTCAGCCTGAGTTCTTGTAGCCGTAGAACGTTCAGCACCTTTATAAGCAATCAAAATATGTTTTGACAGCGTAGAGTCTGATGTTTTTTTATCTAATAATTTAGAAACCACATAGAAATTCTGTTCTTTATACGGTCCGAAAGTAGTTCCTGGACTTGCAGCAGCCACTTTGTCTTTAATTCCTAAAGGAAGTTGGTTTGCTGAAAAATACTGAGAAGAGAAAGGCATATCAGAATTCAAAGCCACAAACATGGAGTCATTTGTCGTGTTTTGGAAATTTTCTTTTCCGCCGCTCATATCACTTCCCTGTGAAAATAATTTATTGATTTCTGCCTGCGTTGCAGCCTCATCAGAAGCACTTGCCGCTGCTGGGAAATATACCAGTCCGATGTTTCTGCTCGCATCTCTTTTGAACATAATCGGGTGAGCTTTGATATAATTTGCCAAATCCTGAGTGGTAACTTTTACCGGATTTTTCTGAGCATAAGCGCTGTAATCTACTTTTACAAAATCGATATCAGCAACCTGATCTCTCTGCTTCATCATTTCCTCAGCTTCTTTTTTACTTACGGTAATCCCGGTCGTAACATTGGCAAAAAGCTGTCTTGCCATCATTCTGTACTCAATCGATTTTTTAGTTTTCAACCAATTATTATACATTTCAACGTTGCCGCTGTTTTTCAGTTCTTCGATCTGCTTTTTAATTTCCTGACCTTTGAAATTACCTTTCGCATCAAAATTTTCCGGGTTTTGTGCAAACATCGGATCAAACTGCAGCTGATTCCAGAACATCTCATCTGTTAAAGTAAGTCCCATTTTCTCAAACTGCTGCTTGATTAATTTGGACTGAACCATCATTTGCCAAGCCTGCTCTTCCAACCCTTTTGTAGGCTGACCTTGCTGCTCTGCCTGCTGCTGAAGCATGAAAAGCTGATTGTCGTAATCTTCTTTTGAAATTTCTTCCCCATTTACTTTTCCGAAAACACCAGGGTTTGCGCCAAATAATTTTTCCAAACTATCAGGATTTACCACGAAAGCTAACATCGCGATCGCGATTATTCCCATCAAAAGCCAAGGTCTGTTTCTAATCTGTCCTAAAACTGCCATTTTTTTTGTATAATTTTTATCAGTTTGCGAAAATACACATTTTTAACAGATTAAGAAAAAATTTACGCCCTTTAAAGCTATTTTTTATTGAAAATGGAAATTTTGTCTAAATTTTACCTTGGCACAGTGCTTGTGAAATTAAACCGACCTTTTTATTTAAGGCAGTATTAAAGCAAAACTTTCACTTTGCGTATTAATTAATTCAATTAAAATGACAATTTGTCATTCCCGAATATTATGACAGAATTTGATGACCTCAATTTTGATGAAATTATGGATGATGGTTTCAGTATTGTAGCAGAAGAAATTAATATTTCTGATATTATGGAGATTCCTCAAGACATTGAACAGAAAATCTTCCCGATTTTACCGGTAAGAAATATGGTGATGTTCCCGAAAGTAGTCATTCCGATTACGGCAGGCAGAGAAATGTCCATTAAACTTTTGGAGGAAGCCCAGAAAAACAATGAGTTTATAGGAATCTTAAGCCAAAACAATTCAAGCATCGAAAATCCTACGGAAAACGATCTTTATAAAACAGGAACTTTAGCGAAAATCATTAAAATCATTAAGCTTCCTGAAGGCAATGTTACAGCGATCACAAGAGGTTTCCAAAGATTTACCGTTAAAAATTTCACAGATACTAAACCTTACTTCCGTGCTGAAGTAACGAAACTGAAAGAGGTTGCCTCAAAAAAAACAGAAGAGTACAGTGCGCTGTTGGAAAATATTAAGGATTTAGCTTTAAAAATAGTTGACTTAGATCCCAATATTCCGTCTGCTGCCAATTTCGCCATTAAAAACATGAGCGACAATGAAGATTTACTGAATTTCATCTGTTCCAATGCGAATTTCTCCCTTTCCCATAAACAGAAACTTCTGGAAGAAAAAAGCCTGATGAACCGTGCACAGAAGTGTTACGAACTTATGCATGATGATTTCCGAAAACTAGAGTTACGCAACCAGATTCATCAGAAGACCAACCGTGAACTGGATAAAAGCCAGAGAGAATATTTCCTGAATCAGCAGATCAGAGCCATTCAGGAGGAACTGGGGGGAGGACCGGAGTCCGATGTGGAAGAACTTTTGCTGAAAGCGAAAAATGTAAAATGGAATGAAGAAGTTGAAAGTCATTTCCAAAAAGAAATTAACCGGCTTCAGCGTCAAAATCCAAATTCGCCCGATTATAATGTTCAGCGGAACTATCTCGACTTCTTTACTGAATTGCCTTGGGAAACCTACTCCAAAGATATTTTTGACATTAACAAAGCCCAAAAAGTTCTGGACAAAGCGCATTTTGGTTTAGAAGATATCAAGAAAAGAATTCTGGAACATATGGCTGTTCTGAAACTTAAAAACAATATGAAATCGCCGATTTTATGTTTGGTAGGCCCTCCGGGAGTTGGAAAAACATCCCTCGGAAAATCTGTCGCCGACGCACTTGGAAGAAAATATGTGAGAGTTTCTTTAGGCGGACTTCACGACGAATCTGAAATCCGCGGACACAGAAAAACCTATATCGGTGCGATGGCTGGAAGAATTTTGCAATCCATAAAGAAAGCTGGAACTTCTAATCCGGTGATTGTGCTGGATGAAATCGATAAAATCGGTACGGGAATTCACGGCGATCCAAGCTCGGCATTGCTGGAGGTTCTCGATCCGGAACAGAACAGTTCTTTCTACGACAATTTCCTGGAAATGGGTTACGACTTATCGAAAGTGATGTTTATTGCAACGGCAAATTCACTCTCCACCGTTCAGCGTCCTTTGCTGGACCGGATGGAAATCATAGAAATCGCAGGTTACACTTTAGAAGAAAAAGTGGAGATTGCAAAACGGCATTTAATTAAAAAACAGCAGGAAGAAAACGGATTGGACTCCAAATCTTTCAAACTCGGAAATCCTGAACTGAAACATATCATCGATGCCCACACTTCTGAAAGCGGGGTTCGCGGTCTTGAAAAACAGATTGCTTCCGTCGCAAGATGGGTAGCTTTGCAAACTGCAATGGAAAAAGAATATGACCCCAAAATAACCATTGACAGAATTGATGAAATTCTCGGCATACCAAGACCGAAAAGTTTATCTGAAATTACCGGCGTTCCCGGTGTTGTTACCGGCTTGGCATGGACTCAGGTTGGCGGTGATATTCTTTTCATCGAAAGTATTTTGAGCGAAGGAAAAGGAAACCTCACCATGACGGGAAACTTGGGGACAGTAATGAAAGAATCCGCAACCATCGCACTGGAATATATTAAGGCCAAACACGATGAACTGGGAATTTCTTCCGAAGATATTCAGAAGAAAAATATCCACGTTCATGTTCCGGAAGGCGCAACGCCAAAAGACGGTCCTTCTGCAGGAATTGCTATGCTGACTTCTATTGTTTCAAGTTTCAAAAACAAAAAAGTTAAATCGCATCTTGCAATGACAGGGGAAATTACGCTCCGCGGAAAAGTACTTCCTGTAGGCGGAATTAAAGAGAAACTTCTGGCCGCAACCAGAGCGGGTATCACCCAAATCATACTTTGCGACGCTAACAGAAAAGATGTAGAGGAAATTAAGAAAGATTATCTAAAAAACTTAAAAGTTCATTACGTAAGCCGGATGAGCGAAGTTATAGAACTGGCAATCGAAAAATAGTTTTTCTCTCCAATATAATGATGGCAGAGACGTGAGCGAATCACGTCTCTGCTTTTTTAATTATCATATTACAAAATTTCTGAGTCAAAGTAAATATCAAAAAGCATTTTTTTGTTACTTTGTTTCATGATGGAACTCAAACTGCCTTTTGTGGCAAAACTGGCTCTGATCCTTATCAGTATTGTAGCTTTAGGATATCTTGCAGCAATCGGAAAAACAATACTTTCTCCGCTGGTTTTCGCATTTCTGATTGCACTGCTTTTTCTGCCATTTGCCAATTTTTTAGAGAAACAACTTAAGTTTTCACGGACGCTCTCCACCTTTTCTTCGGTATTGATTATGTTGGTTGCGTTACTGTCAATTCTTTATTTTTTCGCCGCACAGCTGAGCGATTTTACCAATGATTTTCCGGAGATACAAAAGCAGGTGAGTAAATCACTTCTTACGCTGCAGGTTTGGGTTTCGAAAACATTTCATCTTAATATCATCAATCAATACAAATACATCAATCAGGGACTTGAAAAACTGCTTTCTTCCACGGGAGTTATTTTGGGATTCACGGTTTCGATGTTTTCCTCATCGCTGGCATTTATTTCTTTCAGTGTGTTGTTTTTTATTTTCATCCTGAATTACCGCCGGGTTCTTTACCAGTTCATTATTTCGGTTTTCAGGGAGAAACATTTTACCAAAGTGCATGAGATTCTTGCCGAAGTTCAGAGGATCATCAAACAGTATATTTTCGGCTTATTCATTCAAATTATTATCGTAAGTACTTTAACCAGCATTTTACTCTCGGTGATTGGTGTTAAATACGCTGTTTTACTGGGCGTTTTAACAGGCCTGCTGAATATTATTCCCTATATCGGCATTTTCATTTCCGTCCTTATCGCATGTCTGCTCTCGTTTGCGACAGGAGGATCCCCACTTTTCGTTCTGTTGGGGTATTTGGGAATTCATTTAATAGATGCCAATATTACACTGCCTCTTGTAGTCGGTTCGAAAGTAAAAATCAATGCGCTGTTTACTTTTCTTGGATTGCTTGTTGGTGAAGCCATGTGGGGAATTTCCGGAATGTTTTTAAGTATTCCTTTATTAGCCATTATTAAAATTATTTTCGAGAGAGTTGAAGGACTTGAAGCCTGGGGAAAAGTGCTTGGCGAAGAAAGCAAGACCAAAATCCGCAGAAAATATAAAATCACCAAGAAAATTACTTTGGAAGAGAAGGAATAAAAATCTTTAAATTTCTTAAAAAACTCAACTTATGAAAATTGTAAAACTTATTTTATTCACGCTTTTTGCACTGATGTTTGTCAACGCAGGGTTAGACAAATTTTTGCACTATATGCCGATGCCGGCAGATTTACCTGAAGAAGTTCAGAAAGTTGGCGCAGCATTTATGCAGATTCCCTGGTTAATGCCACTGGTTGGAGCTGCTGAATTAACCGGCGGATTACTCGTGCTTTACCCGAAAACAAAAACATTGGGAGCCATCATACTTTTACCGGTTTTAGCTGGAATTTTACTGCAAAACTTCTTGGTAGCACCATCCGGAAGTGGAATCGGAATTGCGGTGGTCATGTTCCTGATCGATCTCTGGATTTTGTTTGACAATAAACATAAACTAAAAGCTATTTTCAGTTAAAAAGAAATTATACATTTATTGATTAAATATTCCTGCAGTTTGCGGGAATATTTTTTTTTACAAACATTTCATTACCAATGCTTTGAAATTGTAAAATCACTTTACAAGAAACAAAAAACCTTTTTACAAACTTTATACGCAATTCTTACGGAAATTCGAATTAATAAAATCAAAATATTTCCGCTATGAAAACTATTTATTCAAAAACAATCATCAGCTCACTTATTCTCTTCACCTTCAGCTCGTGTAAAAAAGGGGAGCATATTGAAACCAGTTCCATGAACATCGCTTCAGAAACAGCCGACAGTGCCGCAATTGTTTCTGACAGCATTTCTTCTGTCGCAACGATACAAATGGAGGACAAAAAATTTATTAAAACGGCGGATGTCCATATGGAAGTGAAAGATGTTTATGACGCGACTATTTCCATTGAAAAAACTTTGAAAGATATTGGCGGATTCGTCACGTCAAGCCGTCTGAATACACAGGTTGTAAATGAGGAAACCTACAATACTTCTGACGAAAACGCAATACTGGTAAGAAAATTTCAAACGGAAAACACGATGCGGGTCCGCGTTCCTTCCGATCAACTGGGGGATTTTCTACAAATAATTAATGATAAAAAATTATTTCTGAATTCAAGAACAATCCAGGCAGAAGATGTAACCTCAAATATTAAACTTGCAGAACTGGAAGCTAAAAGAAATGCTAAAACTGGAGAAAATATTGTTAAGATGAAAACTGATAAATCCAAAGTAGAATTGAGCGACAACAATATGAGCGAAAGCAATTATCAAAAAATGGCGACCCTTAATATTAGTGATCAGCTAAAATACAGCACTGTTAATATTTTACTTAAAGAACCTAAACTTCGGATTGCCGAAATTGCTGTAACCAATACCAAAAACATTGATAATAAATACACATCCAGTTTTCAATATGATGTGAAAAATGCTTTTATAGAAGGGTTTTATCTGGTTCTGAAAATAATAATCGGGTTGGTTACAATTTGGCCGTTACTCCTGATAGCGGGTTTCATTTTTCTCTTCTTAAAAAAGAAAAAAAACCTTAACCGATTACAAAAACAGGAAACTCCTGAATAATAATAGAGAAGCATATAGCTTTTCAGATTTTAACCTCCGCAATTTTTCCGGAGGTTTTATTTTTTCCGTAAATTTGCACCGTTCTCTATTCTTTATCAAATAACAATCTATGTTACCAAAAATAAATCCTACTCAAACCAACTCCTGGAAAGCTTTAAACGAACATTTTGCACAAAGCGATTTCGATCTCCGAATGCTTTTCCAAAATGATTCCGAAAGATTCAACCGGTTTTCAATTAAAAGACCAGATTATCTCTTCGATTTTTCTAAAAATTTGATTGATGACAGAACTTTCGAATTATTGCAGAATTTAGCTGAAGAATGCGAACTGAAATCTTCCATCGAAAAAATGTTTTCCGGTGACAAGATCAACGAAACAGAAGGAAGAGCTGTTCTGCACACGGCGTTGAGAGATTTTTCCGAGAAAGAAATTTTGGTGGATGGCGAAAATATAAAACCCGGAATTAAAAAAGTTCTGGATCAGATGAAAACCTTTTCCGCAAAAGTAATTTCCGGGGAGCATAAAGGTTTTTCAGGCAAGGAAATTACCGACGTGGTGAATATCGGAATCGGCGGCTCAGATTTGGGTCCGGTAATGGTTTGTTCGGCACTGAAACATTTTAAAACAAGGCTCAATGTACATTTCGTATCCAATGTAGACGGAAATCATATCGCTGAAGTGGTGAAAAACTTAGATCCTGAAACCACACTTTTCATCATCGCATCGAAAACATTTACCACTCAGGAAACGATGACCAACGCAGAATCTGCTAAATCATGGTTTTTGAAAAAAGGAAAACAGGAAGATGTGGCGAAACATTTCGTGGCGCTTTCAACCAATATCAGCTCCGTTAAAGCTTTCGGGATTGCTGAAGAAAACATTTTTGAGTTTTGGGATTGGGTTGGCGGAAGATATTCGCTCTGGAGCGCGATTGGATTAAGTATCGCTCTCGCTGTAGGTTACGAAAACTTTGAACAGTTACTGAAAGGAGCCCACGAAACCGATATTCATTTCCAAACTGCTGATTTTAAAGAAAACGTGCCTGTTTTAATGGCGCTTTTGGGAATTTGGTACCGCAATTTCTTTGATGCCGGAACGTATGCAATTTTGCCTTACTCGCAGTATTTAGACCGGTTTGCCGCATATCTTCAGCAGGGCGATATGGAAAGTAACGGAAAATGCGTCGACAGAAACGGTGAATTTGTAGATTACGAAACCGGCCCGATTATTTGGGGCGAGCCCGGAACAAACGGTCAGCACGCGTTTTATCAGTTGATTCATCAGGGAACAGAACTTATTCCTGCAGATTTTATCGCTTATGTAAAATCGTGCAATCAAGTTTCCGATCACCAGGAAAAACTGTTGGCCAACTTCTTTGCTCAAACCGAAGCGCTGGCTTTTGGAAAAACCGAAGAAGAAGTACGAACTGAATTTTTAGCTCAGGGCAAAAAAGAGGAAACGTTTGAACATTTAATCAATTATAAAGTCTTCCACGGAAACACCCCAACCAACTCATTATTAATTAACGAATTAACTCCATTTTCTTTGGGACAATTGATTGCGCTTTATGAACATAAAATCTTTGTTCAGGGCGTTATTTGGAATGTCTTCAGTTTCGACCAGTTTGGAGTGGAATTAGGAAAAGTTTTGGCAGGAAAAGTACTTTCGGAACTTGAAAATGAAGATACAGTCACTTCTCACGATTCTTCCACCAACGGTTTGATGAATTATTTTAAAGAGAAAAAATAGATCTGAAATCAATCTAAAGTAAAAATAAAATGGCACAAATTCTCGACGGACTTAAAATTTCGAAAGAAATAAAAAAAGAAATCCGCGCAGACGTAGAAAAAATCCTTGAAGGTAAAAGAAGACCACCACATCTGGTAGCGATTTTGGTAGGAAGCAACGGCGCAAGCATCGCTTATGTGAACAACAAAATCAAAGACTGTAAGGAAGTGGGTTTTAAATCTTCATTGGTTAAATTCCCGAGCACGGTTTCTGAATCTGAATTATTGGAAAAAATTGATGAACTCAACAAATCCAAAGATGTGGACGGATTTATCGTGCAGCTGCCATTACCGAAACAGATCGATCAGGAAAAAATTATCATGGCGATTGATCCGAGAAAAGATGTAGATGGTTTTCATCCGGAAAATTTCGGAAAAATGGCTTTGGAAATGGACACCTTTTTACCCGCAACACCTTACGGAATTCTCACACTGTTGGAACGTTACGGAATTGAAACCAAAGGAAAACACTGTGTCATTATCGGAAGAAGCCGCATCGTGGGAAAACCGATGAGTATTTTAATGGGCCGGAAAGATTTCCCAGGAAACTCTACCGTTACGTTAACTCATTCTTACACGCCGCATATTGAAAAATTTACAAAAAACGCTGATATTGTGATCACTGCATTGGGTGATCCTAATTTCCTCAAAGCGGAAATGATAAAAGAAGGAACCGTAATTGTGGATGTCGGAATTACAAGATTGGAAGACGACTCAGAAAAAGGATATAAATTAGTAGGCGACGTAGATTTCGAAAGCTGTAAAACAAAAGCAGCGTGGATTACTCCTGTTCCCGGCGGCGTGGGACCGATGACAAGAGCAATGCTGATGAAAAACACAATTTTAGCCTACAAAACTTCAGTATATAATGACTAAAGAAGAAGAAAATATTTTATTAAATGAAGGAAAAATGCTCCCGGTAATGGAGCATTTTTATACTTTACAGGGAGAAGGTTCCCATACAGGAAAAGCAGCATATTTCATCAGGCTTGGCGGTTGCGATGTGGGCTGTCACTGGTGTGACGTGAAAGAAAGTTGGGACCCAAATCTTCACCCATTGATGAACACCGAAGAAATTGCGCAAACTGCTGCAAAATACTGTAAAACCATCGTTTTAACAGGCGGTGAGCCGTTGATGTGGAATCTGGAACCGTTAACTACCCGTTTGAAAGAACTCGGCTGCGACATTCATATTGAAACTTCCGGTGCTTATGAAATGAGTGGAATCCTCGACTGGATCACGCTTTCTCCAAAAAAAACCGGCTTACCGAAAGAAGCAATTTATGAAAAAGCCAGCGAACTAAAAGTGATTGTTTTCAATAACAACGATTTTAAATTTGCCGAAGAACAGGCTGCAAAAGTATCGGAAAACTGCAAACTTTATCTTCAGAGCGAATGGAGCAAAAGAAATGAAATGTATCCGAAAATCACCGATTTTATCCTTGCCAACCCGAAATGGCAGGTTTCTGTTCAAACCCATAAATATTTGAATATTCCGTAAATTATGTTAAATTTACTTTTTATATAATTGGGTTTATGCAAAAAATTCGGTATTCTCGGTATTTTAAGACTGTTTTCATTTTGCTTGACGTGTTGGTTATCGCGGGAGTATTTATGTTCTTTTTTCTTAAAAACAACGATTACCACTCCGGGCAGGACATCTGGGAACAGAATATTCTCTCCATCATTCTGCTCACTCTTTTCTGGATTTTACTCAGCGGAAGGACCAAACTGTATTCTGTCGCTAGAAATTTAACATACACCATTTACCTTGAAAGGCTTGTTACTCACATCTTTATATTTATTTTTGGGGTGATATTGCTCGCAAAAGTAAGCAACAACGATTTCTTAAAAATGGACCGTTTTTATATTTCGTTAAATTTGTTTTTTCTTCTTTTCATTATTAAATCAATCGTATTTTTTACTTTAAAATATTTGAGGATTTTAGGAATAAATTATAGAAATATCATGTTCCTGAATGACGATTCTTCAACAGAAATTCTCAGAAACATCTTAAATGAAAGAAAAGATTACGGCTTTAAAATCTTTGAATATCCCAAAGAAGAACGGTTTGATTTTGAAAAATTAATTGATTTCTGGAAAGAAAAAGGAATCCACACGCTGTACCTCTCATCCACCGGTTTTGAGCAAAACGAGGAACAGGAAATTTTCCGCCTTGCAGAACGCCACAAAGTCCGCGTATCGCTTATTCCAAGCATTGTGAAAAATAATTTTTTCCAGTATGATTTGGGATATATCGAAATGCAGCCCATTTTGGTACGGTCTAAATTTCCATTAGATTACCTTACCAATATCATCTTGAAAAGGACCTTCGACATCCTTTTTTCGGCATGTGTTTTGGTTCTCGTCTGCACGTGGCTTTTCCCTCTGATCGCGATTTTAATTAAACTCGACAGTAAAGGATCTGTTTTGTTTCTGCAGAAAAGATATGGTTTCCATGACGAGGTTTTTCACTGTATTAAGTTCCGGACAATGCACATGAATGAAGATTCTTCAAAGGTAACCACTAAAGAAAACGACAGAAGAATTACCCGGATTGGTCGGTTTTTAAGAAAAACCAGTCTGGATGAAATGCCTCAGTTCATTAATGTTCTTAAAGGCGAAATGTCGGTCGTTGGACCAAGACCTCATATGCTTTTGGTTGACGATTTTTATAAATTAAAGATCGGGAGATATTCGGTAAGAAGTTTGGTAAAACCAGGGGTGACAGGCCTTGCACAGGTTAACGGACTTCGGGGCGACACCGGAAACATGGAAATTAAAATGAAAAAAAGAATTCTTGCCGATGCTTTCTATGTTAAAAACTGGAGTCTGAGCCTTGATTTTGTCATTATTCTTAAAACGGTTTTTTTGGTGATTGGCGGTGATAAAAATGCCAATTAAAAACTTAGAAAAAAAATAAAACACTAATTTAGCGGAATGTTAAAAAAACTTTTGAGCCAGGTCGGAGCTTATTTTCTCCTGCTGTCAAAAACGATTAAAAGACCACAGAAATCTTCGGTTTTCTGGAAACTTTTCATGCGTGAAATTCATGATTTGGGAGTCAATTCGTTTGGATTGGTGCTTTTTACCTCCATATTTGTAGGAGCTGTTGTTGCAATACAAATGTTCAATAACTTTAAAGCATCAACTTTTCCGATTCCCAACTCGTTTATCGGATACGCAACCAAAGTTGTTTTAATTCTGGAATTTGCACCTACTATTATTTCCGTAATACTTGCAGGAAAGGTAGGATCGTATATCGCTTCGAGCATAGGAACAATGAGGGTTACAGAGCAAATTGACGCTTTAGATATTATGGGAGTTAATTCACCTAACTTTTTGATATTACCTAAAATTCTAGCCAGTGTGATTTTTAATCCTCTGCTTATCTGTATCAGTATTGTATTTGGTATTTGGGGCGGATATCTGGCGGGGCTGGCAACTGGAAGCTGGAGCAAGGCAGACTACATCACTGGTATTCAGATGTATATGCCGCAACATTTTATTTGGTATGCCCTATTTAAAACCGCAGTTTTCGCATTTTTAATTGCGACCATTCCTGCATATTTCGGATATAATGTAAAAGGTGGATCCCTTGAAGTTGGGCGTGCAAGTACACAGGCAGTGGTTTGGACTATCGTTTCCGTCATTATCACGAATTTAATATTAACTCAAATGTTCCTCAGCTGATGATTGAAGTAAAAGATTTAAAGAAAAAGTTCGAGGAAGTGGAAGTTTTGAAAGGCATTACTACCACCTTTGATACCGGCAAAGTAAACCTCATCATTGGACAGAGCGGCTCGGGTAAAACCGTATTCCTGAAAAGTCTGCTGAATGTTTATCAGCCCACTTCTGGAGAAATACTTTTTGACGGAAGGGACATTAATAAAATGTCCAGAGATGAGAAACAGATTCTCCGTTCTGAAATTGGTACTGTTTTCCAGGGAAGTGCACTTTTCGATTCGATGACCGTGGAAGAAAATATTACCTTTCCATTGGATATGTTTACCAATCTGTCTTTCCGGGAAAAGAAAAGGCGGGTTTTTGATGTAATCGGAAGGGTTCATCTGGAAAAAGCTAACCGTAAATATCCTTCAGAAATTTCCGGGGGAATGCAGAAACGGGTTGCCATTGCAAGAGCCATTGTAAACAATCCGAAATATCTTTTCTGTGATGAGCCCAATTCAGGTCTTGATCCTTATACCTCCAATATTATTGATGATCTGCTTCTGGAAATCACCAAAGAATATAACACTACAACCATCATCAATTCCCATGATATGAATTCGGTGATGACGATTGGCGAGAAAATTGTATATCTACGGCTGGGAATTAAAGAATGGGAAGGAAATAAGGACATCCTGATCAATGCAGGCAATAAAAACCTTATCGACTTCGTTTATTCTTCTGAACTGTTCAAGGAATTACGCGAATATTTCCTGGAAACCAATAAAACCTCAATCGATAATATTATTACAAAATCTCATGACAATGAATAAAATTCTTAGTATAGCCTTAATCAGTACAAGCATTTTTGCTTCTGCACAGGTTACCTTAGCAGGAAAGGCAAACTTACTTTTCAAAACAGATAAACCTACCTGGGAAAACATTAAGGGAACAGCAGTTACTGCTTATAACAATTCCGGAAAAAACAATGTAGGTTTCAACGTAGGACTTTCTGCAAAAATAAATTTACCGGTTTCATTATTTTTAATGCCGGAAATTTATTACACCACTTTTAAATCTGAATTTGAAGTTCCTAATTCTAACACAACAATTGATGTAAAAAGCAACCGTGTAGATGTTCCTGTACTGTTAGGTTACCGTCTTTTGGGTGATAATTTGGGGGTTTTCTTAGGTCCTGTTGCTTCTTATAATCTTTCAACAGATAATCAGTACAACGATTTCAAGGAAAACGCACTCAATAACTTCACGGTAGGTTACCAGTTTGGAGCGCAGGCCCAAATACAGAAGTTAATTTTCAATGCCAGATACGAAGGTGCCTTCACAAAAGACCAGCGTGATTTCATTAACAACAACGCCGGTACCAACGAAACGATTCGGTATGACAGTCGCCCAAGCTTATTTATGGTAGGTATAGGATATCAGTTTTAAGTAAAAACATCACAGTAAAAAAATCCTCAGAATTAATAGTTCTGAGGATTTTCGTTTGATGTATTTTGTATGGCCTGCTGTCTTGCAAGTTCGGCAGCCTGTCTTTCTAAATCTTCTTTTTCTTTCCTGAGCTGTTTCAGTTCTTTCCTTTTCTGTTCTTCCCTTAAGGCAGAGCCTTTGCTTACATAACCCACAATTCCCCCGATTATTAATCCGATTCCGATTCCTGCAAGAATTCCCATTAAATTAATAGGTTCAAACAGTTTTACGAAAGAAAACTGTGGCAGCATATAATAAAGTAAGAATGCCAAAGCCAAAAGCAGAACACCAATAAAAGTTAAATTTTTCATAGTTACAGAATTAAAAAAACCTTTCCAAATTTAAGAATTATTCGGAAAGGTTGGTGATAAAATATTTTTTGAATTAAATTTTTCCTCCTGCTGCCTTATAATATTGCAGGGCTTTAGCCATATGTTTATCTAAATCTGCTCTTCGGTTCTCAGGACTTGGGTGAGTCGAAAGAAATTCCGGTGGTCTGTTACCATTTGAGGTGCTTTCCATTCTTTCCCAGAAAGGTTGCGCCTGTCTCGGATCATATCCGGCCATCGACATGAGATAAAGACCCATTTCATCAGCTTCTAGCTCCTGGCTTCTTCCGTATTTCAATAAAGCAACCTGAGCACCAATCGGATACACCTGCTGGAAAATGGAGGCCATCTGTCCGCTGGTTGTGCTTCCGATAATAGCTCCGCCATATTCTGCGATCATTGCCTGGGAAATTCTTTCGTTACCATGTCCTGCTAAAGCGTGGGAAATTTCGTGTCCCAAAACAACAGCTAAACCGGTATCGTTCTTAGTAATAGGCAGGATACCTGTATATACCGCAACTTTTCCGCCCGGCATACACCATGCGTTTATCTGCTTATCGTCAATAAGGTTAAATTCCCACTGATAATTCGCAATATCAGCATCCCTTCCGATACCACGGTAATAATTATTGGCTGCATTTTTAATTCTCGCTCCAACATTCTGAACACTTTTCGCCGCAGTGGTGCCAGTAATCACTTTCGATTTCGATAATGTCTCTCTGTACTGCTGTAGTGCCATTGCAGAAATTTCCTGATCATTGGCTAACTGCAGTGTTTTTCTTCCGGTAATCGGATTGGTTGTACAGGCAATCATCATTACTGATATTGCGCCAAGTCCTAATAATTTATTTACATTTTTCATAGTATAATATTTCTATTTTTTACTGAATAAACAATTTTTATTCCATTTAATTTTTTTCTGTAAATCTTGCACTATTTTTGTATTGAATAAAGAAAATGATATGAAAAATTTAATTCAGATAATCAGCGCAGCATTAATATTGATTCTGATGAATGCCTGCAGTCCTGCAAGTAAATTCCCTTCGCAAAAAGTGACGGATTTATTACAGTCGGACGAATTTACATTTATGGCAGAACGTGCTAACCCAACGGGCGGAGATGTTATTAATGTCCTGAATTCTTTGCCTAACTCCAGTTCTTCCCGAATATTGAATCTCGATTATGGCTATACCTTACAAATTAAAAAAAATGAAGTAAAAGCTGAACTTCCCTATTTCGGAAGAATGTTTAACCCAAGCTATGATACCTCCAAAAATTCATACCGGTTTACCTCGAAAGATTTCAACGTCATAAAAACGGAAAGCAATAAAGGAAGTTCGGTTTACAGCTGGTCTCCTAAAGATCTGCAAAATATTCGTAAAATTAATCTGGAGGTCTTCAAAAACGGAAAAGCCTACTTATCGATTGATTCCAATGACAGACAGCCAATATCTTACGACGGATATATCATGGAAAACCTTCCACCAAAAAAATAATTATTTTCCGAATAACTTCTCAACAAAAATTTTCGCTTCCGAACTTGGATTCGCTTTCAGGTCGGAAGCATTTTTTTTATGAATTTTATATAAATTTTCAGAACTGTTCTCTTCTTTCGTTCTCTGAAGAATGTATTCCTGAACCCAATAATTAAAGCGTTTCTCAGCCTGATTTTTTCTCACTTGCTCAAAACTACCATTGTTTATTTTCACGTTGATAAATTCATCAATCATCATGTAAACCTCTTCCAGTCCTTTATTTTGCAAAGCGGAGCCAAGCAGTACCGGCACTTTCCAGTTTTTTTCCTTTGGATGTAAAAAATGAAGCGCTCTCATGAGTTCCGTTTTAGTGTTTTTCGCTTTCCGAAGGTTTTCGTCTTCCACTTTATTAATGAAAATTAAATCGACCATTTCCATTATTCCACGTTTGATACCTTGCAGCTCGTCACCACCACCAATAATTTTCAGGAAAAGAAAGACATCGGTAATATCTGCAACCAACACTTCACTTTGACCCACTCCTACCGTTTCAATCAAGATATAATCGTAACCTGCGGCTTCACAAATCAGCATTGTTTCAAAAGTCGTATTGGCAACTCCGCCTAAAAATCCCGAACTCGGTGAGGGCCGGATAAAAGCATTAGGTTCTTTTGCCAAGTCTTCCATGCGTGTTTTGTCTCCTAAAATAGAACCTTTATTCAGTGAAGAACTCGGATCAATAGCTAAAACCGCAACCTTTCTTCCTTTCTGAACAGCCAGTTTTCCAAAATTTTCGATGAATGTAGATTTCCCAGCGCCGGGAACTCCGGTAATTCCGATCCTGACAGACTTTCCGGTAAAAGGTAAAATCTCTTTCAGCAATTCTTCGGCCTGATTTCTATGCTCAGGCTTTTTGCTTTCTACCAGGGTGATGGCTTTTCCGAGGATACGCTTGTCACCCGATCTGATTCCTTTGATGAGTTCTTCGGTCGAGAGGTTTTTCATGTACTCAAAAATACAATTCTTTTATGAAATCATTTCAATACCCAAGCCCGGATCATCAGATAGAATGAGTTTTCCGGTTTCAACAGAACTTCCTTTTGCAAAATCATTTGAAATTAAATTAGCTCCGTCCAGATCGGCATAATCACAAAGTGAGGCAACAGCAATACCTGCGGAAATACCAACAGAAGATTCCGTCATGCATCCAATCATTACTTTATAACCTAATTTTCTGGCTTCAGCAATCAGCTCCAACGCCGGTGTAATTCCACCACATTTCATCAGCTTGATATTGACAGCTGAATAATGTGGCTGAAGTTTTTGAAGATAAGAAAGATCCTGACAGTCTTCGTCAGCCATCCAGTTCGCGTGCAGATTTTTGTTTAAAATTTGATATTCACCCACCGGTCTTGGCTGTTCTATATATGAAAAGTTAGTGGTCAGTTCATTATTTTGCAGAAAATTACAGTCCTCATCAGAAAAACTCGTGTTTGAATCCAGGGCAATTTTTTTCCCCGTATTCAGTAAATCAAAAATATTCTCACGGTCCAAACCGTTGCATTTCACTTTAAATTTGTGCCAGTCCGATTCTTTTATTTTCCTGATCTGTTCTTCAACAGGAGCGATACTTATCGTGTAGGAAGACTCTGGTAAAGAATTTATAATAATTTCATTCAGCTGGTGAAAACTTTGGCTTTCCAGCTTTCCGAATAAATCCCAAAAAGCACAGTCTAAAGCCGAACGTAAGAAAGAATGAAGATCCAGGGTGAGAAGAAAACGGTAAAATTCTTTTGGATGTAGGATTTTGTGTTGCTCAATCTGTGCCTGAATCTGTTTCAGTTTAGTAATAAATTCCTCAAGATGAATTCCGTAATAATTAATAGCAACACATTCTCCATAACCCTTCATATTTTGATAAGAAAGCACTATCAACAGTGAATCACGAAAATCATAATTTCCGTAAGAAATCGCAAAAGTTTCCTTTAAATTAAGTTTTTTTGTCTGCCAGGAAAGATTCATCGGAGCATATTTTTTTTACGAAATTGCAAGGTTCGGGAACAAATGTATGAGAAATTTGTTTATTTTTGATCAAACCAATTACGAAAACCATGAAAACTCACAATCAAATCACAAAGAGAAGAAACACAGTAAAAATTTTATTACTGGCAATCACCGGAACGGGATTTCTTGCTTCGTGCACGCCAAAACCGGCAGTTGTAGAAGGAACGAAAACAAATACAGCAGAAAGGCTGGTTATGGGAAAAACAGTTTATGAAAATTCCTGTGGCAGATGTCATGATTTGCCTAATCCTACCGCTCATTCCGCTCAGGACTGGGTCGGAATTATGAACAGGATGGCACCGAAAGCCAAACTTAATGATGAGCAACACGCCATGGTTTACGACTATATCGTGTCTGTAAAATAATCTTCACACCGTTATGCCGATTAAACCGGAAATCTCCTGGAACGATTTTGAGAAAGTAGATATAAGAAGCGGAACAATTGTTTCCGTTTCTGATTTTCCGCAGGCAAGAAATCCTTCATACAGACTGGCAATTGATTTCGGGGAATTGGGAATCAGAAATTCTTCTGCGCAGATTACCGACCTATATCAAAAAGAAGACTTAGTTGGAAAACAGATTCTTGCTGTTGTTAATTTTCCGAAAAAACAGATTGCCAATTTCTTCAGTGAATGTTTGGTTTTAGGAGTATATGGTGAAAATAGGGAAGTAACACTTCTTTCCACTTCGCTTCCTGTGAAAGACGGTTTGCAGGTTGGGTAATTTCCGTTGTTAGAATTTTCATTAAATTCACTTTTTAAAATAACAGCCATGATTCATCATATCCCTCTAGAAAAAGTTCTCTTCCTTGATATTGAAACCGTTCCCCAATATGGAAATTGGGAAGATCTGGAAGAATCCGGCCAGAAACTTTGGGAAAAGAAAACCAAAATGCAGCGGAAAGACGATTTTACAGCAGAAGATTTCTATAATGAAAGAGGCGGAATTATGGCAGAATTTGGGAAGATAATATGTATTTCTGTTGGGATCTTGGAAAAAAACGAAAAACTGATGGTTAAAAGTTTTTTCGGAGATGATGAAAAAAAACTGCTGGAAGAATTCGGGCTGATCTTTAACAGACCAAAGCTTCACGATGTGATCTTATGTGCGCACAACGGCAAAGAATTCGACTTTCCGTGGATTGCAAGGCGTTTTCTGATTAACGGGATGCAGCCGCCAAAACCTTTTCAGATGTTCGGAAAAAAGCCGTGGGAAATTCCGCATCTTGACACGATGGAATTATGGAAATTCGGTGATTACAAATCTTTTGTTTCCCTCGAGCTGCTCGCTCATGTATTCGGAATTCCTACACCGAAAGACGATATCGACGGTTCAATGGTAGCATCAATTTATCATATAGAAAAAGACTTATTTAGAATTGTTCAATATTGTGAAAAAGATGTCTTAACTTTGGCAAATGTTTTCCGGCGCATGCGTCAGGAAAATTTATTGGAAAAATTAGAAAATTAATTTGCTGAAAAGCCCGATAAGCTTACAGCCGCAAGCCAAATGAAATATACCGACGACCAGATTGCCGAAATCGGCGAAAATATTATTACCAACTTAAAAACTGTTTACGACCCTGAAATCCCTGTCGACATCTATGAACTCGGACTCATTTATGATGTGCAGATTTCCGATGAAGGCGAAGTGAAAGTGATTATGACTTTAACCACTCCAAACTGTCCTGTAGCAGAAAGTTTGCCTGCAGAAGTGCGCGAGAAAGTTTCGGAAGTTGAAGGAGTTAAAAATGTCGATTTGGAACTCACTTTCGAGCCCTCATGGAACAAGGACATGATGAGCGAAGAAGCGCTTTTTGAATTGGGAATGTTTTAAAAATAAAATGCCGGAAGTTTCCGGCATTCATTATAATTTTAGGTTAGTGTCCGTACTCGAAAAGTACCGTTCTCTGTACATTGGGATGAATGGATAAAGAGACCGGACAGTTCAGTGCAGTATCCTCAATAAATCTCTTTTGATCATTCGTAAATTCCCCTGGAATTCTCACGATACAAAATATAGTTCCAATTCTTTTCGGCTCCGGGTGGGTTGATTTTTTCAGTTCACAGGTTGCACCGGTAATATCTATCCCTTTTTCCCTTCCCAGAACCGCTACCGTCATTAACATGGACTGCCCGTAGGAAATCCCGAAGATATCTGATGGGGAAAAATACTCCGAAGTTCCACCGTCACGCAAAGGTGCACATGTGGTAATCTCCGCGCCGGATTTTTCGTGTTGTGAAATAATTTTAAAATCTCCTGAATAAGTAATTGTTGAAGTCATAATTTGTGGTTTTTATTCTTATAAAGATACACAAAGTATTTTACTATTTACCTCAATAGTGACATAAATCATTGAAAACTAAAACAATGCGCCGAAGCAATGAATATATCAGCGCTGAAAATTTTCGGAGGAAAATTTAATTATCGTAATTGAAAGTCACTGTTTTTTTCACCTCAGAACTCAGCGTTAGTGCAACCGGGCAGTTCAGAGCAGTTTCTTTGATAAATGCTCTGTCCTCATCTGAATAGTCTCCTTTAAAATATAAATTACAGACAATTTCTGCGATTTTTCTTGGTTTCGGATTCATTATTTTCTGAAGGTCACAATAAGAATCTTCAATACTAATCCCCTTGTCTTTTCCTAAAATTGCAATCGTTGTCAGCATACATTGTGCTAAAGAAGTTGCACACAGATCTGTAGGGGAAAATACTTCACCTTTTCCGTGATTGTCGGTAGGTGCATCAGTATAAACAAGGGTTCCGGACTGCAGATGTTCAGATTCGCAGCGGAGATCGCCGAGGTATTTTATTTTTGAGGTCATAATTTTACTTTAGTTCTAATGTTACAGGCATACGGAAATTATTAGAAGTGGCTATTCCTTTCACGCAAACCGGTGTCCATTTTTTCTCAATTTTATACATCATCAACTCTAACTCTCTATTAAACTTAAAGTTATCACCACTTGCCCTAACATTCTTAATATTGCCATCTTCCGTAACCGTGAATGTAACAACACTTTTGAATACTCCTGATAATTCATCTTCTGATTTAACTTCTTTAGATTTTGTTGATTTATACTTGCTTTTTTTTGCAAGACTTGGCATTTGAAATTGCTCTCCCCCAACTTTGCATTTAAAACTTTGTTTTATGATGGGATTTCTATTTTCTTCAGCTTCCTTCAATTTAATTTTGTCAAGTAAGTCAAGTTCTAAATTCCGGCGGTCTTCATTAACGGTCTTTTCATATTGGGCCATTATTCTATTTCTGTCTTTATTTGATAGACTTGCAAGTGAATCTTTTGCTTTAATTTGATATTTAATTAAGATAGAATCATATTTTTTATTAATTTTTCTTAGTTCAGAAACCTCATTAATTTGAGCATTCGCTAAAAAACCAAAAAAAATTATTAAAAGAAGTGCTACTTTATTCATAAAATTATTCTAAAAGTGAAAAATGTCCTTTGCTCGGTTGTAAGCACTTTCGAAGTTAAGCAAATTGAGGGAATGTTCAATTTTTTCCAGTGCCATAAAATTAATGACCTGTTCTGTCGGCATATTGCCTACCAAATCATCCTTTGCCATCGGACAGCCGCCAATTCCTTTAATCGCAGAATCAAATCTTCTGCAGCCTTTGTCATAAGCTGCTTTCAGCTTTTTGTAAGAATCTTCGTAGCGGTTATGAAAATGCGCCCCGAAATCAATATCAGGATATCTGGCCGGAATTTTTTCAAAGAGAAGTTCAATCTGCTCTAAATTTCCAATCCCGGTCGTGTCGGAAAGCAATACATTCTTAATCCCGATTTCATTAAAACGGTTTGCCCAGAAATCCACATCTTCCCATTTCCACATTTCACCGTAAGGATTTCCGAAAGCCATTGAAAAATACACATTCAGCGTTCTTCCGTCCGTCTTTAAAAGCTCATGGATTTTCAGAATATCGTTAAATGCTTCTTCCTGATTTTTATTGGTATTCCGGTACTGGAACGTTTCAGAAATTGAAAAAGGAAAACCAAGAATATCAACCTGCTGATGTTCCAAAGCCTTTTCTGCACCGCGATAATTGGCGACAATAACAGAAAGCTTGGTATTGGAAATGGATTTGTCGATTTCATCAAGAACTGTCCCCGAATCTGCCATTTGAGGGATGGATTTCGGCGAAACGAAACTTCCGCAATCCAACACGTCAAAACCTACGTCCATCAACGCATTGATGTAGTCAATCTTCTTTGCTGTAGGGATAAATTCACCCCAACCCTGCATTGCGTCGCGCGGACATTCTGTTAAAAACATTGGTTCATTTAGGTTTTTTCAAAGATAATAATTTTTTTGAATGCTGAATCTGCGCGATTAAATAAAGAATCAGTGAATTCCGGATACCCGAAAATTATAAAAACACCTTTACGTCAACATTCTGCCTGCGACAAAATCCTTATCTTTGTTTAAATCAAACTTATCAGAAATGACTACCATAGAATTCAATCTGGAGTGGAAACTGAAACTTCAGAACCGCTTTATCAATTACGCAAAAATCTATTCAACCAGTGATCCTGAAAGCGAAACCACACCTTCCACAGAAAGGCAGTGGGATATCGCAAAATATATCTTCGAAGAATTGAAAACACTTGGTTTAAGTGATGTTTCCCTGGACGAGAACGGATATATCTATGCTTATGTTCCTTCAAATCTGGAAAATGATGATGAGCCAGTTATAGGCTTTATCTCGCATTACGACACTTCTCCCGATTTTAACGGAGAAAATGTAAAACCTCAGATCTGGGACGATTATGACGGGAAGGATTTGCTTCTCAATAAAGAAACCGGTTTTACGCTTTCGCCTTCAAAATTCGAAAGCCTGAAAGATTATGTGGGAAAAACTTTAATTACAACAGACGGAACAACACTTCTTGGCGCAGACGACAAAGCCGGACTTGCGGAAATAGTTACTGCTGCCGAATATCTGCTGGCACACCCGGAAATAAAACACGGTAAAATCGCAATTGGGTTTACTCCTGATGAAGAAATAGGAAGAGGGGCACATAAATTTGATGTGAAAAAATTCGGGGCCGAATGGGCCTACACAATGGACGGCGGCGAAGTGGGCGAACTGGAGTACGAAAATTTCAACGCAGCAGGTGCAGTGGTTAAAATTCATGGTTTAAGTGTACATCCTGGTTATGCTTTCGGAAAAATGATTAATGCGTCTCTTTTGGCCGCAGAATTCATCAAGATGCTTCCTGAAAACGAAACGCCTTCCACAACGAAAGGTTTTGAAGGGTTTTATCATTTAACAGATCTTAAATCTGATGTTTCTGAAGCAAAGATTCAGTATATCATTCGCGATCATGATGAAGCTAAATTTGAAGCCCGAAAAAAATTCATTACCGGTAAAGTGGAAGAATTCAATCAGATATTTGGCGAGGGAACAGCGGAAATTGAAATCAAAGAGCAGTACCGAAACATGAAGCAGCAATTCGAAGGAAAGATGCACATCATAGACATTGCAGAACAAGCAATGAAAGACGCCAACATCGAGCCTAAAATTAAGGCTATTAGGGGCGGCACAGACGGCGCACAGCTTTCATACATGGGATTGCCCTGTCCGAACATTTTCGCCGGCGGAATCAACTTCCACGGCCCTTACGAATATGTTGCATTAGAATCGATGGAGAAAGCGGTAAAAGTGATTATCAATATTGCGAAAGCAGTGAAAAAGATTTAGACCGATACCATTTGATCAAAACCCCATCAAATCTTTTGGTGGGGTTTTTATTTGGAATGAATTCTGTTACCTAAAGTTTTAAAAGGAAGAGTGATGAAGAAATAAGAAAGAAATTACTTAAATCCCCAAAAACTTACTGTGCCGGTAAATATGGAACAAAAAAAAAGACTTACATTTCTGTAAGTCTTTTGCTCCTCTTCTTGGGCTCGAACCAAGGACCCTCTGATTAACAGTCAGATGCTCTAACCAACTGAGCTAAAGAGGAGTGTTTCTCTTTGCGTTAAGCGTGTGCAAATATAAAAACTTTTTTAATTCCTCCAAAATATTTTAGCGAAATTTTTAGTGATTTTTTCTTAAAATCTGCCCGTAATCCACTTAACTATGTCGTTTCCAAAGATTAACACCATTAATCCGAGTAAGAAAATAACACCAATCATTTGTGCATTTTCTAAAACTTTCTGCGGAACCGGTTTACCGGTGATCATTTCCCATAGTGTAAAGACTACATGACCGCCATCCAAGCCCGGAATTGGGATCAAATTAAGGAAAGCCAACCATACTGAAAACATCGCAGTAAAACTCCAGAAAAACTCCCAGTTGATGGTTTCCGGCATTTGTTTGATGATTCCAATAGGCCCCGAAACTTTTTTATAACCTTGAGTAGTACTGTTGAAAACAATTTTAAACTGTTTAATCTGCATGGTTAAAACATCAACGGTTCTTTCCAAACCTCTTGGAATTGCTCCTAAGAAACTATATTCTTTTGTTACTTTAGATTTATCAAACTCTGCTTGAGCAACTTTCAAATCTGTAGAAAAACCGAGTTTTCCCTGAGCATCTACTTTAGTTGTGATTTCTTGTGGAGCGTTATTTCTTTCAACAGCGATCACTACATTCTGATTTTTATATTTGGAAAGTTCTACTCCCAATTCATCAAAAAACGCGATCGGTTTGCCGTTGATCCCAACAATTTTATCCCCTTTCAATAATCCGGCAGCTTTTGCTGTTCCGTTGGCAAAAAGACTGTCGATTACTACAGGATAACGTGGCGTGAAGTAAGCTTTAGCTTCGTTTTCAGACAAAACAGCTGCAACACCATGTTCGTTGATCGGGAAAGTAACTTCCTTACCACCTCTTAACACTGTTGCATTATGGGCAAAAAGCATATTGATGGTTGATGTTTCCATCCTTTCGGCTGGTTTTCCGTCAATTTTCAGAATTTTATCGCCAGTTTGCAAACCCATTTTCTTACCCGCTTCAGAAACAGAAATCCCATTTTCGAATTTCGCATTATCATGGAAAGTTTCGCCTTTGAAATAACTTAGAGATGAATAAATAAACCAAGCTAAAAAGAAATTCACGGTAACACCACCTAACATAATAATTAAACGCTGCCACGCCGGTTTGCTTCGGAATTCCCAAGGTTCAGCAGGTTTTTTCAGTTGCTCCGTATCCATACTTTCATCCACCATTCCGGCAATTTTCACGTAACCTCCGAATGGCAGCCATCCGATTCCGTATTCGGTTCCGCCAATTTTTTTCTTAGCTATAGAAAACCACGGATCGAAGAACAGATAGAATTTTTCAACTTTTGTTTTGAAATATTTTGCGGGGATGAAATGTCCTAATTCATGAAGAATTACCAGAATTGAAATACTGAGTATGAATTGAAATAATTGTATTAGTGTCATTTATATTTATTAAAATTTTAAAGAATTGCGAAGATACGAATTATCAAAAGTATGCCAAACAAAAAAGGTTCTCAAAAACTGAGAACCTTATATCTGTTGAAAATGAATTTTTTAGAAATTGAACGATACCCCTAAGCTACCATTATTACCAAACTCTCCGTAGATACCTACATTATTATTGAAGAAATATCTTACTCCTAAGTGAGCTCCGAAGTAAGTGCCGCTTTTACCCAAAAGACCTAGATCTACACCAGGATAAATATCCCACTTTTCAGGAAGACTTAATGGCTCCTGTAAATGAAAATTCACACGTCCGAATACACCAAAATCGTCATTCTCATATTTATTGTTATTGTGAGCAAAGAAGAAATTAGCTCCCGCTCCTAATGATACAATACTTCCTAAACCATAATCGTACGTCGCAGTAATCCCTGTTCCATAGCCCCATCCGTTAAAACCAACCTGAAGTTTTTGATCTCCTTTCCCGTTCCAAGCCTGTGCAAATGCCATTTGTCCTAAAAAGAACATTGAGCATACTAATAATAACTTTTTCATAATCTTTTAATTTATAGTTTTAATGTATAAAGGTGAGCTATCAAATATAAGACCAAATAGCCCAGCTCTTAAATAAGAAGTTGTTTTTTTTGTATATTTAATCACATTTTACAATAATTTATAATGGAGAATTTAAAGATTTCAGGTTTAAATTTTGATATTGCCTGGAAAGATAAAGAGCGTAATTTCAAGAAAATCAGCAGTTTATTAGAAAATATTTCGACCGATTTATTTATACTTCCGGAAATGTTTTCTACCGGATTTTACATGAAGGCAGCAGAAGTGGCTGACCGCAATGAGGAAACCCTCAACTGGATGAAAAATTTTGCAGACACAAGAAAGACGGCAATCTGTGGAAGCGCCTCCGTGTTCGAAAATGACAAATTCTACAACCGGTTTTATTTTGTACAGCCGGACGGAAAGCATTTTCAGTACGACAAAAGACATTTGTTTTCATTTTCCGGCGAGGACAAAACCTATTCTCCAGGAAATGACAGAGTAATTGTTGAATACAAAGGATGGAGAATTTTACTTCAGGTGTGTTATGATTTGCGTTTCCCCGTATTTGCCAGAAACAATAACGATTATGACGCCATTTTATATGTGGCCAACTGGCCGGAAGTGAGAATTGATGCCTGGAAAACTCTACTCAAAGCCAGATCCTTAGAAAATCAGTGTTATGTTTTTGGCTTAAACCGTATTGGAACCGACGGAAACAATCTGCATTATCCGGAAAGTTCATACTGTTTTTTTGCAGACGGAAGTATGGTGTCAACATCAGAAAACAATATAGTTACGGTGGAATTTGAAGCGGAAAAACTAAAAAAATTCAGAGAAAAATTCCAGTTTTTAAACGACAGGGATTCCTTTGAAATTCTGCAGGATTAATTATTTGCAAAATCATTCAAAAGAGCCGTCAAAGTATTCACATCATGAACACCGCTTTCCTTCCATAATATTTCGCCGTTTTTGAAAACCGCCAAAGTAGGAACACCACGCACGCCGTATTGCGCAGCGATTGCGGGAAACTGATCGACATCTATTTTTACAATTCGTGCGAGGTCGCCAATATTTTCTTTCACCGTCGTCAAAACCGATGACTGCACTTTGCACGGTCCGCACCAGGTTGCAAAGAAATCGATTAATACAGGGCGTTCAGAATTGATTAGTTCTTGAAATTTCTGTGACATATCTTTAAATAATGTAGGTTAAAAATTAATTCAAAAGAAACCGTTAAGACTTCCTGATTCCTTTAATTAAAAATTTAGTATTAAGACCGTTTTATTTATTCAGTTTTTTCTGAAGGGTCAGCCAACCGCCTCCGTTATAAGCTTCGAAACCGTTTTGTTCAAGCAGAACTTTCGCGGAAGCACTTCTCATACCGCTTGCACAACAGGTAATAATTGGTTTTTTCAAATCCATTTTTTTCATTTCTGCTACCAGTTCCTGCAAAGGAATATTTTTAGAATTCCTGATGTTTCCATTGCTGAATTCAGCCGGAGTTCTTACATCAACAATCTGCGCGCCGTTTTTTATAAGTTCTTTATAATTAACAGCACTTCCGCCGAACAGCTTTTTAATACGATCAAACATTGCTCTTTTTATTTTTATTTTCCTAAAATTGAAATCTGAGAAACCTTAAAAGGAATCAGACTCCAATCAATAGTTTTACAACGTTTTACTCTGACACACAAAATTGCTTTTCGGGACTTCAGTTTCTTTAATTTTATTGAAACCTCCTTCAATTTCCGTGAAATTTCTGATTCCCCGTGAATTCAGAATACTTGAAGCAACCATACTTCGGTAACCTCCGGCACAGTGAATAAAAAAATGTTCTTCGTTATTAAGAGAAACTGCCCACTCATTAATATCTGCAAGCGGTCTTCGGAAAGCTTCATTTACATGCTCTGCATCATATTCCGTTTCTTTTCTGACATCTATAACTTTTGAAGAATCATTAAATTTTTTAGCGAATTCTTCCGCAGAAATCCTATGAATGGCATCAATTTCCCTTCCGGAATTTTTCCACGAATCAAAACCACCTTCCAGATAGCCCAGAACATTATCAAAACCAACTCTGGAAAGTCTTGTTATCACTTCTTCTTCTGTTCCCAAATCCGAAACCAATAAAATTGGTTGATGAACATCCACGATCATCGCTCCTACCCAAGGTGCAAAATCACCTTTTAAACCAATATTAATTGATCTCGGAACAAATCCTTTATGAAAATCTCCCGGATTTCTGGTGTCTAAAATCAAAGCCCCCGAATCCATTGCCACTGCTTCGAAATCTTCCAGCGCAACGGGTCTTTTTCCTTTTTCAAGCACATTTTCGAAAGTTTCGTAACCGCCTTTGTTCAACGCTACATTCATTCCGAAATATTTGGGAGGCGCAGAAAGCCCTTCCAAAACCTCTCTTACAAAAGATTCTTTATCAGGCTGATTGAGTGCATAATTTGTTTTTTTCTGATTCCCCAAAGAATCCACGGTTTCCTTCTGCATGTTTTTTCCACACGCTGATCCTGCTCCATGCGCGGGATAGACCGTGATATCATCGGCAAGAGGCATAATTTTATTCTGGAGACTTTCATAAAGCAATCCCGCAAGTTCTTCCTGAGTCATATGAGCTGATTTCTGCGCCAAATCGGGTCTGCCAACATCACCTAAAAACAGCGTGTCGCCGGAGAAAATCGCTGTTTCTTTGCCGTTTTGGTCAATCAGTAGAAAAGTTGAGCTTTCCATCGTGTGACCGGGCGTATGCAAAACTTTAATCTTTATTTTTCCGATTTCAAATGTTTGGTTGTCTTCTGCAATAATTGCCTCGAATTCAGGTTGTGCTGTAGGTCCATAGACAATAGGAGCACCTGTTTTTTTCGAGAGATCTAAATGTCCTGAGACAAAATCAGCATGAAAATGCGTTTCAAAAATATACTTGAGTTTTACCTCATCTTTTTCAAGCCTTTCGATGTAAGGTTTTGTTTCCCGCAAAGGATCGATTATCACTGCTTCATTTTCAGAAACAATGTAATAAGCCCCCTGTGCTAAACATCCTGTATATATTTGCTCTATTTTCATTCTTTAATTTTAAAAATTTCCTTCTGCAAATTTCGTGATTTATTATATCAAAATACTATCAAAAACAAAGTTATTGATTGAATTAATCAATATAACACATTTGGATTTATTGATATTCAGATGCATTTCCCTCTTTGTCAGATAGCTTTCCGGCTTTTCCTTCGTGTGTCATTTCCCACATGTAATTCTCATTGCTGAAAATAGGGTTACCACTTAAGTTGGTCGTTTTGGCTGAAAGTTTCTGCTCGTCTTCGCCAGTTTTCTGAATTTTTACGCCCACAACATCTCCTTCTGCCAAATAAGTAACGCTTAATTCTTCACCCTTGCTGTTTTTAAGTTTTAAAGGTTCCTGAACCTGGCTGATTTCTGTTGAAGCAGTTTTATTGATTTCTGCTGAATTTTGATTGTTTAGTTCTTCTTTTGTGCATGAATTCAACATAAACAAAGCAAAAACTGCTGCATATAAATTTTTCATATTAAAATTGTTGTTTTAAAAATATTTCTTTGATGATGATGAATATTCCCATTCCGAGGACAATCCATCCGAAAAGAGGCTTCAGCTTTCTGCCGTCCATCCTTTTTGAAATTCCGATTCCGACAAAAATCCCTACTACAGATAACGCAGTGAAACTGAGAAGAAAAAACCAATCGTGTTTCACCATCGTCATCGTACTTAAAAACCCTAAAATAGAATTCATCGAGATGATAAAAAGCGAAGTTGCAACAGCCTTTTTCATGTGTAAACCCAAAAGCATTACCAAGGCCGGAACGATTAAAAACCCACCTCCAGCTCCTATTAATCCGGTAATGATTCCTACCAGAAGACCTTGTGAAATAAGGAGGGTATAATTGGTTTCGTCATATTTACTGAGTCTTGGTCTTTCAATTTTTCTGATCATTTTAAATGAAGCAATGAGCATTAAAATTGCAAAAAGAAGAAGCAAAAACATATCCTTTGTCAGGGTAATTCCCCACTTGTGAATGATATAATGCGGCAAATGCGGCAACACTAATCTTCGGGAAAACAGCACTCCTAAAATTGACGGAATTCCAAAAATAAATGCAGTTTTAAAATCAATCTGTTGATGCCTGATAAATCCCGCAGAGCCTACCAAACTGGTAACACCCACTACGAAAAGCGAAAGCGCAGTCGCAGTAACAGCATCAAATCCAAATACATACACGAAAATCGGCACACTTAAAATACTTCCGCCGCCACCGATAAGTCCCATCACAAGGCCGATGACGATCGCAGAAAGGTATCCGATAATTTCCATGCAGTTGTTGAGTTTTAAATATTAAAAATTAGCTAAATGACTGAATGACAAATGATATATCTCTAACTTTCACTTGCTCGCCCACCTTTTTTCCTTTGATATTTTCAAAAATTGGGGCTTCCTCAGAAAAAGAAACGACCTCTTTATCTCCAATTTTAAAAACCGGCACAGAAATTCCCACGAACAAAAAGTTTTTGTCGGTTTCGATGACGCATCCGTTTTCAATCTTATCATGTGACTTTTCTTTTTCATTTTCCAGAAATTTGAGATTTTGCTCAGCAGCTTTAATGGTTTTTTCAAACCGCAGCTGCATATCTTTAGCTTCTGTCTGATGAGAAAAATCTTCAGGATCGTGGGTGCTTTCTTCATCCATATCGGATTCAGTTTTATATTGATTAACAGACTGTTGTAAACTTTCTATTACTTTTTTCTGTTCTTCAATGATCTTTAATAAGATTTCGGTTCTTTTCATTACTTTGTATTTGAGATTTAACAAATTTAATAAAAAAATAGCAGTTTGCTGTTGCTGAAATCTCTAAAGAAAGATGTAGTTTACTGTTTTTTAAAAACGATACGTAAACGCGCAGTTAAAACTTCTTCCGCGCTCTAAAATCCTCTGATGACTGTCGCCCGAAAGCGTTCGGTTCAAATGTTCTGCATAAGCCCGGTTGAAAATATTTGACACTTCAAAACTTAAGAAAGCATTATTGAACACATTATATTTTGCATTAAAATCAAACAGAGAAAAATCTTTTGTCATTAATTCCCCAAACCCAGGATTGATCCTTTTCTGATTGGCGGCAAACCGGTAATGAAGGCCTAAAACCACCTGAGAAAAATCAGCTTCCAACCTCCATCTGAAATCCAGCGGCGCAATTTCCGGAAGCGGGTTTTTGGTATTCAGATCTTCACCGTAGGTGTAGGCCACAGCCATTTCTGTTCTGTATTTTGGTAAAAATTTCCAGTTAAAATTTGCTTCAACACCTGTTCTGAAAGCTTTTTCAATATTCTGAAACTGTCTTGTTCCCGGGACCATCATTGAATTGGGCTTAATATCCGGACGGACAACACCGGAAATATAATCCTGCATCAAAGAGTAAAACCCATCAATCTGGAAATAAATTTTTTCTTTTTTGAAAGTAAAGATAAGATCAGCCTGATTGTTGGTTTCCGGCTTCAATAAAGGATTTCCGACATACTGATAATCATCTGAACCCACGGGAAAACGGTTGATAAAACGTTCGGTTAAACTTGCACTGCGCTGCGCTCTTCCCATCCAAATTGCGAGCTGAGCGTTTTTGGTAATTCCATAACTGTAACCCAAACTCAAACTGTGATTAAAATCTTCAGAATTTGTTTTTCCATAAAGGTTTGTAAACAATTTAGAAGGATTTTCTGCATTTGCTTCATTATAATCCAGTCTTAAAGAAGCTGTAAATTTTGAATTTCTGAAAAAATACTGATATTCACTGAACCATCCCAGCTGATCGATATGCGAAGTCTGCCACGAAGTTCCATCCATCATCATCGGCATTGCCATCGACATTTTTGAACTCAGATTCATTGCTTCTTCGTGTTTAAAGTCGAAACCGGTGAAAAACACATTTTTGTTTTTAGCAAATTTCGATTCGGTTCTGGCTCCGTAAGTTCTGGTTCTGACGTCTGAAACCATTGATAAATCAGCATTTCCCATTGAATGTTCAACAATTGAAAAATAGGAATTGAAATTAATATTCTTCAACAGAGAATTCTGAAATTCCGCCAAATGACCGAGTTGAATCATCCAGGTTTTATCAAAAAGCAAATCCATTTTGAGTGCAGCAAATTCCACATCCCGTCCCTGGTTTGAATTGATCTGAACATTCGTTGTATTATTATAGTTCCATTTAAAATTGGCTTTTGTTCCAACATTATACCTTAGAAACGCAGACCGCACTTCATTACCGTTTCCGTCTTTGTAGCGGTCACCTTTTTGATAAGAACCGAAAATGTCCCAAACAGTTTTTTTGGATGAAAGCTGCGCAAACCCTTCATTCCTCAGAATATTTCCATTGCTTTCATAACCCAGAGAAATTCTTCCGTTTACATTGGTTTTGTCGGAAAAAACAGGAGGAATTGTAATAAAATTAATCGTTCCGCCTAAAGCATTCCCATGGCGAAAATGATAAGGACCTTTGAAAATTTCAACCTCCTTTACCATATTCATGTTCACCTGACTTACTGCAGGATCCATTCTGCTCGGGCAAGCATTTACCGCGTTTGAAGCACCATCGATAACGATGTTCAGCTGTTCATATTTAAATCCGCGCAAAACCGGATCAGTCGCGTAATTTCCCGCTTTTTTAATCCCTGAAATTTCAGGAATCTGCTGAAGAAATTTTCCTGCATCATGACTTAGCAAATCGGAATTTTGGGTTTCAATTTTTTCTTTATTTTTTGGTAAAAGTTTCGTGATTTTCACCACTTCTATATTTTGATAGAGAGAATCTGTGTTTTCCTGAGAGAAAAGAAGATCTGAAATCAGCAGGCCTAGTGCTGCAACAGCATACTTACCTTGCTGAAAAACAATTGTATTTAGATTTTTCATGCGTTTTAAATTTGATTTTTTGATAACGAATTACTGCTTTATCTTTAGAAAAGACAAAGTAATTTTGAGGAAAGCTGAAATCAAATTTGAGGCGGATGAGGATCTATCGTGTAGAAACCTAAGGGAATAATTTGAGTAAAATATATAAAATCCGTTTTCTGAAAATCACAGATTACATTCGTGTTCAGATTAAATTCTGCCGGTTTTGCCGGTAAAATATTAAATTCAAATGAATATTTTACCAAATTGACAAGACTTGTTGTTTTATCGGATTCCTTTTTCATCTGACATTTTCCGTGACAGTTCATCTCAGGTTTCGATTTATTGATACAGTGAATTTCGTAAAAATCTCTGTTGATTTGATAATCAATCATCAGCAAAGAATTCTGAAAACTCACAGTGAAAATAATAATAGACAATATGTACGTAAAAAAGCGTTTCATTTGCGGGTTTAAAATTAAGACTTTTTAATCTTAATTAAAATGACTTTCATCATTGTTTGCATATTTATTTTTAAATAAAAAATATATATAATTCTCAATATTTTCTATCTTTATAGTTTCAAACACACTTAACAAATGGCAGATAAAGCGAAATTTATTCAGGAACTTTACTCAAGATATTCAGCAAAAGGAGAGTATATCACTTTAGGAAAAGGAATGCTCGACGGCGAGGTGGTAACGGAAGTTGATGTGAAAATCCCGCTGAAAACCATTAACAGACACGGTTTAATTGCCGGCGCAACAGGAACCGGAAAAACCAAAACGCTGCAGGTTTTTGCAGAACAGCTTTCACACCTGGGAATTCCTTCTTTGGTTTTGGATATTAAAGGAGATTTCTCCGGAATTGCAGAACCGGGTGCAGAAAATTCAATCATTTCTGAACGCTATGCCAAAACTCAATTGCCTTATCAGCCTCAGGCTTTTCCTGTAGAATTGATGACAATTTCAGGAGAAAAAGGAGTGAAATTAAGAGCAACCGTTACCGAATTCGGACCTGTTTTATTATCAAAAATTCTGGAACTTAATGACACTCAACAAAGTATCATTTCGATTGTCTTCAAATATTGTGATGACAAAGGTTTGCCATTGATCGATTTGGATGATTTAAAAAAAGTACTGCAATACGTTACAGATAATCCTCAAGGGAAAGCTGATTTAGCCAATAATTACGGATCTATTGCACCCGCTTCCTTGGGCACCATTCTCCGTTCTATCGTAGCATTAGAGCAACAGGGAGCTGCGCAGTTTTTTGGGGAACCAAGCTTTGATGTTGAAGATTTGCTGCAACAAAGAGACGGAAAAGGAGTGGTAAACATCCTAAGAGTTGGCAATATCCAAAATCAACCTCAATTATTTTCAACATTCATGCTTTCATTGTTTGCAGAAATTTACATGAACTTTCCTGAAGAAGGAGATTCCGGAAAACCAAAACTGGTACTGTTTATCGATGAGGCGCATTTAATTTTTAATGAAGCCTCCAAAGCACTGCTTAATCAGATAGAAACAATGGTGAAACTGATCCGGTCCAAAGGGGTTGGGATTTATTTTATCACGCAAATTCCCGGTGATGTTCCGGAAAACGTTTTATCGCAGCTTGGATTAAAAATTCAGCATGCACTCCGCGGATTTACAGCAAAAGACAGAAAAGAAATTTCAAAAGCTGTTGAAAACTATCCCATTACAGAATATTATAAGGCAGACGAACTCATCCAGAATCTTGGGATTGGTGAAGCGTTCATCACTGCACTGGATGAAAAAGGAATTCCGACACCGCTGGTTCATACTTATCTGATTTCCCCGGAATCAAGAATGGATATCCTGAACGATGCTGAAGTTTCAGATTTAACATCACGTTCAGCGTTGGTGGCAAAATATGAGCAGACCGTGAATAAAGATTCCGCTTACGAAATGTTGACCAGCAGAATGGAACAGGCTGTACAGAATGCACCTCCTACTCAACCAACGCGCCCTGTAAAAGAAGAACCGGGAGTTTTTGAATCTGTAATGAAATCAAGGGCTGGAAGAACCTTTACAACGACCTTGGCGAGAGAAGGCGCAAAATTTGTATTGGGAATGTTTGGTTTGGGCGGAAGAAGAAGGTAAATTGCGGCGATTTTGGCAATGCACAATTATCAATGCCAAAAGTAGTAAAAAACAATGTATTCAGTAATTGATATAGAAAGTAACGGAGCAGGTTTCAGGAAAGAAAGCATCATTGAAATTGCCGTTTATAAATATGATGGTCACGAAATTGTTGACCAATTTATTTCTTTGGTAAATCCCGAAAGCGACATCACCCCATTTGTCCAGAAACTGACTAAAATTTCACCAAAAATGGTGAAAACAGCCCCTAAATTCCATGAAATCGCCAAAAGAGTGGTCGAAATTACTGAAAACACCACGCTAGTCGGTCACAATATTGATTTTGATTACCGGATGCTTCGCCAGGAGTTCAAACGCCTTGGTTACGAATTCAAAATCAACACCTTAGACACCATTCCGTTAGCGAAAAAACTTATTCCCGAGGCTGAAAGTTATTCTTTAGGAAAACTCGTAAAATCGCTGGGAATACCTTTACTCGACCAGCACCGCGCTTCTGGAGATGCACGGGCGACTTTAGACCTTTTTAAACTTTTAATGATTAAGGACAAAGACTCCGAGATCATTCAGCAGCACCATGAAGAATTCAATGCTAAAACTTACCTCAACAAAGTAAGAAACTTAACCCAGGATTTACCCTTCGAAAGAGGAATTATCTACCTGCAGAATGCGGAAGGAAAAATTATATTCTACGATTTCGTTGATGATTTAAGCAAGTTTTCCAAAGTCATTTTCAATTCTAAATCAAAACGCTGGAAACAGATTCAGGAAGACGTGGAACAGATTCATTATGATTTAACCGGAAATGATATTCTTGCAAAACTGATGATGAAAAGTAAAGGTTTGCGAAAACGCGAAACGCTTCAGTTCGGGCTTTATCATAAAAACGGGAAATATTTCGTGGAGAAAATTTCCAGTCAGAAAGAAGCTAAGCCTTTGTTGAAATTCAAATCTTTCACCCAGGGCCTTAAAGCGGTAAGTTTCATCAAAAGCCAAAGCCAGTTTGCTGACCCGGACGAATTAACAAAAGCAATCAGTCTGAAAAACCGAACGGAAATGTGGCTTTCTGCAGGCCGGACATTAGGTGAAAAATCTTTCCTGATTTTTGAAAAAGGACATCTGAAAAGTTATGGATTTTACGAACTTCATACCCAGATCAACACCCTGAAGAAAATTTCAGCATTAAAAATCAACATTGAAACATCAGCAGGCGATTTGGAGAACGACCTGAAACTGGCGCTTTTGCGTGGAGATTTTGAAATTTCGCCAATACCTTCAAAATAAATAGTGCAGAATTAAATAAAAAAAATTATTTTTGAAAAAAATTCCGGAAATTATATAAATATGAACGCTTTTACATCAATAAAGAAAGTTACTTCTAAGGGGAAAAAGATTTCCTCTAAGGGAAATATGGTGTGTTAAGAGCTGAATATTGATAACCAAATAATCAAGCAGGCTCTTTCGGGGCTTGCTTTTTTTTATTTTAAATTAAATGATAAAATGACCAACAAAGATCTATTAAAAATTGCTGAACAATATGGCACGCCGACATATGTGTACGACGCCGAATCCATTAAAATTCAATACGAAAAACTCACTTCGTCTTTTCATAAGAGCACGAGATTTTTCTATGCCTGTAAAGCACTCTCAAACATTAATATCCTAAAATACGTGAAAAGTCTGGGCGGCAATCTGGACTGCGTTTCGATAAATGAAGTAAAGCTTGGACTGAAAGCCGGTTTTGAACCTACAAAAATCCTCTTCACCCCAAACTGTGTTGATTTGGCCGAAATCGAAGAAGCCATGTCTTTCAAAGTCCATATCAATATTGATAATATGTCGATTTTGGAACAGTTCGGAAACAAATATGGTGATTCTTATCCCATTTTTGTGAGAATTAATCCTCACATTTTCGCGGGAGGAAACTACAAAATTTCGACCGGACACATCGATTCAAAATTTGGGATTTCCATTCATCAGCTCCGTCATATTGAGCGCGTGATGAAAACTACCAACATCAATGTAGAAGGACTTCACATGCACACCGGAAGCGAAATTAAAGATCCAAACGTTTTTCTGGAAGGCCTGGAAATTATGTTCAGTCTTGCCGAACATTTTCCGAACCTGAAATATTTGGATATGGGAAGCGGCTTTAAAGTTCCTTATCAGGAAGGCGACATGGAAACAGACGTTAAAGCGCTCGGTAAAAAAGTGGAAAAAGCAGTCAGCGATTTTTCACAGGAATCAGGTAAAAAATTTGAACTTTGGTTCGAACCCGGAAAATATCTGGTAAGCAAAAGCGGTCATTTTGTAGTAAAAACAAATGTTATCAAACAGACGACAGCAACGGTTTTCGCGGGAATCAACTCCGGTTTCAACCATCTGATCCGTCCGATGTTTTACGATTCGTATCATATCATCGAAAATCTTTCCAACCCTAAAGGTGCAGAGAGAATTTACACTGTTGTCGGAAACATCTGTGAAACCGACACTTTCGCGTGGGACAGAAAGCTGAATGAAGTCCGCGAAGGCGACATCCTGGTGTTCAGAAATGCCGGCGCTTATGGTTTCGAAATGAGTTCCAACTTTAACTCAAGGCTGAAACCCGCGGAAGTACTGTTCCTCGACGGAAAAGCACATTTGATCAGAAAACGCGACGAATTTGAAGACTTGCTGAAAAACCAGATTGAGGTTTTGTAAATTATTTTTAATCATTTTGAAAAACTTTGTAAGCAATTGCAAAGTTTTTCTATTTTTAATGAAAACTAATCTGATGAAAAAATTTCTTTTTGTTCTCCTTCTATTTCCCCTAATCGCTTTTGCTCAAACAACTGAAGACCAAAATCCTCATCATCTTACCATTACCGAGAAAGCGAAATTCCCGGGTGGTGATAAGGCTTACCGTGAAGAACTCTTTAAAATGATTCATGCATATATTGATCTGCAAAAATATGCGGTAAATGGTGTGTTCCATTTTATGTTTGACATAGATGTGAATGGAAAGATAAAAAACCTACAGGTTTATCCCAAAGTTCAAAACAGCGAAATGTTTATTGATGACATGCTGTTTGCGATGAAAAGAGTGAAAACCAAATGGAAACCTGCAATGAGAGATAATAAACCTGTAGAATCTAAATATGTCCTTAAAATAAATTTTATCAGCGATCATTTCGACCATGGAGATTAAAAAAAACAGCCTATAAATTTTAAGTTGCCTCAGAAAAATGGTAACTTTAATCAAAATTTATACAATGAAAAAGCTAATGATCTTCTTGGTGTTTTCTTTGACTTTTACCAGTGCACAAAATTTAGTGGAAGACAATGATATTACCGAAAACACAAAAGAATTGGGCAAACAGAACATCACGTACGATCTAAACAATCCGATGGAGTTTTACCGCCTGAAATGCGAAAACGCACTATATGCACAGTTTCCGGGTGGCGAAAATGCTTTTAAGCAGATACTTTTCAAAAATATGCAAACTTATCTGGACGCCGGAGTTTATTCTGTAAACGGCACTTTTGAACTGCAGATTTATATTAATAAATCAGGTAAGTTGCAAAGTTTTCAACTTAAACCTGAAGTACCTAACAGTAATTTGCTTTACCGCGATTTGGAGATGGCTTTAAGAAGAATGAATCCTAGATGGATTCCGGGAAGCTGTAACGGAATTCCGGTGGATTCAAAATTAAGACAGAAAGTAAACTTCAGGACGGAAAGCTTTGACATGTGAACAAAAACTTTGCGGGCAACTGCAAAGTAGAAGTTGATTTAGCCGCCATTATAGATCCAAAATATTAGTTCATGAAATATCAATTATTTTTACTTTTTACTTTTTTTGCCTTTAACTCATACTTTTCTCAGGAAATTTATGCTTACCCGGAAGATCAAACCGACTATACCGGCGGAAACATCCAGTTCTATAAGGATTTCCGAAAGGTAATTGTCGAAAAAAAACTCCAACCTTGCAGCGATAAAAACGAAAGTTTCAATTTCAGAGTTTTGATATATCCTGACAAGACCATAAAGTATGTGAAAGATGAAGATCCCGTAAGTTCAGAACAGAATAAATGTGCTTTAGAGCTTTCCAAAGAAGTTGCCAAATATCTAACCGGCTGGAACCCGGCTGTTATTGATGGAAAAAAAGTGCCGGCTGTAACAGGTTTCTGGATTATACCTCATGAACTCTTTCAGGATTTAAATGAAAATTACGATCCGGTAAACGATATGATATTGCCGGAGTATGAGGGTGGAATTAATAAGTTCCGGCAAAAAGTATTTCAAAGTATCGATTTGACCCGGTTCAAATTTGACGGAAAATTTAAGCTGTTGGTTACTTTTATAATTGAAGCCGACGGAAAGATGAGCAATATAAAACTTGTAGAAACAACGGGCTTTAAACCATTCGATGATATGGTAATCACCAGTATTTCAAAAATAAGAAATAAATGGACTCCAGGGAGCATCCACGGCATTCCGGTGAGATCACGTTTTAAATTGCCTCTGGCTTTCGCAATGGATTAAAAACTCCTGCCATTCTGTCACAAAATTCCTATCTTTGCATTTTAATACGTTACGTATCGTTTTTACACCTATACGGGCGGTCCAAAATCTTACAAAGTGCAGGAAAAATATATAGACGAAACTAAACAGGGTGAAGCTTTCGCCATCGCAGAAAAATCCACTAATTCTAAAAAACTGTTTCTTGAAAGTTACGGTTGCCAGATGAATTTTTCAGATTCTGAAATCGTCGCTTCGATTTTAAATGAGCAGGGTTATAACACGACTTTAAAAGCAGAAGAAGCAGATTTAATTCTTCTGAATACCTGTTCCATCCGTGAAAAAGCTGAACAGACCGTGAGAATGCGTCTGTCTCAGTTTAAAAACTTAAAAAAAGAGAAACCCAATCTTACCGTTGGCGTCCTTGGCTGTATGGCTGAACGTCTGAAAACCAAATTTTTAGATGAGGAGCAATTGGTTGATCTCGTTGTGGGCCCTGATGCTTACAGAGATTTACCAAATTTATTGAAAGAAACCGACGGTGGTAGAGATGCCATTAATGTGATTCTATCCAAAGAAGAAACGTATGCAGATATCAATCCTGTGCGTTTGGGCGGAAATGGGGTTACCGCTTTCGTTACCATTACCCGTGGGTGTGATAATATGTGTACTTTTTGTGTCGTTCCGTTCACCCGCGGGCGCGAAAGAAGCCGTGATCCTCATTCAATCATTGAGGAATGTCAGAATTTGTGGAACAGCGGTTACAAAGAAATTACGCTTCTCGGTCAGAATGTTGACTCCTATCTTTGGTACGGCGGCGGACCGAAAAAAGATTTCAAGAATGCTACCGAAATGCAGAAACTTACTGCAATAACCTTCGCGCAACTTCTTGATATGGTTGCTGTTGCAGTTCCGGAAATGCGGATCCGTTTTTCAACCTCCAATCCTCATGAGATGAATGAAGAGGTTTTCCGGATGATTGCAAAACACGACAATATCTGCAATTACGTTCATCTGCCCGTCCAAAGCGGAAGCGACAGAATTCTGGAAAAGATGAACCGTCAGCACACGCGTCAGGAATATTTGGATTTAATTAAAAAAGGAAAAGAAATCGTTCCCGATATTTCTTTTTCACAGGATATGATTATCGGATTTTGTGGCGAAACCGAAGAAGATCACCAGCTTACCCTTTCTTTAATGCGGGAAGTGGAATACGATTACGGTTATATGTTCGCTTATTCTGAAAGACCCGGAACGCCGGCTCACAAAAAAATGGAAGACGATATTCCCGCTGATGTAAAACAAAGAAGATTAGCCGAAGTAATTGCGCTTCAAGGCGAACTTTCCCGAAAAAGAATGCAGGGTTATGTTGGAAGAACTCACGAAATTCTTATTGAAGGTACTTCAAGAAAGAACGAAAATCAATGGAAGGGAAGAAATTCCCAAAACGCTGTCTGCGTTTTCGATAAACTGGAAGGGCAGAAATTAGGCGACATTGTGTCTGTTTTTGTTCACGGGAACACGCAGGGAACGCTTTTAGGGAAAACGGTAACCGGAGTTTCAGTGTAAAATTTAATTTTTAAAGAAATCTCCACACTTCTTTAACTCAATTAAAATTAAAAATGACAGATTTACAATCCATAAAAACCCGTTTCGGAATCATCGGAAATTATCCGGCGCTCAACCGCGCTCTGGAAAAATCGATCCAGGTAGCTCCTACTGATATTTCTGTATTGGTAATGGGAGAATCCGGTGTGGGGAAAGAATTTATTCCGAAAATAATTCACGGCGAATCCCGAAGAAAACATCAGCCTTATATTGTTGTAAACTGTGGAGCCATTCCGGAAGGAACTATTGATTCTGAACTTTTCGGGCATGAAAAAGGAGCTTTTACCGGCGCAACTTCTACCAGAAAAGGATATTTTGAAGTGGCTGATGGCGGAACAATCTTCCTTGATGAAGTGGGCGAATTGCCTCTACAGACTCAGGTTCGTTTGCTGAGAGTTTTGGAAAGCGGCGAATTTATGAAAGTAGGTTCTTCCCAGATCCAGAAAACAGATGTGAGAATTGTTGCTGCAACCAATGTAAATATGCTTGGTGCAATCAATGACGGAAGATTCCGTGAAGATTTGTACTACCGTTTGAACACTGTTCAGATTGATATGCCGCCTTTGAGAGAAAGGAAAGGTGATATTCACTTATTATACCGCAAATTTGCTGTTGATTTCGCCGAAAAATACAGAATGCCTGAGTTGGTTTTAACCGATGATGCTGTAAATTATCTTGAAAGTTATCCGTTTCCCGGAAATATCCGACAGTTACGAAACCTTGTTGAACAGATGACGGTTGTGGAGCAGAACAGAACCATCAATTCTGTAAAACTGGCTGAATATATACCGATGCAGGCTAATCTTCCCGCTGTTGTACAGAAAAACGGTCTTGGCATTTCAAATTCAGAATTTAATTCGGAAAGGGAAATTATGTACAAGATCCTTTTCGACATGAGGAATGATTTAAATGATTTAAAATCATTAACTTCGGAACTCATAAAAAACAGAGGAAACAGCGACTTCAGCAATCAGGAAAAAAATCTCATCAACAGAGTTTTCACGCCGGAAACACAGGTTCAGAATTCCAACTCACTGTTGTATTTTGAAAATAATAATGCCAATCAGTTCCAGAATTCTACAATTATTTCTGAAGGCAATGATGATTACGGAGATGTAGAAGATATTGAAATCGAGGAAACTAAAGCTGATTCACTATCCCTTCAAAACAACGAAAGAGAACTGATTGTAAAAGCACTGGAAAAGCACAAAGGCAGACGAAACAAAGCTGCAGACGAGCTTGGGATTTCACAAAGAACACTGTACCGAAAAATAAAACAGTACAATCTGGAAGAATAAGGACTAAAAGCCGGCAAAAAGTAAAAACTCAAGAATAAAGTTTGACCGTTTAGTTATGAATTTAAGTATAAAAGACAATATATTTTCCGGCCGAAGAATTTGGCTCGCGTTACTTTTGCCGCTGTTTTTGCAGAGCTGTTACAGTTTTACAGGCTCTTCCCTGAGTCCCGAAACCAAAACAATTCAGATCAAAGATTTCCCGAATAACGCCGCGCTGATGAATCCAAGTTTAGCACAGCAGTTTTCTACGGACATTCAAAACAGATTTCTGCAAAGAACAACCCTGAAAGGCGCTGCCGAAAATCCGGATATTTTAATTGAAGGCGAAATCACCGATTATTCCATTACGCCAACAACTATTTCGAGCGCCGTTAATGCGCCCGGAGGAAATATTCAGGCAGCACAGAATAAATTGACCATCGCCGTGAAAGTGCATTACGAAAACAAAATAGAACCGGATAAAAGTTTTGACAGAAGCTATTCAGACGAAGCAGTTTTCAGCAGCGATCTGGATATCAACACCATAGAAGCTTCTCAGGTAAAAGTGGTTAACGAGAGAATCATCAATAAAATTTTTAACGATATTGTAGCCAACTGGTAAGATGAATCCAAGAGTTTTAGAATTAATAAAAAATCCCGAATTATTCCAGAATCAAGATTTAGATCTTTTGAATTTGGAAATCAAAAAATACCCTTACATTCAGAATATCAGGGCATTATACCTGTTTGGAATTCATAAATACAGTCCTGAAAATTACCAGTCGGTACTTTCAACAACCGCAGCTTATACTACGGATAAAAAAATCCTATATCAATTTATCAATAAAAAAGCAATTATTGAAAATATTGAGCAACCAGTTACCGAAACGAAGAAAGAGCCCATTGCTGACGTTGCTAAAAAATCATTCCCAATAATTCCTTCAGAAACTCCAAAACCTGTTTTCAATGAAGCCGAAAAGACTTCTGAGCATGAATCGAAACCTGTTTATGTAAATGGCGAATTAAACCGGATTTTATTTGAAGGGGAAGAAGATTTTCTGGAGCAGGACAATGATGTTATTGATCTTGAATCAACGCTGGAGTCAGGATCAATTGTTACTCAAACCAGTGAAAAAGAACCGGTGAAAAGTACCGAACCGGAAAACACCGAAATTTCAACAGCAGACGAACCTGAAAACTCTGAAGTTTTCACTCCGGAAACCGTCGTGAATGAAAATGAAATTTCCGGGGAAGAAGTTACTGTTGACGATGATTCAGAACTAAGTTTCCACGGAATTGAAGAGTTTTTACCCGAAACCAAAATTGAAACTGTAGCAAAATCTTTAGAAACTGTTTTCGAAAAAGAAGAAACCGAGAATACGGAGACCATAGTAAATGAAGTTGAAATTACTGAAGAAGAGCCGGTTATTACGAGCCCCGAAGCATTAAGTTTCCATGGAATGGAAGATTTTCTTCCTGAGATAAAAATCACTCCCAACATCTCTGAAACAGAATCTTACTACGTTCCGAAACCCGTACGAAATAAGCAGGAAGATGAAATGCAGCGCTTAATTGCGGAAGTGGAAGCAAAAATGAAATCCTCTAAGAAAGAGAAAGTTCAGGAAGAAGAAATTCATCAAAATAAAGATGTAAACTTTTTTGAAACCCAAAGCTTTGAAATTTCACAACAGACAGAAGAAATTTCCGTTCCTCAGAAAGATGAGGATGTTGAAATTGATCAGCAAGCAATCTCCGGAAAAAAAACGGAAGACAGTCAAAAGCCGACCGAAATTCAATCTACTGAAGCGATAGCAAAAGTGCCCTCTACAGAAAAAAGCACATGGAAACCGATGTCGTTTTCAGGTAATACGCCCGATTCTCTGATTGACCACAAGAAGGAAAAGCAATCGGAAGGAAAAGCCACTCCGATTGAACGCATCAGTGATCAACCAAAAGCTGTTTCAGAAAATGAAGAAAAAAACGAAGAAAAAACTGAAGACAGACCTGTTTTCAATCTTTCATTTTTCACGCAGAAAGTTTCTGTGATAGAATCAGAAAAAATTGAGGAACCCGCTGATGAGATTTTAAGTATTGAAGAACCGGTTACTGAAAATCCGGACAGTAATATTCCAACTTTCATCAATACCTGGCAAAAATGGCTGAAAATCGACCGAAAAATTGATGAAGGTGATGAAAACATCCCAATTTCAAAAGAAAAGGTAATTGAAGATTTTATCGTTAAAGAACCAAAAATTTCTAAACTCAAGGAAGAATCAGATTTTGTAGTTAAAGAAAAAGGCGATAATATTTCGCATTTAATGACGGAAACATTGGCCAATCTTTACACCGAGCAAAAACTCTATTCCAAAGCCATAAAAGCTTACCAAATTCTTACCGAAAAGCATCCCGACAAAAAGGAATATTTCGAAAATAAAATAAACCAAATCAGGGAATTACGGCAGAACAAATAAAACTTCAATAATAAATTAAAAGATGAAAATGGAAGTTACAATCATTATCGGACTTATTTTTTTAGGATTATTAGCAGGCTATTTAAGCGGTTTGGTGGGCATTGGAGGCGGCATTATAATGGTTCCGGTTTTGGTTTTATTATTCGGATTTACACAGCATAAAGCGCAGGGCACTACTTTAGCACTTCTTATTCTGCCGGTAGGAATTCTTGGTGTAATGAATTATTACAAAACGGGAAACGTCGATATAAAGACCACACTTCTTCTTTGTGCAGGTTTTGTTTTGGGAAGTTATCTTGGAAGTAAAACGGCAATCACCATTTCGCAGGAAATGCTCCGCAAAGTGTTCGCAATCCTGATGTTAGTGATTGCTGTAAAAATGTTTTTTCAGAAATAATTTGCACAAGGAAATATTCTATTCCAGATTTTTAGTTTCCACCGCGTCTACATTTATTACTTTTGATTTCCTGTCAGAATTAAAATTTCTGAATTTCCTCCATAATTTCCGTCCTAAAACCAGTACAACAACAATTAAAATAATCGCAATAATAAAAGCGATTACCGGCGCTGCCATAGCTAAAAAAGACATAATTCCCGCGCCGGCTGTTTCGGTGGTCGCGACGACAGAATTCCCTAAACCACCAGTTGTAGCCGTGGATGCAGCTCTTGTTCCCGCAAATCCCGAACTGATCGCGGCTGCGGTTCCGCCGCCTGCAATCAAAGCTAAAGCCCATTGAGGGAAGGTGCCGATATCTGCAAACTGGCTCGCAAACATCACAGAACCAGCAATGGTAGCCAATGGAACCGACATCGTATCTAAAAGATGATCAACATAGGGAATGTAATACGCAAGAATCTCAACAACTGTAGCAATTCCAGTCGTAATCAAAGTGGGAAGTCCGGCCAACCAATGAAAATTTTCGTTCATCGGAATCCAGCCCACATACGAAGCCAAACTTACGGCAAACATCGGCAGAAAAACTCTGAAACCCGTTGCAGCAGCAAGACCGATTCCGATAAATGCACTGATCACATAAGGAAAATAGGGAATATTATCGAGCATTTTTTTGAAATTTTATTGTTTAATCCAACCAAATTTACAAAAAGTATGCTAACAGTTTCAAAATTATTTTTTTGATTTACAGAGGTTTAGGAAATTTTCTTCGAGTGATTTCAAATCTGCAGGTTTTCCACTGGAAACCCAGAAAATCATTGACAGAGAATGCGTTCCGAAAGCTTCGGTGAAAATGTCTTTATTAAAACGGTACACTTCACGCAGCAGTCTTTTGATGCGGCTTCTGTCCACTGCCTTTTTGAAATATCTTTTCGAAACCGAAACCCCGACTTTCTGGTTCGGAACCGAAAAATCTTCCTGAGGTTTCTTATCCAAATCAATAGAAATGATCCGCAGATTTCCACAGCTTTGCCACTTTCCTTTTCCAAAAAGCAAATCGATTTCTCTCTTCTGTTTGAGTTTTTCCCGTGACGGATATTTTTGATTCAAAATATATTTGCTTTATTGGTAATGAATTTGACTTTTATTTCGATTCTTTCATCAGATAATTGATCACTTCGGCAGCGGCATAAAGACCAAAAATGGCTGGAATAAAACTTATCGTTCCGTAAAAAGACCTTTTGTAATTGCTTCCGTCAGTCATTTTTAAACTTTCTTCTGCCTGTATTTCATTAGAAAAAACACAACGGATACCTTTATTGATTTTTTCTTTTTTGAGACGTTTTCTTACATTTTTTGCAAGATAGCAATTATAGGTTTTGCTGATGTCGCGCACCATCACTTTTGCCGGATCCATTTTTCCTCCGGCACCCATACAACTTACAATTTTAATTTTTTTCCGTTTTGCCGTTTTGATCAGGGTAATCTTTGGAGTTACACTGTCGATACAGTCAAGAATATAATCAAATCTCTGAGAATCAATCACTTCTTCCATACTTTCAGGATTCAGGAAATCTTTGATTTTCGTTAACTCCAAATCTGGATTAATATCTAAAATACGTTCTGCAACAATTTCCACTTTGGATTTTCCGATGGTGGAATGAAGTGCAGGAAGTTGCCTGTTAATATTGGTGATATCTACAACGTCGCCGTCAACAATAGTCATTTTTCCCACTCCTGATCTTGCAAGAAATTCTGCTGCAAAAGAACCGACTCCACCCAAACCAACGATAAGAAGATTCGCATTCTGGAGTTTTTCAATCCCTTTTTCCTTGATAAGAAGTTCGGTGCGTTCAAGCCACTTTTTCTGCATTTTTATATAGAAATTTGTAAATTTTTGAGGTTTTCTTTGATTTTTAGCGTAAAATCTTCTAAACTGAGGTTTTTTACTTCCGAAACTTTCTGATATAATTCTTTGATTTCAAAATCAGCAGAATCGGTTTCAAGAAAAATTTGATCCACAGGAAAACCCTTTAAAAAATCCTGCAAATTTACATTATACAGCACTGACTTTCCAAAACTTAAGTAAAATTGATTTTTAAACAGTTCTTCACCAATGCTTTTTCTTTTATTAAAACCATGAATAACCATCGGAACTTTCGCTTTTTTCCTGAACCGGACGAGTTGTGAAAATCTTTTTACACAGTGAATAATTAAAGGCTTATTTAAATTATTGGCTAACCCGATCTGCCTTTCAAAAACTTCTTCCTGCAATTTTCCGTCCACCTCAATTAAACCATCCAAACCACATTCGCCAATAGCAACACAGTTACCGAGTTTTGAAATTTCTTTCATCCAGACAAAATGCTCTTCAATGTTTTCTGAAATGGCATTCGGATGAATTCCCGCAGAAAAGAAATTTTCAGGCGGTTCTTCATTCAGTTTCAGATTGTAAATGCCAAACTCTCTATTGAAATCATGATGATGAAAATCGAAAAACTCCATATTCAAAAGTATAACAATTATCTCCCTAATTATTAAACAATCGTTTTAAAATCTGTTAAAAATTACTTAACTTTACTCAAAATAACAAAGATGAAGAAGAAATTCTCCGAAAAGCAGATTCATATTTTGGATGTTGCAGAAAAACTGATCGCCAAAAAAGGATTTGAAGGAACTTCAATCCGTGATATTTCTACCGCTGCAAATATCAATGTCGCGATGATTTCTTATTACTTCGGTTCGAAGGAAAAAATGATGTCGTATCTTTATCGGTATCGGGTACAGAAAACGAGAGAAAGTTTCGCAGAATTTGCAGAAATCATTAAAGACGGAAAACCGGAAATGCAAATGAAAGAACTGATCAAATACGTTGTAAATCAATTATTTAAATTCAATTATTTCCATGGATTTGTAACTCAGGAACTTCGACACACCGAACATCTTAAAGACGATCTTCTTGAATTTTACACCACTTTTACAACTAAAATTGACGATGTCATCAAAAAAGGAGTTGCTTCCGGAGTGTTTACAAATGCACCAAAACCTGAAGATATCCTGACCTTAATCGTAGGATCTTCTCTGTTTGTGATCCGCAATAAAAATTTTTACGAACTATATGTTCCCGGCAAAGAAGAAAATTATTTACAGGATGCAGAAAAGAAAATCCTGGCCAATCTTTTAGTCACTGTTTTCTCACTGGTTGGATATACAGCGTACTGAATTTGGTGATTTTATTAGATTGAAGATCAAAATAGCTGTTATACCGATAATTTATTAGTTAAATTATCATAAAAAAAAATCTATTGACAAAAAAATTATATTTTTGCAACCTGAACCGCAGAAAAACATTTATTATTTCTGCTATAAAAGATTTATGAAAAAATATTTGATAGTATTACTTGCATTTTTTGCTTTGTCGGCTTGTAACAGACAGCAGGATTTAGCGTTGAAAAGTGCAGATAAAGATTATATCCTTAAAGTTGCCAACGAAAAATTCGAAAAGAAAAAGTGGGCAGATGCGCTCGCATTGTACGAAAGATTGTCCAACCTTGTTGCTGGGACTGACGATGCACCGAACGTAGTATACAATTCGGCCTACGCCAATTATTACGATAAAAACTATAAACTGGCAGGTCATCAGTTCAAGAATTTTTCAGTGACATTCCCTCAGGATAAGCGTGCGGAAGACGCTGCTTATATGTCGGCGCTATGTTTCTACGAAGGATCTATGGATTACAATCTGGATCAGACGAGTACTGACCTTGCCATCAATGAACTTCAGAATTTTCTTACCAATTATCCGAATTCAGAAAAATCAAAAAACATCAATGAACTGATTGATGAACTGACTTACAAACTTGAATTCAAAGCGTACGAAAATGCAAAGCAATACTACAAAATGGCTGATTATAAAGCCGCTAACGTAGCGTTCGAAAATGTACTGAATGATTTCCCGAGCACAAAACTTGCCGATAAAATTTATGAATACATTTTGAAATCAAAATATGAGCTTGCCGTAAATTCAGTGTACGACCTTAAAAAAGACCGTATTGAAAACGCCATTGCTTTTACAAAACAGGTGGAAAGAGAAATGCCGAATTCAGCAAACGCTAAAACGGCGCTCGATTTAAGAAACAAACTTGCAAAAGAAAAAGAAAGCTTCCTGGAGTTGGAAAAAAAGGTGGAAGCCAGAAAAAAAGAAATTCAGGATAAGCAGAAGGCCGAAGAAGTAAGACTGAATCTTGAAAAAGATCAGCGTGATGCAGAGAAAAAAGCAGATCAGATTAAACGTGACAGCGCAGCACTTTCTACACCGGCACCTGCTGCGACTTTCAAAATCAAAAAATAAGCTGTATATTTGCAAACTTTAAATATAATAATTCACTGAAAATGAGCGCTAAAGATTCTAAAGCCGAACTAAGTACAATAACTTACGACAAAGATAAAATCGAAGAAAAAGTTGGTTCTATCTATGAAGCCATCGTAATTATGGGTAAAAGAGCAGAACAGATCAATGCAGAAATCCGCTCTGAACTTCATAATAAATTAGACGAATTTGCGGTTCACAATTCCACTTTGGAAGAAGTGTTCGAAAACAGAGAGCAAATTGAGATCTCAAAACATTACGAAAAACTTCCGAAACCTACATCCATCGCAATCCAGGAATGGTTAGACGGGGAAGTTTATTTCAGAAACACAGACGAAAGAAACTAATTAACAGGTTTCTTATTAAAAAATAAAAGTCGCAGAAGTTTATACTTTTGTGACTTTTTCTTATTTACAGACCGATCTCCAAAATGTATTTCTAAAATTTTAACTAAATTCGTTCCACTTAAAACTCATTTTGAAATGGCCATTCAGGGTAAAAAAATTCTCATCTGTGTTTCCGGCGGAATTGCCGCTTACAAAATAAATTACCTCATCAGAGATTTTGTTAAAAAAGGCGCTGAAGTTCAAGTTCTGATGACGCCTTCTGCCGAAAATTTCGTTTCAAAACTCACCCTCTCTACCCTTTCAAAAAATCCGGTTTTTTCAGATTTCTATTCCGAAAACGGAACCTGGAATAATCATGTGGAACTTGCACTTTGGGCGGATGTTATTTTAATGGCTCCGTGCACCGCAAACACTTTGGGGAAAATGGTTCACGGGATTTGCAACAATCTGGTCATCGCAACTTATATGTCAGCGAAATGCCCGGTTTTCATTGCACCTGCAATGGATCTGGATATGTATCAGCATCCTTCAACAAAACAGAATCTGGAACTTGCTGAAGATTTCGGGCACTTCATCATTCCGGCAGAAACCGGAGAACTTGCGAGCGGATTAGTCGGACAGGGAAGGATGGCCGAACCCGAAACGATTTCTAAAACCATTGAAGAATTTTTCAGTTCAGATAAAAATTCAAAAAATTTAGCCGGAAAAACCGTTCTCATTACCGCAGGACCCACTTATGAAGCGATAGATCCCGTTCGTTTTATCGGAAATCATTCCTCGGGAAAAATGGGATTTTCCATTGCCGAAGAAGCTGCAAACCGTGGGGCAAAAGTGATCCTGATTTCCGGACCGAGCGCTCAGCAAACAAATCATCCGAACATAGAAATTCACCGGGTGACCTCAGCACGGGAAATGTTCGATCAGGTTTTTAATTTTTACGAAAATGCAGACATTGCTATTGCCAGTGCTGCCGTTGCCGATTACGCTCCGAAAGAAATTGCCAAAGAAAAAATCAAGAAAAGCGAAGATGAATTAACCATCGAACTGATCAAAAACCCTGATATTCTGAAAACAATGGGCGAAAGAAAAACCAAACAGTTTTTGGTGGGCTTTGCTTTGGAAACCCAAAACGAAGAAGAAAATGCGAAAGGAAAACTCGAGAAAAAGAATCTCGATATGATTGTTTTGAACTCGCTTCGCGATGAAGGTGCAGGATTTAAAAATGACACGAACAAAATAAAAATTTTCACTAAAACAGAACTGAAAGAATTTCCTTTGAAAACGAAAAATGCCGTAGCGCAAGACATTTTAAATTTTGTCGAAGAGCAGATTCTGAAATAATATCCCTAAATTTCCGTTTTCTAATTTTATACCACACATGAAGAAACTTTTTACGATATTCGTTATTATTTTTTCCTTTAATCTCAGTTTTTCACAGGAACTTCTGGCGACGGTGCAGGTAAATGCCCAGCAATTAAGCGGAAGCAACACTCAGGTTTATAAAACCTTAGAAAAAAACCTTCGCGATTTCATCAACAATACCAGTTGGACGGGAAAAAAGCTTCAGAATTTCGAAAAAATCAAATGTAATTTTGCGATTGTGATTACTGAAAAAATAGGAAGCAGCAATTTCAAAGCAAACATTGTGGTGCAGGCAGTTCGTCCGGTTTTCAACACTACGTATGAAACGCCTTTAATCAATATTAATGATACCAATTTCAGTTTTGATTATACCGAAAACGAAAATCTGGTTTTCAATGACCGACAGTTTTCCGGTAAAAATTTAATTGATGTTGTAAGTTTTTATGTGTACACCATTTTGGGGTATGATGGCGACAGTTTCAAGGTAAGAGGCGGACAGCAGTGGTTTGAAAAAGCTCAGAAAATTTCGAATAACTCACAAAATCAGAAATTTGCGGGTTGGTCACTTATCGAAGGTCCGAGAACAAGAGCCGCACTGATCGACAACATTATGAAACCGGAGCAAAATACACTCAGAAACCTTTACTACACCTATCACCGCGCCGGACTGGACAACCTCGGAAAGCAGGATCAGGCTTCAGGAAAAAAGATTATTGCCGATGCTTTGATGCAGCTGAAAACTTATGAAAGCAATTTCCAGATGAATTATCCGGTGAATATTTTTATAGATACCAAAAAGCAGGAAATCTACGACCTCTTCAGTAACGGAAACAATGCCAATGTAAACATGGCAGATCTTAAATCGCTTTTCGTTACCCTTTCCCCGAAAGATATCGACAGCAAATGGAACAAGTGGAAATAAGCCTGAGTGGTGATGAAAAATTTCTTTTATTTTTTTGAATTTTAATTCAGCATCTGCATTTCAAAATCCCCTTTAAAATCCTTAAATTTACGCTCTCAACATCGTAAATCTAATTGTGTAATCCGTTTTCTACAACATGCTTTCAAGAATTTTCATTCAGAATTTTGCATTAATCGACTCGCTCGAAATTACTTTAAACAAAGGTTTACAGGTAATTACCGGCGAAACCGGCGCGGGGAAATCAATCATTCTCGGCGCTTTGCGTTTGATTTTGGGAGAAAGAGCCGACGCAAAATCCATCCAGAATTTTGAAATGAAAAGCATCGTTGAAGCTGAATTTGCCATCAATGACGGTTTTAAAACTTTCTTTGAGGAAAACGATCTCGACTTTGAAAAACAAACAGTCATCCGACGCGAATTGCTTCCGAACGGCAAATCCAGAGCTTTTATCAATGATGTTCCGGTAACTTTGGAAACGTTGAAAACGCTTTCCACTAAATTAATTGACATTCATTCGCAGTTCGAAACTTCCAATTTGTTTGATGAAGAATATCAGTTCAGAATCATTGACGGACTTTCGAAAAATAGAACACTGATTCTTAAATATCAGAAAGAATTTTCCGAGCATAAAAAACTTCTCAGAGAACTTGAAAATCTCAAAAAACAACTTTCAGAAGGCAATAAAGAGAGCGATTACAAAGCATTTTTATTAAATGAATTAGTGGAAGCCAATCTTGATGATGTAGACCTAGAAGAACTTCAGAGCCAGGTTAAACGTCAGGAGAATGCAGAAACAATCACCGAGAACCTTTCGCAGATTTTTATCAAGCTTGATGCAGAAGAGATCGGAGTTCTCGATTCCATGAACGATGTGAAAGGAAAACTTTCAAAAGTTGCCGATTTATCTCACGAATTTACTTTGCTGAACCAAAGGTTTCATGAAAATTTTCTGGAATTTAAGGACATCCTTTTTGAACTTCAGGACGAAGCCGAAAAAATGGAAACCAGCCCGGAAATCCTGGCTGATTTAAACCAGAAATTAAATGCGGTTAATACTTTACTTTTAAAACACAGTTCAAATTCTATTGAAGAATTAAAAGCAATCCGCAATCAAATTTCGGTTGAACAAAACACTTTTGCCGAACTGGAAGATCACATTGCAGGTATTGAACAGAAACTTGCTGCTTCTTCTGAACAACTGGAAGAAATGGCGAAAGATCTTTCTGCAAACCGCAAAAAATCTATTCCGAATTTCATTAAAAAAATTGAAGCTTTACTGAAACAGTTAGGTTTGGAAAAAGCAAAGATAGAGGTAGAACTTACGGACAGCGCGAACTTTACCAATTTCGGGAAAGAAAATATTCAGCTTTTATTTCAGGCGAATTCAGGCTTTCCTTTAAAGCCGATACAGTCTGCTATTTCCGGTGGTGAGCGTTCCAGAGTGATGCTTTCCATTAAAAAACTGATGGCTGAAAATGATGAGCTTCCGACTTTAATTCTGGATGAAATCGATACCGGAGTTTCCGGGAAAGTAGCTGAAGAAATGGGAAATGTAATGAAAGAAATGGCAGAAGATATGCAGCTCATCGTTATTACCCATCTCGCACAGGTTGCAGCCAAAGGAAATGAAAACTATAAAGTGATTAAAGAAGAAGTTTCTGGCAAAACCAAATCGAATATTATTCCTTTAAATCAGGAAGAAAAACTTCGGGAAATCGCGCAGCTTCTTTCCGGAAGCAAGATTACCGAGGCGGCAATCTCTCAGGCTAAGGAACTGATGAAATAAAAACTTTACAGACAGCATAAAACAATCCCGGCAACTACCGGGATTGTTCCTTTCTAATCATCATCGGAATAAATGTAAGTGTTGTGAGCAGTTTCAGTTTTGAGCATTTCAGAACTTATACTTTATCCCTGAATATTTTGTTTTACTCAAACCATATCCTCCGGTTTTACCCATTCATCGAACTGCTCCGCAGTAAGCAAACCGAGATTGATAGCTTCTTCCTTCAAAGTTGTTCCGTTTTTATGAGCCGTTTTTGCAATTTTTGCGGCGTTTTCATAGCCGATATGTGTATTTAATGCAGTAACCAACATTAAGGATTTATCAACCAGCTCTTTAATTCTCGGCAAATTCGGTTCAATCCCAACCGCACAGTGGTCATTGAACGAAATACACGCGTCTCCTAACAGCTGCGCAGACTGCAGAAAATTGTAAGCCATCACAGGCTTAAAAACATTCAGCTCATAATTTCCCTGGGTTCCGGCAAATGAAATGGTAGTGTCATTTCCCAAAACCTGGGCGCAAACCATTGTCATTGCTTCGTTTTGTGTCGGATTTACTTTACCAGGCATGATGGAAGAACCCGGTTCGTTTTCAGGAATGTGAATTTCACCGATTCCACTTCGCGGTCCGGAAGCCAAAAGACGGATATCCTGAGCGATTTTATAAAGTGATACTGCGAGCTGTTTTAACGCTCCGTGAGTTTCCACGATGGCGTCGTGCGCTGCCAGTGCTTCAAATTTATTGGGAGCAGTCACAAACGGCAGCCCTGTGAATTCAGAGATATATTTCGCAACCAGAACATCGTAGCCTTTTGGGGTATTCAGACCGGTTCCTACAGCCGTTCCACCCAAAGCCAATTCCTGGAGGTGATCAAAAGTATTGGTGATTGCCTTCACCGCATAATCAAGTTGGGCAACATATCCGGAAAATTCCTGACCTAAAGTCAGAGGCGTGGCATCCATCAGATGCGTCCTGCCGATTTTCACGATATTTTTAAATGCCTCTGATTTTTCGTGTAAAGTATTTCTAAGTTTTTCGACAGCCGGCAAAGTATGTTCCACGACTTTTTTGTACGCGGCAATGTGCATCGCTGTGGGAAAAGTATCATTGGAACTCTGGGATTTATTAACGTCGTCGTTAGGATGTATTTCGGATTTTTCACCTAAAATTCCGCCGTTATTGACATGAGCTTTATTTGAAATCACCTCATTAACATTCATATTACTCTGCGTTCCGGATCCGGTTTGCCAGATCACAAGCGGAAACTGATCATGTAATTTTCCTTCTAAAATTTCGTCACACACTTTTGCAATCATATCCCGTTTTTCTGCTGAAAACACTCCCAGTTCAGCATTGGTGTACGCTGCAGCCTTTTTCAGATAGGCAAAGGCTTCAATAATTTCCGCCGGCATTGAACCTTCAGGGCCTATTTTAAAATTATTTCTTGAACGTTCAGTTTGTGCTGCCCAGAATTTATCGGCCGGAACCTGCACTTCGCCCATGGTATCGTGTTCTGTTCTGTAATTCATTGTTTTATAATTTTAATCAGGAATAATAATTTTGAATACTTTTTCGGAAGAAAAACACCACCTGCTTTTATCATATAAAGTTAATCAATTCAGTCAACAGGAACAATTTATAACCAATTTAAATATCAATCAATACACAATAGATTTTATTAACCCCCCGAAAATCCGTATTTTTACATTCTTAAAAAGTTTAATAAAAAAATGGAATTTCAATATCAGGAACCCTTTCCTATTCTTAAAGACGACACCCAATACAGAAAACTCAGTTCAGACTATTTAAAAATTGAATACCTCGGCGGCAGAGAAATCTTAACCGTAGATCCCAGAGCACTCGAACTTCTTGCGGAACACGCTTTAGCCGACGTTTCTTTTATGCTGCGTTCTTCACATCTGCAGAAACTCCGCAATATCATCGACGATCCCGAAGCAACCGATAACGACCGTTTCGTTGCTTACAACCTGTTACAGAACGCGGCTGTTGCTGTTGAAGGCGCTCTTCCTTCCTGTCAGGATACCGGAACCGCGATTTGTGTTGCCAAAAAAGGTGAAAATGTTTATACCGGCGCTGAAGATGCAGAATGGATTTCAAAAGGGATTTTTAATACTTACCAAAACAGAAACTTAAGATATTCCCAGGTAGTTCCTTTAACCATGTTTGAAGAAAAGAATTCAGGTTCCAATCTTCCTGCACAAATCGATATTTACGCCACCAAAGGCGAAGAATATAAATTCCTTTTCCTTGCAAAGGGCGGCGGTTCGGCCAACAAAACTTTCCTTTATCAGAAGACAAAATCCCTGCTGAATGACGCGTCTCTTGAAGCCTTCGTTCGCGAAAGGATTATGGACTTGGGAACAGCAGCTTGTCCACCTTACCATTTGGCGCTTGTGATTGGCGGAACTTCTGCTGAAGCCAATTTAGCGGCCGTGAAAAAGGCCAGCGCAGGATATTATGATCACCTTCCAACCGAAGGAAATATGGGAGGCCAGGCTTTCCGTGATTTGGAATGGGAAAAAAGAGTTCAGAAAATCTGTCAGGAAAGTTCTATCGGAGCACAGTTTGGCGGAAAATACTTAACGCACGATGTACGCGTGATCCGTTTACCGCGTCACGCAGCTTCCTGTCCGGTGGGAATGGGAGTTTCCTGTTCTGCCGACCGAAACATCAAAGGAAAAATTACCAGAGAAGGAATTTTTCTGGAACAGCTTGAAACCAATCCAAAACAATACCTGCCTGAAACCGCTCCTCATTTGGAAGAAGCTGTTTCTATCGATCTGAATCAACCAATGCCGGAAATCTTGGCAGAATTATCAAAATATCCGATTAAAACCCGCTTAAGCCTGAACGGAACTTTAATTGTTGCCAGAGATATCGCTCACGCCAAAATCAAAGAACTGATCGACAGCGGAAAACCAATGCCCGAATATTTCAAAAACCACCCGATATATTACGCCGGTCCCGCGAAAACTCCTGCAGGAATGGCTTCCGGAAGTTTTGGTCCGACGACAGCCGGAAGAATGGATGTTTACGTAGATGAATTCCAGAGTCTTGGCGGAAGTATGATTATGCTTGCAAAAGGAAACCGAAGCAAAGAAGTAACCGATGCCTGTGCAAAATATGGAGGCTTTTATCTCGGATCTATCGGAGGTCCTGCAGCTATTTTGGCTAAAGAAAACATCAAATCGGTTGAAGTGGTTGATTTTGAAGAACTTGGAATGGAAGCCGTCAGAAAAATTGAAATCGAGAATTTCCCGGCATTTATTATTTCAGACGATAAAGGAAATGATTTCTTTGCATCTATCGCACATTAAAGTTTAAAACCAATTTAAATAGCAAAAAATCACAGGAAATCTTTTGCCCGCAAACAAAAAATGTCCTATTTTTGCCTAAAATCTATTACAATAATGATGTTATCAGCATTTTTTCCGTTTTACCAATTCCTTTGGACCGCCTATTTCGTAACGATGTTCCTCGTTGGATTCTGGTGTATCTTCATGTTTTTCGGATATGTAATCCCAATTTGGTTAACATCCGGATTGATGGAATATTTCGGGAAAACCAAACCTTTCGATCCTGAGGACGTCAGAAGAAAAACAATGACAGAGCAGGAAGGTGTAGAATTGATCTACAGCAATCCAAAAGGACGCGGCCCGTTTTTACACAGCCACGACAATCACGGTCATCACTAGTTGATGTCATTGCTTTCCCACTTAAATTCCGGGAAAAGCAATCACAAAGCAAAACAATATATATTAAAATCAGATTCTGAAATTCAGGATCTGATTTTTTTTAGGAGCCACAAGTATTTGCTTCTTTTCAAAACCATACCGGCTTTCCACTCTATCTTTTGCTCCGCTGCGCTGCGCAAAAGGATGCCGTTTCAATCCGGGCTATAAGCCAGTTCCATTGTTCTCCGGGGAGCATTATTCTTTTCCGCTTTTTTCCTATCTTTGCACCCACAAATTTCTACAAATGTCAAAGTCCCTTATACCCAAACTCGAAGCCATAAAACAACGCTACAACGAAGTTGCAGACCTTATTATTCAGCCCGATATCATTTCCGACCAGAAAAAATATTCGTCCCTGAATAAGGAATACAGCGACCTCGGAAAAATTGTTGCCGTTTTCGATCAGTACAAACAGGCTTTGAATACCATCGAAGAATCCGACGAAATTATCGCTGACGGTTCCGATAAAGAATTTGTGGAAATGGCAAAAATCGAGAAAAACGAAGCCATTGAAAAAATCCCGGGCTTGGAAGAAGAACTCAAAGTTCTCCTGATTCCGAAAGATCCTGCCGATGACAAAAACGTCATTGTAGAACTTCGTGCCGGAACAGGAGGTGATGAAGCCGCCATTTTTGTGGAAGATGTATACCGTGCTTATTCCATGTATTTCAAAACCAAAGGCTGGAAACACGAAATCACCGATTCCAGTGAAGCTTCTAAAGGATACAAAGAACTTATTCTGAAAGTGGAAGGTGAAGGCGTTTACGGAATTATGAAGTTCGAATCCGGGGTTCACCGTGTACAGCGTGTTCCGGAAACCGAATCTCAGGGAAGAGTACATACTTCCGCCATTACCGTTGCTGTTTTACCGGAGGCGGAAGAAGTGGATTTCGAACTGAATCCTGCCGATATCGAAATGCAGACCTCAAGATCAGGTGGCGCAGGTGGACAGAACGTAAATAAAGTGGAAACAAAAGTACAGCTGACGCACAAACCTTCAGGAATGGTAGTCGTTTGTCAGCAGGCACGTTCTCAGTTAGCCAACCGGGAACTTGCGATGGAAATGCTCCGAACTAAATTGTACGACATTGAATTGCAGAGAGTTCAGGGAGATATTGCAGCACAAAGAAAAACCATGGTTTCTACCGGTGACCGTTCCGCAAAAATCAAAACTTATAATTATCCGCAGGGAAGAATTACCGATCACCGGGTAAATAAATCGATTTACAACCTGGACGCATATATGAACGGTGATATTCAGGAAATGATCGACGCAGTGATTATGGCAGAAAATGCCGAGAAAATGAAAGGCGAAGAAGACAATTATTAAGAGTTTATTCAGATTTTTCTATATTAGCGGAAATTAAAAATATTATATTATGAAAAAATCAATTTTTATGGCGGCGGCTTTTGCGGCAGTAACTTTAATTTCTTGTAAAAAAACTGAAACTGCAGCGACAGATGTTCAGACAGATTCTACAGCAACCGCAGTAGTTGTAGACAACGATTCTTTACCGATTATCTCAGATTCTTCAGCAGCGGGCAAAGCTATTGATGCTACAGGTGATGCAATGAAGAAAGGTGCAGCTGAAGTAAAAGATGCAGCAAAAGATGCTACCGACGGTGACGGTAACATCACAAAATAATTTATTTTATTTGATAAAATAAGAAAGTCTTCCTTCCGGGAAGGCTTTTTTTATTCCTATATCAATTCTACATAGGTGCCTTCCCTAAATTTTGTAACTTTACTTTTTTAATTTTTAAGACCAATGCGTAAAAAGATTCTTACCGAAACTCCGGATTTTTCTCTGGATTATGTACAGCACACATTGTATAATTTCGAAAAAGACGGTTTGGAATTGAAATCATCCTACACCGAGAGGGACTCAAAACATTTAACTGAAAAGAGATACTCTGCCGGAATTGCACCCTATTTACGCGGTCCTTATTCGACAATGTATGTTCAGAAACCCTGGACGATCAGGCAATATGCCGGATTTTCAACTGCAGAAGAATCCAATGCTTTTTACAGAAGAAATTTAGCCGCCGGACAAAAAGGTTTGTCAGTAGCATTTGATTTGGCAACTCACCGGGGTTATGATTCTGATCATCCAAGAGTAGTTGGAGACGTTGGAAAAGCTGGTGTAGCCATTGATTCCATAGAGGATATGAAGATTTTATTCAATGAAATTCCATTAGACGAAATATCAGTTTCCATGACGATGAACGGAGCCGTTTTGCCTGTTCTGGCATTTTATATCGTGGCAGCGGAAGAGCAGGGCGTTTCACAGGAGAAGCTTTCTGGAACTATCCAAAATGATATTCTTAAAGAATTCATGGTGAGAAACACCTACATTTATCCGCCAACTCCTTCCATGAAAATCATCGCTGATATTTTTGAATATTCCGCTAATAATATTCCGAAATTCAATTCTATTTCTATTTCAGGATATCACATGCAGGAAGCCGGGGCCACACCCGTTCTCGAAATGGCTTATACCTTGGCAGATGGTCTTGAATATGTAAGAACCGGAATAAAAGCCGGGATGAAAGTGGACGATTTTGCACCGCGGTTATCATTCTTCTGGGCAATCGGCATGAATCATTTTATGGAAATTGCAAAGATGCGAGCCGCACGGGTAATCTGGGCTGATCTTTTAACGCAGTTTAATCCTCAGAATCCGAAATCTTTAGCATTAAGAACGCATTCCCAAACTTCGGGATGGAGTTTAACTGAACAGGAACCTTTTAATAATATCACCAGAACAGCAATTGAAGCTTTGTCTTCAGCTTTGGGAGGAACCCAGTCTTTGCACACGAATGCCCTTGATGAAGCCATTGCTTTACCAACTGATTATTCCGCGAAAATTGCAAGAAATACCCAAATCATTCTTCAGCAGGAAAGCGGAATTTGCGATGTTGTTGATCCTATGGGCGGAAGTCATTTAGTTGAAAGTTTAACCCGGCAAATGATTGATGAAGCAATGAAATTCATCGATGAAGTTGAAAAAGAAGGCGGAATGACCAAAGCCATCGAAGCAGGAATTCCGAAAATGAGAATTGAGGAAGCCGCTGCAAAAAAACAGGCAAAAATCGACAGCGGAGAAGAATTCATCATCGGGGTAAATTCCTTTAAATCTACACAGAAACAAATGGAACTCGAGATTCTTGATATCGATAATTCCGAAGTACGTAGAAAACAGATCGAAAGACTGCATCAGATAAAATCCCAAAGAAATGCTGAAAAAGTTTCAGAAATTATAGAAAAACTGAAAGAGTCGGCCAAAACAGGAAAAGGAAATCTTTTGGAAATCTGTATCGAAGCCGCACGAAGAAGAGTAACTTTGGGAGAAATGAGCGATGCGATGGAAGAAAGTTTCGGAAGATATAAAGCCAATATCAGAACCATACAGGGAGTTTATGCTATGAATGCAGGTAAAAATGAGTACTTTGAAAAAGCCGTTGCCTTAACTCAGAAATTTGAGGATCAGGAAGGACGCAGACCAAGAATTATGGTGGCAAAAATGGGTCAGGACGGTCACGACCGCGGTGCAAAAGTTGTAGCAACGGCTTTTGCGGACATGGGATTTGATGTAGATGTTGCACCATTGTTCCAAACCCCCGAAGAAGTGGCGAAACAGGCTGTGGAAAATGATATTCACATTCTTGGAGTTTCTTCTTTGGCTGCCGGTCACAAAACGCTCGTTCCGCAAGTAGTGGAAGAACTGAAAAAACTGGGCGCAGATGATATTACAATAGTTGTCGGGGGGGTAATTCCGCAACAGGATTACGATTTCCTTTATCAAAACGGAGCCGATCATATTTTCGGTCCGGGAACTAATTTGCCGAAATCGGCGTGTGAGATTTTGGAAAAAATGTTAAGCTAAAATTTGCAGTTCCAGAATTTATTCTATATTTGCACCTGAAAATCAAGTTCAACCAACAAAAAAACAACGAAGCAATGTTCAAAATTAATCAACATTCATCAGTAGGATTGCCTTTTGCAAAGGCAGGGCTTCGTGGTTTGGTACATTCTTAGAACAACAGTATAATGAAATATCAAAACCCGAAGTCGTAAGATTTCGGGTTTTTTATTGCGCAATATTTCAAACTCAAAATAACTTTCCCCGAAATCAATTTTTATTAGGAGCTATTTTCCGCTTTCCGTTGCAATCTTTTTTACCATCGCTTTTTTCAAGCCTACGCAAAAAAAAGGATTTCCACTGCAATCGGGGCTAGGGATTTCAGCTCAAATCAACATTTATCAGAAAATTGAAAATTCTGACCATTCATGAAATCAACTAAAATTATAGTTGAAAAAACAATCGATACAGGAATGTCACAAATCTTGTGTCTAAATGGTAATATTTTATAAAAAAGCAATGGGAAATTTAAAACTTAAAGGAAAAGATATATTAAAATTAGGTTATCCAAATAATCAAAGCGTCAACATCGCTTTAGAAGTTATGAAGAGAAATTTTGCGACCAAAAATATTCATTACGTGAAATCTCTGTTAAAGGAAATCCAGCAAAATCCGGAGAACTTCGAGAAAGATTTAACATTCGGACAAATCGCAGAAGCTTTGCTTTCATCAAAGAAAACAGAAAAAAGAATGCTCAACACCAATAGAGCAACTTTCCAAATTTTCGGAAATAACATTTCGGATGAAGCAAAAAACCAATTGTATACCGCATTGAAATTGCCAATTGCAACTCAAGGTGCTTTAATGCCCGATGCACACAGCGGTTACGGACTTCCGATCGGAGGAGTTTTGGCGGTAGAAAATGCCGTGATTCCTTACGGAGTCGGGATGGATATCGGTTGCAGAATGTCGCTCAGTATTTTGGATACCCCGATTTCATATCTCGACGGAGCAAGAGATAAATACGAAAAAGCGCTTGCCGAACACACCAAATTCGGAATGTACGAAACGCACAAATCTCATGTCGATCACGAAATTTTCGAAAGAGATACGTTTAATTTAATTCCGGTTTTGAGAAGATTAAAAGGAAAAGCCATCAAACAGATGGGAAGTTCCGGCGGCGGAAATCACTTTGTGGAATTTGGAGAAGTGGAGATTACGGAAGAGAACGAACAAATCAATCTTCCAAAAGGAAAATACCTCGGAATTCTTTCACACAGCGGTTCCCGTGGCTTGGGAGCAGAAATCGCCCAGTATTATTCAAGAGTAGCGACAGATCAGTGTCCGTTGCCGAAAGAAGCGCAGAACTTCGCCTGGCTGGATTTGAATACGCATCTTGGAATAGAATACTGGACAGCGATGAATCTCGCAGGAGATTATGCTTCGGCTTGTCACGACGATATTCACAGAAGATTGGTAAAAGCAGTTGGTGGAAGAGTGAAAGCCAGAATCGAAAACCATCACAATTTTGCGTGGAAAGAAATCCATAACGGAAAAGAAGTGATTGTTCACAGAAAAGGTGCAACTCCCGCCAACGAAAACGAGTTGGGAATGATTCCCGGTTCGATGACGGCAAAAGGATTTATCGTTCGTGGAAAAGGAAATCCGGATTCTCTGAACTCAGCTTCGCACGGCGCAGGACGGGCTTTTTCTAGGGGAGAATGCAGAAACCGTTTCACCCAAAATGATATTAAAAAAGAATTAAAACTTAAAAATGTCACCTTAATGGGCGGAAATGCGGAAGAAGCACCGATGGCTTACAAAGACATCAATGAAGTGATGAATGCGCAAAGCGAACTGGTCGATATTCTGGGAACTTTTCAACCCCGAATTGTGAGAATGGATAAGTAAACTTTACAGTTTGTCATTCTGAACGGAGTGAAGAATCTCAAAAATTCAATTGTGATTCCTCCTTCGTCGGAATGACAGTTAATACATTAAAAACAATGGACAAAATAATACAGATAACCTCAGGAAGAGGACCTTTAGAATGTCAATGGGTAGTTGCCAAAGTGCTGAAGATTTTCCTTGAGGACGCAAAAAATAATAAAATCGATTACGAGATCATTCACCGTGAAAATGGCGATGAAAACCTGACGTTGAAATCCGCAACCTTACTTTTAAAAGGAAAAGAAGTGAACGGGTTTTTGGAAACCTGGCTCGGAAGCATTCTTTGGGTTGGCAAAAGCACTTTCAGAAAACTACATAAACGAAGCAATTGGTTTATCGGAATTTTTGAACTCGAAGGTTTGGAGAAAACTGAATTTAGTGAAAAACAAATTCAGTTTCAAACCGCGAGAAGCCAGGGAAGTGGCGGACAAAACGTGAATAAAGTGGAAACTGCAGTTCGGGCAACGGATCTGAAAACCGGACAAAGCGTTTTCGTGCAGGATTCCCGTTCACAATTGGAGAATAAGAAGCTTTCTGTTATCCGATTGAAAGAAAAAGTAATGGCACTTCATATTCAACAGTTGGAAAGGAGAATGCAGGAAACGTGGAACAATCATTTAAATGTTCAGAGAGGAAATCCAATCCGGACATTTTCCGGAACCGATTTTAAAAAGAATCATCAGGACACATCTTTCAAAAAAGATAGAAATCGCCTGAAAAACGAATTAAAAAATTACAGAAATGAACTTAACTAAAAATAAATATTACTTCGAAGCGTTGGATAATTATCCGTACAGCTTGCCGGATTGTCTGGAAGCCTTGAATTATGCGCTTTCCTACGACCCGGAAGACGCGGATTCGCTTTGTCTGATGGGAAGAATCTACAGCGAAATGCTTCTGGATTATGAAAAAGCAAAACTGTATTTCGAAGAAGCGATGCAATGCGATGTGACCAATCTCAATACTCCAAAATATTACATTAAATGTCTTTTGGATAATGAGGATTTTCAGGAAGCAGAAAAACTGATTAATTATTCTTTAAAAATAAAAGGAATTGACAAGTACTCGATCATGTATTACAGAGCCTTACTTTCCGAGATGAGAGGAAGTTTCACAAATGCATTACATTTTTTGAAAGAAACGGAAAAATATTGCTTCAATTCACAAAGTTTGGAATCAGTGAAAGAGAGAAAGAAATTCATAAAATCAAAAATGCCGAAGAAATCTAAAAAAGTGAAGGAGACGAAATAAGTCTCCTTTTTTTATGGAGTGACTGAGGAAATTAACGCTTCAATCTCCAGTTTTTCTTGTACATATTTTTGCTGCAATTCCGAATGCTCTCCCATTCTCCTGTAATATTCCAACGCTTTTTCGCCAAAGAATTTTTTGTGAAAATCCGATACATCTGGAACTTCAGGGAAAACTTTATGAAAAAGCATTTCGTAATAAGCTTGAAATTCTCTTTCGTTTTTGTCCTCGACAATATTTCCCGGCGCTTTCTGGCGGACGTGCAACATTTCGTGAGCCAGCATGTTGACAACTAAATTCAGATCGAAATCGAAAAGATTTTTCGGAATCATCACCATTTGTCTTTCCCCGATTTCCCCTTCTGCTGTGAGAAGCATTTTGTTGGGTTCCAGTTCAGGACGGAAACCGAAACCTGCGAAATTTTCATGTTCCAAACCAAAACTGCTGATGACGAAATTGGCCGCATCAATAATCTGGTCGTGCTGTTTGTAAGCTTCAAGATGATCCGTAATATTTTCTAAATTCATTGAATATTGATTTTGGAGACGATTCTGCGGCCGTGATCGCAGCGGTTACCCCACAAGGAGGCGGCGGAACGGAGTGGAGCCGCCGACTGAGGAGTATGAGCGGAGAGCGCGAATTGTCCGCCCTAAAAATAATAAAAAAAAACGTGTCATAAACACGTTTTAATTTTTAGAATTCGATATCTACTTCCAGTTTCTCGGCGAGTAGTTTCGAAATCTTTATCTTAAGCGGCTCAATATCAATATTCTGCATCGCATCATTTGCAAATGCATATAACAGTAAAGCCTGGGCTTCATTTTTCGAAATTCCACGGGCACGCAGGTAGAAAAGTGCGTCATCATTCAGCTGACCAACGGTACAGCCGTGTGAACATTTCACGTCATCAGCAAAAATTTCAAGCTGCGGCTTGGTATCAATCGTGGCACCTTCATCGAGTAAAATATTGTTATTTTGCTGATAGGCATTGGTTTTCTGAGCAATTTTATCTACAAAAACCTTCCCGTTGAAAACGCCGTGGGATTTATCTTTGTAAATTCCTTTGTAGTTCTGGTAGCTCTCGCAGTTCGGGGTTTTATGGTGAACGGCGGTGTGGTGATCCACGGTCTGTTCTCCTCCGATAATCGTAATTCCGTTCATGAAAGAGTTGATATTCTCGCCGTTATGAATGAAATCGAGGTTGTTTCTTACGAGTTTTCCGCCAAAAGTGAAAGTGTTAACCGTGGTTAAACTGTCTCGTTCCTGTTTTGCAAAAGTGTGATCCATCAGATATGACGTATCGCTGTCGTTCTGCACTTTATGCCAGTCTGCTTTTGCGTTTTGGTACGTGAAAATTTCAGTTACTGAATTGGTGAAAACGAAAGTGTCGTCAAAATTATGATGACTTTCAATAATTTCTACTTTGGAACCTTCTTCAGCGATTAATAGATTCCTGGTATTGTAAACGGTGTTTTCATCCTGATTCTGAGAGACATAGAAAACATGAATCGGTTTTTCAATCACCATATTTTTCGGAACTTTTAAGAAAAATCCCTGTTTGCAATAAGCCAAGTTCAGGTTAGGAAAAGCCAGCTCTTTGGCAGCAATCGTATTGAAATATTTCTCGAAAACCTCTTTATGTTTTGCATCATTCAAAGCAAAACTAAAAGAAAGAAATTCTACATTTTCAATGGAAATTTTTGAAAGTTCTTTGTGCAGTTGCCCATTAATAAAGACAATCCAGTCGAAATTTTCTTCACCTAAATGAAGTGCATCAATCTGTTCTTTGGTAATATTGTGGGTTTCTTTCGGGAAAAAGTTATAATTTTTCTCTGAAATCTCCTTTAGGTTGGTGTATTTATATTCCTCGTCTTTTTTAGTGGGAATCCCCAGCTGAAAGAATTTCTTTAAAGCTGATTCTCTCTGATTATCCAGAAAACGGTGTTTCAGGGTTTCTAAAAAAGCTGCGTGGTTATTTTGTATATTTTCTAAAAGTGCCATATTTATTTGTTTGATGATGTTTGATTTGTGCTTGTGTTTTTAAGGGTTCCGAAAAGAAACCGCTAATTTTTCACACCATTTCAAACTAATTCAATAGCCAGTCGTAGCCTTTTTCTTCCAGTTCCAGCGCCAAATTCTTATCACCGGTTCTGATGATTTTTCCGTCGGCCAAAACGTGTACAAAATCGGGCTGAATATAATCTAAAAGTCTTTGGTAGTGAGTAATCAGTAAAACTGCGTTGCCTTCGTTTCTGAATGAGTTTACGCCGTCCGCAACAATTCTTAACGCGTCAATATCCAAACCTGAATCGGTTTCATCCAGGATCGCTAATTTCGGGTTCAGCATCATCATCTGGAAGATTTCGTTTCTTTTCTTCTCTCCTCCTGAAAAACCTTCATTTAAAGATCTTGAAAGAAAATCTCTCTTAATCCCCAATTTTTCTGAGTTTTCACGAATCAGCGCCAACATTTCTTTAGCCGGCATATCTTCCAACCCTCTTGCTTTTCTGGTTTCGTTAAGAGCAGCTTTGATAAAGTTCGTCACGGAAACTCCGGGAATTTCTACAGGATACTGAAAAGAAAGGAAAATTCCTTTGTGCGCTCTTTCTTCCGGAGCGTCTTCAATAATATTCTTACCTTCAAACAGAATTTCGCCCTGAGTTACTTCGTAATCTTCTTTTCCGGCAATCACCGATGAAAGAGTGGATTTTCCCGCACCGTTCGGTCCCATGATGGCGTGAACTTCACCCGGGTTGATCTGTAAATTAATTCCTTTTAAAATTTCTACGCCGTCTTCTATTTTAGCGTGTAAGTTATTGATATTTAGCATAATGTAATTCTATTTTTATGGTGTCCAAATAAAATAATTTATTTTGATCTTTATTTTATTTAAACTGATATTAACCGACTGATCCTTCAAGGGAAATTTCAAGCAATTTCTGAGCTTCAATCGCAAATTCCATTGGAAGCTTGTTTAAAACTTCTTTACCGAAACCGTTCACAATCAACGCAATAGCTCTTTCTGTATTAATTCCTCTTTGGTTACAGTAGAAAATCTGATCTTCACCGATTTTTGAAGTCGTCGCTTCATGTTCTAACTGTGCAGTTGGATCTTTGATTTCGATATAAGGGAAAGTGTGGGCTCCGCATTCATTGCCCATCAAAAGTGAATCACACTGGGAAAAGTTTCTTGCTCCTTTTGCTGAAGGCATTACTTTCACCAATCCACGGTATGAATTATTAGATTTTCCTGCGGAAATACCTTTTGAAATAATGGTAGAACGGGTGTTTTTTCCGATGTGAATCATCTTCGTTCCGGTATCAGCGTACTGATGATTATTGGTCACAGCAATTGAATAGAATTCACCGATGGAGTTATCACCTTTCAAAATACAGCTTGGATATTTCCATGTTACTGCAGAACCGGTTTCCACTTGTGTCCAGGAGATTTTTGCATTTCTTTCGCAAATTCCTCTTTTAGTCACAAAATTGAAAACACCACCTTTTCCTTCTGAATCTCCCGGGAACCAGTTTTGAACGGTAGAATATTTAATTTCAGCATCATCCATCGCAATAAGTTCTACAACCGCTGCGTGAAGCTGGTTTTCGTCTCTTGCAGGAGCGGTGCAGCCTTCGAGATAAGAAACATAACTTCCTTCATCTGCGATAAGCAAAGTTCTTTCGAACTGTCCGCTTCCTGACTGATTGATTCTGAAATAAGTGGAAAGTTCCATCGGACATTTCACCCCTTTCGGAATATAGCAGAAACTTCCGTCAGAAAATACTGCCGAGTTCAAAGCGGCATAAAAATTATCGCCTCTGGGAACTACTTTCCCGATGTGTTTTCTTACCAATTCCGGATAATTCTGGATGGCTTCCGAAATAGGGCAGAAAATAATTCCTTTTTCCAGAAGCGTTTCCTGAAATGTTGTTTTCACAGAAACCGAATCCATCACAATATCTACAGCAACGCCGGAAAGCCTTTTCTGCTCCTCAATATTGATTCCCAACTTGGCAAAAGTTTTCAGCAATTCCGGATCTACTTCATCCAAACTTGCCAGTTCCGGTTTTTTCTTTGGTGCTGCGTAATATTTAATCGCCTGAAAATCAGGTTTTTCATATTGCACATTCGCCCAGTTTGGCTCCTCCATTTTCAGCCAGATTCTGTAAGATTCCAGCCTCCACTCCGTCATCCATTCCGGCTCATTTTTCTTTGCCGAAATCATTCTTACGATGTCTTCATTCAGACCGGTAGGAAAATCTTCATACTCAATGTCTGTTTCGAAGCCGAATTCGTATTTTTGGTTTTCAAGATCGACCCTTAAGTCGTCTTCTGTATATTTTGACATAATTTTTTATAAACTAAAAGATTCTCCACACCCACATGTTCTGTTTGCATTGGGATTGTTGAATATAAAACCTTTCCCATTCAAACCTCCCGAATATTCGAGCGTTGTACCTGCAAGATAAAGGATTGATTTCTTATCGATGATAATTTTTATCCCGTTATCTTCAAAAACCTGATCGGCATCTGTTTTTTCGTTATCGAACTTCAAAACATATTCAAGTCCGGAACAGCCACCGCTTTTAACGCCGACTCTTATATAATCTTCAAAAGGCTTAAAACCATCTTCAGTCATTAACTGAATGGCTTTCTCTTTCGCATGATCGCTAACTTTTATCATTGTTTTTATTTAGACTTATTTTAGATTGCAAAATTACTAATAATATAATGAATATCAAATTTGTGGCGGTATATTTGTCTATCTGAGTTATAGAAGAAAAAATTTAACTTCTAAAGCGAATCCACATCAAAAAACCAAATATATACTCAATGAAAAAAATCGGTCTAATCGTCTTGGCATTATGCTCCCAAATGAGTTTTGCACAGGTCAACCGTTTCATCTATCAGGTGACAATGAAACCTGATTCCACCAACCGAAACGATATCAAAACAGAACTCGCCTATCTTGATGCAACTCCTGAAAAATCGATTTTTTATGGAGAAAAACGGCTTCAGAGAGATTCTATTTTGGGAAGAATGAGACAAACCGGAGGTGCTAACTTCGACAGAAGCCAATTGCAGAACCTTCGTTCCAACATCGATTTTACGGTAGAAAAAGATTTTAAAGCGGGAACAAAAACCTTTGCTACACGAATTGCTAGAGACCAGTACTCCTATGATGAAGACCGCCCAATGGAATGGAAAATTCTCCCGGAAACGGCAAAAATTGGCGATTACAAAACCCAGAAAGCCGAGACTAATTTTGCCGGCAGAACCTGGAGTGCATGGTTTACGACTGATGTTCCTTTTCAGGATGGCCCTTATAAATTCTCGGGACTTCCTGGTTTAATTGTAAAAGTTGAAGATTCAAAAGGTGATTATTCTTTCGATTTAAAGGAAACCAAAAAAATTCCTGCACTACAAAGCTTCAGCCAAGGCGGGAATATCATAAAGGTGAAAAGAAAAGATTATGAAAAACAAGAAGCACTCTTCCGAAAAGATCCCGCATCTTTCATGCAGACAGCGATGAGAGGTGGATCCGGAATCAGCGCGCCACAATCCCGAGGCGGATCGATGAGAGCACCAGATCCAGCCCAAAGAAAACAAATGGAAGAAAGAATGAAGGAGGAAATGAAGAAAAACAACAATCCAATCGAATTAAAATAAGAAAATCCCGGTTCCATGTAGAACCGGGATTTTCTTATCAACTATTTATATTTAAAAACTAAATATTCTCTCCATTTTTCAACCACTCCGAATCTGATAAATACTGGTGATCAGGATAATAAATAAACAGGCAGTTCTTTCCTTTAATGGTATTGATAATAGGTTCTGCCAATGCACTCGGAATGGCAGGGCAGCCCCAACTTCTCCCAATTCTTTTTTGTGATTTAATAAAATCTTCACTTACATATTTAGCACCGTGCATCACGATGGCTCTTCTCAAAGCAGCATCATTATAGCCTGAATCCATGCCCAAAAGTCTTAATGAATAACCGTTGTTACCATTGTAGGTACTTTCCGTGACATAAAAACCAAGACTGCTTTGGTAGGAACTTTCCGTATTTGAAAACTTCGCGGCGAATTCTTCACCTGTATTTTTTCCGTGAGCAACCAACGAATTGAACAGTACTTTTTTCTCTTCAAGATCAATCACCCAAAGTCTTTTCTGGGTAGAGGAAAGTGAAAAATCGCAAACGGTAAGCAAATGGGAATCTTCAGGAAGTTTGCCGGCTTTTTTAAGATTATTAAATCCTAAAAATGCTTTAGAAAAAACATCCGGATTTAGTGCGTTTATTCCTTCAAAGCTGATGGAAGAGAAAATTTCTTCGCCAGTTTCTTTGATGGAGGCGGCCTTGTTTTCGGCTGCTAAAATTGTGGGTTGAGCTTCTAGATGAGTTTTGGCGTTTAAAACTTTCACAGTTTCCTTTTTATAAAAAGATGTTGCAACGATGAACACTAAAACTAATGTTAAAAGGACTTTCTTCATACTTGATATTATGTTAAATTAAATTTCAGTTTGCAAAACTACAAATAATTATATATCAAGCAATTGAATGAATTTTATTTAACTGTTTTTTATGAAACTTTAACTGAATCAGCTCCGTTTGGATTTAATTTATTAATTTTGCACAAGCATGGTCAAATCATTAAAAATATTTTTAATTATTTTAGGTTTGGGAGTTTTTATTCTCCCGAAACAAACTGTGTTTGCCCAGAAGGTTGAAAAATGCTGTGAGCAGAAATCTAAAAAAGACGAATGCTGCAAAACAGAAAAAACCAAACCTTGCCACGAAAGCAATTCTAAAAAAAGTTCTGAAAAAAACGGTTGTGGAAACGACTGTGCAAATTGTCACTCCTGCTCAGTAAACATTGCACTGAACTATATTTCCCATGAAGTTTACACTACTCAAAAGCAGCTGTTCATCAAAAAGATCAGTTTCAATTACGAAATTTCATTTTTTTCTTCAAGTATTCAAAACATTTGGCAACCGCCAAAACTTGGTTAATTTATTGATTGTCAGCCAGAAGAATGTTCTTTTGGCAACCCTTTTATTAAATTAACATCTTCAAATAAAATGAAAACATTACTGAAAAGTCTTTTGATTTTTTCACTCTTATTCACCAATTTCCTGTTCGCACAAACCATCACCAAAGCCACTTTTAAAGTAAAAGGCGAATGCGGAATGTGTAAAGAACGGATAGAAACCACCGCAAAAAAAACCGGTGCAACATCTGCCAACTGGAGTGCAGATTCCCAACAGCTTGTTGTGGAATATGATGCAGCAAAAGTAAATCCCGAAGAATTACTAAAAAAAATCGCGGAAGCAGGTCACGATAACGAAAAATTTGCAGCTCCGAACAGCGTTTACGAAAATCTTCCGGGTTGCTGCCATTACGAAAGAGAACCTTCTTTTTTACAGCCCAAAGAAACGGTAAAATCACAGAAAGCTGAAAACCAGTTTTTTGTAAGAGGAAACTGCATTTCGTGTAAAACCAGAATTGAAAAAGCTGCAAAAACTGCAGGTGCAGATTCCGCAAGTTGGGATGCAGAAACACAAGTTGTTACCCTGAATTTTAATCCCGCGAAAACTTCTTCAGACCTCATTTTAAAGAAAATTGCAGAAGTTGGCCACGATAATGAAAAGTACAATGCTTCTGATGATGTTTACAAAAACCTTCCGGGTTGCTGCCTGTATGACAGAACGCTTCCTTTGGGTGAAAAAAGCGATTTGGTACATCACGAAGAAACTCCTGCAGTTAAAAAAGATTTCACTCAACACGCCGATCACGTTGATAAAAGCATTGAAGAGGTAAAACTCATTAAAATGAGTGAGGCAACAGCTTTAAACAAAAAGGACGCTGGTTTAACCTTCAATATCAGTTCAAAAGAATTGCTGAAAGCCGCCTGCTGTAACCTTTCTGAAAGCTTCGAAACCAACGCAACTGTAGATGTGTCTTTCAGCAATGCGGTTACCGGAACCAAACAGTTGAAAATGTTGGGTTTGGATCAGAAATACACATCTTTAACCAAAGAACTTCTGCCTTCAATCCGCGGTTTGGCTTCGCCTTATGGGATGAATTTAATTCCCGGACGATGGATTGGCGGAATTCAGTTAACGAAAGGGGGAAGCACCGTGACGAACGGTTACGAAAGTATTACCGGACAAATTAATACGGAACTTTTAAAGTATCAGGGTAAACCGGAAACTTCACTGAACATCTTCGGAGATGCGAACGGAAGATTTGAAACCAACATCACCACGACCAATGAAATTTCTGAGCATTGGAATCAGTCAGTACTGCTTCACGGAAATGCCACTTTAGCAAAAATGGATACCAATCATGACGGCTTTCTTGATCAACCAACCGGAAATCAAATCAACGCAGCTTATTTGCTGAATTACAACGATTTGGAGCACTCAGGTTTGGGTACGCATTTCGGAATCAGTTATGTGAAAGATGAAAGATTTGGCGGACAGAAAGATTTTGATAAAAACACCGACCGTTCACAGCAAAGTCTCTACGGAGTGGGAATTGATATTTCTAAATTTGATATTTGGAATAAAACCGGCTATATGTTCAAAGGGAAACCTTACCAAAGTATTGGCTGGATGAATCAGTTTACCTATCATCAGCAGGACAGTTTTTTCGGGAACAGAAATTATTTGGGAAACCAGAAAACCTTTTATTCCAATTTAATTTTCGAAAGTATATTGGGAAATACCAATCATAAGTACAAAGCCGGAGCAAGTTTTCTGTATGACGATTTTGATGAAAACTATCTAAGCCAAAACTTCAAAAGAACAGAAACCGTACCCGGATTGTTTTTCGAATATACTTTAACCGGTTTAAAATACACTTTGGTAGCCGGAGCGAGAACAGATTTCCACAACCTGGCCGGAACCCAGTTTACACCAAGACTTAATTTCAAATATGACATTACACCTAAAACCATTGTAAGGCTTTCTACCGGAAAAGGTTTCAGAACTGCCAATATTTTTGCTGAAAACCAACAGTACTTTGCCTCAAACCGACAGATTGAAATTTTAGGAAACGGCGGAAATATTTATGACTTAAAACCGGAGATTGCCTGGAATTACGGAGCAAGCCTTCAGCAGGAGTTTAAACTGTTTAACAGAAAGGCGACTTTAGTGGCTGATTTTTTCAGAACCGATTTCCAGGATCAGGTTTTGGCAGATCTGGACGTTTCGCCAAACAAAATTGTTTTTTATAATCTTGCCGGTAATTCTTACGCAAACAGTTTTCAGACACAGCTCGATTTCGTTCCCGCAAAAAATCTTGAACTGCGTTTAGCTTATAAATACTATGATGTTCAGGCAGATTTCGTGGGCGGAAAAAGAGAAGTTCCGTTTATGGCTAAAAACAGAGGATTTTTCAATGCATCGTATGCGACCAATAAAAACGAAAAAGGCGGCTTCTGGAATTTCGACACCACCTTACAACTTGTTGGCAAACAAAAACTGCCGAATTTAAATGCAAATCCTGCCGAATTCAGATTGCCCGAATACTCCAATTCTTTTGCTACCCTGAATGCGCAGGTTTCTAAAAACTTCAATAAAAATATTCGTGTATATTTGGGCGGAGAAAACCTAACCGGTTATACCCAGGATCAACCGATTATTGACGCCAAAAACCCTTTCAGCAATTATTTTGACGGTGGAATGGTCTACGCGCCAATTATGCCTGCAAATGTGTATTTTGGTTTGGATGTTTCATTTTAATCAGAATAAAAAAATTAATCAATATGAAAAAACTATCATTATTACTTTTTGTAGTTGCTGCTTTCGCAGTCTCCTGCAAAAACTCAAAAAGCACAGAAACTCAGGTTAAAACCGCACCCGAAGCTACAGCCAATTTGTCCACAAATCCACAACAGGAAGAAGGAGCTGTTAACACACCGGAAACAGCGGTTGCCACGACATCGGACTCAGGACAAAAGCCGGCTTTAAATCCTGCTCACGGTGAGCCTTACCACCGATGCGACATTCAGGTTGGTGCGCCAATTGACAGTCCGGCACCGGTACAGAATGCAGCACCACAGGTTGTGCAGCAGCAGGCACCGGCAAACAACAGTTTTAACACCAATCCTATTTCACCGTCAGCAGCACCTGCACCAACAGTTTCTTCTACGGCAGCAACAGGACCGAAACCGGCATTGAATCCAGCGCATGGCGAACCTCATCACCGTTGCGACTTGCAGGTGGGAGCACCTCTAATCTAAAAAAATTATCTTTTAAATATAAATTGCGGAACCAATGTTCCGCAATTTTTTTTATTTTTTTTCTGAATCTCCAACGAATTCCAGACTTACAGAATTCATACAGTATCTTGTTCCTGTCGGAGGTGGACCATCGTTGAAGACGTGGCCAAGATGCGAATCGCAGCGTTTACAAACCACTTCTATCCTTTCCATTCCGTATTTGGTGTCGCGGTGGTAAGCAACACCGTCTTTGTCGGCTTCAAAAAAACTTGGCCAGCCACAGGTGGAGGAAAATTTAGAATCTGACCTGAAAAGATGATTTCCACAAACTGCGCAGTAATAGTCGCCCAGCTCATCAAATTCATTGTACTTTCCGGTGAAAGGTCTTTCTGTATCAGCCTCTCTTGCCACGGCATACAAATCAGGGGAAAGGATTTTTTTCCATTCAGAATTGGGCACATTAAGCTTCGTTCTGTCGGTTCGGGAGTAGTATGGATTGTTTTTTGTTGTTGAGTTTTCCATTGAAGTAGGTTTTTCTGTTGTAGTAGATTTTTCGGGTTGCTTAACCTGCGAGCACATTTGTAAAGACATGCAAAACAGGATAAATAATATATTTTTCATGATTTTTATAAATTAATTTCTGCGTGAAATGTCTTTGGTTAAAAAATATTGCGGATCAAATTTAGTACATTTGATAATAATGAACGACGAGGAAAAAAAAATACAGCTTAGGAAATACAAAATGTTTGCCACAGGACTGTTCGTTTTGATGGCGGTTATTTTTGTATTGATGACCATTTTAGAGAAGAAAAATCCGGCACACTGGATTGGCTATATCCGTGCTTTTTCGGAGGCGGCGATGGTGGGAGCTTTGGCCGACTGGTTTGCAGTGACAGCACTTTTTCATCATCCTCTTGGAATTAAAATTCCGCACACCAATCTGATTGAAAACAGCAAAGAAAGAATTGGCGATAATTTGGGAAATTTTGTGGTTTCCAATTTTCTTTCTCCGCAAAACATCCGTCCATATATTCAGAAATTAAAAATTTCACATTTTGTTGGCGACTGGCTTTCCAAACAAAGAAATCAGGAAAATTTAGTGAAAGAACTTTCAAACATTGTTTTGGATATCCTTAATAAACTGGATGATTCTGCGGTCGTCAGTTTTATCGGAAATAAAGCAAAAGAAATGACTGACGATCTGAAAATTAACCAGATTGTCGGCAATGGAATTGAATACGTTCTTGATAAAAATGACCAGCAGAGAATGATCACCAATCTTTCAAAACAGATCAAAAATTACGTCCTTCAGCATCAGGAAATCGTGAAAGACCGCGTAAAAAAGGAGAGCTATTTCCTCATCCCGAAATTTGTTGATGATACGATTGCTGAAAAAATAACCAACGGCCTTTCAACATTTTTTGAAGAAGTGGAAAATAATGAAAACCATTCTTTACGCACTGAAATCACTCAAAAACTGTATGCTTTCTCTCATGAAATTCAAACCGAAGAAAAATGGGCAGAAGAATTCCGGGGGATTAAAAACGACTTTCTGAAAGAAGAAAAACTTAGTCAGTATTCAAAAGACATCTGGAATTCCATCAGGAAATCGCTGTCGAAAGAACTGGAAGAAGAAGATTCTGCCCTGAAAAATTACATCAAAAAAAATCTTTCAGAACTCGCTGAGAATTTGAAAACCGACGAGAAATTTCAAAACAAAATTGACCACTGGGTTCGGGTAACCGCATATAAATACATCCTTAAAAACACGCATCAGTTCGGAGATTTAATCAGTTCTACCGTAGGAAACTGGAAAGGAAAAGAACTCAGCGAAAAGCTGGAACTTGAAGTAGGAAAAGACCTGCAGTTTATCCGCGTGAACGGGACTTTGGTCGGCGGATTGGTGGGATTAATTATTTATACCGTTACGGAATTCTTTATATAAATCTTCCGGTGTAATTTCCAGGCTTTTTGATTCAACATCCAGCCTTTTTTGTTCAACGGCGAGCCTTTTTGATTCAACAACGAGCCTTTTCGATTCAATGACGAGCCTTCTTGATTCAATGACGAGCCTTTTTGGTTCAACAATGACTCTTTTTGATTCAGCGTTGAGCCTTTTTGATTCAATGGCAGACCTTTTAGGCTCAATTTCCAGGTTTGGAAACTCCTAAACGAAATGGAGAAGCGCGTAAAACCTACTGTTTCAGCAGTCTTTCGTTAATTTCCCGAATCAGTTCCGGTCCTTCATAAATAAATCCCGTATAAAGCTGAATTAAACTCGCACCCGCTTCCAGTTTTTCCAGCGCATCTTCAGCCGAATGAATGCCGCCCACCCCGATAATTGGGAAAGCTTTTCCGCTTTTTTCGGAAAGGAATCTGATGACTTCTGTAGACCGTTTTGCCAAAGGTTTTCCGGAAAGTCCGCCGGCTTCTTCTTTGCTGTCAGAAACCAGACCTTCGCGGGAAAGTGTCGTGTTGGTGGCAATGACACCGGCGATTTTCGTGTCTTTTACAATATCGATAATATCTAAAAGTTGATCGTCACTTAAATCGGGAGCAATTTTCAGAAGAATAGGCTTGGGTTTTTCTTTTTTAGCGTTGAGTTCCTGCAGTTCACTTAAAAGTTGAGTCAAAGGTTCTTTTTCCTGCAAAGCACGAAGATTTGGTGTATTGGGGGAACTTACGTTTACTACGAAATAATCAACATAAGGAAAAAGTTTTTCGAAACAGAAGATATAATCGTTGACTGCTTCTTCGTTGGGCGTTACTTTGTTTTTCCCGATGTTTCCGCCAATCAGAACGTTTTTGTTTTTTTTCAGCCTTTCTACTGCAGTCTCCACTCCACCATTATTGAAACCCATCCGGTTGATAATTGCCGAATCTTCCTTTAATCTGAACAGTCTTTTTTTGGGGTTTCCTTCCTGTGGTTTTGGAGTTAAAGTTCCGATTTCAATAAAGCCGAAACCCAGATCTGAAAGTTCGTGGAACATCTTTGCATCCTTGTCGAAACCTGCCGCCAAACCTACCGGATTTTTGAATTTCAGCCCGAAAACTTCTCTTTCCAGCCTTTTGTCTTCAATCGGTTTTGGGAAAAATAATTTGGTTAAAAATCCGAAATTTTTAAGAAGATTAAAGGTGAAATAATGTACTTCTTCGGGATCAAATTTAAAAAGGATTGGGCGGATAATGCTTTTGTACATGGGAGAAAAGTTTAGCAAATTTAATGATTTTTGCCTGCGGATAAAAACAATTTGTACAGTTTGAAAAAATTGCCTTTTTTAGCAAAAAAAATTCTATGAAGAAAATTCTATTATTGAGTGCACTGATCGGCTTCCAGAGCATATTTTCACAGGTTACCATGTCCGGAAACAAGCTTGAAAAAGATGGCCAGACCTACAAAATGTCGAAATACAGCGAGGTTTTATCAAATCCGGATGCACAGAAAGCATTTCAGAAAGCAAGAACCAACAATACAGTGGGACAAATTTTTGCGTACGCCGGCGGATTTGCGATTGGCGCAGGAATTATTCCAGCTTTGAGTGGTAAAAAACAGGAAGTGAGAAACGGAATGGTTTACGAAAACCAGCCTTCGCGAGGCTGGGCGGTTGTTGGAGTAGGTGCTGCATTGGTTGGGATCGGAATCCCGTTTGCTATTGCGGCGAATAAAAACGCAAAGCAAGCTTTGGAAATTGAAAACGGAGCATCTACCGCATTTCAGCCTTATTTTAAACTGCAAACTGCCGGAAACGGAATGGCTTTGAGCTATAATTTCTAAAAAAATATTGCTGATAAAATATAAGACGGAAAAGGGTTTCCGTCTTTTTGTTTTAAAACCGAATCTAATTAGCCCTGATCGCAGCGGCATCCTTTTGCGACACGAAGTGGAGCAAAAGATATAGCGGAGAGCAGGTTCCCGGCTTCTGAAAATTCAACCAAATTTTTTGACTAAAATTCCCTATTTTTGCACAAATACTTAAAAACTATGGCTAAACAGGAAGATGTTTTCAAAAAGCTGATTTCACACGCGAAAGAATATGGTTTTATTTTTCCTTCGAGTGAGATATACGACGGACTTTCAGCAATTTACGATTACGGACAGAACGGTGCGGAACTGAAAAACAACATCAAGCAATATTGGTGGAAAGCAATGGTACAGATGAACGAAAATATTGTGGGAATTGATTCTGCGATTTTCATGCATCCCACAATCTGGAAAGCTTCCGGGCACGTTGACGCCTTTAATGATCCTTTGATTGACAATAAAGATTCGAAAAAACGTTTCAGAGCCGATGTTTTGATTGAAGATTACTGTGCAAAACTGGAAGAAAAAGCACAGAAGGAAATCGAAAAGGCAGCCAAAAGATTTGGTGACGCTTTCGATAAAAATGAGTTTGAAACCACGAACGGACGCGTTTTAGAATACAGAGAGAAGCAGAAAACCATTCTTTCAAGAATGGCGAAATCTCTGGAAAACGAAGATTTGGCGGATGTAAAAGCTTTGATTGAAGAACTGGAAATTGCCGATCCTGACACCGGTTCTAAAAACTGGACAGACGTTCGCCAGTTCAACCTGATGTTCGGAACAAAACTAGGAGCTTCTGCAGACACAGCCACTGACCTGTATTTAAGACCGGAAACCGCGCAGGGAATTTTCGTCAACTTCCTCAATGTTCAGAGAACTTCCCGTCATAAATTGCCTTTCGGAATTGCCCAGATTGGGAAAGCCTTTAGAAACGAGATTGTTGCAAGACAGTTTATTTTCAGAATGCGTGAATTCGAACAGATGGAAATGCAGTTTTTTGTTCCGCCGGGAACCGAACTCGGTTTCTATGAAGAATGGAAACAGAAACGTCTGAACTGGCATTTGGCTTTAGGTTTGGGTGCTGAAAATTATAAATTTCACGACCACGAAAAACTGGCGCATTACGCCAATGCCGCTGCAGATATTGAATTTAAGTTCCCATTCGGGTTTAAAGAGCTTGAAGGCATCCACTCCAGAACGGATTTCGATTTGAAAGCGCACGAAAAATTCTCCGGCAGAAAATTACAGTATTTCGATTCGGAAAGAAACGAAAACTACATTCCTTATGTGGTGGAAACTTCCGTTGGTTTGGACCGTCTGTTCCTCGCGATTTTCTCCAATTCACTGAAAGAGGAAGTTTTGGAAGACGGGTCGGAAAGAACAGTTCTTTCGCTTCCGCCGGCTTTGGCTCCGGTAAAAGCAGCAATTTTACCATTAATGAAAAAGGACGGACTTGGCGAATACGGCGAAAAAATCTTCAATGATCTGAAGTATGATTTCAACGTGATTTATGAAGATAAAGACAGCATCGGAAAACGTTACAGACGTCAGGATGCAATTGGAACGCCTTTCTGTATTACGGTTGATCACGATTCTTTGGTGGATAACACGGTAACATTAAGAGATCGCGACACGATGAAGCAGGAAAGAGTTCCGGTAGCGGATTTGCGCAGAATTATCGACGAGAAAACGAATTTCAGAAACTTGCTTTCTAAGATTTAATTCCATTAAAATATTGAATAAAAAGTTTCAGAGCAATCTGGAACTTTTTTCATTTAAAACCGCTGTGAATCAACCATTTTTTTATCTTTGAGAAATTTAATTTTTATGAAGAAACTATACTTTCTGTTCTTTTTTATTTCGCAGATCTTTACTTTTGGACAATCACAGAATTTAGCAGCTTTGGCTCAGGGTGAATATGTGGCTTTCAATGCGCTTTTCGATCAGAAAGAGAATCTTTTTGGATATTTTACGCTTTACAGCTACGGGAAATCCGGTGATAAAACCAAAAAATTTGAATATGTCATTCTGGATAAAAACCTTAATCCGATTGCTAATAAAGAATTTGAAGGCGACATTACTGCAAACCGATATTTTGCCTACATGGATTTTAACGGAAAAATCATCTTAAAACCAAGCGAAATTGATTATTATGTCCTAAAAAACAAAGACTTTTTTATCCCGAGAAGCAAAGAAATTTCACTGCAGGATAATACCATTACCAATAAACTTTACTACGATTATAAAGACGGTGCTTTCGCAGAGATGGCCGAGCCTAAAAGTTATAAAGCCGACCAAAAAGAAGAAAGAGCCGAGAAAAAAGAAAAAGGCTACAATTATGTTTCCTATGTTTCCGAAATCAAAGAAGGTGGTTTCGTTGCTATTGAATTCAACAATTACGGCAACTATATCAACAATAACAACCTGATTAAATTTAATGAAAACCAAAAGGAAATCTGGCGCTATCAATACAACACCAGCGGTGATAAAAAAGTGAACGAATCGCTGAGTATTCTCGATAAGGACGAAAATTACATCTACACCATCCTTCAGAACAACGATAAAAAAAACAAAACGTTCCAATTGCTTATTCTGGATATGAAAACCGGAAAAGAAGTGTACAAAAAACCAATCGCCGGACTTACACCCAATACTCTGGACGCCATCAATTCCCTCAATACCTACAGTTTTGGAAAGATTGACAACGACAAAACTTTTGAGGACAAAATCGTGATGCTCGCCAAAACCTATGACGACTATATGCGGGCTACGGGATTTTCGAGAATGATGATTGATAGGAAGACCTTTGCTGTGGACACCAAAGAAATCAGTTATGAATCATTAAAATCATCGGTGAAAAACATCGACAAATTCGGGAATGTTGAAATGGGTTATTTTTTGGATCCGAGAGATGCGTACTTTATGAAAGACGGCAGCATCGGCATTTTAATGGAAAAGTACAAACCTGAAGGACAATATTCTGCTCCTAAAACTACGGATCTGGTTTACCTCTTCACCGATAAAGATTTCAACGTTTCGGAAGTGAAAATTTTTGAAAAGGAGAAAACCAAATGGGCCAACTCCGATTACCTTTTTTCCCAGTATCTGAATGACGGTGAAGATGTGGTGTTCTTCTACCGCGATTTTCAGAAAGATGCTGTTACGAAACAGAAAAATTGGAATCTCTACATCAATACTTTAATCGGCGGAAAATTCACCCAGGAAATGGTACCTATTTCTGCGAAAGACGATTTTCTGGTCTATCCATACGTTGGAAAAGAAGGCTACATCCTTTTAAGAGAAATGAACGAGAAGGAAAAATTTAATAAAATCCGTTTGGAAAGACTGAATTACTAAAAGCAAAGGCCCGTTATTATGGGCTTTTTTGGGTATATAAATCAGCGATATTTTTAATGTCTTCCAAACTTAAATTCCACATAAAATTGAGGAACTGCTGGTAACTTTCACTTTGATTTTTCGGATCTACACGGTCTAAATAACGGTTCAGATTATAATTTTTTCTGGCCTCATAAATCTTTGCAAAATTTTTCCCGAGCCAGTTTTTATAGTAAGTTTCTTCTTCCCCATCCTGCAGAAACTGCATCGCGGTATAAATTCCCAAACCATAATCTTCAGAATGATAAAAGTTCGGCAGAATCTCGAAACGCGCCATTTTTTTCAAAGCCAGAAAATCTTTGTCTTCACTTTTTATTGAAGGTTCGTCCTGACTGATTTCAGGAAAATTTTTCTTGAGTAAGTTGATTCTTTCAACAACTTCCGGATGTGTTGACAGTGAATCTTTATTGAATTTTTCTTTGAAATTTGAATAATTATAACCAGAAAAATCTTCCATTTTCAGCCATTTTTCCTTGAAAGGATGTTCCGCTGAACTGAAAAGCTCCCTGTAAGTTTCCACTTTTACAACCGTTGGGGAAATGGTATCGAATTTCTGAAGATTTCTTAACGAATTAATATACTCTGACTTTTTCAAACCCGTGTTTCTGTACATCACATATCCGATAGAATCAGCATCGGACTCATTCTTTCGCCGGAAAACACTTGATTCATACATCTGGTTTTTATACAGTTTAAATGCTTTGTCGGTTTTATTGATTTTTGAACTGCTAATTTCAGAAACCTGTGTTTTGTTGTTCAGTTCAGTTTCAATCAGTTTTTTCTGCCAGTTTTCTGAATGCGTCAGCAGTTTGTGACCAAGTTCGTGGCCGAGAATTGAAATCAGTTGTTCCTCATTATCAATCCAGTTGAAAAGTCCCATGTTCACGATGAAAACACCATCCTGTACACAAAACGCGTTGGGCGTATTGTCTCTGGCCACTAAAATCTTTATATCATCAGGAATATTCTGGTTTTTGTTTTTTAACATTTCAAAATAGGTCCGAAGCATTTCTGTAAAATTGGAATTGAAAACATAATCCCTGTTTTTAATTTCCTTTCTGAATGATTCCTGAAACTCGGCATAGTTTTTCGCCAGCTCTTTCCCTGTATTTCCGGGATATTTCGCTTTCAGGGTTTTGGAATACTGATCCCTGATGAGTTTATAACGTTCCACAAAAGCTTTTCTCTGAGCATAATCTGCCGTATCAATCGGTTGATATTCCTGAGAAAAACCGTTAATAAAAGCAAGACACAGCAGCAGTAAGAAAATGTATTTTCTCATCATTAAAATTGAATAGGTGGTAAAACAAAAATACATTTTTCTTTTAATCGAAAACCGCTTTTGCAAATGAATTTCATTGCGGTTTTTATATTACATTTGTCTGACAGTTCAACAGACATGATCGAAAAAGTTATTAAGGGAATTTTTGCTTTTTTAGCCGCAATCATCGCGCTTACCTATGCTTTCGGATACGATTATCTGTTCAGAGGCGTGCGGCAGACTTATCTCCGCGGAGAAACCGGATCAACAATAGATGACGGCCAGTATTTTCCGTCCCATCTTATTGCAAAAGAAAAAGGAAAGCCTTGGGAGAAAGATTCTCTGTACAACAAAACACCTTTGCCGAATGTTTTAGTTGAAGAACTGAAAAATTCCAAAACCGCATCTTTTCTGATTATTAAAAACGGAAAACTATTGCATGAAGAATACTGGAACGGTTACAGCGAAAACTCAAAAACCAATTCTTTTTCGATGGCAAAAGCTGTAACGGTGATGCTTTTGGGAAAAGCTATTGAAGAAAACAAAATCAAGAGTTTAGGGCAGAAATATTCAGATTTTTTTGAGAATTATAAAAATATGGAATTCGGAAAAGATTTAACCATAGAAGATTTGGCCAAAATGGAAGCCGGATTAAACTGGAACGAAGACTATGAAAACCCTTTTCTTCCCAACGCAAAAGCTTATTACGGAAAATCTTTAGAAGAAGCGGTTTTATACCGGGAATTTAAAGAAAATCCGGGAACAAAATTCGAATATCAAAGCGGTTCTACCCAACTTCTGGGCTTTGCACTCCGAAAATCCATGAACAAAACCATTGCCGAATATGCTTCCGAAAAATTATGGAAACCGCTCGGAATGGAGCAAAACGCAGAATGGACCACCGACGATTTCGGGATGGAAAAAACGTTCTGCTGTATTCATTCGAATGCGCGGGATTTTGCCAAATTGGGCCAGCTTTTTCTGGACGATGGGAAAGTCGATGATCACCAAATCATCAGTGCTCAGTTTTTAAATGAAATGAAAACACCTACAAAACTTTCAAACGGTGCCTACGGAATGGGGCTTTGGATTAATAATGACGCAGCTGTAAAGCATTACTATTTTTTGGGACTTTATGGGCAGTATATCATCGTAATTCCCGAAAAACAAATGATTATCGTAAGAACCGGAACTTATAAAGATCAGCCCAAAGATAAAAAAGGAAGACCTTCTCAGGTTGAATTTTTAGTAGATGAAGTGGTGAAGAGTTATTAACATAATCAATCGGTTTAAAAATTATTCAAATATAATTTCCGTAAATTTGAAGCATTCTAAATAAGTAAGATGTTCGATTTACAAAATATACGCAGTCAGTTTCCTATTCTTTCTCAAAAAGTCAACGGTAAAGATTTGGTTTATCTTGACAATGCAGCCACTTCACAGAAACCTTTATCTGTATTGGATTCCTGGCAGAAATATTATACAGAAATCAATGCAAATGTTCACCGCGGAATCCACAAGCTAAGTCAGTTAGCGACAGAGGAAATGGAAATTTCGAGAAGAAAAATACAGAAATTCATCAATGCAAAAAACGATTTTGAAGTTATTTTCACCAAAGGCACAACGGAGGGGATTAACCTCATCGCCTATTCGTTAATGAATTTAATTAAAGAAAATGACGAAATCATTATCTCCTATTTAGAACATCACTCGAATATTGTTCCGTGGCAAATGCTTTGCGAGAGAACCGGCGCAAAATTGAAAGTAATTCCGATAGACCAAAACGGAATTCTTCAGCTTGATTTTTTAGACGAAAATTTAAGCGAAAAAACAAAAATAGTTTCTGTTAATCAGGTTTCTAACGCTTTAGGAATTGTAAACCCGATTGAAGAAATTATCGCAAAAACAAGAGCAAAATCGGACGCTTTTATCATCATTGACGGCGCGCAGTCTGCTCCGCATTTTAAAATTGATGTTCAGAAACTTGACTGTGACTTCTTTGTTTTCTCCGGACATAAACTCTATGCTCCTATGGGAACCGGAATTCTGTATGGGAAAGAAGAAATTCTGAGAAAAATCGAGCCATTTCACGGAGGAGGAGAAATGATTGAAACCTGCTCCTTCGAAAAAACAACTTACGCAGATTTGCCTTTTAAATTTGAAGCCGGAACACCCAATGTTGGCGGAAACATTGCTTTGGGAGCAGCCGTAGATTTTATTGAAAAGATCGGTCACGAAAATTTACAGAATCACGAAAACGCTTTGCTGGATTACGCTCAGAAGAAACTGCTTGAAATTGAAGGATTGAGAATTTACGGTGAAAAAGCAAAACGGACCGGCGTTGTTTCTTTCAATCTGGAAGGCGTGGGGATTTCTTCCGATGTCGGAATGATTCTCGACAAGCTGGGAATCGCTGTGAGAACTGGTCACCACTGTACCCAACCGATTATGAATTTCTTCGGAATTGCCGGCACAGTGCGTGCAAGTTTTGCCGTTTACAATACGTTTGAGGAAATTGATATTCTGGCAGAAGGCGTAAAAAAAGCCCAAAGAATGTTGGGCTAAATTTTGTTTTTTACCGCAAAAGAGGCAAAAGTTGAATACCTTAAAAAAACTGATAATGAAAAGCCTGCAACAGCAAAACGTGCTCAATCCTGCTTTTTTTGCTTTTGAAGTTTAATTGTACAGTTTCCTTTTGTTCCTTTTGCGGTAAATCATGCCATTAATTTTCCAAAATTTGTTGGGCTGCTTCTTTAGTTTTTACTTTTTCGATAACGCGGACGCAAATTCCGTTTTCGTCAAAAATAAAGGTAGTTCTTACAATTCCCATGAATTCTCTTCCCATAAATTTTTTGAGCTGCCAAACGCCAAACTTCTCGATGACGTCTTTTCTTTCATCCGCCAGCAAAGGATATTGAAAACCAAACTTTTCGTGGAATTTCTTTTGCGCTTTCTGAGGATCTGCTGAAACTCCCAACAAATGGTAACCTTCTTTTTTAAGAACGGAAATATGATCATTTAAATCGCAGGCTTCTGCAGTACAACCCGGCGTATTCGCTTTTGGATAAAAGAAAACCACGAGTTTTTTTCCTGAGTAATCTGAGGATTTAATTGCTTCTCCATCCTGATTTACACTTTCAAATTCGGGTAAATGGTCGCCAACTTTCAACATAATGTTTAATTTTGCTCAAATTTAAACTTAATATAGTTAGAATATTAAGAACTGGTACAAAAAAAGCCATTCCTTTATTACGAAATGACTAATCTTTCAATTTAATGATTATAATGATCCTGCGCCTAACACTGCTGCTACTACTAAGGCTGCCCCGCCGATAATCCAACCGATGCCTCCCATTTTCTTAACCTCTGTCGCAGGCTGAGTTGTTTCTGCTTTTTGAATAAAATTGGGTCTAACTTCAAGTACTTTAAGATCTTTTTCTTCTACCTGACGGAAGTTTTTATAGGTTGCAGTCCAACCGTATACAGTTAATTCTGTCGTTCCGTTTTTAGTAGTGGAATCAAAAGTAGGTTCAACTAAAACATCAGCCTCTTTCTCCTTCAATAATTCACGCACTACGGAATTTTTAGCAGTTTCTAAAGACTGTAGATTTGTAAAAGTCATTGTTCTGGAGACTTTTTCCTGACTAACGTTTAAATCAGCAATTACAGGCTTATGAATCACTCCTGTTCCAACAATATCCATTGTTTTGGAGGTTCCGGATTGCACTGTTGAACATGAGATTAATGATGCAGCAGCAAATGCTAATAATAAATTTTTCTTCATAATGATTAATATATTAATGATCGGTAAAAATAGATTACATTTTTCACGTTTGCAAAAGGGAAACCGTAAAACGATAAATTTTAAGCCATAAAACCTGCAATACTTTTTATATTTGCGAATTCTAAAGACTACTCTTAATAATTTCTAATAAGCAATGACCAAAAAACAAAGAGCCGAAACGGTGATACGTGAACTCGAAAAATTATATCCTGAAGTTCCAATTCCTTTAGATCATGCTGATCCCTATACGCTTTTGGTTGCGGTCGCTCTTTCCGCACAGACGACCGATAAAAAAGTGAATCAGATTACGCCGAAACTTTTTGAAGTTGCCGGTGACCCTTTCAGAATGAAAGATTTGGAAGTGGATGAGATTAAATATTTAATTAAAGAAATCGGGTTAGCGAATACGAAAGCTAAAAACCTGAAAAAGGCAGCAGAAATCCTCGTTGAAAAACACAATGGAATTGTACCTAAAACCTACGAAGAACTGGAAGAACTTCCCGGCGTCGGCCATAAAACGGCATCTGTAGTGATGAGCCAGGCCTTCGGATTTCCTGCGTTTCCTGTCGATACTCACATTCACCGTCTGATGACGCAATGGAAACTGACTTCCGGAAAAAACGTGATAGAAACTGAGCGTGATGCTAAAAAGCTCTTCCCTGAACATACGTGGAACAAGCTTCACCTTCAGATCATATTTTATGGCAGAGAATATTCGCCTGCGAGAGGAAATAAAGAAAAGGATTTTTTAACGAAAATGCTGTTTGAAAAAAGCTGACGAGTGACCTTAATTTAAAAGGTTTTCAACTTTAGCAACCAAATCGTTGATTTCAAACGGTTTGGTGAGAAAATCATCTACACCAATACTTTCACTTATTTTGGAAGCATCAGGATGTGCTGACATCAGCATGATTTTAATGTCTTTCGTTTCGGGGTTATTTTTAATATCTTTAGTTAAAGTCCGCCCGTCGAAACCCGACATCAGCATATCGGTAATAATTAGTTTCGGCTTTTCCTTTCCGATAATTTCATTGAATTCTACAGGGTTACAGCATGATTTTACATCGTATCCTTCGGAGAGAAGAATGTTTTCGATCAGTGTACAGATATCCCTGTTATCATCAATCACCAATATTTCCATAATTAATTTTTTATTTTTGAATATGATAAACCGGAAGTGAGAAATAGAATTTACTTCCTCTGTTTTTTTCACTTTCCACCCAAATTTTTCCGTCGTGTCTGTCCATAATATCTTTCACGATAAAGAGTCCGATACCGAAGCCGGGGAAGGTTTCTTCATCATCTCCTGAAACCCTGTAAAAGCGGTCGAAAATTTTTCTAAGCTCATTTTGGTCCATTCCAATCCCGAAATCTTCAACCGAAACAACGGCACAGTGATCCTGTATACAAAGTTCCACATTTACGGTTTTTGAATGCGGCGAATATTTGATGGCATTGGTGAGCAGATTATTTAAAACCTGCGTAATCCGGTCCTTATCTGCAAACACTTCTATATCGTTGGGATGCATGAGTTCAAAAGTGATTTGGTGGCTCGGTTCAGAAGCTTTGATATCTTCAATGGTTTCTGTAACCAGTTTTAGAAGCGAAAATTCTTTTTTATTTAACGGGAGTTTTCCTGACTCAATTCTTGAAATATCCAAGAGATCACCAATTAAAACATTCAGTTTATTGACTTGGTTTTCAATGGTATTAAGTGAATTTACAAGAAACTTGTCTTCAGATTCGCCCCGCATTTTTTTGAGAAGCTGAACGTAACCTTTTATGGTAGTGACAGGCGTTTTCAGTTCGTGATTTGCCATTTTGATGAAATCATTCTTCTGCATTTCCTGCTTCTTCATATCATCGATATCAGTACTGGTTCCCACCCATTTTGTGACATTTCCGAACTCATCCAGCTCAGGATAGGCGCGGCTCATGAACCACCGGTATTCATTCATTTTATTCCGGAACCGGTGCTCGAAAAAGAAAGGTTTTTTGGTGCGGACGCTTTTGGCCCAGAGTCTTACATTTTCTTTCTGTTCGTCAGGATGCACAATTTCCAGCCAGCCGTTTCCTTCTACAAAATCGTTATAATCTTTCCCGGAATAATCCAGGGTTGATTTGTTAAAATAGGTAAGTTTTCCGTCGGGTTCTCCAATCCAGACGATCTGCGGCATCGCGTCTGCCAGAAAACGGTATTTCTTCTCGCTTTCACTGATTCTTTCCTCGAAATTTTTAAGCTCTGTAATATCCCTTACCGTACCGGAAATATAAGCTTTACTTCCTTCCGCAGGCGGCAGCAGCCTTCCGTAGAGCTCAATCCATTTCACGCTGTTATCCCGCAAAACGATTTTAGTTTGATAATAGAGATCTCCTGTTTCTTTAGCTTTTCTAAGGGCGTCGGCTCTTACGTCAATAAAATTCCTGTGGATATGTTTTTCTAAGATTTTGGAATCAATGGTTTCCGTTTCGTAATCATATCCGAAAATCTCTAAAAACCTGGGTGAAAAATTATATTTCTCAAGGGTTTCAGGATTCATATCAAAACGGCCGAGCTTTGTAGCCTCCATTGCGGTGTTGAGCTGATGATGGCTTTGCTGCAGAAGAATTTCGCTTTTTTTTCTTTCGGTAATGTCCTGCATTACGCCCAACATTCGGATGGGTTTGTGATCATCATCAAAAAACACCTTACCGTTTGTAAAAACCCATTTCTCAATTCCGTTTTTATCGGTAATCCGGGCTTCGTACTGGTAAATTCCGGTTTTGAGAGCCCTTTCAAATGCTTTTTCGACAATATTGATGCGGTCGCTTTCAGAAAGGTGACTTCTCAGCTGCTGATGAGAAATTTCCTCTTCGGGCTGATATCCAAAAATCTCGGACAGATAGGTGGAGTGAATAATTTCACGGGTCTGGAGATTCAAATCCCAGGTTGCAGTATGTGAACTTTCGGTTGCAAGACGGAGGCGTTCCTCATCTTCTTTAACTTGATTTTTGATATTCACCAGTTCTGCAATTTCCAAAACTACCGTTGCAAAATATTGAAATACACCTTCATCATTAAAAATAGGATGGTATACAAAACTGAAAAAAGCTTCCTGCAACACACCGTTTCGCATCAATTTGACGCTGTGCTCGGGAGCGGTAAAAGGTTTTCCTGTTTTCTTTACATTTTCAAAAAAAGAGAGAAGCTGCTCTTCACTTTCCGGAAAGACATCGAAGATTTTCTTTCCCAAGACTTCCTCTCTTGATTTCTGTGCAATATTAAGCCATGCATCATTGGCGAATTCCAAAACATAGTCTTCAGTTATGAGGGAAAACCCAAAAGGCGTTTTCTGCAAAACATTCTCGAATACTTCCTGTTTGAGAGAAAAAAGGGAAAGGGGAAAATTGGCCTCCATTATATAATCATTCTTTTACAAAGCAAATGCATTAAATATTAACATATCTGCTAAGTTTTTTCACATATACACGTTAATTTAACAATAATAAACAAATATAATTACTTTTTAATTGAAATGAAGCAATTTGTTAAATTCTCTAAACATTAAATCAGGCATTACTACACTTACTGCTTTTTTGCCCAAAGCTCCATTTTGCGGTCTAGGACATCTAACGGTAAAGTTCCCTGATTTAAAATCTCATCATGGAATTTCGCCAAACTGAAGCGGCTGCCAAGTTGTTTCTGGTATTTATCCCGCAGTTCACGAATTCTCAGCGCGCCGATTTTGTAACCCAGTGCCTGTCCGGGCATCGCCATATAACGCTCAATCTCAGCAACAGCTCCCGCTTCATCATAGGAAATATTGCTCAGAAAGTACTGAATCGCTTCTTCTCTTGTCATCTTCCCTGTATGAATCCCGGTGTCCACCACAAGCCGCACTGCGCGAAGCATCTGATCGCTCAGATAACCCATTTTCTGATATGGATCTGTATAAAGTCCGAATTCCGGGCCCAGTGTTTCGCAGTAATGCGCCCAGCCTTCACCAAATGCGTTGGACCAGCCGAACCGCATAAATTTCGGGAGTTTTGTATTTTCCTGCTGTAAGGAAATCTGATAATGATGTCCCGGAATTGCTTCATGTAAAAAAAGACTTTCCATGCCGGAGGTCACATTAAATTTTGAAGGATCGGGAAGCGGAATGTAAAATATTCCCGGTCTTTTGCCATCCGGTGTTCCTACTTTGTATTCCGCACTGGCACTGGCTTCACGGAACTTTTCGGTCTGGCGGATCTCAAAAGGAGTTTTCGGAGTCACGCTGAACATGGTGTTGAGTTTGGGGGTGATTTTTGCCAAAATCCGGCTGAACGCATCTAAAACTTCTTTATTTGTTTTATAAGGCATTGCTTTCGGATCGGTTTTTACATGACTGATAAATTCTTCCAAAGTGCCACTGAATCCCACCTGCTGTTTTACTTTTTCCATTTCTTTGCGCAGCATTGCAACCTGTTCCAAACCGATTTTATTAATTTCTTCAGGGGTCTTATTGGTCGTGGTTTGGCTTTTCACATAATATGCGTAAATCTCGTGTCCTTTTGGTAAAGCGTTAATTCCGTCTGTTGAACGGGCTTTTGGTAAATATACAGTCTCCAGAAAATTACCCATTTTGGTATACGTAGGAATTATCTTCTGAGTAATCATTTCTTTATACGCTTTCGTGAATTTCTGTTTCTGATCTTCTGTAAAGGCTTTGGGAAAATTTCTGATGGGTCCGTAAAAGATATTCTTATCAAAATCAGTGGTGGTGATTTCTTCCGCTTTCATTTGCGGAATCATTTTTACTACCAGTTTTTTCGGCAAAACATAATTATTGGCAATTCCTTCTCGGAAGTTTTCCATAGCGGTATCCATCCATAAAGGGAATTTCTCCACTCTTTTCAGCCAGTCGCTGTAATCTTTTTCGGTTTTAAAGGGTTGGCTTCCTTCTCCGCTTCCTAATAAAGGCAAGTCTAAAGGAAGACCGTAAAACTGGGTAAAAGGAATATATTCCGGGTGGTAAGCGTAGATCTCGGTTTTATCTTTCAGGGTATAATCCAGTACATCATAAACCGTTTTGTTTTCATCACTCAAACTTTTATAATCTACTTTTTTCAACTGATTCTGAACCGAATTGTAAAAGGAAATTTCTCCGGAAATAAAATCTTTGTCAATGTTAATCGGCAGCTGGTCATTGTACCTTAAATCACCCTGAGCAGTAGCTTCTAAAGGATAAAGCTTCAGATACTGTTCATAATAGTTGGAAGCAATAGAATCCAGATCAGCTGGCGTTACTTTGGTAAGCGGAGAATCTGTCTTTTTACATGAAACCATGCCTACCACAATTCCGAATCCGAAAAGGATTTTATAAAGAATATTTTTCATTTTTACTTTTTTCAAAACGCTAATTTAATATTTTTCACCTATAAAAAGTTAAAATTTAATTAATTGACTTGTTTTGTTCCGGCAAAACAAACTGCTTATTTTACACTTCATTAAAAAACCGCCGGAAACGCTTTTGTCCGCCATAATTTTTAAAAAACCAATAAAATATTTTGCGCAATCAATCAATTTTTTATCTTTGTTGAATCAGTTTCACAATCAATTATTTAACATTATTTTTTTCCTAAAGAAATGAAAGGGATTTTAAAAATCTACCATCCTGAAGAAACCCTTAAATACCATATCAAAAGTACTTACTGCAAAGCGGTTTACAGCAACAAGCAACATTTTCTGGAAGTTGAAATTATAACAGATGATTCTTTGGATCATGTGGATGACGATTCGCTTCAGTATCATTTCCCGCAACTTTCGATGAATGTTTTCGATTTTCCGATCGATGATGCTGAAATCGAGGGGAAAACTTTTGAAATAAACGATTCCGACGACGATACTTTTACCGGAGTGGATCTTTTTGATGATGAAGACGCCTATCTTTACAACAGCGACCTGTCTTTTGACAGGAACCAAACCGGCGATCTGGAGCTTTTCTGGAAAGGGAATATCAATGATTTTTATACCGGTTCGGATGAAACAATCCCTTTTAAACTGAAATGCAATTTCAGACCGGACGAAATTGTAGTTGACGATTAACTTCTCAGTTTTGCAGAATGTTAAAGTGACGAAGCCCGCATCCGCTTATCGGTCACGGTAAGCTGACAACGGTTTTTGGTCTTTACAGTTCTGCAATGTCATACCCAATACAGCTTTTTAACAATATTAAGCTATTTTTCCCGTTCAGTTTTTAATTATAAATTTTAATAAATGTTCTTACAAACAGCAGTTCAAGCCATAACCCCCGAAACTCAGGAACAAGTTTTTTCTTTCTGGAAAATCATGTTTCACGGCAATCTTTTCGCCAACATCGTAATGTGCACAGTTATTGCACTGGGCGTTTTCTCCCTCTACATCTTCCTCGAGCGGCTTTTTTACATCAACCGGATGTTGAAAATCAACGATACCAATCTGATGAATAACATTCAGGATCTTTTGAATCAGGGACGGGTGGATGCCGCAGTGGATTATTGTGTAAGACAGAACACCCCGGAAGCAAGAATTCTTGAAAAAGGGATTACGAGAATCGGCAGACCGATTTCGGATATTGTAAGCGCAATGGAAAGCCAGGCACAGATTGAAGTTTCCAAACTGGAAAAAAACCTCAACCTTTTAGCTTCGGTACCAAGTTTAGCACCAATGTTAGGACTTTTGGGAACGGTAATTGGACTGATTATGGCATTCTTCAGCATGTCAAATGCAGAAGGTTCTTTCTCGCCTAAGACGCTGTCCGAAGGTATTTATACCGCTTTAGGACAGACAGCGATGGGTTTGGCAGTAGCAATTCCTTCGAACTTTTTCTACAATTTACTTTTAACAAGAATTGATAAATTCGTTCTGAAAGTACAGCATCTTTCTACTGACTTTTTAGACATTATCAACAAACCGTCATAACTTATGAAACTTAAACGCAGAAATAAAGCAAACCCCGAGTTCAGCCTTGCTGCAATGGTGGATGTTATTTTGTTACTCCTCATATTTTTTATGGTGACTTCTGCTGCCGCAAACCAAAGTGCTATTGATGTAAAACTTCCCAAAGGAGAACTCGAAAACCCGAATATTCCGAACCAGGTGACGGTGAGTATTAAAGAAGACGGCTCGTATTTTGTAGATGACATCGCGGTAAAAAAAGAGGAACTGGAATCTGTGATTGTCAACAAACTGCAGAATGTAAAAACTCCTTCGTTTACCATCAGAGCAGATAAAAATTCATTCCATAAAGACGTCGTTTTCGTCATGGAAATTGCAGAAAAACACAAATTTAATATTGCCATAGCAACCACTAAAGAAGATTAACCGTTAGAAATGAACGACCACAGCATCAATAATCGGGAAGAAAACAGGGACAAAGTGAAAAGCGGAATTATCACCGCAGTTATTTGGTCCTTATTGCTGCTGTTTGTTTCTCTATACAAAATCACCACAAGTATTCCGGAGAAAAATGAAGCCGTAACCAGCATGCTCATTAATTTCGGTGATAACAGAAATGGCAGCGGCATTGATGAACCTGCGGATCAGGGAGGAAGTTTGGCAGCAGATGCCAACCCAAGTATCGAAGAAACTCCTGCTGAGCCTGACTCTAAAACTAAAATTACAGAAAAACCTGCCGTTGTTTCCGAAACTAAAAAAGAAACACCGAAAGAGAAAGTCATCACCGGAAAAAATGCTGCAAATCCTGTGAAAATTTCTGATAAATCCGACAAATCAACCAAAAGCTCATCAGCTTCAGCTTCTTCATCCAAACCCGCAACGAAACCATCCGCTGCGAAAGCTGCAGCCTCAAATTCCACAACCGGAACCGGCGACGGAAAAGGAACCGCCGCAATTGGTAATTTAATCAAAGGAAGAGGCACAAAAGCCGGCTCCCAAGGCAACGGAACAGGAATTGGAAATCAGGGCGATCCGTTAGGAGGCGATGGAGACGGTGACAGCAAAATAGGCATCGACAGAAAATTAACCGGCTATATCCCGGGAACCATGGGCCGTGGCGGAGCACAGCCTTCCCATAACTGTTCGGCAAGCGGAAGCATCACAATTTCTTACACCGTAGATAAGGCCGGAAACGTAATTTCAGCACGGCGTTCCGGTGGAATTTCAGATGCATGCGTTTCTGCGACATCAGTTTCATGGGTGAAAAAATACGTGAAAGCCGAAAAAGCATCCACGTCATCTTCGGGAACTTACAAAATCACTTTTTAAAATAAAGGAGGGCGTTTGGGCGCCTGATCCTGCTTTCACTACTCGCTTTTTTTTGGGTGAGGCGGCTTTCGCCGCCTCACCCAAAAAAAAGCTCAGACAGGCCGTTCAATCAGGGGCGCGGTTTCCAGCTTCTTTCAAAACCCGAAATCAAATCAAAAAATAATTTTCAAAAACCAAAAACTTTTGAGAATTTTGTAAGATGACAAACCAAGAATATCAGGAAGCGGTAGAATGGCTTTTTGTTCAGGCTCCAAATTATCAGACCGACGGCGAAAAAGCCTACAAACCCGGACTTCAGAACATCACCAAACTCTGTGATTTTTTCGGAAACCCTCAGGACAGAATAAAAACCATCCATATCGCCGGAACCAACGGAAAAGGCTCTACAAGCAATATGCTGGCTTCGGTTTTGCAGGATTCCGGATATAAAATTGGTCTGTACAATTCGCCCCATCTCATCGATTTTACCGAACGGATTAAAATAAACGGCGAAAACTGTGATAAGGAGTTCGTCTATCAATTTATTCAGAAACTTAAAAATCTTCCGGAAGAAATTCAACCTTCTTTTTTCGAATTCACCACGATCATGGCATTCGAATATTTTGAGCAGCAGAAAGTCGATTTTGCGATCATTGAAGTAGGTTTAGGCGGCAGACTGGATTCCACCAATATCATCACACCTTTGGTCTCTGCAATCACCAATGTCGCGCTGGATCATCAGAATATTTTAGGCAACACCATTGAAGAGATTGCCTCCGAAAAGGCTGGAATCATCAAAGAAAACATTCCGGTAATTTCAGGTGATGAAAATGAGCTGGTGAAAGACATGATCAGAAAAAAAGCAGAAGAAAATCACTCGGAATTTATTGATGCAACAGCAATTAAATCCGGTTTAAAATCCGGTTTAAAAGGAAATTATCAGCAGAAAAACATCAGAGTTGTCCTGGCATTAATTAAAGAACTGCAAAATATTGGGCTGCAGATTCCTGAAAAAAGCATCGAGTCCGGACTTTTAAATGTTCAAAAAAACACCAATTTCCTCGGCCGCTGGTATGAATTCTCAAACAACCCTTTAACTATTTGCGACACGGGACACAATCAGGCTGGTTTGGAAGAGGTTTTTTCCCAGCTCAATGCGATCCCGAAACACAAACATATTGTTCTTGGATTCGTAAATGATAAGAAAATTGATGAAGTTTTAAGCATTCTTCCTCCTAATGCTACCTTCTATTTTGCAAAACCATCCGTCAATCGGGGCCGTCACCCTCAGGATTATGAGGATTTACTGAAAAAATCAAAAATATTTTACAAAATTTTTGATGATGTAAATTCAGCATATCTTTCTGCAAAACAGAATATTAAAAACGGAGAAATGATTTTTATTGGCGGAAGCAACTTTGTAGTGGGAGAATTTTTAGAAAAAAATTTGCAGAAATGAAAAAACGTTGTATATTTGCCAAACCAAAAAACGAGATATCTCGCACACTGGTAAAGGGCTCTTAGCTCAGTTGGTTCAGAGCATCTGGTTTACACCCAGAGGGTCGGGGGTTCGAATCCCTCAGGGCCCACAAACTCCTCAAGAAATTGAGGAGTTTTTTTTGTGCGTATATTTTTTCCCTCTCTAAAGGGAGCTTCTAAATTTTACAGGATATCTCAATCTTGAAATCTACTTTCCATCCGTCCAGTTCATAGAAAACATATGTGCCGGATTTCCCCTCAATCTAAATTTTGAAGTCACCTTGCCCCTCCTTGTCTTTTTTTATTTTCTGGCGGTCTCCAGGATAAAAAAATCACAGTCCGCGGTATCTGAAAATTCACTATATTTACAATACATTAGCATACAGATGATTATGATTTTAACACCAAATCACTAAACCATCATTTTTCATTAATTAAAATGTACACAACTCCTTTCCATAAACATTTTACTGAGGTTGAGCCGTAGTTGCCACATACTTGAGCCGTAACTCCCTGTAGTCTCCTTAATGTCCCATTCATGTCCTCCCCAAGTCTACTTCTGGCATAAGGGTGGGGTTCTTCAAACCTCACTTATAGGGGAAGAGTCAGATCAGGATTATTGAGCAGTCTGTGTAGTTATTTTAGGACGCGTCATCTCCTAAGCAAAAGCATACCCTGTCCCACTCCTAAGCACGGAAAAAAAACAGAAAACCACTTATTGACTGATCACAAAAATTTTTATTAATTTTATATCAAAACACAGATATGTTAGTAAAAGTCTATGGAAGTGCCATTCACGGGGTTTCTGCCCAAATGATTACCATCGAGGTCAATGTAGACACTTCGGGGGTTGGCTATCATTTGGTGGGTCTTGCTGATAATGCCATCAAAGAAAGCAGCTACCGGATTTCGGCCGCACTTAAAAACGGAGGTTTCAAAATTCCCGGCAAGAAAATTACCATCAATATGGCGCCTGCAGATCTTCGGAAAGAAGGATCTGCTTATGACCTCAGCATAGCATTGGGAATTCTGGCTGCCTCAGACCAAATAAAGGCAGAAAATATCGGCGATTACATCATCATGGGAGAACTTTCACTTGACGGCGGTTTACTGCCCATAAAAGGCGTTTTACCAATTGCCATCAAAGCCCGCGAAGAAGGTTTCAAAGGAATTATTTTACCGAAACAGAATATCCGCGAAGCCGCAATTGTGGATCAGCTGGAAGTGTACGGTATTGAAAACATTAAAGAAGTCATTGATTTTTTTAATGAAGGAATCCCGCTCGAAAGAACAACCATTGATACCCGAAAAGAATTTCAGGACAAAATCAACTTTTTTTCCACAGATTTTTCTGAAGTAAAAGGACAGGAAACCGCCAAACGCGCAATGGAAGTTGCTGCAGCCGGCGGACATAATATTATTTTAATCGGTCCACCGGGTAGCGGTAAAACCATGCTCGCAAAAAGAGTTCCGAGTATTTTGCCGCCATTAACACTGAAGGAAGCTTTAGAAACGACGAAAATTCATTCAGTCGCAGGGAAAATCGGGACAGAAACTTCTTTGATGACCGTTCGCCCTTTTCGCAGTCCGCATCACACAATTTCAGACGTTGCGCTCGTTGGTGGCGGAAGCTACCCGCAACCGGGAGAAATCTCACTGGCACATAACGGCGTTTTGTTTCTGGATGAAATGCCTGAGTTTAAAAGAACCGTTCTCGAAGTAATGCGACAACCTTTAGAGGACCGGGAAGTAACAATATCACGCGCTAAATTTACGGTGAATTATCCCGCAAGCTTTATGCTGGTCGCAAGTATGAATCCAAGTCCGAGCGGCTATTTCCCGGATGACCCCAACAATACTTCCTCACAGTTTGAAATGCAGCGGTACATGAACAAACTTTCGGGCCCGTTGCTGGACAGGATCGACATCCATATCGAAGTTCAGAAAGTGGAATTCGAGCAGCTTTCCGACAAAAGAAAGGGGGAGAAAAGTGACGAAATAAGAAACCGCGTTTTAAAGGCGAGAGCAATTCAAACCAAAAGATATCAGGAGTCCGAAATTCACTATAATGCCCAAATGGGACCGAAAGAAATTGAAAAACACTGCGAACTCGACGAAGCTTCACAAAATTTGATTAAAACTGCCATGGAAAAGCTGAATCTTTCTGCAAGGGCTTATGACAGAATTTTAAAAGTGGCAAGAACAATCGCAGACTTAGAACTCCACGAGACAGTTCATTCCGCCCATATTGCAGAAGCTATCCAGTACAGAAGTCTGGACAGGGAATTCTGGAATGTCTGAAAATGAAAAAAAGTTAATCCGCAAAAGGCTTAATCAGTTTCTTGTTTTTTTCCCTGTTCTCGAAACCCAAATTATAAGAAAAACCAACGCCAAGCGTCTGTTTCATCTGTAATTTCTGAACCTGATCGTGATCGTAAAGCAAATCCAGACTCACCACGGTAGAAATAAATTTATTGAATCTGATATTCAGAGTTCCGTTGTAAGCAATATCCACCCTTTCCGGATGGAAAATATAATTGCTGAAGAAATTCACCTGATTCACAAGATTAATGTCTTTATAAATTTTTAAACGGTAAAGGATATTTACCAAAGCTCCAATTTCCGACCTCACACTTTGCCCGTCCCGTTCCAAACCATACCTCCCTGCCTTTTGCAGCAAAGGATCAGTAACAAAGGTGAACTTTCCGTTCACAGGGCGGAAGATAACCTGAAAATCCTCATTTGGATTATACGAAATACCCAAACCGGCATTCAGATATCCCGGCGACATAAACCGCGAAATACGGTCATTGAATTCGGGACTCGGAGTAACGGAGTAGTTATAACCCGGAGAAAACTGGGACAGAAACTGAAAACCTGTAGACAGATAAAAATTCTTTCCGATATCATATCCGTAATTCGTCATTAAATTGATATAGTCTTCAGTTTTCCGGGAAGCCTCCCCTTGCGAAGCTACAAATCCATAGCCCAACTGCAGTGTATTATCCAGAAAGTGTTTATTCTTTTTATAGCTTAAATTATAATTGATCTTCCCGATGATTCCAATATTATTATTCCCTCCCGAATTCCAGTTGGAAAATGATGACTGATTGAAAACCAAATTGTTTCTGCCATAATAAAACCACTTGATGGGCTCTTTGAGCTGCAGCATATTATAAGGAGTAATAGGAATCTCATCAGTGATATTAGAGATCACCACTTTGTCGCGGATCACAATGGTATCTTTAAAATGCCGGTCGAAATTAACCAGCTTGGGATTGGCCAAACTGTCTAAATCAAGAGAAACAGAATCCCATCTTCTCTGGGAGATAGAATCAATCTCTTTTAAAATATTTTTTTCGTTCTGTGAAAAAACAAGCATTGAAGCAAATGACAAAATAAGGGTAATAAGCTTTCTCATAGCTTGCAAATTTAAGGCAAACAAATAATAACAAAAAACTTCATTGCTTATGTTTCAGAACTTTTTGGCTGAATTTTATTTATTTTCTTAAAAAGATTAGCCATATTTACTTAATAATTATTTTGGCTGCAGTTTTGACAAAAAAGTATTTATGCTAAAAGAATCCCTCAATTACAAAGCGGTACTGTACGCTGCCATCATGGTTTCAGTGATGTGGCTTGGTTTTCTGCTGCAGTATTTAGGGCTTTTCGACGGTTGCAGCGGCGCCATCATCCCGTTAAATCCGTCAGGCTTGAAAGGCATCTTTTTTTCCCCTTTTTTACATGGCAACATTGACCACATTTTCGGTAATTCCGTCCCAATTTTCGTATTGATATTTTTACTCTTTCAGTTTTATCAGCCGATTGCGAAAAAAGTTTTCTTTCTGGGTTGGTTTACTTCCGCTTTTTTGGTTTGGCTTCTTCCTCCCGTAGATATTTTCACCGGCGAATTTTCCCATGTCTGCATCATCGGTGCCAGTGGTATTGTATATGTTTTAGCATTTTTTCTGTTCTTCAGCGGGGTTTTCAGATGGCACATGAAATTGCTTACTGTTTCTCTCGTCGTGGCGCTTTATTATGGAAGTTTGGTTTGGGGAGTAATGCCCGAAGAATTGTTTTCAAATCTTCCGGAGCCCAGCAGAATTTCCTGGCAATCGCATCTTTCCGGTGCTGTTGTAGGAATTATCCTGGCCTTTCTTTTCAGAAAAAGCGGCGAGAAAACCAAAAAATTCATCTGGCAGTTTCCAAATTACTACAGCGAAAAAGATGACAAACTTTGGCAGGAGTACAAAGAAAACCATCCCGAAGATTTCATGGAACTTCCTTACCGCAAAAAAGAAGATTTTTGGGATCATTTGGATGAGATAAGGAAAAACGGATAATTTTCTTTAAATTTGAATAAAAACACCCTATGTTTTCCGAGGAGACGCTTTATTCTGTTGCACTTCGGCACTGTCCGCTCATCGGAGATCTCATTTTCCGGAAGTTGGTAGGTGAAGTAGGTTCAGCAAAAGAGGTCTGGGAGCTAACCAAATCAGGATTAAATAATATTTACGGAATTGGCAGAAAAATTTCTCTGGAAATAGGAAACCCGGAACATTTAAAATTCGCTGAAAATGAACTCCGGTTTTGTGAAGAAAACAATATTAAAATCAATCTCCGCCATCTCGGCGATCTGCCACCACTTTTAAACGAATGTGAAGATGCACCGGCAATCCTTTACCAAAAGGGAAACTTTGATCCTTCACCTAAATCCGTAAGTGTTGTTGGAACCAGAAATATCACTTCCTACGGCAAACATTTCATCCACGATTTTTTAGAGGAAGTAAAAAACAAAAAAATAATTACCGTAAGCGGTCTGGCTTTAGGCGTTGATACAGAAGTTCATGAAGTGTCTCTTCATCATAATATTCCTACTGCCGCAGTTTTAGCCCACGGCTTCCACACCCTTTATCCGTCAAAAAACAAAAAACTCTCAGAGAAAATTCTGGAGCAAAACGGTGTGCTTTTTACCGAATTTAATACTTCCCAAAAACCCGACCGTGAGAATTTCATCCAGAGAAACCGAGTAATTGCAGGTTTGTCCCCTGCAACAGTTGTTGTGGAAACTGCTTTCGGGGGTGGCTCAATCAGTACTGCGACTTTCGCCCATAATTACAACCGGGAAGTATTTGCCTTGCCGGGGAAAATCTCAGATAAATACAGCCAGGGATGCAATCAGCTGATTTTTCAGAATAAAGCCGCCGTAATTTCGACAGTCACATCTTTGGCACAACAGCTTGGCTTCCACAAAGATTCCGAACAAACCGGAGAACTCTTTCCAAGTTCTGAAATCAGGATTCAGCTGCCGGAAAACCAACTAAATGTTTTGGATATTCTGGATAAAAATACGGCTTCTTCGCTTGATGATATTTCGGAAAAATTAGGCCTTCCTTCCCATAAGATTCTGCCTGATCTGCTTCAACTTGAGATTTCCGGTTATATAAAAGCACTTTCGGGAAGACAATACCTTGCGCTTTAGCATAATCACATTTTTAAAAATTTATTAATATTTGCATAACATTCAATAATTGCCATTATAAGTGTTAAAATTATCAATTTAATAAAAATAAACTGTAAAATGATTAATATTTTAGCAATAACCAAAATTTATCTTGCAAGTTTTGAAAAAAAAATTAAATTTGTTGACAATAATAATTAACCTTTATGGAAAACTATAACGTAGAGCAAAAAATTCAGGAGTTCATTGCCCGAATTGAGGCAAAAAACCCGAATGAACCGGAATTTCTTCAGGCTGTGAAGGAAGTTGCAGTCACTGTAATTCCTTTTATCTCCACCAGAAAACAATACACAGGAATGAAGCTTTTGGAAAGAATGGCTGAACCTGAGCGAACGATTATTTTCCGTGTTCCATGGGTTGATGATAAAGGTGAAATTCAGGTAAACAGAGGGTACAGAATTCAAATGAACTCTGCGATCGGTCCATATAAAGGAGGTATCCGTTTTCATCCTACGGTAAATTTATCCGTTCTTAAATTTTTAGCTTTCGAACAGACTTTCAAAAACTCTTTAACTACTTTGCCAATGGGTGGTGGAAAAGGAGGTTCAGATTTCGATCCGCAAGGAAAATCGGATATGGAAGTGATGCGTTTTTGCCAGGCTTTCATGACAGAAATGTGCAAACATATTGGTCCTGAAACTGACGTTCCTGCGGGAGATATTGGTGTTGGAGCAAGAGAAATCGGATATTTATTCGGTCAGTATAAAAAAATCAGAAATGAATTTACAGGAGTTCTTACCGGAAAAGGTCTGGCTTACGGTGGTTCATTAATCCGCCCGGAAGCTACAGGTTATGGTGTTGTTTATTTTGCTGAACAGATGCTGAAAACCATCGGTCAGGATTTCAAAGGAAAAACAGTAAGTGTTTCAGGTTTCGGAAATGTTGCCTGGGGTGTAGTGAAAAAAGTAGAAGAACTTGGTGGAAAGGCAGTTACAATATCCGGACCGGACGGTTACGTTTACGATAAAGACGGTATTACCGGCGAAAAAATTGATTATTTATTAGAACTTCGCGCTTCCGGAAACAACCGCGCTGAAGATTATGTGAAGAAATTCCCGAGTGCAGAATTCCATGCAGGAAAACGTCCGTGGGAAGTGAAATGTGATGTAGCAATTCCTGCTGCAACCCAAAATGAACTTCATTTAGAAGATGCTAAAAACCTCGTAGCAAACGGAGTAATCTGTGTTACTGAGGCTGCAAATATGCCTTCAACTTTAGATGCTATCAATTATTTCTTAGACAATAAAGTTCTTTTCTCTCCGGGGAAAGCTTCCAACGCGGGTGGTGTTGCCACTTCAGGGCTGGAAATGACGCAAAATTCTATCCGTTTGAACTGGTCATCAGAAGAAGTGGATGCAAGACTGAAAGAAATCATGATCGGAATTCATAAAGCGTGCAGAGATTACGGTAAAGAAGAAAACGGCTATGTGAACTACGTGAAAGGTGCAAACATCGCAGGTTTCGTGAAAGTTGCCGAGGCAATGCTGGCTCAGGGAGTCGTATAAAACAGAAAGTCCGGGGGAAATTTCCCGGACTTTTTTCTTGATAAATCCTGTCCCGGGATAATGGGAAAAAAGTAAAATGAAAGGATAAAAAGCATTGATTTTTCAATGCTTTTTATTTTGGTTGAAAAACAAAAAAAGTCCTGCCAAATTGCAGGACTTCCTTTCACTTTCCTTTTTTATTACTGTCTTTTAATTTTTTTCTCCAGGTTTTAGGGCTGCTGATTCTGTTTTTAATTCAGCTGCTGTCTCTGTTTTTAATGCGGCAGTTTCGCCGACTTTTTTAACTTCCAGGACTTCCTTTTTAAAGGTCGGAGCTGCAACTACAGCTGCACTTTCAGTATTTACTTCAGCTTTCACTTCAGTTTTTACAGCTTTGTCCGTCTTTAATTTTCTTGCTTTTTCTGTGCTTTGCGCATTGGCTAAACTTACACCTGCGGCTAAAAACACAATTGCTAACAACGACTTTTTCATAATATATTTTTTAAGATTAATATGAGTATAACGCTGCTTTTTTTCCTGAATTATACGATGGAGAGAACTTTAACTGAATTTATTAAAGTTTGTGATTTTGTTTAGAGTTTTTATTTTTTCTCTAAATTTTTTTGAATCCGCTCCACAAATTCAAATGCGGCAGGACAGATTAATGTGTTCTTTATGGTGAGATGATTGATCTGATAAATTTTTTTCCGGTCAGTATGGGGGAATTCGCGGCAGGCTTTGGGCCTTACTTCATAGATGGAGCAGGTATTATCAGCATTCAGAAACCAGCACGGAAGATTTTGCAGAACCTTGTCGCTGTCTTCATCTGTTCTTAAATATTTCGCTTCAAAATCTGCTGGTTTTATTCTCAGATGTTTGGAAATTCTTTCGATGTCTTTCTCCGTGAAAAGCGGGCCTGTTGTTTTGCAGCAGTTGGCACACTGAAGACAGTCAATCTTGCTGAAAACCTCGTCGTGGGTTTCCTGTACGGCATAATCGAGATTTTTAGGTGGGCGCTTTTTGAGATTGTCGAGGAACTTTTTGTGTTCTTTCTGTTTTAAAATGGCCTGACTTTTATAGAACTCCAGATTCATGGTGCAAAAATAAGGGATATTTTTTGGAAAACTGATTTTCTTATGAGGAAGATCCCGCGGCCGCGATAGCAGCGGTTACCCCGCAAGGAGGAGGCGGAACGAAGTGAAGCCGCCGACTGAGGAGTATGAGCGGATAGCGCGAATTGTCCGCCCAAATGATTAATGATCAGAATCATAAGCCCGAATGTTTTAAATGTCTTAATTTTGAACCATGAAAAAACTGGAGACAAGAGAAGATATTGAACTTCTGGTCAATAAATTTTATGATAAGGTAGCAAATGACGAAACGATCGGTTTCTTTTTCAATGATGTGGCGAAAGTGAACTGGACGAATCATTTACCGAAAATGTATTCGTTTTGGGAAACTTTACTCTTCGGACAGGTCTCCTACAAAGGAAATCCGATGGCGATGCACTTTCCTGTAAATGAAAAGGTGGCGATAGAAAAGCATCATTTTGAACACTGGATAAAACTGTGGACGGACACCGTGGAAGAAAACTTCAACGGCGAAATGGCGGAAACCGCAATTTATAAAGCAACCAATATAGCCAATTTAATGGGTTATAAAATGGAAATGGCGAGAAGGTAAACTGGTGATTACCTGCAAATTTAAATTTCACCATGGAAGTGAATGGTGAATTTTCGGCTTTCCAAAAATTCACCATATTATTATATCAATCTTGTTAAGGCACAATGACCGTGAAAATGTACGCGGCCAAATTGACAAGAAGTACGGTACCATAAAGATGATTGGTCTTTCCCCTGCTGAGTGAAAGCATCACTGTAAATACCGACAATGCGAGGAGGATAATGGATTTCATGTCCAGTCCCAGAACAAAAGGGATATCATAAACAATACACACCAGGGAAACTGCCGGAATTGTTAATCCGACACTTGCCAATGCAGAACCTAATCCCAAATTAATAGAGGACTGAATCTGATTGTTTTTGGCCGCCCGGATTGCTGCCAAACCTTCAGGCAACAGCACCACCGATGCAATAATAACCCCAACCAAAGCTCTTGGAGCACCGATGTTTTCTACAAAATCTTCGATAACCGGTGAAAGTCCTTTGGCCATAAAAATAACTACTGCAAGACAGATAATTAGCAGCACCAAACTGGCCACCGTTTTTGTATTGCTTGGCGGATCTGCTTCGTGAGTCGTATGATCCTCTTCTTCTACAATAAAATAATTGCGGTGACGAACCGTCTGAAACATCAGAAATGAAGCATATATCACCAAACAGGCCAGGGAAACAAAAGCCAGCTGGGCATTGGTATAAAACGGACCCCGTACACTGGAGGTATAATTAGGTAAAATAAGAGTCAGTACCAGAATAGCAACTAAACTCACAAGATAGGTTGTGGCAGAACTCCGCATGAATAACTGCTCTTTGTATTTCCTGCTGCCCACCCAGATACAGATGCCCAGAATACCGTTGAGAATAAGCATCACTGCGGCAAAAACAGTGTCACGTGCGTAAGTCATTGCTCCTTCTCCGCCCGAAAGCATAAAAGAAATAATTAAACCTACTTCAAGAATGGTGATACAGATTGCGAGAATAATGGTTCCGTAAGGTTCGCCTACTTTATGAGCCACTACTTCGGCGTGATGTACGGCGGCTAAAACCGTTGCGAATAATAGAAATGCACCGGCTATATTTGCGAAAACAGTGTCAGTAAGAAACCCGCCTAGGTAAAATACCGACGACAAAACCGGGAAGACGACCGTCCAGTTTAAAATATTTTTTAATTTCATAAAAAGTGAGATTTCCACAATTATACAAAAAATCTATCAAAAATGAAAATGTTTTAGATAAATCTTATCGAAAAATATCAGAAATATTTCCAGAGATAAAAATCCTGAAAATCTGTGATCATGTGAAAAAGCAGTCCTACAGCAATAATCCTGTAATTCCCCTTGAGGAAAACCGTTCCCAGAAAATACAGCACCACCATTGAATAGCGGTGTAAAGGATGAAACCCAACACTGCTTCTGTTCGGATCAAATACCGGGTTTGCAAAAACATGATCAACATCCACAATCATTGTTGCCAACATCAGCAAATATGCTTTCTGCCAGTTCTTCTTAAAGAAAACTTTAGCAATAAGCAAAGGAAAAACAAAATGCAGGAAGTAATGAAAAATCTCCCTCAGATAAAAGGTGTTTTCCATTACATCCGTCCTTTTAAATAATCCTGCCTGACATCTTCGTCCAGTTTTTCGATGGCGTAACGGAGGGAAGTCCTTGGCATTTTTTTGTAGTGGAGATTTAAAAACCCGAGAAGTTCATTTTCATTTTTCTGTCCCATTTCTCGGAGAAGCCAACCGTTGGCTTTGTGCATTAAATCATGCGGATTATGAAGGTTTTTCAGCACAAATTCTTTCATCAGACTGAATTCACCTCTTTTTACATGATACATCGTCCCAACAACCGCCATCCTTTTGCTCCACAAATGATCTTCATCTGAAAGATTTCTTAAAATGCTGCCGTCACTATTTTCAAAACAAAATCTGCCCAAAATCTTATAGCAGGAATTATCTACCAAATCCCAATTGTTGATGTACTTTTTGTTTTTCAGATAAAATTTAACAATATTAGATTGCTCACCAGGATTTTTAGATTTCTCAAATTTTGAAACCAACATCAACAGCGCACAATGGCGGTGCTCATGAATTTTTGACGACAATAATTTGCGTAATTCTTCGAGAGAAATTTTCCCTGCATATTCCTTTGCAACTTTTCTCTGATCCGGAACTGTTACTCCGATAAACTCGTCACCTTCTGCATATTCTCCTTTTCCTGCTTTGAAAAACCGCGGGAAAAACTCGGCTTTTTCCTTCACGGAAAGCATCTGTAAGGCTTCTTTTATTTCTTCTGAATGCGTTAACATTTATTCTGCCGGCTGATCATTGGATTCTTCATCATCATAATATTCAAAAAGAAAATCATTGTACGGGAATCTTGAAATATGAATTTTTAAAACTTCATCGTAAATCATCTTCTTCATTTCAGGGAAGTTTTCCTTTGTTAAAGCCGAGATAAAAACGGTTGGAAATTTCGATTTCGCCATCCATGTTTTCTGCCATTCTTCAAGTGAAATGTTTTTTCGCGATTCCGGCGTTAAATCATCTTCCTCTTTTTTCTCGTAACTGAAATCGTCAATTTTATTGAAAACCATAATCATCGGTTTCTGATGTGCATTGATTTCCATTAAAATCTGATTCACAGAATCGATATGATCTTCGAAACTTTCGTGGGAAATATCCACGACGTGAATAAGCAAATCGGCTTCCCGAACTTCATCCAGTGTAGATTTAAAACTTTCGACCAGTTGCGTCGGCAGCTTTCTGATGAAACCAACCGTGTCCGTCAGTAAAAAAGGCAAATTCCCAATCACTACTTTTCTCACCGTGGTATCAAGCGTCGCAAACAGTTTATTTTCTGCAAAAACCTCCGATTTCGAAATCGCGTTCATCAAAGTTGATTTACCAACGTTGGTATAACCTACAAGCGCCGCACGCACCACTTTTCCCCGGTTGTTACGCTGAGTCGCCATTTGGCGGTCAATAGTTTTCAGTTTTTCTTTTAACAACGATATCCGGTCGCGGATGATCCTTCTGTCGGTTTCAATTTCCGTTTCCCCCGGACCTCTCATCCCAATTCCTCCTTTTTGTCTTTCAAGGTGAGTCCACATTCTGGTAAGTCTTGGCAAAAGATATTGATACTGAGCCAATTCAACCTGAGTTCTGGCATAGGAAGTTTGAGCACGCTGAGCAAAAATATCAAGAATAAGATTAGTTCTGTCGAGAATTTTCACTTCAATTTCCCTTTCGAGATTTTTCAGCTGCGAAGGCGAAAGCTCATCATCAAATATGATCGTTCCTATATTATTTTCTTTGACATAATCTCTTATTTCCTGAGCTTTTCCGCTTCCGATAAATGTTTTCGAATCCGGCTGGGTGAGTTTTTGGGTAAACCGTTTTACCACTGTAGCGCCTGCTGTTAAGGCAAGAAACTCCAGCTCATCCATATATTCAATAAGTTTTTCCTCGTCCTGGTTTTGGGTAATAACGCCTACCAAAACTGCTTTTTCGTACAAATGTTCTTTATTATCGAGCATATATTTTATTTCTCTGATCTGATTTTTACAAAATTAGCTTTTTTCTTTATTATAAATGAGTTTTAGAACAATCAAAATAAAGGTCGCAACCACTGAAATACTGTTGGTGACAATCATTGAAATATGACTGATTTCAATTCCGAACCACAGCCAAAGTCCGCTGCTCACAATTCCAATAATACAGGTTATTACCGATATTTCCTCCGCCGATTTTTCTTTTAGGATTTTAATGATTTGCGGAACGAAAAGCGCCGAAGATAAACCTCCAGCTACAAATCCGATAATTTCAGGGTTGATGTTCATCATTCAAGTATTTAAAAAAAATTAATCCCAGTCTGCAGCCACGAATTTCATTGTACTTCCGTCTTTTGACGTAAGCGTTAAAAAATGTCCGTCAATTTTATATCGGGTCATCACCGGTAATGCTTTACCGAAAGCATCTTCAAGTTTCATCGCGTCCTCACAAAACATCATGGTGCTTCCGATTTGTGAAAAGACAACCGTTCCGTCCGCCTTAAAATCTGCTTTCATAAACATCCTGTTACAACCCATCTTTGCACCGTACTGTCCTTTATGACTCAAATCTAAATTGGCCCCTTTTTGCACTAAAAAATCTTTGGTGAAATCCTGAAATTCAGTCAACATCCATTTGCGGTTGATATTGTCTGAAACAGGATTTGTTGACGAGCAACCGGCAATCACTAATAATCCTAAAACTAAAAAAAGATTTTTTAAAATGTTTTTCATGATATTTTTTTGAACAGCATTCCATTTTTATGCCGTGATTTTAATTAAATTTGAATTCAGTTTAAAAATAAGATGACACAGGAATATATTTCATTTAAAGGAATAATTTTACAACACGGTGAAATGAACGCCGCATATATTGCGTTTCCTTTTTCTGTGGAAGAAACCTATGGCAAAAAAGGACAGGTTAAAATCAAAGCGCTGTTCGATAACAAAGTAGAATACCGCGGAAGTTTGGTGAGGATGAAAAGTGATTTTCACATGCTGGGCCTTACGCAGGAAGTACGAAAAAAGCTAGGGAAATCCTTTGGGGAAGAAGTCTCAGTGAAAATCTGGGAAGACAGAGAAGAAAGAACTGTGGAAATACCAGAAGATGTGCAAGCCGTTTTTGAAGAAAATCTTCCGGCGAAGGAAATGTTTGATGCGATGAGTTACACCCACAGAAAAGAATACATCCGCTGGATTGTGGAAGCCAAAAAACCCGAAACCCGGGAAAACAGAAAAGTGAAAATGATCGCAATGATTCTTGCAGGAAAAAAAGGAATATAATGAAAAACATAAAAAGTCTGGAAACCGAAAGGTTATTGCTTAAACCCATATCAACCGATGATGCGGGACTTATTCTGGAACTTTACAATTCGCCAAGATTTATTGAATTTATTGGTGACAGAAACATCCGCACTCTTGAAGACGCTGAAAATTATATTGTAGGAAAATTTCTTCCGCAAATGGAGAGAGTCGGTTTCGGAAACTACCTTATTGAAAGAAAATCTGACGATATGAAAATAGGCGCAGTCGGGATTTTCGAACGGGACGGCTTGGATGTTCATGATATCGGCTTTTCATTTCTTCCGGAATTTGAAGGCCAGGGTTATGGTTTCGAGTCGGCCTCTAAACTTTTGAAAACTGCTTTTAATGAATTTGGCTTAAAGAAAATTTCCGCCATTACAACAAAGACGAATTTTTCGTCTCAGAAACTGATCGAAAGACTGGGTTTAAAATATCTGAAAACCGTTCGTATCCCAAATGATGAGGAGGAATTGCTGTATTATGAGATTGAAAGCGGAAATTAAAGCTAACAAAAAAGGAAACACGATTTGTGTTTCCTTTTTATTTATTTCGTTTTGAAATTGTATACTTAATTTGGTTTCCAGTCAACCACTGCTCTGATGAAAGCTTCGGCGTTTTCCAAAGGAATATTCGGTAAAATTCCGTGTCCAAGATTGACGATATAACGGTCTTTTCCAAAACGGTTAATCATTTCGGTAACCATTTTCTTAATCGTTTCCGGTGTAGAATGAAGTCTTGTCGGGTCGAAATTTCCCTGCAAGGTCATCGAATGATTGGTTAAAACTCTCGCAAATTCAGGTCGGATGGTCCAGTCAACTCCTAAAGCAGAAGCTTTTGACATCGTCATTTCTTCCAGAGCAAACCAGCAGCCTTTTCCGAAAACCACGACATGTGTAAGCGGACTTAAAGCTTCCACAATCTGGTTAATATATTTCCATGAAAATTCATTATAATCATCAGGAGACAGCATTCCGCCCCATGAATCAAAAACCTGAACGGCAGAAACACCTTTCTCTACTTTTCTTTTAAGATAGGCTATGGTCGTATCGGTAATTTTCTGAAGCAACAAATGGGCAGCTTCAGGATTCTGAAAGCAGAAAGTCTTTGCCACCTCAAAAGTTTTAGACCCTTTTCCTTCGACGCAATAGCATAAAATCGTCCACGGCGAACCTGCAAAACCGATCAGAGGAATGTCATTGTCCAGTTTTAGTAAAGTAAGTTCAATCGCATCAAAAACATAACCCAAAGTATCATTCACATCGGGCACCTGAATATTCTGAACCTCTTCTAAAGTGCGGATCGGAAGATCTAACCACGGCCCAACATTTTCCTTCATCTTGAAATCCATGCCCATTGCCTGTGGAACCACCAAAATATCGGAGAACAGAATCGCAGCATCCAAAGGATAACGGCGGATTGGCATCATTGTAATTTCCGCCGCCAGTTCCGGTGTTTGACAACGGGTAAAAAAATCATACTGATCGCGAAGTGCTCTGAATTCCGGCAAAAATCTTCCGGCTTGCCTCATCATCCAAACCGGTGGCCTTTCAACGGTTTCTCCTCTTAATGCCTTTAAATAAAGGTCGTTTTTAATCATAACTTTTTATTTTGTTCTTCATGCACTTTAGGGGTGCAGTGGGAAGAAATTAAATTGAGCAAATCTTCAAGATTGCTTTCTTTACTTGTAATAATTGGGTTTTTTGTAAATTTTCTCACTTCTTTTTCCGTGGTTTCCCCTATGGAAAATATCTGGAGATTATCCAGCGAATTAGACCTTGCAAAACTACGAACTCCGCTTGGGCTAAAAAAACACACAGCCTCATAATTTCCGTTAATCTCAGGATAAAGTAACTTCGTTTCGTATACAGGTATTTTCATGTACGAGATATTCTGAAGCGGTAAAGTTTTGTTCAGTACATTCAATGCAAGATTTCCGCAGAAATGCAGAAACTTTTCTTTCGCGCTGTTATCGATAATAAATTCTGAAAGCTCTTTGGCATGTCTTGTAACCTTGAAAGTTCCGAAGCCGTGCTTCCTCAATTCTTTTTTGGTCATTAATCCAACAGCATAAATTTTATTAAAATTTCTTTCAACAAATTTTTCGTTCGGTTTAAAACCGTTATTAAAAAAACTTTCTACCGCATTTACACTGCTGAAAATTAAAGATTTATCTTTCAGATCAAAAGACTCCACCTGCAGCGGATTTATTTTAATCACTTCCACAAAATCACAAGAAAAATGACCTCCTAATTTTTTGGAAATCATTAATTTATCAAATTTTTTTGTAAAAAGAATTTTCATGAGGGATTCTTAATATATATAAGGAGTGAAACTAAATTGGCTGAAATTAAATTTTATAATTAATGAATCTGAGATTTAATCTCCGCCATGAGTTCTTTTCCTCCGTTTTCCAATACTTTTCCGGCTAATTTTTTACCGAAATTTTCTGTTTCGTTCCACTGGAAAATCTCATCGGTTTCGATACAGTTTTTTCCGTCCAGGGAACATAATCTTGCGATAAAACGAACTTCGTTATGATCATTCATTTCCGCAAAAGCACCAATCGGAGCGGTACATCCGCCTTCCAACGCATTCAGGAAATTTCTTTCGATTTCAATACAGATCTGAGTATTTCTGTGATTGACGTCTTTAAAAATTTCTTTGATTTCAGCATCGTCACTTCTCCCGCAAATTGCTACAACACCTTGTGCAGGCGCTGAAATCATCATCGGAAGATATTCATAATCAACATCTAAACCCATTCTTTCGATAGCGGCGAGAGAAAACAGCGTGGCGTCGAATTCATTCTCCTCGAGTTTTTTCAGCCTCGTCTGTACATTTCCGCGGATATCTGAAATTTCTGTTCCCGGAAATTCTTTCAGCCAAAAAGCACGGCGTCTTAGGCTGCTTGTTGCAATTTTAAGGTCTTTGAGTTCCAGTGTAGCTGCATCTTTTTTTCTTACCAGTACGTCCTGTGGATAATCGCGCTCCAAAACAGCGATTATTTCGACATTTTCAGGAAGTTCTGTAGGAATATCTTTCAGCGAGTGAACGGCAATATCTACTTCTTTGTTCAGCAAAGCAACATCAAGGTCTTTGGTAAAAACACCGGTAATTCCCATTGTATAAAGAGGCTGCGTAAGATTTTTATCTCCTGAAGAAACGATCGGAACAATATCTGTAAGCAGATTTTTGTTCTGCAGGTTTCTTGCAACTTCCCTTGCCTGCCACATAGCGAGCGGTGAATTTCTGGTACCTATTTTAATGCTTCTCATTGAATTCGTTATTGGGCTGTTCAACTAAAATCTCATGCATCAGCTTGCTGAGTTCTTCCGCTTTCAAAGGATTATCAATGATATACTTTGCAAAACGGTTGGTGATTTTCTGTATCAGTTTATCAGAAAGCTGCATATCATTCACATCAACATATTTATGTTTTTTGTGGATATTGTGCATTTCGTTGCGTTCCATGTTTTTCAGAACGGCTTTAAAATGATGAATATTGGGAGCAAGTTTTCTTTTTTTCTCCCATTCAATAAAATCTTTCGTCATTTCTCTGATGATGCCTTCAGCTTTCGGAACTTCTTTCTGGCGCTGAAGCATGGTTTCGCTGATATGCAGCGAAAGTTCATCTACATCTACCAAACTTACATTGGTATTCTCAGTCACATTTCTCTCCACATTATTTGGGATGGAAAGATCAATGACTAAGGTTTCTTTTCCGTTCGGGAAATGGCTTTTATTGATGATAGGATGCTGTGCACCTGTAGCGACAATTAAAATATCGGTTTGGCTAAGTTCCTCCTGTAAACTTTCGAAGGCGATATGAGGAATTTTATATTTTTCGGCAATTTTTTCTGCCTTTTCGGAAGTACGGTTGGCTACTTTAACCTTTGGTTTATAAACGTGTTTTACCAAATTTTCCACCGTGTTCTGCCCGATTTCTCCAACACCCAGAAGCAGGATGTTTTTCTCAGAAATCTGGGTCTGATTTTTTAATATATAATGAACTGCTGCATAAGAAACAGAAGCGGCTCCGTTCGAAATGCCTGTTTCGTTTTTAATTCTTTTAGAAATCTGAATAGCAGAATTTATTGCTCTCTCCAAAAAAGGATTCGAGTTTTTCTTTTCTTTTTTGAACCGGTGGTAAGCATTTTTGATCTGCCCTATAATTTCGAAATCTCCGATAATCTGGCTTTCCAAACCTGCAGCAACGCGGAAAAGATGATTCAGCGCTTCTTCATGTTTAAGAATATTCACATACTGCATGAATTCCGTCAGACTTACGCCAATGGTTTTGCAGTATAATTCGGCAATTAAAAGGTAGTTTTGCGAGGTTGTATAAATCTCAGTCCTGTTGCAGGTGGACACCACAAATGCATCTCCCAAATTCTCCTCATGAATTTCGTTAACAAAATGTTTAATATTGTCGTCAAAAAACGCAAATTTGCCCCTCGTTTCGGCGTCAGCTTTCTCGAAACTGACACTGAGAACGGCGAAATTGGCGGTTTTGTGAATGTTATTATCCTGGTTCATAAAGCAACGGCAAATTTAAGATTTTAAATTGAATTTCCGGTGATTCTGTAAGATGAACATTATCAGTAAAATCTATGATAATCTGAACTTTATTTCCGAATTTTCATTTAAAAATGAAATAATTAAGAAATAAAAATGTTATTTAAGAATAGCTTGTAATTTTAATAAAATTTTAACCAAATTTAGTCGGAATCTAATTTTTAGAACGGTTCTAAATTTATACCTTTGTACACTTAAAAAAAATCACGAAAAAAATGGGGTTATTTGATATGTTCACGCAGGATATTGCGATTGACTTAGGCACAGCAAACACACTAATTATACATAATAACAAAATTGTCATTGATCAACCTTCGATTGTAGCCATCGAACGTTCCAGCGGGAAACCGATTGCGGTGGGCGAAAAGGCAAAACACATGCAGGGGAAAACTCACGAAGACATCAAAACCATCAGACCTTTGAAAGACGGCGTAATCGCTGATTTCCACGCATCTGAACACATGATCAAAGAATTTATCAAACAAATTCCGGGGATCAAAGGAAAACTTTTTCAGCCTACTCTAAAAATCGTTATCTGTATTCCTTCAGGCATTACTGAAGTTGAAAAAAGAGCCGTAAGAGATTCTGCACAGAAAGTGAACGCCAAAGAAGTACGTTTGATTTATGAACCAATGGCTGCGGCAATAGGTGTTGGTATTGATGTTCAAAAACCTGAAGGTAACATGATTATCGACATAGGTGGAGGAACAACGGAAATCGCTGTAGTTGCTTTGGGAGGTATCGTCTGCGACAAATCTGTGAAGATTGCAGGAGATGTTTTCACCAATGATATTGCTTATTATTTAAGAACACACCATAATTTATACATCGGAGAAAGAACTGCTGAAAGAATTAAAATTGAAGTAGGTTCTGCTGTTGAAGATCTGGATGTAGAGATCGAAGATATTCCGGTTCAGGGACGTGATTTAATCACTGGTAAACCAAAAGAAATTATGGTGAACTATAAGGAAATCGCGCGTGCATTAGACAAATCGATCATCAGAATTGAAGACGCAGTGATGGAAACGCTTTCGCTTACTCCGCCGGAGTTGGCTGCCGATATCTACAAAACAGGAATTTATCTTGCCGGTGGTGGCGCCTTGCTGAGAGGTCTTGCCGACAGACTTCACAAGAAAACAGGTTTGCCGGTTTTCGTTGCAGAAGATCCGTTAAGAGCCGTTGTACGCGGAACAGGTATTGCACTGAAAAACATGGATAAATTCAACTTCCTGATTAAATAATTTTTAACTTTTTACGACATTAACTGATGGGATTTTTGCTGCGATTATTTTCGAAGAACGGTTTGTTCGTTTTCTTCACATTTCTGCAGCTCACCGCTTTGGTATTGATTTTCAGCAGAAACTCAATGCAGCAGTCGTGGCTTGCGGGCCAAACCGCGGCTTTCAATTCCTGGGTCTCCGGTTATATTGACGAAGGCGCTTCCTACCTCAAACTGAAGCAGATTAATGAGCAGCTTGTTGCTCAAAACAAATCGCTGATGGAGCAGGTCTACGGTAAAAAGGCTGCACTTCCCAATTTCAGAAAAGTTCACGATACGATTGGCGGCGGACAGATCTACACTTTCGTTGACGGAGAAATTGTTTTTAACAGCATTAACAGGAAAGATAATTATTTTACCATTAACCGCGGAAAGAGAGACGGCGTTCTGCCAAAAATGGGTGTTATGGCACCAAAAGGAATTGCCGGAATTGTAATTAATTCTACAGATTCTTATGCACTGGTACAATCTGTCCTGAGTTTGAATAAAATTAAAATCAATGCTTCGCTGAAGAAATCAGGATATTTCGGGACATTAACCTGGAAAGGTGACGATTCCCGGATCATGCACCTGTCTGATGTTCCTAAATATGTTCCGCTGCAAATTGGCGACACCGTTGTAACGGACGGAAAGTCGGCCATTTTCCCACAGGGAATTATGATTGGTAAAGTTTCGGGGTATGAAGTGGACAGCAAAACAGGTTTCTGGGACATCTCGGTTGAACTGAGTGAAAAAATGGGGAACCTCAGCAAAATTTATGTAGTTAAAAATCTGAAGAAAGCAGAAGTTCAGAAAATTCAGGATACTTTACAGGCCACAATAAAAAGAGAAAAATGATAAGCAGAACACTTTTTACAGACCTCCTGATGATTGTTTTCCTGGTTGCATTGCAAATTTTTGTGCTCAACCGCATTACGCTCTTTGGTAAATATACACCGGTTTTATATCCTGTTTTCATTATGTTTTATCCGTTTTTCAGGAATAAATTTCAGTTTTTAGCGCTGAGTTTTATTTTAGGATTAAGCATTGATGCTTTTCTTTATACCTGGGGAATTAATGCGTTCGCGACAACATTTATCGCCTATTTCCGCACCTTGATTTTCCGGACTTCTACGGACACTTCCACCGATTTTTTTTCGTTTCAGTCTTTGCAGTGGTCCCAATATCTCTTCTTCATTCTGTCGAGTATTTTCTTTCACCAACTCCTTGTTCAGTATATTGAATTCTTTAAATTCAGCAGGTTTTTCGAAATATTCCTGAATGTTTTGGCAACAAGTGCTATTTCCTTTATATTTATCCTTATGTATGCTTTGGCTTTTAAAATCAAACAAAAGGTTTAGAAAGCAGCCCAATTTTTGAATTCTTTAAAAAAGAACCATGATATTTTTAATCATCGAAGGTTACATGTGCCCTCATAGAAAAGGTTAACAGAAACGCATGAAATCACAATATCTAAAAATCACCGCTATATTATCTGTACTTGCATTAATATTTATCGCAAGACTTGCCTACCTGCAGCTTTTTACCGACCGGTATGCGCTGAATGCAGCCAATACCTCTATCAAAACCGAATATATCATTCCGCAGCGTGGCGTCATTTTCGACCGTAACGGAAAAATTATGGTAGGAAACCAGCCTTCCTATGAAATCTCTTTTACTGAAGCTTTAATTAAACCTGATTTCGATACGCTGGATTTCTGCCACTTAATGAAAATCAGCAAACAGGATTTCATTAAAAGAATTAATGCCATCAAAAGCGAAAAGTATTACTCGAAGCTTACTCCGATGACTTTCATGAAGAATCTCAGCCGGGAAGAAATTGCGAGAATACAGGAAATTATATTTAAATATCCCGCCTTCAATATTGTATCCAGGCCGCAGAGGCAGTATGAAGTTTCCACCTCCGGAAATCTTCTCGGTTATACCAATGAAGTAAATGACCGCGATATTAAAAAAGATTCACTGTATTATCTTCCGGGCGATTTCATAGGAAAGACAGGAATTGAAAAATCTTATGAAAAAGATTTGCGGGGCGAAAAAGGAATCCAGTATATTCAGAAAGATATCCGTCTGAGGAATGTCGGCCCTTATAAAAACGGGACTCTAGACAAAGAGGTGGTTACAGGAAAAGATATTACACTTACCATTGATTATGATTTGCAGAGACTTGCTGAAGAAATGATGATTAATAAGCAGGGTGCCATTGTTGCTATAGATCCCTCGAACGGAGAAATACTTGTCCTGGCTACAGGTCCGGATATCGATCCCAATCTTTTTACGGGTCCTGATAAAACCAGAAACCTTTATAAGCTGCAGATGGACACGCTTTATAATAACCGTCCCACTTTCGACCGTTCTTTACAGGCAGCTTATCCACCGGGATCTACTTTCAAACTTCTTACCGCAGCAGCAGCAATGCAAATGGGCGTAATGGATGAAAACACCATTTTTCCATGTGGCGGAGGATTCAATTACAGGGGTCTGAGAGTAAAAGGTCACGGAGGTGCCGATCCTTTAATTCCCGCGATTCAGGTTTCCAGTAACTGCTATTTCTCTTATGCATTTATCGCCATCATGAATAAGTATCCCGGAAACCCTACGAAAGGTGTTGACGAATGGAAAAAAATCATGAGCAGCTTCGGAGTGGGTGAATTTTTGAATAATGATTTAGCGGTAGGCGCAAAAGGAAGAATTCCATCCGGCGAATTCTATGAAAAAAGATCCGGCAAAAAAGACTGGAGCTCTGCCTACACAATGAACGGCTCTATTTTTAACGGAATGGGTCAGGGCGATGTCTTGCTTACACCTCTGCAAATGGCAAACTCCATCGCAGCGATAGTGAACAGAGGCTGGTATTTCACCCCACATATTGTAAAATCTATTGATGGAAAGCCGAATCCTGATCCAAGATTTAAAATAAAACACAAAACACTGGTGGATCCAAAACATTTTGATCCCATCATAAAAGGAATGGAAGCTGTGGTGCTGAACGGAACCGCAAGGAGTTTAAAATCCACCGATTTTACAATGCTTGCCAAGACGGGTACGGCGCAGGTTCCACAAGGGAAAGATAATTCTATTTTCGTTTTGGCTGCTCCTGCAGAAAATCCTAAAATTGTAATCGCTGCCGTGATGGAACACGCGGGTTTCGGTGCAACATGGGCAGGTCCTGCAGCTGCAGTAATTGCCGAAAAATATCTTACAGGCGATTTAAAGCGCGAACACCTTTACAAAAAACTTACCGGAGCCAGCTTTATGCCTGAATACAGGAGACAGTGGGATGCCGAGCTTAAGAAAAAAGGACTTTACAAAGAACCTAACAAAGATTCTGTAAGAATTCAAAATATTGAAGACAGTCTGAAGTTTATTAAAAATGACCAGATCCGGGCAAGGCTCATTTATAAAAGAGATTCGCTGCGATTAAAAGTAAAAACTCAAACTCCGAAAAAATGAAGTGGACAGAAGGAATAGACAAACTCAGCATTTTTCTGTATCTCGCCATCTCTCTTTTTGCAGTGGCAAATATTTACAGTGTTGACGAGGGTTTAGGAAAAAAACAGCTTATTTTTTTCTGCATTTCCCTTTTTATTGGCATCATTATTTTTATGATGCGGACCAAGTTCTTTGAAAATTTCGCCAGCATCATTTATGTTTTCGGAGTTTTACTGCTTATAGGACTTTTTCCTTTCGGAACCGAAATTTTGGGTCAGAGAAACTGGTATAAATTCGGTGGAGTAACGATGCAGCCCGTAGAATTTGCAAAAATTGGGGTTGCCTTAATGCTCTCAAATTATGTTTCCGGGCCGGATTTCAACTTAAAAAACAGAAAATCCCTACTCACTACCCTCGCTATTATCGGAATTCCCGCGATTGTTGTACTCGCAATTCCCGATGTTGGGTCTTTACTGGTTTTTACTGCATTTTTTATCGCGCTTTTCCGGGAAGGACTAAGCGGCTGGGTTTTCGGTGTCGGAGGTATTTTGGCAGCGGTTTTCTTAGTCGCTCTGGCTGTAGATCCTCTTTACGTCATTATCGGTATTGCTGTAATTTACGGTTTTATTGTTTTATTTAATTATAACAGAATCCACTGGAATGTAATATCTGTGGCTGGTTTTCTCGGGTCGTTTCTTCTTCTTTCAGGAATCGCATTCGGCACTCCGAAAATTCTGGAAAAAATGCCGAAACACCAACGCGAACGTATTGAAGTTCTGTACAAAGGTGAAAAAGCATTCCGCGATACTTCCGGTTACAATTTACTGTATTCCAAAACTGCGATCGGATCGGGAGGATTTTTTGGCAAAGGTTACAAAGAAGGTTCTGTAACGCAGGGGAAATTTGTTCCTGAACAGGAAACTGACTATATTTTCTGTACGGTTGGAGAAGAATGGGGTTTCTTTGGAGCGTCACTTCTCGTAATTTTTTATGCGGTCTTTATCGGGAGGATCTATTACCTTTCAGAAAAGCAGAAATCAGCTTTTAACCGGGTTTTCGGCTATTGCTTTGCCTCGGTACTCTTAATGCACTTTTCTATCAATTTAGGAATGGTTATGGGATTATTCCCTACAGTGGGTATTCCGCTGCCGTTTTTCAGTTACGGTGGAAGTTCGCTGCTGGCATTTTCGATCATGACTTTTATCTTCTTTAAACTGAATTATACGGATCGGAACAGTTTGGTATAGCCTTCTTAATTTTCAGCCTTGATTGCGGGAAAGATTTAATAAGGAATTGAAATCTCCATTATCAAATCTTTCCCACAATCACGCATCCAAATAACCCGCTTTGGGAAGAATACCATTATTAAACCTGGAGATCGATTAAAGACTTGACTTGCTTTAACGAAGTTTTGTCTCTAAACATTTAGAAGAATAATGAAGAGATTTTCTGTATTATAATTCTTGACCCTTAGTTTGCTTAATCATACAGAGATTCACTAAAAATTAAGCTTGACATCCGTTTCATTGATAACTTGTTCTGGGGCGAAATTAATTCTGCCTGTAGTTTCCATAAACAGTTAAGCTGAATAGCTAACAAAAAAAAAGCTACCCTAGGGTAGCTTTTAATTGAATCAATTATTTATTTTAGTTATTAGCGAAGTTGTTAAACGAATCCATTGAGATGATTCTTTTTGCAAATTGAAATTTCGGACCCCAATAAGAATCGGTAAGGGAAGAAATCATAACTCCTTTTGAAGTGGCCGCATGAATGAATTTCACACCTCCTTCCGCTGATACTTCTTCTACAATTCCTACGTGAGAAATTTTGCCTTTACCATGAGAGAAGAAAACCAAATCACCTTTCTGAAGCTCATCCTTGTTAATCTTTTCGCCTTCCTGAGCCTGAGACGCAGCCACTCTTGGCAAATTCATCCCTGTAACAGCTCCAAAAACCGAAAGAACGAACGCCGAGCAGTCAATTCCTCTTCTGGTCATTCCACCGTATCGGTAAGGAGTTCCTAAGTAAGACTGTGCCTCTGCCAAAAGATCATCAATTTTTTTGGTGAATTTTACCGTTTTAGCAATCTCGTCATTTCTTAAATTAGCTTCTAAAGTCTTTGATGCAACAACTTTTTCATCATTGAAACTGTTAAGTAATTGAGATTTAGCTTTTTCTAATTTTTTATTATCAATAGACGCTAGTTTGGCATCTGATTTGTATTGATTAATTTGGGTTGCTGGTGATGATACAACATAGTTGGTTACACAAGACTGCATTGACATGGTAGCAGTTACAGCAACTAAATAAAACAGAACTCTTTTCTTCATATATATTTGATTATCTGTGTTAAAGAAGTAATATTTGTTTTTAAATGCAAGGCAAAATTAAGTATTCGAACTTGAAGGGGGGTGAAAACACCCTTTTTGAAAAGCCACTTTAACACTTTTTAACATTTTTAATACTAATGTTAAAGGAAAACAAGCCACAATCACCCTATTTAGGGAGGTTGTGGTTTAATTTTTTTATGATTTATTAACATTTATACAGCATATCTATTTAATACATTATTTTTCTCTATAATGTTAGCTCCCAAATCCAAAACAAAAAAAGTCCTGAATAAATTCAGGACTTTCTTAATTCACAGTAAATCAGTTATCTGGTAAACAAAAGCTCTCTGTACTTGGTCATTGGCCACAGCTCGTCATCCACAACCATTTCCAGCGCATCAGACGCGTCCCGGATTTTATCAAACAATGGTTTTACCTCGTTACAGAATGATTCGGCTATTTTCTGAGAATCTGAGGCTCTCTTTGCGGTTTCAATTGCATCAAGCAAATTGTCAATCTCTACTTTCATAACAGAAACATGTCCGGAAATCTCAACAATCATGTTCATCTGCTCCTTACCAAGCGTTTTGAATTCTTTATCACCGAAAATTTCTTTCAGCCCTTTTACATTTTCGATCAAACGGTTCTGATAGTTGAGTGCACAAGGTATGATATGATTTCTTGCAATATCTGCCAAAACGGTTGCTTCGATAGCAATTACGGTAGAATATTTTTCAAGCTTCACTTCATTTCTCGCCTCAATTTCTCTGTGCGTATAGATGCCCAAATCTTCATACAGCGTGACAAATCTTTTATCGAGCTCTTTTTTTAGTGCTTCAGGCGTGGTTTTCAGGTTATTCAACCCTCTTTTCTTAGCCTCTTTCGCCCAGTCGTCGGAATATCCGTCGCCTTCAAACATGATATTCTTAGAAACCTTGATGTACTCTCTTAAAATATTAAAGATCGCTTCGTCCTTTTTCAGTCCTTTTTTCTCAATTAAAGTGTCTACTTCTTTTTTGAAATCCTGTAACTGTTTCGCAACAATCGAGTTCATTACCGTCATTACTTCTGCACAGTTTGCTGACGAACCCACCGCTCTGATTTCGAACTTATTTCCCGTGAAAGCGAAAGGCGATGTTCTGTTTCGGTCAGTGTTATCCAACAAAATTTCAGGAATTTTTCCTACTACATTTAATTTAAGTTCCGTTTTTTCTTCCGGAGACAGTTTTCCGTCGGTCACTTTTTCAAGCTCTTCCAATACATTGAAAAGCTGGGTTCCGATGAAGGCAGAAATAATTGCCGGTGGCGCTTCATTTGCACCCAAACGGTGATCATTACTCGCAGAGGCGATGCTGGCTCTCAACAGATCAGCATAATCATGAACAGCCTTCAGCGTATTGACAAAAAAGGTAAGGAACTGTAAATTCTTTTTAGGATTTTTTCCGGGACTCAAAAGATTTTCACCGGTATCTGTCGCTAAACTCCAGTTGTTGTGTTTTCCACTTCCGTTTACGCCTGCAAAAGGTTTCTCATGGAAAAGGATATGGAAATGGTGTTTATGGGCAACTCTGGCCATAATATCCATCAATAATGAATTATGATCTACTGCAACATTCACCTCTTCAAACATCGGAGCTAATTCGAACTGGTTTGGCGCAACTTCATTATGTCTCGTTGTAACAGGAATCCCCAGTTTCATACATTCAATCTCAAGTTCTTTCATGAAATTCATTACCCTTGTAGGAATGGATCCAAAATAATGATCGTCCAGCTGCTGACCTTTAGCAGGCGAATGTCCCAACAAAGTTTTTCCGGTAATTACCAAATCCGGACGGGACTGATAAAGTGCTGAATCGACAAGAAAATATTCCTGCTCCCAGCCCAAAGTCGGGCTTACCTTCGTTACATTTTTATCAAAATAAGATTTACAAATATCTGTTGCCGCTTCATCAACAGCATGAAGAGCTCTCAACAAAGGAGCTTTATAATCTAATGTCTCACCGGTATAGGAAATAAAAATGGAAGGAATACACAATGTAGTCCCCATAATAAAAGCGGGAGAAGTAGGATCCCACGCGGTGTAACCTCTTGCTTCAAAAGTATTTCTTATTCCTCCGTTGGGAAACGAAGAAGCATCCGGTTCCTGCTGAATCAGCATTCCGCCCGAAAATCTCTCAATGGCTCTGTCGCTTTCAAAAGGTGTAAAAAATGAATCGTGTTTTTCTGCAGTGGAACCTGTCAGGGGCTGAAACCAGTGCGTATAATGCGTTACTCCTTTGCTCAGAGCCCAGTCTTTCATCGCTACAGCAATTTGATCGGCAACATCGCGCTGAATTTTAGTGCCTCTTTTTATTGCATTTTGTATGGAAGTGAAAGCTTCCTTGGTTAAATATTCTCTCATCGTTTCTTCAGAGAATACATTTTGGCAGAAAAGTTCTGATAATTTTGCAGGAACTGTAACCGCATTATCTTTTCTGAAATCCTTAAAAGATAACATTTCTAAAGCCTTAAATCTTAGTGATGACATAATTTCGTGTGTTTGATGGGGGTAAAATTACAAAAAAAATCAAAATAAATCATTTAACCCTTAAAAATTTAGGGGTCAAACTGAAATTAATTCAACTTTATAAGAATTTACGTAGCAGATATTCAATTCTGATTAATGTCATCTATGATACCAGCCGTATGGAAATTTGCGATATATGTATTATATTTGCCAAAAGATACACCTATGGTAAATTCACGTGCACGGGAAACTACAGAAGCAATTGAGCGTCTTTATGTTTCTATGCGACACTTATTCTATCGCGGTTTTTTCAAACCTTCCGGAATCTCCGGCGAAAGTCTCCGGTCTTTATTAACGACCATCAACCCCGAAATTTACGGAACAATGGGCGTTCCGAACAAAATCGAGTTAGACGGACTTCTGTATGTTCTGGATCGTCTTCCTGAGGGAATTGAGGAATGTTCATTCATCCACTTAACTTCTGATGAAGGCTTTGAAAAAGGCAGTTTTGAAGTTATTGTTCCGAAGAAAAGACGGAGAAACTGTTACCGAATCGATGAACACCAGATGAATATTGAAGTTCTTCTAGGCCGTTCCGAAATCTACGATATCCTTACTCACCTTACCTTCTTATATATAGAAGCTGATAAAATTAGAAATCTCGCATTTATTTCTGATGAAAATGACAAGCCGACACGCGCCTGGAAAATCATCGAAGAAGTGGCAAAAGGCGAGAAAAAATTCAGCAGGAAAGAAAAAGAGGTAGCACTCATTCATCTTTCCTCACTCTTGGGAAGAACTTTTGATGAAACCTTGAATGCTTATAATAATTTCGGTGACGATGCAAATCCGGACCGTCTTTTCAAAATAGTATACCATCTTGGAAACGAAAGCTTTAATGACAATAAAAAAATAAGAGAACGCGAAGTTCACTTCTCCGCAATTCTGCGGGAAAGAGTTGGACATCATTTCTTTGGTGAAAAATGGGCGAATAAAGTAAAACAGGTTTTAGCAGAAAACAATCTGCAGATGAGACCTCTGCACATTATTTCCGCCAACATGCACTCGGTGAAAAACATGCTTTATGCCAATGATGCAGTAGGAAAAAAAGCGACAAAAGAGGTAGACTTTAAACTTTACGAAGAAATCTCCAACAAAAAATCGCTGCAGGAAAAGGTGCTTGCGCATTCTCAAAAAGCGGGCTTAATTTATATTGATGACCAGAGCGGAAGTAATATCGATGTACAGATTATTGATCTAGCTAAAACCGATTTAAAGAACACCCCGTTCGGAGGACTGAAATTTTCCGGCGATGATGTGGTGATGGTTTTCGATTATGCTTTCGGTGAACAGGCCTATGAAGTAATGGACGAGCTCCTCCGCCCTTACGATTACAACGGCGAAATTTACACCATGAAAGTGAAATCGATTTCAATCATGGGTAAAGCGGGAATTTTAATGGGCGGAAAAGGAGATATTATGATTCCTACTTCTCATGTATTTGAAGGAACCGCAGATAACTATCCGTTTGAAAACGCGCTGAAACTTGAAGATTTTGAAGATGATGATCTTCAGGCTTTCGAAGGCGGAATGGTTACGGTTTTAGGAACCTCACTTCAGAACAAAGATATTTTAAGATATTTCATGGATACTTCCTGGAAAGCAATCGGGCTGGAAATGGAAGGAGCTCATTATCAGAAAGCGATTCAGGTTGCTTCGAAAATCCGGCATCATATCTCGGAAGACCTTTTTGTGATGTATGCTTATTACGCTTCGGACAATCCTCTGGAGACCGGATCTACCCTATCATCGGGTGGTCTTGGCCTAACAGGAGTGAAACCAACTTACCTTATTACTTTGAGAATTTTAGAGAAAATTCTGATGAGCGCAAAATCGTCAGAGAAAAAATAGAGTTTAACTCAATCATCATTAACCCTTTCAGTACTTCTTCTGGAAGGGTTTTTATTTGTACTTGCCTGAATCCTAAACTTAACTTTTTCCGGTAAAACCAAAATTCCTTATCTTTCCCAATCAAAATTATTTTAACATGAACAAAGGACTTCTCGTTATTCTTACTTTCGTTTTCGGAATATTTTCGGCACAGCAAACCGCTTACTATCTGCAATCTGCAAAATACAAAATGGATATTGATGTAGATGCACAAAATTTTACTTACAAAGGCAATCAGACCTTAACCTATACCAACAATTCGCCTGACGAATTGAAAGTAGTTTATTTTCACCTCTATTGGAATGCTTTCAAACCAGGTTCTATGATGGATCAAAGGGTTCAGAACCAGGGGAAAAGCGGTGACTCAAGATTGCAGGTCAACGGAATTTCGAGACTGGCTTCAATTCCGGAAAATGAAGAAGGCGCACAAAACATTCACTGGATCAAACAAAACGGAAAAGATCTGAAGTTTGAAATTCAGGAAACCATTATGAAGGTTACACTGAATACTCCCTTAAAACCAAATTCATCTACCACATTTACAATGGAATGGGACGCTGTAATTCCTCAGCAGATCAGAAGAGCAGGAAGAAACAACCGTGAAGGAATTGATATGACGATGACGCAGTGGTATCCAAAGATCGCTGAATACGATTATGACGGCTGGGCAACTTTTGACTATATTGGAAGAGAGTTCCACGCACCTTTTTCTGACTTCGATGTGAGTATTAAAATTGATAAGGATTACATTATCGGAGCCGGAGGAACCCTAGAAAATCCATTGGAAGTGAAGGGTTACGATGCTAGTGCGAGCGTTAAAACGGATAATAAAAACAAAGCAACATGGCGCTGGACGGCTAAAAACCTTCTTGATTTCGCATGGGCTGCAGACCGCCATTATACTGTGGAATCTTTCACCGTTTTAGATGGCCCAAAAGTATATTATGTCTACCAAAAATCTGAAAAAACAAAGCTCTGGGAAGAATCCAAACCTTATATAACCAAATTCTTCCAACTGATGAATGCGTCGTTCGGAAGATATGTATACCCTTCCTATTCGTTTATACAAGGCGGCGACGGCGGTATGGAGTACGGAATGTGCACCATGATTCTTGGAGAAGGCAGATCACTGGAAGGGTTGGTAGGATTAATGGTTCACGAAGGCGGCCACTCCTACAACCAGCAGATTTTAGCTTATAACGAAAGCGTTAGACCGTGGATGGATGAAGGTTTCACAAGTTACTATGACGATTACGTCATGCATCAGCTTTTCCCTCCCAAAGAGCCGGTAGCAAATCCTTTCGTTGGCTCCATCAAGTCCTATGTCAATTTTACGAAAACCGGAAAAGAAGAGCCTGCAGTATGGCTGGCTGATCACCACGATAACGGAAGCGCTTACTCGATTGCTTCATATGTGAAAGGTGATTTGTTTCTTGTTCAGCTGGGCTATATTATCGGGGAGCAGAATCTTTCTTTAGTGATGAAAGAATTCTATAACCAATGGAAACTGAAGCATCCTACGGACCGTGACTTCATGCATATTGCACAGAAAATTTCGGGAATGGATCTTAAATGGTTCCATAATTACTGGATTAACAGTACGAAAACTATAGATTATGCTGTTAAAAATGTAAAGTATGACACCAATTCCACGACTATAACTTTAGAAAATAAAGGTCAGATCCCGATGCCCATTGATTTTTCTGTTTTAACAAAAGATAAAAAAGTCGTTAACTACCAAATTCCACTAAATATGACTCATGTCTGGAAATCCAAAGATATTTACGGTGATTTCAAAACACTGAATTTCTGGCCATGGACGCAGAAGGAATATACGTTCACAATACCTTACAGCAAGTCTCAGATTACGGCCTTGGGAATTGATTTTTCTCAGCGCTTGGCAGATGTTAATCCGGAAGATAATTTTGTAGAAATAAAGTAATTTAAGGTATTAAAATGAATTCCATTGTAATCAACATCGGAAACACGAACATCAGATTCGGGCTGTTTAATGAAGAGAACTGCGATATTTCCTGGATTCTCAATACCAAACCTTACCGAACCAGCGACGAGCTGCAGATGCAGTTTATGATGATGTATCAAACCCATAAAATTGATGCCGCCAACATTGATAAGATTATTATAGGCTCCGTGGTTCCTCAACTAACCTATAACATCACGAGGGCAATACAAAAAATCCACGGTAAAAAACCTGTTACGGTCAGCAGAAATACCCATTCGGGAGTGCAGCCCAAATCAAAACAGATGGGAACCGACATCTACGCAAACCTCGTGGCCGCACATCATCTCTATCCAAACGGAAAGAAAATTATTTTCGATTTCGGAACGGCATTAACCGCAAGCTGTATTGATGAAAAAGGAGAAGCTTTGGGCGTAATTATCGCTCCAGGAATTATCACTTCCCTGAATTCTTTAATCCACGACACCGCACAACTTCCTGAAATTGAACTAATTAAACCTAAAAAAGTTCTTGGATTAGATACCGTTGCCTGTATGCAGAGCGGAATGGTTTACGGATTCCTGGGAATGGTGGAAGGTTTTATCGACCGGATCAATGAAGAAGTTGAGGATGACTGTTTCGTTGTGGCAACCGGCGGCGTTTCGCATGTCTATAAACCTTTGACGGACAAAATACATATTGCGGACCGTTTACACACCTTGAAAGGTTTGTATTATTTAGGAAAAGATCTGTGAAAGAAAACCATCTAAAAGGTGTTCAAAAATAAAAAACGCGTCCTTTCGGGCGCGTTTTTTTATTTACATTTAATGAGAATTATTTCTTTTTCGCTTTTACTTTATCTGCTTCTTCTTTGATGAATGGATATTTCTGTTTCATATCTTCCAGAAGATTCGGGTCAAGATCTAAAGCTGACGAAAGCACGTTCCTTCCTTCTTTCTGGTTATTCATGTGGAAATAACAGTTGCTCAGCTGATAATAAAGCTCGGCTCTGTTATGCATTTTGGTAGCGTTTTTGAGGACCGAAATAGCATCTTCATAATCTCCAATCAGCATCAGGACTTCAGAATAGGCGTACCAATTATAAAATCTTGTAGGTTCGAAATCCACAAGTTTTTTCAGACATTCCAAACTTTCTTCAAACTTTCCTGAATCAATATACAAGTAAGCCAGTCTTTTCTGATAATCCAGATTACTTCCGTTCATTGAAACCGCTTCTTTGGCAAAATGCAGTGCTTCTTTCATGCCGCCCATCTCCTCATAAATGTACGACTGCTCCATCATCGAAAGATAAAACTGAGGATCATCTCTCAAGGATTTCTGAAAAGCATTCAGGGCCTGAACCGGCTGTTTGTTTTCTTTGTAACACAAACCTATTTTATAAAACGTAAAGGATTTCGTGTATTCCAGTTCAAGCATTTCTTCGTATACAGAAATTGCTTTCAGCCACTCTCCCATCGCTTCGAAACAGGCTGCTTTATTGGCATAAACTCCAACAGACTGTGGATTTATTGCCAAAAGATAATCGAATCCTTTAATGGCTTCCTCGTAGTTTTTTCTGTTGAAATAAAACTGTCCGTATTCATACCACGCTGTTTCGGAAAAGGCAAACTGATCGAGATAGCCGTTCAGAAATTCAATCGCTTCGTCACTTCTTTTCAGCTGGTTATAGCAGAACATCACATTTTCCAGCGAATATTCATCTTCCTGATCAAATTTCAAAGCCAGTTTGTAATGCTTCAGAGCATTAAACGGATCTTCGAGATTAACGTATTCGTCAGCGATAAAGTTGTGCAGGAAATTTTCTTCTTCCTCCAGTTCCAGTGCTTTTTCGCAATATTCGATGGCTCTTCTCGGGTTGCCGAGGTTTGAATAATATTTTGCGCAACACACCATGAAATCTGTGCTTTCCATCGAAGATTCCTTCAATTCCTGCATCAGTTCTTTGGCTTGTGTATAATTTTCGAGTTCTAAATAGACCTCGAATTTTTTAATCTTTAATTCCAGAGAATTAGGATGAAGTTTCAGCGCATAATTTGTTGCCATTTCTGCGAAAGAAATATCTCCCATCTCCAGATAATAGATAATAATGTCCTCGTATTCTTCGGTTTCGAAGTATAGCTCGTCATTATTTTCCACCATTTCTTCGAACTTTTTTACCAGTTCGTTTTCAAAAAATTCTTCCAATGTGTTATCTCATCGTCATTTCAATGTTTAAAAATTCCTTCTAAACTTCGAAAAAACTTATTTTAATTAAATTTTTCTTTTTGCAGGATTTTGTCTGTTTGAAAAGAATGAAATAATTTCAATGTTTTTTCCTTTAATCCTATAGTATAATGTATTATATCTCGCTATAATAACTTTTCTTACATTTCTTATATCGGTACCTGAAAAAATTAATGGATTTTCAGAAATTAAGTTTAAATTTTTTTCAATCTCTCTTGATAATCTTTTCAGTTCTTTTTCTGTAAAATTCTGCTCTAAATATTCTAGTGTTTTTGTAAGTTCATCCGAAGCCTGGTCGGACCAAACAATTTCATAACCACTTTTCATAGAGCTTTTTTACTTCGGAATGCGAAACTGTCTTTCCTTCATCCAGATCTTTCAACCCTTTTTCAATGGATTCTTTTTCAGCTTCCGATAATTCGTCCCACCAATCTGATTTTTCTTTTTTTATCTCAAAAATTTTATTGATCACAGATAAATCTTCAACAGTAGAAAGCCACTGAATTAATTCGAGCTTCTTATTCTGAATACTTAAATCGATTTCCATTTTAAAAATTTAATTAAAATTAATATAATTTTCTGAAAAATCAAATTTGCAATATTTCTGATTTTTAAATCAAACTTTTTATCTTCTCGATCATATGATCTCCTAAACTGTCGGCTTCTTCCTGAGAAAATGCTTCGGTATAAATCCTGATAATCGGCTCTGTATTGGATTTTCTTAAATGAACCCAGTTCTTTTCAAAATCGATTTTAACACCGTCAACCGTAGAAATCTTTTCATTTTGATACTCCTTTTCCATTTTAGTTAAAAGAGCATCAACATCGATATCGGGAGTGAGTTCAATTTTATTTTTACCCATAAAATAGCACGGATACGTTGCTCTGAGCTCGGAAACTGTTTTGTTTTCTTTCGCTAAATGCGTCAAAAACAAGGCCACGCCTACTAGAGAATCTCTTCCGTAATGAAGATCAGGATAAATGATTCCGCCGTTTCCTTCCCCGCCAATTACGGCGTTTTTCTCCTTCATCAGCGTCACTACATTTACTTCTCCGACAGCGCTCGCGAAATATTCCGAATTTAAATTCTTCGCTACATCACCTAAAGCCCGGCTTGAAGAAAGATTGGATACTGCAGCACCTTTTTTGTTTCTCAAAAGATAATCTGCGACGGCAACCAAAGTATATTCTTCACCGAAAAGCTCGCCGTTTTCGTCTACCAGAGCCAAACGGTCAACATCAGGATCTACAACGATTCCCAAATCTGCTTTCTCCTTTTTCACGAGTTCGCAAATATCACCCAAATGTTCTTTCAACGGTTCCGGATTGTGAGGAAACTGTCCGTTCGGTTCGCAGTAAAGCTTTACCACTTCACACCCCAGTTTTTCAATAAGCTGTGGAATGGCGATGCCACCTGTTGAATTTACGGCATCAACGACAATTTTGAACTTTTTACTTTTTATAATTTCTGCATTTACCATCGGCAAATCCAGGATTTTTCTGATATGAATATCAAAACCGTCGTCACGGGTTTCGTATTTTCCTAAATCATCTACTTCCGCATAATCGAAATCCTCATTCTCCGCTAAAGCCAAAACTTCGGCTCCGTTTTCTCCGGTAATAAATTCTCCTTTTTCATTCAGTAATTTCAGCGCATTCCATTGTTTTGGATTGTGGGAAGCGGTTAAAATAATTCCACCGTCAGCGTTCAGCTCAGGAACCATCACTTCAACGGTTGGCGTTGTAGAAAGTCCTAAATCAACCACATGAATTCCCAGTCCCTGTAAAGTTGCGGTAACTAAAGAATTCACCATTGCACCTGAAATTCTTGCATCACGACCAACAACAAGGGTTAACGCTTTTTTGTTTTTATTGTTTTGAAGCCAGGTTCCGAAAGCGGAAGTAAATTTCACTACATCCAGCGGAGTAAGGTTTTCATTCACTTTTCCACCAATGGTTCCGCGGATTCCTGATATACTTTTGATTAAAGACATTGCCTAATTGATTTTAAATTAGAGATTTAAATTGGTGCAAAAATACGAATAAAAAACTAGGGGAAAATGAATTTCTTATGAACAGCCACAGTCCGAATCGCATCCCGATTTGCCTTTTTTAAACTTTTTGGAAGTAAAATTTTTCCTTATAATTTTAAACAGGGAATATCCCGCAAACAAAACGATTGCTGCGATAATGAGATACTGTAAAATCAAAGAATTATCCATTATTTTAATAGCTGATAAACGATGAATGAGGCGATATAGGCAAGTCCGGACATTCCGAAAAGCTGAGCTGCCGTCCATTTCCACGATTTGGTTTCTTTATATACAACGGCTAAAGTGGACACACATTGCATGGCAAAAGCATAGAAAAACAAAATTGAAATTCCGGTCGCAAAATTGAAGACTTTTTCGCCATTGGGTTTTACGTCGTGACGCATTTTATCAATTATTTTTCCTTCCGGTGCATCGTCATCCAGTGAATATAACGTGGACATTGTTCCTACGAAAACTTCTCTCGCCACAAAGCTGGTAAGGATTCCGACTCCCATTTTCCAGTCATAACCAAGCGGTGCGATAGCAGGCTCAATGGATTTACCCATTTTCGCGAGGTAAGATTTTTCTAATTTCACGTCTGAGGCAACCAACTGATCCGGTGATTCTTTCGGTCCGAAATAACTGAAAAACCAAATTAATATACTTACAATAAAAATGATTTTTCCCGCTCCTGTGATAAATTCCCATACCTTCCCCAACATCAGTTTGAAATCGTATCCGAAAAGAGGCATTTTATAGGTAGGCAAATCCATCACGAGGAATGATTTCCCTTTATTTTTAATAAATTTTTTAAGAATCAATGAAGCGATCAGAGAGGTTACAAATCCTAAAATATACATTGCCATCAATGCCAGAGCTTTGTAACTTATTCCTCCAAAATACTCATCTGGAATAATTAAAGCGATAATAATACTGTACACTGGAAGCCGCGCAGAGCAGGTCATAAAAGGCGTTACAAGAATGGTAATCAGTCTTTCTTTTACATTCTCAATATTTCTTGTCGACATGATTGCCGGAATGGCACATGCAGTTCCTGAAACAAGCGGCACAATACTTTTTCCGTTAAGTCCGAAAGGTCTTAAAAAACGGTCCATTAAAAAGATAACTCTCGCCATATAACCGGAATCTTCCAGCAGATAAAGGAAGTATAAAAGGATTCCGATCTGTGGTGCAAAAACCATAATTCCACCGATTCCCGGAATAATTCCGTTCGCGATAAGTGAATTAATAGGTCCTTCCGGAAGATGAGTGTTAGCAAAAGTAGAAAGCCAAAGGAAAAAATCAGAAATCCAGTTCATCGGATATTCTGCCAGAAAGAAAACACTTTGGAAAATAACCAAAAGTATGAGGGCAAATATTAAATATCCCCAAACTTTATGCACTAAAATTTTATCTAATTTCTCCGTTAAAAGCTCTTTGAACTGTGGCTTTTTGGATAAAACCTTTGTAATAATTTTATCGATGCTCTGATAACGTCTGATGGTTTCCTGGGTCTGCAGTCTTTTGGGAACTAGACATTTTACCTCATCATCATTCATCTGGTCTTTAACGGTTTCCAGCTTACCGATATAAGTATCAGAGGAAAGAAGTGTCCAGATTTTATACTGATTGCTCTCTTTGGTTTCGGCTAAAATCTTGAAAACCAAACCCTTCTGTTCCAATGGAATTTCGAAGGAAACGGTTTCTGATTTAGTGAAATTATTATTGAAAATTTCTTCGCGGAGCTCGTCAATTCCTAAATTCTGTTTCGCATTGGTCTGCAAAACTTTTACGCCCAGTTCTTTGGAAAGTTCCTCAAGATTTATGTTTATTCCGCGTCTTTCGGCCTGATCAATTTGGTTCACAATAAGTAACACCGGAATTCCCAGATCCTGAATCTGCTGAAAAAGAAGCAAACCTCTTTTAATGCTTAAAGCTTCCAGGATATAAACTACACCAATGTAATTCTGCTGTTCCTCAATTAAAAATTTCGAGAAAATAGCTTCGTCTTCCGAAGTCGGATAAACGCTGTAAGAGCCAGGTAAATCGATAACTTCAATATTTTCGCCTTTATAATCGTAATTTCCGGAATGGCTGGCTACGGTAACTCCCGCATAATTGCCTGTTTTCTGCTTTTTGTTGCAGAGCAGATTAAAGACCGTCGATTTCCCAACGTTCGGGTTTCCGACTAAAAGGATTTGTTTGTTTTGGGAAGATGTTTGCATTTACACAGATTCTACAATAATAAACCGTGCCTCCTCTTCACGAAGTGCGATTCTGCTTTTTTCGTCGCCAAACTCAATATAAAGAGGACCTTTGAATGGCGCTTGATAAAGGATTCTGAAAACGGTTTCCGGAAGAAGTCCCATCTCAATAATTTTATTGGGCATTTTGAGGTCTTCGTTTTCGTAACCCAGAATTTTCCCGGATTTCTCCTTCGGGAAGCAGCATAATTTATTAGAAATATCTCTTTTCAAGACTCAATTTTTGAAGAGCAAAGATAAGTTATTTAAATTAAATCTAAATAAGGAATGGTATTAAACTGACAACATTCATAAAAAAACCCCGAAACATTGAATTTCGGGGTTTAAAAAAAAATATAATTTAGTTAAAATGAATCTTATTTCTTGTCCTTTTTAGGAACCTGCTGAATTTCAATCGGGTTGTTGTTGGCCCCGTAAAAATCTTTCAGCATTTTCTCCTGTTGTTTTACCATGTCTCCAATTGTGGTATCACTTCCCGGCATTTTCTGGGATAACATTTCGGGTTTCAGCATAGGTCTTGCGGATGCAAATGGATCTTTTTTAAAGTCATTGAAAGTTTTGTCGAATTTATCGCGGCTTATTTCCGCTACTTTTCCACCGTTTCCTCCCGGGGAAATCGACTCCAGATAAGTAACTTCATTAAAGTTTTCAACCTTTTTGTTTCCCTTCAGTTCCCATGAATAATTTTTTCCTTCGTCTTCGATTTTCACGATAAGCCCAGGTAATCCATGAAATTTATACGGGCCGTCCTGAAGCGGAATATCCGAACTGAACCATGCATTCCAGGTTCTGCCGCCAAATTCTGTAGTTGCTTTCTGGGTATTGTAGCTGCCTATTTTGGCTTTTTCGTTGGAGATTTTCCAGTTGATTTTGCTATCATCGTTATAACCGATATTCATTGGAGTAAACCCGCTTGAAATTCTTTCAACATACTGCACTTTCATTTCCGGATAGAACTTGTAAACCTTTTCTGAAAATTTAGGCATGGTGACCATTTTGGAAATGTCTTTGAAGACACCGGATTTCTGCATCGCCTCTACCTGGATTTTCATAATAGAATCCTGCGCAACCATAGTGTAATCGCGGTAAATAGATTTGTCTTTCGTGATGTCTAAAATCATCATCACTTTATCGGTTCTGGCGGAATCTTTTTTAGGCTTGAAGCTTAATTCGTAAAAGAACCGGTTGGCGGTTTCCTGGGCATTTAACGCAACGAATGCGGTAATAAAAAGGAGGGAAATTAGTTTTTTCATTTTTAATATTTAATCATTAGTAAAGAAGTTGAAATAATTGTTACAAAAATTTAAGAATAATTTATAATTATTTATGATGACCGCTGTTTGAAATCATAATATCTTTATTCCATAAAAATATGACTATGAACACTTTATCCAACCTTAAGGAGGAACTGAAAAACGAGTATGAAACCACTTCAAAATTTATTGAGAATTTTCCCGAAGGAAAAAATGACTACGCACCACACGAAAAAAGCATGAAACTGATGCCGCTTGCAACGCATATTGTAGAGATTGTAGGATGGCCGGAAACGATTCTGACAACCGACAAATTAGATTTTTCTGCCGGCGATTACCAACCTTCCAATTTAGCCACAAAAGCTGAACTGAAACAGAAACTGGAAGATGATTATAACAAAAGCAAAGCCGCTTTGGATAACATCAGTGAAGAAGATTTAGACGGAAGATGGAGTATGAATATGGGCGAAAAAGTGCTGGCAGATTATACGAAGTACAGCGCCATACGCCATGCTTTAAACCAGCTTACGCATCACAGAGCACAGTTAGGGGTTTATTACAGATTGAATAATATTCTGGTGCCGGGAAGTTACGGTCCCTCAGCAGATGAACAGAACTTTTAGTTAGTTTTTAATAAGTTAGATAAATGATGAATCCCGCCTTTTTGGAAGGCGGGATTTTCTTTTAAGGTACCAGTTCAATTTTATTGTTATTGCGCTGTATTTCTTCCTTGGCATTTTTTTCCAGTTCCCGGAGAATTTCTTTAGGATCAGAAATCTCTTTACCGTTTACATTGATCATGACTTTGGAATTGGGACGGTTCAGAATCTCTCTCATCCCCTGAACCGGATCATTTTCGTATTGTTTCAGCTGTTTTACATACTGCTGGCGGTTCACTTCGATAGGCTTTTTTCTGAGCATCGGTATATCTTTTCCCTGAGTGTTGAGTTCTTCTGTTTTGCTTTCGGGAATTTTTTTCAAACCTTTCAGCTCCATTTTATGGGTTCCGGTTTGGTCTGCAACCTCCACAATCAATCCGGGAAGACCTGAAAATTTATACGGCCCGTCCTGAATGGGAACATCTGTGGTGAACCAGGCGGTCCATTTTCTTCCCGCAAAATCGGCTGTTGCTTTCTGTACGCTGAAAGTTCCCAGCTTCTTTTTCTCGGACGAAATTTTCCAGTCGGGTTTCCGGTCTTCTACCACTTTATAGGTATCATTCCCGATGTTGGAAACTAAATAGGTTTTGTATTCCGGATAGGTTTTTTCTACTTCATAATTAATTTCGCGTCGTCTCTGCTTTGAAACCGAAATATTTCTCATCCCCGAAGCCATCTGTTTTCTGATGCTTTCCTGAATGATAGAATCGCTTTCAAAAGTACTCTTGCTGTAAAATTTCGATCCTTTTTTACTGATGTCGAGATACATCCATTCGGTTTTCAGACTGTCAGTTTTGGTGGAATCCGGCGCGAATTTATATTCATAAATCACTCTATTGTTCTGTGCGGAAAGCATCAAACCAACTAACAAAAATAAGGCTGATAATTTTTTCATGATTCAGTATTTTTAAAACTATTTAAAATTGAATTTTACCGTAAACATTACCTGGCTTGGACGGATATACATGGTGCGTTTGGTCGTCAGCAGGAAACTGGGATCGTAAGAAATGTCTTCGAATGCTTTTTTATTGCCAATATTCATCCATTTCAGTTCAAAATCGATTTTCTTCTTGGACCAGGTGTACTGATAAGAAAGATCAAAGAATGAGTTTCTGAAACTTTCTCCACCGGATTTGGTGTTTAAATCATCCCAGAAAAACCCAACAGTGTGGTTTTCCACCGGATAAACATAAGCCGCAAGATTGTGGTTCCATCCGGAATTTTTTTGTGAAACATTAAATGATTCGTTGATGCTTTCAGACCAGTTCATGGAGATATTGTAATCAACGCTCAGCCAGGAAAAATAGGTGTTGTTAAACTTGAAACCTAAATTCTGGCGGTTCGATTTAGTTTTCACTAAAGTATTGAAAAAGGTATATCCGTTAGAATTGGTATTGGAAAAATTAAATGAAGCATTGGTTTTAAACTTAGGAAAATACTTCCCGATTTCTGCACTTTCAGTTCTTGAAATAGTAGTGTTATCAATCGCTGCCAAAGTAAGCTGGGAACTGAATCCTTCCCCGGTAAATCTTTCAATGATATTTCTCTTGTTCGTATTGTAACCGTATCTCACATTGAAAAAGAGATTATTCAGCGGGTTTCTGTACTCTAATCTTGTTCCTAAATTTCTTGAAAGATATTCAGGCATTAGCGGATTCGTGTCATCATATCTCTTCGTGAGCCCAACAGGAGAAGTCAGCATTTGTCCGCCATACAAAAACCCGAAATTTCCGAAATCGTAAGACTGGTTGGCAAAAACCCACCATTTAAAAAACGAAGCGAAATCATAAGAAGCAAATAAACTGGGTTCGAAAACGATTTTGTCATTGTCTAAAAACTGATTTCTCAAATGGTCTTTATAAGTAATTCCGTAAAAATTCAGCGGTAAATTGGCACTGAAGTTAAAATTGCTGGATTTATAATTAATCCCCACCTGGGTGTAAGGCTGTACTTCATTCCAATCCAAATTATTCTCATAGTCAGCACCATAACTTACAAAACTGTTGCTGCCACCTAAAAGAATCGATTCAAGATTATTAAAACTCATATTTAATCCCATTTCCGGTGTGAAAGTGAATTTCTTATAAGAAAATCCTACGGATGCGGAATGATTGGCGATAAAGGTATTCGATTTCGCAAACTGTTTGGATACCGCAAAGTTGACTGCTTTAGGGAAATTGTCTCCCATATTGAGATAAGAGGAAGGCGAAACGGAAAGCGTTTGCTGATCCTTCTGGTAACTGATATAGCTCATCACATTAAACAGTTTTTCCTTCCACGGTAAAATAGCACTTAGGGAGTTCTGAATCATTCCGGACGGGGAATTAAGGCCTTGGACGGATGCGTAGTTGGTAGAAAACGTATTTCCAGATTCATCTTCTTTAGCAATGTCCCTTTGTGTTTCCGCATTACTCTCGTTCCAGAAACCGTTCCATGTTGTAGTATTTTTAAAGAAACCTTTTTTAGCATTTTTCGTGAAAATTACTTCCCCTTTAGTGGCGTTGGTATAGAAATTATTGGAAGTGAAAGAAGTAAGTTCTCCGCCGCTCAATAATTTAGGTGAGCCCGGTTGAAAAATTTCAATCCTGTTATCACGTCTTTCAATCCTGTTATTGGTATAGCTTGCATTGGCTTTCAGTTCCCATTCTTTACTTTTGAAAGGATTGGTAAGAAGGTTCGCTGAGAAATAATGAACATTGTTCTGCAGATATCTTTTTTCCGGAACGTTGGGCACATCTGCAGTTTCAAGATTAGTCCAACTTTTCTGTGAAGCCTGAATTCTTCTGCCTTCCCAGCGGCTGCCGAAACTTAAAAGATTTCCTTCTTTTTCAACACTTTCGCCGTTGTTATTCGCTTTATAATTGACAACCCACTGGTTTTTCTGCCCGAAAAACATTGGTGTCAGTTTTACATTCCAAAGTAATGGATCCATTCCGACACCTACTTCGCCTCTACCGGTCATGGTAACCGTTTTCTTCAAAACTACGTTCAGCGCAGCATTTTCCGACGGCACTTTATCCTGAAGAATCTTCACAGGCTGGTGGTTTTCCAATACTTCAACTTTCTGAACGGCATCTTTCGGTAACGAGTTGTTCACTGTCCCGTATCCGCCTTCCATTAAATCTTTTCCGTTAACATAGAATTTGTTGATCGGCTCGCCCTGATAAAGTACTGATCCGTCTCCGTTTACTTCAATCCCCGGAATTTTCTTTAAAACATCAGCCAAAGTCCGGTCGGCTTTGCTTTCAAATGCTTTTAAATCATAGGAAATGGTATCCCCTTTTTTGGTAATAAGTTTGGTTTTGAGTTTTACTTCTTTAATTTCGGTCGCATCAGAATCCATGCTGAAACCAAGGGTTTGATTCTGATTTTTAATGGATTTCAACAAAGGCTTTTGGTTAAAGGCTTTGATTTTTAAATCGACATTAGGTTCTGCGGAAGTAAAAGTAACTTTATATTCGCCTTTCGAATTGGAAATTGAATAAGCCATAATGGCGTCTTTTCCAGGTTCTTCGATCGTAACACTGGCGCTGGGAATCGGTTGCCCGTCCGCATCAGTGATTTTCCCCGAAACCGTTGTCTGGGCATAAGAAATAACTGCGAAAAAAAAGGTGAAGAAAAGTGTAGAGAAAAATTTCATGAATGTTTTTTAAAATTAGTAGACGCTGCATCATATTTGTTACAGAAAATGTGTGATTAACAAAGACATTGAGAGTGAAGCGGTGTTCCGTATTTGATAAAAACTATCATCTTTTAAGTCATTGAAATTTCTTTTTTCATAATTTTGCCAATTAACACTTACTTAATATGGGACTTCATTTAACGCCGATTGATGTTGTAGAAGACATTACCAAAGAAGAATTCCGGGAAAAATATTTGATTCCCAGAAAACCGGTAGTCATCCGAAACATGGCCAAAAACTGGCCGGCTTACCAAAAATGGACGATGGACTACATGAAAGAAGTAGTGGGTGACGTTGAAGTTCCGCTTTATGATTCTTCCAAGGCCGATCCTTCGGCTCCTATCAACTCCTCGGCAGCAAAAATGAAGTTTGGGGATTATATCGATCTGATCCAGAAGGAACCTACCGATCTGCGGATTTTTCTCTTTGATCCCATTAAATCTGCCCCTAAATTACTCGAAGATTATCTCTCACCGAAAGAACTGATGGGTGGCTTTCTTGATAAATATCCGAACATGTTTTTTGGCGGTAAAGGTTCAGTGACATTCCTGCATTATGACATTGATATGGCGCATATTTTCCACACGCATTTCAACGGGCGGAAACATATTCTGCTGTTTGATTATAAATGGAAAGACCGCCTTTACAAGATTCCGTACGCCACTTATGCGCTGGAAGATTATGATATTGCAAACCCAGATTTTGAAAAATTTCCTGCATTGGAAGGTGTTGAGGGCGTCGAATGCTTCCTGGAGCATGGCGACACTTTATTCATGCCTACCGGGTGGTGGCACTGGATGAAATATCTGGACGGAAGTTTCTCCATTTCACTCAGAGCTTGGGATAAATCGTGGGGAGTAAAAGCACATTCACTGTGGAATCTGACGGTTCAGAGGAATTTTGATAATTTCATGAAAGGAAAATTCAAAAAAAGATACATGGACTGGAAAGAGAAGAAAGCCATTGAAAGAGCAAATTATGCACTGAAAAAAGGGCTTCCCAAATAGTACTGAACAAAAAAAGGCAAACCTTAAGTTTGCCTTTTTTTATTAATTGGTTTCTACTGGATCCTGAAAATCGGATATAACCCAACCGTTCCTTCATAATAATCGGAATGTTTATAAACCCAGTCCAGTTGAGCATTTCCGTCTTTTGCAAAATCGGGGTTTGCCACTTTTTCGAACTCGAAGGCGGTTTTTAAAACCTGATTGTTTTTCAACAGTTCTGCGGCGGTATCTTCAAAGACGTAATCGGAGAAATATTCCTTTTGGCCAAGAATTCCGTCAAAGAAATTCCAGTTGAAAAAGGAATCGATTGCTTCCGGTTCAAGGGTTTCCAGGAGATATTTCACACCGTTCTGCCTTGTGGAAACCAGAAAATCTCCTTTTCTGAAACCGATGTTTTTAAATTCAGATTTCGTTTTGGTTTCATAATGAAGATAATGACCTTCGTAAGGATTTTTCACCGTTTTATAATCGGCAATCCTGTATAGCTCAACGCTGATCACCGAATCATTGGCAATTTCCCTCAGTTTGATACTGTTTCTTTTAAGGTATTTAATCACTTTGTATTCAGATTTAGGAATCACATAGTAACTGGGGATTTTAATTTCTCTGGTAGATACATAATCATTAAAAAACTTCACTTTTCGGGTAAAGGGTTTTGTCCGGTCATAAAACAATCTTGGTTTTCCGGAAACTCCGCTGGTTTTTTTTCCGGCTTCATATCCTTTGAAATCAATCAGCTGAAATTTACTGTCGTCGGTTTTCCACTGTAAACTGTATTTCATTCCTGGCTGCAGTTCAATCAGACTTTCTGTCATTTTCTTCTGAATTTCTGAAGCATTTTTGCTGACATAATTAATGGAACTCAGCATATATTCATAAGTAGCACGAACACGGTCACTGTAAGGCTTCAGCATATGCGTTTCGGCAACGGTTCCCAACGTATTGAAAAGCGTGGTATAACCTGTCGCATAACGCGGAGAATCCATGAACGCCGGGAAACCTTCATCAGGGGAGTCACCGTGGATATTCACGTAAGGCGTGGTAAGAATTCCCTTTTTTTCCAGATGCTGCAGAATTTCGGGCTGCATTTTTCTGTTGAAATAATTGCCTAATGTTTTACCCAGTCTTTCTTTATTAGTGGAGATATAAGTAAATAAATATTGATAATCGGCACCGTTACTTACATGATTGTCAATGAAATAAATGGGTTTAAAGTGTTGAAAAATCTGCTGGAAAGCTTTGGCGTTTTCGCTGTCATTCTTAATAAAATCACGGTTCAGGTCGTAATTTCTCGCATTTCCGCGGAAACCATATTCTTCCGGACCGTTTTGATTGGCGCGGCTATATTTTCCTCTCCGCAACATCCCTGAAATATTATAGGCTTGAACGGCTGCAATCCTTAAGTTTTTAGCAGAAATTTTTCCGGTAGCCAAATCCCGCATCAGCATCATGGTGGCGTCAATTCCGTCGGGTTCGCCGGAATGAATTCCGTTGTTGATCAGGATGACAGGATTATTTTTGTTTTTTGAAGGATTAAAAACTACCACTTTAATCGGTTCGCCATTGTCATCCTGTCCGAAATTTTCAATGGAAATATTTTCAAAGTTTTGATCGAGATCAGCATAATACTTTACCATTTCCTCATAAGTAACGGTTTGGTTTCCGTTGCCTTTTTCGTAAGGAGTCTGGAATTTTTGCTGAGCGAAAATCAGTTGTGAAGAGAATAGAATGATGAGTATGTTGAACTTCATTTTTAAAAATTTTAACGAAAATAAATAAAAAATTCCTGAAAAATTCAGGAATTTAAGTCTTATAAGGATAGTTTCAGTATTTAGTCATTCAGTTTCAACACCGCCATAAATGCAGATTGCGGAACCTCAACTCTACCAATCTGTTTCATCTTTTTCTTTCCTTCTTTCTGCTTTTCAAGGAGTTTACGTTTTCTGGAAATATCACCACCGTAACATTTCGCCGTAACGTCTTTTCTTAAAGCTTTAATGGTTTCTCTCGCAATAACTTTTGCTCCTAATGCTGCCTGAACAGCAATATCAAACTGTTGTCTCGGGATCAGTTCGCGCAGTTTTTCGCACATTCTTTTTCCGATATAATAAGCGTTGCTGTCGTGAATTAAGGAAGAAAGCGCATCTACCATATCGCCATTGATCAGGATATCCATTTTTACCAGTTTCGAAGCACGGAAACCGATCGGATGATAATCGAAAGAAGCATAACCTTTAGAAATTGATTTCAAACGGTCATAAAAATCGAAAACCACTTCCGCCAAAGGCATATTGAATACGAGTTCTACCCGTTCTGAAGTTAAATAACTTTGATTGACGATTTCGCCCCGTTTCTCAATACATAAAGTCATCACCGCACCAACGAAATCGGATTTGGTAATAATAGAAGCTTTGATAAAAGGCTCTTCAACGCGATCCAACATCATTGGGTCTGTCATTTCTGAAGGGTTATTAATGAGGATCATTTTTTCAGGATCCTTCTTGGTGTAACCGTGGTATGAAACGTTGGGAACTGTAGTAATAACATCCATATTGAACTCTCTGTCGAGTCTTTCCTGAACGATTTCCATGTGCAGCATTCCGAGGAATCCGCAACGGAAACCGAAACCAAGTGCTGCAGAACTTTCCGGCTCGAAAACCAATGAAGCGTCATTCAGTCTCAATTTCTCCAGAGAAAATCTCAATTCCTCAAAATCTTCAGCTTCAATTGGATAAATTCCGGCAAAAACCATAGGTTTCACTTCTTCAAAACCTTCAATTGCTGCGGCTGCCCCATTTTCAAAAGTAGTGATGGTATCTCCTACTTTTACTTCTCGAGCATCTTTAATCCCTGAAATAATATAACCTACATCTCCCGTCAGAATTTCTTTTTTCGGTGACTGCTTTAATTTTAATGTTCCTACCTCATCGGCTTCGTACATTTTCCCTGTCGCCATGAATTTAATGCGCTGACCTTTTTTGATGCTGCCGTTTACCACTTTGAAATACGCTTCAATTCCGCGGAACGGATTGTAGACAGAATCGAAAACCAAAGCCTGCAGCGGCGCATCGGGATCCCCAACCGGAGCCGGAATCCTTTTCACAATATGCTCTAAGAGCTCATGAACGCCTTCGCCTGTTTTTCCGGAAACGCGTAAAACATCGTCGTATTCGCACCCGATCAAATTCATGATTTCATCAGTAACTTCTTCCGGATTTGCGGAAGGTAAATCGATTTTATTAAGAATTGGAATGATGGTTAAATCGTTTTCCAAAGCCAAATATAAATTACTGATTGTTTGTGCCTGAATACTCTGCGCGGCATCCACAATAAGCAATGCGCCTTCACAAGCTGCAATAGAACGGGAAACTTCGTAGGAAAAATCAACGTGTCCCGGTGTATCGATAAGGTTGAGAATATATTTTTCACCGTTCAGTTCATAATCCATCTGGATGGCGTGGGATTTTATGGTAATACCGCGTTCTTTTTCCAGATCCATGTCGTCCAGGGTTTGCGACTGCAGTTCTCTTTGGGTTACCGTACCGGTATATTCCAAAAGCCGGTCTGCCAAAGTTGATTTCCCGTGGTCGATATGTGCAATAATGCAAAAGTTTCGTATGTTTTTCATTGAATATTCTAGATAGTTGGCAAATTTAGTGTTTTTTGTCGGAATTTTTCTTACAATTTCGAGGCCGTATTTGCGATAGGGATAGCAACGGAGACCCCGCAGTAAGCGTGGGGAAAGTTTGGGAACGAGGAGTTGCAGTGTATAGCCCGACCCAAGGTGCGGGTTTTGCGGCGGCGAGGGGATCGCCAAAAAAAAGAACGACCTCTGCACAAAGGATGTAGAGGTCGTTCAAACATTAAAAAAATAAACTATTATGGTCGCCTGCTCTGCGGGCTTTTTTTAGATTGCCCGTCTTTTTTATCTAATATTTTGTTGCGCATTTTACCTTCTGTCTGGTACATCTGCAGTACCTGCTGCGGCTTGATCACTTTCATGAATTTCTGCGCGTATATTTTTCTGTTGTCTAAAAGTTGCTGGCCAATTTCGAAACTTTCGTTGAGATGTCGCTTTGCTTCTTCGTCACTCATATTATCGTAATCTTCGCTCGGCTTGAACTTATTTTTTATCTCGTTCTGCTTGTCCTGATATTCCGAAAAAAGGGTTTTGAATTCGGTTTGCTCGTTTTGTGGAACATCAAGTTCGGAGACGATCATATTTTCGCGGAACTGCTTCAGAAGGGTCATTCTTTCCTGTGGACTCATATTCTGGATGACTTCCTTTCTCTGCTCGGGCTTCATTTTTTTCCAGTCATATTTCTGTTCCTGGGCAAAACTGTTTGACGCAAATAATAGGGTGATTCCTAAAAATAAAATCTTTTTCATGTCTGTTTTAATTTTAATTATACAGATCCAAATAAATGTCCTGTTCTGTATTTTTTCCTAAATCTGCCAATTCAGCCGAAGTAAAATTGGAGAGCATCTGATCTACCTGAACTTCGGAAACCGGAGCGGTGATTCTTTTTGTCTGAACATCTGCGCTTGTTGTCTTAGTGCTGACAACTCCTACAAGTCTTTCGTTTTCTTTTTGATTATCCTGAGCGGTAGAAGTTAAATCATTCTGCAAAGTTTGATATGCAACTGTTGCTTCTTTTTGGGGTTTTACTTCTGTTATCGTAGTGTTTGCAGAGCCGTTTTCAATATTTGAAGCCTTTAATTGAGCTGTATTCTCGCTGTCGTTGCTTTGGTTTACAAAAAACGTAATTCCAAAGACCATCGCTACTGCAGCGGCCATTGCATAAGCCCAATTCAGTTTCACTACTTTCGCCTGTTTCTGTGGAGCTGTTTCCCGCAGAACTTTCGCCTGAATGTCATCAAAAAAACGGTCGGGCGTTTTGTAAATATTTTTTCGCTCTAAATTTTCTATATCTAAATTTTTCATCTTAAAATGTTTCTTATCAAATTTTTGCCTGAATAAAAATTTATTCTGTATAATTTGCTTTAATATAATCTTCTACTTTCTGTTTGGCGTAGTGGTAATTGGTTTTCAGCGTTCCGACGGACATGTCAAGAATTTTCGATATTTCTTCGTAAGGCAAATCGTCATAATATCTCATATTGAACACCAGTTTCTGTTTTTCGGGTAAAGAATGAATGGCTTTCTGAAGTAATACCTGAATTTCCTCCGCTTCCGCTGAGACATTGTCAGCCATAAGATTCTGAAGATGATATTCAGGATCTTCGTCGGTTTTCTGCATTCTTTTCAGTTTGTTCAGCTGCTGCAGCGATTCGTTGGTTGCAATACGGTAAAGCCAGGTGTATAACTGACTGTCCTGTTTGAACTGATGAAAATTCTGGTAAGCTTTAATGAAAGTATCCTGCAAAACATCCTGCGCCAAATCATGATCTACAACAATTCTTCTTATATGCCAATATAACCTGCTCTGATAAGCATCCATCATTAAGCGAACACCTTTTTCACGGGATTTTTCGCTCAACATCAACTCGATAATTTCGGCTTCCTTAATCTTCATTGAGATGCTTTCGGGGTTTGGATGGTAAATTTAGTTAAAAGTTAAATAAGTATTTCAATTTACAGTCCAAACCAAAATAATTATCTTTGTTTTATATTTATTTTTCATGAGGATTGTAATTTTGGGCTCGGGTAATGTAGCTTTTCATTTAGCAAAAGCGTTCTGCGAAAAAAAAATCCCGGTTTTGCAAATTTTTGGCAGGAATGAAAAGGCTTTAAAAGAGATATCGGAAAAATTCAACATTCCGTATTCCACAAAGGAACTTTCAGGTGCTGATCTTTACTTAATTGCGGTGAATGACGATGCAATTGCAGAGATATCCAAAAAAATCTTCAATGAAAACTCTTTGGTAGCACACACGTCAGGATCTTTACCCATAGAAATTCTGGAAGGCAATTACCGGAAAGCAAGTTTCTATCCTTTACAGACCTTTTCGAAATCCAAAAATCTCACCTATGCTGACATTCCGTTTTTTGTAGAAGCGGAAGATGAAAAAGATTTGGAACTGCTGAAAAATCTCGCATCCAAAATTTCGGAAAATGTAATGATTTCCGATTATGAAAAAAGAAAATACATTCACCTGACTGCGGTTTTCGCGTGTAACTTTGTGAACCATCTTTTCGCAAGAGCCAAAGAAATTTCAGATTCACAAAATATTCCTTTTGATTATTTTCTGCCGTTAATTGATGAAACTGTTCAGAAAATAAATGAAATTGAACCTAAATCTGCCCAAACCGGGCCGGCAGTAAGAAACGATGAAAGGGTTTTACAGCTTCACGAAGCATTAATCACCAATGAAGAACATCTGAAAATTTATAAAACCATGAACGAATCTATAAAGAAAATGTATGAGTTATAAATCGAAACTTAAAAATATAAAAGCTTTTGTCTTCGATGTGGACGGCGTTTTTACCGATGGAAGCGTTTATCTGATGCCCGACAAAAGCATGTGCCGCGTGATGAATGTTCTGGACGGTTATGCTGTGGTAAAAGCAGTGAAAAACAATTACAAAATCTGTGTGATTACCGGTGGAGACGACCCGGCTGTTCGAAACCGCATCCATTATTTAGGAATTAACGAATATCATGCAAAAGTGTCTGATAAACTGGAAAAATATGAAGATTTCAGACAAAAATACGGACTTAAAAACGAAGAAATTCTAACCATGGGAGACGATCTTCCCGACATGAAAATCCTTAAAGCTTCCGGTATTTCTGCCTGTCCAAAAAATGCAGTTCCTGAAGTGAAAGAGATTTCTGAATATATTTCAGCTGTCGAAGGCGGAAAAGGCGCAGTTCGTGATGTTATTGAACAGGTGATGAAAGTTCAGGGAAAATGGATTGAAGACAACACCCAAAGCGTTTAATAACAGATCAATAACCTTCTGTAGTTTTAAAAAGTTTAAATGAAAATATTATTAGCATCCAATTCACCGAGAAGAAAAGAACTTTTAACCAGTTTAGGTTTTGATTTTGAAGTAGTTTCTCTGGACTGTGAAGAAGTTTATCCGGAGGATCTGGAAGTTGAAAAAATTGCAGAATACCTTTCAGAACTCAAGGCAAACGCTTTCAGATCTTTAGAAAAAGACGAAGTTTTAATCACCGCAGATACCATTGTCGCGATAGAAAACGAAGTTTTGGGGAAACCCAAAGACGAGCTTCACGCAAAGGAAATGCTGAAAAAACTGTCAGGAAAAACTCATGAAGTTTTTACGGGAATTACCATCAGGAACTCAGAAAAAAGCATTTCCCGGACTGATGTGGCCCATGTGGAAATAGATGAAGTGACCGATGAGGAAATTGATTTTTACGTAAACCATTACAAACCTTTCGACAAGGCAGGAAGTTACGGCGTTCAGGAATGGTTCGGAATGGCAAAAATAAAAAAAATAGAAGGCAGTTATTACACGGTGATGGGATTACCGACTCATTTGGTATATACGGTTTTAAAAGATTTTCAATAACGAAGTCTCAGAAATAAAAAATCGTTATTTTTACAAAAATTAATCTCCGATTTCTATACTTTTTCGTAGATTTCAAAGTTATTATCAGATAATGAAAAAAACGATATTCCTCCTTTTAGCAATCACGGTTTTCAATTCCTGTTCTACCAGGAAAAAGACCAATGATTCTACATTTATGAAAGGATTTTTCTCCTATTACAACACCCTTTTTAACAGTAAAGATGCATTGCAGACTGAGCTGAAAAACCGGGATCAGGCTCATAAAGATAATTTTTACGCTCCCTACATTCAGCTGTTAACCTACGATGAACAGCCTTTGGGAACCGACCTGCAGTCGAGCGGCATGTTCGGCGACGACGATGTAAATATGAATCCAAACGGTCCTGGAGTTCCGGGTTTACCTGGAAGAAATCCGAATTCCGCAAACGCAGGAATAAAATCGGGAGCTACTGTTTTGGAGATTTCAGAAGCCAAAGCTTTGAAAGCCATTGCACAATATTCAGTAATGAAAGGGGGCGAGGAAAGAAATAAGAAAATTTTTGATGCCAATATTCTGCTGGCTCAGGCGAGGCTTTACAACAATAAACCGCTGGAAGCTTTAGACGGACTGAATTATGTTTTTTCAAATATGCGAAAAGATAAAAGAATGCCTTTAGCGAGAATTTATCAGGGTTTGGCATACTCTAAAATGGGCGATTTTGCAAGAGCTGAAGAAGTTTTCGCAGAGGTAAAAAAGGATAAAATCAAAAAAGACTATCAAAAACTATTAAGCATCTATCATTCTGAAATGCTGCTTCACGCAGGAAAAAATCAGGATGCAGTCAATGAACTGGAAGAAGCTTATGCACTGAATAAAAACAGAAAACTCCGAAGCAGAATTGCTTTTTTAAGAGGACAGATTCTAGCCAATTTGGGAAAAAATGAAGAAGCGAGAGAAAGTTTTGTTTCGGCCTACAAAAACGCAAACAGTTTCGAGTTTGAAGTGAAATCACAAATCGAAATCGCAAAAACCTTCAACGGAAAGGATGACGATTATGAAGGGGCAAAAAATTATTTAGAGAAAATTAGTAAAAAGGGAACCTACGCATCAAGGAAAAACGAATTTTATTATGCACTCGGTTTAATGGCCAATAAAGCCGGAAAAAAAGACGATGCCAAAGCATTTTTTGCACAGTCGCTGAAAGAAAAAATGTCTGATCCACAGATCCGCGGACTTGATTATTTCGAAATCGGTAAGGGCTTTTTTGAGGAAAGCGATTATCTTTCTGCCGGCGCTTACTACGATTCTGCACTTGCTGTAATGACTTATGAACCTTCAAAAATTCTTTTAAAGGAAAGATCAGAAAATATCAAACAGGTTTCTGCCAATTACTATTTAATCAAGAAAAATGACAGCATTCTGGCGTTAACTAAAATGCCCGAAGCTGACAGAATCGCTTATTTCAATAAATATATTGATGCAGTAAAAGCAAAAGAAACGAAAGAAGAACTCGAAAGGAAAAGAAATGAACGAAGCAAAGGTTTTGATACGGGAGATTATGGGGCAAACTCTATTTTCGCTGCCAATTCAGGCGGTTTCCAGGATTTTGGAACGGGGAAAGGAGGTTTTTATTTCGCCAATCAAAGTACGGTTGCCAAAGGAGAGTCTTCCTTTAAACAGATATGGGGAAACCGTTCACTGAACGACAACTGGCGGACTTCCACCAGAACAAGTTCTATTGAAGATCTGAAAAACGAAGCCATGGGAATTGCCTCTGCACCGGATCCAAGAAGACTTGAACCAAGTTTTTATATCGAAAAAATACCCACCAATTCCGAAGAGATTTCAGCTTTGAAAAAGGCAAGAGATACCGCGAGTTTAGGTTTAGGCAGAATGTATGAAACTTATTTTTCCGATACGCCGCTTGCTACCAAAACACTCTACGATTTGGTGGATGCCAACCCGGAAGAGGAAACCAAACTTCTCGCACTTTACAATATTTTTGCCTTTAATTATGAGAAAAGTCCGGCAGCAGGAGAAAGGGCTAAACAGATGATTTTATCTGAATTTCCTTACACTTCGTATGCTGAATTTGTGAAGAATCCTAAAAACAATTCATTCTCCCAGTCTTCGGAAGAAGTTGAAAAAGCTTACGCTCAGGCTTTCGATCTGTACTCTGCGGAAAAATATGACGAAAGTAAATCACTGATCGAAGCTTCTTTACAAAAGTATCCGAAAGATGCGCTGGTTCCGAAATTTGCTTTGCTCAATGCGTTCAATTCGGGCAAAACAGCAGGCAAAGAAATTATGATCCTGCAGCTCGAACAGATTGCCTTAAACTATGCCAGAACAAACGAAGGCGAGAAAGCCCGGGAAATGCTGAAATACCTGAAAAGCGAGCTTGAAATGGAAATGACTGATGAAAACGGAAACAAAAGCGAAACCGGCGGACCTGGAAAACCACGCGTCGAGGAAGGGCCGGCAGAGGTTGCTTCGCCAGTACAGACGCGGGAACTGAGTTCACCGACTCCGCAGGATCCAAATAACGGAACTGTAAGGCCGAGAAAACCAACAGGAAAACAACCTGAAATGAGTTCCCCATTACAAATGGAAATGAAATTAAAATAAAAAAAAGCGAAGATTATTTCTTCGCTTTTTTGTTTTATTGAATCTGTACGTGAAAATTATGATGTTTTCTTTTTCTTCACGCCCTGAAAATCTTTAAGATAAAACGGCTCGAAATAAGCCACATCTTCAAAATCTTTTTTATTAAATTTTTCCACCGCTTTCTTGATTAAATATTTTGCGGAAGGATAAAAATTCTCTTCAAATAAAGCGTTTGGAAGCCTGAGAATTTCTTTTGCTTTCTTCGCTCCATCACCCACGAAAATTACTTTATTATCTTTAAACTCCTGAAAAGAAGTTTCATCCAAAATTTTTGCTTCAGTTTGAGTAAGCATTTCTCCTGAATTTCCTTCAAAAACAGCCGTATAAACCTCCATTCGTCTTGCATCGAGCAGTGGAATGATACAGTCGTAATCTTTCCCTAAAAACGGCTCGATCATCGTTTCTAAAGAATTCACTGCAACTAAAGGAATTTTCAGACCGTAACAGAACCCTTTTGCGGAAGAAGAACCGATCCGTAAACCTGTATAAGAACCGGGACCCATTCCCAAAGAAACTGCCTCAAGGTCTTGCAGAGTGATTTTTGCACCTTCCAAAGCCCATTCAACAAAAGTGTGCAGACTTTCGGACTGTTTATAATTTTCGGAAACTTCTTCGCATAAACATAAAAGTTCCTCACCATCCGAAATGGCAACAGAACAGTTTTTGGAAGAGGTTTCGATGTGGAGAATTTTCATGTTGCAAATTTAACAAATCAAAAATGATAGATTCATCTTAACCAGCTGAATTTATAAATTTTTATACACCGTCCTCGGCTCACTCTGTGCGCTCGGATAGATGGTTAAATCAGAAATGGCCACATGTTTTGGTGCATTCACACAATAAAAAATGGCATCTGCAATATCTTCAGGTTCCAGCGCTTTATAACCCTGATAAACAGTTTTAGCTCTTTCTTCATCACCTTTAAAACGCACTTTCGAAAAATCGGTTTCTACCAATCCAGGTTGGATATTGGTTACTTTAATCCCAAATTCTGTGAGTTCGAGGCGCATTCCGTCAGAAATTACATCGACTGCTTTTTTCGAAGCGCAGTATACCACACCGTTCGCGTAAGTCTGTCGCGCTGCAACGGATGAAATATTCACGATATGTCCGGAATTTCTTTCTTTCATACCCGGAATGATGAGTTTGGAAACATACAGCAGACCCTTCACATTTCCGTCCATCATCGCGTCCCAGTCTTCAATTTTCCCTTCTGAAAGCGGTTCCAAACCGTGGGCATTTCCTGCATTATTAATTAAAACACCGATATTCTTCCAGTTTTCCGGAAGTGAATTGATGGCAGTTTCAACTTCAGTGAAATTTCTTTGGTCGAAATTTAAAGTATAAACTTCGGTTATCGCTGAAAGCTCTGTTTTCACTTGTTCCAAAACTTCTGTTCTCCGTCCGCAAAGGATGATTCTGAAGCCGTTTTTTGCGAGTAATTCTGCGGTGGCTTTACCTATTCCGGAAGTGGCTCCGGTGATGAGCGCTGTTTTCATTTTTAAGAATGATATTTAAATTTTGTTTTAATTGGCATCGAAACTCTGAAAAGCATCTTCAATATGAGTGATCTGTAAAACGCCGGATGAGTCGGGGAGAATCGTGATAATATCAAAGCGAACTTCTTTATCGATGTCTCTTTCCTTCATGAAAAAATCAGTGCACATGACGATTGATTTTATTTTCTTTTTGGTCACCGCTTCCTGAGGCTCGATCACGGTATTATAACTGCGCGCTTTAACTTCTGTTACGACAATCATATTTTCAAATTCGGCAACAATATCAATTTCGGCTTTCTGATAACGGAAATTTCTCGCCAAAATTTTATAATTTTTTTTGGCTAAAAAATCGGTTGCTAAATCTTCAGCAAGATTTCCGAAATCATTATGTTCTGCCATAATTTAGAAATTTACTTTCACTTTTTCTCCCACTTTTACTGAAACTTTTGCGCCGATAATCAACGGGCGGTTATCAAAAATATGTCCGTTCGGGAAACCAAAAACAGTGGGGAAACTATATTTTGAAATTCGGTCTGAAATAATTTGGTAAGAAAATCCGTCGAAGCTCTCTTCGTAGTTTTTATTTTCTTTTTCATCTCCCATATTGGTCATTCCACCGATGATTAAACCTTTAATCTGTCTGAAAACTCCGGCTAAATCAAGAGACATCAGCATTCGGTCCAAAGCATAAAAATTCTCGCCAATATCTTCTATAAAAAGGATCTTGTCTTTAAAATTAAAAGAGTAGGGCGTTCCCAATAAAGCATAAACCAAAGCCAAATTTCCGCCAACCAATTCTCCTTCAACATTTCCTGATTTATTGAACTGATTTTTTTTGATGGAATATTCCGGTAATTTTCCTTGGAGAATATCAAACGTCAAATCATAACTTTCATCAGTCACTCCAAAACTCGAAGTTTTAACAGTTTGTGCATGAATTGAAGCGAAATTATTTTTAAGTAAAAAGCTCTGAATCACCGTGTTATCAGAATACCCGATATACCATTTCGGATTTTTTCTGAATTTTGAAAGCCTTAAATGTCTCAACAGATGCTGACACCCATAACCTCCTCTTGATGCCCAGATTGCGGAAATTTCTTCGTCACCAAAAGCCCAGTTCATATCGGAAATTCTTTCTTTTTCCGTCCCTGCATAAGTATATCCGTTTGAATATCTGGTGTAAAGATGTTTTCCTAAAACCGGTTCATAACCTTTTGATTTAATAAGCCTTATCCCTTTTTCCAGCTGAGATTCATCCACCGCTCCTGCGGGAGAAATTATCGCGATCCGGTCTGCTTTTTTTAATGATTTAGGAAATATAATTTCTTTCATTACGGTTTGTGTTTTTGCTCGGTTTTTTCGGCTTCCTCGAGTTTTTTATCAAACTGATTGAATTTCTTAAAACTCTGAAGGAAGATAAAAATACTGAAAACGACAAGTACGAAACCCACGCCCTTCCTGATCTGATTGGCCAGTTTCTCGGTGAGTTTGTAATGAAACTGCTTGGCCAGGTAAATTTTAAAAAAGTCAATAGCGAGATAGGTTCCTACCACCAAAGCCATATACAGAAGAAACTCATCCAGTTTAGGATAGGCATTTCTCACTGAAATTACGGTGACGAGCCAAAAAAGGACAACTCCGATATTCAGGATATTAAAGAAAAATCCGTTCAGAAAGGTTTTAATATAATTCTGGCTTATCATTTTTTCTTCTGAGGCAAGATGCATTTTAGTTTTCGAAACAATCATGTAAATGGCGTAAATCAGGACAATGAACGAAGTAATCCGGTAAAAGCCGGGATGTTTATCAATGAGCTGTACCAAATCGCCACTTGCAAAAAAAGCTGCCGCTATGCATAAAATATCCGCAAAAATAACACCCAAGTCTAATGCTAAAGCGTGTTTTGGGCCGCGGGAAAAGCTGGTTTCGATCAGCAGGAAAAAAATGGGTCCGATAAAAACAAGACTCAGCATTACTCCTAAACCGACAGCTGATACTATAAGTTCCAACATTTACTAAATATTAATGTATTTTTATTTGACTGTACTTTGTTTTACATCAATACTATTCGCTTATAATTTTGAAATCAAGCTGTTTCTGTATCAGATTAGCTTTCATTACTTTAATTTTCACTTCATCACCCAGCTGATATTGGTTACCGGTTCTTGCGCCCTGAACCAAATGGTTTTTCGCGTCATAAGAATAAGAATCGTCCATTAAATCGCGGAGTTTAATCAAACCTTCAGCACCGTTTTCGGGGATCTGCACCCAAAAACCGAAATCGGCAACACCTGAAATAACTCCTGTGAACTCTTCGCCCAAATGTTTCTCCATGAACTTCACCTGCATGAATTTGATGGAATCTCTTTCCGCATCGGCAGCAAGTCTTTCCATAGAACTGCAGTGCTTGCTTTTCGCCTCTATGTCATCTTTATTTGGAGATTTTCCGCCATCCAGATAATGCTGTAACAAACGGTGCGCAATAAGATCGGGGTATCTTCTGATAGGAGAGGTAAAGTGGGAGTAATAGTCAAATCCAAGCCCGTAATGGCCGATAGGATTTGTGGAATACACTGCTTTACTCATTGAACGCATGGCCAAAGTTTCAATCATGTTTTCTTCGCCTTTCCCTTTGACGTCACCTAATAATTTATTTAAAGACTGAGCCACTTTTTTGGTATTGGCTAAATCCATTTTATATCCGAAAGTGGATACAAATTCTTTAAGTGCCTCCAATTTTGCCGGATCCGGATCGTCGTGAATCCTATAAATAAAAGTATTTCCTGTAGGTTCACCACTTCGTTTAAGTGAAATAAACTCAGAAACTTTCCGGTTCGCCAAAAGCATAAATTCTTCAATTAAATGATTGGAATCTTTGCTGACTTTAAAATAAACGCCAATCGGCTGGCTGTTTTCATCGAGATTAAAACGGACTTCGCTTCGGTCGAAAGTAATCGCACCATTATCAATACGTCTTTTTCTGAGTGTTTTTGCCAGACGGTCCAAAACGAGAATTTCTTCTGCAAGATCACCGGTTCCGGTTTCGATCCTTTCCTGTGCTTCTTCATAACTGAATCTTCTGTCGGAATGAATAACTGTTCTGCCAAACCATTCCTTCAGCACTTCCGAGTTATCATTGAGTTCAAAAACTGCGGAAAAAGTATATTTATCCTCATTCGGACGGAGAGAACATACGTCATTACTCAACACTTCCGGCAACATCGGAACCACCCGGTCCACCAAATATACGGAAGTTGCGCGGTCATAAGCTTCATCATCAAGTAAAGTTCCGGGAACAACATAATGAGAAACATCGGCAATATGAACCCCGATTTCCCAGTTTCCGTTTTCTAATTTCTGAATGGAAAGTGCATCATCGAAATCTTTTGCATCTTTCGGGTCGATCGTGAATGTGCAGATTTTCCGCATATCACGGCGTTTTGCAGCTTCACTTTCGTGGATTTGTCTGTCGATTTCATCCGCTTCTTTTTCCACTTCTTCCGGGAAAGTGTAAGGAAGGCCGTATTCAGCTAAAATGGAATGAATTTCAGTTTCATGCTCGCCCGGAGCACCTAAAACTTTGATGATTTCTCCTTCCGGGTTTTTTTCTCCTGCTTTCCAATCGGTCATTTTTACAACCACTTTATCACCGTCCTGTGCACCGCCGATTTTGCCTTTTGGAACGAAGATATCTGTATTGATGGTTTTTTTGTCACATACTACAAAACCGAAATCTTTATGTTTGATCAGTTGGAAAGTTCCCACAAACTCATCGCGGTTTCTTTCAATCACTTCCAGAACAGATCCTTCTAATTTTCTTCCTTTGAAATGATAGGTTACAATGAGTACTTTGTCTCCCTGCAACGCATCTTTTACGTTTTTGGAATGAATAAAAACATCACCTTCAACACCTTCAACTTTTACATAAGCATTACCAGCCTGGTTGAAATCGATAATTCCTGTTAATGTACCTTCTATCTGAAGATTAATGATATACTTTCCTTTTTCCACCTCCTTTATTCTTTCCTCAGAAAGCAGCTTGTGGAGCGACTGAATTACAAGTTCGCGCTGTCGTGGATTTTTATAGTCAATACCATCAGCTATCTGCTTATAATTGTAGATTTTGCTGGACTGTTTATTCATAAAACCCAAAATCAAACGTCCAATTTCCTGGAGTTTGTGATTGTTTTTATGAGATATAAATTTGCTTTTTTTTGCCATTTAATTTTTTTTAATTTTTGGTGTAAGATCAGCAAAACGCAATCTTATCCACTCTGTTTTGGTGTCTTCCTCCTTCAAAATCGGTGGTGAGGAATTTTTCCACAATATCAATTGCCAGTTCGCTCGCGATAAATCTTGCGGGAATTGCAATCATATTGGCGTTGTTGTGTTTTCTTGCCAGTTCAGCCAGTTCCGGCATCCAGCAAAGGGCACAACGGATATCCTGATGTTTGTTTGCCGTAATTGCTACACCCTGTCCGCTGCCGCAGATGAGAATTCCCAAATCGTTTTCACCTTTTTCTACAGAAGTTGCAGAAGGATGGACAAAATCCGGGTAATCCACAGAGTCTTTGGAAAACGAGCCGAAATCTTTTACTTCATATTTATCTTCCAAGTATTTTTTTATGATTTCTTTGTAATCGAAACCTGCATGGTCGCAAGCAATTGCTATTTTTTTCATGGGATATTTTATTAAGATCAGAATTTCAATTCATACAAATTTATGATTATTAAAATAAATATAATTAAACGTGTTTTAATTCTTTACGATACGGGTCCGCTTTTCGTTTAAAAACCGGTCTGCATGAGTAATGGAAGCGGTTACCACGCAATACTCGCCGGCAAGGTAAGGGGTGAGGAGTATGAGCGTACAGCACGACGCCCGGTGGGGTAAGCAGACGGCGAGGGGCATACCGAAAAACTCTACCTGCTATTTGTGAGGATAACCCCGAATTCCTGTGGATAAGTCCTTAAAACATTTGTTTTTTTTATTCATATTAAATTCATATTGCATTTTGTTTTTTGATATCCGGCCATATTATTGAAGAAAGTTTTCGGGTGAAATAAGATAGGTTTTCCATAATGCAGTTGCTAATAGATGTCTTTCATAGCAGTTACTGACAATTGTTAATAAAAGTTAAATTGTGTTAAAGATCAGTAAGTTGTAATGTGAATTAAATATGAATTGAACTGCAACTAAATGTGGCGAAATAAAAACTTTTAGTTCTCCCCAAATCCGTCTCCTACAACAACACTAATCATTTCTTTTTTTTAAAGAAAGAATATATTGTAGATAAAATGAGGCTTTGGGGATTGTGGAATTTTAAATGAAATTAAATTTTTAATCGGGTGAATTAATCTTAAATTTGTGAAACGAAAAAACAGAGGATTTTATGAAAACAATTAACGATTTCAATTTTAAAGATAAAAAGGCGTTGGTGAGAGTAGATTTTAATGTCCCTCAAAGCGCCGATTTGAAAGTTACCGATAATACCAGAATTCAGGCAGTGAAACCGACGGTGGATAAAATACTGAATGACGGAGGTTCTGTGATTTTAATGACCCATCTCGGAAGACCGAAAGGAAAGGTTTCTGAGCAGTTTTCTTTGAAGAATATCGTTCCAGAAATTGAATCTGTTTTGGGTAGAGAGGTAAAGTTTTGTGACGACTGTATGGGAGAGGATGCAAAAAATATGACTGCAAATCTTAAGCCTGGCGAGATCTTACTTCTGGAAAACCTAAGATTCTATAATGAGGAGGAAGCCGGTGATAAAGACTTCGCTGAAAAACTTTCAAAATATGCAGATGCTTATGTGAATGACGCTTTTGGTACCGCACACAGAGAGCATGCTTCTACTGCGGTAATCGCTCAATATTTTCCTTCAACTAAATTTTTCGGTTTATTGATGGCTAAGGAACTGGAAGCGATTGATAAAGTGTTGGGAAGCGGTGAAAAACCGGTGACTGCCATCCTTGGAGGATCCAAAGTTTCTACAAAAATTACGATTATTGAAAATATTTTACCCGCCATTGACAATTTAATTATTGGTGGTGGAATGGCTTTTACCTTTGTTAAGGCTTTAGGCGGACATATTGGTAATTCTCTTTTGGAAGAAGATAAGCTGGGATTGGCTCTGGAAATTTTGGAAAAGGCAAAAGCTCAGAATGTTAAGGTATATTTACCGGTTGATACTCTAATAGCTGATGAATTCAGTAATGATGCTGACCGAAAAGAAGTTGATATTTATGAGATTCCGGATGGATGGATGGGAATGGATGCTGGAGCCAGAACAAGAGCCTTGTTTCATGATGTGTTGATGAATTCACGGACCATTTTGTGGAACGGACCGATTGGAGTTTTCGAAATGCCTAATTTTTCTGCTGGAACCGTTTCTTTGGGCGACAGTATTGCTGAAGCAACAAAGCTCGGTGCTTTTTCTCTTGTCGGAGGAGGAGACAGCGTTGCTTTTGTAAAACAGTTCGGATATGATGATAAAGTAAGTTATGTATCGACCGGAGGAGGAGCGATGCTTGAAAGTTTGGAAGGAATGGAACTTCCGGGAATTAAAGCGATCAATAACTGATAAGAACTATTATTTTAGTTTTGAATAAAATGGAAAAAAGTTTCCAAATAATTTTGGAAACTTTTTTTATGGTTGTATTTTGAAATGTAAGATTTCTGAATTTTAATTTTTATGATCCGAAGATTTTTCGCAATAAATTTTCAATTTGGGTTTTGTTGAAATATTTTAATTTGAAATTATTTTATTTAAAAGTTTAAAACTTTTATGAAAAAAGCTAAAACAGTCGAAAATCGGCTTTCAGAAACAGCTTAAAAATCTAAAAACTATTTCTTTTTGATAATGTATATCAAACTTGAAAATTCGTCGTTTTTTAACCCTTTAAAATTAGAAATCGCTCCGAAAATCATTCCCTTAATCCAAAAAAAGGGTGATCTTTTATATTTTTCGCTCAACATCGAAATATAGAATGAATCGAGGAGGAGTGGTTTAATTTTTTTCAGTTCCCAGTTTTCGTTGTTCATTAAATTTTCCATCCCAGATTTTGTGAAATGATAAATGTGTCTCGGAACATCATAAGCTGCCCAAAACTCTTTATATCTTTTCGCATCATAAGATGTAGGATTCGGAACTGCGATAATTAATAAACCATTGTCTTTCAGTTTGTTATGAAATTTTTTTAATATATCTTGCTGGTTTTCAATATGTTCGAAAACATGCCATAAAGTAATCGCATCCAAACTTGCGTTTTCGATAGAATCAATTTCGCTTAAGATTTTTGTTTTTGATACTTTTTTAGAAGCAAAGTTTCTGGCTGCTTCGTTGGGCTCGTAACCGTAAGTTGTAAAGTCGTCTTCAATGAATTTTAAAAATTCACCGGCGCCGCAACCATAGTCTAAAACTTTTGCATTCAGATAGAGTTCCTTTGCAAGAATATTTCTTTTGAAATTTAAATTGAAACCCTGTAGAAATTTGTACAGCTTTTCTTTCAGACTTCCGGAATCCTGGTGATGTGAAATATAGTCTTCGCTCTCGTAATATTTTTCAATATTTTGCGGAATGGGGTAGGTTCTGAAAACACCCTTGGTTTCGGTTTCCTTTATTTCAAATATTTCCTGGGACAAGAAGTGGTCTTTAATTTTCATAAAATAGTGAGTATTTAAAAATTAAAACTTCAGCACCAAAAATGGATAACTGAAGTTTTTATATTTATAGTTTCACGTGAAACATTTGATTTAATTGAAGGAGAAGATGTATAATTATCTTCCTAAATAAATTAAAAGTACATTGATATCTGCTGGAGATACACCGCTGATTCTTCCGGCCTGTGCAATTGTTTTTGGCTGTACTTTATTCAGTTTCTGTTTGGCTTCTGAAGAAAGGGAACCGATTTTGGAATAATCAAAATCTTCCGGAATTTTAATGGTTTCCAAACGGTTGAGTTTGGCTACGTTTTCTTTCTCTTTTTCAATATAACCTTTGTACTTGATATTGATTTCTGCCTGTTCTTTTACTTCATCATTAAAGGTTCCGGTCTTCTCTGAAATGAAATCTATTTCCTCTAATTTCTTCATGGTCATATTAGGTCTTGTCAGAATTTGAGAAGCGCGGTACGCCTGATCAACCGGAGATGATTCAATTGATTCCAGAATTGGATTTATGACTCCAGGTTTTAATGAAGTTTCTTTTAGATATGCTTCGAGTTCATTGCTTTTTGTAATTTTCTCCTCTACATTTTTAAGTCTTTCTTCGTTCGCTAAACCAATTTTAAATGATTTTTCTGTGAGGCGGATATCTGCATTATCCTGTCTTAAAAGCAGTCTGTATTCAGCTCTTGAAGTAAACATTCTGTAAGGTTCTTCCGTTCCTTTTGTGATAAGATCATCAATCAAAACACCGATGTAGGCTTCGTCGCGGTTAAGGATGAATTCCCCTTTATCATGCACTTTATTATGGGCGTTAATTCCTGCGATTAATCCTTGTCCTGCAGCTTCTTCATAACCGGTAGTACCGTTAATTTGGCCCGCAAAATAAAGATTCTGTACCAGCTTTGTTTCTAAAGTGTGGTAAAGCTGGGTAGGAGGGAAGTAATCATATTCAATCGCATACCCAGGACGGAAAACTTTCACATTTTGGAAACCTGGTATATGTCTCATTGCTTTAATCTGAATGTCTTCAGGCAGAGAAGAACTGAAGCCGTTGACGTAGATTTCAACTGTTTTCCAGCCTTCGGGTTCTACAAATAACTGATGACGGTTTCTTTCTGCAAAACGGTTGATTTTGTCTTCAATACTTGGGCAGTATCTTGGACCGATACTTTGAATAGTTCCATTAAACATCGGACTTCTGTCGAATCCTTCACGTAAAATATCGTGAACGGTTTCATTCGTATAAACGATATGACAGCTCATTTGTTTGGTGAGTTTAGGAGTATCCGAATAGGAGAATTTCTGAGGGTTTTCATCGCCTTTCTGTTCTTCCATTTTGGAATAATCGAGGCTTCTTCCGTCCACACGTGGAGGAGTTCCTGTTTTCATTCTGCCTGCTTCGAAACCTAAAGAAACCAACTGTTCTGTGATTCCAAAAGCTCGCGGTTCGCCCATTCTGCCACCACCTAACTGCTTGTCGCCAACGTGAATTAAACCATTTAAAAAAGTGCCATTGGTTAAAACGACTGATTTTCCTTTGATTTGTATTCCTAAAGAGGTGATAACTCCGACCGCTTTATGGTTTTCTATGATAAGGCTTTTAACCATATCCTGAAAAAAGTCGAGATTTGGCGTGTTTTCAAGGGCTAAACGCCACTCTTCAGCGAAAAGCATTCTGTCATTTTGTGTACGTGGAGACCACATTGCAGGACCTTTTGAAAGGTTCAGCATTTTAAACTGTATCGCAGATTTATCCGCAATAATGCCGGAATAACCTCCCATTGCGTCGATTTCGCGAACGATTTGTCCTTTTGCAATTCCGCCCATTGCAGGGTTACAGGACATTTGTCCTATAGTTTGCATATTCATGGTGACGAGCAAGGTTTTTGAGCCCATGTTTGCGGCTGCAGCGGCGGCTTCACAACCTGCGTGACCTGCCCCAACAACGATGACGTCGTATATTTCGTTGATCATTTTATTATTGATAAATACTGATTAATAATTGAGATGTTTCACGTGAAACATTAAATTCTTTTTGAAACAGAATGGTAACTAGCCCCGGTTGAAGCGGCATCCTTTTGTGTAGCGGAGCAGAACAAAAGATATAGCGGAAAACGGGAAATAGCTCCTATAAAATATTCAAATAAAAATCTTCTTTACTGCGCATTTCTGAGATTTCTTCATCGGTTTTGTCTTTATAACCGCAAAGATGAAGAATGCCGTGGGCTAAAACCCGATACAATTCGATATCAAAATCTTTCGACAACTCGGCAGCATTTTCAGAAATGCGGGGCAAAGATACGAAAATATCTCCTGCGATGGTTTTGCCCTTCACATAGTCGAAGGTAATAACGTCGGTATAATAATCGTGTTGTAAGAAATCCCGGTTAACTTTTAACAGATATTCGTCATCACAAAATATGTAATTAATATCTCCCGGTTTCTTATTTTCTGCCAGAATAAGGTTTTCTAACCAGGTTTTGATGTCCTGACTGATGGTAATTGCGTCTGTATTTTCGAAGAAAAACTGTATCATAATTTAGAACCAATGCCCCAGAATAACGCTGACAACATTGTTTTTTTGTGTTAAAGAACGGCTGTAATTAAATTTTATCTGTCCGAAAGGGGATTTGTATCCTGCGGTTAAACCAGCTGAGGATTCGTTAATATGCGGAATATCGTCCACCTTGATGTCGTTAAATAAATTGGCAATGCTGAAATGAGCATCCAGAAAATAGTTTCGGTACAGGTTAAACTGAAAGGTGTTGGAAGCAGTAAGCATGTTCTGGGAACTGAGCTGACCAAATTCGTAGCCTTGTAACTGCGTAAAATTGCCTAGATTCTGCTCGAATATGCCACCAATTCTGTAATGATAGTAAGGGGAAAGATCCTCGCCGATCGTGAAACCACCAAACAGACCCAGCCTGTAAGTAAACCATGAGGTCACAGGAAAATTGATCTGGGAGGTAATTTTTGCCTGAAAAGTACGCCCTTCCTGATTTTTATTCAGTAAATGCAGGATTTTTCCTTCCGCGTTAAGCAGCAAACCTTTTGTCGGGAAACTTTTATCATCCTGGGTATCGGTTTTTATAAATGCATAGGCATTGATGAAGTTAATAGCGTTGGAATAAGTCTGACTTCCCGTAATTTTCGATTCAAAATAATCATGGCTTAAACCGGCTCCTATGGCGTATTTGTCACGCCAAATCGATTGAACGAATGCTTCATTGCGAAGCCAGTTCCATTTTTCATAAACGTTGGAATCAACATCATTAAGATCCAGCGTCATCCCCGATGCATAAACCCCAAATCCGGGGATATAGCCGTTATCAATAAAATAATTAAAATAGTAACGCGGCTTATCACCTACCACAACATCAAGAGAAATCGTAGAATTCCGGAATAACAGGCGTTTTACAGTGGCATTAATCAATAGCCCTGTTTTGAAAACTTCATCATAATGTAGCCCAAACTTCAGAAAAAAACGGGTGTCATCCTCAGTAACTGTAAGTTTGAGGAAATTATGGTCATCTTTCTGAATAATATCGTAATTAACTAACGTGTAGTTATGGGTAGAATAGAGCTTATCGATCATTTTATTGATGCCGCCGTAAGTCTGTAAGGACGGAACCCGAAGACCCATTTTTCCACGGACATAATTTTCCCCGAAAATATGGTTGTTTTCAAGAATTAGACTGTCGATCTTATAAACATTGGAATAAATTGAATTTAACGGAGCCCGCAACAGTTCTGTTTTTCGTTTCGGAAGCAGCGATAGGGTTGGGGTGTATTTTTGGGCTTCCACATATCCGGAGTCTAAAATGGCTCTTTTAGCATCATAACTTGTAGCGCTCATCCCAGTCAAATCGGGACGAATGTTGATATCTGTATATTTGTACTGGTTTTTTGTTTCTTTCTGAATACCAAAATCGATCACCTGATTCAAAATAGCAATTGCACTCTGAAGTTTTTCCCGGTCGGCAAGGCCCTGGCTCAAATCTACTCCGATAACGATATCTATACCTTTGTCTTTTAATGGTTTAGAGGGATAATTGATTGTCATGGCTCCGTCGATATATAACGAATCACCAATTTTTACGGGATCCATTAAAGAAGGAAACGCTGAACTGGCCATAATAGCGCTCACCAAATCTCCCTTTTGGAAAATTTCAATCTTTCCGCTTTCCAGATTGGTGGCAATGCACATGAAAGGAATAGGGAGTTTTGAAAAATCATCAATGGTTGAAACGTTTTTAAAGAGTTCTTTCAACAGATAGATGTTTTTCTGTCCGGTAGAAATAGCTTTTGGCAGCACATTGATTTTGCCGTCTTTCACGGGAACGGTGACAATGTATTTATCGACGGCTTTATTGAAAAAAGTGGTCTCCTGTCTTGTTTTTTCATTGGCGATGATGTTGTAAAAATCAGTATCCATCACTATTTTCTCGATTTCTTTGCCGGAATATCCTGATGCGTACAGTCCGCCGACAATAGCGCCCATACTGGTTCCTGAAATATAGTCAACTTTCACTCCTAAGGAATCAAGAACTTTCAATACCCCGATATGAGCGAAACCCTTTGCTCCGCCTCCGGAAAGTGACAGCCCGATTTTAGGATTGGGGGGTATAGAAAATCCTTCTTTCACCTGTGCTTCCAGTGAAAAATTAAGAAAAACAACAAGTAAAAGCAGGAGTGTTTTTTTCATCTAATCTTTGATATAAATTCTTTTAACCCGTCTTGAAATGGAGGTTAAAACCTCATAAGGAATTGTATTACAGTAATTTGCGAATTCTTCCAACGTTGGATTTGAATTAAAAATAATCACTTCGTCGCCTTCCTTCACTACAGAATTACCGATATTCACCATCAGCATATCCATACAAACGTTTCCAACGATAGGGAAGAGTTTTTTGTGAATGCCAACATTTCCCACTTTATTGCCGATTAATCGGGGAATTCCATCAGCATATCCAACAGGAATGGTCGCAATCATTGTATCATGCTCAGCGCGGTATTTTCTGTTATAACCCACTGATTCTTCTTTTTTTACCTTTGAGATCTGTGATATTACGGTTTTAAAAGTTACGGCATTTTTCAGTTGCTTTTGTATGTCTGGATTGGCAGAAATTCCCACCATTCCAATTCCGATTCTTACCATATCAAACTGGAAGCCGGAATAACTTACAATGCCCGATGTATTAAGGATATGTCGGATCGGTTGGTATTGTAAACCTGAAATTAGCTGATTTGAATTTTTCGTAAAAACATCAATTTGCTCTAAAGTATATTCTTCTCCTTCCGGCACATCCGAGGAAGATAAATGACTGAAAATGGATTCCACCTTTACATTCATGGTCTTCAACTTTTCAGTGAGCTCATCCAGTTCATCTTTCTTAAAACCAAGCCGGTGCATTCCTGTCTCCAGTTTTATATGAATTGGATATTTTTGCTGAATGCCTTTTTGAATCAGTTGTTGATTAAACAGTTCCAGAACCCGGAAACTGTAAATTTCAGGTTCCAGATTATAATCAATAATGATATTATAACTGTGCTGCTCCGGATTCATCACCATAATAGGAGTTGTGATTCCGTTTTTTCTTAGATCTACACCTTCATCAGCATAGGCAACGCCAAGATAATCAACATGGTGATGCTGCAGAAATTCTGCGATTTCGTAACCGCCTAATCCATAAGAATAAGCTTTCACCATGGCCATCATTTTAGTTTCAGGCTTCAATAATGATTTATGAATATTGATGTTATGAAGAATCGCATTCAGATTTACTTCCAGAACGGTATCGTGCTTTTGTAATTCCAGATGATTTTTTACTTTTTCAATCTCAAACTTTCTGGCCCCTTTCAATAAGATGAGTTCGTATTCAATTTGATTAAGCTGATGACTTTCAGTAAGTTCATTCGTGTTATTGAAAGTATAAGTTTCTCCCGAAAAAAGCTTTTCATAATTGGGGATTTCTTCCCCAACAAGAAATATTTTACTGAAATTCTGTTGATTGGTGAGTGCAGCGACTTCATGATAAAGTTGTTCGGAATCTTTTCCCTCAACGAAATCGGTAAGTATTAAAGTCTTTTTCGGTTTGTTATATTCATTGATAAACTGGAAGGCAATTTTCAGAGAATCCAAATCAAGGTTAAACGAATCATTGATAATTAAATTATTACGCAAACCGTTAACGCTTTCCAAACGCATTTCGACGGATTTTAGAGAATTTATTTTATCAATAATCTTTAAAGTTCCAAAACCATATTCTTTTAACACCGCAATAATACAGAGTGCGTTGCTCAAAGTGGCTTCATCTCTCTGTTGGGCGGGAAGCGAAAAAGTTTCATCGAAATACTGAATCTCCAGCGAAGTTGATTTATCCGTCCAGTCGTTTTTGATGTAAAGACTGTTGCGGTTTTTTAATCCGTATGATATTAATTTTTTACTTGAATAGATTTCGCTTATTTTATTAAAAACCAAATCATTATCACCATTAAAAATAATGGTTTCAGAATTTTTAAATAACGCAATTTTTTCATCAATTAACTGTTCTTCGCTAATGAAATTAGAAGAATGCGCTGATCCTATATGAGTTAGAATTCCCACATGAGGCGAGAAAATATCTTCAAGAATTCCCATTTCGCCGGGTTTAGAAATCCCTACTTCAAAAATCCCAACCTTATGGTTTTTTTCAATTTGTAACAAAGAAAGAGGAAGGCCGATTTGTGAATTAAAGCTTTTTGGGCTTTTTACCGTTTTGAAATCATCAAAAAGACTTTGGTAAAGCCATTCTTTAACGATTGTTTTTCCATTGCTTCCGGTAACGCCAATCGTTTTTAAATGAAACTGTTCAAGATGATGCTTTGCTAATTTCTGAATAAAATGTACCGAATTTTTAACCAAAATCCAGGTAATGTTTTTAATTTCAGGGAGTTGGTGTTCAGCAATAATAATTTTTATTCCTTTTTCAATCGCCGAATGAATATATTTTTCACCGGAATTTTTAGAAGTATTAATCGCAATAAAAGCGGTGTTTGCCGCTGAGTAAATATTGCGGCTGTCGAAATCAATATTCTTTACAGAAAGATCTGAATCTCCGATTAATTGGGAGTTGGTAATTTCTGCGAGTTGTTGAGTGGTGTAGTTCATTTGTTATTTCTGTTCAGAAATTCTTCGTTGAAAACTTTACGGCTTACCGCTTCATAACTTTCAGTTTCTCCCAGCTCCACAAGATCTTTGCTGGTAGAAATCCGCATGGAATGGTTTGCGAGATTTCCGGTTCTCTTGCAGATTGCGTGAACTTTCGTTACATATTCCGCGGTGGCCATTAAATTGGGAATCGGTCCGAAAGGCCGTCCCATAAAATCCATATCCAGACCTGCAATAACAACACGTATTCCGCTGTTTGCCAGTTTGTTAGCGACTTCAACAATGCTTTCGTCAAAAAACTGAGCTTCATCAATGCCTACAACATCGCAGGTAGATCCCAGCAAAAGGATTTCGTTCGGACTTTCAACCGGGGTGCTTCGTATTTTGTTCTGGTTGTGGGAAACCACTTCTTCGTCCGCATAACGCGTATCGAGTTTTGGTTTGAAAATTTCCACATTTTGTCCTGCCATTTCCGCACGCCGAAGTCTTCGGATCAGTTCCTCAGTTTTCCCCGAAAACATCGAGCCGCAGATAACTTCCATCCATCCGCTTTGTTTTGCGTGATTAATTGTATTTTCTAAAAACATTTGTTAATTTAGCCGTGATATTTAAAGACCAAAATTAAGGAAATTTAATAGCTTTATTATGCAAAACCTTCAAGATATACAGGAAAAAATTTTTTTTGAATGCAAAAGCATTCTCGAAACGCTTTCCAAAATTAATTCCAGAGAAGAACTGTTGGCAAAGCAGGATTTATTTGCTGAAATAACTGACAGGATTGCTTTTTTAAGAATTTTAGAAAAAAACAAAGACAGTTTTATCGAAGAAGTTACTTTGCATAATATTGATAATCAGGAAGATATTGATCAGTTAAACTCAAGCAGCGAAGAACGTTTTGAAGATGGTCCGATGGAGGAAGATATCATTGAGGAGGAAGTAATTTTCACCAATGAACTTAATGAAATTGAAAATGAAGAGGATTTAGATGAAGAAAAGGTTGCACTGGAACAGATTATTCCTGAAGAGCATCATGAAAAGGCGATAAAGGAAGAAGCAGAAGAAATTGCGTTGACGGCAGAGCAAACTCGACCAGATTATGAAGAAAGAGTTGCTCAGAAAGAAAAAGATTTTCTGGAGCTTGAAGAACGCCGGAGAAAAATAGTGGAATTTAATAAAGAGGATGTTATTCATCCGCCGAAAGATGTTTTGGAAGATTCCCAACAAAATCATCACCATGCTCATGAGAAGAAATTCAAACTTGCTCATATCAAGGGGTTGAAAGCTGTTCAGAATTTATTTGATGAGGATCCTTTAGAAAAGCTGGAGGAAAGCGAAGCAGAAAATGCGGAAGAAAAAATGAGTTCCGGAAGTATGCTGAAAAGCAATATTCCAACTGATTTCATGGAGGCTGAAAAAAGAAAACCTGAATTCAGACTTGATTTGAATGACAAAGTTGCTTTTATCAAACACCTTTTCCATGGTGATGCTGAAGAATTAAAAATAACAATCGATAAACTGAATTCTTTTGGTGATCTGGAACAGGCTAAATCATATTTAAGTGATATTTACTATTCAAAAGATTGGAAAAAATCTGATGAATACGCGCAAAGGCTCTGGAATCTTGTAGAAAATAAATTTCTGTAACGTGGAAATGGAAAAAATGATCAAAAGTATAAACGATTTTCAAAACGTTTTCTTTATCGGTGTTGCCGGAGTTGGGATGAGTGCGATCGCCCAGTATTTGAAAGGAATCGGGAAAGACGTTTCAGGAAGCGACCGGTACTTCTTGCCTGAAATCTACAACAAAACTAAAGAACAGTTAGAAACTGAAGGCATCAGATGTTTTCTTCAGGACGGCAGTGGCATTACCGAAAAAACCGATTTAATTGTCGTTTCCACCGCAATTGAAGACACCGTTTTTGAAGTGCAGAAAGCAAAGGAATTAGGAATTCCGATCATCAGAAGAAGCGAACTTTTATCCATTATCGCAAAAAGTAAAAAAACAATTGCCGTTGCAGGAACTTCCGGTAAATCAACAACTTCAGCGATGTTATACCAAGTTTTACTTGATGCAAATTTGGAACCTAGTATTATTTCCGGTGCCGGATTAACCTCCATTATCAAACAGGGAAAAATAGGAAACGCTGCGGTTGGAAAAGGCGACTGGCTGATTATTGAAGCGGACGAAAGTGACGGTTCAGTGGTTCAGTATGAGCCGGAAATCGGCTTGCTTTTAAATATTGATAAAGACCATCAGGAAATTGAGGAACTGATCGAATTATTTACCGTTTTTAAAAACAATACCAAGAGTTTATTTGTTGTAAATCAATCGAATACACTGACTAAAAATTTGTCTGCAGATGCAGAAAATGATTTCGGCTTTGAAGATGAAAATGCAGGATATTCTGCCTGGAATTTTCAGCAAAACGGTCTTTCATTAACGTTTGAAGTATTAAACCAGAAATTCCAAATGACTTCGCTAGGGAGACATAGCGTAGAAAACGCCGCCGCAGCAATTGCTGTTGCTCATCAGATTGGTGTTAATCTGAAGATCTGTGCGGAAAGTCTCTCAAAATATGAAGGAATTTATCGCCGTCATCAGATTCTTGGACAGAAAAACGGAATTTGGGTAATTGATGACTATGCGCACAATCCCGCAAAATGTGCTGCTTCCATTCGGGCTTGTCAGCCTTTAGCGGAAAAGGTAATTGCCTGGTTTCAGCCGCACGGTTACGGACCAACAAGGTTTTTAAGAAATGATTTTGTAGAAGAAATTGCGGATGCTTTAAGACCTCAGGACGAAATCTGGATGAGTGAAATATTCTACGCAGGCGGAACCGCGGTGAAAGATATTTCTGCGAACGATTTAATTAAAGATATTAAAGCAAAGGGTAAAAATGCCCATTTTGTAGAAGACCGAAACGATTTGCTGCAAGTTTTGAGACCGGAACTGAAAGCAGGAACGCTTCTGCTTTTAATGGGAGCAAGAGATCCCGGTTTGGAAGAGTTTTGTAAAAATGTATTTGAAAAATTATAATTAAATCCTTGAAAGTTTTTAAAACCTTCAGTGATTAACTTAAAAAATATGTCGGGGATGCTTTATTTTGTTCCAACTCCGATTGGAAATTTAGAAGATATGACTTTCAGAGCCGTGAAGATTCTGAAAGAAGTAGACTATATCTTATGTGAAGACACCCGGACTTCCGGCGTTCTTCTGAAACATTTCGAAATATCTAAACCGTTGAAATCGTATCACTTACATAACGAGCATCAAATGACGCAGAAAGTAATCGATGATTTAAAAAACGGACAGAATATCGCGATCATTACCGATGCAGGAACACCGGGTATTTCTGATCCCGGCTATCTTTTGTCAAAAGCGGTTGCGGATGCAGATCTGGAAATGCAGTGTTTACCTGGAGCAACAGCTTTCGTTCCGGCATTGGTGGTTTCCGGATTACCGAATAATGAGTTTTTATTTTCAGGGTTTCTACCTCAGAAAAAAGGAAGGCAAACCAAACTGAAACAGCTTGCTGAAGAAAAGAAAACAATCGTTATTTACGAAAGTCCACACAAGATCAATACGACTTTAGAGCAAATCAAGGAATTTTTCGGTGAAGAAACCAAAGTGAGCTTAAGCCGGGAAATATCCAAAAAATTTGAAGAAACTAAACGCGGGACTGTCAATGAGTTAATTGAATTTTCCAAAAGCAAAACTTTAAAAGGAGAAATTGTGCTCGTCATCAACAATTCTGAAAAAGAAAGTGACGAAGAAGACAAGCCGCTGTCAAAAAATAAATATAAAAATTTAAATAATTAACTAATATGGGATTATTAGAAGGGAAAGTTGCCCTCATCACCGGTGCAACCCGTGGAATCGGAAAAGGAATAGCGGAAGTTTTCGCCAAAGAAGGTGCAAAAGTAGCATTCACTTATGCCGGCTCTGTTGATAAAGCGAAGGCGTTGGAAGAAGAACTTTCAAAAATAACTACAGCAAAAGGTTATCAGTCAGATGCTTCCGATTATGATGCAGCGCAGAAATTAGTAGAAGAAGTAATGGCAGAATTTGGCCAGATCGATATTTTGATCAATAATGCAGGAATTACCCGCGATAATTTAATGCTTAGAATGTCCAAAGACGATTGGGACACCATTATCAGAGTTAATTTAGATTCCGTGTTCAACCTTACGAAAGCGGTAATTAAGCCGATGATGAAGGCTAAATCAGGCTCTATCATCAACATGACTTCCGTAGTAGGAATCAAAGGAAACGCGGGACAGGCAAATTATGCGGCTTCAAAAGCTGGGGTAATTGGATTCTCAAAATCTATCGCGTTGGAGCTAGGTTCCAGAAACATCCGTTGCAACGCCGTTGCGCCAGGATTCATTGAAACAGAAATGACTGCAGCACTCGACGAAAAAACAGTTCAGGGTTGGAGAGAAGGAATCCCTTTGAAACGTGGCGGACAGCCGGAAGACGTGGCAAACGCCTGTGTTTTTCTGGGCAGCGATATGTCAAATTACATAACAGGTCAGGTTCTGAATGTAGATGGCGGAATGCTGACTTAAAAAAATAAACCTTCAAGGATTCGAAATCCTTGAAGGTTTTAATTCTATCCCAAATCTTTTTTAAAACACATGGAATTTTCAACGCCTTTATATTGCCCGTAGTTTTCAATACGTTCATAGGTCTTTTCGTACAGTTTTATGGCTTCCAGCTGCTTACTTCCGGTTTCCAGTATTACACTTTCAAAACCCAGTTCCTTCGCCCAGTTTTCAAGCTCAGAAAGAATTTTGGACGCATAACCTTTCCCCCTGAATTCGGGGATAACAAACATTCTTTTCAGTTCAGCAGAACTCTGATCATAAAGTTTTATCGCACCGCATCCGACTGCATTTTCTTCCTCGTAGAGAACAATACAGTGTTTCAGCATATCTATTTTATTATACTGATCATAAAAAGCGTGATCTTCCCCGTCCGTATAGGCAAGATATTCGTCCAGCATTTTTACCAACTGTATAAAATCCTGGTTTTCTGAGGTTGTTCTGATGAGTTTCATCATTTCAGTAATTTTTCAAATTTATTATTCAGAAAGTAGCAAAGCACGTTGAAGAAGCGGTTTTATTTTCAGGATTCTTGCTTCATTCAAAATGAAGTTAACATTTAATAGTTAAGGTTTTAATTCCCAAAAACCTCGTTATGCTGCTCAGCCACACGGATAAATGTGGTTCTTTTCGAAAGCTCGCGCAGTTGCGATGCGCCCACATAAGTGCAGGTAGAGCGGACGCCGCCCAAAATATCTTTTACGGTTTCAGAAACCGCACCTTTGTAAGGCACTTTCACCGTTTTACCTTCCGAAGCACGGTATTCTGCAACCCCACCGGAATGCTTATCCATCGCGGTTTGGGAACTCATTCCGTAAAACAGCCTGTATTTTTTTCCGTTTTCTTCCACCATATCGCCGCCGCTTTCATCGTGTCCTGCGAACATGCCGCCTAACATCACAAAATCGGCACCGCCACCAAAAGCTTTCGCCACATCACCGGGAATTTTGCATCCGCCGTCGGAAATAATATGTCCGCCAAGTCCGTGTGCAGCATCAGCGCATTCAATAATCGCAGAAAGTTGCGGATAACCCACACCGGTTTTAATTCTCGTCGTGCAGACAGATCCGGGACCAATGCCAACTTTGATAATATCTGCACCGGCCAGAATCAGTTCTTCCACCATTTCTCCGGTAACGACATTTCCTGCAATAATGGTTTTGGTGGGAAAGTTCTTTCTGGCTCTTTTTACAAATTCCACAAAATGTTCGGAATAGCCGTTGGCAACGTCGATGCAGAGAAATTCAATTTTCGGATGTTGGTCAACAATTTTTTTTATTTTCTCTTCATCAGCTTTTCCGGTTCCGGTGCTTAGTGCAATGTATTCGTAAATGGAATCCGGTTGGTTTTTCAGAAATTCTTCCCATTCTTCCGGAGTATAATGTTTATGGATCGCAGTCATGATTTTATCTTTGGCAAGTGCTTCTGCCATTTCAAAAGTTCCCACAGTATCCATATTGGCAGCGATAACAGGAACGCCGCTCCATTTCTTCTGTGAATTTACAAAAGTGAAGTTTCTTTCCACACTTACCTGAGACCTGCTTTTCAGGGTAGATCTTTTCGGTCGGATCATGACGTCTTTAAAACCAAGTTTTATTTCGTATTCTATTCTCATTTTTTTATTATTTTAGAATTTCGCGAAGGTTTTCGAGATATTCATAAGCTGTTAAATCAAATTTCACCGGAACCACAGAGATATAACCTTCCGAAAGTGCTACTTCGTCAGCATCTTCGCTCGTATCCATATTGTTAAAATAACCTGAAAGCCAGAAATATTTATGACCGTGCGGATTGATGCGTTCATCAAAGCTTTCTTCCCATTTGGCATCAGCCTGTTTGCACACTCTGATTCCTTTGATCTCTCCACTGCTGAGTTTTGGAATGTTAACATTCAGCACAATTCCTTTGGGCATTGGATTTTCCAGAACTTTATTCACAAGGCTCTGAATATAGGTTTTTGCCTGCTTGAAATCTGCATCCCAGGAAAAATCAAGGAGCGAGAATCCGATGGCCTGAAGTCCTTCCACGCCTGCTTCCACCGCAGCACTCATGGTTCCGGAATAAATGACATTAATAGAAGAATTGGCACCGTGATTAATGCCTGAAACCACCAGGTCGGGTCTTCTTGTCAGTATTTTATCGAGGGCAAACTTTACACAGTCAACAGGAGTTCCGCTTAAGGAATAGTCTTTTTGCGGACCGTCTAAATTAATTTCTTCAAAAGTAAGGGTCGAATTGATGGTGATCGCATGGCCTTTTCCACTCTGTGGAGAATTGGGTGCTACCACGACAACTTCCCCAATTTCATTCATGAATTCTACCAGATTTCTTATTCCGGGAGCTGTTATTCCATCATCATTGGTGACTAATATCAAAGGTCTTTGCATATAATTAAAGGGTTTTCAACAAAATTACTTAAAAAAATAGTGTTCAAATATAAATAAGGTATTAATTTTGATACTTTGTAGAATCCTGTAACAAAACGGGTAAAATTTTAACAAATTAGATATTATAAAATCATAGCATGTTCAAGAAATTAAAACTCAATAGATTACTGCTTTTTATTCCACTTACAAGTTTAGCATTCTGTTTTAATTCACCAAAAAACGATGACGAAAAAATGTCAACGATTATGGTGAGTGTAAAAAATACGCTGAGCTACCTTCACTATTCACCAAAACCGATTAATGACGCCTATTCCCAGGAGGTTTACAAGCATTATTTCGAAATGGTAGATGCATCGAAAAGATATTTCATGCAGTCGGATATGGACGAATTTGCGAAACACAAAACCAAACTTGATGATTATCTGAACCAGGGTGATCTGACGTTCTATAAACTCACTGTTGACAGACTTTATCAACGGGTGGATGAGATTGACAAAATCACTCAGGATATCCTCAGCAAACCGATTAATTTAGACGAAGACGAAACGCTTGTTCTGGAGCCTAAAATAAAAAAGTACGCCACCAATTCCAATGAACTGTCCTCCGAATGGAGAAAATATATCAAATACAATATTCTGCAGGAAATGGAATCTCTCAAAGCGAAAGAAGAAATGCAGAAAGAGAAGAAAGATTCGGTTCAGAAATTTAATTTAAAGGATACCATTAAATTGGAAATCCTCACGCCGGAACAGAAAAGAATTAAGGCTACGGAAGAAGTAAAAGACCTGGTAACTGACACTTTCAGAAGGTTTAAGAAACGAAATAAAATGGATTGGTTCACCGTGTATATGAATGCTTACACTGAAGTTTTCGATCCACACACCAATTATTATTCTCCGAAAAATAAGGAAGATTTCGATACACAGTTCAAAGGAAAAGTAATAGGAATTGGTGCTATCATTCAGGAAAAAAGAGGATATTTATATCTAGGTGCGCTTACCATTGGTGCTCCTGCATGGAAATCGAAACAGCTTTCCGAAGGGGACAAGATCCTGAAAGTAAAATCGAAACCCGATGAAGACGCAGTAAATGTGGTAGGAATGCTTTCTGATGAAGCAGTGCGGCTCATCCGCGGAGAAAAAGGAACCAAAGTAACTTTAACGGTAGAGAAAAAAGACAAAACCATTAAGGAAGTAACGATGATTCGTGAAGAAGTGGCTATTGAAGATACTTTTGCGAGAAGCATCATCGTAAATTCACCGGACGGTAAAAAATATGGATTCATCAATCTGCCAAGTTTTAACGCAGATTTTGAGGACGCGAAAGGCAGAAACGCTTCTGATGATATCAAAAATGAACTCATCAAACTGAAAGCACAGAATGTTCAGGGAATCATCCTGGATCTTCGAAATAACGGAGGCGGAAGTTTAACCGAAGTAGGCGACATCATGGGATTGTTCATGAATGCAGGCCCTTACGTTCAGGTAAAAGACGGTAACGGAAAAATTCAGACGCTGAAAAACAAAACCAGCACTCCGCTTTGGACCGGTCCTTTGGTGATTATGCAGAACGAACTTTCAGCATCGGCGTCAGAAATTTTGGCCGGAGCGATGCAGGATTACGGCAGAGCCGTAGTGATCGGTTCTCCCCAATCTTTCGGAAAAGGGACTGTACAGACGTTTGTTGATCTGAACAGATTTTTAAATACCAACGATGATTTTGGTTCCCTAAAACTGACCATTCAGAAATTCTACAGAATCACAGGAGAATCTACCCAAAGAAAAGGGATTGAATCTGACATTAAAATGAAAGATTTCTTTACCTACGCAGAAATTGGCGAACGTTACGACGATTATGCTTTGGCGTGGGATAAAATTCCTGCCGTAGCTTATCAGCCGGTGAATTATTTCTCTGTTCAGGCATTGCAGAAAGGTATTGAGGGCCGTCTTCAGAACAACAAAACTTACCAGTTGGTTCAGGAATCAGCTCAGTGGAAAGAAAATCTGGATAAAGAGGAAAGCATTTCGCTGAATCAGGCTAAATTCAATGAAGTGATGAAAACCAGAAAATCACAGATTGAGAAGTTCAAAGCTTTAGATAAATTCAATAACGGATTGAAATTCACTTTAAATCCGGATGAAGTGATTCGTGAAAAGAAAGATGAGGCATTTGCGAAAAAATCTCAGAACTGGACCAAAAACCTGCAGCGTGATCTGTATCTTCAGGAAGCAGTCGCGGTTGTCGGAGAAATGAAATAGAATAGGAATATTAAAATAGAACAGAACCATCGGAATTCCCGGTGGTTTTGTTTTTTTACAGTTCAGAACTTAAAATCCTCCTTTCGGTGAGAAATTATTTTATTTACCTTTATTTTGAAATAGTTTTGCTTAAGAATTCAACCCATGAAAAGAAAAGATTTTTATAACATCCTTTTTATATCGCTAGGAGCGGGACTGTTTTTCTTTACCTTTTTCGATAGCGAAAAAACAGTGCAGAATTTTCTGTTTACTTTGGGTATTTCCCTTTTCTACACCATTGTTCTGTCAACAGGAAATCACCAGATCAATTCCTTTCTCAACAGAAAATTTTCATGGGTTGAGCATACGCGTCAGCGAACCATATTCGGGATTCTTGCTACGGTTTTCGCCAATGTTGTAATGGTTCTGTTCTGCAATTATGTGGTATTTATTCTGATTAAAAACCAAAATCCTGCCGACTTTTTTTCAGATACCATGAACTTTGTGAACTGGTTTATGATCAATTTTGCCCTGATGATTTCGGCAATTTTACATGCGAAAGGCTTCATTGAAGAATGGAAAAAATCAACCCGAAAAGAAGTCGTGGAACAGAAACTGATCGCAAAATCTGCCAACGCACAGTTCGAAAGTTTAAAAAACCAGCTGGATCCGCATTTTCTCTTTAATTCATTAAATGTTTTAAGTTCCTTAATCGACGAAAATCCAAATCAGGCGCAGCATTTCACCGCATCGATGTCGAAGATTTACCGGTACGTTCTGGAGCAGAAAGATAAAGAACTGGTCACTGTCGAAGAAGAAATCGAATTTGCAAGAACTTACTGCGATTTGTTAAAGACAAGATTTGAAGACAGCGTCAACTTTGAATTTAACGTCAGTGAAACTGACCTGAAATCCTATGTTGTTCCGCTTTCACTTCAGTTGCTTCTGGAAAACTGCATCAAACACAACTTCGCAACCTCGCAAAAACCGCTGAATATCAAAATCTATTCAGAAAAAGGATTTCTCCTCATCGAAAACAACCTGATGGCGAGAGAACAGGTAAAAGAAAGCGCAGGTATCGGACTTTCAAACATTGTACAGCGATATGCATTACTGACAAAACAAAACGTATTCATCGAAAAATCTACCGACTTTTTCAGGGTGAAAATACCGGTATTAACTCAAAAAATTACAGCAATGACAACACAACCGTCACAAGAGTCCCAGGCTTACGAAAGAGCCGCAAAAAGGGTGAAAGAACTGAAAGGCTTCTATGCGAATTTAATGTCCTATTGTTTGGTTATTCCGTTTCTGATCTTCGTTAACCTGTATACTTCGCCAAAACATATTTGGTTCTGGTGGCCGATGTTGGGCTGGGGAATTGGTCTGGCGTCGCATGGCCTGCAGGTTTTCGGCATTGGCAGAAACTGGGAGGAAAAACAGATCCAAAAGATTTTAGATAAGGAAAACTTAAAAAGCAAATAATGGAAAATTCTACCGAAATCAAGTACAGAAATGCAGCGGAGCGCGTTGCACGTCTGAAGAAATTTTACCGCAGCCTGTTTTTATTTGTAATCATTTTCTGCGCTGTTACGTTATACAGGTTTTATGGGACCCGAGACTTTTTCTACAATTCTTCAATTTCAGTAGTTTTTGTAATCTGGGGAATTATTCTGGCCGTAAAATCGATAAAAATTTTCTTTCTGAATACCGAATGGGAAAATGACGTTATCAAAAAAGAACTTAAAAATCAACAAAATGGAAACCAATAACGAAAACGATATCAGATATTTACAGGCCAAAAGGAGAGTGAAAAGAATGAAAGGATTCTATATTCACGCCACGGTTTATGTATTGGTCAACCTGTTTATTATTGCAGGAAATACTCAGGAGGGAGAATCTATTTTGAATATGGATAATTACTGGACGGCTATTTTTTGGGGAATCGGCCTTTTGGCACATGGAATAAGTGTTTTTGTACCCAATATCTTCCTCGGAAAAGACTGGGAAGAGAGAAAAATACGCGAACTGATGGATAAATACAAATAATTATTTTAAGTTTGAAAAACAACGAAAACTTTCTTTAAAATCGATAATGCTAAAACTCAAACTAATAAATTAATGATCAAAACCGTAATCATAGAAGACGAAAAACCCGCCGCCAGAAAACTTGAAAGATTATTGGGTTTATTTAGTGATTTAGAATTAGTTGCAACGTTGAATTCAGTAGAAGAGAGTGTCGGTTGGTTTACAGAAAACCAGCATCCGGACCTGATATTTTCTGATATTGTTTTAGGCGACGGTTTGTCTTTTGATATTTTCGAAAAAGTTCCTACAAAAAGCTTTATGATCTACACGACAGCGTTTGATCAGTATACTTTAAAGGCATTTAAACTCAATTCCATCGATTATCTTCTAAAACCGATTATGGAAGAAGATCTGCAAAAAGCGATCGATAAATACAAAAGCTTCCTACCTGCGGAAAGCAACCATAACTTAAAGGAAATCAAGTCTTTAATTAAAGAAGAAAAACAAAAATTATCAAGAATTTTGGTAAAGATCGGGTACAATTTAAAGATCGTTCAGACCGATGAGGTTTCTTGTTTTTTCAGCGAAAACAAAATCGTTTACCTTCAAACGAAAGAACGAAATTATCCAACCGATTTTACGCTCGATGAACTTCAGGAAGTTTTAGATGACAAAGTATTTTTCCGTGTAAATCGTCAGTTTATCTTGAATTCTAATTTCATTAAAAACATTCACACTTCGCCTTATTACAAAGTGGAAATGGAGTTTCAGCCTGAAGAGGAAATCTCTGTAAGCCGCGACCGTGTGAAGGATTTTAAGGATTGGCTTTCAAAATAGATGCTTAATTTAAGAAAAATGACGAAAACCTTAAATAGTGAAGATTTTATTTAAGGTTTAGAATGAGATTATTTTTTGAATAATTTTAGGTAATCATCAAAAACATATATTTTTCCGCGTTGTAATCCAGTTATTTCACGAATTATTTTTAAATTTTCTAAAATTGCAATTTGCTTGTACGCAGAACCGTAAGATTTTTCGATGACTTTTTCTACCTTTTGAGCATCGGTGATTGGGTTTTCGTAGAGAGAAGAAATAATTTTCCGAGCGTCATCTGTATTTCCCTTGTGAGTTAATAGTTTTTCTTCTAAATCTTTCTGCAATTTTAAAATTCCATCAAAAGTTTCTACTCCTATTTTTGCAGTTTCAATAACACCAGTTAGAAAAAATTTAAACCATTGTGTTAAATCATTGTGGGTTCGAACCCGCATTAAATTGTCATAATATAAACTTCTGTGTTTCTCAAAGAAATCAGATAGATAAAGGATGGGCTGCTTTAAAATCCCCTTGCTCACTAAATAGATAGGAATTAGTAATCTTCCAATTCTTCCATTTCCGTCTAAAAAAGGATGGATGGTTTCAAATTGATAGTGAATTATTGCAATTTTTAATAGATCCGGTAAAACATTAAAATCATCATTTGCAAATTTCTCCAAATCAGACATTAATTCGTCAACCGAAGTGTGAACTGGCGGAACAAATGTAGCGTCATTTATAGTAGCGCCACCAATCCAATTTTGGCTTTTTCTATATTCGCCTGGAAGTTTGTGCTCTCCTCGAACTCCAGAAATTAAAGTTTTATGGGTCTTTTTTATGAGTCTGGATGAGATGGGTAGGTTTTCTAATTCATTTACTGCGGTTTTCATCGCGTGAATATAGTTATGAACCTCCTCCCAATCATCTCTTTTGTCCAAGGCAAGATCTTCTTTTTGTAGAAAAGCTTCTTCCATATTGGTTTGGGTTCCTTCAATTTTGGTAGATTGGGTAGCTTCTTTTACAATGTGCATGCTTATAAATAAATCAATATTGACATATTGTGAAAAAGTATCTAATCTTCCCAATTGCCGATCTGCTTTACTCAAAAGATTTATAACGGTCATGTCATCAATAGTCCAATCTTTGTTAATAAGATTAGGCTGAAAACTTTTATAATATCCTTGATTTATTTTTTTTCCAGAAACAAAACTTTTCATTTTCTTTAAATTAAAAATTATTTATTTAACAAAAATACAAAAAACCTTAAATTAAAAATTTTTAATTTAAGGTTTTTGCAATAAATTGTAAATAAGGAAAATTTTATTTAAGAAATCACACCGCTTCCAATCAGTTCATCTTCCAGATACCACGCTGCAAACTGCCCTTCAGCAACTGCGGATTGTGGATTCGCGAACTCAATATAAAGACCTTCTTCGAACTGATATAAAGTAGCGTCTTCCAGGGTTTGGCGGTAACGGATTCTTGCTTTTACGTGCATCGATTCACCGTTTTTCAAACGCAGATCTTCGCGAACCCAATGAATTTCAGAAGGTTCTATTTTTAAAGCAGTTTGGTAAAGCCCGGGGAAATTTTTTCCTTCACCCACAAAAATGGTGTTGGTTTCCATATCGCGGGAAATAATAAAACAGGATTCTTTGTGTCCGCCGATTCCCAAACCTTTACTTTGGCCAATTGTGAAATAATGCGCGCCCTGATGTTTTCCGATGACTTTTCCGTCGGATTTTTGGTATTTAATTTTTTTGGAAAGAAATTGCAGTTCTTCCAGTTTTGATGAGAATTGAGGTTTTTCTGTATGAAATTCAGCGAAATCGTTAAAAATTTCAACAATTTCACCTTCTTTTGGTTTTAGCTGTTGCTGCAGAAATGTTGGCAAACTTACTTTTCCGATGAAACATAAACCTTGTGAATCTTTTTTATCCGCTGTCACCAAACCGATTTCTTTTGCAATTTCCCTAACTTCAGGTTTCGTCAGTTCACCAATCGGAAATAAGGATTTAGAAAGCTGATCCTGATTCAGTTGGCATAAAAAATAACTTTGGTCTTTATTATTGTCTTTCCCGGCAAGAAGATGAAATATTTCCTTTCCATTTTCATCAAAAGTAGAGTCAACGCGTGCATAATGTCCGGTAGCAACTTTCTCAGCGCCAAGCGATAAAGCTGTTTTCATGAAGACGTCAAACTTCACTTCGCGGTTACACAAAACATCCGGATTCGGCGTTCTTCCTTTTTCATATTCCGCGAACATATAATCAACAATTTTTTCCTTATAAAGTTCGCTCATATCAATCACCTGATAAGGGATTCCGAGCTTTTGGGCAACCATCAAAGCATCATTGCTGTCTTCAATCCATGGACATTCATCTTCCAAAGTTACGGAAGCATCGTTCCAGTTCCGCATAAAAAGCGCCACCACATCATGCCCTTGTTTTTGCAGCAGATATGCTGCTACACTCGAATCTACACCACCGGATAAACCTACAACTATTTTCATATTATTGTTACGCTTTCGTTAAGGGAAAGTTTTACGGCTGCAAATTTACGATATTAATCGCAGAATATTCAGGAGCGCCGAGGCCGGAACTACTTTCGGAGACTCATCCCGCTTTCCACTGCAATCTTTTTGGCGGCGGCGAAGCCGCCGCCAAAAAGGATTTCCGTTACAATCGGGGCTAAAATTCAGACTCCAGCTTCTTTTGGATTTCCCGGAACCCTCAATATTGAAAATATAAATGACGGTCATTTGGTACAAAATTTTAATATAAATTTGAACATCCAATAAATTGAAATACAATGAAAAAAATAATATTCGGTTTTTTCCTGATATTAGGATTTGGTTTACAGGCTCAGATCGGAACTTCTGCCCAAACAGCAAATGCTGACTCGAAATGGACATTCGGTGGCTACGCAGGTTTAGGAGGAAGTTTTGGAAGCGGCGGAAGCGGAACTTCCCTCTATATTTCCCCCAGAGTGGGTTACAAAGTCACTGAGAATTTAGAAACAGGTTTGGCAGGAAGCTTAACGTGGTCAAATTCACAGTATTATTCTTCGACAATGATAGGAGTGGGACCTTTCGCCAATTACTATTTTTCCCGTAATTTCTTTCTGAGCGGGATGTTCCAGGAATATTTTATCGATCAGAGAAACAAAATAGATAACCTGAAATATTCAGGAAATGAATCGGCGCTTTATCTGGGTGGAGGTTATATGCAGAAGCTGGGAGAAAGGACGTATATGCAGATTGGGGGAATGTACAATGTTTTGTACAAGAAAGACAAATCGGTTTTCGGCAGTGGTTTTATTCCAAGTGTCGGAATTGTCTTTGGACTTTAATCAAAAAAAAATCTCTCGAAAATTCAGGAGATTTTTCTTTTAGATGGTGAACTTAAGGCTTACTCGCCAGGAAATATTCGGCTTCTCCTTTTCCCCAGTTCGGATCAAATGCAGATTTGGTTTTGTAGACTTTAAACTGATCCAGCGCTTTCTGAAAAAGTTCCAGACCTTTGGTTTTGCTTCCGCCAAACTGTTCCGGCGTGAAATAGATATCCTCCGCTTTCATCAAAGTAATTCTTGGGTTTTCCGCATCAATTTTTTCTGCTTTTGATAAGGCGTCTGCAGCCAGCATTCCTTCGCTCATAAATCTTTGCTGAGGATTCACCATCATTTTCAAACCGTGAATCATTTTCTGAAGAACCAGATTTTCTGCATTGTCTTTGTTTAACGCTATTGCAAGATCCAGAGATTTTTGCGCTTCGTCTGCAATGGGATCCAGATCGGCAACTTTCCCTTCGCGCATCGCCAATCTTCCTTTTTGAATCGTAGAAAAAGCAGCATAATAATAAGGAAGCCACTGGGTTTTTTCTTTGTCCCCAATTCTTTTGAAATCATTTGCCAAAGCAGTGAATTCGTCAGGGGTTTTGTGCTGTTCCACCTGCGCGATTTTTTCGGTCATTGCCTTTTCGTAGGCGGTTTGTGAAAATGCGTTGACGCAGATCAACAGACACATTCCAAGTAATAAATTTTTCATTGTATTTTAATTTGTTGGTTATTTCTTTTTTAGTAAGTCAAAGGTATCTTATAATTTTTCTTCTTTAAATATTTTTTTTCTGAAAGGTTGATTTTGTTTTCTGAAGGGTATTACAGATTATTATTGATCGCATCTTCCGTTCTGTCGATCCCGAAACTGATGAACGCACCGATGAATACAAAAGTGTTTGCAGAAGGCAGAATCGCTTTGCTTCTTAACCCGTCATTTGAAAAATTATAGCCGTAAATATTTTTCTGTCCTAAAACATTATTGACGGATAAAACTAATACGGTAAACGATTTTGCATCCTTTTTACCCAAACTTGGCAGATAATTCAGACTGAAGTTCAAGGCATTATAATCTTTCGCTTTTCCCTGATTATTCAGGAAATAATTTCCGTTGCTGTCCGTCATGAAATTGTAGTAAGGTCTTCCTGAAGCATAATTATAGGAAAGATTAAAACCTGTTTTCCAGTCGGTGACAAATTTTTTTGCCACTACAGAAAGCGTATGCTTCGCCGCAAAATTCGGGAACAGGCTTTGGTCATAATTTTGAAAATTTCTTTTGGAATCCAGAAAGGAGTACGACACCCAGTAATCAATATTTTTGATTGATTTTTTATCTCTCCAGAACAGTTCAATTCCTTTCGCAAAACCGTCTCCGTTGTTGTTAAAAGCTACCGGTCTGTAATCTTCGACGCGGGTTTTGATTAAATCTGCGTAGTTTTTATAGAAAGCTTCCAAACGCAGACTTCTGCCTTCCTCCGATTTCTGCACCTGCAAAATATAATGTTCCGATTTCTGATAATTCAAATCATGAGTACCAAAAAACTTGTTTTCAGGGTTTTGGTAGAAAATTCCGTAAGCGAGAGAAGTTGTCCAGTTTTTAGAAAGGCGGTAAGCAAAAGCGAGTCTTGGAGCCAAATTCCATTCATCAACAGCTGAAGAATATTCAGACCTTAAACCTAATTTTGCCGAAAAATTATTGCTGAATCCCAAATCGGTTTCTGCAAAAACTGAAGTGATACCGTCGTTGAATTTGAACGGAACCGGCGAAAGCGCAACCGCAGTATTTTCATGCGTTTGGTTGAATTCCACACCACCTCTGACAGCAGAAATTTTATTGATTTTCCTTTCTATAGTTCCTTTCGCGTTGAAATAATTTCCTGTGATGTCGATATTATTGGGATTGGTTTCTACGTCTTTAAAAGTATTGCTAACATCAATATTATTATTGTTAAAAGTATAAGAACTTCCCAAATTCAAAATATATTTCCCGAATTTCTGTCTGAATGAAAGATTGTGAAACGTATTTTTCCCTTTCAGAGAAGTATTGTCGAAATCCGTATTAGGTTCCAGACTTTCCGCCTGAAGACCAATTCTGTTGGTATCGAAACTTCCGTAATATTTAAGAATTCCGCCACTTTTATTTTTAATTCTGAAGTTGAAATTAGTCCCGAAACCTTCCGGTGCTTTTGTAAAATTATTATTGAAGGTGAGCAGTTTTGTCATCAGCACAAGGTTGCTGTAAGCCGCAGAAATTCCAAAAGATTTCGTTTTTTCCTGATTCACATTCTGGAAACCGCCGCTCAGAAATATCGGTGAAATGCCGATATCTACGGAGTTTTTTTCAGGAAAATCAATGCTTTCCAACACCAACACAGATGATAAAGCCTGCCCGTACATTGCAGAATATCCGCCGCTCGAAAAAATATTTCCTTTAAAAAGAGAAGTGTTCAGCCGGTCCATCGCTTTGATCCCTGGAACGGAATTGCCGAAAAAATTATTCACGAGATTTCCATCCATGAAAAATTTGGTTTCAGCCCCGGTGCCTCCACGGACAAACAAACCTTCAGTTTCGCCGATTTTCTGAACACCGGGAAGCGTTTCCAAAGCCGATGAAACCTGTCCGTTTGCTCCGGCCGTGGTATAAATGTCAATTGTGGTCAAAAGCGCGGTGGCTCTTTTTCTGTCGCTGGCTTCAATGGAGCCTGCTGAAATTACGACCGCATCGATTTCTGAGATTTGTTCCTTTAAATCAGAGTTTATAATAATCGGTTCATTTTCAATAGTAATTGCTTTTTCAACTTCTACAAATTTAGGATTCGAAAATACAAGAATCTGTTTTCCTTTTTCCGAAGTTTGAAAGGAGTAATTCCCGTTTTCATCAGTTGTGGAACCGTCATACGAATCTTTCAGCGTAACGGAAATGTCTTTCACTCCTTTATTTTTGAAATTTACTTTTCCCGAAACCGTGATTTGAGCATTCAGAAAAAATCCAATTAAGAGGAGAAGGAGCGTTAATGTTTTCGAGAGGATAAGTGTTGGCATGGTTGTAATTTTATGAAGCAAAGATATTGCGGAATGGGTTTTGCTGAAAATATTTTTAACCGAATGGCGCGAAATCACCGCTGAACTGTCAAAACTCAAATAACCCTGAAATTATTCTTAACTTTATACAATCATTAAATACTTAAATCATTATGAAAATCTCTAAACTTTCTATGCTCGTTTGCAGTGCCGTTTTCGCTGTATCTTGCTCCACAACAAAAAGCTACATTGTAAACTCCAAAAGCGGAACTGATACGCAGGGAACCGCGAAATTTACCCAAACCGGTAAAAATGTGACACTGGATTTGAATGTTTACAAATTAACACCCGGACTTCACGCGGTACATTTGCATGAAAAATCCGACTGCTCAGCAGCTGACGGAACTTCTACAGGCGGACACTGGAACCCGTCTCATAACGATCACGGAAAATGGGGAGCCGAACATTTTCACATGGGAGACATCGGAAACATTAATGCCGATAAAGACGGAACCGCAAGATTGGTTTTCAAAACCGATAAATGGTGCATCGGATGTACTGATGAATCTAAAAATATCTTAGGGAAAGGATTAATTATTCATGCAGGAGTTGATGATTTCCATACACAGCCAACTGGAAATGCCGGTGGTAGAGTAGGTTGTGTAGAAATTAAATAGCAATTCTAATCTTCATAAGAAAGGCAACCCGCTGTGAGTTGCCTTTTTTTTATTGATAATATTCATTAAGAAAGATAAAAAATTCTTGCATCCTGAAAAGGTTGTTCAGCGCCAGATACACGAATAAAATCCAGACTGAAACATAAAGAAATGAAAGGGTCTTTGGAGAATTTTTATAAGCATAAAAAAGCCATCCAATGAGCAACGGCACCACAAAAATAAAGTGTCCGCCGTAAATATAAGATGTGTGCAGCCCGAATTTTAAAACACAGTGAATAAGGATATCCACCAGAAATGAAATCATTAAAATCTGCACAAATTTATTTCTGAAGTTTTTAATATAACTCCAGAACACCAGGATAAGCACGGCTGCTACAAATAAATACGGAATCCAGGAATCATAAACTTCCATAAACAGTGCTTTGTAGTAGAAACTTTTCTTGTTGTGATAATCGCGGATTTCGAAACCCGAAAACAACATGTTTCCGCCAAAAAACCAGGAGACAATCATATCCCAAAGAGGCGTAACTTTCGGGGTAGAAAACTTTTCGTACTGTTCCTCTGATTTGTTGAGGAAATTCAGAAATTTGAAATCCAAACGATAGAGAAACAGCAGAACGAATACAGCAATAGAAGCTAAAACCCGCAAAACACCATTCCCAAATTTTTTCCAGTTGGTAAAAATGTTTTTCTCAAAAAGTAAAGGAATATAAACTTTTACAATATTCGTCACCGTTAATCCGCCCACAGAAACTCCTGCCAAAATAAGCGCAGGAGCCGGAATTTTTTCTTCCTTCTTTAATTTTAAAGCAGCATAATAATTAAATAAAACCAGTAAAAACAGGGTGTAAGTATAAGTTTCCGGTGTGAAAGAAAGTAAAATATTAGTCGTGAATAAAGCAAAAAACGCTAGAATCAGCAAAGAAATTTTCTTCGGTAAAACGGTGATGTTTTTTAAATATTTATAAATCTGAACTAAACTTAAACTGACCGCAAAGTTGCTGCACCACGCCAAAACAAGCCGAAAAGTTTCGTCTTTTTTCCCGTCTGAAAAAAGATAAGCAAACTCCCGGATCCAGTCAAAGTAATAATTGGCAAGCGGATGTCTTTCAAAGCCGCCGCCGGTCATTACAATCGCACGGTTATCAAAACTGAAATATGCATCCCAGGGAATTCTGTCATCAAAAATAATGCGGTAATTCAGCGCGATGAAACTTCCCAAAATACCATAAACACTAATGAAAATGATGAAGAGTAAAAGCTCAAATTTCGTGGATGGGAAAACTGTTTTTAGAAAATCAGTAAATTTTTGTTTATAAACCAAGGTTAAAAATTTCGTCAAAAATAAGAAAAATTACGAACTGCAGGAAAGGGTAGAGCTTCCGGTTTGTCCATCGTAGAGCGGTGGCCGCTTTTTAGAAAACTCAGGATACAGTTCTTCGTAAGGATTTTCCAGCGCGGAAAGCAGTTTGTTGAGCAGGTCTTTTTTCCCTTCGTTCAGTTCTTTGATGCATTCAAAAAGAAGAAAATTTCTGAGGATAAATTTCGGATTGTTTTCCCGCATTAAGCTTAAAGATTCTGCTTTGGAAACAGTGTTTTTCTCTAAACGTATCACGTAAGTTTTAATAAAATTCTCGAAAATTATTGACTGATCATCTAAAACAGGAGTATAGAAAATCTCTTTGAAATGGGTTTTTAAATCAGTGGTTTCTTCCAGTTTTTCGAGTTGATTAAAGAACAGCGTATAATCTATATTTAAATCTTCCATCATTTGCTGCACGTCGGTGAAAAACGCATCATCACCTTCCATAACTTCGTTGAAACCGAATTTTTTAGCCATCATTTCATCATGTTTTCGCCAGAAATTGGTGGTAAACGCGTTGAGTGTTTTTTCGAGAATCTTTTCATCTTTAATTAATGGAAATAAAGAGTTGGCGAGTTGCCAAAGATTCCACTGCGCCATTTTAGCCTGATTTCCGAACGCATAGCGACGGCCGGGCAAATCTGTTGTATTTGGGGTGAAACTAAGGCTGTATTCATCTAAAAAGGAAAACGGTCCATAATCAATGGTAAGGCCTAAAACAGACATGTTATCGGTATTCATCACGCCATGTACAAAACCGACACGGTACCATTCAACAATCATTTCGGCGGTTCTTTCAGCAATTTTTTCAAAAAACTGTGCATATTTATACGGGCTTTCTGCGTTGATTTCAGGGAAATAATTTCCGATGGCAAAATCGGCAAGTTTTTTTAAAGTATCGGTTTCTTTCTGAGCGGATATCAATTCAAAATGCCCAAAACGCAGAAAACTTTCAGCTGTTCTTACTATTACCGCGCCTTTTTCATATTCCGGATTTCCGTCGTACATCATATCTCTCATCACATTTTCTCCGGTAAATGAGAGCGAAAGTGCTCTGGTAGTCGGGATTCCTAAATGAAACATCGCTTCACTCATCAGATATTCGCGAACAGATGAACGGAGCACGGCTCTTCCGTCTGCATGGCGGGAGTAGGGCGTTGCACCGGCTCCTTTCCACTGAAGTTCGGTGTGTTTTCCTTGATTGTTTTTGATTTCACCGGCATAAATTGCGCGGCCATCACCAAGCTGCCCGGCCCAGTTCCCGAACTGATGTCCTGCATACGCGGTGGCGTAAGTTTTTAAATGTTCCGGGACAGAAGAGGCGTTCAGAAACTGTAAATCACTTTCGTTTTCAATTTTTCCAAGGCCAATTTCTTCTGAAAGTTTTTCATTGAAAATAATCAGTTCCGGATTTTTAAATTCAGCAACCGCAACAGTTGCAAACATAACTTTCGGAGTTTGGCGCTGCATGGTGTTTCCGGAGAAATCGCCGGGAAACTGACTGATGAACGGTTGGATGATTTGATCTAAATTCATGATTCAAAGTTCGTTAAAAAAAACATCCTTCCAAAAAATGAAAGGATGTTTTTAGATTCATTTAAAAAAATGAGTGTTATTTATTGAAATCGATTTCGTCGCCGGTATTGATGTTTTCGTTGACGTTCTCTTCTTTTTTGCCTGAAGGTTTTGTGGGGTGATTGGTTTGTTCATCCATTTTAGGCGCTTTTAATTCGTCTATTGTCTGCAGACCGCCTTCGTCACCGTATCCGCCCAGTCCCTGAAGATCGGAGCAGCTTCCTGTCCAGTTGGAAGGTTTAACGAATTTGTCATCCGGCGAGACACCCAGTGTTTTATCTGCCCAGACCTTTTTCATGAAAATTGCCCAAATTGGCAAAGCCATTTTCGCTCCCTGACCTTCTCCGGTTCCGCGGAAGTGCGTGGCTCTGTCTTCCCAGCCGACCCAAACTCCGGTCGCCAGATTAGGGGTAATTCCCATAAACCAACCATCCGAGTTGTTCTGAGTGGTTCCGGTTTTTGCAGCAATTTCAATATTTTTGTCAACACCTCTTCTGCTGAGTTCACCGGAAGCGGTACCGAAAGCGGCAACACCTTTCATCAGATCGATCATTGTGTAGGCGTAAAGTTCGTTCATCACTTCTTTCAGCAATGGTTTTACTTCTTTGATAACTCGTCCGTTCGCATCTTCAATACGCCAGATCATTTCGGGTTTTATATAATTCCCGTAATTTGCAAATGTGCTGTACGCTCCCAACATTTCAAAAATCGTAATATCGGAAGAACCGAGCGCTACCGCATATTCGTTAGGAATTTCTTCAGTTACCCCTAAATCTCTTGCGGTCTGAATGACGCTTTTAGGAGTGGTCATCTCGATAAGTCTAACTGCCACAGGGTTTTTAGAATGGGCAAGTGCATCTTTTAAAGTAAGCATTCCGCCTGAGCCTTCGACGGTCCACGTTCCTTTTCTATACGTTGCGTTGGAAACGGTAGAGCAAGGTGTCATTCCCAGTTTCATAATTGCAGTAGCATAAACAAAAGGTTTGAAGGTAGATCCTACCTGTCTTTTCCCCTGTTTGATATGGTCATACTGGAAGTGCTGCCAGTTGATTCCGCCTACCCAGGCTTTAATTTCCCCTGTTCCTGGTACCATTGACATTAGTCCTGCCTGCGCAATCTGCTTGTGATAACGGATAGAATCCAATGGTGACATTTCCACTTCTTCCTCACCATTCCAGGTAAATCTCGAAGTTTTTATCGGCTTTTTGAAATCCATCATGATGGAATCCTCAGAAACCCCCGCATTTTTAAGCTGCTTGTATCTTCCGGTTCTTTTCATGGCCTGTAACATGATGCCGTCAATCTGCTTGTCATTAAGGAAATAGAATGGTCTCTGTTTACGTCCCCGCTGTTCCGCGTCAAATCTTTGCTGAAGATCTGTTAAATGTTCCCTGATTGCTGCTTCCGCATAAGTCTGCATCTTGGAGTCCAGGGTCACATATATTTTCAGTCCGTCTTTATATAGGTTTAAGGTTTTACCGGTTTTCTTTTCGTAGTCCTTTAAATAATTGTCAATTTCTTTTCTCAGATAAAATTTGTAATACGCGGAATATCCTTCATCAATAGATTTGATCGGTTGATAATCAAGCTTAATTGGTGTGTCTACTGCTTTCTGATAAGTCTGCTGATCCAGATAACCTGTTTTCAGCATTTGTTCCAGAACAACGTCTCTTCTTGTCTTTGCTCGGGTTTCATTACGCATCGGGTTGTTTTTCACCGGTGCTTCCAGCATTGCTACAAACATTGCGGCCTCAGGAAGGGTTAACTTCGAGGTGGGTTTATTAAAATAAACTCTTGAAGCCATTTCGATTCCATTGGCATTGTAAAGGAAATCGAACTTATTGAAATATAAAGTAATGATTTCTTCTTTGGTATATCTCTTTTCGAGGCTTACCGCTACAACCCATTCTTTGAGCTTTTGAAAAGCCCTCTGAACTTTGTTTTGTGAAACCTTGTCCGTAAAAAGAAGTTTTGCAAGCTGCTGGGTAATGGTAGAACCACCACCGCGATTCCCTCCGTAAACCACAGCTCTGGCAACCGACTGTAGATCAATTCCTGAATGTTCTTTAAAACGCTCGTCTTCTTTTGCCTGAAGAGCATAAATTAAATAGGGAGGCAATTCTTTATAAGTTACGGGCTGCGTCTTCTCCTTCTCGAATTTCCCAAGAAGTTTACCGTCGGACGAATAAATTTCGGAAGCCACATAAATATCCGGATTTTCCAATTCTTTCACATCGGGCATACTGCCGAGAAAACCTTGCGAAACAGCAAAAAATAAGGCGGAAATTCCTAAAATTACTGCGATAAGCGACAGCCAGACAATTTTGACCCACTTTTTCCAGCCGCGGTTTTTTACATTCTTAGGTGGAAGCGGGAAGGTTTGTTTAGGTTTGCTCCCCTGGTTTTGTTTATTTTCCATAAATGATATTACGGTTTTGCAGTTTCTATTTTTAGACCAACGTCTTCAATTCCCTTTAAATTATCAGTTCTCATCGCGTGGATAACACCAATGGAATAAGTGCCGTTTTGGGGAAATTTATAGTTGAGTTTATACTGAAACAAAGTTTCTTTGGTGTCCCCAAACCCTTTGCCAATCCACTCTCCGTTTGGTTTTGCCAAAATATAATTTAAGGTATCAATACTTTTTTTATTCGTTTGTAAATCCGAAAAATTCACGATAAAACGGATGTTGCTGTAAGGATAATTATTATTATTTCTTACAACAAATATAATATTTTTCGGATCTTGCGCATCGTTTACCTTAAAATTGAATTTCTGCTCAGCTTTCTTTTTCCAGTTTCCGTTGAGGTTCTTCATATCAACGTTTTCGGAAGAACTGCTGCAACCGGTGAACATCACCAAAACGGAAAAAACACCCAGAATCTTATGCATTGTCATCACGTTTTTTTGGCGGGAATTTCTTTTTGAATTTTTTCGGTTGCTGATTCTGAGGTTTGGCATTTTGCGGCTGATTCTTTTCGGGAACATTTTTTCGCTGTTCTGTCTGGCTGCCGGCTGCTTTATTCTCAGGTTTTTGGTTCGGATTAGGTTTTTGGCCGCTATTAGGTTTTTTTCTGTTCTGGTTTTTACCGGAATTTTTATTTTTCCTTTCAAAACGGTCCATGTTATTTTCCTGAATCAGATCTACCGATTTTACTGGTATGTCGTTTGTTTTCAGTTCTTCTAACGGTGGGGTTTTTTCGCCTTTTTTGTTTTGGGCGATTAGTTTTTTTACCTCCTGAACATCCAAATCATACCACGCCATAGACCGGTCTGCATATGCGAACCACATCCTTTTCTTGAAAACGTCGATTTTAATACAGAAAGCTTTTCCATTCACTGTATCAATAGTGGTTGAAGAAGATGGAAAATCGCTGAGAGCATCAAGGTAACTGTCCAATTCATAGTTAAGACAGCATTTCAATTTTCCGCACTGCCCCGCAAGCTTCTGTGGATTAATGCTCAGTTGCTGATAACGTGCCGCGTTGGTATTTACCGACCGGAAATCCGTAAGCCAGGTTGAACAGCACAATTCTCTTCCACAAGAACCGATACCGCCAACTTTTGCAGCTTCCTGACGGAAACCGATTTGTTTCATGTCAATTTTCGTACGGAAAGTCGCAGCAAATTCTTTAATTAACTGCCTGAAATCGATGCGGTTATCAGCGGTGTAATAGAAGGTGACTTTCGCACCGTCTCCCTGAAATTCAACATCGGTAATTTTCATGTCGAGATTCAAAGCATGAGAAATCTTTCTTGCCTGAATCTTTACGGGCTCTTCTTTTGCCCGGGAATCCTGCCAAACTTCAATGTCTTTCTGATTCGCTAACCGGTAAATTTTAAGGGGGTTTTCTTCAGAAACATTTTTCTTTTTCATCTGAATTTTTACCAATTCCCCAGTGAGGCTTACTACACCTATATCGTGACCCGGGCTGGATTCTACTGTGACTACGCTTCCCATATGAAGCGGTAAACCGTTTACGTTCTTATAAAAAAATTTACGATCGTTCTTGAATCTTACTTCCACAAAATCGGTTTGCTTTTTAGTGGGATTACTAACATTCGAGAGCCAATCGAAAACGCTTAATTTATAACTGTTTCCGCAGGTATTTACATTTTCACAGCCATTCGCAGATTTTGTTCCGCATGAATGGGACGAATCGCCGGATGTTTTACATCCACAACTCATATCTATATTTATATTATATCATGCAAATTTAGCACAAATTTATTTTGTGCATATCAAACGTTAGATATTTTGATGTAGGATTTGTAATTATTATTAAAATTTACCAAATATTGAAGATAATTCATAAATAATAGTGATATTATGCAAATCATATAATTAAAAAATGGGAAAATGTTATGGTTTTCATTGTATTATTTAATTTAAATGAACGCCAGAGGTCAAGGTGATATAAGGTGAAAAGTCCTTTAAATAAAGACTTTTTCAAGAATATGTTTTAATGCGGTCGTTAAACAGTGCGTTGCAATTCGAAATTGTTTAAAATAATTTATGATTAATTAACATTTGTTTAAAAAATAATTTTATATTTGGGACATTAATAATGAATTTATGAAAAAAATCGTTGTATCAACAGCATTGTTAGCGGGTATTCTTGCGCACGCGGGAGGCTTTAGGGTTTCTTTGCAGGGCGTTAAGCAACTTGCGATGGCTCATACAAGTGCGCATGCGGAAGACGCGAGTGTCGCATTCTTTAATCCTGCAGGAATTTCGTTTATTCCTAATAAATTAAGCGTTGCTGCAGGAGGGTTTGGAATCAATTCGGAAATTACCTACCAGAACGCCTCTACTTTGGAATCTTATTCTACTGATAATCCCATGGGAACTCCAATTTACGCAGCGGTAGCTTATAAAATTTTGGATGATGTTTCTGTAGGTTTCAGTTTTGCGACTCCTTTCGGAAGTACCATTCAGTGGCCGACCGATTGGGCAGGAAGAGAAATTGTGCAGAAAATTGAATTAAAAGCATTTTATTTTCAGCCGATGGTGTCGTTCAAACTGGCGCCTTGGGTTTCTTTAGGCGGTAGTTTTATTTACGCAAAAGGATCTGTGGACTGGACTAAAAGCGTTACACAACTCGGAGGAACTTTGAATATTAAAGACGACCAGGCTTCCGGAAAAGGATTTGGATTTGGATTTTATTTCAAACCGAACGACAAACTGGATGTCAGTATTGCTTACCGTTCACCAGTTGATATGAAAGCGGACGATGGTGTTGCCACTTTTAATATTTCCTCGGCTCTTTTTCCTGCTCTTAATTTAGACGCTAATGGTCAGGATAAATTTAAAGCAATTTTGCCTTTGGTGGATGAGTATACTATTGGACTAACTTACAAAGTTACTCCGAAATGGCAGGTTTCAGGTGACTTTAATTACAGTGGATGGGACCGTTACGATCACTTAACTTTGGATTTTGAAAAAGCTCCGGTTGGTAATCAGCCAAACGACCCAACTGTTTTGGTTTCTCCTAAAAACTTCCACAGTACTCAAACATGGAGAGTGGGTACGCAATATATGGTTACCGATAGTTTCGCGGCCAGATTAGGATACTATTATGATGAGTCTCCTTATGAAGATAAAGATTTTATCCCTGAAACACCGTCATTCAACGCAAACGTAATTACGGGAGGTATTGGATATAAGTGGAAGGGATTAGGTGTTGATCTTTCTGGTGCTTACAATTTCCAGACACCAAGAAATGTAGATAACAGTTATAACAATTTCTACGGACAGGCAAAAGCTAAAGCATATTACTTTGGTTTAGGTTTATCTTACAACGCATTTTAAGAATTATTTTAATTATGAAAAAAATATTAATTTCAACTATAGCACTCTCGGCTTTACTGTTCAACGTAAGCTGTGATACAAGCTTTGATCAGGATGTGAGCAGCATTGTGGTTTCCAAAGGTGATGCAGATTTTACAAGATATGTAGCTTTGGGTAACTCGCTTACTTCAGGGTACCGAGACAATGCCTTATATATTGACGGACAGAACGAATCTTACCCAAGTATGCTTGCGAAGCAGATGCAGCTTGCGGGCGGAGGCGCATTTAAACAGCCTTTAATGCCAAATAACACCGGTGGATTTACAGATTTGCCAGGGTTTACGGGCAAATATGTTCTCTCTGTAGTTAATGGTTCATTATCACCGGTTCCAACTGCTCCCGGTGCAGCATTGGACAATGTAAAGGCAGGTGGACCTTACCAAAACTTAGGAGTACCAGGTGCTAAATCTTTCCATTTAGGTGCGGCGGGTTACGGTAATGCTGCTGGTTTGTTAGCAGGACAGGCAAATCCTTATTTCGTAAGATTTGCAACCAGTGGTACTACTTCGGTAATTGCCGATGCTGTAGCTCAGGCTCCAACCTTTTTCTCCCTGTGGATCGGAAATAATGACGTATTGTCTTATTCAACCAGCGGTGGTGTAGGGGTAGACCAAACAGGAAATACTAACCCTGCAACCTATGGAAGCAACGATATCACTGATCCGGGCGTTTTTGCTTCGGTAGTCAGCGGATACGTAAATGCTTTAACAGCGAATGGCGCAAAAGGGGTAATGGCAAATATTCCTAACGTAACATCAATCCCATACTTTACAAGAGTTCCTGCGAAACCGATTGCCGGCCTAACTGATGCACAGGTATCTCAATTGAATACCGCTTATGCTCAATATAATGGTGGATTAGCACAGGCCAAAGCAGCAAACTTAATTACTGATGCTGAATATCAGCAGAGACTTATTAAATTTAATGCGACTGTTGCCAACGGTGCGGTAATTAAAGATAAGGATCTTACCAATCTGTCTGGTTTGGGACTGCCTTCTTACAGACAGACTACAGCTAAAGATTTAATTTTATTAACAGCTTCAGCTGTGCTTACTCCTACAGCAGGCGGCGGAACTTCAGTAGCTTTAGATGACAAATATGTTCTTACTGAAAAAGAAACTGCTAAAGTCGTAACAGCAACAAATGCTTATAATACAGCATTACAGTCTATTGCTGCTTCTAAAGGATTGGCTTTCGTGGATGCCAATGCTAAAATGATTGAACTTTCCGCAGCTTCAGGAATTACTTATGATGGTGTAAAATACACAGCAACATTCGTTACTGGCGGAACTTTTTCACTTGATGGGGTTCACCTTACAGGAAGAGGGTATGCGTTAATTGCCAATGAATTTTTAAAAGCAATCAACACCAAATACCATTCTACCCTTCCTATGGTTAATATTAACAACTATTCAGGAGTTAAGTTCCCATAGAATTATTAGCTAGAATGATAAAACTTTAAAACCACCGGAATCCTTTCCAGTGGTTTTATTTTTTTCTAAATTTGCACCATCTAAAAAAGTAAAAATGGCTGATCAGGCAAGTTATCTTTTTTCCACAAGAACCAGTAAGGTTTTAGCGGAAAAAATTGCTCAACACTATGGGCAGGAAATGGGAAAAATTAATTTCCAGGATTTTAGCGACGGAGAATTTGAACCCGTTTTAGACCAGTCCGTAAGAGGCGGAAGAGTCTTCTTAATAGGTTCCACGTTCCCACCGGCAGACAATCTTTTAGAATTATTACTGATGATTGATGCTGCAAAAAGAGCTTCAGCTAAAAGCATCACCGTAGTGCTTCCTTATTATGGTTTGGCCAGACAGGACAGAAAAGACCAACCAAGAGCACCAATTGGGGCAAAACTGGTGGCAAACCTTCTTACTGCAGCCGGAGCTACCAGAGTTATGACGATGGATCTGCACGCAGATCAAATACAGGGGTTTTTCGAAATCCCGGTGGATCACCTTTATGCTTCTACTATTTTTATTGAATATATTCAGAAACTGAATTTAGACAATCTCACCATCGCTTCCCCGGATATGGGCGGCGCGAAAAGAGCGAAAAATTATGCAAGCCATCTTGGTGCGGAAGTAGTAATTGCCTACAAAGAAAGAAAGAAAGCCAACGTAATCGAAGAAATGTTTCTGATTGGTGATGTAGTGGGCAAAAATGTAATCCTTATCGATGATATGATTGATACTGCAGGAACCCTTTGCAAAGCCGCAGACATCCTGATAGGGAAAGGAGCAAAAAGCGTCCGCGCCATGGCAACACACGGCGTACTTTCAGGAAAAGCCTATGAAAATATCGAAAACTCTAAAATTTCGGAAGTTATTGTCACCGATACCATTCCGGTAAAAACAGAATTGTCATCCAAAATTAAAGTGCTTACCTGCGCAAAACTTTTTGCTGACGTAATGAAGATGGTACACGAGCACAAATCAATCAGCGAAAAATTCATTATTTAAAAAATAATCTATATCTTTGCACCCTTAAAAATTTTTTAATATAATTATAATGAAATCAATTACAATTCAAGGTACAAAAAGAGAAAGCGTGGGCAAAAAGTCTACTAAAGCTTTACGTGATGCTGAATTAGTTCCTTGTGTTGTTTACGGAGGCGCCGAAACCCTTAATTTTTCTGCTGAAGAAAGATCTTTCAAAGGTTTGGTATATACTCCTGAAGCACACACGGTATCTATTGAGGTTGACGGAAAAACAATTCCTGCCGTACTTCAGGACATCCAGTTTCACCCATTAACAGACAAGATCCTTCACGCAGATTTCTATCAGCTTGATGAGAACAAGCCTGTGGTAATGGAAGTTCCTGTAAGAATTACAGGTCGTTCTAAAGGTGTTGTTGCCGGTGGTGCAATGCGTCAGTCTTTCAGAAAACTGAAGTTGAAAGCACTTCCTGCTAACTTGCCGGACGAAATCGTGGTAGATGTTACACCTCTTAAGATTGGTAACAAACTTTATGTAGGAGACATCAAAACGAACAACTTTACATTTATGCACCCGGACAACGCAGTAGTAGTAGCTGTGAAAATGTCTAGAACTGCAAGTAAAAACGCTGGAGCAATGGCTGATGATGAGGAAGAGGAAGAAACAGCAGCTGAAGGAGAAGCTCCTGCAGCAGAAGCTACAAGCGCAGAATAATATTCGCGAAATAATTTCAAGATCCCGTCAGTTCATTCTGGCGGGATTTTTATTTTTTAGGAGCAGAAAGTGTCCGCTGTTTTCGAAGGCCCGGCGCGCTGTCACTACTCGCTTCCCGGGCCCGTATTCGGCCCCGGGAGAGCTCACACACGCCGTTCCATCACGGCTAGGATAAAAGGCAGTTTTTCTTCCCCAGGATGGCAATCATATTTGAAATTTAAGTAATTTTACTTCAAATCCCATTTATGTCAGTTACCGAACCAAGAATCGATGCTTATATCGAAAACGCGCGGCCTTTCGCAAAACCCATCATGATTTATCTCCGCGAACTCATTCACGAAACCTGCCCCGATGTGGAGGAAGGTTGGAAGTGGAGTTTCCCCCATTTCATGTATAAAGGAAAAATTCTGTGCGCATTCACGGCATTTCAGCAGCACTGCGGCTTCGGCTTCTGGCTCGAGAAAGAGATGAAAACGGTCAGAGAATTTGTTGGTGATAGCGAAAGAACCGGAATGTTCACTTTGGGAAAAATAAAAAGCCTCGATGATCTTCCGTCTAAAGCCCGTTTAAAAGCTGCAATCAGGGAAGCGATGGAACTTACAGACATGGGAGTAACAGTGAAGAAAGCACCGGCGGTAAAAAAGGAAACAGAAGTTCCTGCCTATTTTGCAGAGGCTCTTAAAGGAAAGCCCGATGCTCAGAAAGTGTTCGATAATGGTTCACCATCTTTCAGGAAAGAATATATCCTGTGGATCACCGAGGCAAAAACGGAAGCTACCAGAAACAAAAGAATGGCGCAGGCTATCGAGTGGCTTGCAGAAGGCAAAAGCCGCAACTGGAAATATGAAAAATGCTGATCATTTAACCGCTGATTTTATGACGCGGTAAGCCAATTTCATGTTCCTGAGGATAAGGCTTTCTGAAAGTCATGCTTACATCTTCCCGGATCTGGCGGTGAATATCGTATTGACGTTCTTTGTCGGACGCATATCTAGGATCGGGTATCATCGGCATTTTGGCCATTTTTGTGATGGTAATCGTAGGAAAATGATAATCGACCTCTACGGTCCCCAAAAGCAAATAACAGCCACCACCCTGAAACGGATATTTTCCCAGACTGTCAGGGAAATGCGCCGTATCAAAATAATCGCCGTTCACGTCAATCCAGGTTCCGAAATACATCGTTCCTTTTTTGGTCGGGACGTGTTTTCGGGAAATCAGATACGCCAATATTTTCACCTGTTTTTTATGATATTTAAGCAGATCTTTTACAAAAACAGAACCTCGGTATTTCGTTTCCAAAAGATCAAACGGAGTGCAGGAAACCGGAAATCCCAATATTTCGATCTCATCAAAAGCATCTTCAAAAAAATCTCTTTTCAGCTCCGGAAGATGATATTCCTGAACAGGTTCTTCAAACAGCATTTTACCTCTGTTTTCAGGTTTAAAATTAATCAGTAACAATCTTGCTTCAATTAAAAGTTCATTTTTTTGTTTTCCTGTAAACCGGAAAGCGCCAATAAATATCAGAATTTGCACCCCTTCAATCCCAATCGGAATGCGTCGGATAAAGTCTTCCAGTGATGTATAACTTCCGTTTTTCTTCCGTTCTTCAGAAATAAACTGCGCTGTTTTAGTTTCCAAACCTTCAATATGCATAAAGCCTAAATAGATGTTTTTTTCCTGAAGTACAGTCTGAAATTCTGAGATATTTACACACGGATTCTGAATAATTCCGCCCGACATTTTTGCTTCGTGCACATAAACTTCGGTCCGGTAAAATCCACCCTGATTGTTGATTACCGAAACCATAAACTCCAGTGGATAATAGACTTTTAAATATAAACTCTGATAGCTTTCTACTGCATAAGAAGCCGAATGTGCCTTGCAGAAAGAATATCCTGCAAAAGACTCAATCTGCCGGAAAGCTTCCGTGGTCATCTGTTCCGAATGTCCCTGATCTTCCATGCAGGATTTGAAAAAATTGGCTTTTACTTCATTCAGTTTCTGAATCGATCTCTCCTTTCCGCTCATAGCACGTCTCAGAATGTCACCATCGGCATGACTCAGCCCTCCAAAATATTGGGCAATTTTAATCACATCTTCCTGATAGACCATAATTCCGTAGGTTTCCTTCAGATTTTCTTCAAACACCGGATGAAAATATTCAAACTGATCGGGATGGTTGTGACGGAAAATATATTCCTTCATCATTCCGCTTTGCGCAACACCGGGCCGGATGATCGAAGACGCAGCTACCAAAGTTCTGTAATCGCCGCATTTCAATCTTCTTAAAAGTCCGCGCATTGCCGGGCTTTCTATATAAAAACAGCCTATTGTTTTTCCTACTGCTAAATATTTATTACACACCGCTTCATCTTTAGAAATCGAAGTATCGCGGATATCGATCTCGATTCCGCGGTTTTTTTTGATGAGTTCTACAGTGTCACTGATGGTTCCCAAACCGCGTTGGGAAAGAATATCGAACTTTTCGAGTTCGATATCTTCAGCCACATTCATATCAAACTGAACGATGGGAAATCCTTTTGGAGGCATTTCCAGGGCAGAATAATTAGTAATGGGTTCTTCAGAAATCAAAATTCCGCAGGCATGCATACTTCTCTGATTGGGAAATTTTTCCATCAGTTTGCCGTACTTATGAACCTGCTTTACGATAAAATTCTGATCATGGTGTGCTAGAGGTTTTCCGGCAAGATCATCAAGTTCCTCTTTCGGCAATCCGAAGGCTTTCCCTACCTCCCGAAAAATAGATTTGTATTTAAACTCCACATTGGTTCCGCAAAACGCAACATGGTCTTTTCCGTACCGTTTAAAAATATATTCTAAAATAGCGTCGCGGTTTTGCCAGCTCCAATCGATGTCAAAATCTGGCGGAGAAGTTCGGTTGAGGTTCAGAAAACGTTCAAAATAAAGATCCAGCTCTATCGGACAGATATCCGTAATTCCGAGACAATAGCTTACAATACTGTTGGCGCCGCTTCCCCGGCCCACATGCATGAAACCCATTTTATTGCTGTACTGAATGATATCCCAGGTAATAAGAAAATAAGCGGAAAATTTGAGATCACCAATCACTTTAAGTTCCTTTTCAACTCTTTTTTGGGCGGCTTCGTTGTCGTCATATCTGTTTCGCAGCCCTTCATATGCAAGTTTGGTCAGCAGTTTCATGTCTTCTTCCTGCGAAGTGGTAAAATATCTTTTATTTTTATTTTCAGTACTTCCTTTTTCTTTATAATTAAACTCAAAACTGCAGAGATTCAGAATATCCTGTGTATTCCGAATAATTTCGGGATACTGTTGAAAAGCTTTGATGATTTCTTTTTCAGGTTTGAAATATTCTGATTTCCGGCAGAGATCTTCTTCACCAAGTTTTGAAATAATCGTATTTTGATCAATGGCTCTTAAAATTCTGTGAAGACTGTACTCTTCTTTGGTACTGAATGTTATCGGTTGCAAAACAACCATTTTCGAAATCAGCTTTTTGAGCTCAGGACGAAGCAGAAGATTCAGTTCTTCTTCACGAATACCGATGAATTCATTTTTTTTTAGTGTTAAAGGAATATTATGAATAGGATAAACAACAAATACTTTTTTAAATTCCGGCGCGGTTTCGGAAAGTTCTTCTCCGTCACAATTGTGCGCAGTAATCATTCTGTTTACCTCACCGATTCCCGCAAATTCTTCCGCGATAGCAATGTACAGCAGTTTATTGTCTTTTCTGATTTCCATTCCTGCAATAGGCTTTATCCCGGCTTTTTCACATTCTTTTTTAAAATCATAAATTGCTGTAACAGTATTAATATCCGTTAAAACTAAATTTTTAGTTACTGACCATTCTGCCTGACTTACAAGCTGAGTAATGCTTAAGGTTCCGTATCGAAGGCTGTGAAAAGAATGACAGTTGAGAAACATTTAATTAAAATTTTAAGAAAAATTATTTACCGAAATCAAAACCTGAAGCTCTTCCTACGGCATCGGTTCCAAAACGGTTTTTAAGATAATCCATTGTTTGGTAAAGATTCATTTGCTCTTCTGTATCTTCAAAAAGATTCATCTGATGATTTCCGTGGACAAGATCAGTAAATCTGAGTCCAATAAGTCGGATGCGCATTCTTCGGGTATAAAGTCTGTTGAAAAGTTCGAGAGCAACCCGGGACAGGGTATGATCGGCCGAAGTATAAGCTACCCGGCTTTGTTTGGTTTCTGTATCGAAATTGGCGTAGCGGATCTTCACTACAATTGTGGAAGTGAGCCATTTTTCCTGTCTAAGCTGATAGGCAAGTTTTTCTGCCATTCCGTTTAAAATTCTTTTCAGCTCTGGAATATCAATCGTATCGGTAGCAAAAGTTCTTTCCGTGGAAAGAGATTTCCTTTCGGAATACGGCACTACAGGATTTTCATCAATTCCGTTGGCTTTTTTCCAAAGTTCTTTTCCGTTGTTGCCAATCATCTGCTGCAACACTAAAACCGGCATTTCGGATAAAGTATGAATGGTTCTTATCCCAATTCTCGATAGCAGTTGAAAAGTTTTGTCGCCTACCATCGGAATTTTTTTTACAGAAAGGGGATTTAAAAAAGGTTTGATTTCTGATTCTGTAATTTGCCGTTTTCCTTCAGGTTTAGATTCTCCTGTTCCTATTTTGGAAACTGTTTTATTGGCCGATAAAGCAAAACTGATGGGCAGTCCGGCTTCCCGGGTTACGGCAGCGGCAATTTCCTGAGTCCACTGATAGCAGCCGAAAAATTTATCCATTCCGGAAAGATCCAGATAAAACTCATCGATACTTGCTTTTTCCATTACCGGAACCCTTTCCTGAATGATTTCGGTAACGGTATGCGAAAGAGTGGAGTAGAGTTCATAATCCCCTTTAATCACCTTTGCATCCGGACAAAGCCTCAGCGCCATACGAATCGGCATTGCAGAACGAACGCCGAATTTTCTGGCTTCATAAGAACATGAGGCAACCACACCACGGTCGCCTCCGCCGATAATAAGGGGAATATTATTGAGTTTACTGTTTTGCCGTCTTTCGCACGAAACGAAAAACGCATCCAGATCCATATGTACAATTGAACGATTCACTCCACAAAATTAGTTACGTTTTTAAACAATTTCCGTATTTTTGTTGTTACAAATTATAACAATGTCAGTTTTTTCAGATAACATCAGGTTTTTGAGAGGTAAAAAAGAAATCACCCAACAGGAATTAGCGGATACGTTAATCATCACTCGGTCGCGCTATGTTTCTTACGAAGACGGCCGTTCGGAACCCCCGATTGAGGTTTTGGTGAAGATCTCGAAGTTTTTTCACATCAGTATTGATCTTCTGGTTTCGGTCGACATCAGGAAATATCCGCTTGAAGAAATTCTGCGCTTGCCCGACAACCGAATTGTACTTCCTGTTGTGGTAGATAAATTGGGCAACAACAGCATTGAAATTGTTCCTCAGAAAGCCTCGATGGGTTATTTATCGGGTTATAGCGACCCGGAATATATTGAAAATCTGCAGCGAATTTCGCTTCCTTTCCTCACCAACGGAAAGTACAGAGCCTTCCCTGCACAGGGAGATTCGATGCCGCCTTTTAAAGACGGTTCTTATATTATCGGAAAATATCTTGAAAACATTGATGATTTAAAACTCAATAGAAGTTATGTATTTGTGACGCTGAATGACGGTATTTCCTATAAACGCTTCAAGTGTAAAAACGAAAAGGCGGTTACGGTAGCTGCAGACAATTCTTTTTATGAGCCATACGAAATTCCTTTTCATGAAATTGTAGAAATCTGGCAGTATGCTTCCGGTATTTTCCCTGAAGATTTTGAACACGATCATTTTGAAAATCACAGCTTAAAAGAAATGTTTCTGGAATTGAGGAAAGACATCCGTGATCTCGACATAAAAGTTGCCGGCCTTAAAGAAGAGTAAAACTCAAACATACTGTTATTGATATTTTTAGCTATTTTTACATTCTATACTTCCAAGGTGAACAAAAGAATAATTTATCTGATCCTATTACTCTGCGCGAATTTTTTGCCGGCTCAGCAAAACGAAGAATTCAAAATGGCAAAGAAATATTTTGATTATCAGCGGTTTATGCTGGACAATGAATTCCGCAAGAAATTTGATGAGGAAAAAAACATTCAGCAAAAAATTGCTATCAAGACCGATTTTTCAGAATTCATGATTAAACTCGACAGCATTCAGAATATTGCTTTTATCGGCACTTTAATCAAAGTAAAAAACCGCGAAGATCTGGAAAGAATTACCAGAAAAAATGCATCTGCTCCCCATCTTGAAAATCCTGAAAAAACTGATCTGAATGAAGAAGCGTCTTATCCCGGAGGTTTCGAAACTTTAAGGAAGCAGGTCGCTCATCTGTTTTATACCGGTTCGGTTTTACCAGACCAAAAACTTTTGAAAACCAATGTAGTTTTCGTTGTAGAAAAGGATGGAAGCATCAGCAGCGTCCATGCAGAAGGTGAAAACTTCACTTTCAACCGCCAAGCCGAAATTGCGATGTATCTTCTGCCCGAAAAATTTTCCCCTGCTATTATCAACGGAAATGCAGTGCGTTACCGGTTCCGTTTGCCTTTAGCGATGAATTTTGACTAAATTTCCATTTTTGGTTAAGGTCCAAATATAAATTTTATATTTGGGAAAAATAAATTATGAAAAAATTACTCCTTTTTGCTTTTACCGGATTAGGAATTTTTAATCTTTATGCACAGGAAACTGAAACCTCAGAGCGGCAAAACGACATCATGCTCAGCCCCATCGAGTTAATTGCTGTGCCGATGATCAATGTTTCTTACGAAAGACTTCTCAGCGAAAATTCCGGAGTTGGGATAAACGGCATGTTTTATTTAGGCAACAATAACGATGATTATCGCTTCACCCAAATTTCACCTTATTACAGAATGTATTTTGGTAAAAAATATGCTGCCGGGTTTTTTGTGGAAGGTTTTGCCCCGATTACAATGACAAAAGACACGTACTACGATTATTATGTTGGGCCGGGATACAGTTCTTCCACCCAACGAGAAGATAAGAATACGACAGTAGGTATTGGTATAGGCTTTGGCGGAAAATGGGTGGCCAGAAAAAATATAATTTTTGAAGCAAGCACGGGAATCGCGAGAAGATTCGGAATGGATAGCAAGTATGAGTCGGCAATCACCGGAAAAGGAATGCTGGGAATTGGTTACCGTTTTTAGCAGAAATAAAAATATTAATGTGAAAAAGGTTTAGTTTTGTACTGAACCTTTTTTAGTTTAAAAATCACCAAATGTTTACCGACGAATATTACATGAAAATGGCACTCCAGGAAGCCCAAGCTGCTTTGGAAAAAGATGAGGTGCCCATTGGATGCGTCATCGTTTCCAACAACCGGATCATTGCAAAAGCACATAATCTTACAGAAACGCTGAACGATGTAACCGCTCATGCAGAAATGCAGGCCATCACCTCTGCTGCGAATTTCCTTGGCGGAAAATATCTGCAGAACTGCACGATGTATGTCACGCTGGAACCATGTGTAATGTGTTGCGGCGCCCTGAACTGGTCGCAAATTACCAAAGTGGTGATCGGCGCAAGAGATGAGCAGCGCGGCTTCATCAATAAAAATTTAACGCTTCACCCAAAAACTGAAATCGTTACGGGCGTGATGGAAACTGAATGTTCTATCCTGATAAAAGAATTTTTCAAAAGCAAAAGATAGCAGATTTTATTCTGCTTACTTTTCTCCGGAGTGAATTCTGCGGAACAATTAACAGCGATTAAAATCAACACTTTATAAAAACAAAAAACCTTGTCAAATCAAACTGACAAGGTTTTTATATTTAAATTCCGCAATTTATTTTGCGCTCTGTTTCTTTTTTACAGTCTCACTAATGAGTGCATCTTTCGTTTCGTTTACATTTAAAACGATGGTTTCACCTTCAGTAAGCTGTTTGTTTACAAGCATTTCTGCCAATAAATCTTCGATGTATTTCTGGATGGCTCTTTTCAGCGGTCTTGCTCCGAAGTCTTTGTCCCAGCCTTTTTCAGCGATAAAATCTTTCGCTTCCTGAGTCAGATCAACATGATAATTCAGTTTTTCAAGACGTTTATAAAGCTTGTTCAACTCAAGATCAATAATTTTCGTAATGTCTTCTTTCACTAATGAGTTAAAGATGACGATATCATCAATTCTGTTCAGAAATTCCGGGGCAAATGCTTTTTTCAGGGCGTTTTCAATCGTGCTTCTCGCTCTTGCATCCGTGTTGGATTTTTTTGCAGAAGTTCCGAAACCTACACCGTCGCCGAAATCTTTAAGATCTCTGGTTCCGATATTTGAGGTTAAAATGATAATCGTATTTCTGAAATCAATTTTTCTACCCAAAGAATCGGTCACGAAACCTTCGTCTAAAATCTGAAGTAAAATATTGAAAACGTCAGGATGCGCTTTTTCAATTTCATCCAAAAGCACAACAGCATAAGGTTTTCTTCTCACCGCTTCCGTTAACTGTCCGCCTTCTTCATATCCTACATATCCCGGAGGCGCTCCCACTAATCGGGAAACCGCAAATTTCTCCATGTATTCGCTCATATCGATGCGGATTAACGCTTCATCAGAATCGAAGAGTTCTCGTGCCATTACTTTCGCAAGTTCGGTTTTTCCGACACCGGTTGTTCCAAGGAAAATAAAAGTTCCGATAGGACGGTTCGGGTCTTTCAGTCCGGCTCTGTTTCTTTGGATGGCTTTCACCACTTTTTTCACGGCATCTCCCTGTCCGATTACTTTTCCGTTCAGCATGGCATCCATTTGTGAAAGTTTGTCGAGTTCGTTTTTACCGACTTTCGTTACCGGAATTCCACTCATCATGGAAACTACTTCGGCAACGCTTTCTTCGGTGACGAGTTCTTTCTTTTCTTTCACGTTTTTATCCCAAAGTTCCTGAGCAAGATTAAGTTCAATCTGCAGTCTTTCTTCTTCATCTTTTAATTTCCGGGCTTCAAGATAATCCTGAGCTTTTACTGCATTCTGTTTTTGTTCCTTTATTTCCTCGATTTTATTTTCGTATTCAACGATTTCGTTAGGAACTTTCATGTTTTTAATATACACCCTGGAACCGGCTTCATCCATTGCATCAATTGCTTTGTCCGGAAGAAAACGGTCTGTAATGTATCTCGCCGTTAAATTCACACAAGCTAAAATTGCTTCATCAGTGTAGGTTACATTATGATGATCTTCGTATTTATCTTTAATCTGATTGAGAATCTGCACAGTTTCCTCCACCGAAGTAGGCTCTACCATTACTTTTTGAAAACGTCTTTCAAGTGCACCGTCTTTTTCGATGTACTGTCTGTATTCATCTAAGGTTGTTGCTCCGATGCATTGAATTTCTCCCCTAGCCAAAGCAGGTTTAAACATATTCGAAGCATCCAGACTTCCTGTAGAACTTCCTGCTCCAACGATGGTGTGAAGTTCGTCGATAAAGAGGATGACGTCACGGTTTTTTTCCAGTTCGGTCATAATCGCTTTCATTCTTTCTTCGAACTGTCCGCGGTATTTTGTGCCGGCTACCAAACTCGCCAAATCAAGGGTGATCACACGTTTTCCAAAGAGAACTCTGGAAACTTTTTTCTGCTGTATCCTTAAAGCCAAACCTTCAGCAATTGCTGATTTACCCACACCTGGTTCCCCAATTAAAAGCGGATTGTTTTTTTTTCTCCTCGATAAAATTTGCGAAACCCTTTCTATTTCTTTTTCACGGCCGATCACAGGGTCGAGTTTTCCGTCTCTTGCGAGGGAAGTTAAATCTCTCCCGAAATTGTCTAAAGTCGGGGTTTTGCTTTTTCCTGTGCCGATGTTTCCGGTTGGCTTACGCATTTGTCCGAATTCTTCCCTTTCCTCGTCGTCATCGTATGCACTCATTTTTGGGTTTTGTCCGGAATTTTTAAGCATCGTTCTATATTCTTTAGTCACTCCTTCATAATCAATATCGTAAGAGCTCAGAATATTAGTTGTTGGATCATCAGATTTGTATAAAATACCTAAAAGAAGATGTACGGTATTAATCTCGGAACTTTGATACTGTCTGCACTCCAGTTCCGAACGCTTTACGGCCTGATCTGCCATTTTAGTAAAAGAAATTTTGTCATTGTCAGGTGAAAAAGGATTTAATCCGGATACCGACATGGTTTCAATTTTTCTTCTTATTTGAGTTAAATCTGCACCCAAATTCTGCAAGATTTCTTTCGCAGAGTTTTCTGTTTTAATGATTCCCAAAAGGAAATGTTCCGTGTTCAGAAACTCGCTTTGCAAACGTCTTGCCTCGTTTTTGCTGTGTTGGAAAACTTGATCCAAACCGTTTGAAAATTTATGATCCATATTATTTGTTCAGTGTAATTATTAAAGATATTCATCCATCTTTAATTGTATAATCAAAGTTACAAATACTTTACCAAAATTAAATAATGACTTTATGGCAGAAAAAACTTTCCCATTTCGCTGAAAATGATTAGGTTTGTCTCCCTAAAAAATTAACTATGAGTCCTGAAATTACTAACTTTATCGGTTATGGCGCCTCTTTTTTTGTTGTGCTGAGTTTTATCCTGAAAGACATAAAAAAAATACGTGTTGTGAACCTTGTTGGATGTATTCTGTTTGTAATTTACGGTATTTTCAGCGACTATCTTTGGCCAATTATCATCCCGAACGCAATTCTCTGTTTCATACAGGCTTATCATTTGGTAAAAAAGGATTAAATTTCTGCCATGAAAGTTTTGGTAAGCGTTTTCAATAATTTATATACAGACCAACGCGTTGAAAAGGTTTGCAGAACATTATCGGAAAACGGTTTCGAACCCGAACTCATCGGCAATAACTGGGGCGGTTTACCCGAGATGGCGCGCCATTACCCTTTTTCCCGAATTGTCTTAAAATCTACTATTCTTCGCTTTGCTTATGTTGAATTTCAAAGGAAACTCTACAAGGAACTGCTCAGAAAAGCGGATAAAAATACCATTCTGCTCTCCAATGATCTCGATACACTTTTGCCGAATTATTTAATTTCAAAAAAATTAAATATTCCTTTGGTCTTCGACAGTCATGAGATTTTTACTGAAATGCCCTCAGTGAACGGACGGTTCACTCAAAAAATCTGGCGTTCGCTGGAATCCTTCATCGTTCCGAAACTGAAATTCATAATGACGGCAAGTGAAAGTTATGCCGATTGGTTTGCGAAAACCTACGAGATTGAAAGGCCGGTGGTGGTACAGAATTTTCCGCAAAAAACAGAAAATCCTCAAAATTATTCAGCAACCAATTCAAAAAAAATCATCCTTTATCAGGGAGTTATCAATCCTTCCAGAGGTTTGGATAAAATGATTCCGGCAATGAAAGAGATTGAAAATGCGGAACTTTGGATTGCCGGCGACGGACCAAAAAAAGCGGAATTTTTAGCATTGACTAAAAATTTAAGTTTAGAAAACAAGGTGAAATTTCTTGGAAAATTACTGCCGGAAAAACTGAGAGAAATTACCAAAAAAGCCGACGTAGGTTTGAGTATTGAAGAAAACAACGGATTGAGTTATTATTTTTCCATGCCGAATAAAGTTTCAGATTATATTCAGGCAAGGATTCCTGTGGTGGTTTCAGATTTTCCCGAAATGCGAAAAGTTATTGACCGTTTTCAAACAGGAGAAAAAATCGCTGATCACAGTGAACTTGCCGAAAAAGTAACAGCTGTTCTCGAAAATGGTAAACATTTTTATGAAGATTCTTTAAACCAGGCAGCTGAAGAGCTTTGCTGGGAAAATGAAGAGCCAAAAATCATTGATTTGTTCAGAAAAGTGGTGAGAGAAAATTTCTAAAAGACATTCCTTATCTTTGCACAAATTGAAATTGAAAGATGACCATCAAAGAAAAACAGCAGGAAATAGTTGAAGAATTTGCCTTTCTTGAAGACTGGGAACAGAAATACGAATATATTATAGACCTCGGAAAAGACCTGAAAGGACTTCCCGAAGATAAAAAATCCGAGGCTAATTTAATTAAAGGCTGCCAGTCTAAAGTTTGGATTGATGCTGAATTTAAAGACGGAAAACTCTATTTCAATGCAGATTCCGATGGTATTTTACCCAAAGGAATTGTGTCCCTTTTGGTTTCTATTTACAGCGGCCATTCCACCCAGGAAATTTTGGATTCCGATTTTCAGTTTATTGCTGACATCGGTTTGCAGGAATTTCTTTCCCCTTCCAGAGCCAACGGTTTAATGGCAATGACCAAACAAATTAAGTTTTACGCAGTTGCATATCAGTTAAAAAAGTGATAAAAATTTTGGCATACCGGTTTTCTGCTTTTGGTGATGTTGCAATGACCGTTCCTGTGTTGACCGAGTTTCTGGAGCAAAACCCTGGAGTAGAAATCGTGATGGTTTCGCGTAAAAATTTCAAAGATCTGTTTGAAGGAATCCCGAACCTTACTTTTAAAGGGGTTGATATTGATGAGTATAACGGATTTTTTGGGATTCAGAAATTGGCGAAGGAATTAACGAAAGATTTAAAACCAGACTATATTGCTGATTTACATGATGTTATACGCAGTAAAGTCCTGAGCAGGGTTTTTAAGATGAAAGGATATAAAGTTTTTATCATCAATAAGGGAAAAGAAGAAAAGGAACATTTAACCAATGTCCGGAATCTCGAAAAAAAACCACTGAAACGAAATACAGAACGTTACGCCGATGTTTTCAGGGAGATCGGCTTTTCGGTTAAATTATCATATCAGTACAGAACAGTTTGTACAGAAAAATCAGGAGTTGGATTTGCTCCGTTCGCCCAGCATCAGGGAAAAATGCTTCCACTGGAAAAATCGTTTGAACTCGCAAAAATTCTTTCAAAAAAACATAAAGTTTATTTTTTCGGAGGTGGAAAATCGGAAATAGAAATTCTGGATAACTGGGTAAAACAGATTCCAAATTCGGAAAATTTTGCGGGAAAATTATCCATCAAAGAAGAACTTAAGAAAATATCAGAAGTAGAAACCATGATTTCAATGGATTCAGCTAACATGCATTTGGCAAGTTTGGTTGGTACGCGATGTGTGTCGGTTTGGGGATCAACCCATCCTTTTGCAGGGTTTTTAGGTTATGGACAAAACGAGAATGATGCAGTTCAAATAAAAGATCTTACCTGCAGACCATGCTCTGTTTTTGGTGATAAAACATGTTACCGTGGCGACTGGGCGTGCCTAGAAGAAATTGATATTCAGAAGATTAACGATAAAATTTAGTTGCGTATTTTTTCGTTTTTAAGCATAAAAAATCCTTCCAAATTGTGGAAGGATTTATTTTTTACAGCGTTGGTTTTAGAGAAATTTCTCACCTTTTTTAAGGGTTTTCAAATCGTGAATATATTCTTTTATAAGCTGGTCATTCTCTCTCGGACAGATCAAAAGGGCTTTCTCCGTGTCGACGATAATGAAATTTTCCATTCCATCGATAATTGCAGCTTTGCTGCTGCTTTTAAGCCGGATAATATTTCCTTTGGAGTTATAGGTCAGAATATGCTTGGAATTAATGGCATTTTTATCCTCATTTTTATGGGCATTTTCGTAGACAGAAGTCCAGGTTCCCAAATCGCTCCAGCCCAGATCTGCGGGGATGACATATACATTTTTAGCCTTCTCTAAAATCCCGTTGTCAATGGATATTTTTGCCACTTTCGGATAAATCATTTCAATGCATCTTTCTTCGTCTTTGCTGTTGTACTCGCAACTCACAAATTGTTGTGACATTTCATCAAGATGCTTGTCAAAAGCCGCCAGAATGGACTTTACATTCCAGATAAAAATCCCCGCATTCCAGAGGAAATCGCCGCTTTCCAAAAAGGTTTTGGCAATTTCAAGGTTCGGTTTTTCGGTGAAAGTTTTTACTTTAAAATACTCAGAGGCTTTTTTTTCTTCGAACTGAATATAGCCATAACCCGTATCCGGACGTGTCGGAGTGATTCCTAAAGTAATCAGATAATCGTTTTTTTCTGCAAGAGTGAAAGCAAGTTCCACTTTCTGGAGAAAGATATTTTCTTTTAGAATTAAATGATCTGCCGGAAGAACAATCATGTTGGCATCCGGATTAATCGCTGCAATTTTTTTGGCCATATAAATATTGCAGGCAGCTGTATTTTTCATCAGCGGTTCTCCTACAATATTATCTGCTGTGAGTTCCGGAAGCTGCTGTTCGGTAAGGGAAACATATTCTTTATTAGTGATCACAAAGATGTTCTCTGGTGGAACACTTTGGCTGATTCTGTCATAGGTTTGCTGGATCATCGTTCTTCCGGTTCCCAAAATATCCTGAAACTGTTTGGGGTATTTCTGTGTGCTCATTGGCCAGAATCTGCTGCCAATTCCTCCTGCCATTATGACGCAGTAATTGTTTGATTTAGACATGCTTAACTTATTTTTTCTACTCTTGCTAAAGGTTTGAAAATATATTTTTTCCCGTTATCGAGATTCTCACAAAGATAGTTTTTTTTACGGAGCTCCTCAATGATATAAGTCTGTTTACGGTAAATAAAGCGGTCGCCTGCGTTTAAGTCTTCCACATAAGAACTTTCGTCCTCGTAATCTTCAATGTGAAAGTACCTTACCAAATCTGGACTCGACATAAAATTGGCTTTGGGGGATTTAGAAAATTTAAGAATGATTGGTTTTAGATCTTCAGCATAAATGGAAATACTTTCCAGAAGCATAGTTCTGAAAGTGTTTTTCCATTCCGCGCCGTGCGGAGAAATCCGGTGGCCGTAATTTTCAAATGCCAAAAGATGAGCCAGTTCGTGGGTGAGCACAAAAAAGAAAAGTTGCGGCTGAAGGGTTGAATTAATGGTAATCTGGTGCGATTTGTCCGGCATTTTCCGGTAATCTCCCAATTTTGAATTTCTTCCCCTTGTTATTTTAATGTGTATATAATGTTCTCCAAACCAGGTTTTCAGATGAGGGAACGTATTTTCGGGTAAATATTTTTCTAAATTTTTGATGGACATTCTTAAAGTATTCAATGATTACAATATCGGAGACCAATTTAAGAATAATCACCAAAACCGTTTAAAGGCTTAAAGGAATTCCTGCGTAGAAATTAAGTAATTTCATACTGAACAAATAGTTGTATTTTGCCTGAGCCACGGATCCCTGTGCATTTGCGTAATTGTTTCTGGCAATATTAAGATCATAAATCGTGGTTCTTCCTACTGCAAAACTTTTTTCGGCAAAATCCAGCGCAAGTTTCGAACTTCTTTCCGCTTCTGTCGCTGCCAGATAATTTTCATAATTGCTTTCCGCATCAAACTGCGCTTTCTGAACATTCTGTAAAACTTCCTGTTTTTGCTGCAGTAAAGACGTTTTTGCTACATCTTCATTGATTTTTGACTGTTCTACCTGAAGTTTCGTAATTCCTTTATTAAAAATAGGAATATTAGCTGACAAGCCGAGCTGCTGCCCGAAGTTGTCTTTATACTGTTTGAAAAATCCAGATTGCTGAATTTTATTCCCGTTAATATCGGTTCCTGCACTCATCAAATAAAAATAGGATGATCCGATACCCGCATTTGCTGTTATAGTTGGCCAGAAAGCGGTTTTCGTCACTTCAGTTTGTGCCTCGGATGATTTAATGCGGCTTTCTGCTGCTTTTATCTGAGGTTGATTTTCGTAGGCTTTGCTGATGATATTTTCAGTCGTGAAAAGCGGTGCATCAAGCATGTTTTCCACCGGAACTTCCTGAATATCAAAATTTTTATAATCGGGAAGCTGAAGAAGCATTGCTAAAGCAAATAAACTTCTGTTGGTATTGATTTCGGCGGTCTTTACATTTTGTTTTTCTCTTGCCAATGCAGCCTCTGCTTCAGCTAAAATCGTTTGTGGAGTAGTGCCGACCTCGGTTGTTATTTTTGCTCTTTTATAAAGTTTATCAGCATTTTCGAGAGCGCTTTCAGAAATTTTTGTAATTTCCCTGTTCAGTAAAACCGATAAATATTGTTGGGCAATCTGTAACGAAATATCGTTTTTAATTCTTTCCAGATCAAATTTACTGGCTTCAACTTCGAATTCTGTTTTTCTTATGTTTTTTTCTAATCGGCCGTTATTAAAGACCAGAATGTCGGCTCCAACATTGGCACCGTTGCTGAAATTATCATTTCTGCTGGTATTCCCAAAAACATCTCTTCCCTGTCCAAACGACGCTGTATTATTAATGTTGCCAGAAACAGAAGGTAAGTATTGTCTTTTTGCAATTTGTAGGCTGTTATCCTGAGTTTTGGTATTGAGTTGGTTTTGAAGAACCTGCAGATTATTTTCTACTGCATAGTTTACGCACTCCTGAAGCGACCATTTCTTCTGGGAAAAAGCAAAAAAGGACAGAAAGCTCAGCAAAAGAACTGCAGTTTTTTTCATAGGGAAGTTTACACAATAAGACGAAATTTTTGAGAAAATGTTACAGCTGACCTTTTAGCTCATTGATTCTTGACACAACAGGCATTGAAAATATCCCGCTTTTCTGCAAGTAAAGTTCATAAAAAGTCTTGCTTTTTTCCGCAAAATCTTTGTTTTGGTTTTCTTTATTTTTGAAATAGAATAAATGTCCCAAAAGTTCAAAATATGGGATGTGATGGGATTTGTCTTTTTCCTCCACCAACTTAATAATCTCCTCCGAAGATTTTGAAGAAAGCATATTGAAATCCATCTTGAAAGTATCGTTCATATTGGTATCAAAAATCCTTTCCCATTCTGAAAATCCGCCTTCATTTTTTCCGCCCAAAATCATTTTTGAAAGAAATTCTGAAAACTGTTTTACAATCCTGATAATGTAATCTTTATCGTGTATCATTTTAAGTATCTTTTAATATTAAGCAAAGAAAAGGTAAGCCAGAATAACAGAAGTAATGATTCCAACCAAATCCGCCAAAAGCATTGCGGTTACCGTATATCTGGTGTTTTTAATTCCCACGGCGCCAAAATAAACTGCGATCACGTAGAAAGTGGTATCCGAACTTCCCTGTAAAACTGCGGCCAGCCTTCCCTGGAAACTGTCTGCCCCGAAAGTCTGCATCGTATCCACCATCATTCCTCTCGCTCCGGAACCGGATAGTGGCTTGATAAGTGCAGTTGGCAATCCGTCAACAAATCTCGTATCAAAACCTGCGACAGCGGCAACCCATTTCATTCCGTCAATTAATACATCGAAAACGCCTGAAGTTCTCAATAAAGAAATGGCAATCAGCATTCCTACTAAATAAGGAATAATTTTGACGCAGGTCCAGAAACCTTCTTTTGCGCCGTCGATAAAAGCATCAAAGACATTTATTTTTTTGTAAAGCGCACCCATTACGATGGCAAAAAAGATGAGCAGAATAATTCCGTTGCTTAATAACATACTGAAATTATCCAGACCTTCTTTGCTTAAATTAACAAGGTAAACAACTAATAATCCGATGATTGCGGAGATTCCTCCAACATAAGCGATGACGGCTGGCTGCAGCAGATTGATTTTCTGGTAAAGCGAAACAACAATCATTGCAGCAAGCGTGGCCGCAAAAGTGGCAATCATACATGGAAGAAAAATGTCAGTCGGCGTATGCGAACCCATCGAAGCGCGGATCGCAATAATAGAAACCGGAATCAGCGTTAAACCTCCTGCATGAAGGCAAAGAAACATGATCTGCGAATTGCTTGCTCTGTCCTTGTCGGGATTTAAGGTTTGTAAACTTTCCATCGCCTTTAATCCAAACGGAGTTGCGGCATTATCTAAACCGAGTAGGTTGGCAGAAAAATTCAGCAGCATGTGTCCGAAAGAAGGATGGTTTTTAGGAATTTCGGGAAATAATTTCGAAAAAAAAGGTTGAATTAATCTTGATAATAAATTGATTCCTCCAGCTTTTTCCGCAATACTCATGAAGCCCATAAAAAGTGTCATAATCCCTATTAAACCAAGACAGATTTTTACAGCAGTTTCGGAAGTTCCGATTACGCCATCTGTTTCCTGAACGCGGTAAACCGTTATATTTGATTTTGCTGAATCGGTTTTGTAATGAATTCGGTTGTCGTCAAAAGTAGGTTTCAACAGCAAGGCTTCCTTCACCGATGGCGACATTTCATTGATGTTTTTAGAAGCAATCTGCACGGTATCACCACTTTTTCCTACCACCATGTCATTATAAATAGCTTTGTAATTGTCTGAAAACAAATATTTTACGCTTGCAACCAATATTGCGACAATAATAAAAGCACTCCAAATTCTGCTTAAAACCATTTCTGAAAATTTTGATAAAAATAACCAAAAAGTTCAAGCAATCTTGTTCCCACAACAAAATTTATTGATTTTTAAATTCTTAAAGGATAAGGTAAGGCTAAAAAAGTTTGAGCTGCTGATCTTTGGTTCCCGTGAAATTTTCAGCCGAAAGTGCAGTAGGTTGTTTATCCGCGAAGTATTTTCTTTTCCCTAAAGCAAATGTATCGTGAATCATTTCAGCAATGTTTCCTTCGCCTTTGTATCTTTCGTGGTATCTTTTTTCGCCTAAGTTTCCGCCGCGCATTGATCGGATCAGGTTTAAAACTTTCTGCGCTCTGTCGGGGAAATGTGCATTAATCCAGTTCACAAAAACCGGTTCCACAGTATCATTTAATCTTACCAGGACATATCCGAATTTTTCAGCGCCTGCTTCAGAAATGGTTTTAAGAATATTAAGACTTTCATCGCTCGTCAGTCCGGGAATTACCGGTGCAACCATTACTCCGGTCGGTATTTTATTTTCTGCAAGAATTTCGATGGCTTTCAGCTTATTTTTTACGGAGGAAGTTCTGGGTTCCATTTTTCGACGGATTTCTTCGTTGATTGTCGGTATACTTAATGAAACGGAAACCAAATTCTGCTCTGCCATTGGTTTCAGAATATCCAGATCGCGTAAAACCAAAGCATTTTTCGTTAATATCGAAACCGGATGACGGTATTCCAGACAGAGTTTAAGTATTTTCCGGGTAATTTCAAATGTTCTTTCGGCGGGTTGATAACAGTCGGTATTTCCTGAAAGGGTTATGGTTTTGGGAATATAATTCCTTTTCCGGAAAAATTTCTCGAGAAGTTCAGGTGCATTTTTCTTCACCATTATTTTTCTTTCAAAGTCAGTTCCGGCGGAAAATCCCCAATATTCATGAGTTGGTCGTGCAAAACAGTAGGAACAGCCGTGTTCGCAGCCTTGGTAAGGATTCAGAGAATATTCCATCCTAAGATCCGGACTTTTCACATCATTAACGATGGTTTTCGGGAAAACTTCCGTAAAAGTAGTTTTAGCGGTCTGGAAATCATTTTCCTCAGGCTCAAAAGTAAAACGGTCGAAACGGTTATTTTCGTTTCGCTGTGCACCCTGACCTTTAATGAAGTTTTCTTTCGACATCATTTTTTCTGATTTGCTAAATTAAATTGGGAACAAACTAAAATAATAAGTTTTAAGAACGAAGTTTTCCACAAAAAATCCTGATTTCATAAAAATCAGGATTCGTTATTAAGGCATTGCTTTTAAAGCATCGATAAGTATTCCACGCCGTGGTGTCCTTCTTCTTTTTTGTGTCTTTTTTCAAAATGGCGGTGAAAATCTGAATAATAATCATGATATTCTTTATGTTTTTTGGAGAAAAATTTTTGTACACCCAAAAATCCAAGACCGATTAATACTCCCATACTTCCTGCCAATAAAATTCCTGTTTCTTTTTTCATATTACTTTTTTCTGAGCATAAATTTAAGCAAAATGCATACCCTTTGAATATTAAATAATGGTAAAGTTTGTTAATGTTTAGGTAACAATCGCCAAAATAATATAAAAGTTATATTTTTGGTAAAATTGATTTAATGAAAGTACAAATTCTAACTGTTGCTGTTGCTGCTTTTGCAGTTAACATGCTGAGTGCACAAAAAATGACTAATAATTTCAAGTATCCTGAAACCAAAAAAGTTTCCCATTCCGATGATTATTTCGGAAACAAAGTTGAAGATTCTTACCGCTGGCTGGAAGATGACCGTGCCGAAGATACCAAAGACTGGGTGCAGCGCGAAGTGGCATTTACCAATAATTATCTGCAGAAAATCCCTTTCCGTGAAGAAATCCGCGCGCAGCTGAAAGACATCTGGAATTATGAAAAAATAGGAGCTCCTTTCAAAGAAGGCGATTATACGTATTATTATAAAAATGACGGACTTCAGGCTCAGTCTGTACTTTACAGAACTGATAAAGCCGGCAAAACCGAAGTTTTTCTGGATCCTAATAAATTTTCCGAAAAAGGAACGACTTCATTAGCAGGCGTTTCATTCAATAAGAAAGGAACTTTAGTAGCCTATTCAATTTCTGAAGGCGGAAGCGACTGGAATAAAATCATTATTCTTGATGCTTTAACAAAGAAAGTAATCGACGAAACCATTATTGACGTTAAGTTTTCCGGAGCTTCGTGGTTAGGCGATGAAGGATTTTTCTATTCAAGCTATGACAAGCCGAAAGGAAGTGAGCTTTCTGCAAAAACTGATACGCATAAAGTATATTTCCACAAATTGGGAACGAAACAGTCTGCGGATAAACTGGTTATCGGCGGCGAAAATTTCAAACGGAGATACATGGGAATCGGAGTTTCTGATGACGAAAGATATGAAGTTCTGAGTGCTTCGGAAGCCACGAGCGGAAATGAACTTTATATTAAAGATTTAAGGAAGAAAACCGATTTTATTCCGGTTCAGAAAGGATATGATTTCAATACCGACTTCGTTGATTCCAAAGGAGATTTTATTTATGCTATAACCGATAAAAACGCTCCCAATATGCGTTTGGTGAAATTCAATATCAATAAACCCGAAGTTTGGATAGATGTGATTCCAGAAACTGAAAATGTGTTGAGTGTTTCAACAGGAGGAGGTTATATTTTTGCAAAATATATGAAAGACGCTGTTACTTCTGTGAAACAGTTTGATTATGACGGAAAACTGATCAGAACTATCGGTTTGCCTGGAATCGGTACTGCGTCAGGTTTTGGTGGAAAAGCTAAGGAAAAGGATCTGTATTTTTCGTTCACCAACTATATTACTCCCGGAACAACTTATAAATTCAATGCAGACAGCGGTAAATCTGAAGTTTATCAGAAACCGAAAGTAAAATTCAACCCGGAAAATTATGTTTCAGAACAGGTTTTCTACACATCGAAAGACGGAACGAAAATCCCGATGATGATCAATTACAAAAAAGGGACAAAACTCGACGGTAAAAATCCTACGATTCTGTATTCCTACGGTGGATTCAACATCAGTCTGCAGCCTGCATTTTCAGTGGTAAATGCCATCTGGATGGAAAATGGTGGAATTTACGCCGTTCCAAATATTCGTGGCGGCGGTGAGTACGGAAAGAAATGGCACGATGCGGGAACGAAGCTGCAAAAGAAAAATGTGTTTGAGGATTTTATCGCAGCCGGAGAATATTTACAGAGCAAAGGCTATACTTCTAAAGAATTCATGGCGCTTTCCGGCCGTTCAAACGGAGGGCTTTTAGTGGGAGCCACCATGACAATGCGTCCCGATTTGGCAAAAGTTGCTTTCCCGGGCGTAGGAGTTCTGGACATGCTTCGTTATAATAAATTCACTGCCGGTGCGGGTTGGAGCTATGATTATGGAACCGCCGAAGACAATAAAGAAATGTTCGATTATCTGAAATCTTATTCACCGGTTCACAATGTAAAAAAAGGAGTTTGTTATCCGTCAACCATGATTATCACAAGTGATCACGACGATAGAGTAGTTCCGGCGCATTCGTTTAAATTCGGGGCTGAACTTCAAGAAAAACAGGCTTGCAACAATCCGGTTTTGGTAAGGATTGAAGTAAATGCAGGACACGGCGCCGGAAGAAGTACTGATCAGGTAATTGGTGAAAATGCTGATTTGCTGAGTTTTGCATTGTTTGAAATGGGGTTTAAGAATTTGAAAAAATAATAAACGGACTCAAAATTGATATGAAAACTTCCTGGGATTCTCAGGAAGTTTTTGATTAATAAAGAACAAGAAAAATCCTTATTTTTACCCAATGAAACAAAATGAAATCTCTGAATTTTATGATGAGTACGTTCAGAGACAGCTAAAAATAGGAGCCAATGAAAGGCTCATCTCCCTTTACAAAAGACTGATTAACGGCGGATTGAATGTTGATTCTAAAGTTCTCGAACTCGGTTGTGGCGTTGGAATTTTTACAAAACTTCTGGCTAAAAAAGTGACTAACGGAATTATTGAAGCGGTTGATTTAAGTGAAAAAAGCATTGCAGTTGCCCAGCAGGAACTGAAACACAAAAAGAACATTTATTTTGATGTTGCCGATGTGGTAAAATATCAGCCAAAAAATTCAGATTTCGAGATGATTACCCTCATGGATGTGATTGAACATATTCCTTTGGAACATCACGAAGAACTTTTCGGAAATTTAGCCCAAATCGCTACTGAAAAAACCAATATCCTTATTAATATTCCGAACCCGCAATACATTGGTTATGCGAGGATTAACCATCCTGAAAGTTTGCAGGTCATCGATCAGGAAGTGGAACTTTTTACAATCATGAAACATCTTGAAAAGCATGGATTAGAACTTGTTTATTTCGAGAAATACGGAATCTGGGAAGAAGAGGATTATCATTTTATGGTCATCAGAAAGAAAAGAATATTTGAGCTGAAACATCTTTCAGACAAAAGAAATCTTTCTGAAAAAATCTTTCACAAAGTTTCAACAAAAATAGACGCAGCTAAATACAGATAATTGCGGAAAAGTATTAATCATTAAATTTTCAAAACCCCGGATCTAATCGTTATTTTTGTGGGATTATAAAAGAATGTCAGATATTATAAAACTTTTACCGGATCATGTTGCCAACCAAATCGCCGCGGGTGAAGTGGTGCAGCGGCCTGCATCTATCGTGAAAGAACTCATGGAGAATGCCATTGATGCAGGTGCTACAAAAGTAGAACTCATCATTCGTGATGCAGGCAAAAATTTAATTCAGGTAGTGGACAACGGAAGCGGAATGAGCGATACCGACGCGAGGCTCGCTTTCGAAAGACATGCCACGTCAAAAATCAGTACGACTGAGGATATTTTCAGAATTTCCACCAAAGGTTTCCGTGGCGAAGCGCTTGCTTCCATCGCAGCTGTTGCGCAGGTTGAATTAAAAACCAAGACCAAAGACGCCAAAACCGGGACCAATATTTATATTGAAGGTGGCGGTTTTCAGTTTCAGGAGCCGATACAAACTGTAGAAGGCTCTAACTTTTTAGTGAAAAACCTTTTCTATAACGTTCCGGCAAGACGCAAATTTCTCAAGAATAATAATGTAGAATTCCGTCATATCATTGATGAATTTCAGCGTGTTGCATTGGCGCATGAAAATCTTGATTTTGAACTTTTTCACAACGATGACGTTGTGTTCAGGTTGAGAAAATCAAGCTTACTGCAAAGAATTGTTGAGATTTTCGGCCGTAAACTACATCAGATTTTAGTTCCGATAAAAGAAGATTTAGGCTGGGTAAAACTCAACGGATTCGTAGCAAAACCTGAAGGAGCCAAAAAAGTACGTGGTGAACAGTTTTTCTTCGTCAACGGAAGGTTTTTCCGAAGTGCCTATTTCAATAAAGCGGTTCAGGAAGCGTTTGAAGGATTGCTTTTGCCGGGTTATATCCCGACATTTTTCCTTTTTCTGGAATTGGATCCTGAAAAAGTTGATGTAAATATTCATCCGCAAAAAACGGAAGTTAAATTCGAAGATGAAAATTTAATTTTCGCTTTGGTGCGTTCAACCATCAAGAAATCTTTAGGAATTTATAATGTAGCACCAAGTCTGGATTTCGATAGAGATACCAGTATTGATGCTTTTGTTCATCAGAAAAGCAGCGGTGGCGGAAGTTTCAGAGCACCTGAAATTACTGTTGACCGGGATTATAATCCGTTTCTTGAAGAAAGAGTTTCCGCAGGTGAAACCAGAGCGATAACGGAAATGTATCAGCAGAATATTCCGGCGGAACCTTCAAAAATCAATCTTTTTGAAGATGAAGATTTCGATGAAGATTTAATGCGGCTCCCGAACGGTTACTGGCTTTTCAATAAAGGCGGAAAAACACTGATGCTTGATTTGGGCAGAATGCACCGTTTGGTGGTAAGCGAAAGAAATGCAAAGAAAAAACGCAGCAGCGACAAACATACTTTGCTGTTTTCTCTGGAATATCACATGAACGAAACGGAAAAAAATAAATTCCGTTCCATTAAAAAATATTTGCCTGAACTTGGGTTTGAAATGATTATCGCCAACGATAATGTTTTAAGGATTGATGCAGTTCCCGAAGGTTTGAAAGAAACTCAGGTGATGAAATTCATGGAGAATCTTTTTGAAATTCTGGAATATAAAACCGAAGAAGAGTTCCTGAGTTTTTATCATAACCAGTGGAACAAAACCCAAAGCAAATCCCGTTTCGATTTCCTTTATAAAGTAGATGCAGAACAGGTCATCAGAGATTTCACCGAACTCGGTTTCCCGGAGTTTTTACCTACCGGAAAAAGATGTTTTATAGAAATTCCGCTTGACGAATTAAAAAATAAATTTTAAAACTGATGTTTAACAATATACCGCCAATTACCCGCAATATCATTATTATTAATGCAATTGTATTTATTCTCACTTATTTTTTGAACAGTGATTTGATGTACAGGTATTTAGCCGCATTTTATCCTTTTTCCCCGTTTTTTCATTCGTGGCAAATACTTACGCATATGTTTATGCACGGCAGTCTGATGCATATCTTATTTAACATGCTCACGCTGTATAGTTTTGGACCGGTACTGGAGCAGGTTTTAGGCGAAAAAAAGTATCTGATTCTCTATTTCGTCAGTGGATTGGGAGCTTTTTTCCTTTTTAATTTATGGAATTTTGTAGAAGTTGAACAGATAAAAACAAGTCTGCAAAGTTTCGGTTTCGATCTGAACGGCTATATGAATGGAGAAAATGTTCCATTCAGAGGGAGTTCAGAAGCAATTCTTGCACAGCAGGGACTTATCAGTAATCTGCAGTCGATTATTACCGTTCCGATGGTAGGAGCTTCCGGAGCGATTTTCGGAGTCATTGCCGCTTTTGCGACACTTTATCCGGATGCTAAAATCATGATCATGTTTATTCCGGTTCCTGTTAAGGTAAAATATGTGCTTCCGGTCGTGATCATCGGTTCTGTAGTTTTGGGAGTTACCGGAAATGTGGGCGGAATTGCTCATTTGGCTCATGTTGGCGGTGCAATTGTGGGTTACATTTTGGCCAGTTATTGGAAGAAGAACCGTTTCAGAATCAATTAATTATATTTCGTGAAGCTTCTGCGGTTAATTTTAACACTCATTCATCTTTTTATTATCGTTCTTTTACTCGGGACGTTACTGAATTCGTATGTTCAGCCAAAATTTTTCCCCTGGCTGAATATGCTTTCCCTGCTGTTTCCGGTTTTAATGATTGTAAATATCGTTCTCTGCTTTTTCTGGATCGTTCTTTGGAAAAAGCGGGTCTTTTTATTTTTAATTCTTTCGATACCGCTAATTATTCCCACAACAAGATGGATTAATTTCAAAGGGAAGCCTTCGGAGAGACCCAACCTGAAAGTTGTCACGCTCAATTTGAAAGGTGGAATTTTCGGAAAAGATAAAATTTATGAATATCTTAAAAATACGGATGCTGATATTATTTTAGGTCAGGAATATGGATCGGAATTAAATATTCCAGGTTATGAAAACAGGACGAAAGATTATGAAATTGTAGCCTTAAATTCCAAAACCAGGATTATCAGTCAGGGAAAGCTTGCTGCCACTGGAAACGGCAATGCTTTTTATGCTGATATTGAATTCAAGGGGAAAATTCTGCGTATCGTGAATGTGTATTTAACGCCGTTTTCTTTTGATAAAGGAAAAGTGAAGCCTACGCAGGATTTTGATCAGAACCAGATGAAACTGAAATACATTCTGAAAAAACTGGTTCCAACATTTAAAATTCACCAGCAGGAGATTGCGGAGATCCGGACAGCAATTGATCAGTCGCCTTATCCGGTCATCTTAGCAGGAGATTTCAATGCGGTTCCTACTTCTTATGAATATTATCATTTAGGTAAAAACCTGAAAGATGTCTTTGTAGAAACGGGAAACGGCAGCTCCACAAGTTTTCACGATTACAAATTTCCGATCAGGATTGATTATGTTTTCTGCTCGGAAAATATCAGACCCATCAGTTATAAAGTTGACAGAAGTGTTAAACTGTCGGATCACTTCCCCGTGATTACTGAATTTAAAATTGATTAAAAATGAAAAGCATCATAACACTTTCTTTCTTTTTATTGTTGATTTCTTGCGGTAACAAAACCGATAAAACCCATATTGAAGTTCAGGGATCTACTGCCGTTCCGCCTTATGATACTATAGCCGTAGATTCTTTTTCAGTTGGAGCCACTTCGGTGGATGTTGCGAGAAAGATTAAAATTTCGTCCCTTAAATATCAGGATTCGCTCCGGAAAATTCAAACAAAACTTGAGGAAGAAAAACTGCTGAATAAGATGAAAGAGGAAAAAGAAAAACTCGATAAAAAATCTGCTGATGAGAAGAAAAAAGCCGAAGCTGCAAAGAAAGAAAAGGTTGAAGTTCATTCTGCAGAAAACGGTCTGATTCCTTAATTTTTTTTATATTTGAATATCACAAAATAAACAAATATGAAAAATTATCTTTTTATTGCAGCTGCAGTTTCTTTCAGTTTAATAAGTTGCAAAAAAGCAGAAAAGAGAACGGAGACCACCGAAAATCCTGATGGAAGTGTTACTACAACTACAGTGGAAACAGAAAAATCTACCTCACTGGATTCCGCACAGATCAACGCTACTGTTGAAAAGGCTAAGGAAAAGCTGAATGTGGCAGGAGAGAAGATTGATGCCGCCGCCGATAAAGCCGGAGAAAAACTGCAGAAAGCGGGTGAAGAGGTAAAAGATGCCACTGCAAAAGGCGCAGAGAAAGTTGAAAAAAGCGCCGAAAAAGTAAAGGAAGATCTTAAGAAAAAATAAAAAAGTCCGCTGAATTTCAGCGGGCTTTTTTATTCATTCAGTTTCAATAAAGGATCGATATATTCGCGGTCATTGCTCAGTCTTGGGACTTTATTCTGTCCTCCTAATTTTCCCCGCTGAGACATCCAGTTGTAGAAAAGCTGAGGTTTTGCCACATGAACAATTGGTTCCTTCAGTGTTATGTTATGATAACGTTTTGCCTCATAATCGGAGTTTACCGATTTCAGATAGTTGTCAAAAACTTCAGTAAAACGTAGTAAATCTGCAGGTTCTTTCGTGAATTCGAAAATCCATTCATGAGCGCCGCTTTCACCGTCTTTCATAAAAACCGGTGCGCCTGTAAAGTCGGAGATGGCAGATTCGGTGGCTTCACATGCTTTGCTAAGTGCAGTTTCGACGTTATCAATCATGAGTTCTTCCCCAAAAGCATTGATATAATGTTTTGTTCTGCCGGAGATTTTAATTCTGTAAGGGTGAAGTGAAGTAAATTTAACGGTGTCACCAATTAAATAGCGCCACAGTCCGCTGTTCGTCGTAATTACCATCGCATAATTTTTCCCGATTTCCACTTCTTCCAGAGGAATCGCCACCAAATGATCGGGGTTGAAAGTATCCATCGGAATAAATTCATAGAAAATTCCGTAATCCAGCATCAAGAGCATTTCATCGCTTCCGGGCTGATCCTGAATGGCAAAGAATCCTTCGGAAGCATTGTAAATTTCGTAGTAATTAATATCTTTCCCGATAAGTTTTCTGTATTGTTCTTTGTAGGGTTTAAAGCTGATTCCGCCGTGGAAGAATACTTCCAAATTCGGCCACAGTTCGGCAATATTCTCTTTCCCCGTTTCACTTAAAGTTCTTTGAAGAAGCACCATCATCCAGCTCGGTACGCCGGTCATACTTCCCACATCTTCATTTTTAACTTCAGAAACGATGGCTTTCAGTTTGCTTTCCCATTCTGACATCAGAGAAACTTTTTTGCTTGGCGTAGTGGTAATTTCCACCCAAAAAGGAAGATTTTCGATCATAATGGCTGACAGATCGCCAAACTTGGTGTTGAAATCTTCGTACAGTTCTGAACTTCCTCCCAGTCTTAAATTTTTATTTGAGAAGAGTGAGTTTTCCGGATGATTGTTGGCATAGATAGAAAGCAGATCTTTTCCGGCTTTGAAATGACAGTCTTCCAGACATTCTTCAGAAATAGGAATGAATTTGCTTTTCGCATTGGTAGTACCGGAAGACTTTGCAAATTTTCGGATGTGGCCCGGCCAGAAAACATCGGGTATTCCCTGTCTTGCTTTTTCAATAAAGGGTTCGAAATCTTCATAAGTGACAATGGGAACATTTCTGCGGAAGTCATCGTAACTTGAGATGGAGCTGAAACCGTGGATTTTTCCGTAATCGGTATTTTCCGCATGATAAAGCTGGGAAAATAGGACACCATTTTGCGTTTCAACAGGGTGATTCATGAAATTCTGAATCTGATCGATTCGTTGGCGGATAAACCAATTAACTACGGTATTAAAAAGCGCTTTTGTTGCCATTAGGACAAATATAATATTTTTCGGTTAAAGACTCATTACCTTTTACCAACAAAAAATTCCGCTCAAAGTGAACGGAATTTATTTTAAACTAAAAGCTTCGTTTTAGCAATATTCATCGTAAGCAGCCTGCAGGTTTGCCGCGATTGCTCCTGCCGGATTTCCTTCAATGTGGTGTCTTTCCAGCATGTGAACCAATTCACCATCTTTGAAAAGTGCAACACATGGAGAGCTTGGGGGAAACGGAGCCAAAAATTTTCTAGCTTCAGAAACGGCATCTGTATCGAAACCAGCGAAAACGGTAGTTAACTGATCCGGTTTTTTCTCGCCGGTTAAAGAGAAAATAACTCCCGGTCTTGCTGCTCCTGCTGCGCAACCGCAAACAGAATTGATCATCAAAAGGGTAGTGCCTTCTTTTTTTATTGCATTATTTACTTCTTCAGGCGTTCTTAAATCCTGGAAACCTTTATCGGTAAGCTCAGCCTTCATCGGCATTACTAATTCTTCTGGATACATATCTTATATTATTTTATTGATTAGAATTTGAGATCATTTTGTCCCGGTACAAATTTAGAGATTTTTATGCACTAAATTTCATTCAAATTAATGATCAAAATCATTCCAAAATTCAATGATGGCCTTTTTGTCATGTTTGCTGAAAATCTTCTTTGATTTTTAAGAATTTATTTTGAGATAATATCAGAAGAAATTCGGGGTCAGAGATTCGAAATTCAGTATTGCTCCGATACGGATTTGATTATACGGAAAGTCATTGATGCCATGTTGGTACTGAATAAAGTAGGTGTTTTTGCGGTTGTAGTAATTAATTTTAGATGCGAAAATACTTGGCCTGTTTCCGTAATCGGGACCTCTGTTAATCCAGCCTTTATAACCGGAAAAGGTATTTTCCCAGCCAAAGTTATTTTTTTTCAGGATGAGTTTCAGTCCATACATTGGTGCGTCGTCCTGCACGTTTGCATTCGGCGTCTGCACATCCCACGAGTAAAATCCGAAATTTCCTACCAATCTGATTTCATCAAAAAATATTTTTGAAAACCCGAAGCTTTTACCGATTTCGGTATCAAAATAATATCCGGCTGTATTGAAAAAGCGCCGGTTTTTAAATCCTGAACCAGAAGCTGTTTTTAAAGTACCGTTTAAAATAACAGAAGGGCGGTATTTTAATTCCTTAGCTAAAGAAACCCGGGTTTGAATGTATACATCACCGTTGGCGAAACCGCTGTTGCCTTCTAGCATCATCCTTTTTTCTTTGATTTCATCCGTTACCTCATAATGTTCAGCAACCGGAGACCAAACTTTAACGGAAATTTTTTGGGGGATTAATGGAATCTCAGCTTTGATATAAACTGTTTCCGTATTATCGCCGTATCCATAGTAATAATCGCCATACAGCGAGAGCTGTGTGTTTTCGGGAATGGTGGCATCGGTAAAATCCGGAACCGGATTGGCGTTGGGACCGAACCAGTTTGTAGTGTGATGAATGAGAGTTTGGGAAAAGGCAAATCCGAAGAATAAACACGGAAATAACACGAAAAATTTCTGCAGAAGGCGTAGAGAGAAATTCATGAACTTTTAGTTTTTTTTGGTTGATAAATTTAATAAAAAACCCGAAACATAAATGTTCCGGGTTTCAATCAAATCGATATGCAAAGGTTGGATATCCGTTTTTTTAGGAAAGAAGTTTTTTTGCCATTTCGGAAATACTTTTTCCGTCGCTTTTTCCTGCTAATGTTTTTCCGGCAATTCCCATTACTTTTCCTAAGTCTTTGGCGCTCTGGGCACCGGTTTCGGCAATGATTTTCTTCATTTCCGTTTCTAATTCTTCAGATGAAAGCTGTTTCGGTAAAAACTTTTCAATCACTTTCATTTGGGCAGTTTCCACTTCGGCCAAATCATTTCTGTTTTGGGCAGTGAACTGTTCGTAAGAATCTTTTCTCTGTTTGATCATCCGCTGCAAAATGGCTATTTCCTGCTCGGCAGAAACATCAGCACCTTTTGCTTCGGTTTTCAACAGTAATATCTGCGATTTCACGGCACGGAGAGAGTCTAGTGCAACTCTGTCTTTTTCTCTCATGGCGGTTTTAATCGCTTCGCTGATGGTATTTTCTAAACTCATTTTATTTAATTTTTTATTGAATAAAGCTGTTCAATTGTTGATTAATCTACATCTTTATTCAAAAATTTATTTTCCCGAACTTCCATTCTTCCGTTACTTTCTGAAAGAAAACTATTGATTTTATGTTCAGATGCGTTGCTTCCTTCGATGGTGATGTTTTTTCTTCGGAAAGCCGGTACCGTTTCGAAATCACTCTCATGATCCGTTGTCTGATATCTTGAATTGAACTCTTTCAGTTTGTTTCTTCTCTCCAAAATTTTCTCACTTGAAGTGGTTTTACTGATGAACGTAAACTCGTTTTCAGTTTCAAATTTTGTTGTTTCAGCGGGTATTTCTGCTGCTTTTTCTTCCACCTTTATTTCGGTTTTCTGAACCGGTTCCGGTTTGATTTCTGCCTGAGGCTGTGGTGTCTCAACTTTGGGCTCCTCAATCGGTTCGTTTACGAAAAAACTGAATTCCATGGGCTTTTCTTCTGTGAAAGAATTTTTAGATTCTGCCGGTTTTTCTTCAGTTTCGAATTTGAATGACTCTACTTCAGGAGTTTCGAAAGTGCTGTCGTCAAAAGAAAACAGATCCATTTCCTGAGGTTCATCGTTGATGTGGAAATTTGGTTCAGGTTTTTCCTCTTCATCCAAATCGAAAAATTTAATTTCTGCAGGAGCTTCTTTTTCAATAACCACTTTTCTTTCTACTGTTTTCACATTGAATTCCGGAGTCTGCAAATCTTCCTCGTCATCTAAAACAAATAGGCTTTTTCTGGCAAAATTTTCTCTTGTGATTTCCTCTTTCTCCATTTTCTGTTTGAATGGAGATTCCGGTTTTGCAGGAGCGCCCATATTGTCGGTCAATGAAAATTTAATTTTTTCTGTCGTACCTGAATGTTTCTGGTGGTCTTTCGCAAAGCCTGTTGCAATGACCAAAACGCTTACCGCATCGCCCAGTTCTTCATCAGTTCCCACCCCGAAAATAATATCGGCGGTATTCCCTGCTTCTTTCTGGATATGATCCATAATCACCCCGATTTCGTCCATCGTCACTTCTTCAGAACCGCTTCTGATTAACAGTAATACGTTTCTTGCACCGGTAATTTTATTGTCATTCAATAACGGAGAATCCAAAGCTTTTTTCACGGCTTCTTCGGCTTTGTTTTCACCGGAAGCAATTCCGTTTGACATTAAAGCTGTTCCGGAATTAGCCAAAACAGATTTCGCATCACGGAAATCGATATTCACATCGAAATAACCTGTAATTACTTCAGCCATTCCTTTTGCCGCGTTGGTTAACACTTCATCGGCTTTGGAGAAACCAGATTTGAAACCGAGATTTCCGTACTGCTGACGCAATTTATCGTTATTAATAACGATTAAAGAATCTACATTATTTCTTAATTTTTCAAGACCTAAATCAGCCTGCTCTAATCTTCTTTTTCCTTCAAAACTGAAAGGCACGGTAACGATTCCTACAGTAAGGATTCCCATGTCTTTCGCTACTTTCGCAATGACAGGAGCGGCTCCGGTTCCGGTTCCTCCACCCATTCCGGCGGTAATGAAAACCATTTTAGTGTTCTGTCCCATTGAAGCTTTAATATCTTCAATACTTTCGATAGCAGCTTTTTCGCCCACTTCAGGGTCTGCACCCGCGCCCAAACCTTCAGTAATGGTAACGCCAAGCTGCACTTTATTGGAAACGGGATTGTTATCAAGCGTCTGAGAATCGGTATTGCAAATCACGAAATCTACCCCGTGAATTCCTCTCTCGTACATGTGTTTCAAGGCGTTGTTTCCACCGCCACCAACTCCGATCACTTTTATAATTGATGAATTTCCTTTTGGCAAATCAAATGAAAACCCCTGTGTGTTCATATTTTCCATAATTTAAATTTTTTATTAATTGATAATTGATTACTGACAATCATCTGTCATTCATCATTAATGTTTTTTTTATTCAACTTCTTCAAAGAATTTTTTTACGCCTTCCATGATTTTCTGGCCAATGGTAAGTTTGTTCCGTCTTCTTTCGGCTGTTTGGGTAATTACCTCTTCTTCGGTTCTGAATTCAGGAGTGTCGCGAGTAACTGTTTCATTTTCCGTTTTTACCGGTTCTGTTTTTTCTTCCACTTCTTCGATCTCTTCCGGAATGTTTTTCTTGTCACGGATTTTCAGACTTTCCATTAATAACCCGATGGAGGTTGCATATTCCGGGCCTTTTAAGAATTGATTTTTATCATTGGCAACATATTCATTTGCAAAACCGATTCTGCTGTCAAAACCTGTCGTATAATTTGCCAACTGACGAAGATGACGGAGATTGGAACCGCCGCCTGTCAGTACAATTCCGGCAATCAGTTTCTTCTTTTGCTCGAACGCGCCGTATGCTTTGAGTTCCGTATTTACCATTTCGAGAATTTCTTCAACTCTTGCATTGACGACCTGAGCTAAAGTTTTCAATGAAATTTCTTTGTCCGGTCTTCCGTGTAAACCTGGAATAGTGACGAAAGTACTGTCTTTTTCAAGTTCCGGAACGGCAGAACCGAATTTTACTTTCAGCTGTTCTGCATGTTTCTCAATGATAGAGCAGCCTTCTTTAATGTCATCAGTAATGATTCCGCCTCCGTAAGGAATTACGCAGGTATGGCGAATGATATTGTCTTTGAAAATAGCGATATCTGTAGTTCCGCCGCCAATATCGACGATTGCGACACCAGCTTCTTTTTCTTCTTTTGTTAAAACAGATTCGGAGGAAGCGAGAGGCTCCAGCGTCAGAGACTCCATTTCCAGTCCTGCTTCGCGAACACATCTTGCGATGTTTCTAATGCTTCCCATCTGTCCTACCACCACATGGAAATTGGCTTCGAGACGTTTTCCGTGCATGCCGACAGGTTCCTGAATTTCTCCTTCAGAATCTACCTTATATTCCTGAGGAAGAACGTGGATAATTTCTTCGCCTGGTAACATTACCAGTTTTTTTACCTGATCCTTCAGTTTTTCGATATCGTCTTCTGTGATATATTGGTCAGGGTTGTCCCTCATGATATAATCTGAATGCTGCAAAGAGCGGATGTGTTTGCCCGCTATTCCCACCGTCACTTTATGAATCGGAACGCCTGCACTGTTCTGCGCCTCTGCTACTGCCGCTTTGATGGACTGAATAGTTTGGGAGATATTGTTTACAATACCCTTGTGAACGCCCAGGCTTTTTGCTTTCCCAATGCCGAGAATCTCAATTTTTCCGTGGGCATTTCTTCTGCCGACGATCGCCACAATCTTTGTGGTACCGATGTCGAGGCCTACTGAATACTCGTTATTTTCCATTTGTATGTCGATTTGATTTTTTATGTTTTTAATATCAGAGGATTTTGATCCTATTCTATTTTTACTTTTGCTTTAGGTTTTGAGGCCGGTTTCCCAGCGGCAGCTTTATCTGCAGTTGAAGCCTTAGGCTTCGTGGTTTCTTTGTGTACGGGTTTCGGTTTTTCCTCTGCTTTTTTTGGCTTTGGAGCAGTGACCTTAGGTTTTTCCTTCGGTTTGGTTTCCGTTTTTTTGACTACCGGTTTTTCCGTTTCTTTTTTTACAGCCGCAGACGCAAATTTCACTTCCGTATTTTCTTTTTTCTGCGTGTTAACGGGTGCTTTTGCCAGTTCCTTAGTTCCGAGAATAAGCAAACTGTCGTTTTCCTTATAATTTGGATTCAGAGTGGTGACGATTTGGTTGTCGTATTTTACTGAGATCCGCGTATATTTTTCGGGTTGCTGATAAATGAGATGTTTCTCCACAAAAGTTTTAAAACCTTTTACTTTCAGATCTATTTTTTCCAGTTCGCCGATTTCTACTTTATAATTTCCCTGGCTTGTTAATAAATTGTAACCTCCTTTTTCTTTGGAGATTCCGATAAAATATTTTTTGCTGAAACTGTCTCTGTCGATTTTATCAACCAGTTCGGCCAGTTTTTGATATTCTGACGGATTAACGTCTCCAGTTACCAGCATACACGGAAAAGAATAATTGGCTGAAATCGGAAATTCCGTTCCTTTTCCGTCCACGTAAAAATCTCTTCCGCCGGTATTCAGTCTGAAAGCCGGGACTCGCTGTTTGATGTCGAGATTCAGGTTTCCGTTTAAATTCAGATACACATTAGCGCTGTCCACAGCCGGAAGTCTGTTGAGCTGCTTTTCTAATTCAGGAATGTCAATATCGCCAAGTCTTCTTGTGGGATTGGATTTCTTTACAATATTCTTCACGTCTTTTTCATCAATGAAATAAACCGGATGTTTTGTTTTGGTCATATTTACCGAAACTTTTTCCATGGTTTTATTGTTGAATCTTTTCAATGAAAAACTCAGTAGAAATCCGAAGATGATTACTGTTATTAATATTTTTAATATTCTAAATTTGTTTTTCATTTTTTATCTCAATGTCCTGTTTTTTAATTTATTTTTTAGAAAGCCATTCTAAGATCGGGTCATAAAGGGTATCAATATTTCCTGCACCCACCGTTAATAAAACATCGAAATCTTTCTCTTTTATTTTATTAAAGGCGTCACCCAGAGTTGAAACTTCCTTTTTCTCAAGTTTAATTTTTTCCGAAAGCCATTGAGAAGTCACCCCTTCAAAATTATCCTGTAATTCTCTTGCCGGATAAATATCGAGTAAAATAAGCTCGTCAGCTTTGTCTAAACTTTCTGCGAAGCCGTCAGCAAAATCGCGGGTTCTGCTGAAAAGATGCGGCTGAAAAACAACCAGCAGTTTCTGATGCGGATAAAAAGTTTTTATTGAACCGATCACCGCATTCAGTTCGGTTGGATGGTGTGCGTAATCATCGATATAAATTTTTCCGTTTTCGAAACTGTGTTTGGTATATCTTCTTTTAATTCCTTTGAAATTTGCGATTCCGCGTTTTAAAGTTTCGAAATCAACGCCTAAATTATTGAGGATAGCAATAGCAACCGTCGCGTTTTCGACATTGTGGATTCCCGGAATTTCCCAAACAAAATCATCAACTTCCTCTTTTGAAGTATGGAAATCGAAATAGATTTTATCCCCGATTTCCCGGATATTGTCTGAATAATAGTCGGCTTCTTCGTTTACAGCGTAGGTTTTTGCGTCTCTTCCAATGCTGATTCCTTTACGGACAAAAAGCTGGTTGTTTGCCGGAACCAAATCTGCAAAATCTCTGAATCCCTGTTCAATTGTTGCTCTGTCACCATAAATATCGAGATGATCAGCATCCGTTGAAGTAATTACAGCCCAATCCGGTGAAAGGTTGAGGAAACTTCTATCGTATTCATCAGCTTCAACCACTGAAATGTCGTTCCCATTGAAAAGAAAATTCGATTTAAAGTTTTCTGCAATTCCACCTAAAAAACAGGAAAAAAGAAGATTGGCTTCCTTGCACAGATGCGCAACCAACGATGAGGTTGTGGTTTTTCCGTGGGTTCCTGCGATTGCGATACAGTCGGTGTTTTCGGTAATCATTCCGAGAACTTTTGCTCTTTTCAGCACCGTGAAACCGTGATCATTAAAATGTTTTAAAATATCGAGTTTTTTAATGGCGGGAGTGAAGATAACCAGCGTATTTTCTTTGTCTAAATTCTGAATTTTTTCAGTGAGCGTATCTTCAAAAACAATATCAATTCCCTCAGATATCAAAGCTGAGGTGAGTTTGGTTACGGTTTTGTCGTAACCCAAAACAGTTTTTCCGGATGCGTTGAAATAGCGCGCTAAAGCACTCATTCCGATGCCGCCGATGCCTACGAGGTAGAAGTTTTGATATGTTGATAAAGGATTCATCTTTCGGTTATGATTTGATGTTTACTGCTGATAATATTTCGTTCACAATTTCTTCCGCAGCTTTTGGTTTTGCAAAAAATTCAAGGTTTGCGGACATTTCCTTTCTGAGGCTTTCGTTTTCACAGATTTCTGTTAAAGTGTCCCAGAATTTTTCTTTCATTTCGGTGTCTTTCACCATTCTTGCTGCATTTTTTTCTACCAGCGTGAGTGCATTTTTCGTTTGATGGTCTTCCGCTGCGAAAGGAAACGGAACCAAAAGCACCGGTTTTTTTGCTACCGCCAGTTCCGAAATTGCAATGGCACCAGCTCTGGAAACAATGATGTCTGCTGCAGAGTAGGCCATCTGCATATTTTTAATAAATTCAACAATCTGCAGATTTCTGCACTGTTTCGTTTCTGTTTCACTGATGATATTCTGATAATCAGTTTTTCCGGTTTGCCAGATGAGCTGATAATCTTTTGCTAAAAACTGATCCAGATTTTCTTTCCATCCGTTGTTTAGTGTTCTTGATCCTAATGAGCCTCCGACGGAAAGTACCGTTAATTTATTAGGGTCTAAGCCCAGTTTTTGTTTTGCTGATGCAGCGTCAGTTAAATCAGTAATAATATTTTTTCTGATTGGGTTTCCCACAAACATCGTTTTCGTGCCGTGGAAAAATTTCTCCATATTAGGATATGCGGTGAAAACGGCTTTCGCTTTTTTTGCGAGAAATATGTTGGTTTTTCCGGGCAGCGAATTCTGCTCCTGAACAAAGACAAGGATGCCTAAATTTGATGCAACATACAGCGCAGGGCCGCTTGCAAAACCTCCGGTTCCTACAGCAAAATCCGGTTTGAAATTTTTAATCGTCTTTCTCGCTTTTGCCAGACTTGCGACCACTTTGAAAGGCAACCCGAAATTATTCATCAGATTTCCTCTGTCGAAGCCCGAGATATTTAATCCTACAATATGATAACCGGCCTGTGGAACTTTTTCCATCTCCATCTTTCCGTTGGCACCAATGAACAAAAATTCAGCATCCGGAAATCTTTTCTTGATTTCATCGGCAATGGCAATGGCCGGGAAGATATGTCCTCCGGTGCCGCCTCCGCTTAATAGTATTTTTAATTTTCTGTTCATTTTGTTCAGTTATTGTGTTTTGAATATGCTGAAGCATTTATGCGATATCGTTTATTTCTTCCAGATCCTGTTTTTTGCCAATGCCTTCTTCATCGTAAACCTGAATTCTTGAGCTGACACTTAATATTATTCCTAACTGAATGTACGTTACCAACATCGATGTTCCTCCATAACTGATCAGTGGAAGCGGCTGTCCTGTTACAGGAATCAGATTTACGGCCACCGCGATATTCACGGAAAGCTGCACGAAAATCATAATTCCAAGACTCAACACCAGTAAACTTCCGAAAAAAGCGGGCATTTTGCTGGCAATCATCACGATTCTGATGATCATTATTAAATAGAGCGCTATTAAAAACAGTGCGCCAAAAAAGCCATATTCTTCCACAATAATTGCGAAAATAAAATCGGAAGCAGATTGCGGAAGCATTTGTTTTAAAGCGCTTTTTCCCGGTCCCATTCCGGTAATTCCGCCGTGAACGATAGCTGCTTTTGCCTGCATTACCTGATAGTTTTTGGCTTTCAGGGTTTCGTCTTCAACTTCTGTTGTCTTTTTAGAATTGGTAAATGTTTCAACACGGCTCATCCAGGTATGGACACGGTTGCTGCCAATTAAATCGGTTTTTAAGGCCAAAAACATGAATATCCCGATTGCTACACTCGAAAGACCGATAAATCCAAAAATGTATTTTTTATTGAGTTGCCCAACCAGCATTATTGCCAGGGAAACAATAAGAATCATTAACGCTGTGGAACCGTTATCTTTAGCTACCAATCCAAAAACGATTAGTACGGGTCCGAAAATGTACAATATGTTTTCGATCGGAAGTCTTTCTCTTTTGATGCTTTTGGTTAAATATCTGCAGAGATAAACGACCAAAAGCAAATATGCGAACGAGGACGGCTGAAATGAAATTGGAGTTCCCGGAATTTTCAGCCAGCGCGAGGCCGATGCTCCGTCAATTTTTTGACCGGTAAACATCGTGAGTATTAAAAGCAGCACCATAACGCCCAAGAGAATACTGCTGAGTTTTCCGATGTATTCATATTTAACAACACCTACACCGCGCATAATTGCCAAACCAAGCACTACGAAAAACAAATGCTTCATGAGGTGAGAGGTGGTGGTACCGTTGTTTACAATGTATTCCAAATTAGAACTTGCGGAATACACGGGAAACACGGAAAAGAACGAAATCAGTAAGATTACGCTCCAAAGCACTTTGTCGCCTTTCAGCAGTTCGAATTTGTTTTCTGTTTCCTGCATTTTGTGTTCCACCGTTTCCGGTTTTTATTTTAAAACTTCACTTTTAAACTGATTTCCGCGGTCTTCATAACTGTTGAATAAATCAAAACTCGCGCAACATGGCGACAGCAAAACGGTATCACCTTTCTGAGCCAGTGATTTTGAAATTCTTACGGCTTCTTCCATGCTTGACGTGCTGTAAATGAGATCTTTTTTTCCCTGAAAGAAGTCGATGATTTTTTGGTTATCAATTCCGAGGCAAACAATCGCTTTTACTTTTTTCTTTACCAAATCTTCAATTTCGGTATAGTCGTTTCCTTTATCTTTTCCTCCAACAATCCAAACGGTTGGCTGTTTCATGCTTTCTAATGCATAATATGTTGCATTCACGTTAGTTGCTTTGCTGTCGTTGATGAATTTTACTCCATTTATTTCCGCAACCTGCTCTAAACGGTGTTCTACTGCCTGAAAAGTCATTAATGAATTCCTGATGCTTTCATTTTTGATATTCAGTATTTTACCGGCAATGGAAGCGGCCAGGCTGTTTGCAATATTGTGATTTCCAACCAAAGAAAGCTCATCAAGCTTCATCGAGAACTCATCATTAAAGTTGACCACCATTTTATCCCCGGAGATATAACCGCCCGTTTTCAGTTTTTCTTTAATGGAAAAAGGTATCATTTGGGCTTTAATGTTGAGTTTCTGCAAAAGATCCATGCTCATTTCATCATCTTTATTGTAGATAAAAAAATTGTCATTTTCCTGATTTTCAGCAATTCTGAATTTCGCAAGCGCATATTCTTCGTAATTGTAATTGTACTGATCTAAATGATCCTGACTTAAATTCAGCAACATCGAAATATGCGGTCTGAAATTCTGGATATCATCCAACTGAAAAGAACTCACTTCCAAAACATAATAGTCGAAGTTTTCGTCAGCCACTTGTTTTGCGAAGCTTTTCCCGATATTTCCGCCTAAACCAACTTTCAGATCATCATTTTTCAAAATATGATAGATGAGAGAAGTCGTTGTGGTTTTTCCGTTGCTTCCTGTGATGGCAATAATTTTTGCATTGGTAAATTCGGCTGCGAACTCGATCTCAGAGGAAAGTCTTATTCCTTTCTGATTGATTTTAAAAATTATATCGGCTTTCTTTGGAATTCCCGGAGATTTTATCACCCAGTCTGCTGCAAGAATTCTTTCTTCATCGTGGTTTCCTTCTTCAAACTCAATACCGGCATCATTCAAAAGTTTTTTATAGTCATCCTTAATCAGACCTTTGTCTGAAAGAAAAACCTCCATCCCTTTTTTCTTCGCTAAATATGCTGCACCAAAGCCACTTTCTCCGCCTCCTAAAACAACTATTTTCATGCTTTCTTTTTTAATTTCACTGGAATAATTTCCATTGCGGTCTATCGTTCGTTCCTACGGAACCCTTTTATCTTATTTTCAATGTGATTAAACAGATAATCGCAAACAAAACTCCCATAATAATCATTCGGTTTACGATTTTGCTTTCGTGGTAACCTTCTTTCTGATAATGATGATGAAGTGGGGACATTTTGAAAAGCCGGTTATTCTGAGCGTATTCCAGCCCGTATTTTTTCTTTCTGTATTTAAATACTGCAACCTGTAACATCACGGAAACATTTTCAATTAAGAAAATTCCGCAAAGGACAGGAATCATTAATTCTTTTCTTAAAATGATTGCTAAAACCGCGATTACTCCACCCAACATTAGACTTCCGGTATCTCCCATGAAAACTTGTGCAGGATAAGTATTGTACCAGAAAAATCCAATCACAGCTCCCACGAGGGCGAGCGCGAAAATTGTAGTTTCACCCATATTGGGGAGGAACATGATGTTGAGGTAATCTGCAAAGATGATGTTCCCCGAAATGTACGCGAAAAACGCCAGCGTAAGAAGGATGACGACGCTGGTTCCGGCCGCGAGACCATCGATTCCATCAGCAATATTGGCGCCATTGGAAACGGCTGTAACGATAAAAATGACGATGGGAATAAAAACAATCCATGCCCATTCGTGTGCTTTTTCAGGAGTCATCCAAAATAAAATTCCGCTGTAATCGAACTCATTGTTTTTTACAAAAGGAACGGTGGAAACGGCTGATTTTTCTGTGGGCATAAAGTTCTTTTCCACATTATTTCTGCTTACTTCCGTTGCATCTGCGTACTTCCTTTTCACAGTAACATCGGGATGAAAGAACATTGTAATTCCCACAATAAGACCTAAGCCTACCTGACCAATTACTTTGAATTTTCCGCTTAAACCGTCTTTGTTTTTTTTAATTTTCTTTAAATAATCGTCTATAAAACCAATGGCACCCATCCAAATTACTGAAGTGATCAGCAAAACGATGTAAACATTAAAAATTCTGGTGAAAAGCAAAACCGGAATTAGTGTCGCCATAATAATAATCAAGCCTCCCATGGTTGGCGTTCCTTCTTTCTGCTTTTGTCCTTCAAGTCCTAAATCGCGAACCAGTTCGCCCATCTGTTTTTTTCTCAGATAGTTGATGATTTTCTTTCCGTAAACCAAAGCGATAATCAATGAAAGTAAAACCGCCATTCCTGCACGGAAAGAGATAAATCTAAACATACCAAGGCCGGGAACATGAATTCCGTGGCTGGTGAAATATTCGTAGAGATAGTATAACATAACTGATGGTTTAGTTTTTTAAAATATCAAGTCCTGATTATTTTGACATTAATCTGGCCAGTTCAATGATCATTTCTTTGTCATCAAAATGGTGTTTTACGCCATTAATTTCCTGATAATCTTCGTGACCTTTTCCGGCTACGAGGATAATATCTTTCGGTTCAGCAAACTTGATTGCCATTTTAATTGCTTCTTTTCTGTCGGGAATTGAAGTGTATTTGCTGAAATACTGCGGTTCCACACCGGCTTCGATTTCTTTGATGATATCTGCAGGATTTTCCGTCCGCGGATTATCCGAAGTGATGATGGCAAGTGTGGATTTTCTGGTGGCAATTTTCCCCATTTCCGGGCGTTTTGCATGATCACGATCTCCGCCGCAACCAAAAACTGTTATCAGTCTTTCGTTTTTAGTACGGATTTCGTTGATGGAATCTAAAATATTTTCCAAAGCATCAGGAGTGTGAGCATAATCCACAACGAAGAAAATTCCGCCGTCGGATTTTAAAGTTTCGAATCTTCCTTTTACTCTTTTCAAATTCGAAATGGCTTTCAAGATATCTTCTTCATGAAAACCGCATTCCACTGCAATTGCAAAAACCAAGAGCAAATTATATACGTTGAATTTCCCTGTTAAAGTTGTCCAGAATTCTTTTCCCCCGAAGTTGAGAAGCATTCCGTTGAAGTCGGCTTCCAGAATTTTTCCATGGAAATCTGCCATTGTTTTCAAAGCGTAGGTTTTCTTGCCCGCTTTGGTATTTTGGAGCATAATGTTTCCGTTTTTGTCATCAACATTGGTGATGGCGACGGCTTCCGGATTCAGTTCATCAAAAAATCTTTTTTTGGTTTTGATATATTCCTCAAAAGTCTTGTGATAATCTAAATGATCATGGGTAATATTGGTGAAGCCTGCAATTTTAAAATGCAGACCTTCTGTTCTGTTCTGATGGATTCCGTGGGACGAAACTTCCATGAATGCGTATTCGCAGCCTTCTTCAACGGCTTCTGCCAATATCTGATTCAGGCGGATCACATCCGGAGTGGTATGGGTGGAGGGAATGCTTTTCTCTCCGATCCGATATTCAACGGTTGAAATTAAAGCTGATTTAAAACCTAAATTTTTGAAAACATCAAACAGAAGTGTGGTTACAGAAGTTTTCCCGTTGGTGCCGGTAACTCCTATTAAATTTAATTTTTCAGAAGGATTTCCGTAAAAGTTAGAAGCCAGCTGGCCTAAAGTTTTAGAAGCATCCTTCACTTTAATATACGTCACATTTTCATTTAAATTTTCATTTAAATTTTCGCAGACGATTACGAAAACGCCTTTTTCTATGGCGGAATCAATAAACAAATGCCCATCGGAAACAGTTCCCTTTATTGCTACATAGAGGGAGTTTTCAACAACTTTTCGGCTGTCAAAAACAATTTCTGAAACTTCCCGGTTTTTATTTCCGGAAATTTCTAAAACTGGGATTCTGTTTAATAATACTTCTAAATTCATTTTATACGTCAATAGGATTTTATCCTATTCTTTATTAAGCCGTCCCTTCGGGACTTTGTTTTTTAATTCTGTAAGCTCAGATATATCCTTTGATTTTTACCGATGATGGCGCCTTCTAAAGGAAACTGTTGTTTAATTCTGCCAACACCTTTGAAATCAACGCGATAACCGGAGTTTTCTAACTGTGGAATCACATTTTTCCCAATTAATCCAACCACATTAGGCATTTGTTTGCCGTTTACTGCAATTTTAACATTGGGTTCAATCATTTTACTTAAATCCACTTTTTTATCAACCAACATTTCGTGTTCCACGTTTTGCGGTGTTTTAAGGAAAGTTTTACCTGCAATTTCTTTGAAAACCGGAGCTGCTACCGTAGATCCGTAAAAACTTTTAGAGTTATCGGGCTGGTTGATCATCACAATACAGGTATATTTTGGATTATCAGCTGGATAAAACCCTGCGAAACTTGCCTGATATTTTGCCGGTCCGGGTTTCCAGTATTCGAATCTTGCGGTTCCAGTTTTGCCGGCCATTTTCAGATTCGGGGTGAATATACTTTTTGCAGTACCTTTTTCAACGGCTTTGGTTAGCGCGTTGGTCATCATGGTGATCGCTTTGGTTGAGGCCATTTTGTTCACCATTACTTCCGGTTTTGCAGTATATAAAACCTGTCCGTCTTTCATGATTTTATCAATGAAAAGCGGTTTCAGCATTTTTCCTTTATTTGCGATACCGTTATAAAAAGTAGTCAGCTGCAAAAGATTAAACCTTGAAGAATAACCGTAAGCCAGAGAAGCTAAAGTTGCTGCATTCCATCTTTTGCTTTCAGGAGTTACGATATAAGGTTTGGTAATTCCGGGAAGTTCAATATCCATTTTATCAAACATTTTCCATCTTTTCAAATGGTCCAGAAAAACCTTGGGTTTGTCGGCATAGTACTGAGTGATCAGTTTTGCTGAACCCACGTTGCTCGATTTTGCTAACACATCGGCAATTTCGTAAATGCCGCCGCCATGACCGTCAGAAATTCTCTGTTTAGCGTAAGTCCACACGCCGTTTCCTACATTTACGGTTGTGTTTTCGTCAATAAAACCGTCATCCATTGCTGCTAAAAGCGAGACCGTTTTGAAGGTGGATCCTGGTTCCGTAGCATCTTTCAACGCATAATTGTAAGCATCAACATAAATGCCCGGCTCAGTTCGTCGGAGATTTACCATGGCTTTTACCTTTCCGGTAGCCACTTCCATAACCAGAACACAGCCGTGATCGCCATCGAAATTAATCAGCTGTTTTTCTAAAGCGGAGTGGGCAATATCCTGAATTCTTAAATCGATTGTGGTGTAAACATCCTGTCCATCGATGGGTTCGTTCACTTTCCAATAGTCGATGGGTTTCCATTGGCTTGAGTTTACGCGCTGTTCTAAACGGGTTCCGTCAGTTCCGGTCATGTATTTTGAGAATGCACCCTCCAAACCGGATTTTGTAACGCCATCATCCATCCCGATGGTTCCGGAACCTATTTGTGTTGTGGCGAGTTCTCTTTTAAAATTTCTGTCAATAATGAAGCCGCCTTTATTTTTGCCTCTTTTGAAAATCGGGAATTTTCTGATTCTGTCGTAATCATCAAAATCAAGTCCTTTTACTAAAGAGTAATATTGATTATTGGCTTTTTTCTGCTGATCGAGTCTGTCTCTGAAATAGCTTCTCGGTTTGCCGAACATTTTTGATAACGAATCGGTGAGAGGACCTATATTATTGCTGTAAACAGTGTCTTTTATCGTTTTGAAATCAAGATATACATCATAACGCATCACGGTGGTTGCCAGAATGGATCCATCGGAAGCGTAAAGATTTCCGCGGGCGGCTTTTAATTTGGCTTCGCGGTAATTTTTGTTGATATAATCATCTTTAATTTCCTGAACATTTGTGTTCTGTAAAATAAGAATTCTTCCTAAAAAAACCACAAAAAGGATGAAGGCCGACCCTGCAAAAAGGTAGCCCCATCTCAATGTTTTTGAGCGTTTATTTTCGAATTCATTTTGAACCGCCATCTGTGCTGTCTAATTTTATCAATAATTTGTGTGGATGATTTTCTAATGATAACAAGGAATCTTCCACCATTTCCTTGCCAAGTTCCGATTCTAATTTTACTTTTATTAACCGGCTTTGTGCGTATGCATTTCGGGATTTGTATTCTTCGGTCTGTTCTTTCAGGTCATTTACCTGTTCAATTTTTTGGCTTACCAGGTGATTGCTGAAAATCATAATCATCAGTAAGAAAAACACCAACATAAAATATTTGTAATGAATTTTTACTTCATCACGGTTCAGAAAATTTCCTTTTACAATATCAATAAAAGTGAGTTTTTTCTGAGGACGGTATGTCTGTTTTTTTGCCAACGGCTTATTTCGTTTTATTCTTGTTAATTCTTAATTCCTACACGCATTTTAGCACTTCTTGCTCTGGAATTTTCGGCTATTTCAGCATCATCTGGAATAATTGCTTTGCTTTGAAGAAGATCAAATGCTTTCGAATAATTTCCGTAGATGTCTCTCGCGGGTTCGCCTTCGAACATTCCATTTTTTAAAAATCTTTTTACCAGGCGGTCTTCCAGGGAATGATAGGAAATTACTACCAATCTGCCGTTAGGTTTTAAGATTTTATAGGACTGAAGAAGCATTTCCTTCAAAACCTCCAATTCCTGATTTACTTCAATTCTTATGGCCTGAAAAACCTGTGCAAAAAATTTATTCTGCTTAAACTGCGGAATATAACTGAACAGTTTTTTCAGATCTTCAGTGGTTTCGATAGGTTTTATTTTTCTGTGATGAACAATTTCTCTCGCCAGTTTTCGGGACTCACGCAGTTCGCCATAGTAATACAGGATATTGGCCAACTGTTCCTCTTCATATTCATTGACAATTTTTTTGGCGTCCAAATGTTGCATCACATTCATCCTCATGTCGAGCGGCGCATTACTTCTGGTAGAAAAACCGCGTTCTGCAGCATCAAACTGATGAGAGGAAACCCCCAAATCTGCTAAAACACCATCCACCTGATTCACCCCATAAACCATCAGAGAGTTTTCTAAAAATCTGAAATTCTGATTGATAAGTGTAAATCTGTTGTCTTCAATGGTGTTTTTAAGTGCATCTAAATCCTGGTCAAAACTGTACAGTTTTCCTTTGGCTGAAAGTCTTTTCAGAATTTCTCTGGAATGGCCGCCACCGCCGAAAGTTACGTCCACATAAATTCCATCAGGATTTGTCACCAAATCATCTACACTTTTCTTCAGCAAAACAGGATTGTGATACATTATTATATTATTTGTTGATGTTTTGAAAGGACACTTTTAAAAGTCCTTTTTTCACTAAGGATTAATTTTCATCATCATCGAAACTGATGTCCCCCATCACTTCTTCAGCCAGTTGTGCAAAATCTTCTTCGGAAGTCGCAATTACCATTTCATAATCGTCTTTATCCCAAATCTCGAAAAGTTCTCCCGCGCTGGTAATGACGATGTCTTTCTTAAGGTTTGCAAAAAGCGTCAGGTCTTTAGAAATTTGCAGTCTTCCGGCGTTGTCAGGTTCTACGGTTTTTAATCCGGCTGTAAAACGGCGGATAAAATCGGCATTTTTCTTTTGGAAACGATTCAGTTTGTTGATTTTTTCCATCAGTTTTTCCCAGCCCGTCATCGGATAAACCTCCAGGCAGGACTGAAAAACAGAACGCTTTACCACAAAGGAGTCACCGCCAAAATTCTCCATCTGTTTTACCAGTGATGAAGGCAGTTTAACGCGACCCTTGTCGTCCATTTTGCATTCGTATGTGCCGATGAAATTCTTCATTTGGGACAAATTTATATAAAAATTTCTAAAACCTCCCACTTTTTCCCACTTTTTGACTTAATGTTAATAAGTTTTGATTTTACTCATTAAATATTTGATTAAAAAGCAGTTATGATTGCTTTATCATTTTTTTAATAAAAGTATTTGAAGCATAATTAAAATGCTTATTTTTATTGAAAATTCAATCAATATAAATTAAAGTTGGTCTTTAATTTGTATTTTTGCAAGGCTGATAAAGCAATTTTATGAGATTTATTACGAAAAAAGAAAAAAAATTCTCTTTCATTGAGGCTGGAGAAGGGCATCCGTTGATTTTATTACACGGATTAATGGGCGGTTTGAGTAATTTTGATAAAACAGTAAACTTTTTTTCCGACAGAGGATATAAGGTTTTCGTTCCCGTACTTCCTATCTATGATTTGCCAATTCTAAATACCAACTTAACAACGATTGCCAAATATGTTGCCAAATTTATTGAAGAAAAAGTTGATGAGCCTGTAACTATTGTTGGAAACTCCATGGGAGGACATATCGGTTTGATTTTAACTTTAGCAAGACCTGAACTTGTTTCAAAACTTGTGTTGACCGGAAGTTCCGGACTTTATGAAAGAACGTTCGGGGACAGTTTCCCGAGAAAATCTGATAAAGAATATATCAGAAAGAAAACGGAAGATGTTTTCTATGATCCGAAAGTGGCAACTGATGAATTGGTAGATGAGGTTTTTTCTGTTGTAAATGACAGAATGAAAGGAATCAAAACGGTAATGCTTGCAAGAAGTGCCATCAAACATAACATGTTGAATGATTTGCCGAAAATTACAAAACCGGTTTGCCTGATCTGGGGAAGACAGGATAATGTTACTCCGCCGGAAGTGGCAGTTGATATGAATAAGTTTTTACCGAACTCGGAACTTTATTGGATTGAACATTGCGGACACGCTGCCATGATGGAAAAACCCGATGAGTTTAATGAGATTTTATACAGTTGGCTAAAGAAAATCGAAAAATAATTGAATGGAAGTTTAAGCTTCCATTTCTTATTTAATTAAATTTGAAAAAAATTCAGAAATGGTAATCAAGACAGCAGAGTTTGTAAAAAGCAGTGGAAAATGGCAGGAGTGCCCGGAACCGAATTTGCCTGAATATGCATTTATCGGACGGTCGAACGTGGGAAAATCTTCATTGATCAATGCGATGCTGAATCATAAAGATTTGGCAAAAACATCCCAAACCCCGGGTAAAACACAGCTCATCAATCATTTTCTGATCAATGAAAAATGGTATCTTACCGATTTGCCGGGCTACGGTTATGCAAGGGTTTCTAAAAGTATGCGCAGGGATTTTGAAAAAATTATTACGAACTATATATTAAACCGGAAAAATCTGGTGAATCTCTTTGTTTTGATCGATGCCCGCCATACCCCTCAGAAAATTGATATTGAATTTATAGAGTGGTGCGGTGAAAACAGCGTTCCTTTTTCAATTGTCTTTACGAAAGCGGACAAATTAAAACCAAACACAGTAATCTCCAATGTGGAAGATTATAAATCCGAACTTCTTAAAACCTGGGAAGATTTACCCGAAATTTATGTGACCTCCGCAGAGAAAAAGGTTGGGGGAGATGAAATTTTAAAATTCATTTCAACAACCAATCAGTTTCTGTTTGAAAACAAAGTGAACTTTGGATGATGAACAATGTTGTTTGGAAAATTAAAACTTTCCCTGAGCTTTCCACTAAGGAGTTATACCAAATTCTTAAAATCCGTCAGGAAGTATTTATTGTTGAGCAGACCTGTTATTATCTCGATGCAGATGGGTATGACGATAAGGCATTGCACATTTGGGCGGAAAGAGAAGGTGAGGTTTTGGCGTATTGCCGGCTTTTTAATCCTGGAATTAAATATCCGGAAGCTTCAATAGGCAGGGTTTTAACCAATCAGAAATTCAGGAAAATGAAGTTAGGGAAAATTCTACTTAAAATTGCTTTAACTGCTATTGAAACGAGATTTCGCACCAAATCCGTAAGGATTTCAGCGCAGGATTATCTTTTGAAATTTTATTCAGAATTTGGCTTTCTTGATACTGGACTTAAATATCTGGAAGATGATATTCCGCACACCGAAATGGTAAGAACTATTTAATAAAAGCTTTTGACTTTTTTAAAATGAATTTTAATCCAATTAAAGTTCATTTTTTTTTGCCTCATGTTTTATTTAAAATCCCAATTCGTTATTAAATCACGTGTTTAGTTAAAAAAATGATAATATAGTTTGCATATTATTTTTGAATTATATACTTTTACCGAAAATCATTAAACTTTAAAGATTATGAAAAAACTTTTACTTACTGGCGTGGCGCTGGTTTCAATGGCGACTCAGGCCCAGTCTTGGACCCCGCAGGGCACTAAATTCCCCTTAAATTTTGGGGTAGACGAAATAGCAATTGTTGATGCAAATACCGCCTGGACATTCGCATATGATGGTTCCGGAGCAGGGACTTATCCAAAGATTGTTTCAAGAACTACAAATGGAGGAACGACTTGGACAGCTTCTACAGTAGCTGGACCCGGTTCAAATGCGCTAATTTCTGATATTGCAGCTGTTGATGCAAATACTGCATGGATCATCACTGCTCCGTATGCGGCAGGAACAAACGGAAACAGAATCTGGAAAACGACTAATGGAGGCGCATCTTGGGCTCAGCAAACATCTGGATTTGCTTCAAGTTCATTCGGTAACCAGATTTACTTTTGGGATGCAAATAATGGATGGGCATGCGGAGATCCAGTTGCTGACGGAAAATTTGAAATGTATAAAACTTCCAACGGAGGTACAACCTGGACTGCTGTTGCAGGAAGACCTGCTGCTGCAGGGGATTATAGCTATGTAGCTATGAAAGAAGTTGTTGGGGACAATATCTGGTTCGGAACGGATTTGGGGAGAATTCTTCACTCAACTGACCGAGGTACCACTTGGACAGCTAACGTTTCTCCTGTTATCGATTTTGGGGGGGTAACTACCTCCGGATCTTCAGGAACTTTTGCATTTAAAGATGGAAGCAATGGTCTTCTTATAGCCGTGGATGGTGCTGGTTCTCCAGCAACAACAACTGCAGGACTGTATTCAACCAATGATGGTGGCGCAACATGGCTTCCTGTATCAACAACAGGAACTTGGTACTTTGGTGATGTTACTTATGTGCCTGGTACGCCTAATACCTATGTGTCTACAGGAATTAATTCAGGAAGCCCAGGATTCATGGGATCTGCATATTCCACAGATGGAGGTGTAACATGGACAAGCATTGATACTGGGAATCAGAGAGGTAAAGTTGCTTTCCTTAATCCTACTACAGGATGGGCTGGTCAATTTAGCGATGGGCCTTCTGGATCAACAGGTATCTTAAAATTCAGCGGAAACCTTGCTTTAGGAACTTCTGATAATGCATTGAAAGCAAACTTAAAAGTATATCCTAACCCGGCTACCGATGTTGTAAACATCTCTGCTGATAAGAAAATTGAAAATATTACAGTTATTGATATGACTGGGAAGAAAGTTCAGTCATTCAAATCAGGTAACCAAATCAATGTATCTTCTTTAGCAAAAGGAACTTACATGCTTCAGGTGTACTATGGCGGAGGCGCTGTTGAAAATACTAAACTTATCAAAAAATAGTTTTAAGTTTAATAAATAATCAAATGGATGAGAGTTTCTCATCCATTTTTTTTTGGAAAAAGCCGTATATGAAATGATTTTCTTAAATTAGCCCCTATAAAATAATTTATAAATGAAAAGAATATTTTTACTGCTCACATTCATGCTGAGCTTTCTACAGATCAAAGCCGATGAAGGTATGTGGCTTCTGATGATGGTTAAAAGACTCAACGGAGTTGATATGAAAAAAGAAGGTCTTAAGCTTACTCCTGAAGAAATTTATTCAGTGAATAACTCAAGCTTAAAAGACGCAATCGTTCAGTTTGGCGGTGGCTGTACTGCAGAAATGGTTTCTAAAGAAGGTTTGCTTTTTACCAACCACCACTGTGGATACGGAAACATTGCAGCATTATCAACCCCTGAGAAAGACCACTTAACAAACGGTTTCTGGGCCATGAAAAAAAGCGAGGAACTTCCTGCCAAAGGACTTTCTGTAAGATTCTTGGTAAGAATGGATGATGCTACACAGCGTATCAATTCCAAATTAAACAACAACATGTCTGCTGACGAAAGAAAAGCAGTGATCGATGCTGAATATAAAGCCATTCAGGCTGAAAATTCTGAAAACGGAAAATATAGCGTTGTGGTTAGAGATTTCTTTAACGGAAACGAATTTTATTATTTCGTATATCAGGATTTCAAAGATGTAAGATTGGTAGGTACGCCTCCAAATTCTTTAGGTAAATTCGGTGGAGATACTGATAACTGGGAGTGGCCGAGACATACTGCAGATTTCTCTGTGTTCAGAGTATATGCAGATGCTAACGGAAACCCTGCGGAATATTCCCCAAGCAACGTACCGATGAAGCCGAAGCACGCGCTTCCTATTTCCCTGAAAGGTTACAAACCTGGAGATTTTGCTATGATTCTTGGTTTCCCGGGAAGAACTAACAGATATCTTACTTCTTACGGTATCGAGCAGATGGTAAACAAAGACTATCCGGCTTGGGTAGAAGCTTCCAAAGTTGCCATGGATGTAATGAAAAAATATATGGACAAAGATCAGGCAACCAAACTTGATTATGCTTCACAATATGCATCAGTAGCTAATTACTGGAAAAACAGACAGGGAACTATCGATGCCGTTAACAAAAACGGAACTATTGCTGACAAGAAAGCACTGGAAGAAAAATATATGGTTTGGGCACTTTTACCTGAAAACCAGGCTGCTTACAGCGGAGTTTTAAGTGATATTAAAGCCAACTACGCGCAGTTCTCTAACAGAAATGTTGAAAGAAACTATGCTTCCCAGCTTCAGAGAAATGCAAAATATATCTCGGTTGCGTACCAGTTGGGTTCTTTATTAAAAACCTATGCTGATCAGGATGCGAACGGACAGGCTGCGATGAAAACCAAAGTTACCGATGCCATCGATAAAATGTACGACGGTTTCAATACCAAACTTGAAGGTGAAATGCTTAACTCAATGGTTAATCTTTATCAGCAGAGAGTAACTAAAGGAGATGCATCCCCGACTTTGTTGGCAGCGGACGCAAAAAACCTTTCTACAATGGCCTTCTCTTCTGTATTTGCTACAAAAGAGTCTGCAATGAATTTTGTAAACAATCCTGACAGATTGAAAATTGATGCAGATCCGTTAATGAAACTTGCAAACGGATTCATCAATGATCAGAAATTAGCCGGGGAGAAATATGCTAAAGTTGACGAAGCTTTCGCTAAAAACAGCAGAATATTCTTAGACGGTTTGAGAAAATCAATGCCGGGGAAAGATTTCTATCCAGATGCCAACTCTACCATGAGACTTACTTACGGTAAAATAAGCACCTTGCCGGAAAGAGCTGACAGAAACTATTACGGTATCAAACCTAAAAATAACTATTATACAGACGTAAACGGAATGGTTGCCAAATACAAAAAAGGTGATGAAGAATTCGATCTGCCACAGAGATTTATCGATTTGGTGAAGAAAAAAGATTTCGGTCAGTATAAAGACAAAAAAGGATTCATGCCTGCCAACTTCCTTTCAGATAATGATATTACAGGAGGAAACTCAGGATCTCCGATTCTTGACGGTCAGGGTAACTTACTTGGTTTAGCGTTCGACGGTAACAGCGAGGCGTTAAGCGGAGATATTATCTTCGACCCGAAAATGCAGAAAACAATCAATGTTGATGTAAGAATGGTTCTTTGGATTATTGAAAAGTACGGTAAAGCAGGTCACTTGATCAGTGAAATGACTTTAGTAAAATAAATATTTTCCGAATATGACAAAGCCCGCTGATTTTTCAGCGGGCTTTTTTTATGACTTATATTTTATTATTTTTGAGAAAACTGAAACTAAAACATGAATCTTGAAAACTTAGATAAAGAGGAGAAAAAAATCGATTTGGTGAAAGCTAATATTGTTGCATTAAAATATTTAGGCTTTTTTGCACTTATTTTTGCCGTACCGTTCTTCTTACTTTGGCAAACTGGTTCCTCAAAAAGTATATTCCAAACCGATAATGTTTTTATCAAATTACTTGCACCTGTTGTGGGGATGATCTTAGGAATTGTGGTTCATGAATTCATCCACGGAATTTTTTTTGCAAAGTATGCCTCAAAAGGCTTCAGATTCATCAAATTTGGCATCTTATGGAAAACACTCACGCCTTATTGCCATTGTAAAGAACCTCTGAAAATCAGGCATTATATCATCGCTTTACTGGCTCCGTTTATTTTCCTTGGAATTATTCCGGCAGTCATCAGTTTATTCACCGGAAGCCTTATGCTGCTCATTTTCGGAATCATATTTTCCGGGGCAGCGGCAGGAGATTTAATGATTTACCATTTAATTAAAAAAGAAAATCCTGAAGATTATGTTCAGGATCATCCATCGGAAGCAGGATATTTATATTTACAGGCAAAAATAAAGCGGAGAATCTTTCTCCGCTTATTTTATTATTCAGTTTCCGTTTCCAGCATTCCCAGTTCGCCATAATGCTTTTTGAATTTGGCAATTTTAGGTCCCACCACCGCGCTGCAGTAAGGCTGGGTAGGATTTTCTTTATAATACCCCTGATGATACTGTTCCGCCGGCCAGAACTTCTCAAACTTCACCACTTCGGTCACATATTTTCCGTGCCATCTTCCGGAAGCTTCAGAAGCCTTCAAAGCTGCTTCTGCTTTCTGTTTTTCGGCATCATCTTTATAGAAAATCACCGAACGGTATTGCGTTCCGATATCATTTCCCTGTCTGTTCAGCTGCGTAGGATCGTGCAGGAAAAAGAAAACATCCATCAGTTGCTCATAAGAAATAATTTTCGGGTCATAAGCAATTTGCACCACTTCAGCGTGGCCGGTTTCTCCGGTGCAAACCTCTTCGTAAGTTGGGTTCGGCTTATGTCCGCCGGAATATCCCGAAACGGCCGCATCAACGCCTTTCAGCATATTGAAACAACTTTCCACACACCAAAAACATCCGCCACCGAAGGTGATATATTCTAAATTCTGTTTATCCATTTTTACATTTTTTGTTAAAGGTTTCTTCGTCTCCTGGCCGTTGCAGGAATACAAAATTAGACCGATCAAAAATACTAAAATCTTATTCATGTTTTAATAACGAATTTCTATGATAAAAATTTTAATTCATAATTATATTTTAGTCGCAGATTCTGGTTAGATGCCATTTCCGATAACTAAATCGCCTCATCTTTGAGGTTTAGGGGTCTAAATTTGAGCCTCCAAAGCTCAAGTTTGAGGTTCCGAAGCCCAACTTTAAGGTTCCGAAGCTTAAATTTGAGGTGCCGAACCTCAATGATGCGGTCTCTAACCTCAAATTTGCGGCGAACAACCTCAACCATGGGCGATTGAACCCCAAAAACTGGGTTGGAGAAGTAAAATTAAATGAACATCTCCAGAAGGGATGTTCATTTATTATTTAATACAGAGTTAATTTACTTTTCCCACACCAAAGCGCTTGCGCCAAGGATGGCAGCATCAGCTTCGTCAAGTTCACTGAAAACCAGTCTTACTTTGTTTCTGAAAATTGGTAAAAGGTTGCGCTCCATGTGGAGTTTGGTGGGTTTTAAGATAAAGTCTCCGGCTTTGATCACGCCGCCGAAAAGAAGGATGGCTTCGGGTGAAGAAAACATCACGAAATTAGCCAACGCCTCACCTAATTTCTGCCCGGTATATCTGAATACTTCTATTGCAGTAGGATCGCCTTTCTTGGCACATTCGTGTACGACTTTAGAATTTATTTCCTCTTCAGGATAATCATTAAGCATCGAATCCGGAAATTCTGCACGCATTTTCTTAGCCGTGATCGAAATTCCTGTGGCAGATGCATAAGCTTCCAGAGAACCTTCGGACCCTGTGCTCCAGTGTTTTCTTCCGCCGGGTTTTACGATGGTATGACCAAGTTCTCCTGCGAAACCGTCATGGCCGTAAATAAGGTTTCCGCCGGAAATTATTCCGCTTCCAACTCCTGTACCGAGGGTCATCATGATGAAATCTTTCATCCCTCTGGCTGCGCCAAACATCATTTCTCCTAAAGCTGCTGCATTGGCATCATTCGTCATGGTGCAGGGAAGCCCGAATTTCTCGGTCATCAGTTTTGCGAAAGGGACGACGCCTTTCCAGCGTAGGTTGGGTGCCTGTTCTATCGTGCCTGTATAATAATTGGCGTTGGGCGCTCCAACTCCTATGCCGTCAAACTGCTTCTGGCTGCAGTGTTTGGCCATCATTGGAGCTATGGTGTTGTAAAGCGCATCGATGAAGTCTTCTACTTTTTCGTAATCGTCAGTTTTGATGCTTCCTTTTTCAAGAATTTCTCCGCGGTGGTTCACAAAGCCATACTTGGTGTTGGTACCGCCAATATCAATTCCCAAAGCAACCTGTTTTGACAAATCTATTAATGCCATTCAATAATAATTTAGACACTAAAAATACAACAAATTCACATTAGGTTAACAAAAAAACTTCCCCAAATATTGGGGAAGTCTCATGATAACTTTCATCTCGGTTTATGCAGGAATTTCTCCTTTATATAAGAATGATACGATTTCTTTGTTTACTTTTTCAACCATTTCGCTGAAAAGATAGAAAGATTCCTGTTTGTAAATTACCAAAGGATCTTTCTGCTCGTACACTGCACCTTGGGAAGAACGTCTTAAATCATCCATTTCTCTTAAGTGAAGTTTCCAGTTTTCATCGATGATGGCAAGGGAAATGTTCTTCTCAAAATCATTGATCAACGAGTCACATTTGGTTTCGTACGCTTCTTTCAGATCTGTAACAATGGTCATTGTTTTAATTCCGTCCGTAAAAGGAACCTGAATCATCTTAAACATTGAACCTTGTGTTTGGAAAACGTTTTCGATGATTGGGAACGATTTTTCTTTCAGAAGATTCAGTTTCATCTGATAATCTTCGGTGGCTGCTTTGAAAAGAATATTGGTAAGTTCCGGGTTTTGTTTTGTCTTGAATTCACTTTCAGAAACCGGTGCTTCCATGGTGAAATTCTTGATGATTTCGTATTCAAAATCTTTGTAGTCGCCTTCTAATTTCGTTTTGGTAACGATAGACTGTGCGACATCAAAAATCATGTTCGAAATATCGTATTTCAGGTGATCACCGAACAGTGCGTTCTTTCTTCTTTTGTAGATTACGTCACGCTGTTTGTTCATCACATCGTCATACTCCAACAATCTTTTTCTGATACCGAAGTTGTTTTCCTCTACTTTTTTCTGAGCTCTTTCGATAGATTTTGAAATCATTCCGTGCTGAATCACTTCACCTTCTTTATGACCCATTCTGTCCATCATTTTCGCGATTCTTTCAGAACCGAAAAGACGCATCAGATTATCTTCCAAAGAAACATAGAACTGTGAACTTCCGGGATCTCCCTGACGTCCGGCTCTACCTCTTAACTGACGGTCAACTCTACGGGAATCGTGTCTTTCAGTACCAATGATAGCCAAACCGCCGTTCTGTTTTACTTCGCCCTGCAGTTTAATATCGGTACCTCTACCTGCCATGTTGGTCGCGATCGTTACAACTCCCGGTCCACCGGCCATTGCTACGATTTCTGCTTCTCTGGCGTGTAGTTTTGCATTCAGCACATTGTGCTCAATTTTTCTTAGCTGAAGCGCTCTTGAAAGCAACTGAGAAATTTCCACTGAAGTAGTTCCCACCAATACCGGTCTTCCTACTGCGGTTAATCTTTCAATTTCTTCAATTACGGCGTTGTATTTTTCGCGGTTGGTTTTGTATACCAAATCCTGTCTGTCATCTCTCTGAATTGGTCTGTTGGTAGGAATTACCACTACATCCAATTTATAGATTTCCCAAAGTTCACCTGCTTCTGTTTCCGCTGTTCCGGTCATCCCCGCAAGTTTGTTGTACATCCGGAAATAATTCTGGAGGGTAACGGTTGCAAAAGTTTGGGTAGCCGCTTCAATTTTCACGTTTTCTTTCGCTTCAATTGCCTGGTGAAGCCCGTCAGAATAACGTCTTCCTTCCATGATACGACCGGTTTGTTCGTCTACGATTTTTACTTCTCCGTCAATCACTACATATTCGTCATCTTTTTCGAATACGGTATATGCTTTTAATAACTGGCTTAAAGTATGAACTCTTTCAGATTTTACTGCAAACTCGGTAAACAGTTTTTCTTTCGCTTCAAATTCTTCTTCTTTCGATAAATTTTTAGCTTCAAGTTCTGCAATTTCAGTCCCGATATCGTTCAGAACGAAGAAATCTTTGTCTTCGTTTCCTGCAGACATATATTCTACGCCTTTATCGGTAAGATCAATCTGATTGTGTTTTTCGTCGATAACGAAATAAAGGTCTTTGTCAACAATCGGCATATCGCGGTTGTTGTCTGCCATATACTGTCCTTCAGTTTTTTGAAGAAGCGCCTTGTTTCCGCTTTCTGAAAGGAATTTAATTAAAGGTCTTGATTTTGGTAAACCTCTGTAAGCCTGCAATAATTTGAAACCGCCTTCTTTCGTATTTCCGTTGGCAATTAATTTTTTTGCTTCATTAAAGATGGCTGAAACTGTTTTTTTCTGAATTTCAACAATTCGGTCAACAGAAGGTTTCAATACGTCAAATTCCTGACGGTCGCCCTGAGGAACCGGTCCGGAAATAATCAACGGTGTTCTTGCATCATCCACCAAAACGGAATCTACCTCATCGACGATGGCGAAATTTAATTCCCCCTGCACCAGTTCGTCAGGATTGGTCACCATGTTGTCTCTCAGATAATCGAAACCGAATTCGTTATTGGTTCCGTAGGTAATGCTTGATTGGTATGCTTTTCTTCTCGCATCGGTATTCGGCTGGTGCAAATCGATACAGTCGATCGTTAAACCGTGGAACTGATAAAGAGGTCCCATCCATGCCGAGTCACGTTTCGCCAAATAATCATTAACGGTAACTACGTGTACTCCTCTTCCGGGTAGAGCGTTTAAATAAATAGGTAATGTTCCCACTAAGGTTTTTCCTTCACCGGTTGCCATCTCGGCAATTTTTCCGCTGTGAAGAACAACTCCTCCGATAAACTGCACGTCGTAATGTACCATGTCCCAGGTTACGGCTGTTCCGGCTGCGTCCCAGTGGTTTTTCCAGATGGCAGTGTCGCCCTGAATCTCAACGAAATCTTTAGTGGAAGCAAGTTCTCTGTCCAGATCAGTTGCTGTTACGCGGATTTCTCCGTTCTGGGCAAGTCTTCTGGCCGTTTCTTTGACCAAAGCAAATGCCTCAGGAAGAATTTCATTCAGTACTTTTTCTTCTATTTGGTAAGAATCTTTTTTAAGCTGTTCTACTTTGGCAAAAAGTTCTTCCTTTTCATCAACGTTGGCAGAATTTTTAATCTGTTCTTTGGTTTGCTCTATCTGAGAGGTAATATTGGCTGTTGCAGTTTTTATTTTTTCTTTAAACGCTGCAGTTTTTTCTCTTAAACCATCATCAGAAAGTTCCTGAATTTTCGGTTCAACAGCTTTTATTTTAAGAAGCACTTTTTTTACTTCTTTCAGGTCGGTCGCGTTTTTGTCGCCCAGGAAACCTTTAAGAACTTTGTCTATAAAACCCATAAGTATTCGCTTTCGGCCATTTGCATGTGCATAGCCATTTAAAAGATTTTAATTTTTTAGAATTTTTCTAAAATATAAAAGCCGGTTGCCGTTGATGACCACCGACTGTTGTTTTTTTAATATTCGTCTTCGTTCCAGAGATAGTCATCATCCGTCGGATAATCGCTCCAGATCTCGTCAATAGCATCGTAAACCTCTCCTTCATCTTCGATAGCCTGAAGATTTTCAACTACTTCCATTGGTGCACCTGTTCTAATTGCATAATCAATAAGTTCCGCCTTTGTCATAGGCCAAGGTGCGTCACTTAAATAAGAAGCTAATTCTAATGTCCAATACATATATTTAATTTTTTGCAAAAGTATAAAAATAGGCGACATAAAAAAGGGTTTTTGTCGCTGATTTTCAATAATCTTTGATTTTTAATTCAATTTTTTTTCAAGTTCCATTTCTCAAAAACCATTCCACAAATTTTTTTATGCCATTTTGGAAGCGCGTCTTTGGCTGATAGCCGATTAGTGACTTTGCCTTGCCGATTCCGGCGTTCGTTTTCTGCACATCTCCGGGCTGCATTGGCAGCATATTTTTATCAGATTTTTTGTCTAGATTTTCTTCAATGGTAGAAAGCATCTGATCCAGATTAATGACCTCGTTTTCACCGAGATTAATGATTTCATAAACATGCCTGTGCTTTTCCAGATAATGGATTGATTTCATGATCCCGTCGATGATATCATCAATATAAGTGTAATCTCTTGCGGTGGAACCGTCACCGTAAAAAGGCACTTTCTTGTTTTCGGAAATAAGTTTGGTGAATTTATGAATGGCCAGATCCGGTCGCTGTCTTGGTCCGTAAACCGTGAAAAACCTAAGCTGAATCATATCGATGCCATATAAATGATGGTACACGTGACCTAAAATCTCCCCGCATTTTTTAGTGGCAGCGTAAGGGGAAATAGGGCGGTCGACATTGTCAGTTTCTTCGAAAGGAATCTTACTGCTGTTTCCGTAAACACTTGAACTTGAAGCGCAAACAAATTTTTTAATTTTGAATTCCTTACACAGTTCCCAGAGATTCATTGTTCCTTTGATATTCACTTCTTCATATTCCAGAGGTTTTTCAATGGAAGGGCGAACGCCGGCCAAAGCGGCTAAATGGATGACAGCATTAATCTTATGTTTAGCAAAAATCATCTGAAGTCCTTTTTTGTCTCTAATGTCCTGATAGTAAAGCTGGTACTTTTTATTTGAAGTTTCAAAAATCAGCTTTTGGATATCATGCTCTTTTCCGTGGAAAGAAAATTCCAAGGTTTTACTGACAGATTCTAAGGTGTTTCTGATTTTAGTCTTGTAATCATAAAAATCATCAAAATTGTCAATATTAATGACAGAATGTCCGTTTTTAATTAAATGTTCGACGAGGTGCGAACCGATAAATCCGCTTCCGCCGGTAACGAGATAGTTCATTTTTGATTTTTCTTTACTACAAATTTAATTAAAATCAAATCATTAATTTTACTGAAATATTTAAATATGCACTTCTCCGGACAAATCCTGAAAATGACCACGCAAAATGCGCAACCCATTCAATATTTCCTCAACCTGTCGAACGATTTAATCAATATGAATCAGCTGATCGGAAAAAATCTCACCTTAAAACATATTGGATACCAATGCGTGCACTGCGCAAAAGATGAGAAAGTTTACCGGATGGGATTCTGCAAAAAGTGTTTTTTCGAAAGTCCGTATGCGAGCGACACGATTATTCGGCCCGAACTTTCAACCGCGCATCTGGGAATTGGAGAGCGGGATCTGGAAATTGAAAAAGCCATTCAGCTGCAGCCGCACATTGTATATCTTGCGTATACCGGCGACGTAAAAGTTGGAGTGACTCGTGAATCTCAAATCCCTACACGTTGGATTGACCAGGGGGCCACTTTCGCGCTTCCGATTGCAAAAACCAACAACCGTTATGAAGCCGGAATGATTGAGGTTGCCATGAAAGATCATCTTGCAGATAAAACCAACTGGCGGAAAATGCTGGAAGACGATTTCGAAGACGATTTGGATCTGGCGGATTTTCGGGAAAAGATTAAAGATTATTTTCCTGAAGATTTCAAAAACTTTTATTCCATGGAACACGAGATGATCCGGTTAGACTATCCTTATGAAGCTCCGGAAAAAATCAGTTCGTTTTCTTTAGATAAAAAACCTGAGTTTGAAGGCGTTTTAAAAGGAATCAAGGGACAGTATCTTTCTTTTGAAGGCGGAAATTTTATCAATGTGAGAGCGCATGAGGGATATGTGATAGAGCTAAGCGTTACCGCCTAATTATTTCCCTGCTGTATTTTTCATTAAGTTGAAGTTATTGGCATAAAATTTTAATCCTCAGCAGAATGAAGAAAAACTACATCAGATTGTTTTCGGTTTTTGTGGGGATTTTATTTGTCATCTTCCTTCTTGCCAACTTTGGATTAAACCTTTGGCTGAAATACCGCTTGCCCGAATTCATTAAAAACAATTCTGAATATAAAATTTCTTACCAGTCACTGGATGTGCATCTGGGGACGGGCAATATCTTCGCTACCGGGATTACCATCAATAATAAAAACACAGATAAACCCAACAGTATTGGTTTGCAGGGAACTGTTGATACGCTTTCTGTTTCTCAGTTGGGGATTTTTGATGCCGTATTTAATAAGAGAATCAATACTTCCGATCTGATTTTACGGAAGCCAAATCTCAACATAGTTCTCGCGAAACCGCTTGACGGAAAGACGGGAAAGAAAAAAAATCCAATTGTGCTGGAAAATATTACCATTACCGATGGTAAGATCAGTGTTTTCAAATACAACAAGCAGAAGTTTCTGTCAGTAAACAGCCTTAACCTGAACATTGAAAACCTTCAGCTCACCGAAAAATCAATGGTGAAAAAACTTCCTGTTATTTTTGATAGATATGAAATTAGCGGCACCAATTTTTATTTCCGTCCGGATAATCTTTATGCGGTAACTGCACAATCTGTCAACACCAAAGAGGGACAGATGAATCTGAAAGAATTTGCCATTATTCCGCTGCTTTCCCAACGGAATTTCATCAGGTTTTATCCTAAAAAAGCAAAGCTTTTCAGTTTTAAAAGTTCTGCAATGGAGTTTAAAGATATTGTACTGAAAAATAACAGGATCACACTGAGCAATGTTCGCTTCCAAAGTTCGGACCTTACGGTTTTCAAGACAAATACTCACGCCGTATCCAAGGGAAAAGAATTTAATGATGACATCCGTCTCGAAAACATTCTGGTGGACCATATGAAAGTTACGGTGTTGAAACCTGACGGAAGTCCGATGTTAAAGGTTGGAAATCTGAATATGAATATCACTAAATTCTTGATGAATGGTGAAACGGTAAAGAACAGTCTTCCTTTTGAATATGGAAACTTTAAAGTTTCCGGACAGCACATTAATTATATTACCAATACTGAAAATACGAACATTTCAGCTTTATCAGCCGGTCCTCAAAATTTGAATCTGCAAAGTTTTTCGGTGAAGCCTACCGGAATAAATCCGGATAAAACGCTGATCGATTTGACGGGAAAAAACATTGATTTTAAAATAAAGGAGTGGAAATTTGTCGGCAATAAGCTGAAAATTGACATCCAGAATGTACTGGCCAATACCGTCAGCGGAAAAATTGTCGCTTCGAAAAACTCCGGGAAAAAGAAACCTGCTTACAAGGGAATTTCATTCCCATTAACCGTCAGAAATTTACAGGTGAAGAATTCAAACTTGGTTTTTGATAAAGGTGATAATCCGATGGTTTTTGAGAATTTAAACGGAAGCCTTAAAAATATTGAAATGAATGCTTCAACGGTGAAAGAAGCGATGCCTTTCAAAGTGGGAAGTTATAACCTAATCACCCGAAATTTTCGCTACGGAACCGAATTTTACAATCTCTCAGCCGCGCTTATGGAATTCACTGAAAATAAGATGCATTTTTCAGGTTTTATGATGAAGCCAAAAGTTTCAAGAGCGCAGTTTATAAGAATGATTCCTTCGGAAAAAGATCTGTACGACATCAAAGTGAACCAGATATCTGTAGACGGAAGTTGGGATTTTGTTTCTCCTCGTCAGTTTTTGAATGCTTCGCAGATAACAATGAATGGTGTAAATGCTAATATTTTCAGGAGCAAAATTCCAAAAGATGATTTAAGTGAAAAGCCTCTGTATTCTAAATTACTGCGGACGGTAAAATTCCCATTGTTTGTTGAGAATTTAGATATTAAAAATTCTGTGCTGGAATATGAAGAGGACACCAAGAAAAGTGACGGCCCCGGAAAGCTGACCTTTAATAATTTCAATCTGAATGCGAAAAACCTTAATTCCGGGAAGATGAAGGGAAAGCCAACTGTTGTTCCGATAAATATCAGTTGCCGCTTTATGAATGCCTCCCCTATGAATGTAAAGTGGAGTTTTGATGTCGCAGACCGTAATGACGGCTTTTCTATCGCAGGAAATATTGGAGATCTGCCGGCTTCGAGAATTAATCCGTTTATCGAACCTTACCTAAAGATCCGTGCGACGGGTTTGATCTCAGATTTAATTTTCAACTTTAAAGGAAATAACAATGGTCTTAACGGAAGTTTAAATATGAAACACCGGGATCTGAAAGTTTCTGTACTGAAAGAAACCGGGGAAAAAAACAAACTTCTGTCAGCGATCGTTAACGTTTTCGTGCGAACCAATTCGGGAAATTATCCTGAATCTGTTGCTGTGGAAGATGTGCAGCGGGATAAGACCAAATCTTTTTTCAATCTTTTCTGGCGCGGAATAGAGCAGGGACTGAAAAAAACTTTAATCGGAAAAAATGCGCTTAAAAATGAAGCGTCCATTAAAAATACAGTAACAAATACCAAAGCAGCTTTACAGGAAAATAAAAAGGATCTTCAGGAAACCAACGAATCGGTAAAGGAAAAAGTCCAGGAAACTAAACATAAGCTCACGCAGAAAGGAGGATTGAGAACTATTTTTAAGAAAAAATCCGAAAAATAATTTTCGGATCAATGTCTAATCAAGGCTGAAATCTTCCCGTTCATCTATGGGGATTTCCCGGAGGAAATTATCAAATTCTTCACCGCTGTAATTACTGTTTGCGCCGTAGGAATCAATAATGATAGATTGTAGGCCGTCCTTATCCTGCAGGATATAGAGTACAGCATTGTCATCAGGGCTGCTGTCACCTTCAAAACGGTAAGATTTTACGATACATAAGTCAGAAGGGCGGTAGGTAATTTCGGTGCCTTCCAGAATAAACTGTTTCTCTTCATTCATTCGGATCTCGCGGGTAATTCCCCGTCCCCGAAGGGTATTAAGGACTTCAGAGAGTGGCTTTAAGCTGTTATTTTCCATAATATTTTGTGGTTTTAGTAAACATAAAGCAACAAAATGTTTGCCGAACAGGGTATGGGCAAAAACAAAAAACGCTGAAAATCAATTAAGATTTACAGCGTTTAAAGTACCTCGGACGGGACTTGAACCCGTACATCCTTGCGGATACAGGATTTTAAGTCCTGCGTGTCTACCAGTTCCACCACCAAGGCAAGTGGATGAGCGAAAAACGGGATTCGAACCCGCGACCCCGACCTTGGCAAGGTCGTGCTCTACCAGCTGAGCTATTTTCGCAATAAAAGTGCGGATGAAGGGACTCGAACCCCCACGCCTCACGGCACCAGATCCTAAGTCTGGCGTGGCTACCAATTACACCACATCCGCTAATTAACTTCTTCTCTTTTTTTGTGAGTGCAAATATAGACACTTTTCCCTTTTAAACAAAAAAAAATTGCATTTTTTTATTTTTTTTAAATTTTTGAATTTACGCTTTCATATTCTCTTCTTTATTTATTACTTTTACATCTTTAATTATCAATTATGGAATTACAAGGAACAATAAAAAAGATATCTGACGTTCAGACATTTGCAAGCGGTTTTCAGAAAAGAGAAATGGTGATCCTTACTGAAGAGCAGTATCCGCAACCTATTAATATTGAATTTTTGCAGGATAAAAGCGATCTTGTAAATAGTTATAAAGAAGGTGAAAAAGTTAAAGTCAGTATCAACATCAGAGGTAGGGAATGGACTTCTCCTCAGGGCGAAGTAAAATATTTCAACTCGATCACCGGCTGGAGAATTGAAAAAGTAGAAGGTGGCTTCCCGGAAGAGCCTACCGTAGCAAGACCTTCTTCAACTACTTCCTCTGCTGAAAAAACTGACGTTTTCGCTGAAGAAGACGACGATTTACCTTTCTAATTTCGGAAGTTTAAAATGTATAATACATCAATCCTGCTTTTTCTCAAGAGCAGGATTTAATTTTGAAAAATGGTTTTTCTACAGCCCAACGAAATTTTCTTTCCAGATCCTGAATCTACAGATTCAGAGAGTGGTTTATTGGCAGTTGGCGGTGATCTGTCGCCGGAAAGGCTTCTGTTTGCTTATCAATTGGGACTTTTTCCATGGTTTAATGAAGGGGAAGAGATTCTTTGGTGGTGTCCCGATCCAAGATTTGTGCTTCTTCCCGCTGAAGTGAAAATTTCAAAATCAATGAGAAAAATTCTGAGAGATGAGGTTTTTACTTTTACTGAGAATAAATGTTTCAGCGAAGTAATGAAGCAGTGCAAAGCCGCTTACCGAAAAGATCAGGACGGAACCTGGATTTCAGCTCAGTTTATTGAATCCTACACCAAACTCCACGAACAGGGGTTCGCAAAAAGTTTCGAAGTTTGGCAGAACGGAGAACTGGTAGGCGGATTTTACGGCGTTCAGATTGGGAAAGTTTTTTGTGGAGAAAGCATGTTCGCCAAAGTAAGCAATGCCTCAAAGGCCGGTTTCATCAATTTTATTTTGAAACATAAGGAAAACATCGAGCTTATTGACTGCCAGATTCATTCAGAACATTTGGAAAGCTTGGGCGCAAAGATGATTCCTAAAAAAGAATATTTAAAAATTTTAAAAAGAAACAATGAATCCTGAGAAAGAAAAATGGGTATTACTTGTGGTGCTCTCCGTTATTTGGGGTTCGTCATTTATTTTAATTAAAAAATCGCTGGAGCACTTTAATCCCTATGAGGTCGGAGCATTACGCGTTTTAATTGCTGGGATAATCCTGCTGCCATTCGCAATCATCAATATTAAAAAATTTCCTAAGCAGCATTTAAAATGGCTTATTCTCGCTGCGGTTACGGGGAATTTTATCCCAATGTTCCTTTTCCCGATCGCGGAAACCAAGGTAAGCAGCAGTATTGCGGGCATCATCAATTCGATGATGCCGATCTTTGTTATAATTGTAGGAGCGCTTTTATGGAAGTTTCAAACCACCAAACGCCAGATTGTCGGAGTGGTAATCAGCTTTACCGGTGCGTGTATTCTGGCTTTTTCAGGAGGTGAAGGAGGAGAGTTCAAACTGATTCCGATTTTGCTTTTACTGTTTGCAACATTAATGTATGCAATCAGTACAACTACGGTGAAATCGAGGTTAAGTGACATTCCTGCAAAAATTCTGTCAGCTTTTGTTTTTTCATTTGTCCTGATTCTTCCTTCAATGATTGCACTGGTGTTTGCCGGATTCTTTAATAACCTTGAAGTAAACAGCAGCTTATGGGAAGGGCTTGGATTTGTGAGTTTACTTTCAGTTTTCGGCACCGGTTTGGCGATGATGCTGAATTACAGGCTTTTGAGTGTTTCCACACCATTGTTTGCTTCCACCGTTACTTTGCTGATGCCTATTGTTGCGATAGTTTGGGGTCTTTTAGATGGTGAAAAACTTACCCTGATGCAGGGTTTTGGAGGAGTGATTATTTTGGCCGGACTGATCTTCCTTCGCCAGATGCCTGCCGTTAAAAAATGAAAAACTGCAAAGTCCGATGGACAGTGCAGTTTGAAATAAATCTAATAAAAAGTAAAAATGAAAGGCGACAAAGATATATATTTGTTTTTATATCATGCAAGAATTTTTTTAATTATTTCAAAATATTTTCAAAACCGCTTCCAATTTTTAATATTTTCATAAATTAGCCTAATGTTTATCAAAGACTATATTTCCAAAGATTATCCCGCTTTCAATTCTACTGATACTATTGAAGAGGCGAATGAGATGGCCAAAGAGTTCTGCTATTCCCATGTTTTTGTGAAGAAAAAAGGAATTTATCAGGGAGCAATCAGCCAGTCTTTTTTGGAAGAAAGCCCTGAAGGTAATCTGGCAAGTCTTGAGCTCCACTATGAAAAATTTGCGATTTTGGATGACGGCAATTTATTAGATTCCATTAAACTTTTTCACACTTTTAATGCAAACGTGGTTCCTGTTATTTCTAAAGCTGAAAAATACATGGGTTACCTTTGCTGCGACGATATTTTTAATGAATTTTCTAAATATCCGCTTTTTTCGGAAAACGGTGCGGTGTTGATTATTCAGACCAGCGGAAAGCACTATTCGATGACGGAAGTCTGCAAAATTGTGGAGTCGAACAACGGTAAAATTTACGGATGTTTTATTAATTTGGTCGGGGATGATTTCATCCAGATTACCCTGAAAATTAACAGCGAAAACCCAAGCTCTATCGACGAAACTTTCGAAAGATACGGTTACAGCGTAGTACATAAATATTATGATGATGAAAAAGAAGACCTGTTGAAAGACAGATTCGGATTTTTTCAAAAATATATGGAGTTTTAATGATGAAGGCAGCTATTTATTCTCAAAAAAATGATTTAGATACTTTTCTGTATTTAAGCAAATTCGTTTCTGAACTTGAAAAACGAGGAGTTCAGTCGGTGCTGTATGAGGAAATGGCAAACGCAATGCAGTTTTCTAAAATTTTTGAAACCTTTACCGGAAAAGAAGATTTAAAAGAGAAAAAAGTGGATTTGTTTTTCACTTTCGGTGGCGACGGAACTATTGTAAATTCTCTGCTTTTCGTGCAGGATTTGGAAATTCCGGTCGTTGGTGTAAATACCGGAAGACTCGGATTTCTTGCAAGTTTCAGCAAAGAAGAAGTTTTTTTAGAGCTCGATGAAATTATCAAAGGAGAAGTGAAAATCAGCCGGCGCTCAGTCATTGAAATTGTTTCACCGAATAAATCGATGTTTTTTCCTTTTGCATTAAATGACATTACCATTTCCCGGAAGGAAACTACGGCCATGATAACGGTGGAATCTTTTATTAATGGAGAATTTCTCAATATTTTCTGGGGCGATGGTGTTATTATTTCTACACCAACCGGTTCTACAGCATATTCTTTGAGTTGCGGAGGACCGATCATTACTCCAAACAACGAAAATTTTGTCATCACCCCAATTGCTCCCCATAACCTGAACGTGCGGCCGCTGATCGTAAATGATGATGTGGAAATCCGCCTGAAAGTAGAGAGCCGTGTTCCGCAATATTCATTATCACTGGATTCGCGGTTGATACACATGGAGACCAATGTAGAGATTGTTTTAAGGAAAGCAAGGTTTCAGCTGCTGCTGATTTACCCTAATAATTTAAGTTTTTATGAAACAATCCGCCAGAAACTGCTTTGGGGAAAAGACAAAAGAAACTGATAGTTTTCGCATAAAATTCTTAACTTTACAGACCTTAATTTAAGATTAAAAAATCTTTAAAAAAATAAAAATATGAGCAGACGTTTTCCGGCAGGTGTTGCCACAGGTCAAATGGTTACCGACATTTTTGAATATGCCAAAGAAAATAATTTCGCGCTTCCCGCAGTAAACGTTATCGGTTCCAGTAACGTAAACGCAGTGCTGGAAACTGCAGCAAAATTAAATTCTCCTGTAATTATTCAGTTTTCAAACGGTGGTGCCGCTTTCAACGCAGGAAAGGGTTTAAACAATGACGGACAAAAAGCTGCAATCGCTGGTGCTGTTGCCGGTGCTAAACATATTCATACTTTGGCTGAGGCTTATGGTGCAACGGTAATTTTGCATACCGATCACTGTGCTAAAAAATTATTGCCATGGATCGACGGATTAATGGATGCCAACGAAGAATTCTTCGCGCAAACCGGAAAATCTCTTTATTCATCTCATATGTTGGATTTATCTGAAGAACCGATTGAAGAAAACTTAGACATTTCCTGCAAATATTTCGAAAGAATGGCAAAAATGGGAATGACTTTAGAAATTGAATTAGGTGTAACAGGAGGTGAAGAAGATGGCGTAGACAATTCCGGAGTTGATTCTTCAAAGTTATATACTCAGCCTGATGAAGTGGCTTACGCCTACGAAAGATTAAATGCGATTTCTCCTAATTTTACTATTGCTGCAGCTTTCGGAAATGTTCACGGCGTTTACAAACCGGGAAATGTGAAGCTGACACCAAAAATTTTAGATAATTCTCAGAAATACGTTCAGGAAAAATTCAACTTGGGTGAAAAACCGGTGAATTTTGTTTTCCATGGCGGATCAGGTTCTACTGTTGAAGAAATCAGAGAAGCAATCAGCTACGGTGCGATTAAAATGAATATTGATACCGATTTGCAGTTCGCTTACACTGAGGGAATCAGAGATTATATGGTAAACAACCTAGAATACCTGAAAACGCAGATCGGAAATCCTGAAGGCAGCGACAAACCAAACAAAAAATTCTATGATCCCAGAGTTTGGGTTAGAAAAGGCGAGGAAACTTTCAGCAAAAGATTGGTTCAGGCTTTTGAAGATTTGAACAACGTAGATACTCTTAAATAATTGAACGGTGCACAATGTATTGATGCTGAAATCATGAATACATTGTGCTTTTTTTACATAAATACTTAGCAAATGGCATTCGACTGGTTTAAAAGAAAGACAAAAAATATTACCACTTCTACGGAGGATAAAAAAGATGTACCGAAAGGGCTGTGGCATCAGACTCCAACAGGGAAAATTATTGAGCATGAAGAACTTAAGGCAAATAGTTATGTTTCCCCGGAAGACGGTTTCCATGTAAGAATCGGAAGTAATGAATTTTTCTCCATTCTTTTTGATGATAACAAATACACAGAGCTTAACGCGGATGTAGAAAGTGTGGATATGCTTCATTTTAAAGACACCAAGTCTTACACCGACCGTCTGAAAGAAGTAAAAGCAAAGACTAAACTTACTGATTCAATCCGAAATGGAGTAGGAAAAGTAAACGGCGTTGAAATCGTTATTTCCTGTATGGATTTTGCTTTCATCGGTGGTTCTTTAGGTTCAGTGATGGGCGAAAAAATCCGAAGAGCAATTGATTATTGTATCGAGCACAGACTTCCCTACATGATTATCTGTCAGTCGGGTGGTGCAAGAATGCAGGAAGCAACCTATTCTTTGATGCAGTTGGCAAAAGTTCAGGCGAAACTGGCGCAGCTTTCAGAGGCAGGTCTTCTGTATATCGCTTATTTATGTGATCCGACTTTTGGAGGCATTACTGCATCTTTTGCAATGACCGCTGATATCATCATGGCAGAACCGGGAGCCTTAATTGGCTTTGCAGGACCAAGAGTCATCCGCGAAACCATCGGTAAAGATTTGCCGGAAGGATTCCAGACTTCTGAGTTTTTACAGGAAAAAGGTTTCGTAGATTTTATTGTAAAAAGAACAGAGATTAAAGAAAAGATTTCAAAAACTGTTAAGCTTTTGGTTCACTGAAACTGAAAGTATTTAAATATAAATCTCTCCTCTAAAGGGGAGATTTCTGTTATGAGAAAAACCGTAAAAATCGTATTCCATACTTTAAAGACTTTAAGTTTCGAAAAAATCGTAAAACTTTTGAAACTTGCAGTTCCGCATCCTTTATTCGCGATCATGGGATTTTATGCTACCGTGAAAAGTTTTGCCATTGCCCAAAAAAGCTTTCCCAGAACCAGTGCGAGCAGCGGAGTAGGAAATGCATTCAGACATGCATTATGGACAGCGCTCATTACGATGTACTGCAGCAAAATTTCGTCACCGGAAAAATCACTGAATTTCTGCAAAAAAATGACCGATCTGCACGAGGAACTTTTCCCTAATGAACCTTTGGAAAAAAAGATGGATCTGCACAACAATCAGGTGGGAATGGATCTTTTCATGGAAATGCTTCCCGGAATCCACCGCCAGTTTTTTGAAACCAGTTTCTTTGTGGAAAAACTTTTTGAAAAAACCAAAACCGCCAAAATCCTAACAAATAGGGATGAAGATTTTGGAAATGAGTTAGTATACCTGGAAAAATAATCCCTTGAATTTATTTTTTCGAAATCTTATAGAGTTTCCCACTGTCCGAAACAGCATATAAATTGCCGTCCTGTCCGTTGAGAACGTCGCGGATTCTGTCGTTTTGATCTTCCAGCAGCCATTCTTCACCCACTACTTTATTGTCTTGGATCACCAGACGGATAATTTTCTGTCCGCTTAAGCAGCCAATCATCAGATTATTTTTCCACTCCTCAATATTTCCGGTATAGAAAGTAATTCCGCTCATCGAGACCGACGGATCCCAGTAATAAACGGGTTGTTCAGTTCCTTCTTTTTGCGTGGTTCCGTTATTTATTTTTTTGCCGCTGTATTCCAGTCCGTAAGTTACATTTCCCCAGCCGTAATTTTTTCCGGGCTGAATTAAATTGATTTCGTCACCACCTTTCGGACCCATTTCCGCTTCCCAGAGTTGTCCTTTTTCATCCATCGCTAATCCTTGCGGATTTCGGTGTCCTGTAGAATAAATCTCGGGTTGCCATCCTGATATTTCAGGATTCCCTGGCGCAGGTTTGCCGTCTTTAGTGATTTTTAAAACTTTTCCTAGATATGAATCCTGTTTCTGAGCATAAGGCCTTGTTTCCAGATCTGAACGTTCGCCGGTGCTTACGAACAGGTTGCCGTCTTTATCAAAGGCCAAACGGCTTCCGTAATGTTTATCACCATCGTAAGTGGGAGTTGCGCGGAAAATAACGACAGGATTTTCTATCTTTTTCTCATCAGCCGAAAGTTTCCCTTTCGCAACTGCGGTATGATTTCCACCGGAAACCGGTTCAGAAAAAGTCCAGAAGATCATTCGGTTATTCTTAAAATCCGGATCTAAAGCAACATCCAGCAAACCGCCTTGTCCTTTGTCATCAACTTTTGGCAAACCATCAACTTTCGAAACGGTTTTACCGTCTGCCGAAACAATATTCAAATAACCTGGTTTTGAAGTAATTAAAAATCTTCCGTCTGGTAAATTGATAATTCCCCAGGGATTTTTTAAATCTGAATTAATGACTTCAACCTGATAGGGCGTTTTCGTTTTTGAACCTTCAATCCGCGTTTGTCCCACAAAAGCAGATTGATATTCCGGGGAGTTTTTATTGGCTGTTTCGGGATTTGGAAGCTTTCCGTTTTCCAGGACAACTTCACTCTGTTGATTTGTATTCTTGGAATTTCCGGTGCAGGAAAGCAAAAGGAACAATCCAAGTAGTGGAATGTTTTTGATGATTAATGATGTCATATTGAGAAATTTAGTGTGGTTTAGTGAAGGTAAAGAAACAAAAATTACGCCGACAAAATTTTGTATTTTTGTAAAACCCAATCACATACCTTTTTATTCTTTTGAATAATAAAACCTAACAAATCATTTGTGACACCGGGATTTTAAAAATGCAGTTTAAACTTCAGTCAGAATATAAACCAACAGGTGACCAACCGGCGGCCATTGAAAAATTAATCAAAGGCATCGAAATTGGTGAAAAATACCAGACCCTTCTCGGAGTTACCGGTTCCGGGAAAACCTTTACCGTAGCCAACGTCGTGCAGAGTGTACAGAAGCCAACCATAGTTTTAGCGCATAATAAAACTTTGGCGGCGCAGCTTTTCATGGAGTTCAAAGAATTTTTCCCTGAAAACGCGGTGGAGTATTTTGTAAGTTATTACGACTATTACCAGCCCGAAGCTTTTATTGCTTCTACAAATACCTATATCGAAAAAGATCTTTCCATCAACGAAGAAGTGGAGAAACTGAGACTTTCAGCTTCCGCTAGTTTACTTTCAGGGAGAAGAGACGTGTTGATTGTGGCGTCGGTTTCGTGTATTTACGGTATTGGAAACCCAACAGAATTTAATAAATCATTAATTGAAGTTCAGAAAAATGCCAAAATAACCAGAACCGCTTTTCTTCATAAATTGGTTAATGCATTGTATTCAAGAACCTTGAATGAATTTACAAGAGGGACGTTCCGCGTAAAAGGGGATGTGATTGATGTATATCCTGCGTACGCTGACAATGCGGTCCGTATTCAGTTTTTCGGAGATGAAATCGACAGGATTCAGAGTTTCAATCCGCTTAACGGAAATGTGATGGCTGAATTTGAAGAAATGAATATTTATCCGGCTAACCTATTTGTGACTTCGAAGGAGACACAAATCAATGCCATACGGGAAATTCAGGATGATATGGTGAAGCAGGTTGATTTTTTTAACGAAATCGAAAAACCTTTTGAAGCGAAACGGCTTCAGGAAAGGACTGAACTTGATTTAGAAATGATGAAAGAGTTGGGTTACTGCAGTGGAATTGAAAATTATTCGCGTTATTTCGACGGAAGATTGCCAGGTTCGAGACCCTTTTGTCTGTTAGATTATTTTCCAAAAGATTTCCTGATGGTAATTGATGAGAGTCACGTGACGATTCCGCAGGTTCACGCAATGTACGGAGGAGACAGAAGCCGTAAGGAAGTTTTGGTGGAACATGGTTTCCGTCTTCCGGCTGCTATGGATAACCGCCCTTTGAAGTTTGAGGAATTTGAAGCAATGCAAAATCAGGTAATTTATGTTTCTGCAACTCCGGCAGATTATGAACTGGAAAAAACCGGCGGTGAATATGTGGAACAGATCATCCGACCGACTGGGCTTTTGGACCCGGTCATTGAAATCCGCCCTTCCATGAATCAGATTGATGATTTAATTGAAGAAATCCAGAAAAGGGCAGAAGCTGATGAAAGGGTTTTGGTAACAACTTTAACCAAAAAAATGGCGGAAGAGCTCACCAAATATTTCACGAAATTTGCGATCAGAACCCGCTATATCCATTCCGATGTGGAGACTTTGGAAAGAATTCAGATTATGCAGGATTTGCGTCTGGGGGTTTTCGACGTGTTGGTTGGGGTGAATTTATTGAGAGAGGGTCTCGATTTACCGGAAGTTTCTCTGGTAGCCATTTTGGATGCGGATAAGGAAGGAATGTTGCGTTCCCGGCGTTCACTCGTTCAAACCATTGGTAGAGCGGCAAGAAATGTAAACGGTAAAGCGATTTTATATGCAGATAAAATGACAGGATCTATGCAGAAAGCCATTGATGAAACCAATTACCGCCGGGAAAAGCAGATGGCTTACAACGAAAAACACGGATTGGTTCCAACGGCTTTGAACAAAAAAATATCAGAAATCCTGGTAGGAAGATCCAAAGATTTCCCGGATCCGAAATATACCCAAAAAGAAATCTTGAAACAGGTTGCCGAAGAAAAAGCAAGCTACGGCAAGGACGCTACCGAACTGATTGCCGAAAAACAGAAAGCCATGGAAGCTGCAGCAAGAAATTTAGATTTCATCAAGGCAGCTAAATTAAGGGACGAAATAGCTGCGCTGAAGGCTTAAAGTTGAAATTTATGGACGGTCCGGAGGAACTGAATGGGTGCTGTGTAGATTGGTTCTGTAGAATTGTCTATGTTTAACAAAAAGGTATTCTGTTCCGTAGGACCAGAATGTGTGTAAATTGGATTTGTAAGCGAAAGGGCGTTCCGTAGGAACGCTATGTTTTAATCTGATTTATCATAAAATTCAAACACATATTTTTCATCAAAATTCACTTCGAATTTTGTCAGAAATTCTATGTACTCTTCTCTGAAACTTTTCTTTTTATGATGTTCTTTCTGATTTTTAATATAATTTACTACACTGTCTCTTTGACTTTTAGAATATGAAAAACAGCCATAACCTTCTTGCCAATAAAATGGAGTATTCAGGAATTTTTTTTCATTGATGAAATTTGTAGATGAAACTTTTATTTCTTTTACCAGCTGAGAAATGGAAGAAGATAAATCTTTTAAACTTAAGAAAATATGAATATGATCCGGATTGGCATAAATTGAAAGCAGTTGGTGCTTTTTATTTTCAATTATTCCGGAAATATATTTTTGTACTTCCTCTCTGAAATCTTCCCTAATTAAATTCTCTCTGCCTTTCACCGCAAAAACGAATTGAAGATAAATTTGTGAATAGGTATTTGGCATTTTGATTATTATTTAAACATTGCGTTCCTACGGAACGCCTCTCTGTTAAACCATAGTGCTATACACACATTCGGTTCCTACGGAACCGCCCCAGAATCAAATATTATTTTTGAAAATTTTCAATATCAAAAATGACCAGTAATAGCGTAGAGAATGAAATTTATATTTAAATAATTTTTCAACTCTTAAAACTTATACACCTTCTTTTTCGGCTGTTCATAACTTACTTTCCCTCGAATGGGCGTCAGTAAATCCATTAAACCGTTCATCTTTATTTCGTAGATCGTTGAAAGCTGCATCCCCAATTTCCCTTTGGGCATTCCCTGGCGGTGGAACCATTCCAGATAGTTGATAGGCAGATCCGCAATGATGGTGTCCTTATATTTACCAAAAGGCATTTTTTCGGTGCAGATTTCCTGCAGTATCTCCGGGTGTAAACCTTCCATGTTAAATGCTTAAATCTATTTTCTTTTCAATTTCTTTGGGCTCGGGCATAATCAGTTCTCGGTCATCCTCAGAAAATTCGTCTCTGTAAACCTGAATCAGTAAAACAGTAATTGAAATAAGGATAGGTCCGAAGATCAGTCCCATGAACCCGAAAAGATTCATTCCTACAATAATCCCGAAAACGGTATTGAGCGGATGAATATTTTCAAGCCTTTTTAACAGCGTAAAGCGAAGCAAATTATCAGTTAATCCCACCACAATCATGCAGTATGCTGCCAAACCAAGCCCGGGTCCCACATTTCCTTCAGCAATCATGAAAATACATACCGGAATATATACAATTGCTGCTCCTACGATGGGAATCATAGATGCCACCGCTGTTAGCGCAAATAAAAGTACAGCATTGGGAGCATCAAATATAAAGTATCCTATCAAAGCAACGATTCCCTGTCCCATAGCAACCACCGGAATTCCGATTGCATTTGCGATAACCATTTTCCGGATTTTTTCTCCAATCAGGTTGACGTTGGCCTTTTTAAGAGGCGCAGATTCTTTCATGAGTCTCTCAAAAATCCGCGGTTTTTCCAGCATGAAATACAGAATAAAATACATCGATGCTACAATGGTAACCGTATTAAAAGTTCCGCTGAGAGCCGAAGTGGAATATTTACCGACATTTTCTTTAAGTTTCGCCAGATTTTCTTTGCTCAGAATATCAAAATGGGTTTTGGAATAAACATAATCATGAATCTTATCCGCGAATATGTTAAACTTTTCCATATAGGCAGAAGCATTTCCTAGTTTGTCGATAAGCAGATCGATGATGAAATAGACCGGTAATATTAAAATGATAAGCGTAGCCACAATCAGAAGCGTCGATGCCTTCCACGGCTTCCATTCTTTTTCTTCTTGTAGATAAAGGTTGTATTTTCTGGTAATAATGTACAGCGTAATAGCTCCCAAAACCGACGGGATAAATAAAGATAGATTAAAGCAGATTAATCCGGCAAGAACGAGGATTAAGGCCAGCAGAAAAACCTGCTTTATTTTTACTTCGCTGATCTGATGCTTTTTATTGGGCATAACTTAAGTTTAAAACAACAGAAAACACTGTTGCTTTCAAATGTACAACAATTGATTATATTAATTTTTAAATTCTAATTGGCGCGGAGTTCCGCAGAACGCGCAATAGGCAGAATACATCACAGCAAAATAGAAAGGCATGGTGGCGATAATTCCGATTCCGCAGAGTAATATTCCCGCAACACTGATGAGCAGCCCCAAAAATGAAGCGCCTAAAAGTACTCCGTAATTTTCTTTAGCGATATTGAAAGATTTACTCAAAGCCTCAGAAAAGCTGGCATTTTCAAACAATAACACAGGATATCCCAACAGGAAAAAAGGAAGAATAAAAAATCCGGGAATAAAACAAAGCATGAAGGAAATACCAATTGCAATGCTAGATATTAGGCTGTAAGCTAATATGTTAACAAAATTCTGTCTGTAACCGATAAATAAATCTGAAACATGCAGTGGCTGCTTGAAATTGTATTTATTTGCCATATAAATTAGCCCAACGTAAAGCGGCGCTAAAACAAGACTCAATAATCCCGAAAGTCCGTAATAAACTTTGATTCCTGGGATTGACCACATTTTCATCGCGGAAAAGTCTCCATCCGAAGAACTGATGACCTCGCCGAAACTTTTCGATTCAAACCCGGAAATGGGCTGAATGACAAGAGAAACGATAAAGTAGATGGCCATTGCCAAAAGCGCATAAAGAAAAACGCCTTTGTACATCTCGAAAGCGTGGGAAATGATATCTCCTGATGCCTTTTGAGGCGCATTGTGTTGGTCAAAATCCTGAAAAGAATCCATAGTTTAATTTTTTTAATGTTTCTCAAATTTAAAATTTAATATTGAAAAACACATTTTTTAAAATTAAATTTTAATTGATTTCTTTAAACAGGTTTTGATAAAGGGTGTAAATCATCGCATTCCAGAACGGGAAAGTAAGTAGAAAACCAATGCCGCAAAGCAAAATACCGCATACGCTGAAAACAGCCGCAATCATTACGCAGACCAGTACCGTAACAAAATTATTGCGCAAGCTTTTGATCGTAAGCGTAATACCTTCAAAGGTTTTTACATTCATGAAAAACATGAGCGGGATAGAAAACAGCGTGATGAAGATCCAGAAAATTCCCAGGAGGAAAAGTGCGTTGGCGTAAGTGAAAATAATCATCCAGAACAGGTAAAATCCGAAAAATTTGAAAAAATCTGCGCCCTGATAACCGGCGAGAAGATCTTTAAAGACAATGGGTTCATTCAAATCCATTTTGCGGTAAATTTTAAATAAACCAACATTTAAAGGATTGATTAAGGCAAGAAGGAAAAAAAACGCGAGGCCAAAGTTTCTCGCTTGCGGTAATTTTGAGATTTCTTCTACTTTTTTATTGAAAGCCGGAATATCGGTTCTCACCAAATCGCTGTATTTTACAATTTCGTCCCAGAGACCGAAATATTTAAAAAGGGCGAAATAGCCTATAAAAAACAGTGAAATATATAAAAAGCTGTAAGCAAACTGATAGAGTAAAGTTCGGTTCCAGTAGGAAAAAGCGGTTTTAAGAATCTGTTCTATGGAAAGTTTTTGGAGGTCATTATTATTCATGCCGCAAAATTAATGTTTTAGGATTTAAACAGCGTATTTTTACGGCTAACTTCAGTCTTTTCGTTATTTTTGCGCTGATGAATTCCACATTTCACCCGAATTTTGATAAAATGGATGAGCTTTCCCGGCAGAAAGTTCCCTTTTTTTTTATGATCGATTTTTTAATGGAGAACGTGGAGATTTTTACTGAAAAAGAAATTGGTAAATTGGGTTTATTAATTGATTTTCAGAATTTTAAAACTGAAAGTAAACCATACGCAATTCCTGATAAAATTGAATTCGAATCTTTTCCGCAGACTAAGGAACAATACCAAAAGGGTTTCAAATTCGTACAGAAAAATCTGAGATTAGGGAATTCTTATCTTGCGAATTATACCTGCAAAACCGAAATAAAAACCAACCTGACGCTGGAAGAAATTTTCTATCTTTCAGAATCGAAATATAAGGTGCTGTACAAAGACAGGTTTGTGTTTTTTTCTCCGGAAACCTTTATTGAAATAACTGATGATGAGGTGTTTACACATCCGATGAAAGGGACAATTGACGCCTCAGAAGTAAATGCTGTAGAGATGTTGAAAAGCAATAGTAAAGAAAAAGCCGAACATTACACTGTGGTCGATTTGTTGCGCAACGATTTGAGTATGATTGCCGATGAGGTAAAACTGAACGAATTTCAGCGGATCGATTTTATTAAGACAAAACAGAAAAGCCTGTACGCGATGAGTTCTGAAATTTCAGGGAAACTAAAACCTGAGTTTCGTGGAAAAGTAGGAAGTATTTTGAAAAATTTACTCCCGGCAGGATCGATCTTAGGGGCACCAAAACCAAAAACATTGGAAATTATACTGGAAGCGGAAAACTATTCCCGCGGATATTATACCGGAGTTTGCGGCTGGTTTGACGGCGCAAATCTCGATTCCTGCGTGATGATCAGATTTATTGAAAAAGAAAACAGTAAATTATACTTCAAAAGTGGTGGCGGAATCACTCATTTGAGTAATTTAGCTGACGAATACAAAGAAATGAAAAATAAAATTTATGTCCCAATTCATTGAAAGCATCAAAATTGAAGATCAGGAGATCTTCCTCTTAAACCTTCATCAAAAACGTGTCGACGACACTTTCGCCCATTTCGGGAAGGAGGGTTCCATCGATATTGCCAAAATTTACAAAGATTTGGCACATGATGAAGACGGTTTGTTCAAACTGAAAATTACGTATGATCTGAATAAAAATTTCAGAACCCAGCTTATCCCATATGCCATTTCGGAAATCGATGATTTCCAGCTAGTGGAAAATAACGGATACGATTATTCCTTCAAATTTGAAGACCGGAAAGAGCTGGAAAAGATGATTACTAAAGCAAAGGCTGACGAAATAATCATTGTAAAAAACAATCATATTACGGATACCTCATTTTCCAATATTCTTTTTAAAAAAGGGAAAGACTGGTTTACGCCGACGACGTATCTTCTGAACGGCGTGCAGAGAACCCATTTGCTGAAAAATAAAAAGATCAAAGAAGCAGAAATCACTTTACAGAATATAAAGGAGTATTCTCATTTTCAGCTGATTAATGCGCTGAACGATTTTGATGATATGTTCATTTACCCAATCTCAAAAATAACCAATCTTCCTGATACTTCAGGATATTTAGAAATTTAACCAACAGCGGTTCCAATTCGTAGAAATTGGTCTGTTTTTCGCTAGAGTAATTTCCATATTCGGAAATTTTGCAGAAGACTTCATGAAGAAAAAATACCAGTTCCTGTTTCAGTTAACCCAAAAATTAAGAATTTTGCTTTTCTTTTTTTTTGGAGTTACCATATTATCACAAACGAAAATTTCAGGATCAATCGTGGACGCCAAAACCGGGAAACCAGTCTCTGGAGTTGAAATTTTCATCAATAAGAGAGATAAATCCGAACTCATCACTTCCGGTTCGGATTTTCTCATCGTTTCAGATTCCGGAATTGCCGGCGCAACTTTTATCAAAAAGAATTTCAAAACAGAAGTACTCACTTTCAGCGATCACCGGTTTGAAAATTTGATAGTGAAACTTCAGCCCGAAAATGTGGCAGATATCAAAGAAGTTCTGATCGCGGGAAAAGGCAAAAAGAAATACAAAAACAAGAAAGAGAATCCTGCGTATGCCATAATGCAGGAAGTGTGGAAGCGAAAGAAAACAAACGGACTTGCGAATTACAGCGATTATCAGTTCAAAGAATACGAAAAAATTGAAATAGGACTCAATAATATCGACAGCGCTTTTATGAAGAAAAAAATCTTCAACGATATGGAGTTTATTTTTAAATATGCTGATTCGGCGAACTTTGATAAAAAGCTCTCTCTCCCGGTATTTTTTAACGAAACCATCTACAAGACTTACGGTAAGAACAAGCCTGAGAAAAAGGAAAACAAAACGATTGTTGCCAATAAATTTTCGGGTTTCAGTGACAACGAACTTATTGCTTCTACGGCAAAAAATCAGTTCAAAGACGTGAATCTTTATGACAACACGTTGAATTTTTTCAATATCGGCTTTCCGAGCCCTGTGGCAAAAGACGGCTTCAGCACTTATGAATACGAAATTACCGATTCGCTTTCAGTAAACGGAACCGATTGTTTTGTGATTAATTATTTCCCCAAAAGAAAGGAAGTTCTCGCTTTTCAGGGAAATCTGTATATTTCAAAAGACACTTACAATATTGTAAAAGCTACCCTGAAATCGACCAATAAGATCAACGTAAATTTCGTCAACGGAATCTATCTGGAAACCGAATACGACTCACCGAATGATTCTGTTTTCATTCCCAAAAGAACATATACAGAACTCGAAATGTCGGTTTTCAAAAAGAAAAAGGACGCCAAAAGTATTCTTTTTAAGCGGACCGATATTTTCAGCGATTACCTTTTCAATCAGAATTTTGACGACCGGCTTTTAGTGGATAAAGAACAGACTTTAAGCGACGGAAATCTAACGAAACCCGATGAATTCTGGGAAAAAGAGAGAGATGAGCCTTTGGCTGATTCTGAGAAGAATGTATATACCATGGTTTCCGGTCTTGAAAAAGTTCCCAAATTTAAAAGAATAGTAAAACTGGTGGAAATTCTGCAGTCCGGATATGTCAATGCCTGGAAAGCCATTGATTTTGGTGATATTTATTCTGTTTATGGCAAGAATGAAGTGGAAGGAGACCGGATTCGCGTGGGGGCAAGAACGTATTTTTCGCCGAACGATATGTGGAGAATCGCAGGATACAGCGCATACGGATTTAAAGACCAAAAATTTAAATACGGAATTGAAGGAAAATATATGTTCAACCGGGAAAACCGGGCAACCATCGGTTTTGGTAGCCGGAATGACGTTATTCAACTCGGTGCTCAGCTGACGAATGATGATGGGATTATGACGAGATCTTTCGCTTCTTCATCTGTTTTTTCCTCAGGAACCAATGCTTCGCTGAGTTTGGTGAAGCAGAATAATTTCTTTTTTTCTCTGGAACCCGTAAAGAATTTTGAAGTGCGGATGGATGCTTCCTTACAGAATATTAAATCTGCGAATCCTATGAATTTTAATCTCGATTTTTATAAAAATAATGAGCTGAAGTCTGAATTGAATGACTTTCATACAACGTTCAGTCTGATCGCAAAACCGGGCGCAAAGTATTCGCAGTATGGCGTTGACCGTTATTCTTTTACGACGCTTTCACCAACTTTCGTTTTGAAATTTACCCACGGTTTTGAGAATGTTCTGAATGGTGATTTTGATTATAATAAACTTCAGTTCCTTTATTCTCAACCCATTTTGCTGGGGAATATCGGGAAATCGATTATCAACTTCGAAGCGGGAAAAAATTTCAGCACCGTTCCGCTTGCTTTGCAGAATGTCATTCCTGGAAATCAGTCCTACAGCTTAATTCCCAACACTTTTGCGCTCTTAAAATATTATGAATTCGTTGCTGATGCTTATACCACTTTGAATTATGAACATCATTTTCAGGGCAAACTGATTTCCTATATTCCATTGATTAAAAAGCTGAAATTCAGAGAACTTGTTTTTATCCGTGGCGCATACGGAACCTTAAGCGATGCTTCGAAAAATATCAATTTTGAAAACACGCTGTATTCCGCTCCCGATCAGCAGATTTATTACGAATACGGTTTCGGTCTCGAAAATATCGGTTTCGGAAACCTGAGAATTTTACGGATAGATTTCAACTGGCGCGGAAATTATCTCGACCGTCCGGATGTTTCAAAATTTGGAATTAAATTCGGTTTACAAATGAATTTTTAATTATTTCATCGATTCAAAATATCCCTTCAGAATCTCCGAATTTTCAATCCCTGAAGTATCAACTTCCAGTATTTTTGCTTTTACATCATGTTTGAAGAAATTATCCAGAACCCGGGAAAGGGTATCTTCATCATCAACTTTGGTATATGAAAAACCGAAGTGCTTTGCTAAATATTCTGCGTTTTTGTGGTGTTTCGTTAAGATAAATTCATCCAGTGCATTCGCCGTTCCGGGTCCCGGAATAATCTTAAAAATATCGCCGCCGCCATTATTGAAAATAATAATTCTCGTGTAAGGCGGAATGTAATTGTTCCAAAGCCCGTTGATGTCGTAAAAGAAGCTCAGGTCACCCGTTACCAAAACCGTTTGGTTGGTGTTTTTCATCGCAAAACCCATCGCAGTGGAAGTAGATCCGTCGATGCCGCTTGTTCCGCGGTTGCAGTAGATGTTATTTCTTCGGAAATCGAAAAGTTGCGCGTAGCGTATTGCCGATGAATTGCTGAAGTGAAGATTGATGTTTTCGGGTAATTTTTCCGATAAAATTTCAAAGAATTTAAAATCAGAAAAAGGAGCTTTCATACAATAATCAGCATGTTTTAGATCTCTTTTATCCCGAAGAACATCCCATAAATTAAAATAAGGCTGTGGTTCTAAATTAATAAAATTCAGTAATTTTTTAAAGAAAACTTCGGGTTTGGTTTCAATTTTATCGGTGAGTGAAAAGAAAGTGTCGGGTTGCCAAACTTCGTGGAGGTGCCAGTGATTTTTCGGTTTCGCTTTTCTCAGAAACTGTTTTACTTTTTTAGAAACAACGTTCTGTCCGACGGTCACTAAGAGATCAGGCGCATAAGTCTTGAAATCTTCCTCAGAAAAATTAAATATATAACGGTCGATATGACTGAAAAATTTCGGATGGTTGAGGTTGGAAGTCGCTTCCGTTAAAACCACAACGCTGTGATTTTTAACCAATTGAGTTAGTTGCATTTCCAGTTCTTCGCTGTAATCGCGCGTTCCAACTAAAATCAGAATTCTTTTCGACAGATTCCATTCTGCTGCTAGATGTGAAGGAAGTTCGTATTGTTTTTTCTGAAGGTTTTTTTCTACAGGAGGAAAATTGGGAAGCTCCGAAACCAATTGATACAAAGGTTCTTCCAAAGGAATATTAATGTGCACCGGTCCCTGTTTTTCAAAACAGAGTTCAATCGCTTTTTTAATTAAAGCAAAATTTTCATCGTCAGCATTTTCTTTTCCGTCTTCCAGAAGTTGAAAATCTCCATAAGAATGCTGCTCGAAAATCTCCTTCTGTCGGATCGTTTGTCCGTCAAAAATATCAACATAATCCGTCGGCCGGTCTGCGGTAAGCACCAGTAAAGGGACATTCTGATAAAATGCTTCGGTAATTGCGGGATAATAATTGGCGGAAGCCGAACCGCTTGTACAGGTTATTGCCACGGGTTTTTTCTCGCTTTTTGCCATTCCCAAACCAACAAATCCGGCACTTCTTTCGTCCACAATGCTGTAACAGTTGAATTCATCAGTTTCGGAAAAATGAATGGCCAAAGGCGCATTACGTGATCCGGGTGATATAACGATATTGAAAATTCCGTATTCTTTTAAGAGATATGCTAATATTTGGATGCTTCTTTTGGAAGAGAACTGTTTCATTTGAAAATTTTGACTAACCGCAAATTTACTCATAATTAAAATTTTAAACAGAAAATATTTGATACGGAATTTATACGTATATTTATCGTAAAATTACCGGAGATGATACGTGAAAAAATCAGAAAAGAAGTGTCTTTAGATAAAATTATAGTAGAAAAACTTAAAATCAAAGCACAGGAAGACGGCAGAAATCTGAAAAATTACCTTGAAAAGATTCTTATTGAAAAAGCGAACGAAGATTTTGAAATTACTGAAGGTTATATGAAAATGATGGATGAAATGCTGGAAAAGAAAGCAAAGGGAGAATTGAAATTTACGACTTGGGAAGAGGTTAAAAAGAAATTTAACCGATGAAATATTTCGTAACTCTTGCTGATCAGGCAGAAATTGATCTCGCAGAAGCTGACGGATTTTATTTAAAAATCAGCCACGATTTACGTGACAGATTTTGGGATGACTTGAACAGTACGCTCATGAGATTAGCGGAAAATCCCCTTCAGTTTCAGGAAAGATACCAAGGGAACCGAATCGTTTTTCTGGAAACTTTTCCATTTGGAGTTCATTATTTTTTGAATGGTAAAGAAATTGAAGTTTTCAGAATCCTTCACACAAAAAGAGAATTCTAATCTAAAAATCTTAATTTTGCATCGAAATATTTAATCTAAAAAATATGAAACAGATCCCAAGTGTGGATTTGCGTGATTTCCTTTCGGGTGACCCGGAACGCAAACAAAAATTTGTAAATGAAATCGGAAAAGCATACGAAGAAATCGGGTTTGTTGCTCTGAAAGGGCACTTTCTGGATGACAGTCTGGTGAAAGACCTGTACGGTGAGGTGAAGAATTTCTTCGATCTGCCCGTGGAAACCAAACAGAAGTACGAGATTCCGGGAATTGGCGGACAGCGTGGTTACGTAGGTTTCGGAAAAGAAACAGCCAAAGGTTTTAAAAAAGGGGATTTGAAAGAATTCTGGCATTTTGGGCAGTACTTGGAACCGGGTTCGAAATATGCGGAAGTATATCCGGACAATGTAGAAGTTGCGGAAACTCCAAAATTTAATGAAGTAGGAAAAGAAGCCTACAAAATGTTGGAGAAAACCGGCGTTTATGTATTGAGAGCTTTGGCTTTGCATCTTGGTTTGGACGAGTTTTATTTCGACAAATTCGTTGGCGAAGGCAACTCGATCTTAAGACCGATTCATTATCCGCCGATTACGGAAGAGCCTGATAATGCAGTGCGAGCCGCAGCGCATGGAGATATCAATTTGATCACCCTTTTAATGGGCGCTCAGGGAAAAGGTCTTCAGGTAATGAACCACGACGGCGAATGGGTGGATGCAATTGCAGAACCTGAGGAATTAATGATTAATGTTGGGGATATGCTTTCGCGCCACACCAACAACAAGCTTAAATCTACCATTCACCAGGTAGTCAATCCGCCACGTGAATTGTGGGGAACGTCAAGATATTCGATTCCTTTCTTCATGCATCCGGTAGGTGATATGCCGCTGAACGCTCTGGAAGGAACTTATGACGAAAACAATCCGAAATTATATCCTGATACCACAGCAGGAGAATTTCTTCACGAAAGACTCGTTGAATTGGGTTTAATTAAATAATCTTACTTTAAAAGTGATACAACGGGCAGATTTTTCTGTCCGTTTTTTTGTTTTAGATTCCAGTGAAGTTCAATATTTTCAAATGTTGAAGTTTCAGCAAGACAGGCGCTATGAAAAATTTGATTTGTAATTTTGTACTATGGAAATTTTAGATGTACTGATTATCGGCGCCGGACCAATCGGTTTGAACTGCGCTTTGGAAGCCGAAAAGAACCAACTGGATTATGTCATTATTGAAAAAGGCACCATCGTCAACTCACTCTATCATTACCCGTTGTACATGAGGTTTTTCTCGACCGCCGAGAAATTGGAAATCGCTGAAATTCCCTTTATTACAACTTCTCCCAAACCCGGAAGACAGGATGCCTTGGAATATTATCAGGGAATAGCACGCCACCGGAACCTGAAGATCAACCTTTACGAAAAGGTTTTAAAAGTTTCAAAAAATAAAATCTTTGAGATTGAAACATCGAAACAAAAATATCTTGCAAAAAACGTAATTATAGCGACCGGTTTTTATGATATTCCGAATCTCTTAAATATAAAAGGTGAAAATTTGCCTAAAGTAAAACATTATTATAAAGAGCCTTATCCTTATGCTAAACAGAAAGTTGTTGTAATCGGTGCCAGCAATTCGGCCGTGGATGCCGCTTTGGAAACTTACCGGAAAGGAGCAGAAGTTACCATGATCATTAAAAGTTCTGAGATTTCGAAATCGGTGAAGTATTGGGTGAAGCCGGATATTGAAAACCGCATCGCTGAGGGTAGTATCAAAGCTTATTTCAAAGCTGAGATGATGGAGATCAAAGAAGCCTCCGCTATTTTTAAAGATGGAACGGGCAGTATTCACGAGATTGAAAACGATTTCGTTCTGGCAATGACAGGCTATCTTCCGGATTTCGAATTCCTCAAAAACTCCGGAATAGATTTAAAAGGAGATAATCTCCGTCCGGTTTACAACCCCGAAACCATGGAAACGAATATCGAAAACCTTTATTTGGCTGGCGTAGTTTGTGGCGGAAAAGACACCCGTCTTTGGTTCATCGAAAACTCCAGAATCCATGCGGAAATGATTGTAAAGAACATTTTAAATAAGCGATAATTCTCTTTAGCGATGGCTCACTCTTCTTCTTATTAATTCCCCACAAAGCCTTTATCAAAATAGTTTCCACAGGTTTAACTGTCGTTAATTATTAAAATGGACCATATCAGAATTTGGTTTCGGTAAATTCATATTTAACTGTAGGCATGAATTCAGGCAGGATACACTTAAATGCCAAATATCATGAATTTCATTTTTAAAAATATCAAAACCAGTTCAAATCTTTCGTAACTTTAACTACCTAAAAATCAAATGCAGGTCATTTCCTTTTTAGCATTCCCATAGAATAATTAAAACTATATATTATGAGTGCTAATACCCAAGATCTAAGAAATGTAGTCTTGCTCGGTCATTCCGACAGCGGCAAAACTACGCTGATTGAAACCATGCTTTATGAGGGAGGGGCGATCAAACGCCGCGGATCCGTCGAAGGACAGAACACGGTGAGCGACCATACAGACCTCGAACACGAAAAAGGAAAAACCATCTTCTCCCACCAGATGTTCGTGAACTGGAAAAACAATAAAATTAACATCATCGATACCCCCGGATTTGACGATTTCGTTGGCGAAGTCGTTTCTTCGTTAAAGGTAGCCGATACCGCGGTTATTGTTCTGAATGCGGCCAATGGTGTTGAAGTAGGGACTGAGTTGGTTTGGGAATATGTTGACAAATACCAGACGCCCGCAATCTTCGTCATCAACCAGATGGATCATCCGAAAGCCGATTTTGAGAAAACTTTGGAGCAGGCTAAAGAAAGATTCGGCACCAAACTCATTCCTATTCAATATCCGTACAATTCCGGAGCGAACTTTAATTCAATTATTGACGCTTTAAGAATGGTGATGTATGAATTTCCTGCTAACGGAGGAAAACCTGAAAAGAAACCAATCCCTGAAAGCGAAATGGCAAGAGCCAACGAAATGCATAACGCTTTGGTGGAAATCGCAGCCGAAAATGAAGAAGGTTTGATGGAAAAATACTTTGAAGAAGGCAATCTGTCTGAAGACGAACTCGCTAAAGGAATTACCATCGCTTTGGCTAAACAGCAGTTTTTCCCGGTATTCGTCACCAGCGGACTCAAAGATATGGGAAGCGGAAGATTGATGGGTTTCATTGATGACATCGCGCCGTCACCAGCCGAAAGACCTGCAAGAAAATTGGAAAACGGAGGTGAAATTATTTATGATCCCAACGATAAGACCACCATATTTATTTATAAAACCCTTTCTGAACCTCAGGTCGGAATGGTTTCCTACTTTAAAGTTTTAAGCGGAAAACTCAAGCCCGGCGATGAGCTCGTGAATGCCAATAACGGGGAAACCGAACGAATCTCTCAGCTTTTTGTAGCGGAAGGAAAAGAAAGAATTCCGGTGACGGAATTGGTTGCAGGAGATTTAGGCGTTACCGTGAAACTGAAATACGGCCACTCCAACAATACCTTAAATTCTAAAGGCGTGGAAAGAAAAGTACGTCTGATGGAATTCCCTGAAAGCCGCATCAGAAAAGCAGTTTCTACAGATTCTACCGCAGATATGGAAAAACTCGTCACCGCTTTGCACAAAATTGAAGAAGAAGATCCCACACTTCATGTAGAGCAGTCTGCTGAACTGAAACAGACCATCCTTCACGGACAGGGCCAGCTGCATCTTGATCTGGTAAAACAGCGACTTCAAAAAGAATTCGGCGTGAATATGAATTTCGGTAATCCGAAGATTCCTTACCGCGAAACCATCACCGGAAAAGCTGATGCCGATTACCGCCACAAAAAACAGTCCGGCGGCTCCGGTCAGTTCGGCGAAATCCACATGCGGGTAGAAAACTTCTACGATGACATGCCGGAACCAACCGGTGTCAACATCCGCCAGAAAGAAATCGAAGATTTACCTTGGGGCGGCAAGCTCGCATTTTACTGGTGCATCGTGGGTGGCGCGATTGATAACCGTTACATCGGCGCCATTAAGAAAGGAATCATGCAGCAGATGAAAGAAGGTCCATTGACCGGTTCACATTGCCAAAATGTGAGAGTCACCGTTTACGACGGCAAGATGCACAGTGTAGATTCCAATGATATTTCTTTCCAGTTGGCGGCTTCGGGTGCGTTCAGAGAAGGTTTCCAGAATGCGAAGCCCCAGTTGCTCGAACCTATTTATTCCGTAGAAATCCTTTGTCCGGACGAAGATACCGGCGATGTAATGGGCGATCTGCAAACCCGCCGCGCCATGATTTCCGGAATGGATTCCGAAGGGCATTACCAGAAAATCCTTGCCGATGTTCCGCTGGCTGAGATGCACGATTACGGTTCCACACTTCGCTCCATCACAGGTGGCCGCGCCAAATTCAGCATGAAGTTTTCGGAATACCAGTTGGTTCCGCCGAATGTGCAGCAGGAATTGGTGAAATCGCATTCAGTTCTGCAGGAAGCTTAAATTGAATAACTTTACAGAAAACCTCACCGAAAGTTGAGGTTTTCTCTTTTAACTCCTTTCCTTCATTTGCATCAAAGCTAAAAATCAACCATGAAAAAAATCCTTCTGCTGCTGTCTGTTTTTGCATTCAGCTTTTTCTTTTCCCAGATTACTAAAACATTTGATATTAATGGTACCGCCCGAGAAGCACTGGTTTTTGAACCTCAGTTGAAATCTGAAAAAACACCGGTAATCTTTGTCTTTCACGGACATGGCGGCAATGCGAAACACGCTTCCAGGAAAATCGATTTCCAGAATTACGATAAGGAAGCGTTGGTTGTTTTTATGGAAGGCATTCCCGGAACCTCGGGCTATGTGGTGGATAAAAAAGGATTGCTGAACGGTTGGCAAATGTTCCCCAACGATCACGGCAACCGCGATGTATTATTCTTCGATGAGGTTTTAAAAGATCTGACTAAAAATTATAACATCGATGCTTCGAGAATTTATGTTGTTGGACATTCCAACGGGGCAAGATTCGTGAATGTGTTGTGGGCAGAAAAACCTGATAAAATTGCAGCCATATGTTCCGTAGCAGCGCAGGGCGGCAATATGATCAAGGGGGCGAAACCCCTTTCGGTTTGGATGAGCATGGGCAAAAACGATCCGCTGGTTCCGTACAGGATGCAGAAACAATCTATTGCTATCGTCTCCGATAATCTGAAAACAGATCCTAAAACCGCCGTGGCAAAAGGCGACAAAACCTTCTACACCGGCATTAATCATACAGAACTCGTGTTAGAAGAGCGAAATGCCGGCCACGAATTCCCTCATGAATCCATCCCGGAAATGGTGGCGTTTTTTAAAAGGCATCACAAGTAGAAGATTAAATTGCGTGTTTTAACGGGCATTTAATTGATTGGTTTATAGTATTTTCGAAATACTAACCATAAAAACTTAAAAGTTATGCCCATTAACAATCTGGTTTTTCAACTATCAAAAAATCCGCTCAGCAACGCCGAACGGATTTGGTTAATTTAAGCTTCTTCCAGTTTTTCAATGGAACAAAATAGGTGTTTATTAATCCTTTAATCTCCTTTTCAAATCCATTTCAGCACCAAGAATTCTTTCTACTTCAATTGTTGCAGGATTCAGAATTCTGTAGAATATTATATGTTTATTCGCCAGGAAACCAAAAAACTCAAGATTTATTTCAGTATAATTTTTTCCGATGTTTGGATTTTCAGCAATGAGCTGGCAAAAGTCAATTATCTCTCCGTAATATTTATCTGCCTGTTTTTCTGACCAAAATTCAAAAGTATATTCATAAATTTTAGTCAGGTCTTCAACCGCTTTATTGGTGAAGTAATATTTAGCCATTACTTTTCAATTTGGTTTTCAAAGCTTCCAGATGTTTTTTCGGATTAAAATCTTCTGCAATTCCGCTGTCTATTCCTTCCTGAATGGCGTTTTTCAGGATTTGAATCTTGTTTTCTTCCTCTTCTAAAAGTCTTAATCCGGCACGGATAACTTCACTTGCGTTTTTGTATCTTCCCTGAGTTACTTTTGCATCAACAAAATCCTCAAAATAATCTCCTAAGGAAACAGATGTATTTCGTCCCATTTTTTATTTGATTTAAATTTAACAAATCAAAGTTACCAAAATTTGGTAATATTACGACCACGAGTAAAATAAATCCGCTCAGCAATGCCGAACGGATTTTGTTGTTTTAAGCTTCTTCCAGTTTTACGGTGAAGTGCCGTAAGATTTCAGATTCCCAGGTGATATGGTAGCCTTTCTCTATTTCATTGCGGCGGTCGAACACATTCTTGATGGCGGCAGCGATATAATCCATGTGATTGTTCGTGTAGGTTCTTCTCGGGATGGCGAGACGGACAAGTTCGAGTTTCGGATACCGGTTTTCTCTGGTCTGCGGATCGCGGTCAGCCAAAAGCGTCCCGATTTCTACAGTTCTGATGCCGGCTTCTTTATAAATTTCGTTCGCTAAAGTCTGCGCAGGATATTCTTCCCTCGGGATGTTCGGCAGAAACTTCAGGGAATCTACAAACACGGCATGTCCGCCAATCGGTTTCTGCACCGGAATGCCGAACTCTATCAGTTTATTGCCTAAATATTCTACCTGAGAAATACGGCTTTCAAGGTATTCAAATTCTGTAGCTTCGTTCAGCCCAACCGCCAAAGCAGCCATATCACGGCCTGCCATACCGCCGTAGGTGATGAAGCCTTCGTAAATAATGGTCATGTTAGACGCTGCTCTGAAAATGTTTTCATCATTCAAAGCGATGAACCCACCGATGTTCACCAGACCGTCTTTCTTGGAACTCATCGTCATCCCAACGCCGTAAGAAAATACTTCTTTCGCGATGTCTTTGATGGTTCTGTTTTCCTGACCGGCTTCTCTTTGTTTGATGAAATAGGCGTTTTCTGCAAACCTTGCGGAATCGAAATAGATCGGGATGCCGTAACGGTCGGAAAGTTCTTTCACGGCCTTCATGTTTTCGAGGGAAACGGGTTGCCCGCCGGAAGAGTTACAGGTAATCGTAATCAGGCAGAACGGAATTTTTTCTTTCGGATAGGTTTTGTAAACCTCTTCCAGTTTTTCTACATCGATATTTCCTTTGAAAGGATGAAGGTTTTCAATATCGAAAGCTTCATCAATAGTACAGTCGATCGCATGGGCTTTTCGGATTTCGATATGTCCTTTCGTAGTATCGAAGTGGGAGTTGCCGGGAACCACATCGCCTTCTTTCACCAATACGGAGAACAGCACATTCTCAGCGGCGCGTCCCTGATGGGTGGGCAATAAATATTGGTATCCGGTAATGTTCTGCACGGTAGTGTGGAGTTCATCAAAACTTCTGGATCCGGCATAACTTTCGTCGCCCGTCATCAAAGCGCCCCACTGTTGGTCGCTCATTGCCCCGGTTCCGGAATCGGTTAACAGATCAATAAAAACCTGCGACGACTTCAGGTTGAATAAATTATAGTCGGCTTTTTTCAGCCAGAGTTCTCTTTCTTCTCTGGTCGACTGGCGAATTTCTTCAACCATTTTAATTCTGTAAGGTTCTGCGTAAGGTAATTTCATTGGAGGTATAAGTTTAAGGTTGAAGGAAAAAAAATTGAGATTAACAATTAATCTCAATACTTAGCCTCAACTCATTCGGGTGCTTTGAACACATTATCATCCGAATGGAAACCTGCCACGCCGCCGCTTACGGCAAACTTCATTGCCTGCGCCGCACTCACGTTTTCGAGCAGCACGATATTCTCCGCAAGCACGAAGACTACCCAACCAGAAACTGCGTAAGAGTGGGGAAGATACACCGAAACATAATCGGGGAAACCTACGGAAGACAGGTCTTTCTGGGTAAGGAAACCGATGCGCCAGACTTCAGGGTTATCAGCGGTTTTAATAAGAACCGGCTGGTTGAATTTCTTTTTATCCCCAACGAAGGAGGTCATGACGTCTTTCAGTGAGGTATAGATGAATTTGATGCCGGGCGTGTGTTCCAGAATGTAATCGAAACTGTCCACCACGATGCGGCCGATGATGAATTTATTTCCTAAATATCCTACCAGCGCTGTTCCCAAAATAACAATGAGAAAAGTGATTCCCGGATATAATTTTTCGGAAACGGCAGGTATAATATTGTCGATACTGGAAACAATATACCAGATAATCCAGATGGTGACTGCAAACGGACCGATAATTAATAATCCCTGAAAGAAAGATTTCGCCAGGGTATTGAGGAGTTGTTCGAAGCGGTTGCGGTCCATTTTAGGTTTTCAGCATTTTTGTTAATGGTGGTAAAAATACTAAAATTCCGAAAACATCCGTTAAAAACTTCTATCCGTGGATGGTTTCTTTTTTACCGTAGGATTTTATGATTTCGGCTTCATAATCCAGCCATTCTTCCCATCTTTTATTTACGGTTTCGGGGTCGCCGAGCTGTCTTGCAAACCCGATGAAGGTGGTGTAATGTCCGGCTTCGGAAATCATCAGTTCCTTGTAAAAAACCTTCAGTTCGTCATCCTGGATGTTTTCAGTAAGCACTTTGAAGCGTTCGCAGCTTCTGGCTTCGATCATCGCAGCAAAAAGAAGTCTGTCAATAATATATTCTTCCCGGGTTCCCTGAACGAGGAATTTGTAGAGCTGTCCGACGTAATCGTCTTTTCTTTCCCTGCCAAATTCGTAGCCGCGTTTTTTAATGATCTCGTGAACCATTTGAAAATGTTCGAGTTCTTCCTGGGCAATTTTTAAAAGCTCGGTGATAATCTCGGGATATTCCGGCATCATAGTAATGAGCGTAATGGCGTTGGTGGTCGCTTTCTGTTCGCACCACGCATGGTCGGTAAGGATTTCCTGAAGATTTCCTTCTGCAATATTGGCCCAGCGCGGATCGGTCAAGAGTTTCAGTTTAAACATCTGTAGAATTTATGGCAAATTTAATTAATATTTATTCTTGGTTTCAATATGATTTCGGTAAGCAATACCACAGATGTTTAATGATTATGGAATTTATAAACCCATTTGTGGCATAAATGTTGAATATTAAAAATTATAACATTAAAAAATAAAATTATGAACACGCAATTATTAGCAGGCAAGCTCGAAAAATTCGGAATTTTAATTCTTACTTTCTTCTTCAGTGTTATGGCGTTCGCACAGGATGCAACGAAATCTCCAGATCTTAACGTTGACGTTACGACAACCAAAAGTACTACAACAACAGAACAGTGGTTTACGAATCCGATTTTCTGGGTAATTGGTGCATTGGTGCTGATCGTTATTATCGCTATAGTAGCCAGAGGGAACAATACAAGCAGAGACTAATATTATATTTAGGTATAATAGAAGACCGTTTCAGTTTATACTGAAGCGGTTTTTTTTCGCAGTATCTCCAAAATTTTCCACCCGAAAGCATCGAGTTTTTTCAGCCCTTCAGCAATCAGAACTGCTAAAACTACATTGATGAGGTAAATTAAAATCATCAGCATCCACCACTGCATTTTATCTTTTAGCCCAACGACGATGAAGTATACCAGTGAAGAACTCATACCCTGCGCGAAATAGAAGAAGATGGCATTTTTACCGATATAAGTAACGAAGCTTTCTCTGTTGATTTTCAATCTGTTGTAAAGCACAAAAAGTGTGAGAAGTGAAAAGCATGACCAGAAAATATAAAGAAGCTTCGGTGGAAATTTTGCTTTATTCATTTTCATGAAAAGTTCTTTTCCTGAATTCCAGAAAAGGAAGATCAAAACCAAGAGTAAAATTCCATATAAAAAAGGGATCCATTTGGACTGAATTTTTTTTCCTTTTAACTGATGAGCGGATAAAAATAAACCGAGATAGAAAGCGACGTAACCAACCTGTCCTGTCGGGTAAAATTGCGGCAACAGATTAAAAATTAATGTTAATCCGAAACATATTCCGATAAACCAGTTGACGTGTTTCGGAAAAAACCTTAAGATGAGAACGCCGAAAACCGTGAGGATAAAATATACTTTAAGGTACCAGAAACTTCCCATCACCACGGGAAAAGTGTCGGCATTGGTGTATTGGTGAAGATACCAGTTTCCGAGATTCTGCCATTGCGGAACATCAGAAATGCTTTGCGGAACATATTTCGCCCCGAAAGTGGAGTAGAAGTCTTTCATCCATTCCAACCCAAAAATATTCAGTCCGAAAACCTTGAAAAAATAATCCAGAAAGAAAAGAAAGGTTACGAAAATCATGAAGGTGATCTGCAGTTTGAGCAGCCGGTAAAGTGTTTTTTCGACATTTCCGCCGGAAGTCAGCCCGCTGAGTGCATAAAATAAAGGCACATCAATCAGTAAAGAAAGAACCCGGATTTCCGTCGGAACATAAAACTGCCCGGACCAAAAAACGGTGTGAATAAAAATAATGGCTAATGTGGCAAAACCTTTGGCAAAATCAATGTATAAATCTCTTTTCATGGTGCTAAGAAAATCAAATTTAATTAAAAATTGAATCCAAATGTTTTTTCTGAGTAAAAATAAATGCATTTAAAATGATTATAAAATTAATTTTCAGTGCTTTATAAGTAATTATTCTCAAAAAAAATGATCGTCATTGTGGATAACTCGAAAATATTTATTACTTTTGCACCTCGAATTAACTAACAAAATTTATAAACAATGTTTGCAATTGTAGAAATAGCAGGGCTTCAATATAAAGTTGAGCAAGACCAGAAGTTGTTTGTGAACCGTTTAAAAGGAGATAAAGGAGGAAAAGTTTCTTTCGATAAAGTTCTTCTTACTGTAAACGGTACTACAACAATCGGCGCCCCGGCTGTAAGCGGTATCACTGTTGATGCTGAAATCTTAGATCACGTTAAAGCTGATAAAGTAATCATCTTCAAAAAGAAAAGAAGAAAAGGTTACGAAAAGAAAAACGGTCACAGACAATCTTTAACTCAAATCGTTATTACAGGAATCACTGGTTTCGATAACGGTAAAAAAGAGAAAAAAGCTGAGCCAAAAGCAAAAAAAGAAGCAGTAGCAACTGAAGAGAAGCCTGCTAAAAAGACAACCAAAAAAGCAGACAGCGAAACTGCTGAATAATTTTAACCCAAAAACCTTAAAATAAAATGGCACACAAAAAAGGAGTTGGTAGTTCCAAAAACGGTAGAGAATCTCATTCCAAAAGATTGGGCGTGAAGATTTTCGGAGGTCAGGACGCTATTGCCGGTAACATCATCGTGAGACAGAGAGGTACACAACACCACCCAGGTGATAACGTGGGAATGGGTAAAGACCACACTCTTCACGCATTAGTTGACGGAAAAGTAGTTTTCAGAAAGAAACAAAACAACAGATCATTCGTATCTATTGAACCAAACGCATAAATTTCAGCGTTGATAAAAAACAAACCTGACTGTATTCGCAGTCAGGTTTTTTTTATACTTTTACTCCCCAAAATAAAAAATTTATGAGTTTTAAATCTACTGTTTTTATCGTATTGCTTTCTTTACTTGTTTTTATGGGATGCTCCAGGGATGAAGGACAATCATCGTCAAACAACTGCGGAAAAGTGACCAATGTAACTTTTCAAACCAATCCAAGCAGTGTCGTTTTAAATTTTGGTGCAGGAGGGAATGCCAATTCATTTAAGATTGAATATGGCGTTACGGGTTTCGCACAGGGCAGCGGAAAATTGGTAACCACCTCCAATACTTTTATAGAAATTGTAGATTTAAGTCCATCAACCACTTACGATTTCTACATTACAGGAATCTGCAGCAGTTCGGAAAGTAGCGCTCCGTACAAATTATCAAGCGTTACCACACAGCAGAGCAACTGCAAAGGAACAACTACGGCTCAGTTTTATCAGTATGATCCCAGCCAAATGATCATGCAGATTGCATACAGCGGCGGAAGTTTTTCTTATCACGAAGTTGAATTCGGACCCACAGGTTTCAGTATCGGATCCGGAATCAGAATCAAAGGAGGTACCGCAGAAAATAATATGTATTTTAACAGTTTGGAACTTAATAAAACGTATGATTTTTATGTGCGTACTTTCTGCCTTGCGGGTGATGCAAACGCTTTCAGGAAATTTACCTATACCGCGACGCCAACCTGTCCCAAACCATTCAATTTAAACAGTTACATTATTTCCGGAAGCTGCAATGTGGGAATGGGAGCAACTAGGGGATTTTCATGGAGTTCCTACGGTTCCCCACAAAGCTATACAGTTTCAATCGTTCAGGGAGTTACCGATCCGCCGGGAGCGCAGACCTTTACAACTTCAAACACATCAATTGCGATCAGCAATATGTACTGCAACTGGAAAGCTTTCTATGTGAAAGCAAATTGCTCCAACGGTACAGGTGGAGAATGGGCAGGACCATTTATTTTCTGATAAAGAGTTCTCAATGGGTATAATTTTCCCAATCGAAAGGTTGGGATTTTTTGTTCATAAAAATTAAAATTCCATTCACTATTACTTCACATTGAAATACTAACTTTGAAAAAACTTTAATGGAAAAAAGAGAGGTAGAAATCGTTGTTCTTTCGGACATACATTTGGCAACATACGGGTGCCACGCGACCGAATTGGTGGCTTATCTGAAAAGTATCAAACCCAAACTTCTCATTCTGAACGGTGACATTATCGACGGATGGGCCTTCTCAAAGAAATATTTCCCAAACTCGCACATGGCGGTGCTGAGTGAGTTTTTCCGGATGATGAAAAGCGAAACCCAAATCATTTACATTACCGGAAATCACGACGAATTTCTGAGAAAATATTCAGATTTAACGATGGGAAATCTGTTCCTTACTGATAAGTATCTCTTGGAAATCAACGGTAAAAAACATTGGTTCTTTCACGGCGATATTTTCGATCATACTACAAAAGGTGGTGCTAAATTCATCGCAAAAATTGGCGGGATTGGCTACGACTGGCTGATTCTTGTCAACCGCGCGATCAATTTTCTGCTCGAAAGTATGGGTCAGAAAAAAGTTTCCCTTTCAAAAAAAATTAAAAATTCAGTAAAAAATGCGGTAAAATTTATCGGTGATTTTGAAGAGAAAGCCATCGAACTTGCTATTGAAAACAAATATGATTATGTGATTTGCGGACACATTCATCAGCCTGCAGACCGTGTGGTAACCAAAGAAAACGGTTCTGTTCATTACCTGAATTCCGGTGACTGGATTGAAAACTTATCCTATCTGGAATTTAATAATGGTGAATGGAAGTTACTGTTCTTCGACGAAAACCAATTCGAAAAACCTGAAATTGAAACCAACGATATTTCAGTAAATGTTCAGGAACTCATTCATCCGAATGTCTTCGCTGCTTTTGTAGGGAAGAAAGTCTGAAACTTTTAAAACAGCGAAAACATTGAAGAGTAAAGCGACAGATTTTATCGGTTTTTAAACTATTTATTCAAAAACGCGTCCCAGCCCTGAGCATTCAAAGCGATGAGTTCATTGCTGCCTCTTGCTACAAGAAAATTCCCCTGATCCATTTCCACCGCATGACCGATAATGCTGAAATCCGGATGATTCCTGATCTTTTCGAAATCGTCAGGCGAGATGGTAAACAGCAATTCGAAATCTTCGCCACCGTTCATCGCGCACATTGCGGGGTTCAAGTTCAGTTCATCAGCCGTAGAAATCGTTAAAGAATCCATCGGAATTTTCTCTTCATACAGTCTGAAACCCACTTTGCTTTGGTCAGACAGATGAAGGATTTCTGAAGATAAACCGTCGGAAATATCAATCATAGAAGTGGGTTGAATGTCCAACTCCTTCAGGGTCTTCTTGATGTCGGTTCTTGCTTCCGGTTTCAGCTGTCTTTCCAGGATATAATCATAACCTTCCATTTCGGGCTGCATATTCGGATTCGCAAGATACACGGAATGTTCTCTTTCCAGAATCTGCAAACCGAGATAAGCACCCCCCAAATCTCCGGTCACAACCAGCAGATCATTAGGTTTTGCGCCGCTTCTTTTTACTAGGCTTTCAGAATTTTCCAGGCCAATTGCCGTGATGCTCATCACCAAACCCGAATTGGAACTCGTTGTATCGCCGCCCACTAAATCTACTTTATAATGTTTGCACGCGAGCGCAATTCCCTCATAAATTTCCTCCAGCGCTTCCACCGGAAACCGGTTCGAAACTGCTAATGCGACCAAAATCTGAGTAGGTGTTGCGTTCATCGCTGCAATGTCACTTAAGTTCACCACAACCGCTTTATAACCTAAATGTTTCAACGGAACATATCCTAAATTAAAATGCACCCCTTCGGCCAACATATCAGTTGTTATTACCACTTTCTGGTTTGCCGGATCAATCACCGCAGCGTCATCACCAATGGAAACCTCAGTAGAAGAGTTTTCAAAACTAAATCTTTCGGTTAAGTGTTTAATTAAACCAAATTCGCCGTAAGCAGCAATTGGGGTAAGTTGTGGACTTTTATCTTCGAGCATAATTGTAAAATTTGAGAACGTTTAAAAATGATGGAATAAAGGCGATCAGAAGTTAATCTTCTTTCTTTCTCCAGGTGAAAGTATCTTTTTTATGGAACGCTTCCACATTTTCGGGTTTAAAAGGTAAGTTTCTGAGGTCGTCCCGCGTTAAAACTTTCGTAGTTTCGCTGCTGAATTCCTTCATCACTTCCAGAATATCATCGGGTGGCGAAGTGGATTTTCTCAGCATGGTATCAATCCATACTCCTGTAGCCTCAGACGTGGCGCAGTGAGTGCCGTCCGGAAGATAGAATTTGTGAACAAACTGGTAAATGCTGGCATCTTCTGACATTCCTGAAATTTCCGCGCTTACATAAACCGTCTGGTCAGCATAGATTTCTTTGAAAAAAGAATATCTTTCGTGCAGAATTACAGGGCCTATTCCCCATCTGCTGAGTTCCTTAAGCCCCATTTTGTGGGTGTTCATAAAAGCCATTCTGGTTTGTGCACAGTATTCAACATACGATGAATTGGCGAGGTGTTTATTGGCGTCAATATCGCTCCACCGAACTTCAAATTTATAATGATATAAAGACATTTGATATTTTTTATAAGGAACAAAATTAAGCATTAATCATGGGTTAGAAAAATCGTATTTTTGCAGGGTTCCCGGGGAACTCAAATTGGAAGATTCTATAATGTAAATAACGAAGCTCCGGTGGAGCGATATCTTGTGAAGAAACAAATCATCATCATTGGCGGAGGGGCAGCAGGGTTTTTCTGCGCGGCAAACCTGGACGAAAACAAATTCCATGTCACGATTCTTGAACAAAATTCAGATGTTCTGCAGAAAGTAAAAATTTCCGGAGGTGGAAGATGCAACGTTTCTCATGCCTGTTTCGATCCAAAAGAACTGGTTAATTTTTATCCCCGCGGAAATAAAGAATTGCTGAGTGTCTTTCATAAATTTCAGCCCGGAGACACCATGGATTGGTTTGATCAGCGGAATGTAGGCCTCAAAATTGAAAATGATAACAGGATTTTCCCAGAGAGCAATTCTTCCCAAACTATTATTAATACATTGGTGAACGAAGTTTCAGCTAAAAAATTCACCGTTAAAACAAAGGAAGTCGTTGTTGCGATTGAAGCAAAGGATTCCCAGTATTTGATTAAAACAAACACCGGAGATTATATTGCCGATTACGTAGTTTACTGCACGGGAAGTTCCCCAAAATCATTAAAACTTCTGCAGAATCTAGGTCATAAAATGGTAGAACCCGTGCCTTCACTCTTTACATTTAACATTAAAAATGATGTTCTGAAAGATTTAATGGGAACCAGTTTTTCAAATGCAGAAGTGTCGATTCCCAAATTAAAAATGGACGAATCGGGGCCGATGCTGATTACGCACTGGGGACTTTCAGGGCCTGCAATCCTAAAAATTTCGGCCTGGAAGGCAAGAGAACTTGCAGATTTAAAGTACCAGTTTGAAATACTCGTTAATTTCCTGGGCATCGATATGGATGATGCGGAGGAATTGTTCATAAAATTCAGGCAGGAAAATCCAAAAAAGTCAATCGGCACCTCTAAAATTTTCGATATTACCACCAGATTCTGGCACCGGATTCTTTGGCTTTCAAAGGTGGATTTAGAAAAAAGTATTTCAAGTATTTCGTCAAAAGAACTGAAGCATATTCTTGAGAATCTGTGCAAAAATTTAATGAAAGTTTCAGGAAAATCTACTTATAAGGATGAGTTTGTAACTGCCGGCGGAGTAGATTTAAAAGAAATAAATTTTAAAAATATGTCGTCGAAAATCTTGAAAAACTTCTATCTGGCAGGGGAAGTTCTTAATATTGATGCTGTTACGGGTGGGTTTAATTTTCAGGCCTGCTGGAGCGAGGCATGGCTAATGGCTCAGGATTTGAATACACTCTGATATTATTGCCTCACAATGATTTTTTAAAGATTTATTTTTATTAAATTTGAAAAAATAAATAAGTATAATGAGAAGATTAGCACCCATATTAGCTTTACTGATATTTTTCACTATTGCCTCGTGCCATACGAGGGTTGTGAGCAGCAACAGACCGATGCAGAACAATTCTCTTGAACTGTACCATAAATATACTTTCCAGACGAATGATGCGAGGATCATAAAGATGGAGGTTCTGAAAATGGACGCAGAAAATATTTACGGGAAAACCAAAACAGGTGAAGAAGTAGTATTGAGCAAAAGCAATGTAAGGGAAGCCAAAAAAGTCGACGTGCTGTCTTCAATTGCAGTAGGTCTTGCTGCGATCGCGGCTGTCGTTTTTGTTCCTATTTAAGGATGTTTCATACATGAGAAAAAAGGAAGCAGTCGTAAACTGCTTCCTTTTTTTGTATGCTAGACAGAAAAGGTAATTTTATTTAAAAATCTTCCCTACAATGTTTCCGATTTCCACAAAGTCATCCGCATTTCCAATATCGCGGGTATGCTTCCGGTATTCGGTTTCATTTTTTCGGTACGGGAAAATCAGGAGATAGTTTCTGTTTTTGAAATGCTCGTTAAGGTAAGCCGGAACGTTTTGCATCTGGGGCAGAAAAGAGATCATTTCACGGTTCGCCATAAATAAGATGAACGCATCATCATCCTTCATTTTAGCGAAGATTTTCCGCATTTCAGTCCAGTCATTGAAGATGATAAAAGAAGCATCAATATTTACTTTTGCACGGATATTTTCGATCACTTTAATGGTTTTTACATTCCCGTAAAATTCTATTTTCGATCCGGAATTTCTGGCGATATTCCATACTTTAAGCAAAGAATGGAAAAAACCCGCTTCCAGGTGTGCGTTTTCAGGCAGAACTACAAAATATTTCTGAACCGTAGAAATTGGCTGAATGGCATGATACACCAGCGTATTTACAGAAAAATTATTGAGGTAACCACCGTACAGATTAAAAACAAAACTTGCGGACAAACCTTTATCCGGATCTACAGCGATTAGAAGGTCTGTGATTTTATGTTCCTTAATTTCGTTGCTTATACCCGCCTGAACATCATTGTCAAATCGCTTTAGGGGGGTGATTTTAACATCGGCGGAGGCGCCAATTGTTACAGAATTATCCAGTACTTTGCCGGCGTTTTTTTCAGAAGACTCATTACTGTCATTATTAATAACATTAATTGCGAATAGGTTTTCGGTATTCTTTTTAGATTTTAAGAGAAGTGCGAGATTTGTCATCGCAGCCACTGTTTTCTCATAATGCAGAGCCAGAAGAATTCTCTCATCATCGGGATCCGTTTCCGATATCATATTTTCATTATCAGCCTCGATAATTTTTTCAGCATTTGTCTGTGTGATGAATGAAGAGATCGTGCAGGACACTAAAATTAAAAGGATGCTTCCGTTCAGCACACTCTCATTTAGAAGTCTGATAGGCTCTCCGGTTTCGGTTTCACCAATCACAATGTTATATCCTACCATTACCGCGGCCAAAGTTGCTGCTGCTGAAGCAGAACTCAATCCAAAAATAATTCCGCCTTCAGGTTTTGTAAAAGAGAAAGTTCGCTGAGTAGCAACGGATGCAAGGTATTTCCCGCCTATAGACACTGAAATCATTACCAATGCCACTTTGATGGTTTCAAAATCTTTAAAGAACACTTTAACGTCTATTAGCATTCCCACACTGATTAGAAAGAAGGGAATGAAAATAGCGTTTCCTACAAAATCTACCCGGTTCATCAGTGCGGAATTTTGTGGGATCAGACGGTTCATTGCAAGGCCTGCGAGAAACGCACCTATAATAGCTTCAATACCTGCCATCTCTGCAAGAAGAGCGGCGAGATAAATCATTACCAGTAAAAAAATATATTGGGAAATCTTATCTTCTACCTTTTTGAAAAACCAACGGCCTATAATAGGAAAGCCAAAAAGAACAACTGCGCCAAATAAGATAATACCCACTGAAAGCTGGGTCCAGAAAGAAGCGTTCACTTCACCGGTCGTCATTCCTACCACCACTGCCAATACGAGTAACGCCAGAATATCTGTAATCATGGTGCCTCCTACGGTTATGTTTACCGCAGCATTTTTAGCAACTCCCATTTTACTGACCATCGGATATGATATCAGCGTGTGAGAAGAAAAAAGACTTGCAAACAGAAAGGAAGTAAGTAGGTTGAAGTCTAAAAAATAGTATGCTGTAAGAATTCCCAGTATAAACGGAATGACAAAGGTATAACCGCCGAAGCCTAAACTTTTCCATTTGTTCTTTTTAAATTCCGCCAGATCTATTTCCAGACCAGCCAGAAACATGATATAGAGAAGTCCGGTTGTTCCTGTTACCACAATGCTGCTGTCTCGTGCGAGAATATTGAATCCGTTCGGTCCTACGGCCGCACCGGCGATAATTAGACCGAGTAAATGCGGGACTTTTATCTTATTGAGCAAAAGAGGTGCAAAAAGAATGATAATCAGCACCACTAAAAACTTCAGGACAGGATCCTCGAGTGGGAATGTGAGATGTGAGAAATCCATGATTTATTTTTGGTTTTTTTCTAATTCAACAGAGAATTTCGCTACGCAGCCGTCTTTACCGGTAAAATCGCGGCTTCCTTTTATTTTTCCGTCCTGAAAGCTATTGAGCTTAAAAGTAATCTGGGAACTGTTATTGAGATTTGCACTCGGCTCTGAGGAAAATATAAGGTCATCACCACTTATTTTTGCGGTAAACAATCTTTCGCCGCCCGTCTTATTCGTCATCTTTAGTCCTTGGGGCATAAATTCCCATACATCATTTCTCTGGTCGCCGATTACATGTTCTGGGCAGGTAGATTCTGTGCAGATCATTTTGCCATTCCATTTTCCTAAAATATTCAGGGGTAAACTATTATTTGCGATGGCAGAGTCGTTTGCATTTTTCAGGCTGTCGCGCAGCGCGATCAGTTCCTGAAATTCGGCTTCTTTAGCTTCAAATTCTTTTTCTTTTATTATTAATTCCTGTTCCCTTGTTTTAAGACTGTTTTCTTTCTGGGAATCTGTGCAGGAATGGAATACTAAAAGCGCAGCAATACATATAATAGATGGAAGTTTCATTGAAAGGAATTTAATATTTTTAAAAATAACAAAAAAAGCCATGACCCGAAAATCATGACTCTACTATTTTTTATAAAGCGTGTATTAAGCTTTCATTTTTGCAATGACATCAATTCCACCTTTAGTTTTATCACCTATTTTACAGGTTATTTCCGTATCTAACGGTAAAAAGACATCCATTCTGGATCCGAATTTAATAAAACCGAATTCATGGCCAGCTTTAGCCGTATCATTTTCGTTACAATAGAAAACAATCCGCCGGGCAACATACCCTGCAATCTGGCGGAAAACCACTTTATGATTGGTTAAACTTTCAACAGCGACTGTTGTTCTTTCGTTTTCGGTAGATGATTTCTCGTGCCACGCTACGAGATATTTCCCGGGATGGTATTTTTTGTAAATCACTTTTCCCGAAACCGGATATCTGCAGATATGAACGTTCAGCGGAGACATAAAAATAGAAATCTGAATCGCTTTTCCTTTTATGAATTCATCTTCTTCCACTTCTTTGATCATTACTACCTTTCCGTCAACCGGCGCAATCACATTTTCTTTATGATCCTGAATATCACGGTTCGGAACGCGGAAAAACCAGAAAATCAATCCGTAAATAATCAATAGGGGAAGGATAATCAAAAGAGACCATTCTTCCAGAAAATAAACCGAAAGAAATGCTGCTACTGTAAAAGCGATGCTTGCAACAAGAATGGTTCCGGTAGATTCTTTATGTAATTTCATGAGTTTTTTATATAAATTTTTCTAAAATAAAATACAAATATACGACAGGAGCGCAGATAATAAAACTGTCGAGTCTGTCTAAAATTCCTCCGTGTCCCGGAATAATATTTCCGGAATCTTTTACCCCGAAGGTTCTTTTGAGCTGGCTTTCAACCAAATCTCCCAATGGTGCAAAAATAGAAATTAAAAATCCTACTACCATCCAGTTTCCGCGTAAATCCGGATTAAATTTTTCAATAAAAAAAGCGACCACTAATGTCAGTATAACACCGCCTGCAAAGCCTTCCCAGGTTTTTTTCGGTGAAATTTTTGGAGCCATTTTATGTTTTCCGAAAAATTTACCGGTGAAAAAAGCGAAAGAGTCACTGCTCCAGATCAGCACGAAGAGGAAGAAAACCTCTAACGTAAAAGTTTCATCTACGGAAGAAAATTTAGGAAGTCCCAGTGCAAAGCCAAACGGAAGCGCCAAATAAATCACAGTAAAAATGAGTTTTCCGTTATCGTAATATAGTTCTTTGGAGAATCTGAAGAGGGTAATAACGGCAATCACAATAAGTGAAAGTGCTAAAATTTCCGATAAGTTGAAATCGAAATAAAAGCCGTGAAGGAAGAACCTCTTGGAAAAACGGTAAAAAATCAAAAGAATCAATGGGAAAACCAGCCATTTCTCCCAGCTTTTGGGATTGAATTTCATCATCTTCATGCATTCCCATGCTCCGATGAAAAGGAAAAATGTGATTAAGCCATAGAAGAGATTTTGCTGCTGAACAAGGTTTGTAGAAACTTTATTAATAAGTTGTGCGCCAAGCGGCGTAGTACAGAGAACAACGAGCAAACCGTAAATTGCGCCTCCGAAAATCCGTTGAACTAAATTTTTATCCAAGATTTAATGATTATAAGTTAGGGGAATATTTCTTTGAAATTTTTGAAAAAGTCAGAGAATTTAATCTTCGAGCAAAAGTAAGAAAAGTTTTGTATTGTCCTTGTTCGGAGTGTCTAATTTAGAATTGCTTCCGCTGATTGAGGTAAGGTTCCGGATATTTCCGTTGCGTTTTATCTTGCTCATCGCATCATTCAGATTGGTGACGATCTGTGATACATTGGCCATGATAATAATTTTACTTGGAAGTCTTGAAGAATGATAGTGGAGAATATTATTGTGGGAAAGCATAATTCTGCCGTCGTAAGCAATTAAATATTCGCAGGTGATGAAGGCAGCATCATTAAAGAGCTCAAGTTCTTTTGTGTAGGGAACTTTCACCACATCGAGAAAGTTTTTCAAATCGTGGTCCCAGCAGAAAACAGATTTCACATCTTCAATTTTCAGAATGTGATTAAGAGTTTGCAAAGCTTCAGCCTCGTCTGCACAGTAATTGAAAAATCCGCCGGAATGCGTAAAAAGCTGCGCAAATTTATAATCAAGATCAGCGTTTTTCAACTGATCTCCAAGTTTCACCAAATCCTGATTATCTTCCTCATCAGGCTGGTTTAATATTTTTCCGACAATTTTTTTGAAAAGACTCAATTTCTATTGAATTATGCGATTGTAACTACAAAAATAAAAAATATTATTTGAGGAACTAAATTTATAAAAAAAATCCTGATAATTTGTATGTTAACGTAATTATCAGGATAATATTTTTAAATCTGCGTATTTGATTCAGGTCCCAGAACTGTTTCCGGGGAGTCGCTTTCCGTATGCTGGGTGTTAGAGACCGGATGTTCGGTCAGTTCCGGATCCCATGCTCTCTGTCCGAAAACCTCTTCCAGATCTTCTCTGAAAATGACTTCTTTTTCCAGAAGTTTGGAGGCAAGAGCATCCAGTTTGTCTTTATTGGCTGCTAAAATATCTAAAGCTCTCTGGTATTGAGTTTCAATGATTTTAGAGATTTCTTCATCGATCATATTCGCAGTGCGCTCAGAATAAGGTTTTCCAAAACTGTATTCTGACTGACCTGAACTGTCATAGTAAGAAATATTGCCTAATTTGTCATTCAGACCGTAGATCGTCACCATCGCCTGAGCCTGTTTTGTTACTCTTTCCAAATCGGAAAGGGCTCCGGTTGAAATATTTCCGAAAATCGTCTGTTCTGCTGCTCTTCCGCCTAAAGTCGCACAAAGTTCATCGTACATCTGTTCGGTAGTAGTTAGCTGTCTTTCTTCGGGTAAGTACCAAGCTGCACCCAGAGAACGTCCTCTCGGAACAATGGTTACTTTCAGAAGCGGAGCAGCATGCTCAACAAGCCACGAAATAGTAGCGTGACCCGCTTCATGATAGGCAACTCTTCTTTTTTCTGAAGGCTTGATGGCTTTGTTTTTCTTTTCGAGTCCGCCGATAATCCGGTCTACTGCGTCAAGGAAATCCTGTTTGTTAACTGATTCATGACCGTTTCTTGCGGCAATTAAAGCAGCTTCGTTACAAACGTTTGCAATATCAGCACCGCTGAATCCCGGGGTTTGTTTTGCCAGGAATTCTCTGTCAATATTATCGTCAAGTTTAATTTTAGCCAAATGCACGTTGAAAATTTCTTTTCTTTCATGAAGTTCAGGCAAATCCACATAAATCGAACGGTCGAAACGGCCGGCTCTCATTAATGCTTTATCCAGAATATCTGCCCTGTTGGTCGCTGCCATTACAATGACGTTGGTGTCAGTTCCGAAACCATCCATTTCTGTAAGCAGCTGATTCAGTGTGTTTTCTCTTTCGTCATTTCCACCGGTAAAGTTTCCTTTTCCTCTTGCTCTACCAATGGCATCAATTTCATCAATAAAGATAATCGCAGGAGATTTTACTTTAGCCTGAGCGAATAAATCACGGACTCTTGAAGCTCCTACTCCGACAAACATCTCAACAAAATCGGAACCTGACAGAGAGAAGAACGGAACTTTGGCTTCCCCTGCAACAGCTTTTGCCAAAAGGGTTTTACCTGTTCCCGGAGGACCAACCAAAAGAACGCCTTTCGGAATTTTACCTCCTAATTTGGTGTATTTTTCAGAATTTTTAAGGAAATCTACGACTTCCTGAACTTCTTCTTTTGCGCCTTCCAGACCGGCAACATCTTTAAACGTTACCTGAACTTTATCTTTTTCATCAAACAGTTTCGCACGAGACTTTCCGATGGAGAAGATTTGTCCGCCGGGACCGCCGCCTCCGCCGCCCATCATTTTTCTGAAAATAACGAAGTAGAACAGTGCCATAATCGCGATCCAGAATAATGCAGTGAAAAGCAGTTCTGTCATTGGGTTTTTGCCGATTCCATAATCTTTTTTAGCAATGAGTGTCGGATTTTCCTGTTTGATTTTATCAAATTTTTCTAGGAAAAGCTGCAGGTCACCAAAGCTTAAAGTATAATCGGGTTTCGGAGCAAAATCAAATGCGGAAAAAGGGCTTTTTTCTTTTGCTGTCTGTTTGTTGGCAAGTTCTGTTTTAGCCGCTTTTGTAAGAAATACATCGGCTTTTTCAGTGTCTTTGTATATCATTACATCCTGAACTTTCCCCTGCTGCAGTAATTGGTAAAAGCCTTCTTCATCAATCGTATTCGAAGCAGAATCGCTGTTCAGATTAGAGAAGAAGAAAAGCAGTACCGCTGCGATCAGTATTGGAAAAAACCAGTTAAATCCTTTATTGTTATTCATATCTTTTTTATAAAAATTTTGACGAAAAAGGATTTCGTCAAATCTGTAAATTAATTTTCTATTTTGGTGATTTTTGCATCTCCCCAAAGTTCTTCAATATCATAATATTCCCGAGTTTCTCTCTGGAAAACGTGCACCACAACAGAAACGTAATCCAATAAAATCCACATGGCATTTTCGGTTCCTTCTACATGCCAAGGACGGTCCTGTAATTCGTTTCTTACCTTTTTCTCAATATTTCCGGAGATTGCTGAAACCTGTGTGTTGGAGTTTCCTGTGCAGATGATGAAGGTCTGTGCTACCGAGTTTTCGATGTTTGATAAGTCAAAAATCATGATATCCTCACCCTTTGTATCTTGTATTGCCTCCACGATTTTGTCTGTAAGCAACTGTTTTTCTGTAATTCTGTTCATTAAAAATTTTGTATAATCTGCAAATTTATTGTTTTTTTATTTAATTTAGGTCAAATTTGCCCGTTCTAACTCTTAAAGTTTTCATAAATGACATCAATTATTTACCTGAAAGAATGTGCTTCAACAAACGAAGAAATTGCTCATTTTCTCACTCCTGATGACATTGATTTTCATGCTGTTTACACTTTCAATCAAACGAAAGGTAAAGGGCAGTATGGCAATTCCTGGGAATCTTCAGAAAACTTAAATTTAGCTTTTACGCTTGCGGTTCCTTCTGACCATATTAAAATACGGAATAATTTATTCAATTTTCATACCGCGGTACTGTTGGCTAATTTTATTGCCATAATGACAAAAACGCCGGTAGAAATAAAATGGCCGAATGATATTATTCTTAAGAATAAAAAGGTCTCCGGAATCTTAATTGAGAAAAAAAATATCCACGGAACTCCATATTACATCATCGGAATCGGACTCAATATTTTGCAGCCCGATTTTGCTCATCTTCCGAAAGCCGGTTCATTACTGACGCAAACGGGTTTGAAATTCAATCCGGATGAAGTGGCTCATTCTCTTTATAATTTTTTGCTGGAGCGTTTAACACATGAAATTGCAGGAGCAGAAATTCTTGAAAAGCTCAATCAGAAATTATTCAGAAAAAATGTTGTTTCGGTTTTCAATCTAAATGGAGTAAGACAAAATGGCATTATTAAAAATGCTGATGAAAACGGTTTTCTTTGGGTGGAACTTGAAAATGACGGTCTGAAAAAATTCTACCATAAAGAAATTGAGCTTCTTTACTGATTGGCGCGTTTAAAATAAAGAAAAAGCGCAACCGGACCGAAAACAAGATTAGGCAGCCACATCGCGAACAGCGGTGTTAAAGTTTTATTTTCGGAAACTACTTTCAGCACTTCAAAAGAAAACACGAAAACAAAGGCCAAAGCAATCCCGATCGCGAGGTTGAGGCCAAGACCACCACGTTTTTTCTGCGAAGATAAACTCAGTCCCAAAATGGTGAGGATAATTACCGAAATAGGCATTGAAGTTCTCTGGTAAAGCTCATTCAGGTAACTGTTCAGATTGGCATTTCCTTTTTCTTTTTCGCGGTTGATGAATTTTATAAGTTCCGGCGTGGTTTTATTCTGACCCAGCAAAACATCGGGGAAAAGTTCTTCCGGCGGATGGCCGAAACTTTTGGTCAGTGAATTTCCGTTGGATAGTTTTTCTGTTTCGTCCTTATTAATCGTTTTTTCGAGGTAATTGTTGAGTAAAAAATGGTTTTTAGTCTTTTCCCAGGAAAATTCGTTTGCATTTAACTGATAAATTAATTTCCTGTTTTTATCGAATTTTTGATAAATAAAGCCTGATCCCCGTTTTTCCTTCTTGTTGTAACTTTTAATGAAAATATATTCGGTTTTCGAAAGTTGGGTGGATACTTCGGCACTGCCCGTGAACTGTTCGCGGTTTACTGCGCTGTAAGTATAAGGTTCCAGTTCGTTTTTCTTAATATTGGCGAGCGGCAGCACAAAATGATTGATAAGGAGTGCAATAACTGCAATGAAACTGGAAGTCATCAGATAAGGTCTTGCAAACCTGTGGAAGCTGGCTCCGGAGCTTATTACGGCAACAATTTCGGTGTTATTTGCAATTTTTGAGGTAAAGAAAATAACGGAAATAAAAACCAAAATCGACATGAAGGTAATGATCAGGTTGATGATCCAGTAAGGATAAAAATTCACGAGGAATTCCGTCACGGTAAAACCGTTGGATTCAATCCTTGGCGCCTTCGCCTGCACATCGATGACCAAGACAATAATCGTCAGCAAACCCAACATGAACCCAAAGGTTCCGAGGTATTTTTTGATGATATATAAATCGATTATTTTCATTGAATTTCAGAGCAAATTTTAAAGTCTTTGTTTCAGTATCGGAATAACGGAATCTTTCCATTCGTAAAAATCGCCGGCCACAATGTGTTCTCTTGCCACTTTTACCAAATCCAGATAAAATGCTAGGTTATGAACTGAAGCAATCTGTTTTGCTAAATACTCTTTCGCAACAAAAAGATGGCGCACATAAGCTTTCGAATATGCTGAATCTACATAACTCGTACCGAATTCATCCAAAGGAGAAAAATCGTTTTCCCATTTTTTATTTTTCATGTTCATGATGCCGTTCCAGGTGAAAAGCATCGCGTTTCTAGCGTTTCTTGTCGGCATTACACAATCCATCATATCAACGCCCAGTCCGATGGATTCAAGAATATTCCACGGAGTTCCTACTCCCATTAAATATCTCGGTTTGTCTTTCGGTAAAATATCGGTGACTTCATCGGTGATGCGGTACATTTCTTCTTCCGGCTCGCCAACAGAAAGTCCGCCAATTGCGTTGCCTTCAGCATTTTGCTCCGAAATAAATTCTGCAGAAATTTTTCTTAAATCAGAATAGGTAGAGCCCTGAACAATTGGGAACAGTCTCTGTTTATGTCCGTATATTTCAGGGTTTTCGTTTGTCCAGTTGATGCAGCGTTTCAGCCAGCGGTGGGTCATTTCCATGGAATCTTTGGCCAGATTATAATCACATGGATATGGCGTACATTCATCAAAAGCCATGAAAATATCTGCACCAATCTGGCGCTGAATTTCCATTGATTTTTCAGGAGAAATAAAATGGAGGCTTCCGTCAATGTGAGATTTAAATTTAACCCCTTCTTCCGTAAGCTTTCTTGATTTTGATAAAGAAAATACCTGATATCCGCCGGAATCTGTAAGAATAGGTAAATCCCAGTTCATGAATTTGTGCAAACCGCCTGCAGCCTCCATGATATCCATTTTTGGGCGTAGGTTAAGATGGTAGGTATTTCCTAATATAATCTGTGCCTTAATATCATCTTTTAGTTCTCTCTGGTGCACGGTTTTTACTGAGGCCACCGTTCCCACAGGCATAAAAATTGGGGTTTGGATGGTTCCGTGATCTGTAGAAATGGTTCCGGCTCTTGCTTTCCCGGTCGTGGTATTGTTGATTTCGAAAAATGGGGACATCATATTATCTTGCAAACGCAGGTACGTTTTTATTTTCTTTTAATTTTTTCTCAATATATTCTTTTGCAGCGGGATCTTTTGTCAAAACAATTTCCTGGGCATTATTAAGGATTTTGTCTATTTCTCCGGTGGCAGTGTAAAATTTGTAGCTTTCAATAAAATCCGCAGCATTGATATTTTCCTTTTTCAGGGCATATCGGGTTGCGTTTTCAATATTGGTATCCGGGATGAAATTGTTGAGCTGATCATTCATCGCAAACTCTGCAATAAGTTCGGACATCTTGTCTTTTGCAATAAGGTTTTTGGGTGGATCTATCAGTTCGGAGCAGCTCAGCATCAGAAATGATAAAATAATAAAAAGCAGATTTTTCATAATTTCCCGATGATTGATTTCCATTTCAGATTTAATACCCCAAAAACGGCTTCGTGAATAATGCCGCCATTCATTTTGCTTTCACCTAATTCTCTGTTGGTGAAGATGATGGGAACTTCAACTATTTTAAATCCTTTTTTAAACGCACGGAATTTCATTTCGATCTGAAATCCGTAACCTTTTAACTTGATATTATCCAAACCGATTTCTTCCAGCACTTTTCTTGAAAAACAGACAAATCCTGCAGTCGTATCGTGAATAGGAATTCCCAAAACGGCGCGCACATATTTGGATGCAAAATAGGAAAGCAAAACCCTTCCCATCGGCCAGTTTACCACATTTACTCCTTTGGAATATCGCGAACCAATGCTCATGTCAGCCTTTTTACAGGCTTCAAATAATTTGTTCAGGTCTTTAGGATTGTGTGAAAAATCGGCATCCATTTCAAAAATGTAATCGTAGCTGTTTTGCAGCGCCCATTTAAAACCGTGGATATATGCTTTTCCTAATCCGTCTTTTACTTTACGGATGCTTAAATGGAGGTCGTGTGGGTGGTTTTTCTGTAAATTTTTTACGATTTCAGCCGTCCCGTCGGGTGATGAATCGTCAACAATAAGGATGTGGTAACCCTCTTCCAGCGCAAAAACTGCTGAAATAATACTTTCAATATTTTCCTTTTCGTTGTACGTTGGGATAATGACGAGTTTCTTCATCCGTGTAATTAATTTGCAAAGATAAACTTTTCCTGCTTTCTTTTTGGGCTATTTCTCAGCAGAGGAATGGTGGTCGTTTTAATTGGTAATAAAACTCAGAATTTATTGCTTTTATATTCTTATTTTTGCAAAAAATTGATCAATTGATAAGAATTGCACAGCAAAACGATTGGGTTGTATTTATACTGATCGGCTGTATTTTCCTTTATATCTTTATGCTTATTTCGTTGCGGCGGGATTCTACTGTGTTGGAGTTTCTGACGCAGAAATTTGATGATTCCGCCAATAATTATCTGAGCTGGATCATCATAAGTGTTGTATATTGTATTGTTTTTGCAGTATTTCTTTCATCTTATGTGCCTACCGTTCCTCAAAAGGTAAGTGACATAAAGCTGTCAGGATATGAACTCAATAATTTCGGATTTACATTCCTGACGGTTGCAACATTCTATTTTGTAAAAAACATTTTAACCTATATTTTCTTTGCCGGAACGGGATCTATAAAAAAATGGCAGCTTTTTTATTTCACAGCCTCTAAGTTTTATTTCTGTTTTTCTCTGGTGGTGATGGTGTTATGTATAATTAACAGTTTTTATACGGTAGATCAGTTACAGATGTCGAGCTATTGTTTTGTCGGGTTTTCGCTGATCTTTCTGTTTAAACTCCTTTATTACATCTTCCACAATAATGGCATCCTGCCCGAAGCATGGTATTATAAATTTTTGTATATTTGCACCCTCCAAATTATACCGGTTTTGGTACTTTGGAAAGTATTATTTTTTTAATTATTTGATGATGAAAATTAAATCTATATTAGTTTCGCAACCTGCGCCCAACGAATCGTCACCATATCTGGAGATGGCAAAAAAGGAAAAAATCAAAATTGATTTCAGACCTTTTATTCATGTTGAAGGCGTAGATGCTAAGGAACTGAGAACACAAAAAATTGACCTTACCCTTTACACAGGTATAATTTTCACCAGCAAAAATGCAGTGGATAATTATTTCCGTCTTGCGGAGGAAATGCGTTTCGCGGTTCCCGATTCAATGCGGTATATCTGCCAGTCGGAAGCGATTGCGAACTACCTTCAGAAGCATATCGTATACAGAAAAAGAAAGATTTCTTTCGGTGAGAAAACTTTTGCTGATCTGATGCCGCTGTTTAAGAAATTTCCGTCAGAGAAATATCTGCTTCCTGCAGCAGAAACATTAAGCCCGGATATCTTGAAAGTTCTGGAAGCATCACCTATCGACTGGACGAAAGCAACGATGTACAGAACGGTATCCAGCGATTTGAGTGACATCAGTATTAAAGATTATGACATGTTGGTCTTTTTCAGTCCTCAGGGAATCAGATCTTTAGGAATGAATTTTAAAGATTTCAAACAGGAAGATACCAAGATTGCTGTTTTCGGTAATACCACAGAATTAGCTGCAACTGAAGCTGGGTTGAGAGTTGATGTAATGGCACCAAGCAAAGAAACTCCGTCGATGACGATGGCTATTGAAAAATACATTAGAACGATGAATAAATAATATTTTATTCCGATTTTGATATTTAAAGCCGTCTTTTTCTCTGATTAAGATGGTTTTTATTTTTTTATAAAATCATAACTTTATGGGCTTTTTAATCTGAAGAAAACGTCCATTCAATTACGCTACATTATGAATGCTCCAAAAGCAAAAAAGATAGAAAAAGTTCTCGAAATTCATGGCGACAGGAGAATTGACGATTATTTCTGGATGAATAACAGAGAAAATCCGGAGGTTATCAAATATCTGGAAGAAGAAAACGCTTACTGCGATTTCGTGATGAAAGATACTGAAGAATTCCAGCAGTTACTTTTCGACGAAATGAAGGCGAGATATAAAGAAGATGACGAAAGTTTGCCCTATTTTTTCAATGAATACTGGTATATTGTTAGGTATGAAAAGGGAAAAGAATATCCAATTTTCAGCAGAAAATTTAAGACTTTAGAACATGAAGAAGAAATTCTGCTTGATGTAAATATCCTCGCAGAAGGCGAAAAATTCTTCGAAATAGGAAGTGTCGCTGTTTCCCCCAACAATAAACTCATGTCTTTCTCCTCGGACAATGTGGGAAGACGGATTTATACCATCAGTTTTAAAAATCTTGAAACCGGTGAAATTTTTCAGGATCAGATTTTAAATACAACAGGAAAAGCGGTTTGGGCAAACGACAACAAACATGTTTTCTATATCAGAAAAGGTCAGAATCTGCGCGCTTTTCAGGTTTTTATGCATCAGCTCGGGACCGATTCTTCACAGGATGTTTTGGTTTTTCATGAAGAAGATGAAACTTTTGATGTAAACGTTTTTAAAACAAAATCTTTAGAATATATTTTCATTTCAAGCTCAAGCACCATTTCGGATGAAATGCGTTTTATCCCTGCGGACAATGTTCTGGCAGACTGGACCATTATTCAGCCAAGAATCGATGATTTGGAATATTCGGTGGAACATTATGAAGACGAATTTTATATCATCACCAATGCCGATGATGCCACTAATTTCAAGATTGTAAAGACAAAAGTTGCAACGCCGCGAATGGAAAACTGGGAAGAAGTAATTCCGCACCGTAAAGAAACTTTACTTGAAGGTTTTGAAATTTTTAAGGATTATTTAGTTATCGAAGAAAGAGCAGAAGGTCTGCTTTATATTAAAATCATAGAAAACCATACGGGGAACTCACACTACTTAGAGTTTTCTGATCCAACTTATACGGCTTATATTGGTTTGAATTTAGAATTCAATACCGAAAAACTGAGATTTGGTTATACTTCATTGACGAAACCAAGTTCTACTTTGGAATACGACATGAAGGAAAGAACCACCAAAATACTGAAAGAACATGAGGTTTTGGGAGGAAAATTCTTCGCTGAAAACTATATTTCTGAAAGAATTTGGGCGCCTTCCAGGGACGGAAAAAATCAGGTTCCGATTTCTTTGGTTTACCATAAAGACACCAAAAAATCTGCAAACACTCCATTGCTTTTGTATGGTTACGGAAGTTACGGTCACACCGTGGACGCAAGTTTTTCAAATGTTAGACTTTCTATTCTCGACAGAGGATTTATTTACGCTATTGCACACATTCGTGGCGGAGAGTATTTAGGAAGAGAGTGGTATGAAGACGGGAAAATGCTTTATAAAAAGAATACTTTCTTTGATTTTATTGATGCCGGAAAATACTTAATCTCCGAAAACTATACTTCAGAAAAGCATCTTTACGCAATGGGCGGAAGTGCTGGCGGACTATTGATGGGCGCAATTATCAATTTCGAACCTAATCTTTTTAACGGAATTGTGGCGCAGGTTCCTTTTGTGGACGTGGTTACCACCATGTTGGATGAAACCATTCCTTTAACGACGGGTGAATTTGACGAGTGGGGAAATCCGAAAAAGAAAAAATATTACGATTATATGAAATCGTATTCGCCGTATGATAATATTGAAGCTAAAAACTATCCGAATATGCTGATCACGACCGGTTTGCACGATTCTCAGGTTCAGTATTGGGAACCGGCAAAATGGACGGCAAAACTTCGGGAACTGAAAACAGATTCAAACATGCTGCTTTTTAAAACCGATATGAGTGCAGGTCACGGCGGTGCGTCAGGAAGATTTGAATCTTTAAAAGAAGATTCTTTAGAATATGCGTTTTTACTTAAATTAGAAAATAAAATCGATGGAAAATAAGACAGACAGTCAGCTTTGGGAAGAAGTGGAAGCGTTTTTCGTTGAAAATTTCGATACCGATAAACATCCTCAGATTGATACTATTTTGTTCCTAATCGGTGTTCAGGAACTTGGAAGCGGACAGCAGAAATATACGAAGGATGACAAACTCAACATTCTTCACATTGCGGTTTGCAGGCTTTTGGAGCCTTTCGGGTACTTTAAATTTTCGCATTACGACGATGACGGTTATCCGCATTTCGATGAAGTGGAACAACTACCGGAGCTGAAACCGAATGAACAGCAGATTTTGATGAAAAAAGCTATCATTCAGTATTTTATGGATGAAGAGCTTTTCAAATAATGAAAAGACTGATTGTGAGATCAGTCTTTTTTATTGAGAAGTTCAGAAAGCTGATTCAGTCCTGTTTTAAAGCCTTCTTCAAAACCCATGTCCAGGATTTGTCTCATATCGTTTTCAGAATTGAAATGAATATTCACGGTGAGTTTGGTGCCTTCTTCAACACCGGTAAAACCGATCAGCCAGTTCACAGAAGGAAATGCGGTGTTGAGATTTCCGTTTTCGTCAGTGAAAAAGTCTGCGCAGGAAATGCTTCTGTGAAACGTAATTTCCTGATAATTTACACCGGCATAATGCCTTTCGTTTTCCGGCCCCACCATGGCATAATTCCAGGTTCCGCCTTCGCGAAAATCTAATTTTCTTGTTTCGCATTTCCAGGGTTTCGGCGCCCACCATTGATCCAGCAATTCTGCCTTCGTAAAATAATCCCAAACCACATATACGTCTTCGTTATACACATTCATGAGATAAATGCTCGCCGAATCAAAATCCTTATTAAATACAATTTGCGATTCCATAATGGTAAATTTTAACAAATTTAATTCTTTATTTTTTATGTAACTGATTTCAAATAAGCTATCTTGAGGTATTGGAAATAATATGTTAAAAAAAAGTATTTTAAGAAATTAAACACAATATTTCTATGTTTTTTATGTTTTAATAATCATAAAATCAGTAATTTTAACAATTCAAATTAAAAATTCTGTAATGAATAATAAGTTTATTCCATTTATCTCTGTATTGATGACGATTTCAATGATTGTTTTCGTCACGTTGCAATTATATTGGATTAAAGAACTCTACTCCGCCCTTAACCAGGATTTTTCGAATAAGGTGTATTCCGCACTGGAATCTTCCTCTTTAAAAACCCAGCAACTGGAGGTGGATAAATACCTGAATAAGGATTATAAAAATTTCGCCAAAAATGTTGTAGACAGCAGTAATCAGCCTACTCAAACGTATATTCAGCAGAACTCGGATTCTGCAAACAGATCGACCATTACTTTCCAGAAAAGTATTGTCGAAAACCAAAACTTCCCGATCTCTCAGAAAGGAGACAGTTTAAAACTCACCAAACTTTATACCGACGAAGGTATCCTGAAAATCAAAAAAGAACGGAATTCTTCGCAACCGCTAACCGCGCAATTAAGCAAAGACATTAATAACAATACTTACGCGCTGAAGGAATTTGCCAAACTCAGTGCTTCCAATTTACCCATTGAAAGACGCGTAGATGTGGAGACGCTGGATTCTGTGCTTTCAAAAGAGCTAAAACTTAACGGCCTGAATACGAAGTTTGGTTTTGCGGTGATGGACAGTAAAAACAGAATTACCAAAGTGGTGAACAGCATTTATGTCGACCAGAAAGACAAAGGGAATTATACTTATCCGCTTTTTACCGACAGCAAAGACCGCACGCTCTATACCATTTCCGTAGTTTTTCCACGTAAAGACTATTCACTTGCGAAAAATAATCTGCCGATGCTTCTCGGAACTTTCATGTCGCTTTTGACGATTTTGGGTATTTATATAATCTCCATTAATTATATGATGCGGCAGAAAAAAATTGCGGAGGTGAAAACCGACTTTATCAACAACATGTCGCACGAGTTTAAAACGCCGCTTGCAACCATTTCTGTAGCTACCGATTCTTTGGCGAATGATAAAATTGCAACCAATCCGGAAAAAGTGAAATATTATTCGGGTCTGATTAAACAGGAAAATCTTCGGATGAAAAAGCAGGTGGAAAACGTGCTGAACATGTCCAAGCTTGAACGTAATGAAGTGAAATTATTCCTTAGGGAAACCGATGTTAGATCCCTGATTAAAAGAATTACAGAATCTTTCGGTTTGATTGTAGCTCAAAGGAACGGAACGTTAACCCAGGAATTTAATACCGAAAAGTATAATTTCAAAATTGATGAATTTCATATTTCGAATGCCTTGGTGAATTTACTCGACAATGCCAATAAATACTCGCCGGAAGCGCCAGAAATTAAAGTAAAAACCAGAAACGAAGGAAGCTGGTATGTCGTGGAAATTTCAGATAAAGGAATGGGTATGGAAACCGATAACCGATCCAGGATTTTTGAAAAATTCTTCCGCGAAGAAACCGGAAATATTCATAATGTAAAAGGGCAGGGGCTTGGGCTTTCGTATGTGAAAAAGATTGTCGAACTGCACAAAGGACAGGTTATCGTAGATTCCCAAAAAGGAAAAGGAAGTACCTTTACGATAAAGCTGCCGATGAACCTTTAACTGTATTGAGTAATTAAGTGATACTATTTTAACATCAAAAATTAGGGCTGGAAGGAGACTTTTAACCTTAATCAACCAAATTTAAATAAATGAAATTATGAGCAACAGAATCTTATTAGTAGAAGACGACCAAAGTTTTGGTGCTGTTTTAAAGGATTATTTAACCATAAATAATTTTGAAGTCACCCTTGCAACCGATGGCGAACAGGGATTGAAAGAATTTACAGAAAACGAATTCGATATTTGTATTTTTGATGTCATGATGCCGAAAAAAGACGGTTTCAGTCTTGCGGAAGATGTAAAAAGAATTGATAAAAACACCCCGATTATTTTCCTCACGGCAAGAAATATGCGCGAGGATATTCTGAAGGGCTACCAGTTAGGCGCGGATGATTATATCACCAAGCCTTTTGATACGGAGCTTCTGCTTTACAAGATTAAAGCGATTTTGCAGAGAAGTGCAGTTTTGGAAGATGAAGAGCAGGAGCAGTTCAAAATTTCCAATATTTTCTTTGATTCAATGCTGCGTCAGCTGAGAGTTGGCGATAACGAATACAAGCTTTCACCAAAGGAAAATGAATTGCTGAAATTGCTTTGTATGCACAGAAACGATTTCATGCCGAGAGATCTGGCCTTGAGAAAGATCTGGAAGAAAGAGAATTATTTCACCGCAAGAAGTATGGATGTTTATATCGCGAAACTGAGAAAACTTTTGCGTGACGATGAAGGTCTGGAAATCATCAACGTTCATGGTGAAGGTTTCAGACTGTTGGTGAAGAATTAATTGCCGATAAGACAAAAACTAAAAAAAGCTCCGGAACTTCCGGAGCTTTTTATTTGGTTGATCAGACGTTTATTATTTTGCTTCTACACAGAAAACACGGTATTGGATAGCAATTGCGCCGTTAAAATGCTGCTTGATTTTCGCAAGATCAGCTGCAGCGCTTTGCTTGGTAAGATAACTTCCTGCAAGCACTTTATAATTAGGTCTTAAGGATGCGTCAATTTCTACTTTCATATTAGGGAACCTTCTGCGGAAGAACATCCCGACTTCCCGGGCTTCTTCATTGGTTTTTACAACAGAGAGCTGAATCTTGTATCCCATAATTCTTGGGTTTCTTCTGCATATTTCCGCTCTGGAAAGTTCTTTTTCGGGTACAACAATCTTTGGAGCTGTAGATTTCGGAGCTCTATCTTCACCGTAACCTATGTTGGTGGTGGCACATTTGTCTTCGATATTTACCAGCAGATCATTCACTTTTTTATCCATGCTGATGGTAAGTGGAGTTCCGGATATGGTGTCGTTTTTTACAACTTGCTGTGCATCAATTGCATTAATTACAAAGAAAGAAAGGGCGGTAAATATTTTAAGAATATATTTCATCAAACATTAATTTGGGCAAATTTATAACAAATAAAAATTATACCAACATTTGTTATTTAGAATTGATACAAATTAACCCAAATGATGGATTGCTCATTTTTTCTGCCGTTAAATTTCTGTTAAAAGTCTTATTTTTGCCCAATTGAAAAGTAAACTCAAAATATTTTACTAACCCAAGATTTTATAAATGATTAGTTGGAGAAAGCATTACAAAAGGGGTCTTATCGCAATAGGATTATTGCTGTCGACCAGTGCTTCTATTTACGCTCAAGGAGATGCCAAGAACGGTGAAAAGCTTTTTAAAGCAAACTGTACGGCGTGTCACGCATTAGATAAGCAACTTGTTGGTCCTGCATTAGGAGGCGTAGTAGACAAGCTTAAAAAGGAGCAGAATCTGGATACAGACTGGCTTCACAAATGGATTAAAGACAATAAGGCATTAAGAGCTTCTGGTGACAAGTATGCCAATGAAGTTTTTGAGAAGTTCAACAAAACTGAAATGCTTCAGTTTCCTAATCTTACAGATCAGGATATTAACGACATTTTAGAGTACACCACCAATCCTCCAGCGGCCGCACCTGCTGCAGAAGCGGGCGCAGCGGCAGCAACTGATACCAGTTCAGTGGCAGCTCTGGAAGCAGCAAAAAAAGAATCAGTTAATTCAAAAATTATCCTGATTTCATTGCTTGCTATTGGCGGTCTCTTGCTTTGGTTGCTGTTAAAACTGAGACAGTTGGTAAAACTTCAGGAAAGTGAAGAATTATCAGTGCTGAACGCGACAAGAACTACTTCCCTTGCAGATCTTTATAAGAGATATCACTTTGTAGGAAAAGGTATTCTGGTTGTATTAGGAGTGTTAGCTGCTTACGGAATCTGGAACTGGATGATGTGGATTGGGGTATATAAAGGATATAAGCCTGAACAGCCGATTCACTTCTCTCACAAGATTCACGCAGGTGAAAATAAAATCGACTGTCAGCTTTGTCACTCTTCCGCGAAATACGGTAAAGTATCAGAAATTCCTTCGATGAACGTTTGTATGAACTGTCACCGTACTATTTCCGAATATACCGGAAAATATATGGAGCCAGGTAAAGATAAATCTTTCTACGACGGAGAAATCCAGAAGATATATGCTGCAACCGGATGGGATCCTGCGAAACAGCAGTACACCGGCAAAACTCAGCCTGTTGAATGGACAAGAATCCACAATATGCCTGATTTTGTTTACTTCAACCACTCACAACACGTTGTGGCAGGAGAGCAGGCAATTATCACTTCATACAACAAGAAAAACCCTGAGGCTAAGATTGATGTAGTTTGTAAAGCTTGTCACGGACAGGTGGATACCATGAATGTGGTGCATATGGCAAACGACTTCACCATGGGATGGTGTATCGAATGTCATAGAACAACAGAAGTTGATATGAACAACGGTTATAATAAAGAGTACTTCAAAAATCTACACGAAAAACTGAAAAAACAATACGGTTCAGGTACTAAGATTACGGTAGATGCTATTGGAGGGCTTGAGTGTGGTAAATGTCATTATTAATAACAAAAATTAGAAGTATCAATGGCTTCAAATAAAATACAATTCAGAAGTATTCACGAACTGAAAGATCCAAGCTTAAACGGTAAGCTGGCTCAGAAAGAGTTTCAGAACGAAATTCCGGTGGATGAATTATTGGGAGACGATCAGTCGAAAGAGTCAGGAACTTCAAGAAGAGATTTTCTTAAGCTTTTAGGATTCTCCACAGCTGCAGTTACTTTGGCTGCCTGTGAAGCTCCGGTGATCAAAACCATCCCTTACGTGGTGAAACCCCACGAAATCATTCCGGGAGTTCCAAATTATTATGCATCAACCTATTTTGACGGGTACGATTTCGCAAGTGTTTTAGTAAAAACCAGAGAAGGAAGACCAATCAAAATTGAACCGAATCCGTTGGCTAAAGAATTGGGTAAAACCAATGCAAGAGCACAGGCAGCAGTACTTTCACTTTATGACAATGATAAAGTAAAACAGCCAAAACTTGACGGTAAAGATGAAACCTTCGATAAAGTAGATGATTTCGTTCTTAAAGGTTTGTCAGATGCACAGGCACGAGGAAAGAAAATTGTGGTTTTGTCACATTCTTACGCTTCGCCAACTTTCAAAAGATTATTTGCAGATTTTAAAACCAAATATCCTACTGCGGAACTGGTTACTTATGATGCAGTTCCTCACACCGCAGCTTTAGATGCGGCACAGGAAGTTTTCGGACAGAGAGCATTGCCGGTTTACGATTTATCTAAAACACAGTTGGTGGTTTCTTTCCAGGCAGATTTCTTAGGAGATTATAACGGAGGTTCATTAGAAACTTCATATGCCGCAGCAAGAAAGCCAGGTCCGGATATGTTGAGACACATTCAGATTGAGTCCAACATGTCTTTAACAGGTGCCAACGCTGATACCAGAATTAAATTGAAGCCAAGTGCAGTAAACAAAGTTCTTGTTGAAGTGTACAACGGTCTTAACGGAGGTACAACCAGTAAGGAAGCTGCCGAAATCGTTAAAGAATTACAGGCAAAAGGCAGCAATGCTGTTGTTTTTGCTGACGGTTCCAAAGCGGCTCACGTTTTAGCACATTTAATCAATCAAAAATTAGCATCATCTGCTTTCACAGGTAAAGCAAACTTCCTTAAGGAATTTGATGCAGGTAAATATCAGGAATTTTTAGGTTGGATGAATTCAGGTCAGGTTGGGGTGTTGATTACCAACAATGTAAACCCGATTTACTCCAGCAATAAAGGTGAAGATTTCAAAAAACTGTTGGCAAAAGTAGCTTGTGTAGTTGCTGTTGCTGATAAGAAAAACGAAATGTACAAAGCGGCGAAAGCTGTAATTCCTGTAGCAAACTGGCTGGAGTCATGGGGTGATATGGCTCCTCAGACAGGTATTTATACCTTAATGCAGCCTACCATTCAGAAAATTTACAAATCAAGACAGATCGAAGAATCTCTATTGGTTTGGATGAACGGTAAAAACAATGCAGCCAATAATTATTACGATTATTTAAAAGCGAATGCAGCCACTCTCATCGGTGGAACTACTTTCAATAAAGCACTTTACAATGGTGTAATTGAAGGTGGAAGCGTTATAGGATCGCTTTCTTATACAGGCGGTAATGCTGCACAGGCTGCCACTGAATTAAATAACTTTAAAGCATCCGATTTGGAATTGGTGCTTTATACAAAAACTTCTATAGGAGACGGAACTCAGGCAAACAACCCTTGGTTGCAGGAATTACCGGATCCAATTACGAGACTTTCGTGGGATAACTATTTAACGATTTCTCCAAGAGATGCTCAGAAATTAGGTATTGACAACGACCTGAACGCAAGAATGCAGTTAGGAGGATCTGTTGTAAACCTTACCGTTAACGGCGTGAAAATTAACAATGTTCCTGTGTATATCCAACCGGGTCAGGCAGAAGGTTCTATGGGACTTGCTCTTGGTTACGGAAAGAAAGATTCAGGGAAAGTTGCTGAAACCGGTGTTAACGCATATCCTTTATTTGACGGTTCAAATTCAGTTTTATCCAATGTAACTATTGAGAAAACCGGAGAGGCTCATGAATTTGCAGGAATGCAGCTTCAGAATACCTTGATGGGACGTTACGAGATTGCAAGAGAGGTTCCTTTGGATACTTTCTTAAATGTAAAATTCGATGACGAGAAATTAGGATGGAACAAACCATTGGAATATCACACCATCGGTGGAGCTTTACCAGCTGGTAAAATCGACCTTTGGGATGCTTTCGATGATATGGACGGCCCACACTTTAACTTATCGGTTGACTTGAACTCATGTACGGGTTGTGGAGCATGTATTATTGCATGTCAGGCTGAAAACAACGTTCCGGTTGTAGGTAAAGAAGAGGTGAGAATGTCCAGAGATATGTACTGGTTGAGAATCGACCGTTACTATTCTACCAACATTCCTGCTGATATCGATTTGAATAAAGACGGAAAACTTTCTCAGGAAGAGGCCATCACTGCTGATCTTAATGTTCCTGGAATGTACGGTCATTTTATGGATAAAGAAAGCGGAATCTTAAACCATCCTGCAGACAATCCTGATGTGATCTTCCAGCCGGTGATGTGCCAGCACTGTAACCATGCACCGTGTGAAACAGTTTGTCCGGTAGCGGCAACTTCTCACGGTAAACAGGGACAGAACCAAATGGCTTATAACAGATGTATCGGTACAAGATACTGTGCGAATAACTGTCCTTACAAAGTAAGGAGATTCAACTGGTTTACTTATAACCTGAATGATAAATTCGACTTCAATCAGAATAACGATTTAGGAAGAATGGTACTGAATCCGGATGTGGTTGTAAGAACAAGAGGGGTAATGGAAAAATGTTCAATGTGTATCCAAATGACACAGAACACGATTCTTGAAGCGAAGAAAGAAGGAAGAAGAATAAAAGATGGGGAATTCTCTACAGCATGTGTGAACGCTTGTTCTACAGGTGCTATGAAATTCGGTGATATGAACGACAAAACTTCAGAAGTTAGAGCGTTATACAACACCAACAGAAGATATACTTTGCTTGAGGAAATTGGTACAAAACCAAACGTTTTCTACCATACCAAAGTGAGAAACAGAAAAGAAAACAATGTTTAAAAATAATAAATAGGTAAAAAATGTCAGGACATTACGAAGCTCCGATAAGGGAACCTTTAATTATTGGTCACAAAACTTATCACGATATTTCAGAAGATATCGCAAGACCTATCGAAGAAAGAGCCGGAAAACTTTGGTGGATTTCATTTTGGATAGCTTTAACACTATTCATCTACGGATTTGGCTGTATAGCTTACACCATTGGTACCGGGATCGGTGCATGGGGACTTAACAGAACCAATAACTGGGGATGGGATATTACCAACTTCGTTTGGTGGGTAGGTATCGGTCACGCCGGAACCCTGATCTCCGCGGTACTATTATTATTTAGACAAAGATGGAGAATGTCGGTAAACCGTTCTGCTGAAGCGATGACGATTTTCGCCGTTGTACAGGCAGCGATCTTCCCGGTAATTCACATGGGTAGAGTATGGGTAGGCTATTGGGTATTCCCTTTGCCGAACCAGTTCGGTTCTCTTTGGGGGAACTTTAACTCGCCGCTTCTTTGGGACGTATTTGCGATCTCCACTTACTTCTCTGTATCCACCGTATTCTGGTTTATGGGACTTATCCCTGACTTTGCGATGATCAGAGACCGTGCAAAGACACCTTGGACCAAAAGAATCTACACCTTCCTTTCATTCGGATGGGGCGGTAAAGCAAAACACTGGCAGCGTTTCGAAGAACTATCTTTGGTATTGGCAGGTTTGGCAACTCCACTGGTATTCTCGGTACACACCACGGTATCCTTTGACTTTGCTACTTCGGTAATTAAAGGTTGGCACTCCACCATTTATCCGCCATATTTCGTTGCGGGTGCGATTTTCTCCGGATTCGCCATGGTACAGACGCTATTGCTTGTTGCAAGAAAAGTTTGTCACTTAGAAGATTATATTACCATGTATCATATCGAAATTATGAACATTGTAATCATCGTAACCGGCGGTATGGTAACGGTAGCATACGCAACCGAGTATTTTATCGGATGGTATTCCGGATCAAGATATGAAGACTTTACTTATCTTTCTCCGGGAGCAGCAACAGGTCCTTACTGGTGGGCTTTCTGGGCATTGATTATCTGTAACCTTGTAATCCCTGCATTATTCTGGTTCAAAAGAATCAGAACCAATATCATCGCAACATTTATTATTGCACTGATCATTAATATCGGGATGTGGTTCGAGAGATTTGATATTATCGTAATCAATATTTCAAGAGATTATTTACCAAGTTCATGGACGATGTTTAAACCTACAATTATTGACGTAGGGGTGTTCCTTGGAACAATAGGATTTTTCGGAGTATTATTTTTATTATACGCCAGAACGTTCCCTGTTATTGCACAGGCCGAGCTGAAGACTATTTTGAAAATATCAGGTGAAACTTATAAAGCAAAAGAAGAAGAAGATGAGCACCACTAAAAGAATATTTGGTATTTATGCTGACGACGACGATTTAATGAACGGCGTTCATGCATTCAATGATAAAGGAATCAAAATTGACGAAGTATACACTCCGTTTCCGGTTCACGGGCTCGATAAAGCTTTAGGCTTAAAGAAAACAAGAATTTCCGATGCAGCATTTTTATATGCAGTATACGGGGTTACCATAGGAAGTTTGGTTACATGGTACACTATGAATCATGACTGGCCGCAGAATATCGGTGGTAAACCGGCATTCGACTGGGCGCACAACATGCCTGCTTTCGTGGTTCCGATGTTTGAGTTGATGGTTTTCTGTGCAGCACACATGATGTCTCTTACCTTTTTGGCAAGAAATAAAATGTATCCTGGTTGCCCTCCACAGAATCCTGATCCGAGAACTACCGACGATAAATTTATGATGGAATTTGTAACCGATGATGTGGATGCAGTAAAACAAATCCTGATTGATACCGGAGTTGAAGAAATAACTGTAAAAGAAGCTTAAAATGACAAAGAATATTATTAAAATTACAGCTATCTTAGGTTTTGCAGCAATTTCATTAAGTTCTTGCAGCAAGGAAAATCCACCTTTGGTCTATTTTCCTGATATGTATTATCCTGTAGCTTATGATCCTTTGATGAAAGCTGAAGATGCCTACTCTACTCATGAAAACGAAATTCCTGCATTTGTAAAAAATAACGGTGCCACAGGTTTAGGTCCGGTAAACGGAACAGTTGTACATGATAAAGATGCAGTAGCTGATGTAGCAGCAAATGAAAGAATGACACCTGATCAGTATAATGCGGGATACGAGGAATCTAAAGCAATTAACGCTTCTCCTCTCAATCCTGCAAACCAGGCAAAAGATATTGAAAGAGGTAAAGGATTATATGATAAAACCTGTTCAGCTTGCCACGGTACCGGAGGTGACGGACAGGGACCAATTGTGGTTAGCGGAGCTTATGCGGGAGTACCTAAATATGCTGACAGACAAATCACAGTAGGATCAGTTCATTATGTTTTAACCAACGGTAGAAATGCAATGGGATCTTATGCAGGACAACTTACCCCGGGTGACCGATGGAGAGTTGCAATGTATGTAATGAGCGCTTTCAAAGGCGGAATTGCACCTGCAGCCACTACAGCAGCTCCTGCAGCAGCAGTATCTGCACCGGCAGCTTCAACAAGTGTAACAACTAGTCCTCAAAAATAAAAAGTATTAAAAAATGTATAGTTTTTCACCTAAATTAAGATTATATTCAATCATATTTATCGTTCTGGGATTAGTGCTTTTTGGAGCAGGTTATTTTATGAATCACGGAATGGATGATGCAAGAATTGAACATATGATGGAGGCTGTTCACGCCGGAGGAAATCATGCACCAACCAATTCAAGTGAAATGGTAGGGCCTCAGGATCATGCTGCGCATTTGGAGCATGCGAAAATGCAGGTTCACAATCAGCCGTTAGCTGCCATTCATACAGTTGCTGTATTTTTGTTTGCTTTGAGCTGCTGTGCACTGTTTTTCTATTGTATTCAGAATGCTGCTCATGCAGGTTGGTCTATTATTATCTTAAGAGTGATGGAAGCAATTGCTTCTTACATTCCTTACGGAGGCGCGATCGTTGTCATCATTATGATTTTGAATATTACTCATCAGGGTCACCTGTTCCATTGGATGGATCCGGAATTAACAGAACCTGGAAATATTCATTTTGACGCCATCCTTTTCGAAAAGAAAATATTCTTAAACATTCCATTCTATGCGGTTAGAACGCTTATTTATGTAATTGGGGCATCTTTCTTTGCATGGAAACTGAAATCGCTTTCTAAAAAAGTGGACGATACCAAAAGCAGAAAAGTGTATGCAAGCTACTATAGCTGGAGTGTAGGATATATCGCGTTCTTCGGTTTTGCATCTGCAGCCTGGGCTTGGGATTGGTTGATGTCAATTGACCCTCACTGGTATTCTACAATGTATATCTGGTATGCAATGGTTAGCTGTCTTTCTTCAGCAATTGCTGCGATCATTCTTATAAGTGTTTATCTTAAGAAAAACGGATTCCTTCCGCAGTTCAATGATAATCACCTGCATGATTTAGGAGTTTTCCTTTTCGCTACAAGTATGCTTTGGACGTATACCTGGTTTGCACAGTTCATGCTGTACTGGTATGCGAACGTTCCGGAAGAGGTTAATTATTTCTTCGGGAGATTCAAGTACTATTCTCCGACATTCTTACCAATGCTGATCGTTAACTTCCTTATTCCGCTTTTGGTTTTAGTAAGTTCAAGTATCAAACGAAATTATATGGTAGTGACGGTAATGGCAGTTGTAGTACTGTGTGGTCACTGGTTAGATTATTTCAATATGGTAATGCCGGGAACCGTAGGACCTTATTGGAAAACACCTGAGGTATTATTACTCAATTTAGGATCTGTATTATTCGGAGTTGGTTTATTTATCTTTGTAGTAATGACTGCACTTTCTAAATTAAAACTTATTCCTGAAGGTAATCCATTCCTTAAAGAATCTAAAATTTACGAATATCCGTTCTAGTAGAACTGAATATCTTTTAAAATATAATCCCGGCTTTATGTCGGGATTTTCTTTAAATTTGTATTAAACCACGCACTATGAAAAAAGTTCTGTTTTTATTTTTCTTCTTTTTGCTGTTGATCGCCTGTAAAAAAGACAAGGTAGATGCAACTACAACCAAAACATTTCAGTCGAGTATTAATGATATGGCATCGAGTTTAAATACCCTTCAACAGGTAAAATTCAGTGAAGCTTTATACATCCTGAAAACTTTCGGAGTGGAAGCTGAAGGAGACGTGAACGAGCTGAATGCCTTAGGAAAGCTAATCAACGGAAAGAAAGTTCCCGAGATATTCACCCTTGCAGACAAAGTTGCTCAACAGAACGGAATAGACTGGACAAGCACAGGGCCGCCGTCTTTAGGTGAAATGAATATTTTTGGAAATGACATGGCGAAAGAATCTGATCCGAATGATATTTCAGCAAATTCTTTAAGTGTTACTACAAAACCAATAGCTGTTGACAGTGTTTTGGGTCCCAAATCGCTGCAGATTGTTCCGCGTTTGGTAGACACTTCCGGAAAACCGATTGCCTTCTCCGGCGCCGGTCTGGAAGCAATACTTGAGGTATTCAGCAATGGAAACAGAATTCTGACTTCAAAAAATTTAATGCAGGATAATAACTTCAAAGGTTTTAATTTAAGATTTGCCTCTCTGCCGGCCGATAAAATTTCAAATAACCAAATCGATATTACTGTTTCGGTAAAAACTACAAAGAAGACCTATAAAATGTCGAAAATCGGAGTTGCTGTAAATCCAAAAGCATTATTGATGCCTGCAGGAAATCCTGCTCTTAATCCGGCGAATACGACAACGGAGATTCCTTCGGTGATAACTGACGAACCAACGGTGACGACTGCACCAACTGCTGATCCTAAAACCAGTGTTTCCAAATTTCTGAACAGTCTCAGCACGAAAAACCTGAAGGCAGCTTACGAAACCTCAGACAATCCGAACTGGGGTTCTTATGAAACGTTTTCAAATCCTAATTCAGGGTTTGGCGGGGTGAAGAGCATCAATGTTAAAAATATTACAACCAACAACGCCGGAGCTAATGATGCAAGCGTAAATGCCACATACGACGTTACCGATAAAGACGGAAAAACAACTTCGCTTCTGGTTACTTTTGGTTTGAAAAATGTAGACGGTGAGTGGAAAATTTCAAGCTATAAAATCAATTAAAATGAAAAATCCTGAACTGATCCAGAAATTAGAAAATACGATAGAAAATATCCCGGATTTTCCCAAACCCGGCATTCAGTTTAAAGATATTACGCCTATTTTTCTCAATCCGAAACTTTACGAAGACGTTATTGCTGATCTTGTAAGTTTCAGCCGCGGAAAAGTGGATGCAGTCTGTGGTATTGAAAGCCGCGGATACCTCTTTGGCATCGCGGTTGCTGTTGCACTGGAAGTTCCGTTTATTTTAATCAGAAAGGCCGGAAAACTGCCGCCACCTTTTATCAGTGAAAAATACGAGCTGGAATACGGTTCTGCAGAAATAGAAATGCGCACCGGACAGATTAAACCCGGGCAGAGAATACTTATTCACGATGATCTTCTCGCAACTGGAGGAACTACAGAAGCTGCTGCAAAACTGGTGGAGAAACAAGGCGCCGAGGTTGCTCAGTTCAGTTTTTTAATCGGACTGAAAGAACTTCAGGGAGAAGAACGGCTGAAACAGTTCAATGCTGATGTTCACACTATTTTAGAATATTAATACTGTTGGTACATTACCATAAAAACCCTGCTGTTTACGGCGTTATTGATAAAGAAAATGTTTTTTCAGACATAATTTTGTAAATCGTTATAAAACAGTTAAATTTGCACTTCAATTTTTAATACTATTATGGCAAAAGATAAACCGCACACCAACAAAAAAGAACTTGAAGGTAAGGAAACTGTAGAGATTTTCAGAGATTTAGACAGAGGTGCTCTGGATACAGAACGCTTTCTTGAAAAACATTCTAAAACTTTAATCACTGTTTTCGGTGCTTTGGTATTAGCAGTTTTGGCTTATTTTGCTTTCCAGCAGTTTTATGTAGCGCCAAGAAATGAAGAGGCCACTTTAAGTTATCTTGCTGCACAGAAAAATTTAGCTGACGGAAAAGAAGAGCTTGCTTTGGGAGGAAAAACGGCTGCAAATCCTGGTTATCTTGGGACTTACAATGAGTATTCAGGAACTAAAGTAGGAAAACTTTCTGCTTATAACGCTGGTCTTTTGAAATTCAAAGAAGGTAAATATCAGGAAGCTTATGATTTATTAGATAAGTTTTCTTCTGACAATAAAATTTTGATGGCTTTGAAATACGGCGCGATGGCTGATTGCCAGGTAAACCTTAATAAAAATGACGATGCATTGTCGCTTTTAGATAAAGCTACTTCAGCTTCAGACGATCCATATACTTCTTATTATTTTACAAGAAAAGCAGGTTTGGTTGCATTGGCATTGAAAAAGAATGCTGAAGCTAAAAAATATTTCTCTGCAATCGACGAAAAATATCAGGATTATGATAACGGAATGTCTGATTCTTACATCGAAATGGTAAAATATTACTAAATAAAAAATATAAAATGGCAACTGTAAATCTTTCAGATTACAAACCATTACAGATTAATGATGCCGGTTCTTTTAGAATTGGCATTGTTGTTTCTGAATGGAATGATTTTGTAACCGCTAACCTTCGTGACGGTGCGGTAGAAGTGCTGAAAAAAGAGGGCGTAAAAGAAGAAAACATCAATATCTTTAAAGTTCCCGGAGCTTTTGAACTCAATTATGCTTCGATGCAGCTTTGTAAAGAAAGAAAATTCGATGCAGTAATAGCGATTGGCTGTGTGATTCGGGGAGAAACTCCGCATTTCGATTACGTTTGTTCTGCAGTAGCGCAGGGAATTAAAGACTGCAATATTTTAACCGATGTTCCCACTATTTTCTGTCTGTTAACTGACGATACCAAAGAACAGTCCATCGCGAGAAGCGGCGGAAGTCTTGGTAACAAAGGAATCGAAGCGGCAGTTACCGCTTTACAGATGATCGATTTCAAGAGAAACCTTTCTGAGGAAAAAGGAAATATTGGTTTCGGAAATTTGTAGTTTTACAACAAACTGAAATCTCATGCGTTTTTAAATACGGTGAGATTACATAAATATTTTTAAAATGGATCTCAAAAAAATAAAGCCGTTTCTCTGGCTCGGGAGTTTTTATCTCCTTGTTTCATTTATATTAAGAATCGTTTTCATCTTTCATCCCATTACCAATGCGAGTTTCGGGGTATTCGAAAGTTTGAAGATTCTTTTTGTCGGTTTACTCAGCGACATTTTTGTGTTCTTACTGTCGAGCAGTTTATTGGCTTTGTATTTCCTGTTTTTGTCCAATTCAAAATACAGAAAACCTTACGGTTACATCATTTTTGGAATTTTAATGTTGGCACTCATTTACACAGCTTTCGTGCCCGGAAATATTTTCAAACAGTACGGCGGTTCTTTCCCGGAAGTTGCCATCGCTTTTGTAGGCATGAAAACTTTGTTCTTCGGTTTGTTACTTTTTCTGCCGTCTCAGAGAATTAAAATCAGAAATATTCTCTATTTCATTACCTTATTTCTGTATGTTTTATTGATTATTTTCAATGCGGTAAGCGAATATTTTTTCTGGAATGAATTCGGGGTACGTTACAATTTCATAGCGGTAGATTATTTGATTTACACCAATGAAGTCATTGGGAATATCATGGAAAGTTATCCTGTAGTCCCTTTGTTTTCGGTGATTTTGATTTTTACGGTAGCAGTCACATGGTTGATCTTCAAAAAAACTAAAAATGAACTTTTAGACCTTCCGAATTTCAAACAGAAACTTATTTTGCTGGGATCATTCCTTGTGTTGTGCGGATTAAGTCTGATTATTATTCCAAAACTGGATTCCGTTAAAACTGAAAATACCTTTGCTCAGGAAATTCAGGCGAATGGTTTTCCTAAATTTTTCAAAGCTTTTACCCAGAAAGAACTCGATTATTTCCAGTTTTATCCAACATTGAATGAAGCTGTTGCTGAACAGAATTTTCTGAAGCAGTTTCAGCCGTCCGCTTTATCCAGAACCATCACTTCCGAAAGCCCTGAATTAAAGAAAAACGTCGTTTTAATTTCCATTGAAAGTCTTTCCGCTGATTTTCTTGCGTATTACGGAAATACCCAAAAAATCACTCCTTTTCTAGACAGTTTGGCCGGTAAATCTCTGATGTTTACCAATCTTTATGCAACTGGAAACCGAACCGTTCGCGGCCTGGAAGCATTGACATTGTGTATTCCTCCGACAGCCGGTGAAAGTATCATCAAAAGGGAAAATAACAAGAATAAATTTACCACAGGAAGTGTCTTCAAATCCAAAGGTTATGACGTGAAATTCTTATATGGCGGTTACAGCTATTTCGACAATATGGAAGATTTCTATAAAGGAAATGGTTATGATATCGTGGACAGAAATAACTTTAAACCCGAGGAAATTACTTTTGGTAATGTTTGGGGCGTTTCTGATGAAGATATGGCGAGAAAGGCGATCGAGGTAATGAATCAGGAAGCAAAGTCGGGAAAACCGTTTTTTAACCACTGGATGACGGTTTCTAATCACCGGCCATTTACCTATCCTGAAGGTAGAATTGATATTCCCGGGAATGCAAAATCGCGTGACGGAGGAGTGAAATACACGGATTATTCTCTTCGTAAGTTTTTTGAAATGGCAAAAAAACAGGATTGGTATAAAAATACTGTCTTCGTCATTGTTGCTGATCATTGTGCCTCAAGTGCCGGAAAAACGGAACTTCCAATGGATAAATACAGAATCCCCGGAATGATTTTTTCCGAAGGTTTTATTGCCCCGCAGCAATTTAATCAGTTAATGTCGCAAATTGATGTGATGCCCACTTTATTCGGACTTCTGAATTTTAATTACCAGTCGAAATTTTTGGGGCAGGATGTTTTTAAAGATACGTTCCAACCGAAAGCTTATGTTGCGACTTATCAGGATTTAGGTCTTATTAAAGATAATTATTTAACGGTGATTTCTCCAACCAAGAAGGTAAGACAATATTCACTGGTTTTGCAGAAATCTGATCTTCCTGAAAACTTTAAACTGTATTATGATGAAACGCCGGTAAAAAACACGGTACAGAATTTGGTTGATGACTGCGTTTCTATATTTCAGTCAACCAGTTATTGGCTGGAAAAAAATAAACTGAATCGGTAAGAAATTTTTGTAATTTTAATTTCGAGTTTAATAATAAAATATTCATTATGAAATGGACAAATGACAGAAGCGGGAATGTAGATGACAGACGAGGCACCGGCGGAGGCGGGATGCTTGTGGGCGGAGGTTTGGGAACCCTAATTATTGCCGCAATAATTTTCTTTCTTGGAGGAGACCCTTCCGCTATCCTTTCCTCAGGAGCGGGAAGTTCTCAGCAGACCGAGCAGAGAGATTTGACACCTGACGAGTTAAAAGTCCGCGAGTTTGTTCAGATGGTAACAGCCGAAACTGAACAGACCTGGGGTAAAATATTTCAGGAAAACGGAATGCATTATGAAGCACCAAAAGTAGTCATGTTCGAGAGTGTTACACAATCGGGCTGCGGAACTGCACAAGCAGCTATGGGGCCTTTTTATTGCCCGGCAGATCAGACGGTTTATATGGATATGAGTTTTTTCCAGGAACTGCAGCAAAGGTTTGGCGCTCAGGTTTCGGAATTCTCTATAGCGTACGTTATGGCTCACGAAATAGGTCACCACGTTCAGACGCTTCTGGGAACCACTCAGAAAGTGGATCAACTGAGATCGAGCGGAAGATATTCTGAAGCTGATTTGAACAGAGTATCGGTAGCCACTGAGCTTCAGGCAGACTTTTATGCCGGCGTTTGGGCGAAACAGACTGATAACCGGGAAAAGATCCTTGAACCCGGAGATATCGAATCCGCGATCTCTGCAGCGGAAGCAGTGGGAGATGACAATATCCAGAAACGTTCGCAGGGTTATGTGAATCAGGAAGGATTTACTCACGGCAGCTCAGCGCAGCGAAAAGAATGGTTTATGAAAGGTTACAGTACCGGTGATATCCGGCAGGGTGACACTTTCAATGCTTTATTAAAATAAATAAAATCCCGATTCGTTCGGGATTTTTTATGTAGCAGTATTTAAATTTTAGTTCACAAAAAACGAAACCGCGGTATAAAAAATTTACACCGCGGTTTCTACTAATATAAAAACTATATTTTTAGTTCTGGTTAACAGAACTTTCAGCTGAAGTTTTTGCCTGATCCATTTTGTTCTGAACCTGAGAAGCAACGTCGCTTGCTTTTGATTTTAAATCACTTCCGAATTTATTGAAGTTATCTTTTGCTGTATTGAAAGTATCTTTAACAGCCTGTTTTTCTTCCGGAGTGGAATTTTTGTATTTCCACCAAGCTACTGCTCCAAGTCCTAATAAAGCTAATAAGCCATTTCTTTTAGTACTCATAATTTTAAATTTTAAGATTTTTTGAAAATTTATTTGATAACTCTTTAATTGTAAAAAGCGTGCCACACATTTTTATTAAAGCATAAATTTTTGTTAAATATTGCCTAGAATACTTTAACTGTGAATTATTCAATGCTTTAATGCAAGATCATAACAGAAAACAAAAAAAAACTCTGTCCAAAAGACAGAGTTTTCAACTTATTAAAGAAAATATTTTATCCTAAAAACGGATATTTATAGTCTTTTGGAGAAACGAAAGTTTCCTTGATGCTTCTTACAGAAACCCATCTCAAGAGATTCATTTTCGATCCTGCTTTGTCATTGGTTCCGGAAGCTCTCGCACCGCCAAAAGGCTGCTGACCTACAACCGCTCCTGTAGGCTTATCGTTGATGTAGAAGTTTCCTGCAGCGTTTTCTAACGCTTTGTATGCTTCATCAATTGCATAACGGTCCTGTGCAAAAATTGATCCTGTTAAGGAATACGGGGAAGTTTCATCAACCAGTTTTAAAGTTTCATGCCAGTCTTTATCTTCGTAGACGAAAACAGAAAGGATAGGTCCGAAGATTTCTTCACAAACGGATTCGTATTTCGGATTGGTTGTTTCAATCACCGTTGGTTCTACAAACCAGCCTTTTGAATCATCGCATTTACCGCCGAAGATGACGCTTGCTTCTCCTGATTTTTCAGCTCTTTCGATATAACCCTTACATTTCTCGAAAGAATTTTTATCAATCACAGCGTTTACATAATTTGAAGGATCTTCCGGGCTTCCGATCTTTATGGTTTTCAGCTGAGCTTCCATTACTTTTTTCACATCGTTCCAAAGAGACTGAGGAATGTATGCTCTAGATGCAGCTGAACATTTCTGACCCTGATATTCGAATGCACCGCGTACCAAACCGGTTGCTACCGCTTCCACATTTGCGGTAGGATGTACCATCACAAAATCTTTTCCGCCGGTTTCCCCAACGATTCTTGGATATGTTTTATACTGATGAATATTATCACCGATCATTTTCCACATTCCCTGGAAAACTTTTGTAGAACCTGTAAAGTGCAGACCTGCAAAATCCGGATGAGCAAGAACTTTCTCTGCGGTTTCTTTCCCGTCAGTAAAAATCATATTGATAACTCCCGCTGGCAAACCGGCTTCGGTCAGAATATCCATAATTACTTTAGCCGAAAGAATTTGCTTGTCTGAAGGCTTCCAAACCACTACATTTCCCATCATTGCCATACAGGTAGGCAGGTTTCCGGAAATTGCTGTAAAGTTAAACGGCGTTACTGCAAAACAGAATCCTTCCAGGGGACGGTATTCTGATCTGTTCCATACTCCGGCGTCAGAAACGGGCTGATCTGTATATATTTCCGTCATAAATTCTACATTATAACGCAGAAAATCGATGAATTCACATGCTGCATCAATTTCCGCCTGATGAACATTTTTACTTTGCCCGATCATAGTTGCCGCATTTAATGTGTCTCTGTACGGACCTGCGATCAAATCTGCGGCTTTTAAGAAAATAGCTGCACGCTGCTCCCAGCCCAGATTATTCCATTTTTCTTTAGCGGCTAATGCTGTGCTAATGGCTTCATCCACATTCTGCATGGTTCCCTTATAATAGAAACCAAGATCATGCTGGTGATCCTGTGGTGAGCTTATTGCAATTTTATTATCAGATTTTACTTCTTTTCCGTTGATGATCATTGGGATTTCTACCTTTTCACCCCACATTTTTTTGTAAGTGGATATAAGGGATTTCACTTCGGAAGACCCTGGTTCATAAGTTCTTACCGGTTCGTTCACTGCGTAAGGAACTTGCGAAATTGCTTTTGACATATTTTTAATTTTTATTGATTTTATTGTGAATGATACAAAGTTAAGTGAAATGGAGCAATGTTCCAAAAAGACAACTCCGGTCAGGCTATTGTTTTACGAGGATCTTTTCGCAGACCATTTTACTTAAAACTGTCTTGTTTCCCTGGATTTTCACCGACATTGTTTTGTCGAATTTTTCAATGTTGAGAATTTCAATTTTTTTGCCCAGCACTAATTTTTTTTCGTTCAGGAAGCTGAGGAAATCATCATCGGTGATCGTAACCGCAGTGAAAATAACATGTTCCCCGACTTCGCAGCTGCTTAGTTTTTTTAGATCCTGCGCAATTACGTTTCCGTCTTTATCAGGAATCGGTTCTCCGTGGGGATCAAATTTCGGATAATTAAGAATTTCATCCATTTTATCGAAGAAAGTTTCAGAATGGATATGCTCCAGCTGTTCAGCAATTTCATGGACGTTTTCCCACCCGAAATTCATCTTCTCCACAAGAAACATTTCCGTCAGACGGTGCTTTCTCACGACCAAAGCAGCCTGTTTTTTCCCTGAGTCCGTAATTTTTAAGGGTTTGTAGCTTTCATAATGTACCCAGTTTTTGTCTGCAAATTTCTTCATCATGTTATTTACACTGGGCATTTTTACATTCAGAAATTTGCTGAGTTCGTTGACGGTCACCGTGTTTTCGTCGTTTATTAAATGGAAAATCGCTTTCAGGTAATTTTCTTCAGTAAGGGAGATCATAAAAGTTAGATTGTAGGATGTGCAAATCTAACAATAATATTCAACAACAAAAAACGCACAAAGTAATTGTGCGTTTCAAGTTTAAGATCAGAAAAACTGTACTTTATATGAATGAAAAATGGGTTGAAAGACTTTTTAGTGTTTAGTACAGGATTTTCTGATATTAAAATAAAAAAGAGGTTATTAGTTTTTGTTTTTCGCTGTTTTTTACCTTACAAAGGTGTGATAATTATTATTGTAAAACATAGGTCTTTTCCCCTTTTTTTGATGGTGAAATCACCCTTTTTTTTCTACTTTTATGAGATGAATTTATCCGCAATTAATTACTTAAATATTTATTGATGAAATACTCATTTAAAAATGATTATTCCGAAGGCTGCCACCCAAGAATTTTGGAAGCTTTGGTAAAATCTAATCTCGTTCAGCAGAATGGTTATGGTCTTGATGATTACTCGCAAAATGCAGCCAAACTTATTCTGAAGAAGATAAATAATCCAAATGCAAAAGTTCACTTTGTATCTGGCGGAACCCAAGCCAATTTAATTGTAATTTCCGCGTTTCTAAGACCTCACGAAAGTGTTGTGGCGGTTGCAACAGGCCATATTTTCACCAATGAAACCGGCGCTATCGAGGCAACGGGACACAAAGTGCATGGGGTAGAAACCACAGACGGAAAACTGAAACCTGAGGATATTCAGAAAATCCTGGATCTTCATACCAATGTCCCGCATCAGGTGAAACAAAAAATGGTATATATATCCAATTCAACAGAAGTGGGGACGGTTTATTCAAAAAGCGAACTTCAGAATCTGTACGAATTCTGCCAGGAAAAAAATCTTTATCTTTTCCTTGACGGAGCAAGGCTTGGCCATGCATTAACCGCTGAAACCAACGATTTAACTTTAGAGGATATTGCTAAATATACCGATGCTTTTTATTTGGGAGGAACTAAAAACGGTGCTTTAATTGGTGAAGCGATTGTAATCTGTAATGAAAATCTGCAGGATGAATTTGGGTTTCATCTTAAACAAAAGGGTGCAATGCTGGCTAAAGGAAGGGTTTTGGGTATTCAGTTTCAGGAATTGCTGAAGGATGATCTGTATTTTGAATTAGCCAAAAGCGCCAATCAAAAGGCCATGGAAATTAAAAGAGCTTTCAAAGAGAAAGGCTGCAGTTTTCTGTCCGAAACATTTACCAATCAAATTTTTCCAATTTTAACTCAAAACCAAATCGACCAGCTTTCGTCGAATTTCGATTTTTATGTATGGAAAAAAATGGATGAGGAGAAATCTGCGGTCCGTTTAATTACTTCCTGGGCAACGTCAGATGATATTGTTGCTGATTTTATTAATGAAATTAAAAATTTAAAATGAAAAAGACAGTTTTATTTCTGAGTGTTTTAACGTCGCTGTTCATCAGTGCACAGAAAGCTGAAAAAGATCCCGAAATTTCGGGTTATGTAACCCAGGTAAATAAAGATTCTCTTAAAGCCAATATTGTAAAACTTGTGAGTTTCGGAACGCGCCACACCATGAGTTCTACTACAGATCCAGAAAAAGGAATTGGTGCAGCAAGAAACTGGGTATTGGCTAAATTCAGAAATTATGCGGAGAATTCTGGTGGAAGAATGGAAGTTTTTCTCCAGAATATTGATTTACAGCCAGACGGAAAACGCATCAGCAAACTCACGAACTTGGGAAATGCAGTAGCGCTTCTGAAAGGAACCGATCCCAATGATAAGAGAATTATTATCATTTCCGGTCATCTGGATTCACGGGTTTCGGATGGAATGGATGCTATAAGTTCCGCGCCCGGTGCCAATGACGATGGCAGCGGAGTAGCTGCGGTGATTGAAAGCGCAAGAATTTTAAGCAAATCAAAATTTCCGGCTTCTATACTTTTTGTTGCAGTAAGCGGTGAAGAACAGGGACTTTTGGGGGCAAAAATGTTAGCAGACAAGGCAAAAGCTGAAAACTGGGATATAGAGGCCGTTTTAAATAATGATATGATTGGAAACAACAGTTTTGATGCTCCTAAAAATTCGGGAAAGCCTAAACTTAGAGTTTTCAGTGAGGGGTTGCCGGCTTTCGAGACTGAAAAAAAAGCTTCCAATATCAGAAATTACGGTCTTGAAAATGACGGCGCCGCGCGGCAGCTTGCACGCTATGTAAAAGAAACTGGAGAAAATTATGTTAAGAATATCGATATAAAGCTGATTTACAGAAACGACCGTTTTCTGCGGGGCGGAGATCATACCCCTTTTGTCAATCAGGGATTTACAGCGGTTCGGTTAACTGATTATTATGAGAATTATGACCACCAGCATCAGGATATCAGAACTGAAAAAGGAAAGAAATATGGTGATTTGGTTGAATTTATGGATTTCGACTATTTGAAAACCAATACTGCAGTAAATGTTGCTGTTTTAGCCAATTTGGCAAAATCTGCTTCCAGACCAGAAAACGTTTTGATGGATGTCAAAGAACTTTCAAATTCAACAAAACTGAGTTGGGAGAAACCCTCTGCCGGAAAAGTAAATGGCTACAAGGTAATGATTCGGGAAACGGACAGTTCTGTTTGGACTGAAAAGATTTTTACCAGGGAAAACTCCATCACCATTCCTTATTCCAAAGATAATTTCCTGTTTGCGATACAAAGCATATCGGAATCTGGGAACGAAAGTTTACCTGTAATTGCAAAAGTATCCCGATAAAATGTAAATTCAGCCGGAACAGTATATAAAGAGATCGCCTTTTATCGCTTTAATATCACATTTAATAAGAAAAAGAAAAAGACACTATCCCGAAAAGTGTGTAAGTTAAAAAGTTGAGGCTTGGATTTTATAATCTGAGCCTTTCTTCAAAAATAAGCATAAATTGGTTCAGAACAATCCCCCAGTTTTGAATGGGCATCGTCCATTTCTTAGTTGCTTCT